>NZ_JACIAO010000001.1:0-1199915 GCF_014194045.1 Rhizobium sp. BK456
CCCATCCCTCGAAATTGTTCGGATCGGCGCTGAGCTTGGCGTCGAGGCTCGCGACCATGCCGCGGATCATCTGCTGACGGTCGCCGGCATTCATGTTTTCGGCCGCCGCCACATCCTGCTGCGTGGGATTGCCGGGGGCAGCCTGATTGGCGCCCGGGGGAGCCTGATCGGCGCCTCCCGGCGCACTGCCATTCATGGCGATATGCTGGTTGACCAGCGGCAGCCAGGGCGCATCGGCCGGAGATTGTTTCGCCAGCGCTTCGAAGGCCTGGCGCGCCTCGTCGCGTCGTCCTGCCTGCTCCATGCTGAGGGCGACGTAGAAGCGAGCGCGCGGATTGTCGGGTTCCAGCGTCAGCGACTGTTCCAGCACCTGCCGCGTCTCCTCCGTCACCACGCCGTCGGAGACCGCCATCAGCGTTTCGGCAAGGCCGTCGAGCCGAGCCGGGCTTGGGCCGAGCAGCCGGATGGCATTGCGGTAGGCCAGTTGCGCGTCGTTCACCCGCATGGTGCGCAGATAGATCGGCGCCAGCACGTCCCAGCCCTTGCCGTCATCGGGGCTCTCGGCCAGGTGCCGTTCCGCCTTGACGATCAGCACCGCCATGTCGTTGCCGGGATTTTCCAGCCGCGCTTCCAGCGGCTGCGAGGGCAGGTCCGGCCTGCCCGTCGTCAAGTAAAGACAGAGGCCGAGAAGCGGCAGCACCAGCAGCACGAAGGCCTCAGTGAAACGGTGATGCCGTGCAGGTTTCGGCGCCTCTTCCGGCCCGCAGGCGGAAACGGCGATCAGCCGACGGCCGATTTCGGCCCTGGCATAATCGGCTTCCTCAGGCGTGATCAGCCCGCCGTTGAGATCGCGGTCGAGTTCGCGCAGCTGGTCGCGATAGACCGCCGCCTCACCCGCACGGATATTCTCCGCCGCCTTCGCACCGCGCAGAAGGGGGTAGAGCAGGACGGCAGCGACGACTGCCGTCAGAACGGCAACGAGAATCCAGAACAGCATATCGGCCCAAATACGTGAAGCCGGCCGCCATTCCAACTGCCAAAGCCGGAATGACGAAGATTTGAGGCTATAAGCCGCAATTCACCTGATTTAGCCGAGCGGGGACCAGCTGCCATCCTCGTTGCGGCAGGCGGCACCCCGCACCACGGTGTCCTTGCCGTCGACGGTCAGTGTATGGGTATATTGCCGGCAGTTTTGCGAACCGACCTGATAGGGTGCGGCGGCGACCACCTTGCCGGTGACGTCCTTGCCGGTCCACAGCATCGGCTGCCCGACGGCAGCACCCTCCAGCGCCCGATATTCGGCCTCGAGTGCCCGCTGCTTGTCGCTATCACCAAGCGTCACGCCGCTGCGGCCGACAAGGCCGCCCTGCAGCGCGGTGAGGAAGGCGGCCGAGGCCGAGGGCTTGCTCGAAAAAATGCCGCGTGAAGCAGCACCCTTCGTCGTCGTGCAGCCGGTGAGCGCGACGGCGACGAGAAGAGCAGAAGCGATCATGCCTTGCGAGCGTAAAATCATTGCGTCGAACCACGATCAGGGGTCAATTTCAGCCGATCGAAGTGCAGCGTCCCCGTGTCAGCATTAAGGCAAAGCATGCTATACATTTGCCAGTATCTTTGTGACATCAAGCAGTTGCTCATGCAACATCCTTTGTGATGCCGGGCAGGATAAGCTTTGCCTTGAGCCCGCCCCATTCGCCGCGGGAAAGCTCGAGCCGTCCTTGATACTCACTTGATATCTCGGTGACGATCGACAGGCCAAGCCCGGTTCCGGGCTTGCTCTCATCGAGCCTGCGGCCGCGCTTCAGTGCCTCGCGGATCTGATCGGGCTCCAGGCCCGGCCCGTCATCCTCGACGGCGAGTTCCACCCAGTGGCGGCGGGCGCTTGCCTCGGCGCCCCTGACGTCCTCGCCGGCCTCGACGGCGGAAAGCCGGACCTTGCTCTTGGCAAAACGGGCCGCATTCTCCAGGAGGTTGCCGACGGTCTCCTCGAGATCCTGCTGCTCCATGGCGACGGCCAGGTGCGGTGGCGAGACGACGAGATCGAATTCGGTATCGACGTTCAGCCGGCGCATGACGCGCACCAGCCGCTCCAGCGCCGGCTCGGCATCGGTGCGGGCGAGCACGGATTCGCGCTGCGCGGCGATGCGGGCCCGGTTGAGATAGGACTGCACCTGGCCCTGCATCGATTCCGCCTGGCTGCGCACCAGTTCGCCGTGGGATTTTTCGAGCACGCGCGCCTCATTGAGGAGAACGGCGATCGGCGTCTTCAGCGAATGGGCGAGATTGCCGACCTGCATGCGGGCCCGCTCGACGATGCGGCGGTTGCTGTCGATCAGCGCGTTGACCTCATTGGCAAGCGGCAGAATCTCGCGCGGGAAGTCACCCTTCAGCTGCTCGCTCTCGCCGGCGCGGATGCGCTCCAAGGCGGCACGCGCCTTGTCGAGCGGCTTCAGGCCATAGAGAATCGCCAGCGCATTGACGATCAGGCTGCCGACGCCGAAGCCGGCAAGCGCCAGATAGAGGCTGTGGGAAAAGGTACGCACGTCGTCCTCGACGACATCGACATTGCCGGTGACGCGGACGCGCGCCGCGCGCCCGTCGGTGTCGAGCACGACTTCGGTTTCGGCCACCTGCACGCGGTTCCCGGAGGCATCCGTCACCTGGTAGTAGCGTTCGTAATTCTTGTCGAAGGGCGCCTCGACGACCGAGGGCACCGGAATGAGCGCCGAGCCGAGCGAGGGCGACACCAGCGGCGCTGTCGTATAGGTGCCGAGCGGCTCCACCACCCAATACCAACCGGTCTTCGGCTGGGCAAAACGCAGGTCGCCGAGCTGCGGGCTGCCGCTGAGCGCGCCCTGATCGCCTATCGTCACCGAGTTGATGACGTTATAGAGCTGCGCCCGCAAGAGATCCTGGAAACCGCGCTCGGCGCTCTTGCGGTAAAGCGTGGAGATCAACAGGCCGATCACGACAAGCGCCACCGTCGACCAGACCGTGGTCAGCAGCAAGACACGTGCGGTGAGCGACTTAATTCGCATGTTTCGGCGCTTGAATGCGGTAACCGAGACCGCGCACCGTTTCGATCAGATCGACGCCCATCTTCTTGCGCAAACGGCCGACAAAGACCTCGATCGTGTTGGAATCGCGGTCGAAATCCTGGTCGTACATGTGCTCGACCAGTTCGGTGCGCGAGACGACCTCGCCCATGTGGTGCATGAGATAGGCAAGCAGGCGGTATTCGTGCGAGGTCAGCTTCAGCGTCGTACCGTTGACCGTCGCCTTCGAGGATTTTGTATCGAGCCGCACCGGGCCGCAGATGATCTCGGAAGAGGAATGCCCGGCCGCACGCCGGATCAGCGCCCGAATGCGCGCCAGCACTTCCTCGACATGGAAGGGTTTGGTGACGTAGTCGTCGGCGCCTGCGTCGATGCCGGCGACCTTGTCGCTCCAGCGGTCGCGCGCCGTCAGAATCAGCACCGGCACGCCGCGCCCGGCGCCGCGCCATTTTTCAAGAACGGTCACTCCATCCAACTCCGGCAGGCCGATATCGAGAATGATGGCGTCATAAGGTTCGGTATCGCCGAGGAAATGGCCTTCCTCGCCGTCGAACGCCTGGTCGACGACATAGCCCGCCTCCTTCAGCGTGTCGGCCAGCTGCCGGTTCAGATTGACGTCGTCTTCGACTACCAGAATACGCATCGGTCCGCCTTCGTCCGCTTCAAATCGATCTGTCCTGAATAGACCGATTCCGCCTACATCGGAACCTTTACCGTCACCTTGCGTGGACGCTGTCCGTTGCCCGATACCAGAACGGTGATGATGCAGGTATCGCCCACCGGCTGCACGGAGAGAAGCTGGCCGCCCGTCTGCTCGACGACCTGGGCTGCCGCGGCGCTGCAATCGCCTGCTACGCTATGAACGAGGGTGCCCGCGCCATCCGGTGAAGGCGCCGATACCACCAATCCGGCGGCCAATGCTGCGACGCTCAGAGGAAAGGCCATGTGCTATGCTTTCAAGGTAATGCCAACGTGGCCCGAATATGTACTCACGCGACCTGAATGGCAAATGAATGCGCTGTAATGCAGGGCATTTAGAACCATTCTCGACTGCTGGCGGCAGCGGCTGAAACCCGCCGCCGCGCCCGGCTTCGGCAGCCTACTTCGCGTGGGAAAAGTCTGCAGCGCTAGGCACGCACGGAGTGCCGAGCGTGGACAAATAGCTGGGCGCCGCGGACCGCCGGGATTGCGATCGCAGCTTTTGCCGACCGGTCGAAGCTGTTATGTCCTTGCTGTTTCCGCATTCAGGTCATTTCAGCACCAATGCCAAATTCTTTCCGCTTCCGCTCGGCGCAGACGGTCACCGTGCTTGCCATCACCCAGGTGATCGGCTGGGGCACGACGTTCGATATGCTCGGGGTGATGGGCCGCATCGTGGCGCCCGCTCTCGGTCTGCCGAACGAGGTGGTGTTTGCCGGCCTGACCATCATGATGATGATCAGCGCTTTCGTTGGTCCCGCGACCGGACGCTGGCTCGCCCGCTATGGCGCCGCCCGTGTGCTTTCGGCCTCATCGCTCATCTTTGCGCTCGGCTTGCTTCTGCTTTCAGCCGCAAACGGCATCATGCTTTATGCCGCCGCCTGGGTCGTCATCGGCATCGGCGGCGCCTGCGGCCTTTCGGCACCGGCCTATACGGCCGTCGTCGAGCGCGAAGGGGCGAACGGCAAACGCGTCATTGCCATCCTCATGCTGTTCACCGGGCTGTCGAGCACCGTCTTCTGGCCGATCCTCAGCCTGCTGAACGAAACCGTGGGATGGCGCATCACCTTCCTCATCTGTGCCGGCCTACAATTCTTCGTCTGCCTGCCGCTGCATCTTTTCGCCCTGCCGAAACCGATCGTAACGCATATCGAAAGCGGCGCGGCAGACATTGGCCCGGTTGCGCTGTCGAAGGCGGGACGGCGCAAAGCCTTCCTGCTGATTGCGGCGGCGACGACGATCTCGACCTTCATTACCTTCGGCATCTCGCCATCGCTGCTCGAAATCTTCCGCCAGTCCGGCCCTTCGCCGGCCTTCGCGCTGCAGCTCGGCGCTGCACGCGGCGTGCTCGGCATCTCGGCGCGTTTCCTCGACATGCTGCTCGGCCGGCGCGGCAACCCCATGCTGAGCGCGGTCATGGGCATCGGCTTGATGATGGTCAGTTTCCCGATCATGCTGGTCGCCGGTTCGTCGACACCGCTGCTCGTCACCTTCGTTCTGCTCTACGGCTTCGGCGCCGGCGTCATGACCGTCGCCCGCGCGCTTCTGCCGCTGGCCTTGTTTTCACCTGCCGAATACGGCCTGCAATCGGCCCGGCTGTCGCTGCCGCAAAACCTCGCCAACGCCATCGCTCCAGTCATCTTCACCGCCATCCTCGACCGCGCCGGCGCCGGGCCGGCCCTCATCGCCTGCGCCGTTCTCGCAGCCTTGTCGCTGACCTTCGTGCTGATATTGATGGCGATGGTGCGCGGCGCCCACGCATCGCAGCCGAGCCCCGTCGTTTCATAAGAGCCCGGCCAGCCTGCGGCGTTCTCTGTCAGCCATTCTTAAGGTGCCTTGCTTATCATCTATCCCTAGGCGGGCACGCCTTCGCGTCTAAGCGCGCCGCCACCAAGGCCGGAAGACGATCAATGAGCAGCCGTTTTTGGCGAATCTTTTGAATCGCTTGCAGCTTCTTTTTCGAAGGTTGAGTCCGGCGGCTCAGAAGTTGAGTCAGCTTTCGCGCGGTATCACCGCGGCAGATCACTTATCCATTTGAACTATGCAGAAATGTTGCTCGGCATCCCCAAGGCTTTAAGCTCACAGGGGCCGTTTCACTGCCGTGCGGCTGTCGTAGTCGGCGGCGATGCGCTTTTCACGAAGCGGCCGCACCCGCTCGATCGAGAGCTGATAATCCGGATGGGCCTTGTAGGCGGCAAGTGCTGCCTCGTCGTCAAATTCGCCGTAGACCACGAGGTCGATCTCGGTGCCCAGCTGATCGGTCTTCACATTGGTGCCGATTTCCAGGAGCCGCGCATGCGGAATGGCGGTCAGAATCGAAAGCCCGGCCCTCACCTCCTGCAAATGCTCCTCCTGCACTGTGAAGAAGACGATATGGCGGATCACGCGAAGCTCCTGTCAAGTTTCAGAGGGTCAGCCGCGCGATAACACGCAAGCCCCAGGCCTTCAACCGCGCGATCACGCCATGCGCAGCATTGGGACGCATCGCCGCATGGAAGGCCATGGCGTAACCCGCGAGCTTTTCCGCCCGGTCGGTGCCATTGACGATGCGCCGCGCGTTCACCCAGTCCTCGGTCGCCCCGTTCAGGTGATCGGCAAGCTTGTGGCCGGTAAAGCTGCCCTGCAGCATACCGTCGATCAGGATGGTCACCGCCGCATCCATCTCCATCGCCCGGTCGGGATCGGCAACGAGGTCGATACCCGTCAGCACGCTCATCGCCTCATAGTTCCGCTTGTGGGTGAGCTGCACCAGGCCGCGCCCGAGCCAGCTGCGGCCATCTTCATCGGGCCGCCAGTAGGGCGTCTTTACCCAGGAAAGCCGGCCTGCGGCAAAGGCCGTTTCCAGGATCTCGACGGCGCGGGCATCGCTTTGCGCCAGCGTCTCGCGAACCGGCTGCATCGTATAGGCGGTCTCATGATAGGCGGTGGCGAGGATATAGGCGAGCCACCGCCGGTCGGCATGCGGAAACCGCTCTTCCCAGGCGTCGAGAATCGCCGTGATGCCCACTACCTGAGGATGCGTCAGCTCTCCCTTGAAGAGTTCGCTCTTCACCGCATCGAAAAATAAACTTCGGTCCATGTGGACGACCATTCCGCGCTTCCCAGAAAACATCGTGGTTAAAACCGCCTTAATCGATTAAAATCCATTTAATCGTTTAAAGTCTTTAAGCCACTGATTTACACACCTTTTATCTTGTGCAATGCATCTTCTTGCCCTGAAGCCTTGCCGCGAAAAGAGGAGACTTCCGATGCAGACGCCTGCCACTCCGCAAACCACCATTCCCCAGCACCTCGTAGACCAGATGGAAAACGAATGGCGCCAGATTCGCCTTGAACGGGAAAATCCGCGCCCGGCCCAGCAGCCTCAACAGCAACGCTGAGAGATACAGGCAAAGCGGCGCGGATGTAAGGCCAGCCCTCATCGCGTCGCAGCCTCAAACCGCTTCGCCAGCGTTTCCAGCGAGCGGATAAAGATCCTTTCGTCTCCCAGCGCCCGCGCCAACACCAGCGCGCCTTGAATGCCGGCGACGCCCTCCTCGGCGAGCGCTTGCGCCTCGTCGTCAGAATAGCCTGCCCGGCTCAACGCCGAACGCAAGGCGCCGATCCAGCGGATGAAATAGTCGCCGATCGCCGCCGAAAACCGTTCCCTCGTGTCGTCAAGGGCGAAGGCGCCGACGAGGCAGATGCGGCGGCCGGATCTGAAGTAATCATTCACATTGACCCACATCGCCGCGATCGCCTGACGGGCGTCATCCTGTCTCAGCGGCCGATAGATCGCCTGCTCGAACCAGGCGTCGATTTCGGCAAGCACGGCGTTAGCCATCTCCTCCTTGCCGCCGGGAAAGAAGTGGTAAAGGCTCCCCTTGCCGAGGCCGGTGCGTTCGGTGATGCGGCTGAGAGACGTCCCCTCATAGCCGAGTTCGCGGAAGATTTCCGCCAGCAGCGGCACGATGTCGGCGCGTTCGTAGACGGTCTTCACCGGCGGAGTTTCCTTGGCCTCGCTTGCGTCAAAGGCCAAGCTCGGTCAGGCCGGGATGATCGTCCGGCCGCCGGCCGAGTGGCCAGTGGTACTTGCGCTCCGATTCTCGGATCGGCAGGTCGTTGATGCAGGCGAAGCGGCGCTGCATCAGGCCGGCGGCATCGAATTCCCAGTTCTCATTGCCATAGGAGCGGAACCAGTTGCCGCTGTCATCGTGCCATTCATAGGCGAAGCGCACGGCGATGCGATCGTCGGTGAAGGCCCAGATCTCCTTGATCAGCCGGTAATCCAACTCCTTCGCCCATTTGCGGGTGAGAAAGGCAGCGATCTCGGCGCGGCCGTTGACGAATTCGGCGCGGTTCCGCCAGCGGCTGTCCGGCGTGTAAACGAGCGAGACGCGCTCAGGATCGCGGCTGTTCCAGCCGTCCTCGGCAAGGCGGACTTTCCGGGTGGCGGTCTCAAGGGTGAAAGGCGGGACGAGGCTGGACATAGGCGCTCCTGTACTGAACGGCAATGATTGTACCGATTGGTACAATGATATGCAAGACGGCCGGGGCAGCGTTTTGCAGCTCCTCACCCGCGGGAGCGCCGCAGCAGATCGGCGCTCTCCTTTTTCCATCGCAGCGGCAAGGCATCCGGGCGCAGCACGATCTGTTCCGGCGTGAACCGCCACAGCCGTTCCGCCCGTTCAAAGCTGGCGACTTCGGGCGAATCCAGCAGCACCTCGACCTTTCCCGCCAGTTGCAGCATGTCGCCGGTTTCAAAATCGACGAAGACCAGCCCGGCCTTCGGGTTGACCAGAAAATTGCCGAGGGTGTTGAAGAACCGATTGCCGGAAAAATCGGGAACGGTCAGCACCCCATCGGCACCGACATGTACGAAGCCGACGTCGCCGCCGCGATGGGAAACGTCAACCTGCCGCTCGCCATTGTCGCGCTCGACATAGGAGGCGACGAAGAAGGTATCGGCGCCCTCGATCATCCCGCGCATGCGATGGTCGAGTTGACCGGGATGCAGCGGCACCACCTCTGTCGGCCTATCGGGATCGCGGACAAAGACGGAAGAGCGAGGCTGGATATATTGCGGGCAATTGCCGAAGCTCTGGCCGACGCGCAGGCGGAAGGCTTCGGCATCCGTTCGGCGAATGACGCCGTTCAGCCGGTTGCGCCGCCGGGTCTCGAGCTGGATGCCGAGCATGGCGATCGCGTCGCCATCCTCCATGCCGGCATCGACCGGATCGGCCGGATCGCGCGGCAGGTCGACATCGAGGCTCTCCGGATCCGGAGAGGACATGAAACCCGGTCGCGCAGCCCGCACCGTTGCCCAGACATCGCCTTTGGCATCGACAGCGCCGAGCACTATGAAGGGCAGCATCGGAAAAAATGCGCGGTGCTGTTCGGGCATCGCCTTGCGGACGAAATTCCGGCCGGGTCCATCCATGCGTTCGACGACCCCGACGCTGCGCTGCATGGCGAGTTCGCCCCGATGCCAGGGTGACGTCGCGTCGTCTCTTGTCTGCTCCAGCATGACGGCCTCCTTGCGGGCATAATTTGGGAAACCGGGACGGTGATCCGTCCCGGCGCAGTCTCACGCGGCAAGGCCGATCTTCGTCTTGCGAAAGCCGACGAAACCGGGCAGCGCCTCGATGCGGGCAAGCCAAGCGCGAACGCTTGGATAGGCCGAGATGTCGACATTGCCTTCTGGCGCATTGGCGATGTAGCTGTAGAGCGCGACGTCGGCGATGACAGGATTGTCGCCAAGCAGGAAAGTGCGGGCGGCGAGCTCTGCCTCGATCAGCGCCAGAATGCGATGCGCCCGGGCGATCACTTCATCGGTGCGGAAATCGGCGCCGAAAACGGTCACCAGGCGGGCGGCGCACGGTCCATAGGCGATCTCACCCGCAGCAACCGAGAGCCATTTCTGTATTCGCGCCGCGGCCAATGCCTGTTCCGGCAACCAGTCGGTGCGGCCATATTTGCGCGCGAGATAGACGAGGATGGCAGAGGAGTCGGCAATGACCGCTCCATCGTCGTCGAGGACCGGCACCTGGCCAAAGGGATTGAGCTTCAGAAATTCGGGCGCCTTGTGGGCGCCCGCCGCCAAGTCGACCTCGACCAGCTCGTAGGGCACGCCAAGCAGCGACAGAAAAAGGTGAACCCGGTGCGAATGGCCGGAAAGCGGGTGGTGGTAGAGTTTCATGATGGTTTCCTTTGGTCTTCCCCATCGACGGGGATTGAGGATGGCCGCCTGCGAACCATCTGCGGGGGAATGTATTGCCTTCCATTTGATTGCAGTAGAATGCTAATCTGGAAGGCATATTCCCAGTTTTCGGAAGGATAAAATGGACCGCCTCGACGCCATGACCGTGCTTCTCGCCGTTGTCGAACAGGGCAGCCTATCCGCCGCCGCCCGGCATTTGCGGTCGCCGCTCGCCACCGTCAGCCGCAAAATTTCCGAGCTGGAAGCCCATCTGAACGCCCAGTTGCTGCAGAGAAGCAACCGGAAGATCACGCTAACGGAGGCCGGCCGCTCCTATATGGAGGCGGCGCGGGAAATTCTCGATCGGGTGGAAGAGGCGGAACGGACGGCGGCGGGCGAATACAGCGTGCCGAAGGGCGAGTTGACGATGACCGCACCGATCGTCTTCGGGCGGCTGCATGTCCTGCCCGTGGTGGTGGACTTCCTCAAAGCCTATCCCGATATCAATCTGCGGCTGATGCTTGGCGACCGGCTGTCGAACCTCGTCGAGGATCACATCGATGTGGCGCTCCGGATCGGCAACCTGCCAGACAGCAACCTGATCGCCACTAGGCTCGGCGCGATGCGCCGGACGGTCTATGCCAGCCCGGATTATCTCGCACGGCAGGTCACACCTCGGCATCCGGGCGATCTCGCCGCGCATCACTGCATCACCTTCGACGGCATGGCCTCGACGCTGAACTGGACATTCACGGAGGGAAAACGCGATCTTACCGTGCCGATCCGCTCACGGCTTGCCGTCAACACCGCCGAGGCTGCGGTCGATGCGGCGGTCGCCGGCCTCGGGATCACCCGGGTCCTGTCCTATCAAGCCGCACGCGCTGAGACGGCCGGCCTGCTTACGCCACTGCTTGCCGATTTCGAACCGCCGCCGGCACCGGTGCATCTCGTCTATCCCGCGCAGGGATTGGTGCCCCTGAAATTGCGGGCGCTCATCGATTTCGCCACGCCGCGCCTGCGCGCCACGCTCAACAGATCTCAGGCTAGTTTACCCTCTTCCGCCTTGTAGAAATACTGGCTGGCGACCAGCCAGCCCTTCAGCGGCCGCAATGGCGGAATGCAGGTGGCGAGCATGAAGGGGCCGGTGACCAGAAGCTGCACCCAGATCGGCGCGGCAAACGCCACCTCCAGCCAGACGCCGAGCAGCACGCTCGGGATGCAGGCAAAGCAGATGACGAAAAAAGCCGGACCATCGGCCGGATCAGCAAAGGAATAATCGAGGCCGCAAGCCTCGCATTCCGGCTGCAGCGTCAGGAAGCCGTTGAACATATGGCCCTGGCCGCAGCGCGGGCAACGCCCCCTGATGCCGGTCTGCAGCGGAGGAAGCGGGGGATATTCGGTTTCCATGACGATCACACCTTGTTCTGCGCCGGCATCAAGCCAATCAATGCCGATAAATGTATGCATTCAATATAAATACATTTTTCGGACATTGCCAGTCAACTCGTCAGAATGTCGCAGAGTTCCGCAGGCCGGGCCGACCGCGTTTGTCTGAAGGGCTTAGCTGCGGCGTTTGCGGCTCAGAAGAACGAAGCCGCCATTTCCGGCGGCCCCTCCAACGCATGGGCCATGAAATCCAGTGCGCCTTGCAGCTTCTCCCGGCTGATCGGGCCGCCGAGGCAGACACGCACGGCCTCGGGCGCGGCGCCCTCGACCGTAAAGGCGTCGCTTGCCACGACGCCGATGCCGGCGGAGCGCATGTGGCTGCCGAAGGTGGAGCGGGTCCAGCCGTTGGAGAGCGGCAGCCAGATGTTGAAACTGAGCGGATCGGCGCGGTAGCTGCCTTCAGGCAGGAGGGCGGCGACCATCTGCTGACGGGCGGCGGCTTCCGTGCGGATGAAGCGCAGGATCGCATCGGCCGTGCCGTCTTCGATCCAGCGGGTGGCGAGCGCCAAGGTCAGCGGCGAGGCCATGACATTGTTGGCGCGCATGGCGCTGACGAAGGGCCACACGGCCTTGCTATCAGGCGCCACGACATAGGCAAGACGCAGGCCGGCACCGATGCATTTCGCCAGCCCGCCGATATGCCAGGTGAGATCTGGCGCCGTTGCCGCAAGCGGCGACGGACCTTCCAGCGGATTGAAGCCGTAGGCATCGTCTTCGACGATCGGCACGTGATATCTGCGGGCAACCGTAGCGATTTCTTCGCGGCGCCTAGCGGGGATGGTCAGCGTCGTCGGGTTTTGCAGCGTCGGATTGAGATAAAGCGCCTTCGGCTGCGACCGCTCGCAGGCTCTCGCAAAGGCGTCCGGCAGGATGCCGTCCTCGTCCATCGGCAGGCCGGTCAGATTGAGCCGCAGCTGGGCGGCGATCGAGCGCATGCCGGGATAGGTGATGATTTCCGAGAGCACGGTCTCGCCCGGTTTTGCCAGCAGGCCGAAGATCGCCAACAGGGCCGGATGGGCGCCAGGCGTGACGAAGATGCGCTCCTGCGAGGGCACCAGCCCGCGACGGCTGAGCCAGGAGGCAGCAGCCTCCTTGTCCATGCCGGAGCCGCCGAAACCCTGGTAGCGCAGGAGCGGAATGAGGTTCGCCGTCACCGCCGACATGCCCTCGCGCATGCGGGCGATCAGCTCGGGATCATCCGGTTCCGGCGGCATGTTCATCGAGAAATCGACGATGGAGGCGCGGCGAGGATCGGGCGCGGCGTCGGGCGCGAATCCCTGGCGCTCCTTGTCCGCGCCACCGGTGACGAAGGTGCCTCGGCCGACATGCGAATCGACAAGCCCGCGCTTCTGCGCCTCGACATACCCTCTCGCCACCGTGGTGAAATCGACATTCAGCCGCTTGGCGAGTTCGCGTTGCGGCGGCAGCCGGTCGCCGGCCACAAGGTGGCCGCTGCGCAGATCCATTTCGATCACATCGGCGATCGCCATATAACGCGGGCTGCTGCTTCGCCCGAGATCGGGATGCCAGTCTTTCATGTCGTCATCCGTGCAGCTTGAGTCTTGATGGGATTGACTGTATATTGTTGCACGATGACGCTGTCACGAAAAATGTCGTATGCAAGACTTCGGTACGGCGATGAATGGCGTGGCGCAGTCCCCAGGGGTTGGAAATTCCATCGGCCATAGCCTTGCCTCCGCCCGCCCATCTTCTTACCTATTCAAGACAGAGTGCGCGAGATTTCGGCCTTTCGCGCCGGCGCTCTGTCAGGATGAAAGCATGAATATCGATCCAATTTTGCGGTCACTCGTGGCCGTTCGTTCTTCCATCCCGGAAGATGCCTTCACAGCAGAGACGCTGGGCACTGTCCGGGAGGGCAGTGGCGTGGTCATTCGCGACAATGGGCTGGTGCTGACCATCGGTTATCTCATCACCGAGGCCGAAGAGGTCTGGCTGACCACCAATGACGGGCGTGTCGTTCCCGCTCATGCACTTGCTTACGATCAGGAAACCGGCTTCGGCCTGGTGCAGGCTCTCGGGGCTCTCAATGCGCCGGCGGTGGATCTCGGCGACGCGGCAAACGCCAAGGCCGGCGATGCCGTCGTGCTTGCCGACGGCATCGGAGAATTCGTCGAGGCAAACATCGTCGCCCGGCAGGAATTCGCCGGCTACTGGGAATATCTGCTTGATGAGGCGATTTTCACGGCGCCGGCACATCCCTCATGGGGCGGTGCGGCGCTGATCGGTTCGGACGGCAAGCTTCTAGGCATCGGTTCGCTTCGCCTGCAAATGAGCCAGGGCGACGAGGTCGCCGATATCAACATGATCGTGCCGATCGACCTTTTGACTCCGATCCTCGACGATCTGTTGAACCGCGGAAGCGTCAACAAACCGCCGCGGCCCTGGCTCGGCGCATTCTCCGCCGAGAGCAATGGCGGCGTGGTGGTGATGAGCGTTGCCGAAGGCGGCCCGGCCGCCCAGGCGGGCCTGCGGCAAGGCGATATCATCTCGGAGATCCGCGACGAAGAGGTCGATGGCCTGGCCGATTTCTACCGCAAGGTCTGGAGCAGCGGCCCGGCCGGCGCCGAGATTCCGATGCGGATTCTCAGGAACGGCCGGGAAGCCTGGCTGCGCATCAAGTCCGCCGACCGCAACAATTTCCTCAAGAAGCCGCAGCTGCAGTAGGTCGCCGACCGCCGCCAAATGCGCTTTCCGCTTGCGCGAATTCTACCGGCGGAGATCTCCGGTGATCCAGCCGATCGCGGCCTTCACCCGTCGCGGCACGAATTGCCGCGACGGGTGAACCGCATGGATCGGCAGGCTGTATTTTTCCCAATCGGCAAGCACTTCGGTCAGCCGCCCGGCGGCGATGTCTTCCTCTACCAGCACCAGCGGCGCATAGACGAGGCCGGCGTCTTCCACCGCGGCAACGCGCATGGCTTCGCCATTGTCGATACCGATATTGCTGTTGATCTTTGCCGCCAGTACCCGTCCATTTTGATCTTCGAAATGCCATTGATCGCGCGGGACGAGGTTGAGGCTTAGGATGCAGCGGTGCTCTTGCAACTGCTCGGGATGGGTCGGGGTGCCGTTCTTGCCGAGATAACCTGGAGAGGCGCAGCAGACGAAGCGATAGGTGCCGATCCTTCTTGCGATCAACGAAGATGGCCGCAGATGCGCCACTCGAATGGCAAGGTCATAGCCTTCGGCGATCAGATCGACGTTCCGGTCGGTCAGATTAAGCTCCAGACTGACCGCGGCATGCTGATTGGCAAAGCGAGCAATGGACGATGCCAAGCGCTTCACGCCGAGCGTCGTCGGTCCGCTGATGCGGAGGTGGCCGGATATTTCATGGTTGTCGGGGCCGGCAATATCGTTCAGCTGCTCCAACTCATCGATGACCCTGCTTGCTCTCTCCAGAAATCTCAGGCCGATCTCGGTGAGCCTCTGGGTTCGCGTGGTGCGCTCGATCAGCTTGACACCATAATCTGTTTCCAAAGCCTGAATGCGCCGGCCCACCATGGCGGGCGAAAGGTTGAGCCTGGCGGCAGCTTTGGCGAAACTGCCAGCCGTCGCCACGGCTACAAAGGTCTTCAAATTGGTGAGATCTGTCATTCGATACTTTTATGCAATTATATTCCGCCATTCAATGCCATTTATGATGTGATCGCGGTCGGATATATCGACGTCATTCAACTCGATGAAGGAACCGACCATATGAAAACCGCTATTATCGGAACTGGAAACATGGGTGCCGGCTTGGCGCGTCGCCTGGCAGGCAAGCGCGAGCTCATCCTCGCATCGCGCAATGAGGCCGCGGCAAAGTCGCTTTCCGAGGAGATCGGCGCGACGAGCGCATCGATCTCTTCCGCCGTGGCCGAAGCCGATGTTCTGGTCGTCGCGCTGCCTTATGCCGCGGCGCTCGAATTTGCCGAAACCGCAGCATTGCAGGGCAAGATCGTCATCGACATTACCAATCCGCTCAAGCCTGATTTCTCCGGCCTGCTGTTCGGTCACGACACGTCTGCAGCCGAAGAAATCCAGCACAGGGCCAAAGGCGCCAAGGTCGTGAAGGCCTTCAATACCATCTTTGCCGAGCTGTTTGCGGCTTCCCCAAAGCACAGCTCCACGATACCGGTCTTCCTGGCCGGGGACGACAATGCTGTCGAAACCGCCGCAGCGCTGGTGAAGGATGCCGACTTTGCTGTCGAGAAAACCGGCTCGCTCGATGCCGCTCGCCTGCTCGAACCCTTGGGGATGCTGAATATCCGCCTTGGTTACGGCCTGGGCCGCGGTACCGGGATCGCCCCGAAATGGGTCGCCATCGACGGCTGAGATCACGGCTGGTCTCCGCCCATGCGGGGCCAGTCATTCCTGCTTCCTGATTGAACGGCTGACCGAGTCGCTGAAAGGATCGCCTAAATCATTGAGCTGCCAAACCATATCGGCTAGACCCGTTCCTGACGTGAGACGGCGGTTGAAAGATGGTGGCGTCGTTCGAAGCCTGGGCAAACCTCTGTCGTCTGATTGGCTTCGCCATCGACAAACAGCGCGGCCTCGCCGCGGAAGATCGCGCCCTCTCCAGGCTGCGCCGGCGGCCTCTTTAGATCGTCAATGCACTGAGATAAGCGGATCGCCATCTGCCGCCTCCCGCGACGCGCGAGGACGCGTGCTGTCGTTGGCGACCTTCCTGTGCCCGTCGGCTGCAGCCTCGCGGATTTTCTGGAAGCGGTTGTCGCCAGCGTCTTCTGCGGCTGGCTGCGGGTCGCTCTTTTTTTTGAAACGGATCATCGATCATTCCTGCGTCAACAGAGGGAGCGCCCCGCACAGGTGGCGGAGCGCTCTCGAAAACAGTGTCAGGCGGCAAGCGTGGTGGCGCAGGCTTGAACACTCCGGCTGTCGGGTGAGGTCTGCCCAGGCATGGTGGCCCAGCCGCCGGCCTCAACGAACTGACGCTGCTTGTAGCCGTCGGTGATCGCCTTGAACTCGGTAAGCTTGGCGGCCGCATCCGGCGCTGCTTTGAACCGCTCGACGCAAATGGCCGACGCTAGATCTCCGCGTGCAACGTCGCCGGCGGCGGCTGCCGCTTTGCTTGACGTGCCGCCTGTTACCCAACCGCCCCAGCTGAAGCCGATAATCATCGTGGCGATCGCCGTGACGACGCAGGCCCAGACGAGAAGCGTCTTGGATGGCTGGTAACTGTCGAAACGCTGGGTGATCGATGTTTTACTGCTGCTCTGCACGGACATTGGAATTCTCCCCGTCTGTTGTTCAAGTTGCGCCGTCCGGCGATGCCGGACCGGTTCAGGCTGTTCTCAGTATCCCATATCGCCCATGCCGCCATTTCCGGCTGCAGGGGCGGAGTCTCTTGCGGGAATGTCGGCGATCATCACCTCGGCGGTGATCAGCAGCGCCGCAATCGAACCGGCGTCCTGCAGAGCAGTGCGCACGACCTTGGCAGGATCGACGATGCCGGCCTCGATCATATCGACATAGGTCTCCGTTTGGGCGTCGAAGCCCTGATTGTCATTATTACTGCCCGCGAGTTTGCCGACGACGATTGAGCCCTCGAACCCGGCATTGTCGGCGATCTGTCGGATCGGGGCTTCGAGCGCCCTGAGCACGATCGAGATGCCCGCCGTCACGTCGGCGTTCTCCCCGGTCAGGCCCGTCAGGGCCGACTTGGCGCGCAACAATGCCACGCCACCGCCGGGCACGATGCCCTCTTCGACCGCCGCACGGGTGGCGTTCAGCGCATCGTCGATGCGGTCCTTCTTTTCCTTGACCTCCGTCTCGGTCGCGCCGCCGACGCGGATGACCGCGACGCCGCCGGCGAGTTTCGCCAGGCGCTCCTGCAGCTTTTCCCTGTCGTAATCGGAAGTGGTCTCCTCGATCTGCGCCTTGATCTGCTGGATACGCGCATGGATGGCCGCTTTCTCGCCGGAGCCGTCGATGATCGTGGTGCTGTCTTTCTCGATCAGCACGCGCTTGGCGTGGCCGAGCATATCGAGCGTGACGTTGTCGAGCTTGATGCCGAGATCCTCGGAAATCATCTGGCCCGCCGTGAGCACGGCAATGTCTTCCAGCATTGCCTTACGGCGATCACCGAAACCCGGCGCCTTGACGGCTGCGACCTTCAGGCCGCCGCGCAGCTTGTTGACGACAAGCGTCGCCAGCGCTTCACCCTCGACGTCCTCCGAGATGAGGAGCAGCGGTTTGCCGGTCTGTACGACCGCTTCCAGGATCGGCAACATCGCCTGCAGGCTGCCGAGTTTCTTCTCGTGAATGAGGATATAGGGATCCTCCAGTTCCGCGCGCATCTTCTCGGCATTGGTGACGAAATATGGCGAGAGATAGCCGCGGTCGAACTGCATACCCTCGACGACATCGAGTTCGGTCTCGGCGGTTCGTGCCTCTTCGACCGTTATGACGCCCTCATTGCCGACCTTGTCCATCGCCTTGGCGATCATCTCGCCAATGGCGGCGTCGCCATTGGCGGCAATGGTGCCGACCTGGGCGATCTCGCCTGACGACTTGACCTTCATCGCCCGCGCCTTGATTTCCTTGACGACGGCGATAACGCCGAGATCGATGCCGCGCCTCAGATCCATCGGGTTCATCCCGGCAGCGACGAGCTTTGCGCCTTCGCGGAAAATGGAGGCGGCGAGAACAGTTGCCGTCGTCGTGCCGTCGCCGGCAAGATCATTGGTCTTCGAAGCCACCTCGCGCACCATTTGCGCGCCCATGTTCTCGAACTTGTCGGCGAGCTCGATCTCCTTGGCGACGCTAACGCCGTCTTTGGTGATGCGCGGTGCGCCATAGGCCTTGTCGATGACGACGTTGCGGCCCTTCGGGCCAAGCGTCACCTTGACGGCGTTGTTGAGCAATTCGACGCCGCGCAGCAGGCGGTCGCGCGCGTCGGTGGAGAACCTGATTTCCTTGGCAGACATGATATTTCTTCCCAGTTCGGTCTTGAGATGCTGGTCACAAATTCGACGCTCAGGCGGCTTTGTCGGCAGCCGCTTGGGTCTTTTCGACGATGCCCATGATGTCGGTCTCCTTCATGATCAGAAGGGTTTCGCCATCGATCGTGACCTCTGTCCCCGACCATTTTCCAAACAGGATGAGATCACCGACCTTGACATCAAGCGGGACCAGATTGCCGCTTTTGTCGCGGAGACCCGGGCCGACTGCGACCACTTCGCCTTGCTGGGGCTTCTCCTTGGCGGTGTCTGGAATGATGATCCCGCCCTTGGATTTGACATCGCCTTCCGCACGTCGGATGACGACGCGGTCGTGAAGTGAACGGAATTTCATAGAGGTCTTTCTGCTGCCGGCGCGTAGGGCGGCTGCAACTCATAAATAGCACTCGTGGCACTCGATTGATAGGAGTGCCAAGAAATATTATTCACGCAGGAATTTTTTTGAGATATTCAGGAAATCAATCCGACCGAATATTTTGTAATAATCGGGAAGTGAATAGAATTTTTTGCGCCATCGCGTCCGATTTTATTTGAATGAACAAAGAGTTAATTTGGCATTTTTCATAGAAAAATCAGATTTTATCTTGATTTAAACGCAATCGAGGCGCAATGATAGGTCTCGTCGATTTAGCCGACCTGGCTTCGCGGTGTCAGAGACCTACGACCCGCCATCACCACTGAATTCTCGACAGCGATCCATAACGTCGTTCCGGCGTTGAGTTCGCCTGTTCCGATCCGGAATGAGCTTGGCGCTGACCGCGGATGTACCGGCAGCCTCGAGTTCGTCCGGTTCGGATCTCAATGATACAGGAAACATATCGGTGTATCCTGCGGAGGCCTGAGCCGTGACAAGTCGCACCACACAAACCGTCGTCCGCTTTTCATCCCCATTCCGCCTGCCCGGTTTCGACAGAGCGCAGCCAGCCGGAGAATACCGCGTCGATTATGACGAGGAATTGATCGATGGCGTCTCCAGGCTTGCCTGGCGACGGGTCGGCGCCTTCATCCACCTGCCGGCGATAGCCGCCCAGAGTTCGACGCAGCAAATGATGCCTATCCACTTGTCAGATCTCGAAACCGTGCTCGAAAAGGACCAAAAACCGTCATGACCGCTACGCGCATCCCGCAACGCAATGGACGCTCCATCCGGCGCGAGGCAGCAACACATATCTTCACGGTGGGGCAGACCGTCCGGGTGAAGGACGGGTTCTTCGTCGTTCCCTCCAAGCTCCCCGAAACATACCGTGTTACCGCCACGCTGCCTCTCAGAGGAAATGTGCTGCAATACCGCATCCGCAGTGACGATGAACGTCATGAGCGGGTCGTGACGGAAGATAGCCTGGAATCGGTAAACCTATCGCCCGCCGGCAGCGGCGCAACACTGATCGAGAGGACGTTTGGCCAAGGCCGCGGCCCGAATGACGAAAGGTTGACATCGTGAACAGCCATGGAGACGAAGCCGAACGAAGACGGAATGCCTTTGCCGTCCACACATGGGAAGCGCCCGGCCGCTACTCCATGGAGACCAAACACGACGGCCGGATCGAATCCGCCCGTTCGTGGACCGTCTATCGTGTTTCTGCAAGCGTTCCCGTGCACGCCGGCCATACGGAAGCCGGGGAAGACATGATGTCCTTCAATCTCCTCAACATAGGATATCGGAAGGAATGGCTCAGGCTGTCGGGCACCGCTCGGAGTGCTCGGAAGAGCCCGCCGGTCCAACCATGGCGCTAGCTTTTCTGAACCTAAGCCGTAGCTTCGATCCGGCGAGAAATGCTGTGCGCTTCGTGGGCCATGACGGCATGTTCCAGGTGTTGTTCTTCATCGAGGTTGGCGCGCTGGCGAAATCCGACGCCGCATTGCAAAGAACCGAGCCTTCGGTAACGAGGTGGCTATCCTCCTTCGACGCCCTGCGCAACTCCATTCAGGAGGTGGCGCACAAAGCCTACTCCTACCGCCGCCGCGCCTTTTATACTCTAACTGCGGCGGATTTCCGCTAGACGGATCCGGACGCGCGAGAACGCTCCATGTTGATCCGTTACGGCTATGAAATGACGCTGACCTGCCCGCAGCCGACCGCATTGGTATGTCTGTTGTCGGTGCATGAGGATCGTGCGGCCGACATCAGAGTTCCGGAAACGGTATTCACCACGCCCAATGTTCCCACTTCGACTTATCGCGACCTCTTCGGCAACCGCTGCCTTCGGCTGGTCGCCCCGACGGGCGACCTGACCATATGGGGCGATGCGACGATCGAAGACGACGGCAAACCGGACAGGTCGCTGCCAGGCGCCAGGGAATTCCCGGTTTCGGAGTTGCCAGACGATTGCCTCGTCTACCTGATGGGCAGCCGCTATTGCGAAACGGATCGTCTCAGTCAGATTGCGTGGGATATGTTCGGCACCGTCGCACCCGGCTGGAGCCGCGTTCAGGCGATCTGCGACTTCGTTCACGGCCATATCCAATTCGACTACATGCAGGCGCGATCGACGCGGACAGCCTTCGAGGCGTTCCACGAACGCGTCGGCGTCTGTCGCGACTTTGCGCATCTGGCGGTGGCGTTGTGCCGTTGCCTCAACATTCCTGCCCGATATATCAATGGTCATCTCGGCGACATCGGCATTCCCGTCGTTGATCCAATGGACTTCAGCGCCTGGATCGAGGTCTTCCTTGACGGTGCATGGCATGCATTCGATCCGCGCAACAACACACCGCGGATCGGTCGCATCGTCGTCGCCCGCGGGCGCGACGCTGCCGACATACCGCTCATCAATTCCTTCGGACCGCATGTGCTGAAGGCGTTTCGAGTCTGGACCTATGAGATGACGGACCTGCAGCAGATGCAAAGCGTCTCCGAGGGCGCTGTTTAGAACGGATGCGGCAGCAGCCTCACCGCCCCGGAGCCGGACTCTGCCCTCCCCAAAACCACGTGACAGCGGCTGGGGAGAATCACCGGCCATGAATGAGCAGGCAAGCTGCGATGACGATGCAAGCCCATTCGTTGACTCGGGACGGCGGTTGAAAGATGTTGGCATCGTGCCATCTTGGGGATGAGCAATCCTTCGGGGATTGGCGAAAAAGGGAGGGAGTTTTGCGGCCCATGTTCGATCATGTCTCCATCGGCGTCAAAGACCTCGAAAGAGCCCGCCATTTCTATGATGCGGCGCTGGCGCCGCTCGGATATGAGCGCCTGTCCAATTCCGACACCATGATCGGCTATGGCCCGGAACGGGTCGGGCTCTGGGTGATGCAGGTCGAGCAGCCGGTTCTTGCCGATCTGCGATCCGGGCTGCATTTCTGCTTCGTCGCGCCTGATGAAGCCGCCGTCGATGCCTTTCACGCGGCAGCGGTCGCCTCCGGCGGCACTGATAATGGCGAACCCGGCATTCGGCCGAATTACGGGCAGTTCTATTATGCAGCCTTTATCATCGACCCGGACGGCTACCGTCTCGAAGCCTATTTCCATAAAGGCGAACTGTAATAGGCGCTAGCTCTGACGCAATTCCGGGCGGAAAATCGCTTCATACTTTTCCTGGAATTGCTCTACGCCGCAGCTCTCGATATCGAGACGCGGCAGCCGGAGGCGACGAGCGCCTCGCCGGCGACGTCGAGGAACAGGCGGCGGAACCAGCGCGCCCGGCCATCGGCCTGGTCGACGCGGCGATAGAGCATGGTTACCGGATCGGCCGGCAGCGAAAGCGGCGGCGCTGAGATCGTCAGTCCGTGCAATTGCGCCATGCAGCGTCCGATCGATTCCGGCACGATTGATATGGCCGGCATCGCCCGCAACGCCGTTGGCAGGGCGGAAAAGCGCGGCACCGTTGCCACCACACGCCTGACATGGCCGGTGCGGCTCAGCGCGGTGTCGATGCTGGTCGAGGCGTTGCCCTCGAACGAGACAGTGACATGGGCGACATCGGCGAAATCCTCAAGGCTCAGTGGCGCCTTCAGCTTGAGTTGAGCCTCATCGTAAATGCAGATCGATGCCTGATTGAACAGCGGCGCTCGGATGTGCCAGGAGGCTGGTTCGTCATGCACGGATACGCTGAAATCGAAGCCCCCCTCGTCCAGCCGGCGGGCGGCATCGCGCTTTTCGGAAGCGATGCCGATCAGCCGGGCGCCGGGTGAAAGCTGCAGCAGTCGGGCGGCAAGCGGGCCAAAAAAGGCCGATTCGAGATTGTCGCACATGCCGATGCGGAACTCGCCCTGCCAGCTTCCCGGATCGAAGTCGGCCTGCGGGCGAATAGCGCGCTCGATGCCCGAGAGCGCATCCTCGATTGCCGGAGCAATGGAAAGGGCGCGGGGCGTCGGCTGCAGGCCGCGACCGACACGCACGAACAGTTCGTCATCAAGTGTCTCGCGCAGCCGTCGCAAAGCGGCCGACAGGCCCGGCTGGCCGAGCAGCAACCGCTCGGCGGCGCGGCTGACATTGCGCTCCTGCATCAGCACCGAAAAGGCCAGCAGAAGGTTCAGGTCGATTTTGCGAAGTGTGGCATCATTCATCATCATGAGTAATACCTGGCATGGCTACTATCAATTTGCAATGAGGTAGGAAGATGTACATTTTTTCGTTCCCTGCCGTCCGCGCAACCTCCCTCGACGAGGCGGCAGCAAAAAAGGAACGTATCGATGACACTTTCCAAATCGAAAAGCGGAGCGGGGCTGGCATTGCTGCTGCTCTGCGCCGCCAATTTTCTCGACGCCATGGACGTCTCCACCATCGGTGTCGCGCTGCCCGCCATCCAGGCTGAACTGGGCATGGAAGCGACGTCGCTGCAATGGGCCGTCAGCGCTTATGTGCTCGGCTATGGCGGCTTTCTGCTGCTCGGCGGCCGGGTCGCCGACGTCTTTGGCCACCGCCGCGTCTTCCTCTGGTCGCTGGCGATTTTTGCCGCCGCCAGCATCGCCGGCGGCTTCGTCGACAGCGGCCCGACTCTGATCGCCGCCCGATTGATCAAGGGCATTGCGGCGGCCTTCACCGCGCCGGCAGCGCTTGCGCTGCTGCTCTCCGTCTTTGGCGAAGGAACTGCACGGGCAAAGGCGCTCGGCGTCTTCGCCTCGACCGGCGCCACAGGGTTCGTGCTCGGCATGGTGCTCGGCGGTGCTGCGACCATCTTCAACTGGCGGGCAACGCTGGTCGTGGGTGCGCCGGTCGCCATCCTGACGCTCTTTCTTGCGCCGCTGGCGCTGCCGGCAGACCCGAAAAGGACGGGGCCGCGGCCCGCTTTCGACTGGACCGGCGCGCTGACGATCACCCCCGGGCTGCTGCTCTTTGTTTTCGGCATCACCAATGCCGCGGCCGCCGGCTGGCAGGCTTTTGCGACCTGGGGCTCGCTGCTGGCATCGCTGGCGCTGATCCTGCTCTTCCTCGCAGTCGAAGCGCGCCACCCCGATCCAATGGTGCCGCTCGGCATGTTCCGCCGGGCGAAACTTCGGCACGCCAATGCGATTGCCGCCCTCTTCCAGGGCGCCTATGTCGGCTTCCAGTTCCTGGCGACGCTCTATTACCAAAACGTCCTCGGCTGGTCGGCCTTCACCACCGGCTTCTGCTTTGCGCTTGGCGGCGTCTTCGTGATGTTCCTGGCGCCCCGTTTTGCAAGCCTTGCACAAAATCGCGGCGCTACCAGGCTGATGGCGGCAGGTGTCGGCCTGCAGGCCTTCAGCTACGTCTTCTGGGTGACCGCACTCGGGCATGTCGACGCGATCCTGCTCGTGCTGTTTTCGCAGATCCCGCTCGGCCTCGGTTATGCACTGACCTACCCTTCGGTGCAGGTCGCAGCCCTTTCTGACGTCGAGGATGACAAATCGGGGCTCGCTTCCGGACTGCTCTTCGCCTCCTTCCAGATCGGCGGCGGCATTGTGCTCGCAGCCGCTTCGGCAGTATTCGGCGCCGCACCGCATTTCGGCTGGGATCCTTATGTCGCCGGTATCGCCTTCGTGGCGCTGCTTGCGGTCGCGATCACCCTGCTTGCCGCCGCCGGTCCGCGGACATCGGCCGCCCGGACTTCGGCCTATCAGGCCGCGGAATGACCGTTGCGCCCGCACCCTGACCGGTGCGGGCGCTTCATAAGATAAAGCGAATATTAGCAACAGAATCCCATTGCCTTGCCTCGGCGAAAGGCGCATGGTCTCGCCTTCGGCAGCCATTGTACGGGCGCTGCCGACTGAGGGTTTCATCCCCTCGCCCCGACGAAAGGAGGGCCTATGTCTTCCACTTCCGAAAAGCCGCATCTGACCTCGTCCGATCTCGACATGCTTCAAGGCGTGCTCGACGACGCCGGCTACGACGCCAGAATCCTGATCGATGACCAACGCGT
This sequence comes from Rhizobium sp. BK456, assembly GCF_014194045.1. NCBI lineage: Bacteria > Pseudomonadati > Pseudomonadota > Alphaproteobacteria > Hyphomicrobiales > Rhizobiaceae > Rhizobium > Rhizobium sp. BK456. The sequence continues at coordinate 24,677 of NZ_JACIAO010000001.1, forward strand.
GTTCAACGTCGCGGCCGTGTTGCTGATCAGGCTGTTCCAGGAGGGCGTCACCTCGCCTGCCATGCTCTCAAAGGCTCTCGAATACCATTTCGGCAAGCCGAAGGAACCGCCAAAACCGATCACCCCCATCTTCAACCGATATGCGATACAGGGATTGCCGCGCGAAAGACGGGCCGCTGGCTGATGCGCTGCGCATCTTTCAGATTCGCCAAAGGAGCCAATCACTTTGAAGCTGCGGAAAACCCTGTGTCTCTGTATCGGCGTCGCAGTGGCGGGTTATCTTGGATGGGTGCAGTTCGGCGCTTATCAGCAACGGCAGCATGCCAAGGATCTTGCTGCGATTGACAGGGAGCGCCGGGTGGCGCTCCTCGAAGCGGACGGCTGCCAGGCAAGGGTGGACCTGCTTCTCACGATGACCGACCGCCTGCTCAAGGCCGGAGGGATGCGGGTCCCGTTCGACATCGGGCGGGATATAGATCTTTGCCTGGCGCGCGGCATCATGTCGGCATCCGGGCGAGCGGAAATGGAAAGAACCAAACTGATCCGCCTGTTTCCCATCAATGATTAAGCCCCTCTGAAAATATGGCTTTGTTGCGGCAACGGCCTTAATGGCACCGCAATTTCATTGTAAGAGAAGGGCTCGCTGATTTGGCCGATGCGGCATCTGCGGTGACCGGAATCCGGCCCGCCATTTTCCCGATCGCGAAAACATGGTGACGTCCCGCCTCAACGTCGGGTTTGGCTTTTGGTGACATCTGAGGTCATCCGCCTCCAGACTTCGATGCGGTTTCAGCAGGCATCATTTCATTCAATTCCTGCGGCCCGGCGTTGTCGGGTCGTCCTCACGACGATCCCGCGATCTCCGGTCGCGGTCGACAAGCGGGCGAACACCGCGCAGGCTACGGCTTTTCAGTTTTCGATCAAACGGGAGATTTATTCATGGCAAAAGGACAGGTTAGAAGCAATCGTGAGGTCCGGAAGCCGAAGAAGGACAAGCAGGCGGCGAAGGTGGAAAGCACGTTCGCCAATCAGATGAAGACGGCGACCACGACCGCCCCGCATGGCAGTGCTCCAAAGAAATAAAAGATCTTATCGAGCCCCCGCCTCTTCGCAGAGATAGCGCAATTCACGATCGATTTGCGCATAAGAATCATGTGTCAACTGAAGTGATTGCGCGTCCGGTCGGCCGCGCTACGCTCCTGCGTGACATTATCACCCATTGACATGTTTCCACAAAAACAGGAAGTGCTGCAGCCATGGTCTCTCTTCACACAATGTACCGTTTCGACTATCCGCTCTTTCTCATTCGCTCGGCTGTAGTGATCGCACTCGGCCTTTCGAGTATCGCGGCCTTTCATGGCGCTATTCTGTGATCGAATCCGCGCGCCGCAACGAGATTAAGGAAATCCAAGTGGTCCCTTTGGGCGAACCCGCCGCAAACTCGGAGTCTTCCGGGGGGCACAACGCGCTTTTCGCTGAGAAGCGCTGGTTGAAGATTCTTGCCGGATACCGTCAGCCGAGAGCCGGCCGAAGCGCTTTTGAGCTTGCCGTCACGGTCGTCCCGTTCGCTCTGTTCTGGGCTGCCGCATGGGCCGCGGTTCATTACAGCTTCTGGCCTGGCCTCATCCTCGTCGTTCCCGCCGCCGCTTTCCTGTTACGGCTGTTCATGATCCAACACGATTGCGGCCATGGCTCGTTTTTCGCACGCCGCGGCGTCGACGACTGGGTTGGGCGAACGATCGGCATCCTGACGCTGACGCCATACGACTATTGGCGCCGGGCACACGCGGAGCACCACGCCTCGGCAGGGAACCTGGACGAACGCGGCGTCGGCGACATCGAAACGCTGACGATCGCCGAATACAATGCGCTGTCGCGCTGGGGCCGGCTTGGTTACCGGCTCTACCGGCACCCGGCCGTGATGTTCGGGATCGGGCCGGCATGGCTGTTCATCTTCAAGCAGCGCCTGCCCTTCGGCATGATGCGCTCCGGCGCCTTGCCCTGGATCTCCACAATGGCGACCAATCTTGCCATCGCGGCGGTCGCGGCACTGCTGATCTGGGCAGTCGGGATCGTCCCCTTCCTGCTGGTGCATCTGCCGACCGTGCTTCTGGCCGGTGCTGCCGGTGTCTGGCTGTTTTACGTCCAGCACCAGTTTGAGGAAACGCATTGGTCGAAGGAGCCGGACTGGCAGTTCCAGCATGCAGCCCTTCACGGCGCTTCGCATTACGACCTGCCGCCGGTGCTGCGCTGGATCACCGGCAATATCGGCATCCACCATGTCCATCATCTGTCGAGCCGGGTGCCCTATTACCGGCTGCCGGAGGTGCTGCGAGACCATCCTGAGCTTGCCGACCTCGGCCGCATCACGCTCATGGAAAGCCTGCGCTGCGTCAAGCTGGTGCTGTGGGACGAACAGACGAAACGGCTGGTGTCGTTTCGCGATGCGGCGCGGCTCGCAGCCGCGCAGTAAGCAGAGGCCTCAAAGCGCGTCGCCCCGATCTGATTGATGCGGCGCGCTTCGCCCTTTGTTTGGGCTGTGCCACCCCGCCCCCAGCGACGCGCTTTAGCGGTATCCCGTCACATCCGCCGGTTTGCCCGGTTCCTGCACTTCCACCATGTAGCGCCAGCAATCCGGCCGCGAACCGTCGATGTCATCGAACCCGTAAACCTTGGCAAGCCCACCGCTCGACAGCGACTGGCCGTTCCAGCGGGCGCGGTCGGGATCGGCGGCAATCGCAGCGACGGCGCGGCCGACGAAGTGCGGGGTTTCGGAAATGGCGAAGTGCGGCTGCACCTTGGTTGCCTCGCGCCAATTGTCTTCGTTGACACCATAGGCATCCAGCATCATTTCGGAGCGCAGCCAGCCGGGCGTGATCGAAACGGCCGTGGCGCCATGTTTTACCAGATCCTGCGCATGCGCCCAGGCCATGCGGGTGACGCCGGTTTTGACGAGGTCGTAGAAGGGCGACAGCCGATAATGGGTGGCATTGTAGTCGGCCGTGCCGTCGGTCACCTCGACAAGCAGCCCGCCCGGTCGCTCGATCAACAGCGGCAGCGCATAATGGGCGGTGATCAGATGCGTCTCGATGCCGAGCCGCAGCAGGCGCAGGCCCTTGTCCAGCGAATGCTCCCAGACGGCCTTATCCCATTCGAACAGCTTTTCGCCGCCCCAGATGTCGTTGACGAGAATATCGAGCCGGCCAGCCTCTGCCCGGATGCGGGCGACCAGCGCCTCGACCTCAGCCTCGACGAGATGGTCTACCCTCACGGCAATACCCCTCCCGCCCGCAGCCGTGACACGTTCGGCCGTTTCCTCGATCGTTTCCGGCCTGGCATATTCGGATTGCTGTGCGCGCGTCGAGCGCCCCGTCACATAGACGGTGGCGCCGGCAGAGCCGAGTTCCACTGCAATGCCGCGGCCGGCGCCCCGCGTTGCACCCGCCACCAAAGCCACTTTCTCCCGCAGGTCCGTTGTCACTTCTCCATCCTCCACGTTAGAAAAGAAAAAACTGACATTGCATATAAACGAATGTTCGTTCATAAATAAGGCGGATACGCGAGGAAATTCATGCCGCGCCGCCGTACGCTTTCCGATGAACAGCTTCTCGCCATGGTTTTGGCGCTGATCCATGCCGAGGGGCCGGATGCGGCGACCTTTGCGGCGGTGGCCAAAGTCAGCGGCCTTTCCGGTTCGACGCTGGTGCAGCGTTTTACCACGAAGGCGGCGATGCTGCGCGCAGCGCTGCTATACGCCTGGGACAGGCTGGATGCGGAAACGGCAAGGCTTGCAGGCAGCGTGGCGATCACACCGGACGGCGCCGTCGCGCTGCTTGTCGGACTGTCGCAGGATTACGGCGACAATGCCGCCGCCTATGGCGAGGGACTGCGGGTGCTGCGCGAGGACTTCCGCGATCCGGTGTTGCGCGCCCGGGGGGCTGCCTGGGGAACGGCGCTGACCGCGGCGATCGCACGCTGTTTCGCATCGGCAGGCGCGCCGGAGACCATCGCTCGGCTGATGCTGTCGCAATGGCAGGGCTCGCTCACCTGGTGGGGCTTTGGCGCGGAAGGGCCGGTGGACAAATATGTGGAGGTGGAATTGCGCCGCTTCCTCGCAGCGGTAAAAAGCTGAGCCGCTTACGCCTCTTCCTCTTCCTCGTCCTTCTCTTCACCCACAGTCAGCGGCCAGTCGACGACGTAGTCTTCGAGGTCGTCGATATCGATCTCGTTTTCGTTGATCGTGCGGCCGCGCGCGGAAATGCCGGCGGCATGAACGGTTTCCGGATCGCCGGAGATTAGCGGGTGCCACCAGTAGAGATCACGGCCTTCATTGACCAGCCGGTAGCCGCAGGTCGGCGGCAGCCAGGCGATATCGGGCACATTCTCCTTGGTCAGCTGCACGCAATCCGGAACGAAATCCCAGCGGTTCTCATAGCTAGAGCAGCGACAGCTTTCGCCGTCGAGCAGCTTGCAGCTGACCGAGGTGAAATAGATATCGCCGCTATCCCATTCCTCGATTTTGTTGAGGCAACAGAGACCGCAGCCGTCGCAGAGGCTTTCCCATTCGGCGACGGTCATTTCGGCAAGCGTCTTGCGCTTCCAGAAGGGCAGATCGTTCATCGTCATTTCTTGCAACAGCGGCCCGCAAATTGACGTGACAGCCATCTATCTCTCTTGTTATCAGCCGCAAAATCAATCAATTCTTCAGCATGCTCCTGGTATCGGAGGGCTTTGCGGCCATATGGCGGCCTCGCGCTTTCGTCGCTTTCCGACGGCCGGAGATAAGCGAAGCGCGATCAGGCGGGAATACAGGACGTGCAGGATCCGGACAACCCCGAAAGAGGTCCCGAAGCGGGACCCAAAGAAACGGCGAATAACGCGGCGGACAAGCGGCCGGCGAAGAGCCGCCACATCCTGCTGCGCATCGATTCGTGGATCGACTCAACCGTCTGGAACGCCGGCTTCCGCGCCGCCGAGATCTGGGAAGACATCACCATCTTTTTTCGCCGCTTCCGCGTGCGCGGCTGGAAGCGCATGGTCTTCGAACTTGCCGGCGAAGGGCTGACGCTCGGGGCGGCCGGCTCGGTGCTGATGCTGCTGCTTGCCCAGCCGGCCTTCGAGGCGACCAAGGAGGACTGGCGCAACCGCGGCGATTTCGCCGTCACCTTTACTGATCGTTACGGCAACGTCATCGGCCATCGCGGCGTCATTCACCAGAACTCCGTGCCGATCGACGAGCTGCCGGATTCCCTGATCAAGTCGGTGCTCGCTACCGAAGACCGGCGCTTCTTCGACCATTTCGGCATCGACGTGATCGGCCTCTTCCGCGCCATGGTGACTAACGCCCAGGCGGGCGAAGTCGTGCAGGGCGGCTCGACGCTGACCCAGCAGCTCGCCAAGAACCTGTTTCTCTCCAACGAGCGTTCGATCGACCGCAAGATCACCGAAGCGTTCCTCGCCTTGTGGCTCGAGTCGAACCTTTCCAAGAAGGAAATCCTCTCTACCTACCTCGACCGCGCCTATATGGGCGGCGGCACCTTTGGCGCAGCCGCGGCGGCGCAGTTCTATTTCGGCAAGAATATCACCGATGTGAACCTTGCCGAATCCGCCATGCTGGCCGGCCTGTTCAAGGCGCCGGCCAAATATGCGCCGCATGTGAATCTGCCGGCGGCACGTGCGCGCGCAAATGAGGTGCTGACCAATCTCGTGCAGAGCGGGCTGATGACCGAGGGACAGGTGATCGCCGCCCGGCGCAATCCGGCAACCGTCGTCGACCGCAACGAGGTAGAATCGCCCGACTTTTTCCTCGATTGGGCTTTCGACGAGGTGCAGCGGCTGTCGCCGCGCTTCCACCAGCATTCGCTGATCGTGCGCACGACAATCGACATGGGTATCCAGCAGGCGGCTGAGGAATCGGTCGAAACGTCGCTGCGCGAATATGGCGAGGCCTATCACGCCAAGCAGGGTGCCATGGTGATGATCGAGAACGGCGGCGCGGTACGCGCCATGGTCGGCGGGCGGGACTACGGCGAAAGCCAGTTCAACCGCGCCACCAGGGCGCTGCGCCAGCCGGGATCCTCCTTCAAGGTCTATACCTATTCGGTGGCCATGGAGAGCGGGATGACGCCGCAGACGACGATCGTCGACGCACCGATCTCTTGGGGCAATTGGAGCCCGCACAATTATGCGAACCACTATGCTGGCCGCATAACCCTTGAGACGGCGATCGCCCAATCGATCAACACGGTGCCGGTGCGGCTTGCCAAGGAGAAGCTCGGCATTCAGCCGATCCGGGCCATGGCGAAGAACCTCGGCGTCGAAACGCCGATCCGCGACGACGTCACCATCCCGATCGGCACGTCCGAGGTGACGGTGCTCGATCAGGCGACGGCCTATGCCACCTTCCCGGCCGGCGGCTATCAGTCGCGCCGCCACGGCATCACCCAGGTTCTCGATTACGACGGCGACGTGCTCTATGATTTCGACCGCGACGAGCCGGCGCCTAAACGCGTACTCTCGGAACAGGCCGATGCCTATATGAACCAGATGTTGTCGCGCGTTCCCTATGTCGGCACGGCGCGCAAGGCAGCCCTTGACAACGGCATCGTGACAGCTGGCAAGACCGGCACGACCCAGGCCTACCGCGACGCCTGGTTCGTGGGTTTCACCGGCAACTACACCTGCGCCGTCTGGTTCGGCAATGACGACTATACCTCGACCAACAACATGACCGGCGGCTCGCTGCCGGCGATGACCTTCAAGCGCGCCATGGACTACGCCCATCAGGGTGTGACGCTGCGCGCCATTCCCGGCATCGAAAATCCCTTGCCCTCGGAAAAGGATCTCGCCAAGACCGTCGCCGCCAAGCCGCAGGACGGATTGCCGCAGCTCATCCGGCCGCGCATGCTCTCGGTGCCATCGACGAATATTCTCAAAGCCCTCGGCGCAAAGCTGAAAAATGCCGCCCCGCTCGCGCCGGCGAAGGTGGCGAGCGCCGAATAGACGCCGCGTGGATGCGACGAACGATTTCCGGGAGATCTGCGAGAGCGTGGCCCCTCATCCGGCTAGGTGAGGGCAAATCATAGGCGCGCACGCCCGCACCTCTGGATAGATCGCGTACATGTCGTCGCATGGCATTCCACCCCACCAGAATCAGTGGTAACCCTTTAACTCGATATGGTTTCCAAGGTCTTGACGTGTTTCGATTCCCCCTCTTCATCCTGGTCACGCTGATCGTCGCCTTCGGCGGCGGGATCATGATTTCGCTGTATGCGCTGGATGCGACACAGGGTTTCGGGGCGATCAAGCTCGGGGCGTGGGAGGCCTTTCCGGCGCTTCAGACGGTCGATGCCGATCCTTATGCCAAGTCGCATCGGGCTCGCGCCGGCAAGCTGCTCTACGGCAGCGCCGAGGGGCTGACCTTCACGGCGAGCGTCGACGACGACGGTGCGCGGCTGAATGCCGGCTGCCGCTACCGCATCAGCGGGCAAACGCCGCCTGCCCGGATCTGGACACTCTTTACCGCCGACAATGGCGGCAACCCGGCGGCAGTCAAGACCGGGCATCCCTCAGCGCTCAATTCCTGGACGGTGCTACGCCAGCCGGACAGCAGCTTCTCGATCGACATCTCAGCCGCGGCGCAGCCCGGCAACTGGCTGGCCTTGCCGGAGGCCGGCACCTTCCGGCTGGTGCTGACGCTGTTCGACACGCCGACCGCCGGCAGCTCCGGCGTGATCGACCTCGCCATGCCGAAGCTCACCAAGACCGGATGCGGCAATGCTTAGGATCTTCTTCGCCATTCTGACCGGCCTTTTCGGCGCAGCCCTGCTGCACCTCGTCATCATCCTGTCGCTGCCGCATTTCACCGGCAAGGATGCGGCGACCCGCGTGGAGGCGGAGGGCGACCTCAACAATTTCACGTTGCTCGGCGGCCAGTATGACGAAGCAGGCCTTGCCAATGGCGACCCCTTCGTGCGCACCGCCGTCTGCTCCTTCGACGTCGAGGATGCGCCGGTGCATTTCACCGCCAAGGGCAATGTGCCCTTCTGGTCGATCGCCATCTACGACAGCGCCTCCAACGAGGTCTTCAGCATGAACGACAGAACCTCGGTCGGCGGTGCGCTCGATGTGCTGGCCGGCGGCCCGATCCAGCTGACCGACCTGCGCAAGAACCTGCCGCAGGAATTGCAGCAGGCGATCCTGGTGGAAATGGCGCGGCCGGACGGCTATGCCGTGCTGCGGACGCTGGCGCCGCAGGCAAGTTTTAATGAGGCGGCGCGGAACTTCCTGACGGAAGCCGGCTGTGAGCAATTTAGCGCCCGCTAAAGTTGAACGGACGTTACTTCTTGTTGACGCGCGGCGCGGGCGCCGGACCATGTCTAGGGCTCTCGGTCAGCCGCTCGTAGCGGACGCCCGTGAACCAGAGGATCTTAGCTTCGCGGGGCTCTTTGTCCGGGCGGCGGGGCGCCCGCGGCTGCCGATCCGCCAATGCGACTACTATTGCCATTCTCGTCTCCATGCACTGCCCGAGACGGATGAACTTACGATGGATTTCACCCTGCCCGCCAATGTGCGAGCCGGCGCGTCCTGCGGTGGCGGAGTGACCGAACCGAGGGCATTCGCGCCTTTCCCACGGCACCTGGTTGAAATACCGTGATCAGGAGTCTCAACGATCCAAACACTCAAATCGCGTCGTTCCCATCCGAATTGAGACATATGACAGTTAACAGTTTACTAATATTCGGCGGAAGCCAAACACAGTTCACGTTACCTGCTCTGTAACGCGCGAAGAGTTGATTTGGTTTCACGCCGCCCGCCCAAGGCTCCGGCCCGAACTCGAAGTATAAAACAAGAAGTAAATCATATAGTTGAGAAGAGCGGAGCACGCCTACCCCGGCAGCAAAAGAGCAATGTTGCAGAAATGCTTCATGAAAATATTTAATTGCACACGACTCCGATACGCGTATGTTTGCTCCAGTCGATCAGCATTTCCGGCCCCGATCGATCGCGGATATTCACGCTCTTGCCGGAATGCGGAGGCTAGCGATGTCTTTGCTGGTGAATTCATATTTCTCGCCTGACGATCTCGACATTCTGCGCGGTGCGCTCGATGCCTGGTGCGCGGAACGGCGCGTCGACATCAAAAGCGTCGAGGCGCAGTATGCGGCATCGGCGGCACTCGACCTTTATCAGGCCGGCCACAACAGCCGCGAAAAATTGCTGGACGCGCTGCGCGATCGCAAAGCCGCCTGACCTTTTCCCTTGTGATGCCAGCGATGTGCAGTCGTTGCAGCGGCCTCTTCCACCAGACTTTTATGTTGCCGGCCAATCACGCCGCGACACGCGCCGCGTGTATATTTCTGGCGCATTTTCACAAAATCTTCAGCATGCATTAACCCTACCGGTGTAGGATTTGTTCATAACCCATGTGGCCCGGCATGCGTTCCGCCAGCGCATATCGGCCCGTGGTTCCCCTTGGTTCGGCGTTTTCGGGGTGTTCTTGTGCGTGACCGGTTTCGAGACCTAGAGGGCCCATTGGCCGTCAGGAAAAAGGACGTGGTATTGATGGCGACCGTCAGCAGTTTCGAGAACCTGTCTCATCCGACACGTTCCGAACTGCGCCAATTTGCCGAGCTTTTCATGCCGCTGTTCCAGGCCTCCTCCGACGAGGCCAAACGCCAGGCCGTCGCGGCACTCTCTCAATGCGAAAACATGCCGGCGGCCGTGGCGCTGTTCATCGGCAACCAGCCGATCGAGATCGCCGCCCCTTTTCTTGCCGCCTCCAAGGCAATTGCCGACGATACCCTGATTACCATCGCGCGCATGCAGGGTGCAGCGCATGTAAAGGCGATCGTCAGTCGCGATTCCCTCTCGCCGAAGGTCATCGATGCGCTGGTGGCGCTACGCCAGAGCCAGCCGCGGTCGGCCGCCGCATCGGCGCCCATCACAGAATCCCAGACGGTGCCGCTGTCGCCGGCGCCTGGAGAAACCTACGAGGCGGATGCGCTGCAGGAACAGCGGGTTGCCAATGAAGAGGCGCTGCGCGAGCGTATTCTCGGTCTTGCTGGCCATCTCGGCCGGGCCGACGAGGACAGGCTTGGCCTGCGCACGCTTACCGATATTCAGGAGGCGCTGCTGGTACGTTTTGCCCGCTCACGCGAGGCAATGCATTTCGCAACCGCGCTGGCCGATGCGCTGTCGGCCAGCCGCTGGCTTGCAGAACGCATCATGCTCGATCTTTCCGGCCAGCAGCTCGCGACGACGCTGACGAGCCTTGGCATGGGCTTTCTCGACGCCGTCTTCGTGCTGGAAAAGCTTTATCCGCATCTTGCCGAACAGCAGCACAATGTCACGCGCGGCTGGATGGTGCTCGATGCGCTCGATCCGGAAGAATGCCACGAACGGGTGGAAGCCTGGCGCCGCGCCGATCGCTACACCTACAAACCCGAGGCGGCCAATGCGCCTGCACCTCAGGAAACGCCGAGCCACCGCTTCCTCAATCAGGCGCCGGCGCAGCGCGACATGCGTGTCCTGGGGCGGCGATCCCGCTGAGGTCGGCAGACCCGCCGGCCCTCAGCCATCCCGCGCAAGCGGGATCATGTCGCCCAATTCCTCCGCTTCGAGCTCGACGATCCACAGATCGGGGTCGAACCGGCGTTCCCGCTCCAGCATGGCGCGCACCGCTTCAGGCTCGCTGCGCGACAGGCGGATCTCGAACAGACGGCCGCCCGCCTCACTTTCGCCGAAGGCGGTCTGCGGCGCAGGCGCATAGAGCGTTTCCAGGCCGTCGCGAAAATGCTGGCGGATGAAGATCGCACCCGCCTCCTCCGCACCCTTCTTTTCGACGGCGGCAAAATCGCCGCTGGCGAAGACGCGGCGCAGGAGGGCGGAAACGAAGATGTCGGCGCGTAATCTCATCGGCGCGGTATAGACCGGGCGGCCAGCGGCGGCAATGCGGCGATTGGCGGTGTTCCAGACGACATGGCCAGGCCGCTTGGGCTGCGAGGGTTTCCGGTTATGGTAGGGGTGTTTCTAAGGCGTTTCGCGCTGTGCGCGGGAAAAGCGCTACGCACTTTTGCGCGACAGGCTTCGGGCTAAATTGCGCCGATTTCCTTGAGTTTTTTCAGCACCGCCTGGGTCGGCTCGCCGTTTTCGGGCAGGTTGTAGTGCTTCTGGAAATGGCGGATGGCCGCGCGGGTCTGCTCGCCGGCAACACCGTCGACGCCGACATTGGCATAGGCCATGTTGGAAAGGCCCTTCTGGATCTTCAGCACCAGATCGACATTGGTGATTTCGCTTGAGGGAACCTGCTTTGCGGATGACGGAGCGGTTTTGACCGTCTTTTCGGCGCTGCGGATCGCCGCTGCGACCGGGTCTTCCGCCGCTGCCTTCGAGTTGACATCCTCGGGCGGCTTTTCCATGGGAACGGTCGAGGGGCCGGCTGAATCAGTCTTCAGCGCCGCCAGCACCTGCGGCGTCGGATCGCCGGTCTGGGCCATGCCGACGGTTTCCTCGAAGAAGAGGATGGCCGCGCTGGTACGTGGGCCGATGACGCCGTCGGGTATGCCGTTATAGAGGCCACGGCGCACCAGTTGTTGCTGGATGTCCATGACGAGCTGGCTCGGCTGCTGGCCGGGCGCGGCCGGCGCCGGCGTTGCGTTGGTGGTGGTCGCGGCATCCTCCGGCCGCTCGATGCGGAAGGTGGTGACGTCGCCCTGCTGCTCCTCGGCCGGGCGGCGGGCGCCGAGCACGTTGGAAGACTGCGGATCGCGGGTGCGGAAAATCGGGTGGGGATGCAGGCCCGGCTGATACCAGAGCGCATTGGCGGCGACGAAGGAGAAGATGACGACAAAGGTGATCGTGCCGCCGGCAACCGAGGGATTGCGGCCGATGACGCCGCCGAGCACCGAGGCGCCCTGCAGGCTGAGGCCGCCCAGGGCGGCTGCACCCGACATCAAGAGGCCCGGCTGCTGCCGTCCCCTTTTTCCCTTAGGCGATTTTCGCTTGTGCGCGGCCATCCAAACGCCCCTCCCCCAATTCTACACCTGCATTGAGCGCGCCCTTCAGCCGCGGCGGGAACTCGACAGTCGCGCCATGACCGGCGTCTTCGGCGCATATGGCGCCCGAGCCGTCCACCGCGATCTCTATGGTGATGATCGTGCCTTCGCCGGGCTGGCTGGCGATGGCGAAATGCCCGCCATGCAGCGCCACCAGCCCCTTGACCAGGGAAAGACCAAGGCCGGTGCCTTCGAAGCGACGGGTATAGTCGTTCTGGATCTGGACGAAGGGCTGACCGAGCAAGGCCAGCTTGTCGGCCGCAATACCGATGCCGGTGTCGCTGACCGTCAGCTTGAGGATGCCGTCGCGTGCCGCCGCGTCGACCGAGACGACGCCGCCGGCCTCGGTGAACTTTATGGCATTGCCGACGAGATTGATGAGGATCTGCTGGATGGCGCGCTGATCGGCGACGATCTCGCCGAGGCCGCGCTGGATCCGGCTCGTCAGCGTCAGGCCTTTGGTCTTGGCCTGCAATGCCAGCATCGATTCGCAGGATTTGACCGAACTCGCTATATCGAAAGGTTCAAGGATAAGCTCGTAGCGGCCGGCTTCGATCTTGCTCATGTCGAGCATGGTGTTGACGACGGACAGGAGATGGGCGCCGGATTCGCGCACGAGGCCGACATATTCGCGCTGACGGTCGTTTTCGAACTTGCCGAAATATTCGCCGATCAGGATATCGGAAAAACCGAGAATGGCGTTCAGCGGCGTGCGCAGTTCGTGGCTGACGGCGGCGAGGAAGCGCGACTTGGCGTCGTTTGCCGATTCGGCATCGGCAACACGGTTCTGGGCTTCGGCCCGCAGCTGCTGCTCGACGGAGACATCGCGCAGCTGAGCGATGACGGCGGCAAGTTCGCCGTCGGCGTCGCGCCGGGCCGTCATGTCCATTCTAAGATAGGCGAACTGGCGTTGATCGCGCGCGACCGAGGGGCGGTCGATGCGCAGATCGACGCACTCGGCATCCTCGCCCCGGCGCAGGCTATCGAGCGCCTGCAGGAAAAGGATGCGGTCGGAGACGTGCACCTGCTCCAGGAAGCCCCTGCCCTTGGGATCGCGCATCCAGGCGAGGAAATCGCGCCGGTCGCGGCCGCCGATCGTGGCCACACTGCCGTGCGGATCGAGGAAGAAGACGAGCCCGGGGGTGGCGTCAAGGAAGAAGTCCTCGGCCGACTGTGTCGCGATCCCGGCGGACGAGCCCTGACGGGCAAGCGCGATGCTGCCGACGGCGGAGAACAGAAAGGCGGCGCAAACCATGGCGACCCCTGCCGGCAAGGCGACGGCCGGACTGGTGACCGCCGAGAGGCCGATCGGAGCGGCAATAAGCGCAGCCGACGAGAACAGCACGAGGCGGCGCAGGATCGCAAGCTCGCGCTGGCGCACGGCTTCACCGCCGCCCGTCCGGGAGAGCCAGCTTGTCGCCGCCCGGTCTACGAGCGCCGTCACCCAGCCGCCAATGTTACTCAATACTCGCACGCAATACCCGCCCAAAAAGGCTGTCTATCGATCCGGACAATAGGCCCCGGCGGCTTAAAGAAAGGATAAGGCAAAAGCGCTGTTCACAGCCGAAAAGGCCCGAAAATCCCGTTTTGAAGCATCTGAAAGGCTCTTTGCCTTTTGTGGTTAATGGCAGGTAAGCGACGGATTTTCCTCATATTTCAGCATTGCGTTAACTCCTGTGGCAAGGCGAGCTGGCAAAAGCCCTGCAATTGCAGCGAGGTGCTGCCCTGATGCTTAACGGCGATCGCTCGCATTCGACTAAAATGTCCGTCAAATACCGTTCGCTAAAATTTGAACTAAATTTGCCGCAAATGCGCGTGAGTTTCGAAAAGCGGCATTCGCAACTTGGCGGTAGGGTGAAATCACACCGGACAACCGGCCTGATTCGGCGACAAGAACCGGACGGGAAAACAGGATGGGCAACGACAATGTGGTTTCTAATCAAAGGATCCTTCTGGTTTGGCCTTGTGCTCGTGCTCCTTTCCGTCTTTAGCACGGAGGGTTCCGACAAGTTCGCCAGCGGCCCGCAATTGCAGCTTTCCGACGCCTTTACGGCGGCAAGCGGCGCCTATGACTATCTCACCGGCATGTGCTCAGAAAAACCCGAGGTCTGCGCCAAGGGCGCCGAAACGCTCACCGCACTCGGCTACCGGGCGCGTGAAGGCGCCCACGTCGCCTATGAACTGCTCGACAGCCAGTTCAAGGACGAGACGCCGGCGACAGCAAAACATGCCGAAACGCAAATGCCGGTGGCTCTCACCATGCCTTCGCTTACGGCACCCGCCATCCAGGAAAAGGTACGCGAGGCAAAGGCCGCGCTGAACCAGCCGATGCCCTACCGCCCGCCGGTCGAAGATGACGCCTCCGCCGAGACGGTTGTCACCGGCGCGATCCCGCTGCCGACGCCGAAGCCGGCGATCTAGATTTTCCAAGCTTGCATCGGTGGCCCGCACGACGCGGAAATGCCCCATGCCTGACGTGCCTGCCCTGTTTAATTCAGCATGTTGCTGCGCCGTGAGGATGCCCATCCCTCACGGCGTTTCTTTTTCATGCATGTCACCAGGACGCGTGCCGCGGTTTAGAGATCACGACACGCATGAAAACGAGGAATTGAAGCGTGTCGCATGAATCCTGTTCGACGCGGCGCGCTTTAACGGTTCAAATCCGCCGGTCTTTCACCTATATGCAGTTTTAAGATTGAAAGGCTTTCCCATGGCATCCCTCGACCAGATCATCGACGACTTCGCCTTCTTGGACGATTGGGAAGACCGCTACCGCTATGTCATCGAACTCGGCAAGGCGCTGCCGGACCTCGCCGAGGAGAAGCGTACCTCCGAAAATAAGGTAATGGGCTGTGCCAGCCAGGTCTGGCTGGTGACGCATACAACAGGTGATCCCGACAACCCGGTCATGAGTTTCGAAGGGGATTCCGACGCCCATATCGTCCGCGGCCTCGTCGCCATCGTGCTTGCCACCTATTCCGGCAAGACGGCGTCGGAGATCGCCGGCCTTGATGCCTTCGAGATCTTCTCGAAGATCGGTCTGGTGGAGAACCTGTCATCGCAGCGTTCGAATGGACTGCGATCGATGGTCAACAGGATCCGTGAGGAAGCAAAGCTTCGCGCCGCGGCCTGAACGCGCTTGCGATAAGGGGTTCTGAGAGACGCCGCGCCCCAAGCGATTCAGGAAGCGCTACGATCAACGAATCAGTACATTAACACTTGCTGATAGTATAGGAATACATTCTACGGCTGCTCGCAAAGCATAGGTCAGAGGCGCCGCCGCAAGCACAGACAGAAAAGCCGGGCACAAGACCCGGCTTTTGTCGTTGATGGCTTTCGAAAAAGCTCAGCCGCGGCCGCGCTTGCGGCGCTGACCCAGGCCCATTTCCTTTGCCAGGCGCGAACGCGCTTCGGCATAGGCGGGCGCTACCATCGGGTAGTCGGTCGGCAGGTCCCACTTCTCGCGGTATTCTTCCGGCGAGAGGCTGTGATGCGTCATCAGGTGACGCTTGAGGGACTTGAAGTTGCCGCCGCATTCCAGACACGTGATCTGCTCGTCCTGTACGGACTTGCGGACAGAGACTGCAGGCTTCTGTTTTTCGACGATGGCCGCAGCAGGCTGCGGTACGGACGTGTTGCTCAGTGCCGAATGCACGTCGGAAATCAGATTTGCCAGGTCGCTGACCGGGACAACATGGTTGCTGACATAAGCCGCGACGATGTCGGCTGTCAGTTCCACAAGCAGCTCCGGCGCATTGCCGGTCGCCATTTCCGTCATATTTTTTCTCCTGTTAGCATGCTCAAACGGCCTTTGACTGTTACGTCAAAGACCCGCCTCGTAGAAGCGAACAGCAAAAGCACGGGAAGCGACCTTCTGTTTCGAAAAACGCGAAATCCACCCCTAGATTCCGAAGAGCGAGACCTGTTCTAATACTGCCTGGCTGCAAATCACTACGTCATGCCCCACGCGATGGCCCCAGTTTAGACATAAAAAATCAAAACTGAGAGACTTGGAAGCAGTACGATTGCGATTCACAATCAGAACTCTACTTGCATTTTCAAATACCATCGTTTGGTCGAAAGGCCAATTATTATTTGTCGTTTTTCTTGAGAAAAAATGACAGATGAAGAATTAAGGCGCGTTCTGGCAAGCTTTACTCACAGCTTCCTGTGCATAAGTTTTGCATAAATCTGGTAAAGCAGCGAAACAGCACAGGCTCAGCGCTTTCGCATATCGTCGCGGACCGAGACGGCGCCGAGCGCATATCCCGAAAGGTGGGCGGCTCTGGCCAGCAGATGGGCGGAGACCGGCGCCGTCAGCAGCAGGAAGACGAAGCCGGCAATGGCGCGGGCGAGTATCGACAGTTCCTGCGAATAGAGGCCGGCGGCAAGAAGCAGCAGACCGGAACCGACCGTCCCGACCTTCGAGGCCGCGTGCATACGCGTATAGAGGTCCGGCAGCCGGACCAGTCCGATCGCTGCCGAAAGAGCAAAGAGCGCACCCGATATCAGCAGCAAGGCAGTGGTGCCGGCCAGGATATAATCCATCATCGTTTCTTCCCTCCCGCACGCCGTTTGGCGCCGGCCTTTGCCGGAGATGCGGACGCCGGCGATTTGATGTTGCCGCGCGACAGCACGAATCGGGCGAAGGCAACCGTTGCCAGGAAACCGACGAGGCCGAGCGAAATGGCGATATCGATATAGAGCGAAAAGCCGGTTTTGACCGCGATGACGGCGATCAAACCTATGGCGATGCCGGTCAGCATATCGAGGGCGAGGATGCGATCCGGCAATGTCGGGCCGGCAACGACGCGCCAGACCGTCAGAATCAGTGCCAGGCCGAGGATGATGAGTGCAGCCGAGGATGCGGCCGCGACGATGGCGGCAGGTGTGATCACCGGAAAGCCTCCATGATCTTGCGCTCGAAACCATTGGCGATATCGCGCTTGGCTGTCTCGGGATCGGAACAATCGAGCGCATGGACATAGAGCGTGCGGCGATCTGTGGAGACATCGACCGAAAGCGTGCCGGGTGTCAGGGTGATGAGGTTTGCCAGCAGAGTGATCTCGAAATCGCTCGTCACCGTCAGGGGGAAGGCGAAGATGCCGGGCTTCAGCTTCATATCGGGCGAAAGAATGGTGAGTGTGACCCTCCAGGCCGACAGCGACAATTCCTTCAGGAACAAGAGGGCGAGCGAGAACACCAGGCTGGCGCGGCGCAGATATCCCTTGCCGCCGAAGGGTTCGCGGATGATGGCGAGCGAAAGGGCGGCAAGCAGGAAGCCAAGAACGAGATTGTGCAGCGAGGCGCTGCCGGTGACGGCGACCCAGGCAATGGCGAGCAGAAGATTGAAGAGAAATGCGATCACCTGATGCCTCCGGGAAAGACCGAATGAACATAGGCTTCCGGATCGGCAAGACCGGCGGCGGCCGATTGCGACAGCGCCAGCAGCTGTTCCGGCAGGATGCCGAAGCCGACGACCAGCGCCGTCAGCGCGGCAAGCGGGAAGCCGGTGCCCCAGAGGGCTGCGGCCGGTTTCGCGGCCATCGGCGCCGGGCGCCAATAGGCGAGCAGAAAGAGGCGGCCAAAGGCGATCGTCGTCAGAAAACCGCCAGCGAGGATCACGGCCGCCAGCCACCAGGCGCCACTATCGAGCGCGGCCTTGACGAGAATGACCTTCGGCCAGAAGCCGGAAAAGGGCGGCAGGCCGCAGGCGGCAAGGAAGAGCACCAGGGAGAGCGCGGTGAAGCCGCCGCTTTGGCGGTAGAGGCCGCCGAGCGTCGACAATAGAAAGCCGCCGCCGCGCCGGGCGATTTCACCAGCGGCAAGATAAAGCGCCGTCATCAGCACCATGGAATGAAGCGCGTAAAAGACTGCGCCGCTGATGCCGCCGCCCGTACCGCCAAGTGCGACGCCGGCAAGCATATTGCCGATGCCCGATATGACGACATAGCCGAACAGCCTGCGGATATCGTTTTCGGCAAGCGCGCCGAGCGCGCCGACGAGGATGGTCGCCGCGGCGATAAGCGCAATCAGCAGGCTCAATTCCTGGCGCTCCACCGGCAGCAGCATGACGACCACCCGGATCAATGCGTAAATGCCGACCTTGGTGAGCAGGCCGGCAAACAGCGCCGAGACCACGATGCGCGGTGTATGATAGGCTGCTGGGAGCCAGAAATTGACCGGAAAGGCGGCCGCCTTCATGGCGAAGGCGAGCAGGAAGAGACTTGCCAGCGTCATCAGCGGCGCCGTGGCGCGGAAATCCCTCGCCTTTACTGCGATATCGGCCATGTTGAGGGTGCCGAAGACGGCATAAAGGATGCCGACGCCGATCAGGAACAGCGTCGTGGCGATGAGGTTCAGCACCGCATATTTCAGCGCACCGTCGATCTGCCGACGTTCGGAGCCGAGAATGATCAGCCCGAAGGAGGAGATCAGCAGCACCTCGAACCAGACATAGAGATTGAAGATATCGCCGGTGAGAAAGGCGCCACTGACACCGGCCATCAGCAGCATGAGCAGCGGGAAAAACCCGTATCGCCGGCCGCTGTCACCGATATCGGTCAGCGCATAGATGCCGGCGGCGAGCGCAGCAAGGGCTGAAGTGAAGGCCATCAGCGCCCCGAAGAGGTCGACCGTGAAGGCGATGCCGAAGGGCGGCAGCCAGCGGCCCATCACCATGGTGAGCGGCCCTTCGGCCACGACCTTGGCCAGCAGCGCCGCATCGATCAGCGCCAGCAACACAAGGCCCAAAATGGCCAGCCAGGCCTGCAGGCGGGGGTAGGCGCGCAGCATCAGCAGGACGGCGCCGAGCGTGATGCAATGGGCGACCGGCAGAATGGCAAGCCAATGGCCGATCGGCACCGGGGCGGTGATCAGGGCGGCGGAGAGATCGACGGCGGAGGTGGGAGCGGCCATCAGGCGTGGCCTTTGGGAACGCGAGGGGCGTGCCGTGGGATGCCCCCCTCTGCCCTGCCGGGTATCTCCCCCACAGGGGGGGAGATCGGCAAGACGCGCGCCCTTGCCGATATATCAATTGCACCCCCAGCCGCTTCGTCTATCTCAGGCATCTGACGAGGGTGAGACTTCGCCCCCAGCCGATCTCCCCCCTTGTGGGGGAGATGCCCGGCAGGGCAGAGGGGTGTAACCGCCAGCACCAACATCTGCATCAATACCCCAATGGCGGCAGCGGCCGGTCGTCGGGCTCGGCGGCGCGCATTTCGCTGGTGTCGTCGGTGCCGAGATCCTGGTAGGCGCGGTAGGTCAGCACCAGCAGAAAGGCGAGGAAGGAGAAGGAGATGACGATCGCCGTCAGGATCAGTGCCTGCGGCAGCGGATTGGCGGTGCCGGCGGGCAAGGCGTCGAGACCCGCCGGGATGATTGGCGGCACCTCGCGCGTCAGCCGGCCTGATGTAAAGAGCAGCAGGTTGACGGCATTGCCGAGGATGGCGATGCCGAGCATGATGTGGATCGTGAATTTCGACAGCATCAGATAGATGGCGGCAGCGAAAAACAGGCCGACGAGGATCGCCAGAAGCGGCTCCATCATTCCACCTCCTTTTCTTCCAATGTCAGCGCGATCGAGGTGATAGCGCCGAAGACGACGAGATAGACGCCGACGTCGAAGAGCATGACGCTCGACAGTGGCACTTCGAGACCGAAAAGGTTCGGATAGACCCAGAGGCCGGTCATGAAGGGAACGGCAAAAAGGATGGAGAGAAGACCTGATAGCGTCGACAGCAGCAGGCCGAAGCCGGCGATCGACAGCGGATGGAAGAAAAGCGCGCGGCGAACGGCGGCAACACCAAGAGCAATGCCATAGATCGCCAGTCCCGAAGCGGCAATCAACCCGCCGATGAAGCCACCGCCCGGCTCGTTATGGCCGCGCAGCAGCACGAAGACGGAGAAAAGCAGCATCAGCGCGGTGAGGAACGGGGCAATGGTGCGGAAGATCAGGGTATGCATCAGCCCTCGGCCTCCACTGGATCATTGGCGGCAAGCTTGCGCTCCGTGCCGGCGCGGATGCGGATCAGCGCCAGGATGGCAAGGCCGGTGACCGCGACGACGGCGATTTCGCCGAGCGTATCAGTGCCGCGGAAGTCGACGATGATGACGTTGACGACATTGGCGCCATGGGCAATCGTTTTCGAATAGGCGTTGAAGAACACCGTCAGCGCATCGTTGAACGGCACCTGTGTTGCCCGCATCAGCATAAGCGTGAAGCCGAGGCCGCAGACGAGCGCAAGCGCGCCGTCGAAGAGCCTTCGGCCAAGCGGGCGCCGATCGTCCGGGGAGAGGCGGAGCCTGGTCATGACCAGGGCGAGGATGACCACCGACAGGGTTTCGACCATGAACTGGGTGAAGGAGAGATCCGGCGCCCCGAACAGCAGGAAGATGATAGCGACGGCAAAACCCTGAATGCCAAGCGAGACGATTGCCGTCAGCCGGTCGCGGGCGACGAGCACGGCGGCAAGGCCGACCGCAGCGATCAGCAAAACCGCCCATTCATAGAGCCGGACATCCGCCGGCCAGGCTGGAAGCTGCGGCAATTCACCAAAGACGACGGGGGGGATGATGAGGATGGCGGCGACCGAGAGGAAGGTGCAGGCGATATAGATTTGCAGCCGCCCCGGCTGCAGAATACGCATGGTGCGGGCGGCGAAGCGGACAAGGCCCGATATGGCAAGATCGAATCCGTGATCCGGCCCGCGCCCGGCGGCGCGCAGGAAGATCGCCATCGCCACGCGGGCGCGGGCGAGCTGCCAATAGACGCCGATGCCGAGAAGCACTGTCAAAGCGGAGACCGCCAAGGGCACGCCTGGATGCAGCGCCAGCGAAATGTCGATCTCAGCAGGGGTCTGGCGGATCGCGGCTGATATCGGCGACGACAGGGCAGCGTGCGTGAAGCTCGAAAAGATCGCGGCAAGCAGGCCGAGGGCAGCGAGAACGGCCGGGCCGAGCCAGAGCAGGACGGGCGCTTCGTGCGGATGTTTCTCCGTCTCCACCGGCCGGCCGAGAAAGGGTTTCAGCGCCACGGCGAAGGCGACGGCAAACATCAGCGCATTGCCGAAGACGGTGATGGTAGTGAAGGTAAGCGCGCGGACATCGCCGCCGGTGAGTGCCGTATAGATCTCCTCCTTGGCGAGGAAGCCGAAGAAGGGCGGCAGACCGGCCATGGAGAGGGCCGCCGCAAGTGCGATGACCCACGTCAGCGGCATCGCCCGCCCGAGGCCGCCGAGCCTGGTGACATCGCGCGTGCCGGTCTCGTGATCGATGATCCCGGCGACCATGAACAGCGCACCCTTGAAAAGGCAATGCGCCACCAGATAGAGCGCTGCCGCCTCCACCGCATGTTCGGAGCCGAAGCCGATCAGCATGACGAGCAGGCCGAGCGAGGAGACGGTGG
The DNA here is from genome assembly GCF_014194045.1 of Rhizobium sp. BK456. Taxonomy (NCBI): domain Bacteria; kingdom Pseudomonadati; phylum Pseudomonadota; class Alphaproteobacteria; order Hyphomicrobiales; family Rhizobiaceae; genus Rhizobium; species Rhizobium sp. BK456. The sequence continues at coordinate 46,139 of NZ_JACIAO010000001.1, forward strand.
TATAGGCGAGCTTGAGCTTCAGGTCGGCCTCGCCGATGGCGAGCGTGGCGCCGACCACCAGCGTCAACCCGCCGAAGAAGGGCAGAAGGATTTCCCAGGCGGGGGTCGCCCCCATGACGGGATTGAGCCGCATCAGCAGATAGACACCCGCCTTCACCATCGTGGCCGAATGCAGGTAGGCCGACACCGGCGTCGGCGCCTCCATGGCGTTCGGTAGCCAGAAATGAAAGGGAAACTGCGCCGACTTGGTGAAGGCGCCGGCAAGAACCAGGATAAGGGCAGCGAGATAGAACGGGCTTTCGCGCACGGCATCGCCAAATGCCATGAGCTGCGACAGCTGCGTGACGCCCGATATGTTCCAGAGCAGCAGCAGGCCGGCCAGCAGGCAGAGCCCTCCCCCGCCGGTGACGACAAGCGCCTGCAGGGCGGCGCGGCGCGCCGCCTCGCGCTCGTGATCGAAGCCGATCAGCAGGAAGGAGGTGATCGACGTCAGCTCCCAGAAGATGAAGAGCATCAGGAAACTGTCGGAAACGACGAGGCCGAGCATCGCCCCCATGAAGAGGAAGATAAACGAGAAGAAGCGGCCCTGATCCTTGTGTCCCTTGAGATAGCCGCCGGCATACAGCACGATCAGGGTGCCGATGCCGGTGATCAGCAGTGCAAAAGCCAGCGACAAGCCATCGAGAAACCAGGAGAAGGACAGATTGTAGCTCGGTACCCAGGCATAACCGCCGGCGACGACCTCACCGCGCGCGATCGCGGGCACGAAACGCAGGAAATGCAGAAAGGCGAGCAAGGGCGCGAGCGCCAGAAACCAGGCACCGTTGGCGCCGAAGATGCGGATGACGAGAGGAGCGGCAAGAGCGCCGACAAGCGGCAGACACAGGGCCAGAAATGTCAAAGCCGTGACATCGGCCATATCTCCTCCCCAACAGCGATAAACGACGCACCAGCGAAAACCGGCCTGTCTTCTGACTTAGGCGAAACGGGAGGGCGTCTCAAGCGATTTCGGCCGCAGGAGCTATTCGACGTAATCAGGCGGCCGATCGGGAAAGACGGGTCAGCAACCGGACAACGCAGCCGTGCAGGATAAAGACCAGAAGCGTCAGCGGCCACAGCAGGCAGGCGAAAAGCCCCGCCAGACGATGGAGCGTCAAGCCGTCATGGTTGGCCCAGCCCTCCAGGAGCGTGACCGCCATGGCGGCTGCGGCTACGAAGCCGTAGAGCAGGACGATTGCTGCTTCAAACACCAGTGATTCCCCTATACACGTAACATTAACCCTAACAGAAAACCCCTAACGGATGTAAGAGCAGGCGCCCTCCCCAAAAAGCGGTACATGGTCAATGGGGCGGGATGGTGCCCAAGTCTTGATGAACTGTCGACGGCGCACCACATTTTCTGGCAAAATGGAACCGCCCCTCGGCGAAAGGAGCATGGCATGTCCGAAACCGCAACCACCGCCAAGATCCACAAGACCGATGCGGAATGGAAAGAGCAGCTCACCCCCGAGCAATACCGCATCACCCGCCAGCACGGCACCGAGCGCGCCTTCACCGGCCCCTATTGGGATTCCTTCGAGACAGGGCTTTACCGCTGTGTCGGCTGCAACGCCCCGCTGTTCCGCTCCGACACGAAGTTCGACGCCGGCTGCGGCTGGCCGAGCTATTTCGAAGCCGTCTCGCCCGATGCGGTGACCGAGCATCGCGACACCGCCTTTGGCATGGTGCGCACCGAAATCCGCTGCGGCAGCTGCGAAGCCCATCTCGGCCACGTCTTCCCCGACGGCCCGCCGCCGACCGGCCTGCGCTACTGCATCAACGGCCATTCCATGGTGTTTGAGCCGGGGCAATAGACGTTCGGCGCAGGAGGCAACCTGCCCTTCATTCGCCTGTCGGCAACTTCTCCGTTCCACGATACGTCTCGTATCGCACGTCCCCTCGCCCCGTTTCTACGGGGAGAGGGAGAGGGTGAGGGGTAAGCTTTCGGCGCAAAACCGGGCCTACAGCGCGACGATCCGGCTGGCGAGTCTTGACTGATCACTCATGCTCGGCAGGGCATGGCCAGGTCGTCGGCGCAGAGAGGCCGGCGGGGAGCTTGGTCGAGGTGTCGCCGCAAGCAAGGTCGATCTGGGCTTGTTCGAGGCCGGATGCCGCGGAGAGGTCGAGGCCTTCGATGCGGGTGAGGAACATGAAGGCGCGCTCGAAGATCGCCGGGCCTTCCAAACTTGCGCCGGAGAGATCGGCACGGGAGAGATTGGCGAAAGAGAATTTCGTGCCGGTCAGCACCGCCTTGTCGAAATCGGCGCGACCGAGTTCGGCTTTTTCGAAGCTCGCGCCGGCAAGCCTGGCGCCGGCGAAATTGGCTCGCTGCAGCTCGGCGCCGGCGAAGGAAGCGCCTTCGGCGATGATATTGGCGAAGCTGGCGCGATAGGCTTCGATTTTGGCGAAGCTGGCGCCTTCGGCGTGTGCGCCCTCGAGCGAGGCGCGCACCAAAGTCGCCTTTTCGAGATTGGCGGATTTGACGTTGGCGCCGGCGAGATCAGTCAGCGAGAAATCCGTGCCGACGAGGTTGGCGCCTTCGAGATCACTGCCCTGCAGCATCAGGTTCTTCTTGGTGCATTCCTGCCAGTCGAGCTTCGGCGAGGCCAGGCTGCCGCAATCGGCGGCCCGGGCGGCGACCGGCGGAAATGCCAGAAGAACGAGGGCAAGGAGACCGAGCGACGATCCGTGCTTTGCCATTGAACTGTTCACCTCCATACCATTCTAAGGCCACCCTCGAAGCCGGTCGCCTCTACTTTCTTACACAGCTCTGACTACAATAAAAAGATGGAGAGCGCCGTTCACAATGGCAATGCCCGGGGGCCCGAGGGATGCCGGATTAGGCCGAAGGCAGGCGAAGCTCCATGCAGGTGAGGTCCAGCCAGCGGCCGAATTTGGTGCCGACCTCGGAAAATCTACCGGCGATGCGAAAACCGAGCTTTTCGTGCAGCCGGATCGAGGCGGTGTTCTCGGCCTCGATGCCGGCGATCATCACATGAATATTGCCCGCCGCGGCGCGGACGATCAATTCGCGCATCAGCCGCTCGCCGATGCCGGCGCCGCGGCAATCCTTGTCGACATAGACGGAATGCTCGACGGTGTGGCGGTAACCGTCGAAGGCGCGCCAGTCGCCATAGGAGGCATAGCCGGCGACCTTGCCCGACAGCTCGGCGACAATGACGGGAAAGCCGCGGGCCTTGCGCGCCTTCATCCATTCCCGCCGGTTTTCGAGATCGACTAGCGTCTCGTTCCAGATCGCCGTCGTGTGTTCGACGGCGTGACTGTAGATATCACGGATGGCGGGAAGATCGGTTTCGGTGGCGTCGCGGAGGAGGACAGTGTCTTTCATAATTGCCTGTTCGTTTTGTCTGCGACAGGCGGCATACGCCCTGCCCCAAAAGATGTAAACGGCGGATCCACCTGCGAGAGACGCCGGGCGCGATCTTTATCAGACGCCCGGCGCCGACAGGCTGAAACAGGTGAAGACGGCCGAATAGTGCACGGCCGCGGCGGTGACGACGAAACCGTGCCAGATGGCATTCTGGAAGCGCAGCTTCTCCCAGACATGAAAGATGACGCCGAGCGAATAAATGACCCCGCCGATGACGATCAGCAGCATCGAGGCGGAGGGAATGCGCGAGGCGACAGGTTCGGCCACCAGCACGCCGCTCCAGCCCATGGCGAGATAGAGCAGGATGGCGACACGGTCGTAACGGCCGGGAAAGACGCATTTCAGAATAATGCCGGCAGCAGCAAACAGCCAGATCGCCGCCAGCATGAACAGAAGCAGCGGGTCGTCTGCGCCGCGTTCGAGGAAGGGCGTGTAGGTGGCGGCGATCAACAGGAAGATCGCCGAATGATCGAAGCGGCGCAGATACCATTTGGTGCGCGAGACCGGCCACGCATTATAGGAAAAGGAAATGGCTAGCGTCAGCACCAGCCCGACGCCATAGATCCAGGCGGCGGCGAGAGCGCCGTACGAACTCCAGAGCGTGGCGTAGAAGATCAACACCGTGGCGCCGATCAGCGCCAGCACGAGACCGACGCCATGGACGATGCCGTCGGCGATCAGTTCGTATCTGTCGTAAGCCCAGCGAATGCCGTTGAACTCGGCCATGCACGCCAATCCGTTTCAGACCCAATGGCAATCGTCGCATCGAACGAACGGGCGCGCAACTGCGGCGAACCGCACAAGCGGTCAATCTTCGTAACAGGCTGTCTGGCGCCGAGACGGCTCGCGCAATCAGACCTTTTGCCGGTCGACGAGCACCGAGCATTTTGCGTGGCGCACGACCCGGTCGGCGGTAGCGCCGATGAAGTAGTTGGAAAAATCCGGAACATGCGAGGCGACGATGATGAGGTCGGCGCCGTAGCTTTCGGCGGTCGAGATGATGGCTTTGGCGGGCGGACCGTTACGGATCTCTACGGTTGCCGCAATGCCGGTTTCTGTTATTAGCGCCTTCAGCTGGTCGCGGCTGTCCTGCATGGCATCCTCGACCATATTGGCCGGCAGTTCGATCGCGACATAGGTCGGGACATCCTCGATGACGTTGAGTGCGACGATCTCGCCGCCGTCGTCGAGCAGCGATGCGGCCTTGCGAAGGATTTTTTCTCCCTTTTCGATGCCCCCGAGCGCGATCGCTACGATGATCTTCCTGTACATGGCTCCCTCCATGACTGAGATGTATAAGTATCCTCTAAAGAAGATATGGACGCATTCACCGCGATCAAGTGGGCGCAAGTCATCGTCAACACCCGCTCAACACTTCATCATCAAAAACGGGTCTTCTGTGAACAATCGCGATCCGCCATATAGAGATCAGGTACGGCGGCTGAGAGGAGACAGAGGCGAATGAACCGGCGAAACTTCCTCGGCCTGCTGCAGGCGGCACATTTGCCGCCACCGCCGGCACGCCTTCCTTTCAACAGGACAGATCACAGGCAGGAGACCAATCCATGACGACCGAAACTTCCTACGCGCTGACGCGGCCCGCCTATATCGACCAGTCGCATCTCGTCGTGAAGGACCTTGCTCTCGTGTCCGGCTTCTATCAATCGATGCTCGGCCTGAAGGTCATCGAGGAGACGGCGAGCGGCCAGGTGCTGGGTGTCGGCGATCTGCCGCTGCTGACGCTAACGACGGCCAAGGATGCCGCGATCGCGCCGCGCAACGCGGCCGGCCTTTTCCACACCGCCTTCCTAATGCCGGATCGCGCCGAACTGGCGCGCTGGCTGCGCCATGCGGCCCAGAACAATGTCGTGCTCGACGGCGCCTCGGACCATCTCGTCAGCGAGGCGATCTATCTGTCCGACCCGGAAGGCAACGGCATCGAAATCTATGCCGACCGGCCGCACGAGCAATGGAAATTCCAGCAGGACGGCATGGTGGAGATGGCGACGCTGCGCCTCGACCTGCAGGCGCTCTACGACAGCGCACCGGACGAACGCTGGGGCGGCATGGCGGCGGGAACGGCGATCGGCCACCTGCATCTGCAGGTCGGCGACATCCCGCAGGCCGACGCCTTTTATCGCGACGTGCTCGGCCTCAAGCTGATGGCGAGCCGTCCCGGTGCCAGTTTCTTTGCGACCGGCGGCTACCATCACCATCTCGCCGCCAATATCTGGAACAGCCGGGGTGCCGCCGCCCGCGCCGACAATATGACCGGACTTTCGGACTACAAGGTCCGGTTCAACGACAAGACGACGCTGGATGCGGCGATCTCCAAGCTCGATGCGCTGGAGATCAAGAGCGAGAAGCGCGATGGCGGCACCTTCCTCAAGGATCCCTGGGGTATCGGCCTGACGCTTTCGGCGTAATTTCCCAAGCGCGAATCAGCCCGAAACGGCCGAAAACATTCGCGCCATGCGGGCAAAACAATGCGTGTGAAGAGGTGCCGCGTGCGGTTTGCCGGCTAGCCCTTTGCCTCAGGGAACCGGAACCGCGTCGGCGCGTTTCGGTCACGAAGCAATGGGCTTCGGGGGACCTCACCGCATGGGCATCGCCAATGGCATCCGCAAACAAGCCAAGAAGATTGCGATCGGCGAACGCCGCACCAGCGCCTGGGCGCAGACACTGAAGGAGGCAGCCGAAGAGCTGCCGCCGGCACCGCTGCACCGGCTTGAGAAAGACGGCCTGGATATAAGCATGGCCTGGGCGATCATCGGCATCTTCGGAATTCTCTTCCTTGCCGCGGTCTATCTGATGTCGCTGATCCTCATCCCGATCACACTTGCCGTCGTCGTCGGCATGATCCTCGGCATGGCGGCGGAAAAGCTCAGCAAGATGGGAGTGCCGCGGCTTGCCAACGCCTTTATCCTGTCAAGCAGCGTGGCGCTGGTGATCTTCCTGCTCATCAACTCGCTCGCCGATCCGCTGATGACGTTTGCCAATGAGGGCCCGGCCTTCGCCGAGCGAATGATAAACCGCGTCATGCCTTATCTGGAGCGCATCAGATGGCTGCATATCACGCCGGCGACATTTGAAAGCGGGTCGATGTCGATCGGTGCGCTGCTCGAAAACACCGGCAACGTGCTGCACGTGGTGACGAGCAGCCTGACGCCGGCACTGGTGCAGGGGATGATCTTCTTTGCGGCGCTGCTGTTCTTCCTCGCGGGTCGGGTCAACCTCCGCAAGACGATCATCATGACCTTCCGCACTCGCACGCAGCGCCTGGCCGCCATCCGTGTCATCAACGCCGTCGAGCAAGTGCTCGGCTTTTATTTCGCGACGGCCTCGCTGATCTATGTCGGACTCGGCGTTGTCATGACTGTCATCGCCTATGCCGGCGGGTTGTCGGCGCCGGTGCTCTGGGGCTTCTTCGCCTTCCTGTCGAGCTTCATCCCCTATCTCGGCATCACGCTGATGACGCTGGCCGTCGCCGTCGCCGGCATCCTGACCCATGATGGCCTCCTCGTCGGCCTGATGCCGGCCGCAGCCTTCTTCACCGTGCATCTCCTGATGGAAAACCTGATCTTCCCGGCGGTGATGGGACGGCGGTTGGAAATCAATCCTTTCGTCGTCTTCCTCGCCATCCTGTTCTGGACATGGATGTGGGGTGCCGTCGGTGCCATGCTGGCGCTTCCGCTTTCGCTAATCGTCATGACTGTCATCGACGAACTACTGATCGAGGAAAAGCCGCAGCCGCAATTGCCGAAATGATCAACCGGGGAGATAGTGGTGGCGTCTGATCTCACTCTCAACGAATACGATCACGACCAGATGGTCAGCGGTCGATCGCTCTGGGGGAAAAGCGGCATTCGGCCGGAATGGCGGCCGATCGAGCAGAGCTTTTCCACCGACATCGCCGTGATCGGCGGCGGCATCACCGGCGCCCTGGTTGGCGAACATCTGACGGCGCGCGGTTTTTCCGTTGTTATCATCGACCGGGAGGAGCCCGGTTTCGGCAGCACTGCGGCGAGCACGGCGATGTTGCAATGGGAAATCGACAGCACGCTCACCGAACTTGAGGATTATTACGGCTTCGAACGCGCCGCCGGCATCTACCGCCGCAGCGGAGCAGCGGTCGCCGGCCTTTCCAAACTGATCGCCGCACACGGGATTGCCTGCGGTTTCCGGCCGCGCAACACGCTCTATCTCGCCGCCAACCAGGAAGGCGCGCGCGAGTTGCTGGAGGAGCGCCAACTTCGCCGCCGGGCCGGCCTGCCCGGCGTCTATCTCGAACATCCCGACCTCTTCACCCAGTTCGAACTCGATCGGGATGGGGCAATCTATTCGCCGGGTTCGGCCGAGGCCGATCCGCTGCTTCTGACCTGGGCATTGATCGAAATGTCCGTCCGGCGCAGCGCGCGGCTGGTCAATGCTTCCGTCACCGCGCTTCACAGTGAAGGCGATCACGTCACGGCCGAGACGGACGGAGGCCACGTCATCGAGGCGCGGCATGCCGTGCTTGCCACCGGCTATTCGATGCCGGGCCTCTACATGCCGAAGCTGCACCGCACCAGTTCGAGCTGGGCGCTCGCCACCGTACCCCAGGACCCGGCAAATTTCTGGCGCGAGAGGGCGCTGATATGGGAGGACAGCCACCCCTATCTCTACATGCGCACGACAGAGGACAATCGCATCGTCGCCGGCGGCGAGGATGACGGCACGGCCGATCCCGAAGCCCGCGACCTCAAACTGCCGGCCAAGATCATGGCGATTCGCGAGAAGATAAATCGGCTATGGCCGAAAGCGGATACGCGGGTGGAGCACGCCTGGTGCGGAACCTTCGGCGAAACCGCCGACGGCCTGCCGCTGATCGGCCCGGTGCCCCATATGCCGCATGTGTTCGCAGCCTACGGCTACGGCGGCAACGGCATCACCTTTTCCTATCTCGCCGCCCAGATGATCGGCGCGATGCTGGCCGGCATGCATCGCGACTGGTTCGAGGATTTCGCGCTCGACAGGGATGGGCCGGGGCTGCGACGGTTTGGAGAGGATAGGCTGGGGGCTGGGAATGAGTTGCGGTAGAGGCCACGGCACACCGTTAGCCACAAAACTACTCCGTCGTCTTGTCGTCACCCATATCCTCGACATCCTCCAGACGAACGAACTCCGTCCCCTTCATCTTGAGATCGACCAGAGCCTTCGCCACCCCCTCGCCCGCCGCATGGGTCGGCTGGTTGATGTGCGAGATGACGACGTCGCCGTCCTTGGCCGAGGCGATGCGTTTTTCGGTGATGACGGCCCCGAGCAGCGAGCCGCCGTCGCCGTTTACCGAATAACCGGCGATGCGATAGCCCATGGCGCGGATCTCGCCGATGGCGGACAAGTCATATTTGGCGGTCGAGCCGCGGAACCAATGTGGCGCGGGAATGCCCGCCGCGGTCATTGCCGCGGCGCCGCCCTCGACCTCCTGCTTCACCGCCTGCGGCGAGCCGGCCGAGGCGATGCCATAGACCAGCGTCGGCGTGTCGACGGCCGGGATATGGTTCTCTCCGTGATTTTCGAGTTCGAAGAGATCAGGGTTCTGCAGGAACACGGCAAGGGCTGCGGGGTTGTGCTTCAGCCAGCGGGCGGTGACGAAGATCGTCGCCGGGATGCGCGCACGCACCAGCGTCGACAGGATGCGCTCGTCCGCCTGGCCCATGCAGGCATCGAAGGTCAGCGCAATGCGGGCATGGCCTGATATGTTGGAGCGGGCAATATGCAGATGCGGCTCGACGAGCTTTACCGCTGGGCTCTTCATGGGCGGAGCGGCGGCGGCCGGCAGCGGCGGCGCTTCGGCCGCGCACAGCGTAGACAGGCCGGCCAGAAGAAACGCCGAAGCAAGCAAGATGCGGTTCATGAAAGGACTTCTACGATTCGATCGGCCAAGTTTAGCGACTGCATTCGTCCAAAACCATGTGGCCTGTTAGCGCAGTCAATGGGACAGGCGATCAATCGTAGAGATAATACTTGTCCCACTTCTCGCGCGGCACCTTGTCGCCGATCTGGTAATTCAGTTCGCGCACGTTGATATGCTGCGGGCCGGTGATGCAATTGTAGGAGAGATGGTACCAGTCGCCCTTGCTGCGGAAAACGGCGCCCGGCGCCTGCAGCGAATTGTCGCCGGGGATCGGGTCCTTGAAGGTATAGGCAATCACCTTGTCGGGCTTGAAGCCGGCGCTGTCCTGGTTGATGCGGCTCATTGCCTCAGTGTCGCAGCTCTGTTCCAGGCGGGTGGAGGGATCGAGTTTTTCAAGCTGCTTCTTGATGGCGGGATCGACGGCAAAGGCAGGGGCAGCAAGGCTGACGAGGGATACAAACAGGAGCAGATGTTTCGGCATTGCGGAGAAATCCCTTGCTGTTGTCCATTCTTCACCCTGCCACAGGCAGCTTGCCGGGGGCTTGGCACGTGTAAATTTCGCTCTGCGATAGCGGACATTCTTAAATATTGTGGTGACATCAAGGCAAGGCCGGCAGGGTAGCCTCCAAGCCTGTGGAAGCTTATCCACCGCCTTGACGCAGCCTTGCCGCTTGATCCGGGACCAGTGCGCCTCTATCTCTTGCCAACCCGATATCCCGATCCGGAGCCATTCCTTGTCCGTTTTCAACAGCCTGCCGACACCGCCTGCCGCACCGAAGAAGCCCGTCTCCGATACGCGCCACGGCATTACCCGCACGGACGATTATGCCTGGCTGCGTGCCGACAACTGGCAGGCGATGTTCAAGGATCCATCGATCCTCGACCCGGAGATCCGCCGGCATCTCGAAGCCGAAAACGCCTATATGAACGCCGCGATGGAAGACACCAAACCGCTGCAGAAGCTGCTGTTTTCGGAAATGCGCGCCCGCATCAAGGAAGACGACAGCTCGGTGCCGGTGAAGGACGGCGCCTATGCCTATGGCACCTCCTACGTGACCGGCGGCGAACAGCCGCGCTATTTCCGCATCGCCCGCGACGGCGACGTCACTGATGAGACGATCCGCACGGTGCTGCTCGACGGCGACAAGGAGGCATCGGGCAAGGCCTATTTCCGCCTCGCCGGCCTCGACCATACGACCGATCACAGCCACGGCATCTGGAGCTATGACGACAAGGGCTCGGAATTCTACACGCTGAAGGTCCGCGATCTCGCAACCGGCGAGGACCTTGCCGACCGGATCGAGAACACCGGCGGCGGCGGCGTCTGGGCGCCCGACGGCAAGAGCTTCTTCTATTCGGCGCTCGACGAGAACCACCGGCCTTCCAAGGTGTTCCACCATATTGTCGGCCGGCCGCAGTCGGAAGACCGGCTGGTCTATGAGGAGGCCGATGCCGGCTTCTTCATGGGCGTCGGCGGCTCGCTGCTCGACGATGTCATCTATATCGACATTCACGATCACGAAACCAGCGAATACCGGCTGCTGTCGACCAAGGACCTCACCGCTGAGCCGAAGCTGGTGGCGGCGCGCGAGGAAGGCATCGAATATTCCCTGACCGAGGGCGGCGATATCTTCTACATCCTAACCAATGACGACGGCGCCAAGGATTTCAAGATCATGGAAGCGCCTGTCGACAATCCAGGCAAGGAGAGCTGGCGCGAAGTCGTTGCCCACAAGCCCGGCACATTGATCATCAGCCACATGGCCTATGCCCGCCATCTTCTCTGGCTGGAGCGCAAGGACGGGCTGCCGCAGATCATGATCCGCGATCGGGCGACCGGCGAGGAACATGCGATCGCCTTCGCCGAGGAAGCCTATTCGCTGGGGCTTTCGGGTGCGGCGGAATACGACACGGATGTCATCCGCTTCTCCTATTCCTCGATGACGACACCGTCGCAGCTCTACGACTACAACATGGTGACGCGCGAGCGGACGCTGCTCAAGACGCAGGAAGTGCCGTCGGGCCACAATCCCGACGACTACGTCACCCGCCGCGTCTTCGCGCCCGCCCGGGACGGCGAGACGGTGCCGGTCACCCTGCTCTATCGCAAGGACACGCCGCTCGACGGCACCGCACCTTGCCTGCTCTACGGCTACGGCGCCTACGGCATCACCATTCCGGCCGGCTTCAACACCAATTGCCTGTCGCTTGCCGATCGCGGCTTCGTCTATGCCATCGCCCATATCCGCGGCGGCAAGGACAAGGGATTTTCCTGGTACGAAGACGGCAAGATGGACAAGAAGACGAATACCTTCAAGGACTTCGTCGCTGCTGCAGATTATCTGAATCAACAGAAGTTCACCTCTTACGCGAGGATCATCGCCGAGGGCGGCTCGGCCGGCGGCATGCTGATGGGGGCCGTCGCCAACATGGCGCCGGAAAAATTCGCCGGCATCATCGCAGCCGTCCCCTTCGTCGACGTGCTGAACACCATGCTCGACGACACGCTGCCGCTCACCCCGCCGGAATGGCCGGAATGGGGCAACCCGATCGACAGCCAGGAAGAATACGAGCAGATCGCCGCCTACTCGCCCTATGACAATGTCGGCGCCAAAGCCTACCCGCCGATCCTGGCGCTCGGCGGCCTGACCGACCCGCGCGTCACCTATTGGGAACCGGCCAAATGGGTGGCGAAGCTGCGCGACCAGACGACCGGCGCAGCACCCATCCTGCTCAAGACCAACATGGACGCCGGCCATGGCGGCGCCTCCGGGCGCTTCCAGCGGCTGGAGGAGATTGCGTTCGAGTATGCGTTTGCGATCAAGGTGGCGGGGAAGATGTGAAATCTTTAGAGGTGTGCCGAGGAAGAAGCAAATGCCGGTCTATATCGCCCTCCTCCGCGCCGTGAACGTCGGCGGCACCGGCGCCTTGCCGATGGCTGAACTCAAGACCATCTGCGAAGGCCTCGGCTTCTCAGACGTGAAAACATACATCCAGAGCGGCAATGTGCTCTTCCGCTCGGATGCATCCGAAACGGCCGTGGAGGAAAAGCTCGACGCGGCGCTCGGGCAGAAGATGGGCAAGCGGCCGGGCGTCATGGTGCGGACCAGCAAGGCGCTCGAGGCGATTGCCGCCGACGCGCCCTTCCCTGATGCCAAGCCGAACTTCCTGCTCGTCTATTTCCTGCCGGAAAAGCCGCCCGGAAATGCGCTCGATAAAATGGTGGCGCCCGATGGCGAGGAAGCGAAGCTCGCCGCCCGCGAAATCTATGTGCATTATCCCAAGGGGTCCGGCCGCTCGAAGCTGAAGTTCCCCGCGCTGAAGTCCGGCACCTCGCGTAATCTCAACACCGTGCGCAAGCTTGCGGACATGGCGGCCGCGATGGAAGGCTGAGTGTCCAACGCAGAATTTGATTCAAGCGAGGCACCTCAAGCCTTTGTTTTATACATGGTCAATCCCTTGTCGTCCGTTTCGCCTTGTAGCCGCTGATCTCCTCGCCGGCGGTCTTGGAGAAGCGCAGGTTCCAGATGGTGGCGGTGATCGAGATGAGCGTGACGACGATGAAGGCTATGGAGAAATCGCCAAGCGACGGCGTTTCGACATTGTTGAAAGCCATCGAGCCGTGCAGCGCCAAGGCGCCGATGCAGATGCCGAGCGACAGCATGAGCTGCTGGAAGGTGGTGTAGAAGCTCGTGGCCGAGCTCATCCGTTCTTTCTCGATCTCGTCATAGGCGATGGTGTTATAGGCGGTGAACTGGAAGGACAGGAAGAAGGCGCTGAGCACCAGGACGATGAAGATCAGCGGCATCGGCCAGTCCGGCCGGAAGGCGGCGCAGAGACCATAACCGACGGTGCCGAAGATGCCGTTGAGGACGAGGCTGCGGCGGAAGCCCAGCCGGCTGAAGACGAACTTCGCCATCGGCTTCATGGCGAGCGCGCCAAGGGCGGTGGCGATGACGATCTGGCCGGCGGCGGCTGCCGACAGGCCGAAGCCGATCTGGAAAAGCAGCGGCAGCAGGAAGGGCTGGGCACCCTGGGTGATGCGCGTCAGCGAACCGGCGATCACCGAAGTGCCGAAGCTCGGCACCTTCATCAGCGAAAAATCCATGATCGGCGAGGGATGCCTGCGGGCATGCCTGAGATAGCCGATGCCGAAGATGAGGCCGACGGCGATCAGGAAGATCGAGAAGGCGCCCTCGCCCTCGTGGCTCGACATTTCGAAGCCGAAAAGCAGTGAGCCGAGCGAGAGGCCGGAGAGCACGAAGCCGATCGTATCGAAGGGACCGCTCGCCTTGCCCTTCACCTCGTCGATATAGATCGAGACGAAGATCATGCCGATGATGCCGACCGGCACGTTGATATAAAAAATCCAGCGCCAGTCGAGATAGGTGACGAAGAAGCCCCCGAGCGGCGGGCCGACGATCGGGCCGATCAGCGCCGGCACCAGCAACCAGGACATAGCGCTGACCATATCCTTGCGGGCAACGCTGCGCATCAGCACCAGGCGCCCGACCGGCATCATCATCGCCCCGCCTATACCCTGTAGCAGCCGCGCCAAGACCAGGAAGGACAGGGTCGGCGCCAGCGCACAGAGGATCGAGCCAATCACGAAGACGGCGATCGCCGCGCGGAACACGGTGCGGGAGCCGAAACTGTCGGCCATCCGGCCGCTCGCCGGAATGAAGATCGCCAGACTGAGCAGATAGGAGGTCAGCGCGATCGACATGGCCGGGGCGCTGACGGCGAAATCGCGCGCCATGGTGGGCAACGCGGTCGCCAGCACGGTCGCATCGATGTTTTCCATCAGCATAGCACTCGCGACGATCATCGCGATCACCCGGAAATTGGGCGCGGCGCGCCGAACCATCGGCGCCTGGTAAATCTGATCCGACATCGTCCGGGATCACTCACGGTGGCGCGGCGGAGCACACGAGGCTGCAGGGCCGCGGGGGATGACATGGCGTAACGCCAAGGGGAGACGATTTTCTATACGCCCGCGATCATGGCGGCGCTATGTCCTTTATGGCAAAGCTGCTTTGCCGAGAGGTAAAGGCAGATCACGATTCCTTGCATCGGCCCGCTCTTCGTGAAGGGCTGCGGGGTACTCATCCGAACCGGCTTGCGCCGCAGCCACCCCGGCCCTACCTATGAAGCATGACCTCCACGCTGCAGAAAAACCGGGCCGGCGCGCCCTTTCCATTCGACAACAGCTATGCCGGCTTGCCCGCCCGCTTCTTTGCGGCGCAGACGCCGACAGCGGTGGCCGAACCCTGGCTGATCAAGCTCAACGAGCCGCTGGCCGTCGAACTCGGCCTCGATGTCGAGGCGCTGCGCCGCGATGGGGCGGCGATCTTCTCCGGCAACCTCGTTCCCGAAGGCGCCGAACCGCTGGCGATGGCCTATGCCGGCCATCAGTTCGGCGGCTTCTCGCCGCAGCTCGGCGACGGGCGGGCGATCCTGCTGGGCGAGGTGATCGACCTGAGCGGCAGGCGCTACGACATCCAGCTGAAGGGAGCAGGCCCTACGCCTTTTTCGCGCCGCGGCGACGGGCGGGCGGCAATCGGGCCGGTGTTGCGGGAATATATCATCAGCGAAGCAATGTTTGCGCTCGGCATTCCGGCTACCCGGGCGCTAGCGGCAGTGACGACGGGCGAGCCGGTCTATCGCGAAGAAGTGCTGCCGGGCGCCGTTTTTACCCGGGTGGCGGCCAGCCACATCAGGGTCGGCACCTTCCAGTTTTTCGCCGCCAGAGGCGATACCGAGGGCGTGCGGGCGCTCGCCGATTATGTCATCGACCGGCACTATCCCGACCTGAAAGACGCCGACAATCCATATCTTTCACTGTTTTCGGCTGTCTCCGAGCGCCAGGCGGCGCTGATTGCCCGCTGGCTGCATGTCGGCTTCATCCATGGGGTGATGAACACCGACAATATGACTGTCTCCGGCGAGACGATCGATTTCGGCCCCTGCGCCTTCATGGACAACTACGATCCGGCAACGGTGTTCTCGTCGATCGACCAGCACGGCCGCTATGCCTATGCCAACCAGCCCGGCATCGGCCAATGGAACCTTGCAAGGCTCGGCGAAACGCTGCTGCCGCTGATCGACGAAGAGCCGGACGGGGCCGTCGACAAGGCAAATGCGGTGATCCGGGCCTATGGCGAACGCTTCCAGGCGCATTGGCTGGCCGGCATGCGGGGAAAGATCGGCCTTGCCGGCGAAGAGGACGGCGATCTCGAACTGGTGCAGGCGCTGCTGTCGCTGATGCAGACGCAAAGTGCCGATTTCACCCTGACCTTCCGGCGGCTGTCGGATCTTGCCGGCGATATCGCCGGAGAGCCTGCTTTTGCCGCAAGTTTCCGGGAGCCGGAGGCCTGCGGATCCTGGCTTGCGCAATGGCGCGAGAGATTGTCGCGCGATCCGCAGACGGCCGCTGAGCGCGCCACGGCCATGCGCAGCGTCAATCCGGCCTTTATCCCGCGCAATCATCGAGTTGAACAGGCGATCGAGGCGGCGGTCGAGAACAGCGATTTCTCGCTATTCGAGGCGCTGCTGACAGTGCTGGCGAAACCCTATGACGACCAGCCCGGCTTTGCCGCTTATATGGAGCCGCCGAAGCCGAGCGAACGGGTGCTTGCGACCTTCTGCGGGACGTGAGCGGGTTTCCTACAACCATACCGTGACGTCTGCCTGCGGCAAATGCAGCCGTTGAAAGGCATCTCCTTCGCGCTATCTGGCTGATCGGCGGAGCTTTTCCGCCGCATCTTCACCCGGCTAACCTCAGCGGGAGACAGCCCTTATGGCGATCGTCATCACCTCCATCCTCTTCATCATCATCGGGCTTACGCTCGGCGGCGGCGGGCTGTGGCTCGTCACGCTCGGCGGCAGCGTCTTCTATCTCTTCGCCGGG
Source organism: Rhizobium sp. BK456 (assembly GCF_014194045.1). Lineage (NCBI taxonomy): Bacteria > Pseudomonadati > Pseudomonadota > Alphaproteobacteria > Hyphomicrobiales > Rhizobiaceae > Rhizobium > Rhizobium sp. BK456. The sequence continues at coordinate 62,375 of NZ_JACIAO010000001.1, forward strand.
CTTATGTTCCTGATCACCGCCGGTCTGCTTCTGATGCGCAAGGCGGTGGCGCTCTGGGTCTATGCTGTGCTCGTCGTCGCAGCACTCGCCTGGGCGATCTGGGAGGTGGGTTTCGACTGGTGGCAGCTTGGGCCCCGTGGCGGCATGATCATCCTGCTCGGGCTCTGGCTGCTGACGCCGTGGATCCGCCGGCCGCTCGGCTTTCGCAGCCCGACGGGCATCATCTACGGCGCCAATCCCTGGCCGCTCGCCTTGCCGGTCATTCTCGCCATCGTCGTCGCGTTCTATTCGATGACCACGGACCCTCACGATCTTGCCGGAGAACTGCCGAAGGATGCGGTCGCCGCCAACCCCGCCGTCGGCGGCAACGTGCCGGATGGAGAATGGCACCAATATGGCCGCACGCCGTTCGGCCAGCGCTATTCGCCGCTCGACCAGATCACAACGGCGAATGTCTCCACCCTCAAGGAGGCCTGGCGATACCAGACCGGCGACGTCAAGCGACCGGACGATGTCGGCGAGACGACCTATCAGGTGACGCCGCTCAAGGTGAAGGACACGCTCTATCTCTGCACGCCCCACAACTGGGCGATCGCTCTCGACGCCAAAACCGGCAAGGAGAAATGGAAATATGACGCCAACTCCGGCATGAACCCCGACCGGCAGCATCAGACCTGCCGTGGCGTCACCTATTATGCCGATCCTGCCGTTGCCGCCGGCGAGCCCTGCGCCGAGCGCGTCTACCTGCCGACCTCCGATGCGCGGCTGATCGCGCTCGATGCCGCGGACGGCAAGGTCTGCACCGGTTTTGCCGACCAAGGCGTACTGCATCTGGAAACCGGCATGCGCTACAATCCGGCCGGCTATTATTATTCCACCTCGCCGCCGGTCGCGGTGGCGGGCAAGATCATCGTCGGCGGGGCGGTGAACGACAATTATTCGACCGAGGAGCAATCCGGTGTCATCCGCGCCTTCGATATCAAGACCGGTGCGCTGATCTGGAACTGGGATTCCGGCAATCCCGACGTGACAACGCCGCTGGCGGCAGGCCAGACCTATACGACCAACTCGCCGAACAGCTGGTCAGTCTTCAGCGTCGACGAGGCGCTCGGCATGGTCTACATCCCGCTCGGTAACCAGGTGCCCGACCAGCTCGGCATCAACCGCAGCGACAATGTCGAGAAATTCTCCTCCTCGATCGTCGCGCTCGACATCGCCAGCGGCCAGCTGCGCTGGGTGCGCCAGACGGTGCATCACGATCTCTGGGATATGGATGTACCGGCCCAGCCGGCGCTGATCGATCTGACCAAGCCGGACGGTACGGTGGTTCCCGCCCTCGTCGGCCCGACCAAGCAGGGCGATCTCTATGTGCTCGACCGGCGCAGCGGCGAGCCGATCATCCCGGTCAAGGAAATCGCAGCGCCCGGCGGCGCGGTCTCCGGCGATCACACCTCGCCGACGCAGCCGATCTCCGACCTCACCTTCTCGCCTGAGCCGCTGAAGGAAAAGGACATGTGGGGCGTGTCGCTGTTCGACCAGCTCGCCTGCCGCATCGATTTCCACCGATACCGCTACGAGGGCCGCTACACGCCGCCATCGCTTGTCGGCACGATCGTCTACCCCGGCAATTTCGGCACCTTCAACTGGGGCAGCGTGGCTGTCGATCCCGAGCGGCAGATCATGTTCGGCATGCCGACCTATCTCGCCTTCACCTCGCGCCTGGTGCCGGCCGCCGACATTCCGCCGAGAGGCCAGGACGAGAAGGGCAGCGAACAGGGGCTCAACCGCAATGACGGCGCGCCCTACGGCGTCTTCATGGGGCCGTTCCTCGGGCTTTTGAAAATCCCCTGCCAGGCGCCGCCATGGGGCTATGTCGCCGGCGTCGACCTGCGCACCGGCAAGATCGCCTATATGCACAAGAACGGCACCGTGCACGACATGACGCCACTGCCCCTGCCTTTCAAAGTCGGCGTGCCCGGCATCGGCGGACCGATGCTGACCAAGGGCGGGGTCGCCTTCCTCGGTGCTGCGGTCGACAACTATCTCAGGGCCTATGACGTGACGAACGGGCATGAACTCTGGCAGGCCCGGCTTCCGGCCGGCGGCCAGGCGACGCCGATGACTTATACGACAAGCGACAATAAACAATATGTCGTCATGGTCGCCGGCGGCCACGGCTCGGTCGGGACGAAGCCCGGTGATTATGTGATTGCTTATACGCTGCCGTGATGGAGGAGCGCGTGCTCCTTGCGGAAGCAAGACCCCTCCCCAACCCCTCGCCATACGGAGGGACTAACCCGCGGTGGGGTCCTTGCGACCAGAATACGGTGTCACAAGCTGCATCGGCAGAAATGAAAATGCGACGGGCATCCCAGGGGTAGCCCCTCCCCTTGTGGGGAGGGGTTTTCCCGCGAACCTGACAGCTGTCGATCATGCCCTTTGCATTTGCACTCAAACCATCTCCACAATCATCCGCCCAACCTCGGCAAAGACTGGATTGAGCTCCTTCACCGGTACGGACGCTTCGGCGATATAGACGGTGGCGACGATCGGGCCGCGGTCGGGGGGCCAGATGACGGCGATGTCGCCGAGGGAGCCGTTCGGGCCTGTGCCGGTCTTGTCGCCGACTTTCCACTCCGCCGGCAGGCCGGCCCGCAGCCGCTCGCCGCCGGTCGTGCTGGCCACCAGCCAAGCGATCAGCCTATCTGCGGAGGATTCGCTCAAGACCGAGCCAAGCGTCAGGTTGCCGAGCGTGTCGAGCATCGCATCCGGTGTCGTCGTGTCGCGCGGATCGTCCTTCCTTCCCTCGTTCAGTGTCGGTTCGGTGCGGTCGAGACGGGTGGTGCCGTCGCCGATCGAACGCAGCCAGTCGGTCAGCCCAGCCGGGCCGCCAAAACTTTCGAGCAGCAGGTTGCCGGCCGTATTGTCGCTGACCGTCACCGCCGCCTCGCAGAGCTCGGCGATGGTCATGCCGTCGGCACCGGCATGTTTTTCGCTGAGCGGCGAATAGTCGACCAGCTTATCCTTGCCGTAAGTCACCCGCCGGTCGAGGCTCTCCTCGCCCTTGTCGGCGCGGGCAAGCACGAAGCCGGCGGCCAGCGCCTTGAAGGTGCTGCACATCGGAAAGGCCTCGCTGCCGCGATAGTTGAAGGAAATGCTCGTGTCAGTGTCGAGCACCGAGACGCCGAGACGGCCGCCAGTGCGTTTTTCCAGGGCCGCAAGACGCTTCTGGATGTTGTCGTCGTCCTCCCCGGCCTTGTCCTCGGCAATGGCGGGCAGGCCCAAAACAGGCAGGCAGAGCGCCGAGCCGATCAGCATGCGGCGGGTAAGACTGAGATCCATGACATCCTCCGGCGGTGAGGAGGACAGAGCTAAGGCGCGATTGCGGCGGCATCTCGTCCCCGCGGCAACCTTGTTGCCGCCGAGCGAGTAATTCGGCCGCCGAGCAACCTTGTCGTCCGCCGCGGCGATTACGCCGCGCGCGTGACCTCGACGGTCACATGCGACAATTCCGTCAGCGCCGTAAGCCTGCCCTTGTAGAAGGCCGGCTCTCTCGGCGCCGGGGTGATAACGGCGACGATGGCGGCGTGATGGCCGGGGCCGACCTGCCAGACATGCAGATCGGTGATCCGGTCTTCCTCCGTCTCGATCGCATGGCGGATTTCTGCCGGCAACGTCTCGCCGTGCGGCACGACGTCGAGAAGAACGCCGCCCGAGGATCTCATCAGGCTCCAGGACCAGTTGGCGATGACAAGGCCGCCGACGATGCCCATGATCGGGTCCAGCCAGAGCCAGCTATAGAGGCTGCCGAGCGTCAGCGCCGCGATTGCAAACACGGAGGTCATGGCATCGGCAATGACATGCAGATAGGCGGCGCGGATATTGTTGTCGCCTGGCTTTGCGTGATGATCGTGGGCGTGATGATCGTGGACGTGATCAACATGACCGTGATGGGCATGATCGCCGTGATGGCGCGCATGGTGACCATGCGCGTGATGACCGTGGTGATGCCCATGCGCGTGGCCGCCGCCAAGCAGCCAGGCACTGACGAGATTGACAGCAAGGCCGATCACCGCGACGGCGATCGCCTGGGCAAAACCGATCGGCACCGGATTTGCAAGGCGCAGCCAGCTTTCCCAGGCCATCAGCAAGGCGATCAGCGCAAGGATGATGGCGCTGGCGAAGCCGGCGAGATCCCCGAGCTTGCCGGTGCCGAAGGTGAAACGCGGATTGCGTGCCTGCTTGCGGGCAAAGAGATAGGCGAGTGCCGAAATCAAAAGCGCACTGGCATGGGTCGACATGTGCCAGCCATCGGCGACCAGCGCCATCGAGCCATAGGCGGTGCCGGCGGCAATTTCCGCCACCATCATCACCGCCGTCAGCGCGATTACCAGCCAGATGCGCCGCTCGTTCACCGCATGGTCGGCGCCGAGGAAGATATGATCATGTTCCAGCGCGTTCACTCCGGCATTCTCGATCCCGGTACTCATTACAGGCTCCTTCGTCACGGCACTCAGCGGATATAGGTTCGCAAGACTTCCGATATTTCCTCGACCGCTTCGGCCCTTGCGGCGTCGTCCTCGGCATTCAGCACATGTTCGCGCAGATGATCGTCCAACACCTCACCGGTCAGCCCGGTCAGGGCGCCACGGACGGAAGCGAGCAGCTGCAGGATTTCGCCGCAGGGGCGCTCGGCCTCCAGCGCCCGCTCGACGGCCTCCATCTGCCCCTTCAGACGGCTGACGCGGGCGATGAGTTTCTTTTTCTGCAGCGTGGTGTGAGACATGGGTTCCTATATAGCATAGGGGGGTATACTATTAAAGACAAAAACGGGATCATTGCCGACGCGTGGCGATCGGCCTTGACAAACACGGCATTTCCGACGATTGATGCGCCATGATCAAAAACGCGCACCAGAGCCGCTCGTATTTTTGGCTGTACCTGTAAAGGGCGGCTGGACAGATCATATTGTCAACAAGCCGCCGTCAGGCGGCTTTGTTGTATCGGCAGCGTCCTGACGGCAGACTATCAAAGGACGCGAAGACCATGACCGAAATCGAAGACAGCGAAATTTCACTGATGCGCCCGTCTGTGGTGACGATCCGCGCCGCCAAGCCCCGCGACCTGCCCGAACTCAATTCGATGATCGCCCTCTTGGCAGCCCATCACGGCGATGCCGCGGCAACGACGCCGGAGCAGTTGGAGCGCGACCTCTTCGGCCCACTGCCGTGGATCCATGCACTGGTCGCCGAAACCGGCGACGGGCTGATCGGCTACGCCATTCTCGTGCCGCTCTACAGGGCGCAAGAGGGAAAACGCGGCATGGACCTGCACCATCTCTTCGTGCGCGACGGCCATCGCGGCCACGGCACCGGCCAGTTGCTCGTCGACCGAGCCCGTGAGACCGCGCGCAAGGCCGGCTGCGGCTACCTCTCCGTCAGCGCCGCCACCGGAAACGTGCTGGCGCACCGCTTCTACGAACAGCTGGATTTCACCCCGCGGCCGGTCACCGGCATGCGCTACATGCAGTCGATCGCTTGAGGCAGGTCTGTGCTACCGTCGCGGCACCGCCTTCAGATAGGCGGCGATCGCTTCGCGGTCGGCGGCCGGAAGATGAGCGATGTTCTGCTGCACATCGACCATCGAGCCGCCGACGCTATCGAAATCAGGCGTGAAGCCGGTTTCGAGATAGCTGGCGATATCGGCCTCGCTCCAGCCGCCGATGCTTTTGGAGGCCGGCGTGATATCGGGTATGCGGCCCTTGCCTTCCGGATTGGGAGCGCCGGCGAGCCACTGGTCTGCCTGGAAGCCACCGAGCGCATCCCTCGGTGTGTGGCATTCGCCGCAATGGCCGGGGCCTTCGACCAGATATTGGCCGCGCTTGATCTTGTCATCGCTCTTGGCGAGCGCAACACGCGGCTGATCGTTGAAATAGAGAAATTTCCAGCCGCCGAGCGCCAGCCGGATATTGTAAGGGAACGGCAGCTCGTGCGGGGGCGCGACATTTGCGCTCTTCGGCAGCGTCTTCAGGAAAGCGAAGAGATCGTTGACGTCCTTGTCGCTCATGCGGGAATAGGAAGCATAGGGAAAGGACGGGTAGAGGTGCTCGCCGCCTGGACCGACGCCGCGCTTCATCGCATTGCCGAACTCCGCCAGCGACCAGCCGCCGATACCGGCCTTTTCATCGGGCGAGATGTTCGGCACGTGGAAGGTGCCGAAAGGGCTCTTCAGCGCCAGGCCGCCTGATAGCGTCAGCTTGGCATCGCCTTCGGAACCGGGGGCGGAATGACAGCTGACACAGCCGCCCGCCCAGAACACCATCTGGCCGTTTGCCGGATCCGGCGCGCCGAGACCGGCCCAATGGCTTTCCGGCAGCGTATCGGGTGCGGTAACGAGATAGAAGGCACCCCCGCCCAGCACGGCGACGCCGATCAGACAGAGCAGTAACCGGATGAACCTGCGGATCATGCCCCGCCTCCCCTTTTTCCGAGATTTTCCTATTGGGACCGATTCTGCGACCAGCCCCGCACGGGCGGAGAATAAGGCGATCCGCGCCGGCGGCAAGGCGGCGCAGATCGGTGTCGGATGGGAATGGCCTATCGCTCACTCCTTGATGCGATAGGCCTTATGACAGCCGCCGCAGCTGGCGCCGAGCGTGTTGACCGTGGCGCCGACAGCCGCGGCATCGGCCGGAAGCTGGGCAAGCGCGGTTTCGGCATCGGCGGAGAGCTTCGCGGCGCGCGCCTTGAAGTCGTCCATGTTTTCCCAGATTTTCGGGCTCGCTTCTTGGTCGCCCGTTTCCGTGCCCGGCTTGAACTGATCGGGGAACACCTTGGCCGTTGCGGCGATCGTCGTCAGCGCCGTTTTTACCGCTTCGGCATCATAGGGCTTGGTGCCCTTGGCGATGGCTCCCAAGGCGCCGGCCGCACCGCCGATCTGCTTCATCAGGGCAATGCGCGAATCATGCGTGCCGTCGGCGGCGGTCACCGAACCGAAGGCTATTCCTGCCATCGCTGCGGCGGCAGCTACTGCTTTCCAATTCATATTCCTCTCCATTTCTTTTCTGCATTTTCCCGAGCCAAGGCGGCCGATGGCCAATCTGCACCGGGAGCATGACAAAATCCACGCCTGCCGGGCAGTCACGTTTTGCCGGATCATCATAAAAACAATGTGATAAGCCTTCGCAATTCAGGCGCTTTTCCAACCCTGCCAGAGGCTGAAAGCGGAGACCGCAACCAGGAGCAGCCCGGCGAAACGGCCGACGAATGCCGTGACGTCAGGATTGGCGACGAGCAGATCGCGGCTGCGGCCGGCCGTCATCGCCAGCGTACCGTAGATGGCGAACTGGGTGACTACCGTCATGGCGCCCATGATCAGGCCCTGCATCCAGACCGGGCCGTATTCCGGCTTCAGGAACTGCGGATAGACGGCGAACATGAATATATAGGCCTTCGGATTGACGAGACAGGTGACGGCGCCCTGGCGGAAGGCGCGCCAGCCGGAGCGCGCCGTTCCCGGCCCGACCGCCTCGACGGTGATCGAACTGCGGATCAGCGAAATGCCGATCCAGACCATGTAGGCGACGCCGGCAAAGAGCAGAACGTTGAAAAGCTGCGGCAGCATGGTGACGAGCAGACCGACGCCGGCCGCGCCATAGGCCGAATGTACGGCGCCGCCGGCCATGATGCCGCCTGTCGCCGCGAGCCCTCGCCTGACGCCGCCGGTCAGCGAATTGGCGAGCACGAAGAGCATGTCCATGCCCGGCACGATGATGATGCCGAAGAGAAGGGTGAAGAAGAGCCAGAGGTTTTCGTGGTAGTTCATGTCAGTTACCGCCTTGTCTGTGCATGGGCCGTTTTGAAAGACCATGATTGATTTCAATCTGATAGGCGGCTCTATACGCAAACCCAACTGACAGTGTATTGTCAGGAGCCTAAGGGATGGGAGAGGCAAAATGCGCAAGGCCTCGCGGCTTTTCGAGATCATTCAGATCCTAAGGCTCGCCAGAAAGCCGATGACGGCGGCTGTCATGGCCGAGACGCTCGAGGTGACGGTGCGCTCGATCTATCGCGATATCGCCGCCCTTCAGGCGATGCGGGTGCCGATCGAGGGCGGGCGCGGCATCGGCTACATCATGCGGCCGGGCTTCGACCTGCCGCCGCTGATGTTCTCGATCGAGGAGATGGAGGCGATCGTGCTGTCGCTGGCGCTGCTCGAACGCACCGCCGATGAGGAGCTGAAGCAGGCGGCGCGCCGGGTCAACCGGAAGATATCAGGCGCCGTGCCGGCGCCGCTCCGCCAGGCGATGGACACGAAGGCGCTTTACGCCTGGGGCTCGACCGCGCAGCCGGCAGGCTTCGATCTCGCGATCGTGCGCCGGGCGATCCGCGACGAATGCAAGCTCATGCTCGGCTACCGCGACGAACTTGGCCGCGCCACCGAGCGGACGATCCAACCGATCGCGCTGATCTATTATTCGCAGACCGCCAATATCGTCGCCTGGTGCGAACTGCGCCAGGCCATCCGCAATTTCCGCAGCGACCGGGTGGAGCGCTGTGCGGCAAGCAACGATTTCTTCAAAGGCGACGGCGACAGGCTGCGGGAATTGTGGACGAGCGGGTGGACGGAGAAGGCTGGGCCGGTGTGAAAATGTGAGACTTGAGATTGCTGCTTTCCCCTCCCCAAGGGGGAGGGACTACCGTGCCGCGCCCGTCACGCTTCAATTCTGACGATACCGCATGTGGCATCGCGTTTTGGTGGCGGGAGCGTGGCGCAGATTAGTCCCTCCCCTTGTGGGGAGGGGTTGGGGAGTGGTCTTGGATTTGCAAGAAGTCCCTTGCAGCCTAATAAACCAGCGTCCGGTTCTCCTCGCGGCCGAAACCGCGGATTTCGATGCGGTCGGGGTGGAGTTCGACAATGGCGAAGGCATTTTCGCTCTCGGTATCGACCACGCCCTTTAAATTGACGAAGTGGCAGGCGCCGACCTTGCCGTAATTGCCGGCATGGTTATGGCCGTTCAAATAGGCGATGACATTGTCGTGCGCGGCGAGCAACGCGACAATGTGGTCGCAGTCCCACATGTCGTGCTCGCCGGCGGGATAGACCGGATAGTGGTTCATGACGATCACCTTCTCGCCGGCCGCGGCAGCGCTTGCGATCTCATCGCCGAGCCAGGCGAACTGCTCGTCGCTCAGCGCGCCGTTCCACGGATGGGCGTTTCTTTCGCCCCTCGCCTGCAGGTCCGCCAGCATCTTTGTCGCCAAAGCCCGATGCGGATGGCCTTCGGGCGGCGCGAAGGTGCTGACCTCGTTGCCGTCAAGCACGACGAAGCGCCAGCCGTGGCGGCGGAAGCTGTAATAGGGCGACGGCATGCCGAGACGTGCGGGGATTTCGGAGAGATGGCACGAGGAGACCGAGAAGTCGTGATTGCCGAGCAGGAAGAGCGCTTCGTGCCTCAGTTTCTCATAGACCGGCAGGATGTCGTCGAAGCTTTTGAAGCTGCGGTCGATGACATCGCCGAGCGTCATGACGAAGCTCAATTCCTCGCCGTTGAAGAGCTCGATCGCCTCGGCGAGTTTGGCGAGGCTGTTGGCGTAATAGCGGTCCATGGCCGCATGCGGCGGGATTGCCGCATATTGCGGGTCGGCGATGATGCCGAAGCGGAACAGGGGAAGAGCAGAGGAAGACATGGAGCGTGATTAGGAGCGGCCGGTGACAGGGATGTGACGACTTGTCTTTGAAAGCGAAACACCCGGCGCTTGGAGCGCCGGGTGCCGAATTCAGAGAGGCTGCGACATTGCCGCCCATCGCGGCGGGTCTGGTGCCGCTTACTTCGTGGCTTCTTCGTAGCGCTCCAGGACGTAATCCCAGTTGATCAGGCTATCGACGAAGGCCTCGAGGTATTTTGGGCGGGCGTTGCGATAGTCGATGTAATAGGAGTGTTCCCAGACGTCGACGCCAAGGATCGGGGTGGCGCCGTGGACGAGCGGGTTTTCGCCGTTCGGGGTCTTGGAGATTTCGAGCTTGCCGTTCTTAACGGAAACCCAGGCCCAGCCGGAGCCGAACTGGGTGGCGCCGGCGTTGGCGAAATCGGCCTTGAACTTGTCGTAGCCGCCGAGATCGGAGGCGAAAGCCGCTTCGAGCTTGCCGGGCAGCTTGTTGCCGCCGCCGCCCTTCTTCATCCACTTCCAGAAATGGATGTGGTTGTAGTGCTGGGCAGCGTTGTTGAAGAGGCCGGCATTGGTGCCGAAGGACTTCTTCACGACGTCTTCGAGCGACAGATCCGAAAGACCGGCTTCGGCGGCGAGCTTGTTGCCGTTGTCGACATAGGCCTTATGGTGCTTGTCGTGGTGAAACTCCAGCGTTTCCTTCGACATGAAGGGAGCAAGCGCTTCGTAATCATAGGGAAGTTCAGGCAATTCGAAAGCCATGTCAGATCTCCTCTTGGCAATAGATTGCGTCATCGGCAGGTGTGGCGGAACATAGGAGGGGAACGGGGGAGAGGCAACCAGCGAAATGTCAAAAAACGATCCGTCGAAGGAAAATTTGCCTCAGTTGCAGAGTTGGAATCAGTCGTGCAAATCGCCTGGGATGCCCGCCTCGAAAACCGTTTCCCCGGCGATTCACTGCAACGGAGACCCGATATGAACAGGAATATAATCCCGCTTCTGGCCATGGCAGCACTTCCGCTGCTTTCCGGTACGGTGCATGCCTCTTCGGACGATGCCTGGAAACAGCTGGCAGCCGATGTCGAGGTCAAGTGCAAGGAAGCGGCGGTCACGCTCGAAAGACCTGCCGCCAGCGTCGATCCCTTCGGCACCAGCCGCTACGGGCTGGCTTTGGTGACGGGCAAGCCGAAAGGCGCCAAGGGGCTTGTTACCCAGATCTGCGTCTACGACAAGCAGAAGAAAACCGTGGAGATCGGTAGCGAACTGGACGCCAAACAGCTTGGCCTCACGCCGCCAAAATAGGCTGCGTCGGCACCGTGCTGTCTCCGCGAATCTGTGCCTTCGGTCACATTTCGTAGGGAACCGGACGCTACCCTTAGGAGTTGAAGTCTGGGCGTCAGGGAGGTGCGGTATGTCGGAGCTTCGCAGCAGGCCGGAAGATCAGCAGAAAATCTATCAGCGCTGGGCGCCGGTTTATGACCGTGTCTATCGCGGCCTCCTTGCCGACGGCCACCGCAAACTGGCGGCGCTTGCAGCCGCGGCCGGCACCGATATTCTGGAAGTCGGCGTCGGCACCGGTCTGACCCTCAGGCACTATCCCAGCCGCTGCCGGGTGACCGGCGTCGACATTTCCGAACACATGATCGCTCGGGCGCGCGAAAAGGTGCGTCGCGAGAAGCTGCAGCATATCAGCGCGCTCGAGGTGATGGATGCGCATGCGCTCGCCTTTGCCGACCGGTCTTTCGATGCGGTTTGCCTGCCCTTCGTCATCACGCTGATCCCCGAGCCCGAGCGGGCTCTCGACGAATGTGCCCGAGTGCTGCGGCCGGGCGGCGAGATCATCCTGGCCAGCAAGCTCGGCGACGGCGCCGGCCTGCAGGGCGCGATCGAGGCGGCGGTGGCGCCGCTGGTGCGTCACATCGGCTGGTCCTCCGCTTTCCGCATCCACCGCATCCTCGCCTGGGCCGAGCGGCACGGCGATTTTTCCGCTGCCGAGATTCTGCCGGTCTTTCCGAACGGCTTCTTCAAGATCGTCCGGCTGAAACAGCGCGGACTTTCCGCCTGAATTAAAAATTTTCCCGCATCGCGGATTCTGATGCTACCGTTCGTCTGAGGGGACCGCATGACATCGGATATCTTCTTCTTCATCGTGGTGGGCTTCTGTGCGCAGATTGTCGATGGCGCACTCGGTATGGCCTTCGGCGTGCTGTCGACGACGAGCCTTCTGGCCTTCGGGGTGCCGGCGGCCAATGCCAGCGCCATGACGCATGTGGCTGAGATGTTCACCACGGCAGCGTCCGGCATTTCGCATGCCTATCACCGCAATGTCGACTGGCGTCTGGTGGCGCGGCTGGCACCGGCCGGCATGATCGGCGGCGCGATCGGCGCCTATCTGCTGGCCAATATCGACGGCAAGGTGATCGCGCCCTTCGTGTCGGCCTATCTGATCGCGATCGGCCTGTTGATTTTCTACAAAGCCTTTCGGCCGCCGGCCAAGCGCGAGGTTCGCGACTGGGCGGTGCCGCCCGTCGGCTTTTGCGGCGGCGTTCTCGATGCGATCGGCGGCGGCGGATGGGGGCCGGTCGTCACCAGCACGCTGGTCGGCCGCGGCCACGACCTGAAGCGGGTGATCGGCTCCACCAATTTCACCGAATTTGCGGTGACGCTGACGATTTCGCTGACTTTCATCCTCACGCTCGGCTGGTCGGAACTCAATTCGGCGATCGGCCTGATCATCGGCGGCGTCATCGCCGCCCCTTTCGGCGCGATCCTCGTCAAGCGCCTGCCGGTGCGGGCGCTGATGGTGGCTGTCTCGATGGTCATCATCGTGACATCGGCAATACGGCTCCTCTAAAGCTCTTTGTTTTGATGCATGCCGTTGCGGCAAAAGCGCTTCGCGCTTTGCCTGGGAAACCGCTGCACACGTCCGGGCGACATGCATTTAGGACCGGACTACAGATTTCGGCCGAAATAGACCTCCACGGAGGCGATCTTGTCGCCACGGAAGCGCAGACTCTCCATGTTGGCGAAGCTTCCGCCGTCGAGTTTTTCGGCGCGGTAACGCACGGCTGCCTCGTCGCCGTCGACCGCCAGGAATTCGATGTGGATGGCGCGGAAGAACGGTTCCTTCGGCCAGCAGCGCTCGAAATAGGTCGCCCGGTCGATATGGTCGTCACGCGGGCTGGAGAAGGTGAAATCTTCCGTCAGCATGGCGACGACTTTATCCTTGCGGTCTTCCAGATAGGCGGCGTAGAGATCGCGGACGGTCTGCTGCCGCGTGTGCATATCGTTCATGGCAATATCCTCCGATTAACCGATTGCATCTCGCAATCAGTATATCTAGCACTTTTATCCTAGATGATCCAGTTTCGGCGCAATCGCGCCCTAACGATCGATGCCGAGGCACGGAATGACCGATAAGCAATTGGACGCTGCAAGCGTTAGCGCAGGCTCGATCTACTGGAAGCGCAACCTGGCAATCTCGCTGATCGGCTCCTTCACCACCATCGTCGCGATGACGCTGCTGCTGCCCTTCCTGCCGCTTTATGTCGAGGAACTCGGCGTCAGCGACCATGCGGCGATCGTGCAATGGTCTGGCATCGCCTATGGCGCGACCTTTCTGGCTGCGGCTCTGGTCGCGCCGCTCTGGGGGCGGCTCGGTGATATCTACGGGCGCAAGCTGATGCTGGTGCGCGCGAGCCTTGGCATGACGCTGGCGATCTCGCTGATGGGCATGGCCGGCAATGTCTGGCAACTGGTGGCGCTGCGCCTCTTTGTCGGGCTTGCCGGCGGTTATTCCTCCGGCTCGATGGTGCTGGTGGCGACGCAGACGCCGAAAGACCGCTCGGCCTGGGCGCTCGGCCTCCTCTCCTCCGGCATCATGGCCGGCAATCTCGTCGGCCCGCTGATCGGCGGGGCGCTGCCGCCGATGATCGGCATCCGCGGCACGTTTCTCGCCGCCGGGGCGATGATCTTTCTCGCCTTTCTCGCCACGACCTTCTTGATCAAAGAGGAAAAATCGCCGGCCCGCAAACAGGCGGCCAAGGCGAGCGGCGGCTGGAAATCCATCGGCGACAAACGGCCTGTCATCGCCATGCTGGCGACTGGCATGCTGTTGATGTTCGCCAATATGTCGATCGAGCCGATCATCACCGTCTATGTCGAGCAGATCGTGCCGGCCGCCGATGAGGTGACGATGATCTCGGGCATCGTCATGTCGGCGGCCGCCCTCGGCAGCATTCTTTCGGCCTCATGGCTCGGCAAGCTTGCCGACAGGATCGGTCATTGGCCGGTGATCTCAGGGGCGCTCGCCGTCGCCGGGCTGCTGCTGATCCCGCAGGCCTTCGTCACCAGCTCCTGGCAGCTGATCATCCTGCGTTTCCTGATGGGCGCGGCCCTCGGCGGGCTGCTGCCCTGCATCGCCGCCGTCATCCGTCACAGCGTGCCGGACAGTGCGGCCGGCGGCATTCTCGGGTTTTCCATCTCCTCGCAATATGTCGGCCAGGTGGCCGGCCCGATCCTCGGCGGCTTCGTCGGCGGGCATATCGGCATGCGGGCGGTTTTCCTCGGCACCTCGGTGCTGCTTGTGGCGGGTGCTGCCTATGCCTGGCTGGTACGGCCAAGAGATACGCAGACATCGGACCTAGAACTGGATGATTTTAGGCCGGATCGGCCAAAATCTGAATCCTGTTCTAAATTAACGAGTTAGAGCATGATGTCTTGAGAAAGCCGCTTACACTTTTCGGCATCATGCTCCAGCTTAGCGCCGTCCGCAGATCAGCTCGACTCCGGAGCGGGCAATCGCTTCCAGCGTCTCGCGGCTGTCGCCGGCGCGAGACCGCACGGCAAGCGAATGCATGACGGCGGAGGCGAGCCTCGCCATCGCCTGCGGATCGGCGCCCTCGGGAAGCTCGCCGCTTTCGACGGCAAGGCGCATGCGCTTTTCGATCTCGCCGTCGAAATCGCTGAGGCTGCGGCCGAGCACCTCGCGGACGCGCTCATGCTGGATCGCCTCGGCCGTTGCCGTGCCGATCAGGAAACAGCCGCGGGCGGCAGTTTCACCATGCAAATAGATCGAAAGCGCGCTCTCATAGACGCGGGCGAGATTGTCGCGCAGCTGAAGTGACGGATCGAGCGCCTCAGACAGCGCATCCATGCCGTCCTGCCGATAGCCTTCCAGCGTATCGAGATAAAGATCCTCCTTATCGCCGAAGGCACCGTAAAGGCTCGGGCGGTTGAGGTTGGTCGCAGCACTCAGATTGTCGAGCGAGGCAGCCGCAAAGCCCCTGTCCCAGAAAACGTCGCGCGCCTTGCCGAGTGCCGCCTTGGCGTCGAAGGCCCTGGGGCGGCCGCGTTTCTTCTCGTCCTTCATATTCTGTACCGTTTCGCATTAAATTCTTGACGAGGGTCATTTTATGCGAAACAGTACAGAAGTTCAACGCCATTAACGGGCGGCATCGCCCGCCTCATCAGAAGGAAGCCAGTCATGAAACTCTATATGCACGCCGCGGCATGCTCTCTTTCGCCGCATATCGTCTGCCGGGAGCTGGGGCTCGACATCGAACTCGTCCAGGTCGACCGGCAGACCCACAGAACAAGCGACGGCAAGGATTATCTCGCAATCAACGGCAACGGTTACGTGCCGGCATTAATGCTCGACGATGGCAAGGTGTTGACCGAAGGGCCGGCGATCGTGCAGTTCCTCGCCGACAGTGTGCCGCAAGGATCGGCCATGCTGCCGGCGGTCGGCGACCTCAAGCGCAATGAGGTGCAATCCTATCTGAATTTCATCACTGCCGAGCTGCACAAGCCGATGGTGCTGTTGTTCAACCCGCTTTATGCGAGCGTGCACGAGCAAATCCGGGCGCTGATATCGAAGCGGCTTGCCTGGCTGGACAGCCGCCTTGCCGGTCCCTATCTCACCGGCGAGGCCTTCACGGTGGCGGATGCCTATCTCTTCGTCTGCCTGAACTGGTCGCCCTGGACCGGCATCGATCTCCAGCAATGGCCGGGCTTGCACGGCTTCATGGCCCGCGTGGCGGCACGCACGAAAGTGCGTGAAGCGCTGCAGGCCGAAGAGCTCGAGGCCTTCGACGCGGACGGCATCTATTTCGCGCCGCAGGCCTATCTCGCCTCATCAGGCCGGACCGGCTCGCCGGTACGGCCGTAACATCAGGCCTGTCAGAGGGCGTTGACGGCCACCGGCAAAGCGCGCTTGTGGGCGGTGGAGCGATAGGCGGCAAGGATGCGGCGGCGGGCGATCTCGCCGACCGGCTTGCCTTCGAGAAAATCGTCGATCTCGTCATAGGAGACGCCATAGGCCTCCTCGTCGGGGCGCAGCGGCCGCTGATCCTCGAGATCGGCGGTCGGCACCTTGAAGACCAGTTCGTCCGGGGCACCGAGCCGCTTTGCCAGCAAGCGGACGCGGCGCTTGTTGAGACCGGCGAGCGGCAGAATATCGGCGGCGCCATCACCGAATTTGGTGAAGAAGCCCATGACTGCTTCGGCCGCATGATCGGTGCCGATGACGAGGCCGCCAACCGCGCCGGCCAAAGCGAATTGAGCGATCATCCGCTGGCGGGCCTTGATGTTGCCGAGGATGAAATCCTGCCGGCCGGCATCGGCGAAGGCAAGGCCGCCGTCCTGAGCGGCGGCCAGCATCGCATCCGCCGCGGCCTTGATATTGACCACCATCGAGCGGTCGGCGCCGATGGTTTCCAGCGCTCGGCTCGCGTCGGCCTCATCGGCCTGGACGCCGTAGGGAAGGCGAACGGCGATGAATTCGGCCGCATGGCCGCCGTCACGCAGCTCGCGCACGGCCTTCTGAGCCAACAGCGCCGCCGTCAGCGAATCGACGCCGCCGCTGATGCCGAGCACGTAGCCGCGCATGCCCGAAGCGACCAGATAATCCTTGAGGAAATTGGTTCGCCGCGCGATCTCCCGCTCAGGGTCGATCTCGGCGGCGACACCCAGTTCGCGGATGATCTCGCCTTGTTCGTCGAACAGCACAGTCATAAGCTCTTCCTCCCCGCTTACGGAATTCCGGCGCCACTATGGCGAAAAGATGAGGAAAGACGAAGCCGTTTCGGGCAGACCTGCCATGCATTTTATGCAAGTGAGCGTCGGATTTCGGATCACTGGATTGGGCGGCCTACCGTACGATCGTAAAGAGCTCCGCCGGCTCGGCAAACCCCTTCAGCCCATGCGCTCCGACGGAGACGGCATCCCCTGCCCCGGCCTCCCTGCGAAACGGCGCCGACATCAGCAAGGCTTCTCCCAGCTCGCTGCAGGCGGTCTGGATGCGGCTGACCAGATTGACGTCGCCGCCGATCAGGGTGAAGTCGAGGCGGCGGCCGGAGCCGACATTGCCGTAGCTGACTTCGCCGTAGTGGAGGGCAATACCGGCCTTCACGCCGATGCCCTCATATTGGAAATGGTCGATCTCATCGAGCATGGCGCGGGCTGCGGCAAGAGCCGCACCGCAGGAATGGGCGGCATCATAGCCCGGGAAGAAGGCAAGCACGGCGTCACCCATGAATTTCAGCAGTTCGCCGCCTTCGCGGGTGATCGCCGGCACGATCCTGTCGAAATAGGCATTGAGCAGGCCGAGCACGGTGCTGCCGGGCAACCGGTTCGACAGCTCGGTAAAGCCGCGCAGATCGCAGAGCAGCAGGGCCGCCTGCATGGATTCGATCTCGCCGCGGCGGATGCGGCCCGCCAGGATCCGGCTTGCCGTCAGCGGGCCGATATAGGTGTCGAGCAGGCTGAGCTCGACCTGGCGAAGAACGCGCAGTTCGCTGGTATTGCGCAGCGCCGGCAGGATGCGTTCGATCAGCTGCTGCTCGGAGGCGGTGAAGCCGCCCGGCCGCCTGGTGCCAAAGACGGCGGCGCTGACCGGGCCGTCGCCATTGCAGAGCGGCGCGATGACGAGCTGCATCAGGCCGCGATCAGCAAAGACGTCGATATGCTGCCAGCGGCCATGCATGCTTTCGCCGGCACCGACCACCAGCGGTTCGCGAGTGTCCATGACCTTGCGCAGCGGCGTATTGGCAATCGCAACCCGGGCGCCGTGTTCGCGGTCGTGGATCTCGACCGGCTCGCCCGGCGCCCAGGCGATGGTGCGGCCGATGAACTCAGGATGCAGCGTCATCAGATGCAGGGTCACCCGGTCGACGGGCAGGCCAAGCGCCTGAAGCCTGCGGCCGAGGCCGGAGACGAGGCCCGCCTCGTCGAGGGCGTGGCATTCGTCGCCGGAGAGCCATTCGATGATCGAGAGCAGCGCGCCGGCGCTGACGGCACTGCCGGCCGCCCTTGGCAGAAACCGGCTGGTATCGGGGGCATGGATCGTTGATGTCATGGTGTTCTCCTCCATCAAACTCTAGTGAGCGCCACCGCCGGAGAGTTGACCGGGTTTGCTGAGAAGCAGGCTTGCCAGCAGGGCGACGACAAGGGCGACGCCGAGCAGGAAGAAAGTGTCGCTGAAGGCCATAATATTGGCCTGCTTGCGTATTTTGAGCGCGATGGCGACAACGGCCTTGTGGCTGGCCAGCGCCTGATCGCTGACGCCGTGGCTCATGAAGTAGCCGGTGAGCCTCGCAATGCGATCGCGCGTGGCTTCCTCGAAGACGGAGACCGAGTTGGTCAGGATGTTCGAGTGGAACTGTTCGCGCTTCGACAGGAAGGTCTGCAGCGAGGCGATGCCGACCGCGCCGCCGAGATTGCGCATCATGTTGAAGAGCGAGGACGCCGAACCGGCATTCTCCGGCTCGATGCCTGATGTGGCGATGGCCGAGAGCGGGGTGAAGACAAGCGCCTGGCCGATGGCGCGCACGATGTTCGGCCAGAACAGCTGGTCGGTGGCATAATCGCCGGTCATGTGCACGTTCATGAAGTTCGAGGCGGCAAAAAGGGCAAAGCCGACGACGATCAGCAACCGGATGTCGAAACGCTTCATCAGCCGCGGCACCAGCGGGATCAGCAGCAGCTGCGGGATGCCAGTCCATGCGAGCACCATGCCGATCTGCTCGGAGTTATAACCCTGGATACGGGTGAGATAGATCGGCAGCACGAAAACCGAACCATAAAGCGCGATGCCGAGCAGGAAGTTGGCGACGATGCCGAAGCCGAAGTTGCGGCGCACCAGCAGACGCAGGTTCAGAAGCGGATGGGCCGTCTTCAGCTCGATGATGATGAACAGCGTCAACGAGACGGCGGCGATAACAGTCAGGCGCAGGATGAAATCGGAGCCGAACCAGTCCTCCTTGTTGCCCTCTTCCAGCACCGTCTGCAGAGCTGCCAGGCCGATCGCCATGGTGACGATGCCAGGCCAATCGCCCTTGGCGAGCAGCTTCAGGGTCATCGGCGCCCGGTCGAGCGAGGCAAAGAGCAGGCCGATCATCAGCGCGCCGGGCACCAGGTTGACGTAGAAGATATATTCCCAGCCCCAGTTCTCGGTCAGATAACCGCCGATGGTCGGGCCGATGGCCGGTGCGAAGGTGGCCGAAAGGGCAAAGAGCGCCAGGCCGATCGGCTGCCTCGCCTTGGGCAGCAGCGTGATGATTATGGTGAAGGCCATCGGGATCAGCACGCCGCCGGAAAAGCCCTGAATGGCGCGCAGGACGATCATCTGCTGCAGATTGGCCGCAAAGGCGCAGGCGACGGAAAAGATCAGGAAGAGGATGGCGTTGACAAGCAGGTAATTGCGCAGCGAGAAGACCCGTGTCAGCCAGCCGCTCAAGGGAATGACGACGATCTCGGCGATCAGATAGGAGGTCGAGATCCAGCCGCCGTCATCCGTGCCGGCGCCGATGGCGCCCTGGATATCGGCAAGCGAAGCATTGACGATCTGGATGTTCAAGACCGCCATGAAGGCGCCGAGCGTCGAGCCGACGACGGCCATCCACATGCGGACCGGGCTGATGGTGGCGGGCGCCCTAGCGGCGGGGCGCGTGAGCGAATTGCTGTTTGCGGCGATCTGAAGAGTGGCCATGGCTGATCTCTTTCCGGTTCTCACGGAAAACCTTCTCATGACGGGGTTCGGGCGAATTTGGGAAACGGCGGAAGGATTATCCGGCGTGGCGGGATACTCCCTCCCCGGTGACCGAGGTCTCTGCAGCCTTGGTATCGATTTCGGGCTCGACCGACATGCCCGAGCGCAACAGACCGCTCAGCGCCTCGTCGTCGATGACGATCTTGACCGGGATGCGCTGGACGATCTTGGTGAAATTGCCGGTGGCGTTGTCAGGCGGCAGCAGCGAGAATTCGAGGCCGCTCGCCGGCGAAACGCTGTCGACATGGCCTTTGATCGCCATGTCGGGAAAGCTGTCGACCTTGATTTCGACCGGCTGGCCGGGGCGGACATGGGTCAGCTGCGTCTCCTTGAAATTGGCGACGACATAGACGGCATGCAGCGGCACGACGGCCATCAGCTGCGTGCCCGAGGTGACATATTGGCCGACGCGGATCGAACGGGCGCCGACCGTGCCGTCGACGGCGGCGACGATATCAGTGTAGGACAGGTTGAGTTCGGCCTGTTGGGCGGCAGCAGCCGCCCGATCGCGCTCGGCAATTGCCTGCTGACGCTGCGTTTCAAGGACCGGCACCTTGTTCTCGGCCGCGACGAGGGCTGCCCGGTCGCGCTCGACGGCGGCGGCCGCCTGGTCGCGGGCCGACTGGCTCTGTTCGGCGCGCGATTGCGTGCCGGCACCGCTGGTGATCAGCCGGGCCGAGCGGGCGGCATCGGAAACGGCAAAATCCAGCGACGCCTGCGATGCATCGATCGTCGCCTTGGCCTGGCCGATGACCGACTGCTGCAAAGCGATCTGGGCGTCGATATTGGCGACGGCGGCTTCGGCTGCCTTCACGGCTGCCTTCGCCTGCGACAATGCCGCCTGGAAGTCGCGGTCGTCGATGCGGGCGAGAACCTGGCCTGACTTGACCGAGTCGTTGTCATTGACCAGCACCTGCCTGATATAGCCGGCGACCTTCGGGGCGACGGTGGTGTAATCGGCTTTCACATAGGCATCGTCGGTGGATTCGATGAAGCGGCCGACCGTCCAGTAGCGGTAACCGAAATCGCCGGCAAAACCGACGCCAGCAAGCAATGCTGCGGCGATGACCGCGCGCTTGACGGTCCTGCGGCCGGTTTTCTTCGGCGTCTCCTTAGCAGCGGCTTCGACGACAGGCGCTTCGGCCGCAGGCGTGGCATCGGCCTGCCGGGCAGTGTCGAAAACGTCCTTGCGGGGCAACTCAACCATCATGTTTCTCCTTCAATGCCGGCCCCGTTGAGAGGCCCTGTTCGATCGAAGGGACAATGCACCCTGCCGTTCATTGTGATAATCTGCTTAAATCGGGAAGGATCATCAACTCTCAGCGGATAATCCGAGGGCAATATGGATCGGCTGACAAGCCTCACAGTCTTTGGCCGCGTGGTGGAATGCGGCGGTTTTTCCGCCGCCGCGCGCCGGCTCAACATGTCGGTCACCATGGTCGGCAATCACGTGCAATCGCTGGAGGATCGGCTCGGCGTCAGGCTCCTCAACCGCACGACGCGCAAGGTCAGCCTGACGGAAACCGGCAAATATTACTATGAACGCTCCTCGCAGATCCTTGCAGAACTCGACGAGGCCGACCGGACGGCGGGCGCACTCAGCACCACGCCGCGCGGCACGCTGAAGGTCTATACCAGCAGCGCCATCGTGCGTTTCCTGCTGCCCGTCGTCAGCGAATATATGGAACTCTATCCGTCGATCGCGCTCGATTTCAGCATCGGCGAGCGGATGGTCGACATGATCGAGGACGGCTATGATCTGGTGATCCGCACCGTGCCGCCGCCGGATTCATCGCTCGTCGCGCGCAAGCTGACGCCCTGGCGCCATGTGCTCGTCTGCTCGCCGGACTATTTCGAAAGCCATCCGATGCCGCAAAAACCGGCCGAGGTTGCCGATCACAATTGCCTGCAATATGCCTATTACCCCCATGGCGAGGAATGGCGCTTCGAGGATGGCGAAGGCCGGCAGGAAAGCGTCAAGGTCGGCGGTAACGCCGTCTCCAACAGCGCCGAGATGCTGCGTTTCCTGACGCTGAACGGAAAAGGCATCTTCCTGGCGCCGAGCTTCGTGGTCTTCGACGACATCGCCGAAGGACGGCTGGTGAAGATCATGCCGGACTACCGCCCGGTCGAATTCAGCATCAACGCCGTCTATCCCAACCGCAGCCATCTGGCGACCAAGGTAAGGCTGTTCATCGACCTCCTGGCGGAGAGATTTGCGGAGCATCGGAAGTGGATGACGTGAGGCGTGAGGCGGCAGACCTCAGCGCGAGAGGCTGCCCCTCACCCTAGCCCTCTCCCCGTTCTGACGGGGAGAGGGGACGTGCCCCGCGAGACGTTGGGGAGGGACGAGAGGTTCACGGCATACCCCCTTCGCCCCGTTCACGGGGAGAAGGTGGCGGCAGCCGGATGAGGGGCGGGCCTTGCTCTGCGTCTCCGAACAACCCTGCCCTTCACTTGCGCTTCGGGCGTTCGTCATTGCAATCGATTCACTGGATCGATTGCTTCGGCTGCGCCGAACCGCTGCTCACTCCTCGCTCTCGCTTCTTCCATGGGCCCAGTCCATGTAGAGGTCGAGCGCCTTGCGGGTGACCGGGCCTTCCTGGAGGTTGCGGTCGTCGAGGCGGATGACGCCGACGACTTTGGAGTAGTTGCCGGTGGTGAAGATTTCGTCGGCGGCGAGGAAATCCTCGACGGACAGCGTTGTTTCCAAGACGTCGAAGCCGGCCTTGCGCAAGAGGTCCATGACGCGGGCGCGGGTGATGCCGGCAAGGAAGGTGCGGTTGGCGGCCGGCGTCATCACCACGCCGTCACGTACCAGGAAGACGTTCGAAGAAGCGGTCTCGACGACATTGCCGTTGAGATCGCGCACCAGCGCATTGTCGAAGCCGCGGCTGCGGGCTTCGGCAATCATGCGGCCACTGTTCGGATAGAGCGAGCCGGTCTTCGCCTCGGTCATCGCCGTCTCCGGCGACGGGCGCCGGTAGGGCGAGACGGTGAGGCTGGTGCCGCCATGGCCGCCCATCGGCGCCTCGAACAGGCAGAGCGCGAAGCGGGTCGATTCCGCATCGACGGAGACGATGCTGCCGGGCGAACCATGTTCGCCCCAATACATCGGCTTGATGTAGATCGGCGTGGCGCCGTCGAATTTCCCGACGCCCTCCCAGGCGAGTGCGGCGATTTCATCAGCCGATTTCACTGGCTTCAGCCCCATGGCGAGCGCGGAGCGGTTGATGCGCTGGCAATGCAGGTCAAGATCCGGCGCGATGCCGTCGAACCAGCGGGCACCGTCGAAAACCGTGGAGCCGAGCCACATGGCATGCGAGGTCGGCCCGATCAGCGGCGGATTGCCGGAAAGCCACTCCCCGTCGACATGAGTCCAGGTGGTTGAACGCGGTGATGTATCGACGGCCATATTGCCCTCCCCTCTGAAGTCGGGACAGCAAAAACCCCTGCGGTGAACCGGGTCAAGGACAAATCCGGGCGGCAAATGCGGAAGCAAGAAAATGCCGGAGGATGGCGCCGGGCCGCAATATTCGTGCGCGGTGCCCGCGGCGAAGCGATGGGTGCATCAGCAAAAATGATGGAACTGGATGTTGGAATGGCGGCCTGCTGCATGCGATCATGGGGAGAAATCGCGAGATAGCCGCAAGGGAAGACGCCGATGAAAGCCATGTATTATGAAGCCTTCGAAGAGGCGCCCGAGATCCGCACCCTGCCCGATCCCACGCCTTCCGAAGACGGCGTCGTCATATCGGTTGGCGCCAGCGGGCTCTGCCGCAGCGACTGGCACGGCTGGATGGGACACGACCCCGATATCCGCCTGCCGCATGTGCCGGGACACGAGCTTGCCGGGCGGGTGGTCGCCACCGGCCGCGGCGTGATGCGTTTCAAGGTCGGCGACCGGGTGACCGTGCCCTTCGTTTCCGGCTGCGGCCATTGCGCCGAGTGCCATTCCGGCAACCAGCAGGTCTGCCCGAACCAGTTCCAGCCGGGCTTCACCCATTGGGGATCTTTCGCCGAATATGTGGCGATCGATTATGCCGACACCAATCTGGTGCATCTGCCCGATACGATCGACGATGCGACGGCAGCAAGCCTCGGCTGCCGCTTCGCCACCTCGTTCCGCGCCGTCGCCGACCAGGCGCGCACCCGCCCCGGCGAATGGATCGCCGTGCACGGCTGCGGCGGCGTCGGCCTGTCGGCGATCATGATCGCCACGGCACTCGGCGCCAATGCGATCGGCATCGACATATCCGAGGAGAAGCTTGCCTTCGCCAGAGAATGCGGAGCGGTAGCGACCGTCAACGCCTCCGGCGTCGCCGACGTGGCGGAGGCGGTGCGCGAGATCACCAAGGGCGGCGCGCATGTCTCGATCGACGCGCTCGGCCACCCCGCCACCTGCTTCAACTCGATCAAGAATCTGCGCCGGCGCGGCCGGCATGTGCAGGTAGGGCTGATGCTCGGCGAACATGCCGCGCCGCAGATCCCGATGGCCCAAGTGATCGGCCACGAGCTGGAGATCTACGGCAGCCACGGCATGCAGGCCTGGCGCTACGACGCCATGCTGTCGATGCTGGCGGCCGGCAAGATCGCCCCGCAGAAGCTGATCGGCCGCCGCATCAGCCTCGAGGAAGCCGTGCCGGCGCTGATGGCGCTCGACAAGGCGGAGGCGACGGGGATCAGCGTGATCACGCGGTTTTCATGAGGCAGGCGGATGGCCAACTGCCCCTATTCGGCCACCCCAATCGAAGCGAGATAGGCAGCCGAAGCCCGGATCTTCGACTTATCCTTGATCTCGATGATCAGGGCGGATTGCCTTCGAGCCTGGCAAGGGCGGCGAAGACGGCGTGCCAGTGGATCGAGCCCTCGCCGAGGTTCCAGTGGCGATCGGCATAGAAACCCGCACCGATCCGGCCCATTTGCCGCAGCCCGGCAGGTCTTGCGAAAACGTCCCGCCGCACCGATATCGGGGACGTCGGTTTCCTGGCGCATATATTGTGATGGTTGCCAAAGCCGGCGCAAAGGTCTAACGGCTGCGCCCGCAAGAAAGGGCCAGCAGGAAAAGTCCGCAAGAAAAAGAAAGAGACATGATGTCCAACTCATTTGTGAACGTGCATGCCGGTGAAGAGACGGGGGATGAGGCGAAGCGCTACTTCGTCCTCGGCGAGCGGATCGAGCGGCGGCTTCGCATCCGCGGAAACTGGCTCAATCTCTTCGACGTCACCGTACCATCAGGCAGCCGGACGCCGAGACATGCGCATGCGAGCCCAGAGGTGTTCCGCATCCTTGAGGGATGCCTGACGATCTGGCGGCTGACGGACAACGGCCCCGAAGAAATCGAGGCCGGCGCCGGCGACATCGTTGCCATTCCCCCCTTCATGGTGCACGGCTATTCCAATCGCGGAACCGCCCCGGCAATCTTTTCCGCCGTCGTCGATCGTGACATGGCCGAATTCATCGAAGCGGAAGGCGTAACAGAGCCTCCGAAGGCCAGCCCTTCGACAGAGACCATCGCCCGCATGACGGCAGCCGCCAATGCTTACGGGATTACGATTCTGGCGGCTTGACGGCGCGAACGCATGATGTTGGAACGTTCGAGCTTTTTTGGCATCATGCAGAAATGCGAAAAATTCTCCGGAAAGCCCAGCCGGGAACACGGCTCCGCCGTCCTTTTCGAAACTGTCACATCGCTGCGGTGAGATGATTTTGCCCGGCGCCTCTTGCGCCGATAGCATTTCACCGCCAAAATTGCGACATGCCCGACAGCGACCCATCCAGTACAAGCTCCGCCCGTTCCAGCCGGGATTTCCCGACCGAGGAAGGTGGCGACCGCTGTAGACGCGATGGCCTCCGCCTCGCTCGGTTGATCCCGCAGAGCGCTGGTATCTTCCGGATCATTGCGAATGACGGGCCGCCTCGATGTTAACACGACAATGGAAAGACGAAGGGCGATGCTGATATAGCGTCTCTTCGAACGCCTCGCCGCATCGCTAGGGATGCGGCATAAAACCTCAACGAATAGGGTCCCTGTGTTTCTGGAAATTGGAATTGTGGCGTTTCTCACCATCCTCAATGGTGTACTCGCCATGTCGGAGTTGGCCGTTGTGTCTTCTCGAACGGCCCGCCTCAAGGTTCTCTCCGACAATGGCAGCAAGGGTGCGGCGCAAGCCATCAAACTTGCCGAAAACCCCGGCCGATTTCTTTCCACGGTTCAGATCGGCATCACGCTGGTCGGTGTTCTCTCGGGCGCCTTCTCAGGGGCGACGCTCGGGGGCCGCTTGGCAGGATGGCTGCAGGCGCAGGGGATGTCGTCAACGGCCTCCGACGCAATCGGCGTCGGTTCAGTCGTCGTCGCCATCACCTATCTCTCCTTGATCGTCGGCGAACTTGTTCCAAAGCAGATCGCATTGCGGGAGCCCGAAGCCGTTGCGGCGAGAATGGCGCCCGCCATGGCGTTGCTTTCAAAGATCGCGCTGCCGCTCGTGTGGCTGCTGAACGCCTCCGGAAATCTTGTACTGAAGCTCCTGGGCCAAACAGGAAAAGGCGGCGACAACGTCTCCGACGAGGAGATCAAAACCGTTTTGGCCGAGGCGCAGTCGGCCGGCGTGATCGAAAGCGAAGAGTCGGCGATGATATCCGGCGTCATGCGGCTGGCGGACCGCACCGCCCGAGCGCTGATGACGCCCCGGCGCGACGTCGAAATTATCGATATCGACGACAGCCTTGATGAAATTCGAGCTCAGCTGCATCGGACGAAACGGTCCCGGCTGCCGGTTCGGAAGGGCAGTTCGGACGAGGTGATCGGCATCCTTCCGGTCAAGGATTTTTACGACTCGGTGTCGCAATACGGCAGTGCCGATATCAAGGCCTTGACGCAGGACGTGCCGGTGGTTTCCGACCTTTCAACCGCCATCCATGTGATCGAAGCGATCCGGAAATCGCCAGTCCACATGGTGCTGGTTTTTGACGAGTACGGCCATTTCGAGGGGATTGTTTCGTCAGGCGACATTCTGGAAGCGATCATGGGGGCTCTGCAGGAGGGACCAGTGGACGAGCAGGCCATCGCTCGCCGCGACGACGGTTCCTACCTGGTGTCCGGTTGGACGCCGATCGACGAATTCGCCGAATTCCTGAATCTCAAGCTCGATGACGATCTCGAATATCAGACTGTGGCCGGCCTAGTGCTGGAAGAGCTGAAACATCTGCCTGAGCTGGGCGAGAGTTTCACCAGAGGTGGATGGCGCTTCGAAGTCATCGATCTCGACGGCAGGCGCGTCGACAAGATACTTGTGTCTGCGGAGTGAAGCTCGGCGGGGCCTGCTTCGCTTGAGATCATCGGGCCCGACGGCCGCAACCTGGACGAAATCCGCATCCGCCGCATGGAAAGTGTGGCCTGATATCAGGAGTAAACGCGATGGCATGGTCTGCCAGCCAATATGTGAAATTCGAGGACGAACGCACACGGCCGGCACGCGACCTTCTGGCGCAAGTGCCGCTGCAGAGCATCCGCCGCGCCGTCGACCTCGGTTGCGGGCCGGGCAATTCGACCGAGCTCATCATCGAGCGTTATGGGGCGGAAGGCGTTTCGGGCCTCGACAGCGATCTCAACATGCTGGAGGCCGCCCGCAAGCGGCTTCCCGGCACCGCCTTCGTCGAAGCCGATCTCGGCAGCTGGCAGCCGACTGAAACCGCCGACCTGCTCTTTGCCAATGCCGTCTTCCAATGGCTGCCCGATCATCTCGATATTTTCGACCGGCTGATGGACGGGCTTTCCCCCGGCGGCGTGCTGGCGGTGCAGATGCCCGACAATCTCGGCGAACCCACCCACCTGTTGATGGAGGAGAGCGCGCATGTGGGGCCCTGGAAGGCCGCCTTCGAGGGAAAGAGCGTGCGACGCAAGGGGCTGCCGGCGCCATCAGCCTATTACTCCAGGCTGATCGCCAAGGCCTCCCGCGTCGATATCTGGCACACCATCTACAATCACCCGATGGCGGATGCGGCAGATATTGTCGAATGGGTGAAGGGAACCGGGCTGATGCCCTATCTGGCCCAGGCCGGCGAGCAGCATCGCGAGGCCTTTCTGGCGGATTATCTCGGCCGGGTGGCAAGGGCTTATCCGAAGATGTCGGATGGGCGGGTGCTGCTGCGGTTTCCGCGGATTTTTATGGTGGCGGTGAAGGGGTAGTCGGCTGCTGATCAGTGCTTTCCAGTTAGGACGAAGCCAAATCCCTCCCCAACCCCTCCCCACGAGGGGGAGGGGCTAAGATGCCGCATGGGTTCACTAATCCTCAATCGTAACCATCCGTCGAACGGTAACAGCCTGCAAGACCCCTCCCTTTGGTCACTGCCCGACACCACAGCTTAGTCCCTCCCCTTGCGAGGAGGGGTTGGGAAGGGGTCTTGGGCAGCCGGACTGAGGAGCTGCGTCCCCAGCACGCCCCAGATAATGTCAAATGCGTGTTATCCCCCGCCCTCATATGTTGCGGCCAAACCGGCGCGCATTATAGTCGGCCGGAAAAACTCGGAGATGACATCATGGACGCTACCCCTACCCCGCCGGTCACCCTCGTCATCTTCGGCGCCACGGGAGACCTGACGCGCCGGCTGCTGGTACCGGCGATCATCAATCTGACGCGCGGCCGCCTCGTCGGCGAGGATCTCCACATTCTCGGCATCGGCATCGAGCCAGGTGACGATGAATTCCTGCGCGGGCGGCTCGACGACTTCCTCAGCCATCTGAGCGGCGAGGAGCAGACGCAAAAGGACGAAGCCTGGGAAAGCCTGCGCCGGCGTATTTCCTATACGTCAGGCGATTTCACCAAGGACGATATTTTCATCGAGATCGGCAAGCGGCTGGGGCCGAATGCCAATGCCGCCTTCTATCTCGCGGTGCCGCCATCCTTCTTCGGGACGATCGTCGAGAAGCTCGCCGCCCATGGGCTGACCGATGAAAGCGATGGCGTCTTCCGCCGTGTCGCGATCGAAAAACCGTTCGGCACCGATCTCGCCTCGGCGCAGGCGCTCAATGCGCAGATTCTCGCCCAGGTCGGGGAAAGCCAAGTCTACCGGCTCGACCATTTCCTCGGCAAGGAGACGGTGCAGAACCTGATGACGGCGCGTTTCGCCAACATGATGATCGAGTCCTTGTGGAACAGCCGCTACATCGACCATGTGCAGATCACCGCCGCCGAGATCGTCGATGTCGGCAGCCGCGGCAAGTTTTACGATGCGACAGGTGCGCTGCGCGACATGGTGCCGAACCATCTTTTCCAGCTGCTGGCGATGATCGCCATGGAGCCGCCGAACAGCTTCGATGCCGAGGCAATCCGCAACGAGAAGAGCAAGGTGCTGAAGGCGTTGCGCATCTATACGCCTGATGAGGCCAAGACGCACGGCGTGCGCGGCGCCTATGGCGCAGGCCCGCTCAATGGTGCTCAGCTTCCCGCCTATCGCGACACCAAGGACGTTTCGCCCGACAGCAGGACTGAGACTTTCGTGGCGCTGAAGCTCTATGCCGATACCTGGCGCTGGGCCGGCGTGCCCTTCTATCTCAGAACTGGCAAGGCGCTGACGGCGCGCGACACCGAGATCGTCATCACCTTCCAGCCGGTGCCCTTCGCACAGTTTCGCGAGACCGATGTCAAGAGCCGCCTGCCGCCGAACCGGCTGGTGATCCAGGTGCAGCCGGACGAGGGCATGAGCATGGAAATCTCGATCAAATCGCCTGGGCTTTCCGTCGATACCGTGCCGGTCTCGCTCGATTTCCGCTATGCCGACAAATTCGATATCGCCAAGACGACCGGCTATGAATCGCTGCTCTACGATCTCTTTATCGGCGACCAGACGCTGTTCCAGCGCGCCGACGGCATCGAGGCCGGCTGGGCGGCGGTGCAGCCCTTCCTCGACATCTGGGCTGGGGATCAGAGTGTGCCTGACGCTTACGCTCCGGGCAGCATGGGACCGGCCTCAGCCGACGAACTGATCCAGCGCGACAGGCGGCAGTGGCATGAACTCGGCGTCATCCTGCATCACGACAAGAAGAACGGCAAATAGCGCCCTCCCCTGGTGTTACTGGTTTCCGTTATCACGGCATGCGGCGCTGACCGAGGCGCCGCTCTTGCCGCCCTCGGTGGCAAGCGCTCCGCGTGCCTTGCGCGGCGGGCAGCGCGCCCAGTCGACCGGACCGCTTAGAGGCTCGTTGTCGATGCTGCCGGTTTCGATCGAGTCGAGCGGGATTATCAGCCCGCTTTGCGTTTCAACTCCCGGCGCGGTGCCGAGCGGCGGCGTGCCGTCGATCCGGCCGCTGGCATCCATGCCCATGTTCGACTGGGCAAGAACCGGGGCGGAGAGGCTGAGGAGAGCGATCGAAGTTGCTGCAATAAACCTGCGCATGATGCTATTCCTTCTGGTTTCAGCGATCGTTTTTGTCTCACGCAATTCCGGACGCAAAACCGCTGCACACTTTTGCTGGAATTCCTCTAGCAACAGCCGATGCCAGCTCATTGTTCCCCCGGAAGCGGGCCGCAGACGATCAAAGTTTGGCGATCGGCCGAAGCCACCTCAAAGCGGGTGATATCAGGCTCAATCGCGCCAGCGCGCCAGGAGTTTGTCGAGACCTGTCGGATAGAGATCGATGCCGGCGTCGCGCAGCCTGTCGCGGCCGAACCAGCGCGCCGTCGCCGCCGTCTCGTCGAGTTCGGAATAGTGGATTTCATCGCGCTCATAGAGCGACGCTTCGGCCAGCTTGATATCGGCAGCAAAGATGTATTCGTGACCGGTCGCGCCGTGATGCTCGTAGATGTTTTCAAGCAGATGCCAGGGGCCGACGATGCGAATATCGGTCTCGAGTTCCTCCTGGAATTCGCGCTGCAGGGCCTCTTCGCGGCTTTCGCCGAATTCAATGGCGCCGCCAAGCGGGCGAACGCCCTTGATGCGACCACTGTCATCCTCCACTTCGGCGGCGAGCAGTTGGTCTTTCCGCCAGGCGAGGCCGATCACCTTCACCCTGATCTGCTGCGATGGGCGCCAGATGGCCATGGGCTCTCCTTCCATCCAAGGGACCGCGGATGCTCTTCACTCCGGTGCTTCCGAAGCGAGAACAATGAGCCCCGCAAAATGCGGGGCTCCTGATCTCTCGTCTCAGACGAACTGGCTGAGACCCGGGACGGAAGCGACGACCTCGTCGACGAGTTCCTCGCCAGCATATTGCTTGGCCATCGCGATGGTTTCCTTGGCAAGCGAGGTGATTTCGCCCATGCCGAGGCCTTCGCCCATCAGTTGCTGGCCGAGCCCCATGATGCCGCCGCCGCCGAGCGAGCTCATCAGCCCGCCGAGCAGACCGCCGCCGCCGGCACCTGCGCCGTTGAACTGGGCGACGAGATCGGCGCCACCGGGGATCGCTTCGATCATCTTGGCAACCGGGCCATCGGCGGCCTCGCGCTGCAGGAAGCCGAGCATCATGCCGAGCGCCTTTTCGGCCAAATCAGGCGCAATACCCACACGATCGGCGATCTGGGTCACAATTTCATTCATCGTCAGCCTCCTGTTTTTTGACGTTAACGTCAACGTTATTCGAAATTCCACAGCAACTCAAGCCGGCCCTCCCCGGGCGGCGCTTTGTCCAGTTTTGCTTTCAATGCAAACAGTTGTCCGCATGCGCCTGCCTGCTTATAACAGGGAAACGATGGTTCGATGAAGGCAGCGGAAGCAAGCCTTCTCATAAATGGCGGCAGAGCCCCAAGGGAGCATTCCGAATGATCGAGGAAGGCAAGATTTTCATCGGCGCGAGCCGCAATCCCGATGACAGCATCAACAAGCCGGAATATCTCGACCTGAAATTCGGCAATCGCCACGGCCTCGTCACCGGTGCTACCGGCACCGGCAAGACGGTGACGCTGCAGGTGCTGGCCGAAGGTTTCTCCCGCGCCGGCGTTCCGGTGTTTGCGGCCGATATCAAGGGCGACCTTTCCGGCATCGCCGCCAAGGGCGAGCCCAGGGATTTCCTGACGAAGCGCGCCGAGCAGATCGGCTTCACCGATTACGAATTCGACCAGTTTCCGGTGATCTTCTGGGATCTGTTCGGCGAGAAGGGCCACCGGGTGCGCACCACCATCGCGGAGATGGGACCGCTGCTGCTTGCCCGACTGATGGATGCCTCCGAACCGCAGGAAGGCGTCATCAACATCGCCTTCAAGATCGCCGACCAGGGCGGGCTGCCGCTGCTCGACCTCAAGGATTTCAGCTCGCTCTTGAACTATATGGGCGAGAACGCCAGCGAGCTTTCCAATCAGTACGGACTGATCTCCAAAGCCTCGGTCGGCTCGATCCAACGGGCGCTGCTCGTTCTCGAACAGCAGGGTGCGGAACATTTCTTCGGCGAGCCGGCGCTGAAGATTTCCGACATCATGCGCACCAGCAATAACGGCTACGGCCAGATCTCGGTGCTTGCCGCCGACAAGTTGATGATGAACCCGCGGCTTTACGCCACTTTCCTGCTCTGGCTGCTCTCCGAGCTGTTCGAGGAACTGCCCGAGGTGGGCGACCCCGACAAGCCGAAGCTCGTCTTCTTCTTCGACGAGGCGCACCTGCTCTTCAACGATGCGCCAAAGGTGCTGACCGAACGCGTCGAGCAGGTGGTGCGGCTGATCCGCTCCAAGGGCGTCGGTGTTTATTTCGTGACTCAGAACCCGCTCGACGTGCCGGAAACGGTGCTCGCTCAGCTCGGCAACCGGGCACAGCATGCGCTACGCGCCTATTCGCCGCGTGAACAGAAGGCGGTGAGGACGGCGGCCGATACATTCCGTGCGAATCCGGCCTTCGATTGCGCCACGGTCATCACCAATCTCGGCACCGGCGAGGCATTGGTCTCGACGCTGGAGGCCAAAGGCGCGCCTTCGATCGTCGAGCGCACGCTGATCCGCCCGCCATCCGGCCGCGTCGGCCCGGTGACGGATGACGAGCGCCGGCAGATCATGGACAGGAGCCCGGTTCTCGGCATCTATGACGAGGATATCGACCGCGAATCCGCCTTCGAACTGCTGGCCGCACGGGCGAAGAAGGCGGCCGATGCCGAAGCCGCCAAGCGAGCCCAGGAAGAAGCGCCTCAGCAACAGGGCGGCACGACCTCCGGCTGGAACCTGCCGGGCTTCGGCGGCGGCAATGACGACAACCAGCAGGGCCGCGGCCAATCACGCGGCCGGTCTTCCGGCTACCAACGCGAAACGGTGGTGGAAGCGGCGATGAAGAGCGTCGCCCGCACAGTGGCGACCCAGGTCGGCCGGGCGCTGGTGCGCGGGATATTGGGGAGCCTGAAGCGGTAGGATTGCCTCGCTTCTCGGATCCACAGGATGGGTCGAGACCTATGGCTAGACCCTGGTCGATGCTGGCTGGGCTGTTGATCGGCCTGCATTTTCGCGACTGAACCCTGGTGGGGGGCAAGTTGGGGTATGCCTGAAAGAATGCAGAATCGCCGCCTTGCCTTGAACCCGACGTCTTTCTTCCCTAAATCCCCTGCTATCGACCATTTCAACAGGATGTGTGCCGCAATGGATTTCAACCTGATCGCAACGCCAGTTCGCCTTGCCAACAGGGAAATCCACATCCATGCCTGCATCCATCACTCTCTCCAAAATTTCATGGGCCACACCTGACGGGCGGCCGCTTTTTTCCGATCTCGACCTGAGTTTCGGGACGGACCGCAGCGGTCTCGTCGGGCGCAACGGCGTCGGCAAGACGACGCTGCTGAAGCTTGTCTCCGGCGACATCCGCCCGCAATCGGGGACGCTTTCGGTCAGTGGCAGCCTCGGCATTCTCCGGCAGAGCGTTCAGGTCGCACCTGACGAAACGGTGGCCGATCTCTTCGGCGCGACCGATGCGCTTGGCCTTCTTCACCGGGCCGAAACCGGCACGGCAACGGCCGAAGAACTTTCATCGGCGGATTGGACGCTGGAGGCGCGCATGGCTGCGGCCCTTGATCGCACCGGGCTCGACGCACAGCCGCAGACACGGCTTTCCGCGCTCTCTGGCGGGCAGCGCACCCGTGCCGGGCTGGCCGCCCTGGTCTTCGCCGAACCGGATTTTCTGCTGCTCGACGAGCCCACAAACAATCTCGACCGCGAGGGCCGCGCGGCGGTGATCGCACTGATATCGGGCTGGCGGGCCGGGGCAATCATCGTCAGCCATGACCGGGAACTGCTCGAAAGCATGGATGCAATCGTCGAATTGACGTCGCTCGGCGCCACCCGCTACGGCGGCAACTGGAGCCATTATCGCGAGCGCAAGGCGCTGGAGCTTGCGGCCGCACGGCATGACCTCGCCGATGCCGAAAAGCGGATTGCCGAGGTTGCCGGCAAGGCGCAGGCGACGGTGGAGCGCCAGGCGCACAGGGATAGCGCCGGACGAAAGATGGCCGCCAAGGGCGGCATCCCGCGCATCATGCTCGGCGGCATGAAGGAGCGGAGCGAAACGACCGGCGGCGACAACGCCCGCCTTGCCGAACGCCGGCGCGCGGCGGCACAGGAAGACGCAAAGGCGGCGCGCGCGAGGATCGAGATCCTCCAGCCCTTGTCGGTGCGCCTGCCGCCGACCGGGCTCGCCGCCAATAAGACTGTGCTGAAATTGGAGGGCGTCACCGTGGGCTACCGGCCGGGCGATCCGGTCATCGGCGATCTCTCTTTCGCCGTGACGGGGCCCGAACGGATTGCCGTCACCGGCAGCAACGGCTCGGGCAAGACGACGCTGCTGGCGCTTATCACCGGCGAACTCGCGCCCTGGGCCGGCACTGTCGCCGTCCTGACTGGCTTTGCCATGCTCGATCAGAAGGTTAACCTTCTCGATCCCTCAACTTCGATCCGCGACAATTTCCGCCGGATCAATCCGCTTTCCGATGAAAACACCTGCCGGGCGGCCCTTGCCCGCTTCATGTTCAGGGCCGATGCGGCGCTACAGGCGGTCTCGACGCTCAGCGGCGGGCAATTGCTGCGCGCCGGCCTCGCTTGTGTTCTCGGCGCCGCACCGCCGCCGCTACTGATCCTCGACGAGCTGACCAACCATCTCGACATCGACTCGATATCAGCGGTCGAGGCGGGTCTCAGCGCCTATGACGGGGCGCTCATCGTCGTCAGCCATGACGAGACGTTTCTCGAGAGTATCGGGATAGAGCGGCGGCTGGAATTGGTTGGCGGCGATCCGGCGGGTTAGGCGCAGAGAGACAGCCACTTGCGCCCGCCTAACAGGGGCGCGGCATCCTCCAACCTCCCTCATCCTTGTACGTTGCCGTTGCTGTATAATGCGGCTGTGCGGGATGCGTGTCATCCACCGCCAGTGCACCCGCCTCGTCTTTCGAGGCCCTGCGGGGCACCTCAGGATGAGACTCTCATGAGTGCCGAGCGCCGGCAGCACCGGCGCTACGGAGTTCCTGGCAACCGCGGTTCTCTTGCCTCCTACTCCAGGCAATGGTATTTCAATCCTGAAACCCGTTCGAGAAAGGAGGATCACGCTATGCAATATTATTTCCGGCATCATCGCCAGCGTGGTCCCGTCAACGCCCTGCAAATGCGTTTGCAGGGCTGACCAGAGACCGTTTCTCGACATCTCTTCCTGGTCTGCCCTCGTGGCCAATGCGGCGCCGTGCGAAATACCGCGCCCATTCCTGTCATTTTCCCGGGCCCGATAGGCGCAATCCCGTGATGGCTGAACGCCCCGGATCGCGTCGACACCCGGTCAGACCAGAGAACGATCATGACCCTCATCAATATCCGCAATCTCGGCGTGACGCTGGGCAATCCTTTATTTTCGAAACTCAATCTTGTCGTCAATTCAGCCGACCGCATCGGCCTCGTCGCCGCCAACGGGCGGGGGAAATCGACGCTGCTTGCCTGCATCACCGGTGCGCTGGAGCCGAGCGAGGGCGAGATCACCAAGGCGCGCGGGCTGACCGTCGGGCATGTCGCGCAGAATGTGCCGCCTGCCCTTTTCGACACGGTGTTTTACGATGCGGTGCTGCAGGCGCTGCCGGCCGATCAGGCCGAAAGCGAGAGCTGGCGGGTCGACGTCGTGCTGGAATCGCTCGACGTGCCGGAGGCCATGCGGAGCCGGCCGCTGAAGCAATTGAGCGGCGGATGGCAGCGGCTTGCCATGCTTGCCCGCACCTGGGTGAGCGAGCCCGACGTGCTTCTGCTCGACGAGCCGACCAACCATCTTGACCTCGAAAAGATCGGGCAAGTGGAGAGCTGGCTGAACGCGCTGCCGCGCGACGTGCCGGTTATCCTGTCCAGCCACGATCGCGCCTTCCTCGATGCGACGACCAACCGGACGCTGTTCCTGCGGCCGGAGCAATCGCCGGTCTTCGCCCTGCCCTATACCAGGGCGCGCGCCGCGCTCGACGAGGCCGACGCTTCCGAAGCCCGGCGCTACGAGCGCGACATGAAGGTGGCGGAGCAATTGCGCAAGCAGGCGGCGAAGCTCAACAATATCGGCATCAATTCCGGCAGCGACCTGCTCGTCGTCAAGACGAAGCAGCTCAGGCAACGGGCGGAGAAGCTGGAGGACGCGGCAAAACCGGCGCATCTGGAGCGCTCGGCCGGGGCGATCCGGCTCGCCAACCGCGGCACCCATGCCAAGGTGCTGGTGACGTTGGAGGATGCGGTGGTGACGACGCCCGATGGAACGCCGCTGTTCAAGACCGGCCGGCAGTTCATCTGCCAGGGCGACCGCATCGTGCTGCTCGGCCTCAACGGCGCCGGCAAGTCGCGGCTGGTGTCGATGCTGAAACAGGCGATCGAAAGACCGGAGACAGCGCGCGACAGCATCAAGGCGACGCCCTCGCTCGTGCTCGGCTACGGCGACCAAGCGCTTGCCGATCTTGCCGACAGCGATACGCCGATCGGCACGATCATCCGCCGCTTCGATGTCGGTGACCAGCGGGCGCGCGCCTTGCTGGCAGGCGCCGGCTTGACGATCGACATGCAGGCAAAACCGATCGGCCAGCTTTCCGGCGGCCAGAAGGCGCGGCTCGGCATGCTGGTGCTCAGGCTGACCGAGCCGAATTTTTACCTGCTCGACGAGCCGACCAACCACCTCGACATCGAGGGACAGGAAGCGCTGGAGAGCGAGTTGATGGCGCAGGAGGCGAGCTGCCTGCTGGTCTCGCACGACCGCAGTTTCGTGCGGGCGGTGGGAAATCGGTTCTGGCTGATCGAAAAGAAGAAGTTGGTGGAAGCGGAGAGCCCGGAAAGGTTTTTCGCTTCGGTGGGATCAGATCGGTGATGGGGGCGGCGCCGCCGCCCCCTCCGCCGCGATCGGCCCGCAACAAATCTCAACGTTAAAAGACACTCCGCAACATCGGGGCGGGGCATGTTCCTGAGAGTCGGGCGGTGTCGCCACTGCCCTCTTTTTGCTCCCAATGAACACGAGGCATCTTCATGCATATCAGATTTATCGCCTGCGCCGCTGGCGCTTTCGGCCGCCGTTCCGGCCGTTGCCGCCGACCTCACTTACGAGACACCTGCTCCCGCCGCCGAGCAGATATCTGTGGCCTATGATTGGTCGGGCTTCTATCTCGGCGGCCAGGGCGGATATTCCTGGAGCCAGACGAAGATCCTCGGCTCGGATGAGAATATCGACGGCGGCACGGCAGGGCTGCATGCCGGCTATAATTTCCAATCCGGAAATATCGTCTACGGCATCGAGAACGACATCAACTACAACTTCGAGAAAAACGACGATGCCAACCTCGAATGGGATGCATCCGGCCGGGCGCGGGTTGGTTACGCCTTGGATCGAACCCTGTTCTTCGCAACGGCGGGTGTGGCGGCCGGCGGTGGCAAGGTCGACATTCCCACCGCCGGAAAGAAGGACGGCATCCTGATCGGCTGGACGGCCGGCGGCGGCATCGAACACGCGGTCACCGACCATATCCTTGGTGCGCGGCGAGTATCGCCATTCCGATTTCGGCAACAAGGACTTCGGCTCCGCCATCGGCGATGTCGGCGCCACGCAGGACAAGGTTCTCTTCGGGAGCAGCTACAAGTTCTGAGGGGAAGAGTGGCGGGCGGTTGTCAGTCCGGCTGCCGCAAAGGGTGTGACGGGTGGCCCCTCATCCGCCCTACGAGCACCTTCTCCCGTGTGGGGAGAAGGTGGCAGCAGCCAGATGAGGGGGGCTCACGGCACGACGCTAAAGGGGCCAAAACCTACCGCTTCGGCGCCACCAGGCAGAAGAAGGCACCCTGCGGGTCGGTGGCCTGGATGATCCAGCTGCCGCCGGGGACTTCCATGGGACCGTGGACGACCTTGCCGCCGCCGGAGTTGACGCGTTCGATCGCGGCATCAAGCGCCGGCACGATGAAATAATAGCTCCAGAACGGCATCGGGATGTTTTCCGGCTTGGTCATCATGCCACCGATCTGCTTGCCGTTACGGGCGAAGAGGTAGTAGACGCCCATCGGGCCCATGTCCATTTCGCTGTCCTTGGTCCAGCCGAACAGCTTGGAATAGAAGGCGACGGCGTCTTTGCCGTTGCCGGCATAGAGTTCGTGCCAGCCGATATTGCCAGGCGCATCGGGGGCCAGTTCCGGCCAGGTTTTGTCCATCGGCGCCGGCGTCATGATGCAGAGCACCGCGCCATGCGGATCGGCGACAACGGCGAAGCGGCCGATACCCGGGATATCGTCCGGCGGACGACGGACCGATCCGCCATTGGCGACGAAATCCTTGGCCGACTGATCGACGTCGTCGACATCGACATAACCCGTCCAGTTCGGCGGAATGCCCTTACCCTCGAGTTCGGCTGGAAATTCCATCAGGCCGGCGACACCGATGCCGTTCGCCTCGAAGATCGTGTAGGTCGGCATGCCCTCCACCTTCATCTCGGAGGTGGTCCAGCCGACGACCGAGCTGTAGAATTTCGCGGCAGCCGATGTGTCGGGGGTCATCAACTCGCACCAGATGAACTTTCCATGCGTCTCAGACATCGTACTCTCCCTTTAGAGGCGCCCCTTTTTTCAAGGTTCGAGCGCCGTGATTGTCAGATCTGCCGGGCGTAATGCGCTTCCATGAACTGTTTCCAGGCGCCGTCCGGCTGCCTGGCGCTGGAGATGAAGGTGCGGTGATCGGCGTCGACGAAAGTGATCCGCTCGCGGTAATCGGCAAGACCTTCGCCGTTGAAGTCAGGCCCTGTCGTATAGAGGTCAAGCACATTGCCCGAAGCGTCGAGCTCGCCTTCGTAGATCCACATGAAGTCCATCATGCTGCCGATCCAGCTGCCGACATACTTGGCCTTTGCGGCGTTATAGCCGAGCGTCAGGATGCTGGTGGCCTGTTTGCCATCCGGCATGCGGCCGGTGCCCTCGGCGACGAACCAGATGCCGTGCAGCGAGCGGACGGTCTCCGTCCAGGGCTCGCCGCCGGACATTTCGGGTGCGGTGACGGTCCAGTCGCCCACCAGTCTCTCCAGGAAGGAATGTTCCTTCAGCACTTCTGCGGTCTTCATCATCCTTCTCCCTTGCGTGATGTTGGCCAATGCCTTTATCGGCGCAATTCCCAGGAGGTCTCTTTGTGACGTCTGCTCGAATTTGCGCTGGTTAGCCAGGGCATGATGCCGAAAACCGCTGACAGTTTTCGGCATCATGCTTTGGCTCAGTGACAGCAGGATGGCGCCCTGGGGGCCTCCTCATATTCGTCGTGACGGCGCACGAAATTCATCGTGCTGTCCTCGTTGCGGCCTTTCGGGGCGCGGTCGAGGATCATCAGGGTGCCGATCAGTTCCTCGGGCCCGCGGGCGTAGCTCGAATAGGTGTGGAAGACCTCGCCCTTGTCGTTTCGGTAGAAAGCGCTCAGACCCGGCAGTTCGTCATTGGCGTCAGCCGGCTGCATGGGAGTGAAATTGTAAAAGACCTTGTCTTTGGCAAGGTCCTCCGGGCTGAAAGAGACGTGATAATCGAAATTGAAATCGCTGCCGAAGGAAGAGACCCAGGGGAATTTCCAGCCCATGCGGCTTTTGTAGGCGGCGATCTTGTCGAGCGGCGCGCGCGAGACGGCGACCCAGGTGACGTCGTGATGGTTCAGATGCGGCAGGGCGCCATCGATATGATCGGACAGGAAGGAGCAGCCGGGGCAGCCGGCATCCCAATCCGGGCCGAGCATGAAATGATAGATCAAAAGCTGGCTGCGGCCATCGAAGAGTTCGGCGAGCGACTTCTTTCCCTCGGGCGTGTCGAAAACGTAATCTTTATCGACCTTCACCCAGGGCAGCGCCAACCGCTCGGCGTTGATGCTGTCGCGCAGCTTCGTCGCCTCCTTTTCCTTCAAGAGCAGGGCACGGCGGGCCTCGAGCCATAGCTCGCGGGAAACAACTTCGTTCTGCATTGGATGCGCCCTCCTCCGGCGCTGCCGGCGAGCCGGCCCCTCTCCTTCTCCTTGACTAGAAAGATTGATATCAATATAAAATGGCCATGTCAAATTCGGTTGAAATTCCTTTCTCTACAACGCTGCTGGTGCGCGACACCTGCCTCTGCCTGCATGCGCAGCGAGCGGCGCGGGCACTCGCTCGCCTGTTCGATGACGCATTGCGGCCCGCGGGGCTGACCAACGGGCAGTTTTCGCTGATGATGTCGCTGAACCGGCCGGAGCCGCCGCCGATGGGGCCGGTCGCCTCCCTGCTTGCCATGGACCAGACGACACTGACGGCGGCGCTGAAACCGCTGCAGCGCAAGGGCTGGGTGAGCGTGATGGAAAATCCGAAGGACAGGCGCGGCCGGCTGCTTGCCCTCACCGGCGAAGGCAAGGCGGTGCTAGCAACAGCGCTGCCGATCTGGAAAGAGACGCATGCGGCGCTCGACCAAAAGCTCCCGGATGGAAGTTCCGCGCGGCTGCGGCAGGATCTGCAGACGGTGTCAGGGATGACGGATGAGACGCCGAAGCCGGCCGGGCGCCGACTACGTTAAGGGGCACGGGCAATCGGCGAATAGGGCGAGCCGAACGTCACTCCGCCACTGTTCGCGTATGTTTGCAGCTGTTCGATCAGCGTCAAACGGCTGCCCCTCACCCTAGCCCTTGCCGGGGTCGAACCACGGGTCTCGACCCGTCCTGCGGACCCCCGTTTTGACGGGGAGAGGGGACGTGCCCCGCGCAAGGTCTGGGGATCGGAGAGTGTCCGGCTTGCCCCCTTCGCCCGTTTAGGGGGAGAAGGTGCCGGCAGGCGGATAAGGGGCCACCTCGCCGATCTTCCGGCTGTTACTGCAATCAGGCAACCGTGACCGGAACTTCGGTCGAGGTGCGCATGGCGTGGCTGTAGGGGCAGACGATGTGGGCGGCGGCGGCGAGCTTTTCGGCGGTTTCGCGGTCGAGGCCGGGGATGTTGACCGTCAGCGCCACTTCGATGCCGAAGCCGGTGCCATCTTCACGCGGGCCGATACCGACTTTGGCGGAGACCGTCGTGTCTTCCGGAATCTTGACCTTCTGCTGGCCCGCGACAAATTTCAAGGCACCGAGGAAGCAGGCGGAGTAGCCGGCGGCGAAGAGCTGCTCGGGATTGGTGCCGGTTGCGCCGTCGCCGCCGAGTTCCTTCGGAACGGTCAGCGTCACGTCCAGAACACCGTTTTCGGAAACGGCGCGGCCGGCGCGGCCGCCGGTGGCAGAGGCTTTGGTCGTATAGAGAATAGGCATGACGATCTCCTTTGGTTGGCCCTTCGATCGGGTTGGATTTTTACTATCGTACAATTAAATTGTACGCAAGTGAATTTTGCAAATTGCATTTTGGCATGGAAAAGAAGACAATCACGGCCTTAAGGATGATGGATATGAAAGCGCAGACGATAAAAACGATGGAGATACCGCAGGAGGAGAAACGGCTGGAAAAGCAGTTGTGCTTCGCGGTCTACGCAACGGCGCATGCTTTCACCCGCGCCTACAAGCCGATCCTCGACAGGGTGGGCCTGACCTATCCGCAATATCTGGTGATGTTGGTGCTATGGGAACGCGGCGAGTTGCCGGTGAAGACGATCGGCGAGCAACTCGATCTCGATTCCGGCACGCTGTCGCCGCTGTTGAAGCGGCTGGAGCAAAGCGGGCTGATCAAGCGGCTGCGCGACCTGCGCGACGAGCGCCAGGTGATCGTGTCGCTGACCGCTGGAGGTGAGGCGATGAAAGGGGAAATCGATACGATCATGACAGCGATCGGCCAAGCCGCAGGCTGCACGCTGAAGGAAATGGCTGAGATGCGCGACATGCTGCATCGGCTGCGCGGCAATCTCGGCCGGGCCGGCACAAACGGCGGCTGACCACATCCGCCCGGTTAGCTTAAAACGGAGTAAGCCTGAGGATCAGGGCCGCTTCACAGCCGCCTTGGCCGGCGACCGGCGTTTCTTTGCAGGCGCCGCTTCAGGTGCTGCCTCGGCCTCCTGCTGCAGACGCAGGGCCTTCAGCTTTTCCGTCTTCTTGTCTCGGGCCGACGCCTCGGCCGCGATGATGGCGCGCGCCGTGTGATCGGTCGCTTCCGCCTTGTCGCGAGACGAAAGCTTGGCGGGATTGAAGAATTCTCCCTTGGTGGCGGTCATGTGCCCCTTTCTCAGGTGATGACGGAGGCTTTAGCCATGGCTAAGAGCCGTGATTCCGCGG
This sequence comes from Rhizobium sp. BK456, assembly GCF_014194045.1. Classification (NCBI taxonomy): domain Bacteria; kingdom Pseudomonadati; phylum Pseudomonadota; class Alphaproteobacteria; order Hyphomicrobiales; family Rhizobiaceae; genus Rhizobium; species Rhizobium sp. BK456. The sequence goes on from NZ_JACIAO010000001.1 coordinate 104,705, forward strand.
CCGGGCCGGCTGGCCGCGATGCCGCGGTTGGGCCGCGATGCCGGGATTAGCGGGCGCGGAGAACCTTTTTCGGCGCCGGCAGCAGGCCTTCGCGCTGCAGCTTCTTGCGGGCAAGCTTGCGCTGGCGGCGAATGGCTTCGGCCTTTTCGCGGGCGCGCTTCTCGGACGGCTTTTCGAAAGCGCTGCGCGCCTTCATTTCCCGGAACAGGCCTTCCCGCTGCATCTTCTTCTTGAGCACGCGGAGCGCCTGATCGACGTTGTTATCCCTGACGAGAACCTGCAAAACGATATCCTTCCTGTCGGCGGCCGGGCCGCGCTGTGATGGTAAAAACGGCGGGACTACTTGCCCGTCCGAATGCTCGAAAACTTCAGCCAAGGCTCGGCGCCATCAGACTTAGCCACTGCCTCGGGGGAAGCCCTGGAGGGCGATTCCCCGGTATCGATGTCGGCCTCGGTGATGCGGCGCTCAAAATTCTCCGCGTCGAACCGGACGCGATATTGCACATGCCCGTGGTCGTTGGGCAGAATGCTGGCGATCCGGCACCGCTTATCGGCTTTCGCCGTACGAGTGAGGCCCGATTTCAGCACGATCATATCGCCGATTTGATAGTTTAGTCTGCCCATTTCAGCGTCCCTTGAACTCTTCGGCTGCTCGCCGGTCAATCAGAATAACCGCGGTCAATTCGGACATGCCGGCGATCAAAGCAAAAAGGCCGGGTTGGCACCCGACCTCTTCCAGTCACTCAGCCATTTCTCCGCCAGTCGGTCAGCTCGCTGCCAGTACATCCGTGGTCAGCGCGCCGCCAGCATCTGGACAGCATAGGCGAATGACAAATCATGCGGCCTGAAGGTTGTCAGCCGAATTCTTGCCGGACTTCTTGTCGCGGACGAGATCATAGCGGATCTTCTGGCCTTCAACGAGTTCGCGCATGCCGGCGCGTTCGACCGCTGAAATGTGGACAAAAACATCCGTAGAACCATCATCGGGCTGAATGAAGCCAAAACCCTTGGTGCCATTGAACCATTTGACGACGCCTGAATTCATAACGATCTCCTTTTCAACCGTTGTGTTCGCCTGCGGAAGAATGTCCGACAAGCCGTATCGATGTTGAGAGGATATCTGACGGAGCGCTTCAGCGCGTGGACAAAGGTCGCAAGCAATTCGATACGCACCATGTAGGTTATTTACCGAATTAAGCAATGGTTTTCTGAAAATAAAACTTTTCCGGGCGTGGGAAACGAGGGCATTTACCCACGGAATGCCGCTCGGCCGGGCAAGATCGAACCGGGGCGGCCGGATCGCGGCCGCCCCGCTGACATCACTGCCAGACGACGATCGGCGCCTTTGTCGGCACGCGGTCGTAGAGATCGATGATATCCTGGTTCATCAATCTGACGCAGCCCGAGGAGACGGCCTTGCCGATCGAGCGCCAGTCGGGATTGCCGTGCAGGCGGTAGAGCGTGTCTTCGCCGTTCGAGAAGATATAGAGCGCGCGGGCGCCGAGCGGGTTCTTCAGGCCCGGCTCCATACCGCCGTTCTCGATCGAATATTTGACGAGTTCCGGCTGGCGGGCGACCATCTCGTTCGGCGGCTTCCAGCGCGGCCATTTCTGACGCCACTGGATGACGCCGGAACCCTGCCAGGCGAAACCCTCGCGGCCGATGCCGACGCCGTAGCGCATCGCCATGCCGTCACCCTGGACGAGATAGAGAAAGCGCGACGGCGTATCGACGACGATGGTGCCGGGCGGCTGGCCGGTGGGATCGAGAACGCGCTGGCGATAATAGCGCGGGTCGATCTGCTCATAGGGAATGGCGGGGATGAGAAAGCCACCATCCTCGACGGGACCATACATGACGGCAAGCTCGGCCCCACTCGGCACGCTCGACGCCCCAGGCGATTGGAAGAGGCGCATGGGCGAACGGTAGATGATCGTCGTATCGCCCGATGTGACCGTATTGGCCGAAGAGGCGCAGCCGGTGAGCGCGGAGGCTGCGGTCAATGCCGAAAAGGAAAGAAAGCTGCGGCGGGAAAGATGTCTATCGAAGCTCATGACGCGGGACTGATTTCCTCTGATGCGGGAGCCGGACAAAACCCTGCGTGAGCGGCGATTCGTCCGATGCCGAGAACAACATCAGAAGATCTATCGGCTTGCGCCAAATAAACCATAGCTTCACGCAGACGTGTCCGGCCTTGGGCAGACGATATCAGCGGCGCTGTTGCAGCGCTACATCACAACGATCTCCGCCTTGGCAGGAAGGCGGTCATAGAGATCGACGACGTCCTGGTTCAGCATGCGCACGCAGCCGGACGAGGTGGCCTTGCCGATCGACTGCCAGTCGGGTGTGCCGTGGATGCGATAGAGCGTATCTTGCCCGTCCTTGAAGATATACATGGCGCGGGCGCCGAGCGGGTTCTGGAGCCCCGGATTCATGCCGCCGTTTTCGGCCGAAAAGGCGCGAACCTCGGGCTGGCGCGAGACCATCTCGACCGGCGGCGTCCAGCGCGGCCATTTCTGCTTCCACTGAATGACGCCGCGGCCCGACCAGGCGTAACCATCGCGGCCGAGGCCGACACCGTAGCGCATCGCCTTGCCGTTTTCCTCGACGAAATAGAGGAAATGCGCCCTGGTATCGACGATGACCGTGCCGGGGCGCTCGGTCGTCTGGTAATCGACTTCCTGGCGGAGGAACTGCGGCTGCACGCGGCTGACCGGGATCGCCGGCAGGGTGAAATCCTCGTCGCGGACCGCGCCATACATTGCCATATGCACCGGATTGCTGACCGGCAGGCCGTAGGTCTGATGGAATTGGGTCTTGTAGAGTTCTCGCGTCTGCGGCACCGGCTGATCGGGTATCGGCCGCACCCGGCGCGGATCGACGCCGGGCGGCTGATAGAAGACCGGCGAGGTCTCCTGAACGAAGCGGGCGGGCGAATCGGCGGCGACATCGGGAATGAGGATGTTGCAGCCGCTCAGCGACCCGGCTGCGATGACGAGCCCGGCAATCGGGAAGACCCGGCGCAGAAAATTCATGGAACCACCCTTATCAACGATCGGCGAGACAGCGATATCTACCGCGACGATGGCATCCGCGGCTGGCGCGAGGCTGGTGTTGAGGGCGGGAAAGCCGGAAGCTAATGCATGCGACCCGAAGTGCAGAGCAAAAAGCGCTGTGCCTCAGGGCCATCCCCACTGCCCAGCTAAACTTCCTGCAATGGCGAAGGCAGCAGCTCGGGGAAGTCGTTCGGCACGATCATGGTCTCTGCGTCCGTTGTCACACCGGGAACACAGGCCCAATAGGCCTACGTTTGAAGCGGCGGCGAAAAATCAGGCCGCCACCCCATGGAAGAAGCGGATGCTCTGTTCGATCTCGGCCGGCAGCGCCGAAGTGTGGTTGCCGGCGACGGTTTCGGTTTCGATATGGATGCCGGCGGCGCGGGCGCGGCGGGAGAGAAGATCGGCCCGGTCGTTGAAATGAGCCTCTTCCGTGCCGTGAACGACACGGATAGGACATTTGAAGCTCTGGGCGTAACACAGCGCCGACCGCACCTCGAACTCATGCGCATTGCTGTCGTCGAAGCGGATATCCTGGGGATAGCGCTTGAAGAAGCGGAAGGCGTCGGGATTGCCCGATATCGGCGCGGCGGCCCGGAATTTCTGGGTGCTCATCGCCGTCAGCATGGTCAGCGTACCGCCGATGCTGTGGCCGGCGATGAACAGCCGCCCTGGATCGACCCCCGGCAGATGCGCCAGCCGCTCGGCGGCGGCAAGAACGTCGTCGACCTCGTCATAGAAGCCGGAGAAATTGCCCCTCTGGCCGTTTTCGCCGCGCAGCGACGGCATCATCACAACGTAGCCGGCATCCATGTAGGGCTTCATCAACTGCCAATGGCCGATGCCCATGGCATTGCCGCCGTGGAGGAAGAGCACGGCGGGCTTGGCGGCGCGCTCGCGCTTATATTTCGAGACCCAGGCGACCAACTCGAGTTCGCCGTAGCCGGAGCGATAAAAGATCTTGTCGGCGTCGGCCGGCGCGCTCAGCGGCTCGTATTTGTCGGGCGCCGGACCCTTCTGCAAAAGCTTGGTGCGGAATTGGTGGCGGACCTTGGCATAGTCATGCTTGGCAAGCCGCGGTTCATCCGGAACATCGAAGGCCGCCGCCACTTGCGGCAGGACGAGCGCGCCGGCAAGACCCGCCAGCACGGCACGGCGTTGGCGGAAAAAGGCATTTTGTTCATGCGAGCTCATAACGCAGCACCCAAATCACGTCCCCGGCACACAAGATTTGCACCGGAAGATCGTTGCCGCCAATACACATCCTGTTGAAATTTTGGGACTGCGGCATTGTTGCACAGGAGATTGTCCCTCACCCCGGCTTGGCGTCGATCATGGCGATAAGGGTGCGCAGCCGATCGGCCTCATAAGTGGGCTTGTCGGGGCGAAGACGGGCGATGCGGGGAAAGCGCATGGCGACGCCCGATTTGTGCCGGGTCGAGCGGTTGATGCCTTCAAAGGCCACCTCGACGACGAAGCCGAAATCCTTATCGGCGCGCACGGCGCGCACCGGCCCGAAGCGCTCGGTGGTATTGTTGCGCACGAATTTGTCGAGCACTTCGAGTTCCGCATCGGTGAAACCGAAATAGGCCTTGCCGACGGGCACCAGTTGTTCCCCGTCCTCGTCGTCGGCCCAGACGCCGAAGGTGAAATCGGAATAGTAGCTCGAGCGCTTGCCGTGGCCGCGCTGGGCATACATCAGCACCGCATCGACATTATAGGGATTGCGCTTCCACTTGAACCAGGGGCCCTTCATCCGGCCGGCCTGATAGATGCTGTCGCGCCGCTTGATCATCACGCCCTCGATGACCGGATCGGGCGGGGCCGCACGAAGACGGTCGAGCTCGTCCCAGGACGAGAAAGGCACGAGCGGCGAGAGGTCGAAACGGTCGTGGGGGGCACGGTCGATGATTTCGGCCAGCCGATCGCGGCGATCGGTAAAGCCATCGCCCCGCACATCCTCGTCGCCGTCGAAGAGCAGGTCGTAGGTGCGGATGAAGGCGGGGTAGTCGGAAAGCATCTTTGCCGTCACCGTCTTGCGGTTCAGGCGCTGCTGCAGATCGGAGAAAGTGCGGGTCGGGCTGTTGGAGCGGGCGGTGCCGCCGACCAGCAGCTCGCCGTCGACAACGCCGGAAAAGCTGATGGCGTCGAGAATATCGGGAAAGGCGCCCGAAATGTCGTCGCCGGAGCGCGAATAGATTTTGCGCCGGTCGCCGGAGCGGGAGAGCTGGACACGGATGCCGTCCCATTTCCATTCGGCGGCGTAGTTGGCCGGATCGAGCCCGCTAAGGTCCCCCTCCTCCACCGCATTTGCGAGCATGACCGAATGAAAGATCGCCGGTGTCGCCAGCACCGGTTTTTCGCCGCCCGCAGCCAGCCATTCGAACAAAGTCTCGTAAGGCGGCTGCAGGCCGTGCCAGAGCGTTTCGATTTCGGTGACGTCCTTGTCGCCGAGATCGGCCAGCGCCTGTTTGGCAAGACGGGCTGAGACACCGATGCGCATGGCGCCGGTCGCCAGCTTGATGAAAGCGAACCGGCCGGAGGAATCCAGCCGGTCGAGCAGGTCGCGGACGAAGCCGCGCACTTCCGTGCGGCCGAGCGCATTCATATCGGTGACAACAGCGCCGAGACGCGGCTGGGAAAGGGCCGAGCGGTCGATATCCCGCTCATTGTCCCAGACGAGCGAGATTGTTTCGGCGAGATCGCCGACATAATCGTAGGAATAACGGAACAACACCTCGTCCATGCGCTCCAGCACCAGTTCGCGCAGCATGGCGGGCTTGACGTTACGCACCTCCAGCGTGCCGGCGATGGCGGCAAGGCCGTAGCCGCGGTCAGGGTCCGGCGTGTCGCGGAAATAATCGGTCAGCAGCTTCAGCTTGCCGTTGCGGCTGGGGGTGAGAACGAGGCGGTCGAGGAGGTCGGCGAAGGCTTTCATGTCGGCCTCCGCGTTTGAGAGGAAGGCTCAATGGCTACGCCCTCATTCCTGTGCTCGTCACAGGAATCCAGTGCGCCCAAGTCCTTGAACGCGAGAAACTCTTCGGTGTCACATAAGTCATTCACCGCGCCGACGCGCGGTGGCTGGATTCCTGTGACGAGCACAGGAATGAGGGAGCGAGGGGCGTGCATAGCCGCCATTTCCAGCGCGCCGGCGATAGCGGCAAGGTCCGCTGGGGAGGGGTTCTGATCCAGCACAGAGCGCATCTCAATCCGCCTCATCTTCATAGCCCACCAGATGCAACGGCTTCGCCTTGATGCTCTGGAGCTGGCACCAACGCACCAGGGCCTCCTCGCGGCCGTGGGTTACCCAGACTTCGGCCGGGTGCAGTTCCCGGATGGTTTCCGTCAGCTCCGGCCAGTCGCAATGATCGGAGATGACGAGCGGCAGTTCGACGCCGTGCTGTTTGGCGCGCTGGCGTACCATCATCCAGCCGGAGGCGAAGGCCGGCAGCGGTTCGTTGAAGCGCCGCGCCCAGCGGTCGGCGAAGGCCGAGGACGGACCGACGACGACGGCGCCCTTGAAGGCGGATTTGTCGCGGCTCTCGATGGTCGCCGGCAGCAGCTCACCGAGATCGATGCCCTCGCCGACATAGTAGTCGCAGAGCTTTTCCATGGCGCCGTGGATATAGATCGGCTCGGTGTAGCCGGCATCGCGCAGCAGCCTGATGACACGCTGGGCCTTGCCCAGCGCATAGGCGCCGACGAGATGGGTGCGCTCGGGAAATTGGCGGAGCGAGGCGAGCAGCTTGCCGATCTCATCCATCGGATCGGGATGATGGAAGACCGGCAGGCCGAAGGTCGCCTCGGTGATGAAGACATCGCAGGCGACCGGCACATAGGCGGCGCAGGTCGGATCCGGGCGGCGTTTGTAATCGCCGGAGACGACGATGCGGGTGCCGTTTTTCTCGATGGCGATCTGCGCCGAGCCGAGCACGTGGCCAGCCGGATGAAAGCTCACCTTGACGCCGTTGATGAGCAGTTCCTCGCCGAAGGCGGCAGCCTGCTCGCTGACGCAAAAGCCCTCGCCGTAACGCAGGCGCATGATGTCGAGCGTCTGGCGGGTGGCAAGCACGTTCACATGGCCCGGCCGGGCGTGATCGGAATGGCCGTGGGTGACGAGCGCCCGCTCCACCGGCCGCACAGGATCGACATAGAAGCCGCCTTCGGGGCAATAGAGCCCTTCCGGGGCGGGATAGAGCAGCGCATCAGGTCTCATGAAGCAAGAGATAGCCGGAAATCGGCGCGAGGCCAGAGGTCGTCATCAGGCTATCCTGTCGAGAAAGGACAGTACCGCGGCATTGAACTCCGCCGGCCGTTGCAGCGGCGCGAAATGGCTGACGCCTTTGAGATAAATCATCTCAGCGTCCGGAATGCTGCGGACAAGATATTCGGCATGCTCCGGCTTGATGAACTCGTCGTGCCGACCGAGCACGATCGCGACCGGCACACCGATCCGTGCGAGGTCTTCGGCGCTGTAATTCGGCTCCGTGCGCATCATCTGGCTGACCGCCTCGACGAAGGCATTGAAGTCATCCGGCGTGGCGGACAAGGCCGCATAATCCTTGGCATGGCGGCTGAAGCATCGGTCGATGACCGGGGTCGCAACAAATTCCAGCGTACCGCTCGGATCCATGTTGCAGGCGAAGAAGAAGACGCCGTCGACACGTGACGGCACCGTCGCGGCGAGGATCAGCGCGATACAGGCGCCGTCGCTCCAGCCGATGAACGCTGCCTTGTCCAGACGCAGTTCGTCCATGACATCAAGCACGTCTGATGCCATCAGTTCATAGGTGTAGGGACGGGCATCGCGGGTGCTGCGGCCATGGCCGCGGCTGTCGATCAGCACGACGCGGCGGCCACTGTCGAGCAGCGCCGGGAGCTGATAGCCCCAGTTGCCGCTATGGCCGAGACCGCCATGCAGCAGGATGACGGCAGGACCGGTCCCATAGCTCGCATACCAGATGCGGGCACCGTCGCGTCCGACATGGCCTTCGACAGATGCCGGCGGCAAGGCGGCCGCGCCGTGTTCTGCGAAACGGATGAGCTCGTCGTCCTGTGGTTCCATGGCGATACCGATCCTCTCCGGGGAATAAACTGCCAGCATAGAAAAGCCGGAAAAGAGCCCAAGAACAACCAGAATCGCTTTCTAGCTGTTGCCTCTTTCGATGCAATCATCGGGAGCATAATGGGCAGGAAGCTTTTCTATTGCGTGGGCGCGGTCGCACTTGTCGCGGCGGGCATCTATCTCAACAACACCAGCCTACTCGCCGAGCATCAGCCGGGAAAGCCGGTGCTGCTCGCCCATCGCGGCATCGCCCAGCGGTTCGACGAGACCGATCTGAAGAACGACACCTGCACGGCGAGCCGCATGCTGGCGCCGAAACATGATTATCTCGAAAATACCATCCGCTCGATGCAGGCAGGCTTTGCGGCGGGCGCCGATATTGTGGAGATCGACGTGCATCCGACGACAGATGGCGCATTCGCCGTCTTTCACGACTGGACCCTCGACTGCCGCACCGACGGGCACGGCGTCACCCGCGATCATTCGATGGCGGAGCTGCGGAAGCTCGACATCGGCTATGGCTATACCGCTGACGGCGGCAAGAGCTTTCCCTTCCGCGGCCGCGGCATCGGCATGATGCCGACGCTGGCCGAGGTGCTCTCGACCCTTGCGTATCGGCGCTTCCTGATCAACGTCAAGAGCCGCGATCCGTCCGAGGGCGAAAAGCTCGCCGCCGTGCTCAACGGACTTTCACCCGCGCGACGGGCAGACATCATCGTCTATGGCGGCGACGAGCCGATCGATGTCCTGCGCCGGCTGGTGCCCGAGATCAAAACCGCCTCGCGCCAGAGCCTGAAAGGCTGCCTTTTCGGCTACATCGGCTATGGCTGGACCGGCGTGCTGCCGGATGCCTGCAAACACGCCATGATGCTGGTGCCGATCAATATTGCGCCTTGGCTCTGGGGCTGGCCGGACCGTTTTCTCAACCGCATGCAGGATGCAGGAACCGAGGTCTTCGTGCTCGGCCCCTATCGCGGCAGCGATTTCTCGACCGGCATCGACGACGCCGCGCTGTTGGCGCGACTGCCTGAGAACTATGCGGCGGGCATATGGACGAACGAGATCGAGGCGATCGGCAAGCTGGAAAAATAAGGCGTTCAAGCGCGTCGCGATCTTTCAGATTCACTCCTTACGCTTTAGTTCCTTATTTTACGCATGTCGTTGCCGCAAAAGCGCTTCGCGCCTTGCCTGCGAAAAACGCTGCGCAGTTTTGCGCGACGGGTTTTAGAGGCTGCGTGCCCGCAGCAATGCCGGGATCTCCTCCGGAGAAACGGGCTTGGAGAAGCGGTAGCCTTGCGCCTCCTCGCAGTGTGCGTGACGCAGGAAATCCATCTGCGCGTCGGTTTCCACGCCTTCGGCGAGCACCGAAAGCTTCAGCGTCTGCGCCAGCGAAATCACCGCCGAGGCGATGGCAACGGCGGTCTTGTCGCCCGGCAGGGCCTCGACCAGCGAGCGATCCATCTTCAGCCGGTCGAAGGGGAAGGTCTTCAGCGCCGCCAGGCTGGAATAGCCGGAGCCGAAATCGTCGATCGACAGGCGCACACCGAGCGCGCGCAGCGATTCCATCATGGCAAGCGCGCGTTCGGCATCCTGCATTACCACGCTTTCGGTGACCTCGAGTTCCAGCCAGCGCGCTTGCAGGCGGTGGCGCTCCAGCGCTTCGGCGACGTGGCACGCAAAATCCGGATCGGCGAACTGCTTGGCCGAGACGTTGACGGCGACGGTCAGCGACGGCAGGCCCATATCCTGCCATTGGCGCGCCTGGCGGCAGGCCTCGTTCAACACCCAGAGACCGAGGGGAACGATGAGGCCGGTTTCTTCGGCGAGCGGAATGAAATTGACCGGCGGCACCCTGCCCTTGGCCGGATGGTTCCAGCGCACCAGCGCCTCGATGCCGGTGATGCGGCCGGTGGCGACATCGACCTGCGGCTGGTATTGCAGGAACAGCTGGTGGCCGGTAATCGCCTGGTGCAGCTCCTCCTGCTCGCCGAGCGGCATTCCCACCGGCGCGCCACCGCCATCGTGATGCTGCAAGGTGTTGCGGCCAAGCTCCTTGGCACGGTACATGGCGCGGTCGGCATTGGCGAGAAGCTCTTCCGAGGTCGCGCCGTCGAAGGGGAAGGCGGCAACGCCGATGCTCGAGGTGACGGTGATCTCGCCGCCGTCGCTGGGGATCGGCCGGTTGATCGCCTTCTGCAGCTCGCGGAGGCGGCGCGTGATGCCGGCATCGTGGCTCGACTGGTGAACGAGCACGACGAGGAATTCGTCGCCGCCGAGACGCACCACCATATCCGAGGCCCGGATGCTGTTGGCCATGCGGGCGGCGGTTTCCTTCAGCACCTCGTCGCCGGCGGCGTGGCCGCGGCCGTCGTTGATGTCCTTAAAATTATCGAGATCGATATAGGCGACGGTGACCTTGCGGGTGTGGCGCCGGGCCTGGTCGAGGATATTGGCGAGCCGCTCCTTGAGGAAGGCGCGGTTCGGCAGGCCGGTGAGATCGTCGTGATGGGCCATGAAATGGATGCGATCATCGACACGCTTGCGCTCGATGGCGATGCCGGCAATGTGCGTGGCGAGCGCCACCAGCTTTATTTCGTGCTCCGTCGGACGGCGGACTTCCCTGGAATAGAGGGCAAAGGTGCCGAGCACATTGTTCTGCGAGGTGGCGATCGGTGTCGACCAGCAGGAGCGGAAGCCGAACGGCGCGACCAGCGCGCGGAAATCCTCCCACAGCGGATCGCTCATCACGTCCTCGACGATCACAGTCTGGCCACGCCAGGCGGCGGTGCCGCAGGAGCCGACCTTGGGACCGATGGTGACGCCGTCGATCAGCCGGCTGTAGCCGCCGGGCAGATTGGGGGCGGCGCCGTGATAGAGCCTGGTGCCCTCGCCGTTCAGCAGCAGCACCGATCCGTCGATGCCGGTCAGTTGCGCCTCGATCATCAGCACCAGCGCCTCGAGGATCATCGGCAGCGGCTCGTTGCGGGCGATCATTTCGAGCAGGTTCGCCTGCTCACGATGGAGATCCTCCTGACGCTTGCGTTCGGTGATATCGCGGGAAACGCCGATCAGGCCGATGATCTCGCCGCGATCGTTGCGCAGCGGGATTTTCGAGGTCAGCCGGCATATCGGCCTTTTGCCGCCGGGCAGGACGTAGCTTTCCTCCATATCGATGCAGGCTTGCCCCGTCGCCATGATCTGCTGCTCGATATCGAAATGGCGGCGAGCCGTCTCGAAATCGAACAGGTCGAAATCACGCTTGCCGGTAAGCAGATCAGCGCTCTCCAGACCGAGGCTGCTGGCGGTGACGGCGTTGGCGAAGACGAAGCGGCTGTCGCGATCCTTGACATAGAGGAAATCCGGAAGCTCGTGGACGATCGTCTTCAGGCGCAGGTTCTCGATGCCGTCGGAGAGGTGATGGGCGGTCGAGGCCATCATCGCCTCCGTCGCGGCGACGATGCGCCGCGTTTCGGCCGACAGGGCATCGGTCGATTCCCATCGCCTGGCACTCGGTTCGTGCATGCCGTCATTCTCCCCGGAGGCCGAAGGCCTCATCCCGCATAATCACCCCGTAATATTCCCTTCAAAGTAGTCCTCATTCCCTTCGGCTTGCTTAAATGAAAGAGTGAACAAGACGACAAGATCGGCGGCGATATCCTGCCCTTGGCCAAGGCGACAACCGCAATTCCGGCCACCTGTGCCAGAAAGAGACAGGCGGGTCTGGCACGTTTCGTGCTACGGGCGCGTTATGACGAGAGAATCCGGAATGCCTTCACGCCGCGACATGCTTTTCCTACTCGCCGCCGCAGCGGTTGCGGGAGGTTCAGCGCCGCGCGCGCTTGCCGCACCGCTGGCGGCTGCCGGGCAATCCGATCTGCGCGGCGCGATCGACGCGGTGGAATATCGCGCCATTCCCGAAAGCGGCGACCGCAAGACCCGCAACCTGCAACAGATGATCGAACAGGCGGCGCGCGAGAACATGCCGGTCTTCCTGCCGCCCGGCACCTATCGAGTCTCCAATCTCAACCTGCCTGACAATACCCGCATAACAGGCGTGCCTGGCGCCTCACGGCTCGTCTATACCGGCGAAGGCCACCTACTGACGGCGACAAATGTGCGGCGCATCGAGCTTTCCAACCTCGTCATCGACGGCGGCAATCGCTGGCTCGGTGATTATGCCGGCGGGCTCGTCCAATTCACCGGCGTCGACGAGGTGCTGATGGACAATTGCGAGATCGGCGGCAGTCGCAAACACGGGTTGCAGCTGGAGCGCTGCGGCGGACGGATCGAGCGCAGCCGCATATCCGGCGCGGCCGAGGCCGGGCTCTACGCGGTCGATTCCGCCAATCTTTCGGTCACCGGAAATACGATCACCGATTGCGGCAATGGCGGCATTCTGGTGCATCGCTGGAAGAAGGCCGAGGACGGCACGGTGGTTTCCGGTAACCGCATCTCCAACATCCGCGCCAATGACGGCGGCACCGGCCAGAACGGCAACGGCATCAACATCTTCCGCGCCGATGGTGTGATGGTGGTGAACAACCATATTTCCGACTGCGCCTTCACCGCGATCCGCGCCAATTCGGCATCGGACATCCAGATCAGCAACAATCAATGCCGGCGTTCCGGCGAAACGGCGATCTATGTCGAATTCGCCTTCGAGGGCGCCGTCGTTTCCGCCAACATGATCGACGGGGCGGCGAACGGCATTTCGATTGCCAATTTCGACGAAGGCGGCAGGCTGGCGAGCGTCACCGGCAATGTCGTGCGCAACCTCACCCTGAAAGGCCCCTACAAACACGAGGTCGGCTTCGGCATCGGCATTGCGGCGGAGGCCGACACGCTGATTTCGGGCAATGTGATCGAGGGCGCGCCGAGATGGGGCATGCAGATCGGCTGGGGTCCTTATCTCCGTAACGTCGTCGTCAGCGGCAATGTGGTGCGCAAGGCACCTGTCGGATGCGCCGTCTCGGTCGCCGACGGCGCCGGCACCGCCGTCATCACCGACAACGTCTTCCAGGAGACCGCTGAAGGCGCGGTCCTCGGCTTCCAATGGGAGAAGAAAGTGTCGGACGAGATGGCGGGCGGCGCGCCGTACAAACAGCTGACCGTCGAGCGAAACCGGGTCTCCTGAAGAGCATCAAAAGCTTTCATCATCCCATCAGCGGCAAGGACTTTTCCGCAGTCGCTGCGGCCTCTACCCTCTCGGACAATTACATCGAGGGGACAAGATCATGCTGACAATCTACGGAGTCTATCGATCGCGGGCGTCGCGCGTCTACTGGATGGCGGAGGAGCTGGGGCTCGAATTCCAGTCGGTGCCGGTGCTGCAAGCCAGGCGATTGGCGGAGCCCCTGTCCGAGAGCGCGCCGCTCAATACGCACTCGCCCGATTTCGCCGCCGTCAACCCGATGGCGCAGATCCCCAGCATCAAGGACGGCGATCTCCTCATGCATGAGTCGCTGGCGATCAATCTCTACCTCGCCCGCAAACATGGCGGACCGCTTGCGGGACAAACCGTCGAAGAAGACGGATTGCTGACGATGTGGACCGTCTGGGCTGCCTCGCAGGTCGAGCCGCATTCGGTCAGGATCGTGCTGACCTATGACAACGGCCTCGAAAACAGCCAGGAGGGCAAGGAGACGATCGCAGCCGCCTGTCATGCCTTGCGCAGGCCACTTGCCACGCTCGAAGGCCAGCTTGCCGGCCGGCAGTGGATTGCCGGCGACCGCTTCACCGTCGCCGATCTCAACATCGCCGAGGTGCTGCGATACGCCCAGAGCGAGGAGGCGCTTTTCCAGGCACATCCGAATATCGAGGCCTGGATCGAGCGCTGCCAGTCGCGCCCGGCCTACAAGAAGATGCAGGAGACGCGCGGCAGGGAGCCGATCGAGGTCTGAGCCAAAGCGCGTCGCGCTTTAGCTTGTTGTTTTGCGCATGTCGTTGCGGCAAAAGCGCTTCGCGCCTTGCCTGGAAAAACCGCCGCACAGCTTTGCGCGACATGCTTTAGCGGAACAAGGCAAGCGTGCCGGCCATTTCCTCGCGGATCCAGGCCTTGAAGTCCCTGACCTTCTTCGGCTCGCGCGTGCCCTCGGCGGTGACGAAATAATGACCGAAACCGGTGCGCGCCCGAATGCCGAAGGGCGCCGCCAGCCGGCCTTCGGCAAGCGCGAAGGCGGCAAGGGTCTGCCAGGCAAGCATGACGCCCTGCCCGGCGATCGCCGCATCGAGGCACAGCGAGGCATCGTTGAAAACGTGGCGCGTCGCCGGTGTGGCGCCTGACAGTCCCGCCTCGCGCATCCAGACCTCCCAGCTGAACATGGCGCGACCGTCGATGACGGCGGGCAGTTCCAGGATATCGGCGGGCGCCTTCAGTTTCGCCGCCATCTCCGGCGAGCAGACGGGAAAAACCTCCTGCTCCAGGAGCAGTTCGGCCTTCACGTCAGGCCATTTGCCGGTGCCGACGCGGATGCCGATATCGACGTCGGAGAGGGCGGGGCTGACGAGATTGGTGGTTGCATCGAGCCGCAGCTTGATATCGGGATGGCGCTCAGCGAAACGATCGAGCCGGCAGACGAGCCAGCGGGCGGCAAAAACCGGCGCCACCGAGATCGTCAGGATCGTGTCGTCCTTGCGTTGCGCAATCGACACGGCCGCCGAAAGACGGGCAAAGCCTTCATCGAGCGCGGCCAGTACCGGCCGGGCGGCTTCGGTCGTCATCATTCCCCGGGCGGTGCGCTCGAAGATCACCAGGCCAAGCTGCGCCTCCGCCTTGATGACCTGCTGGCTGACGGCGCCGACCGAGACGCCGAGCTCATCGGCGGCCGCCTGCAGCGAGCCGAGCCGACCGACGGCTTCCAGCGCCTTAAGGCCGTTGAGATGCACAGTGTTGAGGTTCTTCATATAGTTTTTCTATAGCAGAGCCGCATTAATCTCAATTGAAAATCCGCTTGAGGGAGCAGAGATTACAGCCTGCGGCGACCATCCCCCGCCGCTTGGAGAAAGCGAGGCATGCCATGTCATTGCTGAAGTTTTTCTTGAGGCCCGCCCTTGCCTTGGGCAGCGCAGACGCTCTCCCAGCCTGGAAGAACGATCCGCTGCGGCATCCCGAGGTCGAGCGCATGTCGATGCGGGAAATTGCCGATCTGCCGATTGGAACAGAGACCAACCTTGCCGCCGAGGCCAAACCGACGCTGGCGAAATGCGCGTGACGATGCGCGCCCGTGTCAGCCGCTCTGAAACGCGCCGCATCACTCGCGTGACGCGACGCGCTTTAGCGACCTGCCTCAGTCCACCGATGCCTGCCAGCAAATCACACGACCGTCCTCCGGATCAATGCGCTCGCCGATGCGGATGAAGCCGTTGCGTTCGAGGACACGTTGCGAGGCGATGTTTTCCACGCCCGTATCGGCCGAAACGTGCGTCACGCGCGGGTCTTTCCGCGCCCATTCGAGCAGTTCGCCGATCGCACGCGTGACATAGCCACGCCGCTCGCGGCTCGGCGCAATGCCATAGCCGACGTGGATTTCGCCCCTCTCAGGCGCACTGATGATGGAACACAGCCCGACGATCTCGCCATCCTCGACGATCATCCAGGCCGACGGGGTAAAATCGGCGCCGATCTCCGCGGCGATCCTCGCCAGCATCTCCAGCACCTCAGGCGGCGCGATGGCGCTATCGGAAACCAGGCGCGTATCTGCGGGCGCGGCGCCGTTCAGCAACCCGGCGAAATCATAAGCAGTCAATTCGATGATCATATTATTCTCGACATTGGACCTGCGCCAGCTTTGGCGCGTCATAGCCGAGCAGCAAGACTAGCCCTCGATTGAATTCGAGCCGCGTCTCGTCCTTCCGCCTCGGCCGGTGCGTTCTGAATATTTTGCGACGGCATACAAAGGCGTTCTCCTCTTCGGGCCTGACCCCGGAATGAGCGGATGCGGATCGATATTGAAGCTCGCCGGCCTCTTTGTCCAGCCGTTACGGAGAACTGGCCCTGGCAGGCTGAAGGGCTGATTCGACAGAGCGGGCAGCGCTTCCGCCGTAGAAAAAACCCTACTTGTCGCCTGCATTCGCGCGACCACGCCAACCCGGCGTCGGAGCCCTATCTGTTTCAGCAAAGAGAATTTCAGTGCCAGCAATTCGAAAAATCCTGTTGGGACTCCTCGCAATTTTAACGGTCGCCATTGTCGTCAGCGCCGGCTGGCTCTGGCAGGTCGCGGGTGCTTACGGTTTCAACACCGTCTTGCGGCGCGGTGGAACCTATTGGATCGACATAAAACCTGACGACGAGCGCCTTTCCGCCTCCGTGCAGTTGGCGTTGCGCCCGGTCATCCCGGCCGTTTTGCCCGGGCCGCTGGTCTGGCAAGAGCCGGAGACGGGCTTCGAGGTGGCGGAACTACCGGTTCTTGCCGATGGCCGCGAAGTCGACCGGATCTTGCTCAGCCGAATTGACCCGGCCCGCTTTCGATTCGTCACCCGTAACGCGGCTGCTGGCGATACCGGCATCGACGAATGGGAGAAGGTTTTGCCTAACGCCGCGCTGATCGTGAACGGCAGCTATTTCGACAAACATGGCAGGCCCGATACGCCTTTCATCAGCGAAGGCATTGCGATGGGTCCTCAGCAATATGACGCGAGGGCCGGCGCCTTCATTGCCGGCAAAGACACTGCCGAGATCCGCGACCTGACGCATCAAGATTGGCAGACAGCCTTTGCCGGCGCGTCGAACGCCATGGTCTCCTATCCGCTCCTGATCGGCGACGACGGGCAGACGCATGTGAATGTGAAAAGCCGCTGGCTCGCCAACCGTACGTTTGTCGCCAAAGACGACTTGGGGCGTGTCGTCATCGGGACGACAAAGGAAGCGTTCTTTTCCCTCGACCGGTTGGAGAGTTTCTGAAGACCTCGCCGCTCAATCTCAAGGTCGCGCTTAATCTTGATGGCGGTCCCGTCGCCTGCCGGAGCGTTCGGCTGGATGGCTATCGGCAAAAATTCTACGCAAGATGGGAGTCTCAGGCGGACGATAACAAAGTAAGCCTGCTCCGCTGGCCGATTTCCGAGGCCAATTGGGCCATGCCGATGGTGCTGACGGTCGAGCGGAAGTAGGTCGGGATCTGGCGATCGTCGCAAGGCCAGCGAGGATTATCGCGAGCATCGGTGTCGGAATCTCATTTCGCCGGCCGTCTTCAAGCCATTGCACAACGCCTTACATCGCATCGATCTAAGGATAATCATATGGAGGAAGCGATGACGATTACCATTACCGCCTTTGAACGCTCGCCCGATCGCGGCCGGGGTCTGGCGCGCGACATGCGCGTTCGCTGGGCACTCGAAGAAGCGGGCCAGCCTTACGAAGTTCGTCTCGTTTCGTTCAAGACGATGAAGGAGCCCGCGCATCTGGCACTTCATCCTTTCGGGCAGATTCCGACCTATGAAGAAGGCGATCTTACTCTGTTCGAGTCCGGTGCGATCGTGTTCCATATCGCCGAGCGCCATGCGGGCCTGCTGCCTGCGGATACGAATGCCCGGGCGCGCGCGGTCACGTGGATGTTTGCTGCGCTGAACACGGTGGAGCCGCCGATCTTCGAGCGCAGCCTCGCCACCATCCTCGAGCGCGACGAACCCTGGTACGAGCAGCGCCTGCATGCGCTTGAGGACAGCATCCGCAAACGGCTGGGGAGCCTTTCCGCTCGCCTTGGCGATGCCGACTGGCTCGATGGCGCGTTCAGCGCCGGCGACTTGCTGATGGTGACGGTGCTGCTCAGGGCGCAAGCATCAGGTCTCTTGGAGGAATATCCAAACCTTGCCGCCTATGTCGCCCGCGGCGAAGCCCGGCCGGCCTATCAGCGTGCTTTCGCGGCCCAGTTGGCGGTGTTCACCGCCGCATCGGCCGTGTGACAAGGGCCCCTTACCATCTTCATCCGATGGATGCTGCTGCTACCCATTGACCCTGCGTCTTTCCATGCTTAAATATCTAGACAGTCTAGCCAGGAGGCAAATAATGGAATGGCAGTTGCAGGAGGCCAAGAACAAGTTTTCGAAAGTGGTGCAGAAGGCGCGTGATGAAGGCCCGCAGGTGGTCACGCTCCGGGGCGAGCGAACGGCCGTCGTGCTGTCCGCCCGCGACTACGACGCCTTGCGCGCCGGCCGGCCGACACTGGTCGACGACCTGCTTGGCGGCCCGGCCTGGGACGATGAGCTTGCCAATACGGTGGAAGCACGCGCTGCGAGCCCAAGCCGCGACGTGACCTTCTGATGTATCTGGTCGATACCAATATCGTTTCGGAGGCGCGGCGCGGCACATCGCAGGCGATTTCCTGGCTGCGCTCCGTCGATCCGCTGAGCATACACCTGAGCGCGCTGACCCTTGGCGAGATCATGCGCGGCATTGCGCTCAAACAGAGGTCGGACCCGAAGGCTGCGGCGCACCTCACGGAGTGGCTGCGCAAGCTGCGTCATGATCACGGCGCCCGCATCCTGCCGGTAACCGATCAGATCGCCGTGGAATGGGGTCGCATCGCCGCGATCCGGCCACGCGGCGATATTGACGGGCTGATCGCCGCGACCGCGATCGTCCATGACCTGATCGTCGTCACCCGCAACGTCAGTGACTTCGCCGACACCGGGGCCTCGGTGATCAATCCTTGGGAGATGTCGGCATGAGCTCCGCTGCGCCTGCCCCGCAGGCCGCGGCGATCATGCAGCCTATCAGCCGCGATCGTAGGCCAGCGCCCGTTGGACGGCGGGGCGCTGCAGCATGCGGGCGTGATGGTCGCTCACGTCGACGAAGCGGGCGGGATCGACGCCGTCGGACGGCAGCCAATCTGTCATGACGAAAAGATAGGGATCGGCGATCGAATAGCTCTCGCCCATCACCCACGGGCCTTTGAACATCGTCTCTTCGATCAGGGTGAAACAACCGGCCATATTCTCAGGCACCTTGGCCTTCATCGCCTCGAGTGCCGCCTGATCGTCGGCCCAGCGGGAGCCGCGCGGGCGATGGGCATGGTTCACATGCACGGTCGAGCAGAGATAGCAGTTGAAGGATTGCAGCCGCGCCATGTCGAAAGCATCCCCGAGCGGCGCCAGCTTGGCGGCCGGCGCACTTTCCGCGACAAAGCCGAGGATCGCCGGCGTTTCCGTCAGCACGCCGCGATCGGTGACCAGCGCAGGCACCCGGCCCTTCGGGTTGATCTGCAGATAATCCGGCGAGCGTTGCTCGCCATTGGCGAAGCTGAGCTTCCTTGTTTCGAAGGCGAGGCCGGATTCCTCCAGGGCGATCAGGCTTGCGAGCGCGCAGGTTCCCGGCGCGTAGTACAATGTCAGCATAATGGGCCACTCCCTTTCGGCACGTGATATAGCGCAGGGATGGGTGCGCCGGAACTGGGGAGATTGGGTTTTGTCTCTGCGTCGGGCCGCCCCTCATCCGCCTGCCGGCACCTTCTCCCCGTTCTGACGGGGAGAGATATGCCGCACCCTCTCAATTCCTCGCAGACCTCTCGTAAGGCACGTCCCCTCGCCCCGTTTACGGGGGTTCGCAGGACGGGTCGAGACCAGCGGCTCGACCCCGGCAAGGGTTAGGGTGAGGGGCATCTTGCCAGGACAAACTCGCCGCTCAGCCGCAGCCCGGCACGTCCTCCAGCCGGTGCCAGACCGGAATGCCGCGCTCCCTGGCGATGCGCACGTCGTTATCCGCCCCCTTGGAGTCGCCCGGCAGCCGCAGCACGCCGTCGCAGAGCTGCAGCAGCCGGCCGGCGACAGGGTGGAAGATCTCTTCGTAGAGCGCATCGCCGACCGACTTGCCGCCGGCGGCGTGCCAGATCGGCAGAGCCACCCATTCGCCGATCATCGGCACATGGCCGGCGGCGAACAGTGCGGGCGAGGGTTCCTCCAGCCGCTCCAGGTTGGCGGCCATCTTTTCCGGGTCGTCGCCCGTTCCCGACCTATAAGGCCCGGCAATCAATATCAACATCATCCACTCCATCGCTGAGCATTCCCGGCGTCATGCACGGGATTTCGTGAAAATGCACGAGATTTCTTGAATGTCGAGTCTTTTCGTGCAATATCGGGCGAATGTGTTTAATTTCGTGCAGAGAGCCTATGCTGACGTCACAACGCAAAACCCTCATCCTCGACATATTGCGCCGTGACGGCCAGGTGGTCGCCAAGCGTGTCGCCGAGGATTTTTCCCTTTCGGAAGACACAATCCGGCGCGATCTCCGCGAAATGGCGGCGGAGGGGCTGTTGAAACGGGTGCATGGGGGCGCAATGCCGTTGGCGCCCGATCTGCCCGATTTTACCGCGCGGCGCAGCGTCTCGTCGGAGATCAAGGCGCGGCTCGGGGCTGCTGCGGCGGCGATGGTCAAGCCCGGTCAGTTGATCTTTCTCGATGGCGGCACAACCACGGCTGAGATCGCCCGGCACTTGCCGCGCGACACGCCGCTGACGGTTGCGACCCACAGCCCGACGATCGCCGCCGAACTCGAGCACCACCCGACGGCGGAGGTGATCCTTGCCGGCGGGCGGCTCTACAAACATTCGATGGTGGCGACAGGCGCGGCGGCGGCGGCGGCGATCTCGCAACTGCGCCCCGACCTGTTCTTCCTCGGCGTGACGGCCGCCCATCCGGTGCACGGGCTTTCCACCGGCGACTTCGAGGAAGCGGCGATCAAACGCCATATCGCCCGCTGCTCGGCCGAAACGCATGTGCTGCTGACGGAGGAGAAGTTCGACCTCGTCTCGCCCTGCCCGGTGCTTGGAATTTCTGAGGTGGCGGGGCTGATCGTGCCGGCGGAAATGCCGGCCGAGCGGCTGAAACCCTATCGCGATCTCAACAGCACGATCGCCGCGGCTTGATCGGCCGGGGAAACCGGGGACGCATGCCAGTTTGACGTGTGGGATCAGACTGCCTAACCTTCGACCTCACGAGGACGATGGCACGGCCCATGCATGAGGAGGAACAGAATTTGACAAGCATTTCCCTTCGAATCGCGCTGGCGCAGATGATGAGCGACGTAAATATCGATGAGGTTTGCGCATCTGCTGCGGCTGAAGGTGCCGCCATCATCTTATTTCCGGAGATGTTCTCAAACGGGTACAGTCGCTTTGATTCCGAGAATGCGGCGTCCCGGCAGGCTTGGATCGACGCGGCAATACCGCTTGATGGTCCCTATCTGGATAGATTTCGACAAGCTGCGCGCAATAATGGTCTCGCGATCGTGGCAACGTTCCTTGAGTACGGAGAGGCAAAACCTTTCAACGCGGCCGTAGTGATCAATGACAGCGGCGAAATCATCCTCCATCAGCGCAAGCGACACATTTGCTTTTTCGACGTCCCGGAAGAGGCTTGCGCCCCAGGCGATGGCTCAAGAGTGGCAAAGCTGAAGACAAAAGCGGGCGAGGTTGCGATCGGCATAATGATTTGTATGGATCGGGAGTTTCCCGATGTAGCATCGGATCTCGTTCGGAACGGCGCGGAGATTATTCTCGTTCCAAACAGCTGCCCACTCGTGGACGATCCAAGCGTAGGTGACGTGCGCGTGGCGGGGGTGCGAGCACTGGCCTTCCAGTCCGTCGTGGGGATAGCCGTGGCCAATTATCCGGTACCGAAAGACGACGGTCGTTCTTTCGCCGTCGATCCGCTAGGCAAGGTTCTTATTATGGGCGGCAAGCAGCAGGAATTGGTCATAGTAGACTTCGATATCAATGAGATCAGGGCTGTTCAGAAGCGAGAGTGGTTCCGACGAGCCCGATGACCTGTGTTGACGCCGTCCCATTGCTGGGTTCCGTTATCTCCGAACCGCTAAATACTTCCTGATAAAGGTATTGGCTCGTTTATTTTCCAGTCAGCACGGACGTGACTCTGATATCGCCGACATGGATGCCATTCCAATTGCGCATCGAGGTTGCGGCAAAGGCCGTCAGGGCGGCGTGCACTTCGCTTTCCGTCTCGAAGAAACGGGCAAGTGTCGCCGCCACCGTGGCTTCGGCGGCGCGGGTGGCGCCATCGTCGCATTTCAGGGCGATGGCGATGCCCTTTTCCGGGATCGCGGCGCAGAAGACGCCCTCGGCGCCTGTCTTGGCGAAAATGCGGCCGGGGGCGAGCTGCATCAATTCCGTGCAGGCGCGACCGGTACCGGCGACATAGAAGGGCTCGGCCATGCAAGCCTCGATCAGCCGGCGGGATGCCTTGGCGCGCAAAGGTTCCAAGCCGACGCCCGTCGCCATTTTTGCAAAGCCGTGGGCAAGGCTCTTGAGCGGCACGGCATAAGTCGGAATCGAGCAGCCGTCGGTGCCGCAGCTCTCGGCACCGAGCACGGCGCCGGTCAGGCTTTCTATCGCCGCGCGGATCTCGACCTGCAGCGGGTGCTCATAGCCGACATAACCCGTCGGTTCGATATCCTGATGGCAGCAGGCGCAGATGAAGCCGGCATGTTTTCCCGAGCAATTGTTGTGCAGCGCAGTCGGCGCATCGAGCGCACGGGCCTGCTGGATCAGGACCTTCTGGCTCATCGACCAATGGGCGCCGCATTCCAGCGCCTCGGCATTGCGGCCGGCCCGCGACAGCATGGAGGCGGCAAGCGCCACATGCTCGTCCTCGCCATTATGCGAAGCACATGCGAGCGCCAATTCCTTATCGCCAAAACCATAGGCATCGGCCGCGCCGCTCTCGATCAGCGGCAGCGCCTGCATCGCCTTGCAGGCCGAACGCGGGAAAACGGCGGCTTCGATATCGCCGAGCGAGAAGACGAGCTTGCCGTCACCATCGACGACAGCCACCGAACCACGATGGCGGCTTTCGACGAGCAGGCCACGGGTAACTTCGACGGTGACGGGATTGGTCATGAGCTCTCATCCGGATGCTGGCGGGATGCCGCAGGCATAACGCGTCGCGGCGCGAAAGCCAACGGGGTTTGGCCCACCCTCCGTCATGCTCGGCCTTGAGCCGAGCATCCACACCCGCACCCGCACCCACCAGCGGTGGCAGCATGGATCCTCGGATCAAGCCCGAGGAGGACGGAGTGTGGGGTGGGCTTCTGCAGCAAGAACCGCAATGCGGGGCGGATCAGGGGGATAATTGCGCCCGCCGCCGGTCGTTGTTGATGAGGCTGCTCGGGGAGCGCCAGCTTTGTCCGCCTCCTGTGAAAAGCAGACCTTGAGGTTAGGCGTATCGGCACACTATCTTGCAACCCAGTTCGCATCGAAGGAATTGTTTTGCAATCCGGCCTGGGTATTTTTCACGGTCGTCTCTCTCTGCCTGGCGTGCTGGCTGGCGCGCCGGCCCACGAGGACGAGCGTTGGAGTCATCCTTGGAGCGCTTCTGGGGTTGGTCTTGATATCGATTGCGTCAGTTCTGGTCGGTTTCCTCGGTAACGTTCTGCCCTTGGGCCAAATCGATTTCTAACTTTCCAGTTTGACAGCGCAGACCTGACGCAGACAAACATCACAAAAATTGACCGCGACGATCGAAAACTATCGTTTTCCTGATGTGTCCCTTCCCGCTAAAGGTGATGCATCAGGAACCGTCCCATGTCATCCACCCTCTCCTTGATCCTGCGCGACAAACGGATCCGTATCCCGGCCGTGACGCTTGTGGCGCTCGCCTTCACCTATGCTTCGACCGCGCCCTATCAGTCGATCATCGGGATCAACGAACTGAACTTGAGCAACGGCACCTATTCGGCGCTGATCTTCTTCTCGGCGATCGTCAACGTCACAACCAGCCTGACGCTCGGCATCTGGTCGGACAGGCTGAAAGAGCGGCGGCCGCTGGTGCTGGGGCTTTCGGTGGCCGGCATGCTCGGCTTCGGGTCGATCGCGATCTTTCACAGCCCTGCCGTCTTCATCGTCTCGACACTGTTGCTGGTGCCGATGAGCAACTCCACCTATTCGCTGCTCTTTGCCAGCCTGCGTGCCAGGACCAACCAGATGGATCGCGGCCAGGCGGCGGGGATCACCGCAACGGTGCGGGCGCTGTTTTCCGGCTCGTGGGCGGTGGCGCCGGGGATGATCGGCCTTTATCTCGTCAATTCGCCGTCGATGACGCCGGCTTACGGGATCGCCGCCCTGGCAAGCTGCACCTGTTTCTGCCTATATTTCTTCTTCGCGCCTGGAAACGGCACGGCCGGTCCCTCCCCCGATCAGCCCGGCTTCCTCGCATCGCTGAAGCGGATTTTCATGCCCTATGTGCTTGTGCGCGTCATCGTCATGGCGCTGCTCTTCGGGCTGCAGCGATTAAACAGCATGCTGCTGCCGCTGATCATCACCCATGCGGCTGATGGAAGCGTGGTCGATGTCGGCTTCATCGCCGGGCTGACGGCCTTTCTCGAAATGCCGTTCATGATGATGTGGGGCATGGCGCAGCGGCGGTTCCGCACCGTGCATGTCCTGGCCTTCGGCGCGCTGATCTACTGTGCCTATCTGCTGCTGCTCGGATTTGCCTCAGCGCCCTGGCACATCTATGCGCTGCTCCTCCTCAACGCCTGCGGGGCGGCGGCAATCCTCAGCGTGCCGATCACTTATCTGCAGGACCTGATCGCAGACCGGCCGGGGCTCGGAACCTCGCTGATCTCGCTCAACACCTTCATCGGCACCGGCATCGCCGCCGGGCTCTTCGCCTTCGGCACATCGGTCAGCGACTATTCCGGCACCGCCTTTGTCGGCGCGGCCGCAGGCTTCGCGTCGATCGGTGTCCTGCTTTATCTCGAAAGCGCCAGGCGGCAGGCGCGGCAGCCGGCCTGAAGCGCGAGCTGCCTGCGCGTGCTCCGCCTCAACGCGGCGTGATGCGATAGGCGCAGCGGCGGGCGCCCAAGAGGATGTGTTCGCTGCGCTCGACCTCGGCGCCGAGTGCAGCACGGAAGGTTTCGAGTTCGGAGCGGCAGAAGCCGGCGCAGGCGGTGGCCGCCGCGCAGATCGGGCAGTGGTTTTCGACCAGCATGAAGGAGCCATCCGCCTCCTGCCAGTGATCGGCCATATAGCCCTCGCGGGTGCGGATGGCGGCAAGACCTTCGACACGCGCGGCAAGGTCGCCGGCATTTTGCAATTCCAGCCGATAGCGCTGCAGCGCCTCGGCCTCGCGGGCCGAGATGACAGTGTCGAGGGCCGCGGGTCCGAGCTGTTCGACCAGCGTGCCGAGCAGGTTTGCCGTCAGTTCGGCATGACCGTCCGGGAATTGGCGGTTGCCCGCGGCAGTCAGGTGCCAGAGCTGACGCGGCCGGCCCCTGCCCGTGGCGCCGACGGTGACCGGCTCCACCAGCCCCTGTTCCGCCAGCTTGGCGAGCTGCTGACGGGCGGCCTCGCCCGATATGCCAAGCACATCACCGATCGCGGCGCCAAGCTGCGGGCCGTCGGTCTTTATCAGGGTCATTCCATGTCCAATATCGACCAGACTGCGGCCATCCCCGCCACCAGCTCCCTCCTGCGCCTCTTCCTGCCCGAGCACCTGCCGGCAACGTTGATGCTTGCCGGCGGCGTTATGCTTTACGCGGTCGAGAGCTACATCACGGCGACCATCGCGCCTTCGATCGTGCGTGATATCGGCGGGCTGGCGCTGTTTTCCTGGGCACCAGCCTGTTCGTCGCCGCCGCCGTGCTCGGCTCGATTTTCGTCGCCATGCGCCCGCGGGGGATCGGGCTTCGCGCCATCTATGTGATCGCCGCGCTGGTCTTCGGCGTCGGCAGCCTGATCGCCGCAGCCGCGCCGTCCATGCCGGTGGTGCTGGTCGGACGCGCGGTGCAGGGTCTCGGTACCGGAGCGCTTGCCGCGCTTGGCTATGCCTTCATCCGCTTCGTCTATCCCGAGCCGTTATGGACAAAGGCGTCGACGCTCTATGCGGCGATCTGGGGTGTGGCGACCGTTATCGGGCCGACGCTTGGCGGCTTTTTCTCCGCCGGCAGCAACTGGCGCTACGCCTTCATCGTGCTGATGCCGCTCGGCCTGGTGATGGCGGTTCTGGCGCCGCGGCTGTTGCCCGAGGTCGAAGACGACCGCGAGCAGGCGAAAACGCCGATTGCCCAGATCGGGCTGCTGCTCGGCGCCGTGCTGATGGTCGGCACCGCCGGGACGATCGAGGTGACGGCCGCGAAAATTGGCCTGATCGCGGCATCGATCGCTGCGGTCGGCGGCATGCTCCTCATCGAAAGTCGAAGCCCGAACCGGCTGCTGCCCTCCGGCGCGGTCAGCCTTTCCAGGCCGATTGCGCGTGTCTACCTGACGATGCTGGCCATGACCGTCGTGCTCGTCAGCGACGTATTCATTCCCTATTTCCTGCAGGTGCTGCACGGGGTGACGCCGCTTGTTTCAGGTTATCTGGTGGCACTTGTCGCCCTCGGCTGGACGTTTTCGGCTTTCCTCAGCGGCTCGCTGACCGGCGGTCGCGCGCAGGCGGCGATCGTTGCCGGCGCGCTCATCGAGGCGGCGGCGACCATTTCGCTGGCGGTCTTTCTCGCGCGCGACAATCCGCAGGCGCATATGCTCTTCATCGTGCCGGCGGCAGTCGGCATGTTCATGATGGGCTTCGGCGTCGGGCTCGGCTGGACGCATCTCGTCGCCATGGTTCTGACGCTCGTCGCCGACAGCGAACTGGACAAGGCTTCGGCGGCGATCCCGACGATGAGTTCGCTCGGCGGCGCTTTCGGTGCTGCCTTTGCCGGCGTCATCGCCAATGGCGCCGGCCTCGTCGATCCGGGCGGCGTTGCCGGGGCGCTGTCGGCAGCCTACTGGCTCTATCTGCTGATTGCGCTGCCCGGCGTTCTCGCCATCGGCGTGTCACTGTCACTTAGAACAGGATGATTTTAGGCCCGGTTGGCCCAAAATCTGAATCCTGTTCTAAATTAAAGAGTTAGAGCATGATATCATGAGAAAACCGCTCACACTTTTCGGCATCATGCTCTAGCCGACGCTGAGCATGATCTTACCAACATGGCTGCCGTCTTCCATCAGCCGATGGGCTGCGACGACCTCTTCGAAGGCGAAGACCTTGTGGATGACGGGGGCGATGGTGCCGGCGTCCAAAAGCGGCCAGACCTCGGAGAGCAGATCGTCGCGAATGGCGCGTTTTTCCTCCGCCGTGCGCGG
The DNA here is from genome assembly GCF_014194045.1 of Rhizobium sp. BK456. NCBI lineage: Bacteria > Pseudomonadati > Pseudomonadota > Alphaproteobacteria > Hyphomicrobiales > Rhizobiaceae > Rhizobium > Rhizobium sp. BK456. Next base: position 131,900 of record NZ_JACIAO010000001.1, read on the forward strand.
GCGCATGGTGGAACCGGTGACCGTCAGGCGCTTGACCATGATCGGCGACAGATTGACCTTTTCGGCAACAGCCCCGCCGAGGAAGGCGATGATCGACAGGCAGCCGTCTTTTCCGAGCGAGGCGAGGTTGCGCTCGAAATAGGCGGCGCCGATCATATCGAGAATGATATCGACGCCCTGGCCGGTCTCGGTCTTGATCACCTCGGCGAAATCCTCGCGTCTGTAGTTGATCGCACGTTTGGCGCCGAGCCTTTCGCAGGCCGCGCATTTCTCGCTTGAACCGGCCGTCGCATAGACCTCGGCGCCGAAAGCGCGGGCGAGCTGGATCGCCGTCGTGCCGATGCCGCTGGAGCCGCCATGGATCAGCACGGTCTCGCCTTCGGTCAGCCCGGCCATCTGGAAGAGATTGGCCCAGACGGTGAAGAAGGTTTCGGGAAGGGCCGCGGCCTTCACCGCGTCATAACCCTTGGGAAAGGGCAGGATCTGGCCGGCCGGCAGCAGGCAATATTCGGCATAGGCGCCGCCATTAGCGAGGCCGCAGATCTTGTCGCCGACGCCGTAGCCGCTAACGCCAGGGCCAATCTCAACGATTTCGCCTGACAGTTCCAGGCCAAGGATCGGGCTTGCATCCCTGGGCGCGGGATAGCTGCCCTGGCGCTGGGCGACATCGGGGCGGTTGACGCCGATCGCCTCGGCGCGCACGAGAACCTGCCCCTCACCGGGCACCGGCAGCGGGCGTCTGCCGATCGTCATCACCTCCGGGGCGCCGAAGGACTTGAGATCGATGAAACGCATTTCCTGGGGCAGTGACATGGCGCGACCCTCCCTGATCGGAACCAGGAAATAAGTCAGCCCCGCGGGCTTGGGAAGGCTTGATGTGGCAAGGGCGTCAATTCGCCTCGCCCAGCAAGTGAAAGACGAGACCTTCGTCGCTCTCCTTGGCGGCCGACTTGATGACGGCGATCTCAGCGCTGACGCGGTTGATATCGTCGATGACCAGGCCTTTCGGCAGTTCGATGACGCCGATCGAGCAGCGCATCAGCGGAAACAGCGCCTCGGCGCCGGCGCGATCGTGTCCGAGGATGCGGCCAGCGGCGCGATGCTCGTCGGAATAGAGATCGAGCACATCGTCGTGAAAATCGCTGATCAGCCGGTCGAGAATTTCCGTCAGCTCCTCCTGCGTCCAGCCGACGACGCCGATGAAGAAGTCGTCGCCGCCGACATGGCCGAGAAAATGGCGCTCGGCGAAGAAATAGCGGCACATCAGCGCGGCAAACAGCGAGATGGCATGATCGCCGAGATGGAAGCCGTAAGCATCGTTGAATGGCTTGAAATTATCAAAGTCGCAGTAGCAGAAATGGCGGACCTCATCGCCGTCGCGGCCGGACTGGCGCATGAAATCGCGGATGGCGCGATTGCCCGGCAGGCCGGTCAGCGGGTTCTGGTCCTGGGCTGTCTTCAGCTGCTTCTCGTTGATGACCTTGATCAGCGAGGCGGCGGAGACGACGCCGGCATAACGCATATTGTCGGTGAGGATCAGGCAGTTGCTGCCTTCCATATTGGCGAAGATCGCCATCAGTTGCTCGGCATCGCTGTCGAGGCCGACGATCGGGGCCATTTCGACGAAATGCGAGATGCTGCGCTCATACATCTTGTTCTTCAAGAGATCGCGGCCGAAGGGCTGGTAGATATATTCCTTAAGGTGCTGCTCGTGAATGATGCCACGCGGCTCGCTATTGGCGTTGAGCACGGGAAAGAAAGCCTGGCGCGGATTGCGGCGGAAGAGTTCGAAGACGCTGTCGATGCTGTCGTTCTCGTAAACCGTCGGCAGGAATTCGATCTGCTTGCGGATGAGGATTTCGTCGAGCGATTGGCTGCCTCGCTTGGTTTTTCCGAGCTCCTGCAGATGCGGGAAGGACGGCGCCAGCTCCGACATATGCGTCGTCGGGCGGGAGATGAACCAGCCCTGGACGAGGTCGACGCCATATTCGCGGCAGGCGATGAATTCGGCCTCGGTCTCGATGCCTTCGGCGATGACGCGGGTGCCGAGCACATGGGCGATGTTGACGATGCTCTTCAAAAGATGGCGCTTGCGGGAGCTGCGGTCGAGCTCGGCGACGAAATGGCGGTCGATCTTCAGGTAATCGACGGCATAGTCGCAAAGCAGCTTCATCTCGCCGTGACCGACGCCGAAATCGTCGATCGCCAGCTTGAAACCTGCCTTGCGCAGCTTGGAAACGAGCGCGGCAAATTCCGGCACGCTGGTGTTGTCGAAACGTTCGGAGAATTCGAAGCAGACGGAGGACGGCGGAATATTGGCCTTCCGCAGGTGCTGCAGCAGGCTCTCGACCAAGCGTTCGCCATGCGGGATGAGCCGGACATCGAGATTGAGGAACAGCGTCGAGGTGGAGAAATTCGACAGGGTGGCGAATTTGGCGAGCGCGCGGCTCGCCAGCATCTGTTCGAGCTGCAGCAGTTGGCCGGCCTGATGGGCCTCGTCGAGAATGTCGACCGGGGTGTCGAAGCCGATACGCTCCTGGCCGCGCATCAGGGATTCGTAACCGAACACCGTGCCGGTGCCGGCCTCGACGATCGGCTGAAAGGCGTTCTCGACCACGAGCTTGGCAAGCGTGACGATCTGGTCGCTGGCATAGCGGCGCAGGACGCCGGGCTCGACGGTGGCAACCAGTGAAGTCCCGCTCTTCATTTGGCTGATCTCCACTGTGACTTGTTCTTCTTGGTCAGAAAGATGCACCGGAAGGATCAATGAACCCTTTCGCCAATATGAAAGTTTTGTGAAAGACGCAGGGCACGACCACGCGTTCCGCGTTCATCTTGAATTTCAGAATACAATCAGGCGCTTAATCAGGCGGAGCGGCGGCGCTCTGCCTCGTGATCAGCGAACATGTCGGCGACGCATCTGCCGCCGGACGGAGCGCCCTCGTCGTCGAGGACATCGTCGCGGAATTCGTTGAGCTTGCGGGCGGTGTCCCAGAGGCGGAGCGCCTCGCGGACGACCTCGCTGCTCGAGGCATAGCCGCCTGTGTCGACGGCGGCGCGGATGCCCGCTGCCTGTTGCGGAGAGATGGAAACGGTGACCATCGGCATGAACTTCCTCCCTTTTTATTGAGGCAGAACCCTGCCTTTGGGGGACGCATGACCATTTGCGGCTATCGCACACAGGACCACCCGCTTTTGGCGATCGGTCCATACCCCTTTAGTCTAATCCCCTGTCATGCCCTTGTCAAAATAGGGGTATCAAAAAGGCTTCAGCCGCGCATGCCGAGGCCGAAGGCAATCATGGTCGAGCCCTGGATGATGAGATCGACGGCCAAGAACAGACCGAGGATCCAGAGGCTGTTCACCGGCCAGCCCAGCGCGATGACGAAGCCGGCCAGCGCCGTCATGACGCCGCTGGTCGCGATCCAGCGCCAGCCCTTCAGCGGCCGCATCCGCATCCCGACCCAGAGACGGAAAATGCCGGCCACCAGCAGCGCAATGGCCAGAAACAAAGTCAAGGCGGCCGAGGTGAAGATAGGATTGATGAAGGCGCAGATGCCGGCAAGCACGTAAAGCACACCGCTCAGAGCCCAGAAGAGCACTTGATCCCAACGGCGCACCTGAAAAGCGTGGATGAGATAGATGACGCCACCCGCCAGCATGAGCATGCCGACATAAAAGACCGAAGCGACGGTCGCCATTAGCAGGTTGCTAAGAGCGATGAGGCCACAGATTAGAAGCAGCACGCCGAGGCCGAGGAACCAGACCCATTTCGACCGTAGCGGGGATCCGGGCATTTCGTTGAAGACGCTGGTCATGGCACACCTCCTGATCAACTTTGAATATGTTGCGCCCGTTTCTCTGGAAAAGATCTGCGCGAAATCAATTCGGTCAATATTTTTGTTGATTGATCAGTCAATCAAAAATATCCTTATCGAAAATGCGTGAGGAGTTGGCGCTTTGCCGAAAGTCGGAATGGAGCCGGTGCGTCGCAAGGCGCTCGTTGATGCGGCGCTGCGGGTGATCGGCGATCACGGCTCGCTTGCCGTCACCATGTCCGACATTGCCCGCCAGGCTGGCGTGTCGCCGGCCCTTGCCCATCATTATTTCGGCAGCAAGGAACAATTGCTGATCGAGACGATCCGCTCGCTTCTTAGGCAACTGCGCAGCGATACGGTGGCGGCGCTGATGGCAGCGCAGACGCCGCGCGCCCGGCTTTCGGCCGTCATCCGTGTCAACTTCCACGCCGACCAGTTCGCGCCAGACACGATCGCCGCCTGGCTTGCCTTTTACGCCGAAGCGCAGCGCTCGGAGGAGACGCGGCGTTTCCTGGTGATCTATGCCCGCCGGCTGCGCTCCAACCTGCTTGCCGATCTCAAGGCGCTGCTGCCGGCCGACGCCGCAGAACGCATCGCCGAGGGCGCTGCGGCGATGATCGACGGGCTCTACATCAGGCAAAGTCTGAAATCGGCACCGATCGGCATCGAAGCCTCGATCGCACTGACAGAGGATTATCTGAATGCGCTTCTGGCCGCCACCTTCCCTTCCAGCCGAGATGGGACAACCACATCGAACATCCAAGGACAAATGACATGAAAGCCCAGCCGAGAGCCTCGCACTTCATCGACGGCGAATATGTCGAGGACACCGACGGGACCGTCATCGAGAGCCTCTATCCGGCGACCGGCGAGGTGATCGCCCGGCTACATGCCGCAACGCCCGCGATTGTCGAGAAGGCGATTGCCGCGGCCAGACGCGCCCAGCCGGAATGGGCGGCGATGAGCCCGATGGCGCGCGGACGCATCCTCAAACGCGCCGCCGACATCATGCGCGAGCGAAACCGGGCGTTGTCGGAACTGGAAACGCTCGATACCGGCAAGCCGATCCAGGAGACGATTGTCGCCGATCCGACCTCGGGCGCCGATGCCTTCGAATTCTTCGGCGGTGTCGCACCGGCCGGCCTCAATGGTTCGCATATCCCGCTCGGCCAGGATTTTGCCTACACCAAGCGGGTGCCGCTCGGCGTCTGCGTCGGCATCGGCGCCTGGAACTATCCGCAGCAGATCGCCTGCTGGAAGGCTGCGCCGGCGCTCATCTGCGGCAATGCCATGGTTTTCAAGCCCTCGGAAAACACGCCGCTCGGCGCCTTGAAGATTGCCGAGATCCTGCACGAGGCGGGGCTGCCGAAGGGGCTTTTCAACGTCATCCAGGGCGACCGCGATACCGGGCCGCTGCTCGTCAACCATCCCGATGTCGCCAAGGTGTCGCTGACCGGATCGGTGCCGACCGGGCGCCGGGTGGCGGCGGCGGCGGCCGGCAATCTCAAGCATGTGACGATGGAACTCGGCGGCAAGTCGCCGCTCATCGTCTTCGACGACGCCGATCTCGATTCGGCGGTCGGCGGCGCCATGCTCGGCAATTTCTATTCCACCGGCCAGGTCTGCTCGAACGGCACCCGCGTCTTCGTGCAGAAGGGGGTCAAGACCGAGTTCCTGAAGCGGCTGAAGGCGCGCACCGAGGCGATGCTGATCGGCGATCCGCTTGATGAGGCGACGCAGATCGGCCCGATGGTTTCCTGGGCACAGCGCGAGAAGGTGGTCGCCTATATCGAAAAGGGCAAGGCCGAGGGCGCAACGCTTGTCGCCGGCGGCGGTATTCCCAACAACGTTTCCGGCGAAGGCTATTATGTGCAGCCGACGGTGTTTGCCGACGTAACCGACGACATGACCATCGCCCGCGAGGAGATCTTCGGGCCGGTGATGTCGGTGCTCGATTTCGACGATGAGGACGAGGTCATCACACGCGCCAATGCCAGCGAATTCGGCCTGTCAGGCGGCGTCTTCACCGCCGACCTCACCCGCGCCCACCGCGTCGTCGACCGGCTGGAGGCCGGCACGCTCTGGATCAACACCTATAATCTCTGCCCGGTGGAAATCCCCTTCGGCGGCTCGAAACAATCCGGCTTCGGCCGCGAGAATTCGCTGGCGGCGCTGGAGCATTATTCCGAGCTGAAGACGGTTTACGTCGGCATGGGGCCGGTGGCGGCGCCTTATTGAGAGTGAGAAGACCCCTCCCCAACCCCTCGCCACGAGGGGGAGGGGCTAGAATGCCGCACCGGTTTTGCCTCCCCTCGATCGCACCATTTGCGGCGCTGATTTCGGAGTGAGGCAGTGCCGCAGGTTAAGCCCCTCCCCTTGTGGGAGGGGTTTGGGGCGGGGTCTTGATGTCCCGAAGTCTTCGGGGACCGTGCAAAGGAATTTAAGGGAACGCCATGCAAGCAGATTTCGTCATCATCGGCTCGGGCTCGGCGGGGTCCGCCCTCGCCTATCGCCTGTCGGAAGACGGCAAGAATTCCGTTCTCGTCATCGAGGCGGGCGGCAGCGATTTCGGGCCGTTCATCCAGATGCCAGCGGCGCTTGCCTGGCCGATGAGCATGAAGCGCTATAATTGGGGTTATCTGTCCGAGCCGGAACCCAACCTCAACAACCGGCGCATCACTGCGCCGCGCGGCAAGGTGATCGGCGGCTCCTCCTCGATCAACGGCATGGTCTATGTGCGCGGCCACGCCGAGGACTTCAACCGGTGGGAGGAGCTTGGCGCCGGCGGCTGGGCCTATGCCGACGTTCTCCCCTATTTCAAGCGGATGGAGCATTCGCATGGCGGCGAGGAGGGCTGGCGCGGCACAAACGGGCCGCTGCATGTCCAGCGCGGCGGTTTCACCAATCCGCTGTTTCGCGCCTTTGTCGAGGCCGGCAAACAGGCGGGCTTCGAGACGACCGAGGATTATAACGGCAGCAAGCAGGAAGGCTTCGGGCTGATGGAGCAGACCATCTTTTCCGGCCGCCGCTGGTCTGCCGCCAATGCCTATCTGAAACCGGCGCTGAAGCGGGACAATGTCAATATCGTCTACGGCTTTGCGCAGAGGATCTTGATCGAGGACGGACGGGCGACCGGCGTCGAGATCGAACGCAACGGCAAAATAGAGGTGGTGAAGGCGAACCGCGAGGTGATCGTCTCGGCCTCCTCGTTCAATTCGCCGAAGCTGTTGATGCTGTCGGGCATCGGTCCCGGCCAACATCTGCAGGACATGGGCATTACGGTGAAGGCCGACCGGCCGGGCGTCGGCGCCAATCTGCAGGACCATATGGAGTTCTATTTCCAGCAGGTCAGCACCAAGCCGGTGTCGCTCTATTCCTGGCTGCCGTGGTTCTGGCAGGGCGTGGCCGGCGCACAATGGCTGCTCTCGCGCGGCGGGCTCGGCGCCTCCAACCAGTTCGAGGCCTGCGCCTTCCTGCGCTCCGCCTCTGGGCTGAAGCAGCCCGACATCCAGTATCACTTCCTGCCGGTGGCGATCAGCTATGACGGCAAGGCGGCGGCCAAGAGCCACGGCTTCCAGGTGCATGTCGGCTACAACCTGTCGAAGTCGCGCGGCAGCGTGACGCTGCGTTCGTCCGACCCGAAGGCCGATCCGGTGCTGCGCTTCAACTATATGAGCCATGCCGAGGATTGGGAGAAGTTCCGCCACTGTGTGCGCCTCACCCGCGAGATCTTCGGCCAGAGCGCCTTCAACGACTATCGCGGGCCGGAGATCCAGCCGGGCGAAGGTGTGCAGAGCGACGCGCAGATCGACGCCTTCCTGCGCGAACATCTGGAAAGCGCCTATCACCCCTGCGGCACCTGCAAGATGGGCGCCAAGGACGATCCGATGGCGGTGGTCGATCCGCAGACCCGGGTGATCGGCGTCGATGGCCTACGCGTCGCCGACAGCTCGATCTTCCCGCACGTCACCTACGGCAATCTGAACGGCCCCTCGATCATGACCGGCGAGAAGGCCGCCGACCACATCCTCGGCAAACAGCCGCTGGCGCGCTCCAACCAGGAGCCCTGGGTCAATCCCAGGGCGGCGGTCAGCGATCGGTGATGGCTGGAGATATGGTGCGGATCGAAGACTGGTGGGGGCGGCGATTTCCGACGAAAGAGGTGGTTCTTTCCCCGCAAACCGGTTTAGGAAGAAGCTCTGTTCAACTTCCGCTCCCGGCATGCCAGTGTTGTATCGCAAGTCCCGACTTCTTCGCCGCTCCCGTGTTCTCTGGGGTTCCCTCGCACTCTGGCGCCCACGGCTGATCTTCTGGTTCGGCGCTTGCGCGATCGGCATCATCAGTGTCGGCTTTGCCAGGCTGGCCGATCTCGCCCAACGCGCCTTTGCCGGCATAACAGCCTCCGGCGAATGGGGCTTTCTGCTGCCGCTCGTCGTCACGCCGCTCGGTTTCATGCTGTCGGCCTATCTCGCCGCACGGTATTTCCCGAACGCGCAGGGCAGCGGCATTCCGCAGGCGATCGCCGCCCGGCATCTGCGCGATCCGGAAGACCGCACCCGCCTGCTGTCGCTGCGGCTGGTCTTCGGCAAGATCGTGCTGACGGTGGTCGGTCTCCTCAGCGGCGCATCGATCGGCCGCGAGGGACCGACCGTGCAGGTGGGCGCATCGATCATGCTGGCGGTCGCTCGCTTCGGCGGCATGGCGCAAGCCCGCGGGCTGATCCTTGCCGGTTCTGCGGCCGGCATCGCCGCCGCCTTCAACACGCCGCTCGCCGGCATCGTCTTCGCGATTGAGGAGATGAGCCGCACCTATGAATCGCGCGCCAACGGACTGGTTCTGACCGCCGTCATCCTGTCCGGCCTTGCCGCGCTCGGGCTCGCCGGCAGCTATAATTATTTCGGCTCGACATCCGTTGCGCCGGCATCGCTGCGCGACTGGGAACTGGTGCTCGTCTGCGGCATCGGCGGCGGCGCCCTTGGCGCTGCATTCAGCGGGCTGGCGCTCTATGCCGGCCAGCATGTGCGCCGCTTTGCGCAGCCGCAACCGCTGCGGCGGATGGTAATGCTGGCGGCCGTCTGCGGCCTCGCCGTCGCCGCCGTCGGCATCCTGTCGGGTGGTACGACCTTCGGCACCGGCTACGACCAGGCGAAGGGTGCCGTCGAGGGCAATCCCCTGCCCCTGCTTTTCTTCCTCGAAAAGCTTGTTGCCGGCTTCCTGTCGATGATTTCGGGAATCCCGGGCGGCATCTTCGCGCCCTCACTCGCCATCGGCGCCGGCTTCGGCAGCACGGTCGGCCAATTGATGGGCAGTGGCATCGCCCTTGCGGCGATCCTCGGCATGGCCGGATATTTCTCCGGCGTCGTACAGGCGCCGATGACGGCCTTCGTCATCATCCTCGAGATGACCGGGGATCACGAGGCGGTCATCCCGATCATGGCAGTGTCGATGATCGGCTACATCACCTCGCGCCTGCTATCGCGCGAGCCGCTCTATCACGGCTTGTCGCGCGTCTTCATTGCCGCGGCGATCCGGGCACGGCGCGCCAGGGAACTGGCGGAAAGCTAATCACGCCACCAGGCGTGACGTCGGCCCAAGGCATCGATTGCGGTCACTCGGCAGGGCGATTTGCCGGACTCTCCGGCTCTGCTCCAAACTCCGCAACGACGAATGAGATGATGCTTCGCACGCGTGGCGTCATGCGCCGATCCCGGTGGTAGACGAGTGACATAGGCCGCTCACGCAGATGCCAATCGGGGAAGAGCTGGACGAGAAGGCCGGCCCGGATATCCGAAGCCAGCAGGATGGCAGGCTGCATAACGACACCCAATCCGGCACGAGCGGCCATGCGCACGGCCTGACCGCTATTGACGGTGATCGACAATCTGGGCGCGACCTCGACCTCATCCTTGCCTTTCGACAGCCTCCAGGGCGAGCGCGCCGCCGGGGTGAAACCAATGGTTTCGTGGCCGGAAAGCGCGCTTGGATGGGCAGGATTTCCATGTCGAGCGAGGTAATCCGGTGACGCGCAAATCATCATTCGATAGGGAGCGAGCTGACGCGCGATGAGGCGGCTGTCGGGCAGGTCCCCGATGCGGATCGCGATGTCGAAACCTTCCTCGACGATATCGACGTTACGATCGGTCAAGGTAATATCCAGCATCACCTCGGGAGCGATCTCTCGGTAGCGTTGCAAAGCCGGCATCAGCACCTCCGCCCCGAACGTCGCCGGCGCCGTGACCTTCAAGAGGCCGCGCGGTTTCGTCTGCGATGCCTCGGCGTCCTGATCCGCAATAGCCACCCGCTCCAGAATATCCCGGCACTGCTCGACATAGCTCTTGCCGAAATCCGTCAGGCTCTGCCGACGCGTGGTTCGGTTGAGGAGGCGCGTACCCAGCCGTTCCTCCAGTGCGGCGACGTGTTGCCCGACCATTGCCGGCGAGATGCCAAGCTTGCCCGATGCTGCGCTCATCGAGCCTTCCTGGACGGTTGTGACAAATACCTGCATGGAACGAAAGAGACCCATTCAATACTTCTGCTTTTAAATGATCGCGTATTTTCCCCAATTATCATGAGTAAGTGCTCGAATTACAACCGCCTCGACGCAATCATTCAAGGAGCAAGACATGACGCGAACGCGGTTCATCGGCAAAACGGTTCTCATTACAGGTGCTGGAACGGGGATGGGCCGGGCTGCCGCCCTTCGCCTAGTGGCGGAAGGAGCCGAGCTCGTCCTCGTCGGACGCCGCCCCGAGCCGATCAATCGACTGCTTGGAGAGATCGAGGCATCAGGCGGTGCGGCCATCGCAATTGCCGGCGATATCGCCGACAATGAAGCCATCGCCGCGATTGTCGAGAAGACGATCGCACGCTTCGGACGGCTGGATGCGGTCTTTGCCAATGCCGGAGTTCTCGGCGAATTCAAACCGTTGGCAGTGACGGATGGAGACGATTTCGACGCGCTGATCGACACCAATCTCAAGGGCACCTTCTTCACGATCAAACACTGCCTGCCCTTCCTGGAAGGCGGCAGCATTCTCATCAACGCCTCGTGGACAGCAGCCGGCGTGATGCCGGGTGCTGGAGCCTATGCCAGCACGAAGGGGGCGTTGCTTGCGATGATGCGGACCCTGGCGGCGGAGCAAGGACCTCGCAACGTCAGGATCAATGCCATCAATCCAGGGATTATTCTCACACCCATGGCGGATGATGTTATCGATCCGCCTTTTGCTGCAAGGCTAGCCGCCCACACACCGCTTCGGCGAAATGGAACGTCAGAAGATATCGCAGGTACTGTCGCCTGGTTGCTTTCCCATGATGCCGCCTTCGTCACCGGGCAAGAAATCACCGTCGATGGCGGCTATACGCTAGGAGGTCTACGCCCGTAGGGTGGAGATACCGGTCTCGCTGCCCCAGCAAAAGACGCGCGACCGCACCGGGGATAGCCGGCCAAAGCCGCTTAGGCCAGCAGCCGGGTGACTTCGGCGCCGTGTCTTGGGCCGACGGCGTCGGCGATGGTTGTCGAGAACAGCACCTTGCGGGTGGCGTCGGCGACCTTGGCGAAGACGTGACGGATCTGGCAGTTCTGTTCGCCGTCGCAATCGTCGCACCGGCGGTAGGCGGTGATCGACAGGCACGGCAGCGGCGCGATCGGGCCGTCGATGATGCGCAGGATCTCGCCGAAGGTGATGGTGTGGGCGGGCTTCAGCAAGAGATAACCGCCCTGTTTGCCGCGACGGCTGACGACGATGCCGTGATGCTTCAGATCGAGCAGGATCTGTTCGAGGAACTTTTTCGGGATCTTCTGCTGGGCGGCGATATCGGAAATCATCACCGGTTCGTCGGCATCGGCATCCGCCAGAACCGTCAGCGCCCGCAGCGCATATTTCGCCTTTTGCGTAATCATCTCAGACCATCGACACACAGGCGGCGCGAATCTCCGCGCCGCTACGGAATTACTTTCGCCTCTATGGCACAACCAGCATGAACGGAATTTGAACGCGCCGGAGAAAGCCTTGAGGACTAAGCGTTTTCGGCCTTGTTTTTCCCTCTCGGCCGAACTGTCACAATCTACGCTTAAACCGCCCTTTCTGCACCTTTTTCGGCATCACTTCAGATTTCGGATTGACAGGCCGCGTGTAACTCTACTATTTTTATAGACATACCAGCTGTTCGCGGGGATTTTTGTCCCCGGGCGGCTGTTTTTTTGCATTGCGGCAGCTTCGGAGAGATATTTGCTCCTCTGGCCGCAGCTTTCGAAATCCCTTTTTCTGTCCGATCCAGGATTGAACTGCGATACTCCCGTCAACAAAGGACAGGATTCTCATGACTGTTATCAATACGATTGCGGAAGAAGGGCCCATTGCCGAAGCCGAGGCGCTGAACGACAAGCTGGCAGGTCTCGACCTGGCCGGACGTCTGTCGCTGGTCTCCGGCCTCGGGGGCCGCGTGGTGTTCACCACCTCGCTCGGCATCGAGGACCAGGTGATCACCGCCGAGATCGGCACGCACCGCCTGCCGATCGATATTGCGACGCTGCAGACCGGCCGGCTGTTTGCCGAGACGCTGTCGCTGATTACCGAGACGGAAAGCCAGTACGACGTAAAGATCCAGCGCTACGAGCCCGAGAAGGCCGATATCGACGCCTATGCGGCGCAGTATGGCCTCAACGGTTTCTACGAGAGCGTCGAAGCCAGGCATGCCTGTTGTGGCGTGCGCAAGCTTAAGCCGCTTGCGCGCGCACTCGAAGGGGCAACGATCTGGATCACCGGCCTGCGCCGCGGCCAATCGGCCAACCGCGCCGAGACGCCCTTTGCCGAATACGACGCCGAACGGCACCTCTTGAAGGTCAATCCGCTCGCCGATTGGGACTTGGAGGCGATCAAGGCCTTCGTGTCCGACAACGGCGTTCCGGTCAATCCGCTGCATGCCCGCGGCTATCCCTCGATCGGCTGCGAGCCCTGCACCCGGGCGATCAAGCCCGGCGAGCCGGAACGCGCCGGTCGCTGGTGGTGGGAGCAGGACGAGACGCGCGAATGCGGCCTGCATGTCGCCGAAGAGGCCGCCGTCATCGCCGCACAATAATCAACTTCACGGCTTACCGAACCCGGGCGCGGCCACCGCCGCAGCCTTGGGAAAGCCAGCATCAGGAACTGCTTTGCGGCGAACCGCAAAGGATCGACAGTCTGGAGTAAAACATGCCCGATAGCCGTCCGGATACGGAACTCAGCAATCCCCAGAGCGCCAAGGCGCCACTCGACCCGCATCTGAAGGCGCTGGAAAACGAATCCATCCATATCTTTCGCGAGGTCGCGGCCGAATTCGAGCGTCCCGTCATGCTCTATTCGATCGGCAAGGACTCCTCGGTGCTGCTGCATCTGGCGCGCAAGGCCTTCTATCCCGGCCGCGTGCCCTTCCCGCTCCTGCATGTGAACACCGGCTGGAAATTCCGGGAGATGATCGCTTTCCGCGACGAGACCGCTAGGAAGTACGATCTCGACCTGATCGAGCACATCAATCCGCGCGGTGCGGCCGAAAACATCACGCCCTTCACCCATGGATCGGCTGCCTTCACCGACATCATGAAGACCGAGGGCCTCCGCCAGGCGCTCGATGCCGGCCAGTTCGACGCCGCCTTCGGCGGCGCGCGGCGCGACGAGGAAGCCAGCCGCGCCAAGGAGCGCATCTATTCCTTCCGCACGCCCGACCATCGCTGGGACCCGCGCAACCAGCGGCCGGAACTCTGGAACGTCTATAACGGCATGATCCGCAAGGGCGAGAGCGTCCGCGCCTTCCCGCTGTCGAACTGGACGGAGGTCGATATCTGGCGCTACATCCAGGCCGAGGACATTCCGCTGGTGCCGCTCTATTACGCCAAGAAGCGGCCCTTCGTTGAGCGCGACGGCATGATGATCCTGGCCGAGGATCCGCGTCTCGAACTGCTGCCCGGCGAAGTGCGCCAGGAGGGCATGATCCGCTTCCGCACTCTCGGCGACTTCCCGCTGACCGGCGCCATCCGCTCACAGGCCACCACCCTCGAAGAGGTGATTGCCGAACTCGAAATCGCAACGGTGTCCGAACGCCAGGGCCGCGCCATCGACCGCGACCAGTCCGGCTCCATGGAAAAGAAGAAGCGTGAAGGATATTTCTGAGATGACCGCAGCCCAAACCGCCGTCTCGGCCGCCACCGTCGTCAGCCTGCCCGCCGCCGAGCCGCAGAAGGCCCAGCGCGACACGCGCCCGCTGCGCCTGATTACCTGCGGCAGCGTCGATGACGGCAAGTCGACCCTGATCGGCCGCCTGCTCTGGGACACCAAGGCGGTCAAGGAAGACCAGGCCGCCACGCTGCAGCGCGATTCCACCGGCAAGCAGAACGATCTCGGCCTGCCCGACTTCGCGCTGTTGCTCGACGGCCTGCAGGCCGAGCGCGAGCAGGGCATCACCATCGATGTCGCCTATCGCTATTTCTCGACCGACAAGCGCTCCTTCATCGTCGCCGACACGCCCGGCCACGAGCAATATACCCGCAACATGGCGACCGGCGCCTCGACCGCCGATCTCGCCATCCTGCTGGTCGACGCGCGCTTCGGCATTCTCGACCAGACACGCCGTCACGCGACGATCGCTTCGCTGCTCGGGATCAAGCAATTCGTGCTTGCCGTCAACAAGATCGACCTGACGGGCTACGACCGCGCCGGCTTCGACAAGATCAGCCATGAATTCCGGGAATTTGCGCTGTCGCTCGGCGTCAAGCAGATCACCGCCATTCCGATGTCGGCGCTGAAGGGCGAAAACGTCGTCTATTCCGGCCAGGCCGCCATGCCTTGGTACAGCGGCCCGACACTGGTGGAGACGCTGGAGCTTGCGACCGTGCGCTCGTCGCAGACGGTCGGCTTCCGCCTGTCGGTGCAGCGCGTCTCGCGCCCGGGCGAAAGCTTCCGCGGCTATCAGGGCACGGTTGCCGGCGGCTCGGTCAAGCCGGGCGACAGCGTCATGATCCTGCCATCCGGCATGGTCGCCAATGTCTCCAAGATCGTTACCTTCGATCTGGTGCGCAACGCTGCCGTCGCCGGTGATGCGATCACCCTGGTGCTCGATCGCCAGGTCGATGTGGCGCGCGGCGACATGATCGTCTCGATCGACGCTCAGCCGCAGGTCGGCCTTGCTTTCGACGCGCAGATCGTCGCGCTGCAGCCCGAGGGCATCGAGCCCGGCAAACGCTACTGGCTGAAGAGCGGTTCGCGGCGCCAGCGCGTCCAGGTGCAGCCGCTCAGCCAGCTCGAGCTGAAGACCGGCACCTGGACTGCCGCCCAGCGGCTCTACATGAACGCTATCGGCAAAGTCCGGCTTGTCTTCGACGAAGCGGCGATCTTCGACCCCTATGAGCAGAACCGGCTGTCCGGCTCCTTCATCCTGATCGACCCGGAGACCAACAACACGGTCGCCGGCGGCATGGTGACAGGCAAGCGCACGGAACTCGGCGGCCTGCACAATGGCGAAGGCCGCGTCATCCTCTCGCTCCCGGCCGATCTTGCCGAGCAGATCATGGCCAGCGAACTCTTCGCCAGCCGCAGCCATGAAGCCGAGGTGCGCCGCATGACGGCGGCCGAAGCAGCCGACCTCTGGTCGAGCGCTGCAAGCGATATCTGATGAGAGATAAGGGGCCAGCAAAACTGGCCCCTTCTGTGAGGCCGAACCCGCAGGCTGCGGACTGGCGGATTCCTCGCGAACGGCGCTGTCGCATTTCAGCGTTGAAATCGAGCAGATCCTCGGACGTTGCACGCCGGCTTTCGGCCCGAAGCGGCCAAACTCCTAAAGCTCTTTTTTCATGCATGCCGTTACCCCGGAACCGCTGCACACTTCCGGGCGACATGCATTAGCCTTAAGGCCTTTGCCTTGTCCGGCATTTTTCAAGCCACTTAGGCGGGATCAGATTAATCGCAAGACCCTGCTCTCAGAGTTGACCCGACACCATCTTCATGATGAGCGTAATACGTTGAGCCCGGAAAGTGGGTCTTATCCTGCCGTGACGTTCAAGCTCCGCCAAACCGTGAAGTGCCGCCCAGAAAGTTTCGGTAGCGGTATCTACATCCTGAGAGAACGGCGCGATCACCGTCGCCATGGCTCCGAAGCCATCGCGAAGTTGGGCTGGCGTGTCGGATCTGGCGAAGTGGAGCCCAGTCGGCAGGACGAACATCGCCTCGTACATCGCAGGGCAAGCGAAAGCGAAATCGAGATAGGCGGCTGCGACGTCTTCCACTCGCGCCTTTGACGTGGACGATGGGTGGATCGCAGCGCGGAGCGTCGCAGCCAATTCGCCGAAGCCTTCAAGCGCGACTGCTCCGACGATCTGATCGCGATTTTCGAAATGCGAATAGAGAACTGGCTGGCTGTATTCTATCTCCTCGGCGAGACGCCGGATCGTGACGGCAGCCCAGCCGTCGCGTTCTGCGATCGTCCGTGCAGCTACGACGATCCTGCGTTCACGGTCGACCCGCTCTCGAGCCTTGCGTTCGCTGATACCCACTCAGTGCCCCAATCTTCATGCGCGCGATTTTTCCTGGCGCGAAATTATCAAAAGGAACATTGATTGACAAACTAGCATTGCTAGATTATATAACGTTGATATATAGAAAAGACCTAGACGGGACTTCCAATGAATATTTTCACAAGCACATCATTCGGTACCATCTTCATCTGGCTGGCCGCCGGCGCGTTTCTCGTCGGCGCCATCGTCAATGCAAGTGGACATCCGAAAATCCGCATGGGTTTCGTGCGACTTGGATTTCCTTTCTGGTGGTGCTGGGTCACGGCCGCCTTCGAGCTCGTAACTGCGGTGCTTTTGGTGATAGCCGGCACCCGATATATCGGGGTCGCGTTGGGCGTCTCGATTATGCTCGCCGCGATCGTAGCCATTGTTCGTATCAGGAACTATCGGGAGCTCCCGCCACCTCTCGCGTTCCTGTTGCTCCTGGCACTGGCGAGTGTCACCGGCCATGCCTGAATATCGCGCGGTACAGTGCCATCCAGATGAAACCTGGGCGTACGGCCCCAAAAGTCTCCATCGCCAGACGTCGGTTGTCGCCCAATCCCCTGTCATCGCCCCCCTAGAAGAAGGTGTCGGTCGGAGCGAACTCCTGCGGCAGCGCAAATCGTATCCGGATGAATACGACAATTTCGGCGCTCGACATCACCGTCCATCATCGACAAATGCTCGAGATTTCGGCAATGCTGAGTGAGCCGAGCGTTGGCTGCCATCGGCTGGCCACCGAGACTATTATCAACCTCGTTTCGTGGCGGCCGTCTCCCAGCTGGAGTCTGGAACTATTGACGATCGATACTGTTTCAGCTGTGACTTTGGCATACTGCTGACGTGCCCTCCTGGCTGGGTTAGCCTCGATTTTAGGAGACGCATCATGAAGATTTCGTCCGGATTTCGTTCAGTCGCGGCTGCGGTTATCGCAGCAGCAGGAATCAGCGCTGCTGGCGCCGCGTATGCCGACGACGGTAAGATCAGTTTCTCAGTCTACAAGGCGGCCTTCTTTGTGGGTGGTTCTGGAGGCGAGGGCATGCTGACCTTTCATGGTCGCCGCTATCCCATCTCTGTCGGCGGCATCTCGGGCGGCCTCGCCTTCGGAGCTTCTAAGACCTATTTCCGTGGTACCGTTCACCATATTCGCCGCGCCCAAGATGTGACGGGGGTATACGGTGCGGCGGGCGGTGGCGGCGCCGTCGGCAAAGGGGCCCAGGTGATCGTCATGACCAACGACAAGGGCGCCCAACTCGAACTCTCAGGCAAGCAGGTAGGCCTGCAGGTCAACGCCGATCTTAGCGGTATTGCCATCACGGTAAAGTAAGAGCCGTCGCTCCGTTCGTCGTCCCTGCAATCTGCCACCCCGACGATCAGAAGCGCGCCTTCGTTTGAGAAGCGACCAAGGCCGCCGTCGAACGCTGGCGTGCCGCCGGAATCGCTGGAGATCTGGCAAACCGGAGATCGCCTAAGGATTCCTGGGCGGTCGGTGGCAAGCTGAAATCTGCTGCTTGAGCCATGACCCACAGCATTGAAGGCTTGAGCTGCGGGAGCGGCCAGAGACCAACAAAGAAAATTGAGCTGGGGGGACTGAAAACGAACTTTCTCAATTCACGATTCGCCGTTTACCGCTTGCCCGCGGGCTCAAGTGGGGCCATTCTTAGATCGGATCCTGGCGGTGCGGTAAAACGAGAGGTCAGGTCTGCAACGTTCAATCTCGACCTCGAAACACTCGACGTGGCGCCTTTTCTCGACTGATCCCCGAGCGAGGAGGTTGTCCATGTCCACGCCCTATGTCGACCATCCGCTACAACCGGGCGACCGGGTCCCGAACGTTGAGTTCGATGCGATCTCGCGCGAGGGGAAGATCGCACTTGATGATTTTCGTGGCCGCAGCCCATTGTTGATCGGTTTGTTTCGAGGCCTGCATTGCCCGTTCTGCCGGCGCCATGTCGCGGCCATGGCATACCTCAACCCGATGCTGCGTGAGAAAGGCGTCCAATCCCTGGCCGTGGTAAACACCCCGGTCGAACGCGCGCGGCTCTATTTCCGTTACCACCCAATATCCGATCTTCTTGCTGCTTCCGACCCGGCACGGGCTTCGCACCAAGCCTTCGGCTTACGCGAGATCGGGATCGACGCGGCCATGGCGATACGGATCGATCTTCCGGACGAGTTGCCCGAGCCGATGAGCGTGATGGCAATGGACGAATTTCTCAACGAGAAGGAAGGATATCAAGTTACGGCAGCCGATGAGCAGATGATGACTGCCGACCACGGGCAGCTTGTCGGTCAGTTCCTGATAGACCGGGAGGGCATCGTGCGCTGGAGCTTCACTGAAGTTCTGGAGGCCGGGCTGCAGACATTCAAGGCACCGAATTCCCAGGAATTGATGTCGGCAGCTTCCCAAGTCGCACTTTAACATCAAAAAACGCGCTCGACGCCCACCGCGCGGTTGCGCAGTGGGTTGCTGGCCATTTACGACTGGGCGGTAGATCATCAAAACGACCTGTCCGAGGCGGTAACCGATGCCCAATTCTCCCGAATCCTCTGGTGAAAGCGTCAGCAGCTCGAGCTCGGATCGCGAGAAGACACTGAATTCGGCAGCGCAAGCGGACACCTTGGATTCGCCTGGAACTCAAGGCGAAGACCCGCAGCCGCCCCACGGATCCTTCGACCAAACCAGACGGGCCGCCAGAACGCTATTGGGTGCGATACGCCAGGATTTGCAGGCAAGTTCTGCTTTGGCAAGGATCAAGGCAGCCGCCTTGTTATTGAAGACGAAGCTAACAAGGTCGAGCCGGTCTGCAGTCACCTCAGCTCCCCACAGATGGCTGACGACTGCTTCGGTCAAAGCCTGGCGCGGTATTCGCGGTCGGCGTTCAAAGCCGCGTGAAAGTCGTGGGAGCGCATCGTTCATTGCGGGCTGGCGGAAACTCGCTCTCGGGTCGATCCTTCTTGTCTGCCTCCTCGTCGGGAGTGTGCTGGTCTGGGCCCTGAAAGACGTGCCCTGGAGCGAAATCCGGGATGGAACGTTAAAGCCGATCGTGGTGCTGGAAACTGCCGACGGCGCGCCGTTGGTCAGACAGGGACCTTATCAAGGGCCATATGCTCGATACGACCAATTTCCACCGCATCTGATCGATGCCGTCCTGTCCATCGAGGATCGCCGGTTCGTGGATCATTTCGGCATCGATCCCAGGGGCATCGCAAGGGCGTTTTGGCGAAATTTGGAGGCCGGCTCGGTGGTGGAGGGTGGCAGCACCATCACCCAGCAACTCATCAAGCTGCAATATCTCGACAGCGACCGAACGATCAAACGAAAGATTCAGGAGGTCGTGATCGCCTTCTGGCTGGAGTGGAAGCTCGGCAAAGCGGAAATCCTGACGCGTTATCTCAACGGCGTCTATCTCGGCGCGGGGGCGACGGGCATGCCTGCCGCCGCGCGCATCTATTTCAACAAGGATATCGGCGCCCTCAACCTGCCGGAGTCGGCGATGCTGGCGGGACTACTGCGGGCGCCGAGCCAATGGAATCCGATCGACAATTTCGAAGGCGCCCGGCAGCGCACCATGGTCGTCCTCGACGCGATGGCGGCCAATGGCAAGATCACCGCGCCGGAGGCGGCCGAGGCCAAGACGAGCTTTGCGAGCCTCCATCCAACGACACCAACGCCGCGTTCCGGAAGCTGGTTTGCCGACTGGATTTCGCCGCAAGCGAGCGAAATCGCCGGCGCCTCGCCGGGTTCGACCACGGTGCGCACCACGCTGGTGCCGACATTGCAGCAGATCGCCGAAAGGGTGGTGAAACGAGCCCTCGACGGTGAGGGAAAGACGGTCGGCGCATCGCAGGCGGCGTTGGTTGCGATGACGCCCGACGGCGCGGTCGTTGCGATGGTTGGCGGCCGTGACTACAAGGCGAGCCAGTTCAACCGCGCCGTCACCGCGATGCGCCAGCCGGGTTCCACCTTCAAGCTGTTCGTCTATTACGCAGCATTGAAGGCTGGTCTCACTCTGTCCGACCAGGTTCTGGACGCGCCGATAGACATAAACGGCTGGTCGCCGGAAAATTCCGGTGGCGACTATCGCGGTTGGGTCACGCTTGCCGAGGCGTTCGCGCGATCGCTGAATGCTGCATCGGTGACGCTTGCGCAGGAGGTGGGGCTGGACAATGTGATTGCCGCCGCGCGCGAACTCGGCATCGATGCGCCACTGGCCAACACGCCGTCATTGGCGCTCGGCACATCCGAAGTCAATCTGCTCAACCTCACCAGCGCCTATGCGTCGGTCCAGCTCGGCAGGGCCCCCGTCAAACCCTGGGGCATTATCGACTTTCAAGCGGCGGGGCAGCCCAAGACGTTTCGCGTTGGCTCACAATCAAAGCCGAATGTCGACCTTGCGCCCTACCAGTCCGATCTGCTCGGCCTGCTGCAGCTGGTGGTCGAGCGTGGTACGGGACGCGGAGCAGATCCGGGAACCTTTGCCGCCGGTAAGACCGGCACGAGCCAGAACAATCGCGATGCCTGGTTCGTCGGCTTCACGGAAGCCCTCGTCGTCGGCGTCTGGGTTGGCAACGATGACGACGCGCCGATGAAGGGAGTGACCGGCGGCGCCCTGCCAGCGCATATCTGGCGGGACTTCATGCGCGAGGCGACGAGCGAACCAACGTTGGACGGTGTGCGATCGACAGAAGCAGCCGTCGATGGCCAAGGCGCGCCGCAGTCCTGCAACATCACTGCCTGCTCGCGCAGCTACCGCTCCTTCCGGCCGTCCGATTGTACCTATCAGCCATATTCCGGCAGCCGACGGCTTTGCGAAAAGTGATGTGGATGGGCAGAGATCGAACCGGTCGCCCAGCCTGACGCCGCTGTTTTCGATCGGCCGCAACGCCTCGAAGGGCGAGGTCGGCCATCGGCATCTCTCCCGGCAATGGATATGGGGACGGGTGCAGCTCGCGCAATTACCGCGTCGAACCGCGCGGAATAATGGTAAAGCCCAGGTCGGCCTTGTCTTCATCCGGCGGCTGGTCGCGGACGGCGCGCAGCAGCATGTCGGCGACGCGGTAGCCGATATCGTAGCGCGGTATATGCACCGTCGTCAGCGACGGCTCGATGAAGGCCGAGAATTCCAGATCGTTGAAGCCGCAGATGCCGAGCTCTTCAGGCACGCGGATGCCGCGCGCCTTGCATTCGATGAGGACGCCGAGCGCCAGTTCGTCGCTCTGGGCAAAAACGGCATCGACATCGGGTACGCGCTGCAACAGGCGGGAGAACAGCTCCCTGCCGAGGCCGGTGCGGCTTGCCGCCTCCCCGCCGATGATGAGATCTGGGTCGAAACGCCCGGCGTCCCGCATCACGGCCTCATAGCCTTCGATACGGCGGCGCGAGCGGACATCGGCGCCCCGGCCGAAGAAGGCGATCCTCTTATAGCCCCTCGACAGAAGGAAGCGGGTGGGTTCGGCGCCTGCCGTATAATGATCGAGGCCGACGACCAGCTTCTGCGGTTCCTGGCTGAGATCGGTGATATGGGCGATGGGACAGGCAGCGCGCTCGATCAGCGGCAGAAGATCGCGATAGGATTCGGCGCCGGCGATGATGACGCCGGCCGGCTTCTGCGTCAGGAAGGATTTCAGCAGACCGGCCTCCCCCTCGCCATGGTTCAAAGTATTGGCATATTGCACGGTGAATTCGGTGTCGCGGAAGCGATCCTCGATGCCGACCATCAGGCCGGTGAAGCCGTATTGGTGCAAGGCGGGCGTGATGACGCCGACGATGCCGTTGTGGCGGCCGGCAAGCGCCCGGGCGGCAAGATTGGGGATATAACCCATCTCCTCGACCGTGCGCAGGATCACCTCGCGCAGATCTTCCGAGACGATCTGAGGATTGCGAAGCGCACGCGAGATGGTGATCGGGCTGACGCCCACCTTCTTCGCCACATCGCTCAACGTCACATGCGCGCCGCGCTTGCCGTTGCGCCCCCGCTCAACTGCCTTGTTCATCGCCCCTCTTATGCCACCGCGAGACTCAGCTGCCCCGATTCGCAGTCTTCACTTCTGAAGAATAAATAATTTAGAGTCTACTAACATTTTATATTCGCAACAGATTCCGGGAATAGAATCTCCGGAAACGGCGGCGCGATCGTCTGTCGGCAAGTTACGGGCGGATATGGCGGTCGGATCACCGCGCCCTGGAATAAGTCCGTTTATTTGCGAAGGAAATCGCTGCGAAGAGTGCGCTGCGAGACAACGTCCCGGCCGGAATTTCCGGCGCGCGGCACCCCGGCCAAAGACATTCGGCACAAAGATTAAATTCCGGTCATTTCTTACAAATCGGCAATATAAAGATGATCAATATTTAATTTGTAAATCCACCAACCGCGATCATATGAATCCCGAGCGCGAATTCTTGCATTCGCCCGGTCGCGACCTAAACGACTGCGCTGCGATGAGATGAATTGGCGCCAACGCCATCCGACGCCAGGTCCCAAGACATGAACCACGACGCCATGGAACCCCGACGCCACAATCCAACACTCTCGCAAGGGACCATCACCATGTCACACATCCTCCGCAAACATCGCGCCGCAGCCCTGGTCGGGGCTGCCATCATCGCCGGCGCGGCATGCCTGCCCCTCACCCTCAACGCGGCGAATGCCGTCGCCTCGCCTGCGGATGCCGGCGGCGTCCTCGCCGCCGGCGGCTCCTTCGCCTCCATCGTCGACACCGACAAGCCTGCCGTCGTCACCATCACCACGACTGTGAAGGCGACCGATGTCAGCGCCGATCAACAGTCGCCGATGGATGAGCAGTTCCGCCAGTTCTTCGAGGATCAGGGCATCCCACTGCCGCGGCAGGCGCCGAAAAACCGGCCCTCGCAGCAGGCAATGGCGCTCGGCTCCGGCTTCATCATCAGCCCGGACGGCGTTGTGGTCACCAACAACCATGTCATCGACAACGCCGTCGACATCAAGGTGACGCTTGATGACGGCACCGAACTGCCGGCCAAGCTGATCGGCACCGACCCGAAATCCGATGTCGCCGTCTTGAAGATAGAGGCGGGCAAGCCGCTGCAGACCATTGCCTGGGGCGATTCCGACCGGCTGAAGCTCGGCGACCAGATTCTCGCGATCGGCAACCCCTTCGGCATCGGCACCACGGTGACGGCTGGCATCGTCTCGGCGCGCGGCCGCGACCTGCACAGCGGCCCCTATGACGATTTCATCCAGATCGACGCGCCGATCAACCATGGCAATTCCGGCGGCCCACTCGTCGACCGCAGCGGCAATGTCGTCGGCATCAACACTGCCATCTATTCGCCGAACGGCGGCAGTGTCGGCGTCGGCTTCGCCATTCCATCCGACGAGGCCAAGGCGATCGTCGCCAAGCTGCAGAAGGACGGCACGATCGATCACGGTTATCTCGGCGTGCAGATCCAGCCCGTGACGAAAGACGTCGCGGATGCCGTCGGCCTCGACAAAACAGGCGGCGCACTGGTTGCCGCCGTCACCGCCGATACGCCGGCGGCCCATGCCGGTGTGAAGCCGGGCGATATCATCACCTCGGTTGGCAGCGAGAGCGTCAAGACGCCGAAGGACCTGTCGCGGCTGGTGGCCGATCTTTCGCCAGGCGCCAAAAAATCTCTCGGCATCTGGCGCGACGGCAAGACGATCGATCTTAACGTCACCGTCGGCGGCAATGAGGATGGCCAGAAACAGGCCGCCGCCGAAAGCTCGGACAACAAGGGTGAGAGCAGCGGCCAGCCGAGCCTCGGCATCGGCCTTGCCGACCTGACGCCGGACGTGCGCCAGCAGCTCAACCTGCCGCGCGCCGTCAGCGGTGCGGTGGTCGCCAGCGTCGATCCCGACAAGTCGGCCGCGGCCGCCGGCATTCAGTCGGGCGATGTCATCGTCTCGGTCAACGACAGGCCGGTCCACAACAGTCGCGACGTCAAGACTGCGATTGCCGAGGCCGGCAAGGCCGGCCGCAAATCGGTGCTACTGCTCGTCGAACGCGATGGCGGCAAGACTTTCGTCGCCGTGCCGTTCGGTGCGGCCTGACGGCTCGAAGTCAAAGGAAAGCCCGTGAGAACGGGCTTTCGACCAACCGCCCCCCTCGCGTTCGGCTCTCGCCAATCTATTGCGTCGAATTGCTGCTGCGTCGGGAGATCACCCTCTTGGGTGCGTATGCCGCCGCAGTGAGCGGCGGTGACTGACGATCATCGTTCAGGCAACCTGGTTCTTGGGAAGCGATAGCCGACCGGTCGCCGCGATGGGTTGGCACCCGTGGGTGCCGTATACCGGCCAATCCGATAGGCTTTGGGCGGAGCGCCGCCGTCATCCTGCCATCTTACAAAGGACGCGTCTTCGATTGCTTGGGTGAGCGGCCCTGAACTCAATTGGGTTGCAAGATACATTCTCAGAGCCGATCTCAGCGCCGCCTCATCGACGATTCCAATCTGGAAACAATGAATGAGGAAACTAGTCGCGCTGATCTCGCTGATATCAATCGCATAGGTTTCGCCGCCGCGGAAACCGGCCTTTCGAAGAATGCGCTCCAGCATTCGCAAATTGGTGACATCGAAAAACCGTTCAGATGTGGAAGACATGAAGTCCTCCTTTATTGGGGCTAGGGTTCACGCGCCCCAAGCGGCGGTGCCCTTATCGTGCCCGCCGATCGCTCAGCTTGCGCTCTTTGCCACATGGCCGCAACCTCATTCGCCGGCAGCCATTGATAATGTCGTCGCAAAACCCATTTTAGAGAGAGGAGGATACGCATCATGCAGTTCAACGGTGAAGCGACCCTCACAAGGCCGTCGGCATTGGCGGTTTCCGAACGACGTGCCCTTATAGATCATCTGAGTGAGGCCATCGGCCGCCTGGCTTACGGGCTGGCGGCTGATGGATTGCTCAATCTTGTGCCGTCTCTGCTTGAGATAAACAGCGTTCTCCGCGATATGACGGATGAAATTTCCCGTGCGGACCCTGTTTATTCCGACCAGATTATTGCCAGCACTGTGCGCTTGATCAAGACATCGGAGGCCTTGCTGGAGAACAGGGTCATCGTGCAGACTATCCATTAAGATCGGTTGGCCACTAAGATGGGCCATTAAGATCGGTTGGCGGTCGCTACATGCCGACAGGCTTCAAGCTCGTGCTTCTCTGAGTGCATCCAGATCATCGTCGGCTCCCGGGCCCGCACAACGGCCCGCGCCCATCTCTAAGGATCGACCGCCATGGCACTTATCTTTCCAAACCGAAGCCGGAGCTTCGACGAAGTGCGAAAAGGCGTGCGCTTCACCGGCTATGACGGCATGTTCGAGGTCCGGTTCCTGGTCGAGGAAGGCGCACTCGGTGGTGCTATCACACAGAGTTCGTCCGAGGCCGCATACCTCAATGCCTTCGACGCCGCGCGTTCTTCCATTCAGGAGGCAGCATCGAGAGCCTATCAGCATCGACGCGGAAACAACTTCACGCTCAAGGCCGAAGATTTTCGTTAGAATATTTCCGTTTTCTCAGAACCACGGAAATGCTCACCTTTTTTGTTCTGCACAATTCCGGACGCAGAACCGCGGCGACTGAAACGACGGTGGACCTGCGGCTGCCGGATGAGAGAGGGGCAAAGCATGGTTTCGACACGATACCGAACGAAAGACCTGAGGCTTGCACGTTGCCACATCGTGAAGGCGGCGCAACGCATTGCCCAGCAGGAAATGGTGATCGGGAGACTACGGCTTAAGGGCAGCCCCTCGGGATTGGCCTACGAGCTGTTGGGCAGGCTCTACGATGATCAACGGCGAAAGCTCGATCGCCTGAAGCTGATCGAAGCGATGGTCGAGGTAAAAGCACAGTCCTGTATGAGCGCGCCCCGTCCTCGCGGCACGCTCGCGCCGCCCTTGGCGATTGTGCGCAGCGGCGCGAGCTCCCTGCCTGACCGGCAATCGCGCACGCCTTGTAGCGCAGACGTTTGGCACCCATATCTGGTGTAGTGGCAGTTTGTGAACGGGCACCGCTTCGGGGTAGTTAGAGTTCACCGGCCCCAAAGGAGGGCATCATGTCAGCCATGATAAAAATCCATTCGTGGAAAAGTCTGGCTCAGCATGCCGGGAGGCTCCGCTACATCGACTTTCTGGTGAAATTGACGCCGGCGATCAGCGTGGCTTTTATCATCTATGTCGTCTTCAAGGATGTGCTCTGGTAAGCGCTGCAACACCGTGGCGGGCCAAGACGCGCCTCGCTGCGCTTGTCGGACGAGGTCACTAACCCTGATGACGGAACTGGACAACGCAAATGCAGTTGCGAGAAATGGATGAACAAGATTGCCTCGCCTTTCTGGCCGGCCACACCCGTGGCCACCTAGCATGCCAGGGCGACCAATATCCCTATATCGTTCCCATCCACTATGCGTATGAAAAAGACCGGATTTTTATATTTTCGATGCCGGGCCTGAAAGTTGATCTATTGCGGGCCAATGCACCAGCCTGTGTTCAGGTCGAAGAATTCGGCGAAAACCGAACGTGGAAGAGTGTGCTTGTTCAGGGCACCTCTGATGAGCTGACCGATACGCCGGCCCGCCGTGACGAGCGCATCCACGCCTGGTCTCTTCTGCAAAAGCAACCGTTTTGGTGGGAACCCGGAGCGCTTGCGTTAAACTCGGAAAGCGAAGACAGTCCTGCTCCCTCCATATTCTTCGGCATTTCGATTGATATGGTATCTGGGAGGCAAGTGGTTTAAGGTGCAGCCTTCAGACCTGCCGTGCCCCCTCGATTTCGCAGGGCGGCGTTGCTGCACGATATATGGAACTCCACACAGACACGGCTAAGCGCTGTCCGATACCAGCCTTCCCATAGGGGCGCGGATTGCTTGATGCTTTTTACCAACGCGTGCTGAGCCAGCATCGCGTTTAGTGGCACGCGACCATCACGAAGGAAAACCATGAACCACGCACCCGAAAACGAGACGCTTTTCAACATCACCGGACATTTCGTACAGGAACTGAAGGACGTTCTTCAAAGCGAGAGCATCATCGAAGGCTCCGACTACGAAAACAGCGCTTTCGACGAAAAACGACGGGCGGAAGGGCGTCACCTGCTCACCTTCTACAAAATCGGCACCGCAGCTCAGGCAACCCAGATCTGGGAAAAACACACGACAGCTCGGTCGCATCGATAACCGGAACGAAGCCAGTCCGGCCGACGTTGACGGAATGCTGGCTCTCAAATCCTGATGAGACCATGCAGCTGGCGTGTCCTGCCATGACGCGCCACTCAGCTCGACAATTCCATGAAAGGAAATAGCATGACCGATGACAAAACCAAAAACGCGGCGACGACCGACGGACCCTACGACGTGATCTACTTCGCAAAGAAACATCGTATTTCCAATGAGGATGCCAAAGATATCATCGAAAAATATGGCGCCAATCGCAAAGAGGCCGATAAGGCCGGCCGCCGCACCAGCGCCTGAAAAAGGGAACAAGGATAGGGGGTTGCCAGGTGGGCAACTCTCACGGCTCCCGGCACTGGCTTGCGATGACACGATTCAGTGGACGAATTAACCCTACTGGCTTACCTTAATATCAGCATACGCTTGAATACATCAGGCCCTATGCCATCGTATCTTCAGGGTAACATCTGTGGTTCCTGAAGCAGCTCGCCGGAACCGTGGCCCGCCTCTCCTGAAGAGGCCGGCTTCCATATAGGCCGGAGCTCGATCATATGGAGGGTAAGCCATGAACAACGTCTTGGAATTTCGTCCCAAATGCCCGCATGTCGAAACTCTCGCCGACTGCCGGGAAGCGCTTGAACCTCTCGTCATGAAGATCCTCGGCGAGGCCGTCAGCAGGGGCTATCCGCCGGCGGAAGCCGCGATGGTGATCGCCGATATCGCCGACGATTATATCCTCATGCTGTCGCGCCAACTTCGGTATTGATTGGATTTGTGCGCTGCTGGGCGGAAGAGCACTTCCGCCATGAGAGATGTGGCAGTGGACCGCGCAGCGACTGCAGGGGCAGCAGTTGGTACAGGAGACAAGACCTGCTACGCGGTCCGTCGGCCACAACGTCAATATTTGTCGGAAGTTCCGCCCATATCGGCGCCGCAAATGAGCCTTTGCTCTCGCAAGTCGGCCGGAGGAACAAGCGGAAATTGCTTCGCTTCGCTTCAATCGCTAGACTGGTATGTGTCGGCGCTGACGAAAAACGAACGCGCATCATCAGCCCAGCAAAAAACCCCGGCAGAGCGGGGCTTTCGGCGGGTTTCGCGGGATAATCACCATAAACGGCCCTGCATGAGCAACAGAATCGGCCGTAGAGACCGGAAAACGGGATCATCTCCCCTCCCCTTTCCGCGGTTCGCTCAATCTTTGAATCATCACCGTAACGCAGCGTGAAAGATCCTCTGCCTGAACCGCGACCGTTGCTAACGCCACCGCGGCTGTCTCGGCGGCGCATTGGCCTGGATTTCATGCAGCGGCGCCCGAACCCCGAGAAGTTTCTTCAGCTTCTTTTCCTCGGCCGGACCGATCCCGAACTTGCGGCAATGTTCTGCAACATCATGCTCCCGCGGACCGGCGATGCGAACTTGGCGATTGTTCATGTTTTTCATGACCGTTTCCTCCTGAGAGGGAAACCAGCACGATGCGAATTGGTTCGTTAGCAAAGTCTAAATTTTGGTATTACTTACTCCCTGTTCAGCAAAAATGTATCGATCGTCAAGCAGCGCAGTAACTTAGGCGAGCTCAACTGATCTTCAACCAATGCCTCAAGCCCGCCACCGCACCGTCGCTCGCATAGGCAATCATCCCGCCGACCGTCAGCCCGGCAAAGGCAATCAGCCCCGAAATGCCGTAACCGATCGATTTCATCCGTTTCCATTCTTCCAGCGCCGGCGCCACCGTCTCCTGGTTCTTCTCGACGGTCTCCTTGAGGCTCTTGATCTCCTCGCGGATCTGGGCGTCGACACCGCCGCTGAGCGCTGCCCTGGTATCGAGATGTGCGATCTGCCTTGCCTGTTCGTCGAGCCGGGTGTGGATCACGGCGCGGCTGTCATGAGCATTGGCCTTTTCGTCGCTGACCTCGTTGCGCAGCAGCGCGACGTTTTCCTCGATGCCGGTCAGCCTTCCCTCGACGCGCCCGAGAGCGCGGAGAATATCGTCATTGGATGTCATGGATAGAACTTCGCCTTTTGCGATTGAGGCAGACGGCTGACGAAACGCAGGACGCCATAGAGAGCCGGGTGAACGAAATCGGCGGCCGTATAGGCGTGACCGAGCAGGGCGGCGTTATCCTGCACGTTGGTCGCCAGCACTTCGGCGACGCGGTAGTTCGCCGTGCCGTCTCCCAAATCCGTTCGGTCTACCAGCGTCCGGCTGGTCCAGAGCCCAGGCTGATATTCGAACATGATGCGCGCGCCGAGCTTTGTCGTGTTTGGCAGGCGCATCGTGTCCCATGTCGTCACGCCATCTTGGTTGCCGGGATGGCCGATGACGTTGCCGAGCGGCGTTAATTCGGCCGCCGATCCCTTCGTCGGATCACTGTCCGACATGAAGGCCGGCACGATATCAATCGTCTTGGCGAACCGCGACGACGCGATGAGTGACGCGTTCATGCTGGCAAGCGTCCCCGTGACCGGGTTCCACAGCGCCGACGTCGCGCTGTAGCCGGCGACCGTGCGGCCGCTATCCGACGATCCCG
This sequence comes from Rhizobium sp. BK456, assembly GCF_014194045.1. Lineage (NCBI taxonomy): Bacteria > Pseudomonadati > Pseudomonadota > Alphaproteobacteria > Hyphomicrobiales > Rhizobiaceae > Rhizobium > Rhizobium sp. BK456. The sequence goes on from NZ_JACIAO010000001.1 coordinate 161,931, forward strand.
CCATGGTCGGCAGAATGGTCATGCCCACCATATGCGCGCCGGGATACCGGGCGATGATCCGATCATCGAGCCCGAACTTGCGCGACTGCCAGAGCGAAAGCGTCGTGTTGTTGTCGTTGCGGCCGCCCTGGTCGAGGCAGAAAGTCCAAATGTCTTTGCCGCCGTTGAACGTCGTCTTGATGGCGTCGATCATTGCCCATCGCTTGGTAGCGTTGGTGGCAAGCTCGAATTCGTTATGCTCGCCAGGCACGCCCATGACGAGCGGGACAGTGCTCCCCCATACCTGATCGCGCTGGTCGAGCCATCGCCGTATCATGCCCATGTTGCCGCGCTCGTCGGCCGACGCGGCGATCTCCTGCCGCTCGATCAGGCTGTCACCGACGACGAGTGGAACCGGCCGTCCGTCCCATCCTTTCGCCAGGACAAGCGCGGGCCCGTAAGCCTGGATCTGCGAATTCGTCGCGTTGCCGATCGTGTTGTAAAGGCTGTCAGGATCGAGCGCCGCCGTGGACGCCCCGTTGGCGGCCGCCAGCGCCTGTACAGACGCCAAGTCGGCGGCACCCCAATACTTTTCGCCGCGATGGCGCTGGATGCGATAGGAGCCGCAGCGATGCGCACCCTCTGCGCCGTGATAGACCGTCCGGACGCCAAAGATCGACCATGCCGGCAGAGCAATTGGCAGTATGACCTGCCCGTAAACAATGCCGGTTGCGGCGGTGACCGTCGCCGGCACCAGACCGCCAAACAAGATCGGGTATTCCGTGCCGTTCGGCATCACGAAGAACGCCTCGTCGATCACGGTATCGGCGTTCGGAGACTGCGTTTCTTGCGGCGCATTGCCGCCTTCGGTCAGCGCGAAGCCGACGAACGGGATAAGGAAGTCGTTCGTCGGATAGTCGGGCGAGCCGAAGAACAGCTTGGTGCATTGGTAATTCAGCCCGGCCGGGAACGTCCATGGCGTGGCGGTCGCGCCGGTCGGCCAGCGCGTGCGCGTCGCCGCCGGCATGTAGCGATCAGGATCCGGCACCCAAGGCGGTGGCGCCAGAACAGCTCCACCCCTCGGATACGTCAGGGCAAGTGAGATGGCATTCATCATCGGCGGGTTCCATATCTGGTGGCGAGGTCGTCGTAGAAGCGAACGGTGCGCCCCTGGCGGGCATTGGCGCGGTCGAGCGCCTGCCGCTCGCGGGCGAGGATGGCGATGACGGGCTGACCTTCCACGACAGGCGCATGCGCTTCCTGCCTCAGGAGATCGTCCGGCAAAGGCGGCAGCGCCAAGCCTGCCGCGGCCTGCCCCTTCGTCACCGCCGCCCTGTTCAGCCGCTCAGTGGCGGAGCAGCCACTGACGATCAGCAGCAGTGACAGCGCAAGCGCGGTTCTTTTCCGAAAGCTGAAGCTCATAGGATTGGATCTCGGTTTCGAGTGTGTCTCTGGCCGCCTGCTCCGACGCGTCGGCGGCGGCCAAGCGCTTGCGGTGCTCTTCGATGGCTTGGGACGCCGCATTGCGCTGGCGCTCCATCTCGGCGGCTCTTGCGTCGGCTGCGCTCTTCTCGGCCAGCAGGATATAGCCGGCCCGCGCCTCGCGGGCCGCCGAGGGATAGCCGATCGAAACGGCATAAAGGTGATAAAGCACCAAGCCGGCGGCGATGCCGGCGCCCATCTTGAGCATGTCGAGGAGGGAGAACATCAGATGCCCTCGAGGCAGAAGGCGCGCTCTTTCTGCCGGCGCCGGGTGAGGCCCGGAAAGGTGATGCCGGCGGCGCGGTTCCACTTCAACAGCGCCTCGCAGCCCTCGGCCGTCCTGCCCTGGTTGATGAGCCTGATCGCGCTCGAGCCGCAGGCCGCCGTAACGCCGACATTATAGGCGAACGAGGTCAACGCCACGAAACGCGCATCCGGCAGCGGCACGCGCACGCAGCGTTCGACGCCGCCCGCATAGGACTTGAGTTCCAGCGCCAGCAGCGCCTTGCACTGCTCCACCGTCTTGTGATCGCCGGGTTTGACGCCATTGGTGCTGCCATAGCAGATCGTCCATGGCTGCCCCTTCGTGGCCGGATCGGGATAGGCATTCTGCCGCAATCCCTCGAACGAGCCGACAAGCGCCACAGCCATGGCCGCTGCGGCACTACCCTTCTGCAGGCGGTTTGCCATTCAATTCTCCTGAGATTTTCTGCTGAACGAAGATGCGGGCGACGATCGCCGCCACGGCGAAAAGCCCCGTTGCCGCCGACATGGCGAGCTGGATGTAGAGGTTGCGCGACACCCAGGTTGCAGCGACGAAATTGATGACGGGCTCAAGCACGATGAAGATGAGCGCCAGCGCCATGAGGCGGACGGACCGGGCGTGCTTGATCACCGCGCGCCAGTTATGGACGAGCATGGGGTGGGCTCCGGGTTGTGTGGGGGTCAGGGGTGCCCGGCTCCCGGACAGAGAGCCGCGTAGGGCTGACTTTCCGGCGCAGCAACACAATATAGGTACCGTGAGGTACACTAATAGTTGTCTCTTGCTAAAGTTTTCGCTTAACGGTTACGTTAGCGGTATGCGATCATTTCCACTTTCAAATAGAATCGAAGGCCTGGATACTGTCAGAGCAGTTGCCGCTCTGTCTGTTGTGTTTGCGCATTTGCTTGGGCCGTCGATGCCTGGCATTTCGCGATACATCTTTACCGGCCACCCCGCCGTCATAGTCTTCTTTGTCATCTCGGGGTTCTGTATTCACTTTCCGTTCCGAGCGGCGGAAATGTCGGCGGTGGCCTTTCTAAAGAGGCGTTACCTCAGGATCATGATACCGACCGCTGTCGCGCTGGCTCTGGCGCAGTGGGTCGGCCTCCGGGCTTACAACCCGGTCGACGGCTACATCTTGTGGTCCGTGGTTTGCGAGGTCATTTACTATTCGCTCTACCCGCTATTCCTGCCAATTTCACGAAAATTCGGGTGGCCGGTAATGATCGTCGTTTCCGTCATCGTCTCCTACATCACCGTCATCGGTTTAGGGTCTAATGAATCTGGCAACGCGCAGATCTACGGCCCGTCACTGAATTGGGTGGTCTCTCTGCCAGCCTGGTTCATGGGTTGTTACATCGCCCAGATCCATCGGAGGGGACTGTATTTGGGGAACATCTGGATATGGAGAGCGGCGACCGCGATCACGGCCTCTATTCTCTATTGGGCGACGATCAACACGCCGGTCGGGTTCTATCTGACAATGATGCCTTTCGGTGTTCTTGCCTGCGGATGGATACTTTCCGAGGCTGCGAACGCTGAGCGTGGTAACGCGTCTCCGATCATGGAGAAGGTTGGCGAAGCTTGCTTCTCGATTTATTTGGTCCATGTCATCGCAGCGGCAGCGATAGAGCGGCTTGGCATCACTAGCCCGATCATTGTCTGCGCCGGTTCGCTCCTGCTCGTCATCCCGTTCTTCTTTTGCGTGGAAAAACCTGCCCATGAACTTTCCCGCCGCCTGGGAAGACGGATGGTTGCCGGGTAGTCCCATTCTTCATGAGATAAGGTCCGCCACTGCAGAAAAATTTATCAATATGCTGCATGGTGAGGCAGCGAATGACAGACGTTATTGGCAACCTGAGAAGGAATAGTCGCTGAACTCGTAGGCGCGGAATATCACGCAACTGCAGCGTGACGAGGTCGCCTGCGAAACGCTTGAGGCAAAACGCCGCCTCGATAATGCTGCCCACAAGCAAGCGCTGACTAAGCGCGGTATTTGACGACTTTCGCCGGGGACCCCACGGCGATTGCATAGTCGGGAACATCGGCCGTGACGACAGAATTTGCTCCGATCACGGCGCCGGTCCCTATCGTGACGTTCATCAATATTTTGGCACCCGCCCCAATCCAGACATCATCACCAATTTCGACAAAACCGATTTCGGCCTTCTGAAGCCTGATTGGTACGTCTCGTCTCATACCGTGGCCGTGATCGATGATCTGGACATCCGAGCCGATCAGCACATCGTTGCCTATAGATATGCGGTTCTTGGCAGTGATGATGTTCCGGCGGCCGATGACCGTATTGTTTCCAATAAACACCTTCGGCTCAGGCATCGTGAGTTGGAAGAAGGAATAGTCTTGAATCGTGACGTTGCTGCCGACCTCAAGAACTGCTTGCTTCACCATGCGGAACTCGGCGCTGCGCTTGACAACCAGGTTCGAGCCGGCGCGGCTGAAGTAGCGAAATCGCTTGTAGGCGGTAACGAGACGCTGAAGAATTCCTCCGCGATTTCGGTACGATGCTTTATCGGTTGCCATGATTTCCTCCGAGTCCGGAGGTCATTAGCTCACGACGTCTTCTATTGCCAGAGATCGCGTGCGTAATCCTCGCCAAAAGCTCGCGAGCATGCGCCTTTGCACTATCGCTCGATGGAAAAACAACCGGCGCTATGCACTCCTCCCGCACGGGAAATGAAACCCATCGGTCCACACCCAGATATTACCGGCAGCGCCAGCGACCTGCCTGACCTGCTTGCTCGTGTTCGTCCAAACATCCTGGCTGCCTATGGCATAGTTGTTTGCAACCTGAACGGCGCCTAGGTTGCCGCCATCACCAGAGATGCCAGCAGTAAGAATACCCTGCGCCGGATCGTGAATCAGTGCAGCATTGGTCGTCGCGCTCGATGTGAGTTCAAACCGGAGCTTCGCCTTCACCTTCACCCCGTTTGGCACTGTAAGCGCAAGGAGTGCGGAAGTCGTAGAGATAGCCCCATTGAGAGCGTCTTTTGCAGGCGTAACGAAAGTATATTCGTCACGCGGGTACATCACGAATTGCCGGACGAGCGAGTTGGCATCGGTCAGCACCACGCCGATGCATTTGACGATGCTATAGCCGGTGAGCAGCGTTGTGGCGATGCCGCCGATCGTCGCCGAGGTCGAGAGAACAATGTCGAAAGACAGGTCTGCGTCCTTGCGCAAGGCATATGCAAAGTAGGTCGCGTTCGCCGCAACGGCGCCAGTGTCAAGGCCGCCGGCACCGGTGCCAGCCGCAAATGTTCCCGTCACTCGCTTCGTCAATGACGTTGCGCTGGAAACGAAGCTCGATCCCGTCCTGGCAGATCCTGCGGCAAAATCGATATGCGTATTCGGGCTGGCGCCGTTGTTAGAAAGGGTGAGCCCGACAATGAAATCGCCGACCGCCGAACTGTCGGCTTTGCTCTGGATCCTGGCGAAGAGCTTGTTGGTGAAGAAAGCGGCGCCGGAACAGATGATTTCGACGCTGTAACCGTCCTTGAGAATAAGCGTGGCTGCGCCGTCGATCGTCTCCGAACCATTCGGGTCGATCGTCACATCCCCGCCATCGGCGATGACGCAATAGTGCCAGTTTGCACCGAGCGTTGCCGCCGCGGTCAAAGTGAGCGTGGCTGCCGCGGTAAAGCGATGGACGGCGTTATCGTCGGATGCGAGCGCGGTGTAATCGCCTGACTTCACCGCATAGACCAGATCCTGATCGAATGCGACCTCAACGCCGTTCTGGGCAAAGCCGAGCAGGCCGCCGCCTTTCAGATAGAGGCCGGTCTGCGGGGTCGAGGCGAAGCCGACGCCCGGCGCGGACACGGTTCCGCCTGCGGCCTTGAGCGGTGCGATCATCGGCGCCGAACCGTCGCGCGGCAGCGAATTGGTGATTTCGTTGCCGAGGTCGGTTGTCAGCGCGTTCCACGGCGCCGGGTCGATGACCTGGCCGACGGAAGGTGTCGTGCCGGCGGGTTTGGAATAGACGCCGGTTGATGGATTTCTGGGCATTTACCTTGCTCCGAAATGAAAAGGCCCCGCGATTGCGAGGCCTGAGATCGAGTATTGTCGGCCGCGGAAACTGATTGATCGCGATCCAAGCGAACGTTCGCATGTTGCCGCCCTTAACCGGCCTACCAGAGGCCACTTTGCTGCCGGGCAAGGAGCGCACGCACGAGGGCGGCCGCCGCCGGTTCGCGCCTTTGATTCATCGTCTGCCGCGGATTGCGAGAGTCCGGCTTCGATGTTGGAATGGGCGGGTTGTCAGGCAGGGCGTAAGGATCGGCGGCGCCGTCAGTCTGGTACTGCGGCAGAAAGCTCTTTGCTCTGGCGAACCGATTTGCGGCCTCCTGGTTCTCCGGAACATTGTAATCTCGAAAAGCCCAAGCCCTGTTCATCAGGCGTTGCGCCTCCTCGAGCGATTGAGCCGCGTTCAGCCTGGCGATCAGGCGAGGGTCCTCCTGCAGGAAGAACTCGGCCTGTGTCTGCGGGCTGATCGAACCCGGCTTTTCGCCCTTGGCGGCGGCGAAGTCGTAAAGTGCCTGCAGTCGGGTGTTGCGCCACGACATGATGGCGCCTGATCTGCCGGGCTTTCCGCTCTTGCTTGGGTCGGACCAGGAACTATTGGCTCTCTTGGCCGAGAACTGGCTTTCGGACTGGCCCGTCGAGGCGATAGCCGCAAGACCATAAGGGTTGGTCACCTTGATGATCGATCCATCCCGCTGCTTATAGCCGTTCTTGATCGTGCCCATGAAGCCGTCGAAGACATCGGCGTCGACGGGTTGCTGGCTGGGAGTACCCCTTGTCGCCTGCCGATCGTGGCGGCCGGGTTTCGGTGTGGGAACGGGCACTTTGCCCGTTGGAACGAAGGGATCGTCGCCAGGCCGCTGGGGCGCGGTCGCGGGCTGCTGGCGGCGCTCGTCCGTCGTCATCTGCGGATCGGGATATTCCGGTCGCGGCGTCGGAATGGGCACCTTGGTCCTCGTAGGGACGGCATGCGCGGTCCCAGCGGTCTGTGCCGCGATCGCCGCTTCAATCATGCTGTCGGGATAAAGCGCGCCCGACGTCCCCTGCTCCTGCGTGATGAGGGCGCGAACGAACTTCTTTGCCATGGCCTGGTCGTCCAGGCGCAGATCATCGTCAGGGCCAATGCCCATCATTTGCGCGACGTTGGCAGCCGCCGTAAAAGACTTAGGCGTCCAGCCCATATCGCTGGCAATCATTTGGTTCGGCGTCAGCATGCCTTTTCGATACTTCCTCATGATCTGCCAGAAATTGTGCCGCATGCCCGCTTCCGGCGAGGCATAGACGACTTGCGGATCGCCCTGGTCGGTGTTCTCGGAGGGGCCGATGATTCCTGGGCCATGCTGCCCGGCGTATTTGAGATTGGCGGGATTGTTGTTGCGCATGCCGGGCGGTAGTTCGGCGCGACGAACGGGATCGGACAGAATCGTTCGAAGCTCTGCCCCGTCGTTTGCGGATCCGGCGGCGTCACCGACAGCAGCCGGTGCCGCGGGCTGTTGGCGGCGTTCGTCCGTCGTCACCTGCGGGTCGCGATATCCGGGTCTCGGCGAGGGAATGGGTCCGTTGTCAGGCAACGGAGCGAAGGCATCGTCGCCTGGTTCATCGGCCGCCATCGGCTGCTCGCGGCGATAGTCGGTCGTAACCATCGGGTCGCGATAAGGCCGCTGCGTCGGAATGGGAGGATTGGCAGGCGGTGCGAAGGGATCGTCACCAGGCTGGTCGGCCGCCCGGCGATAGTCCGTCGTGACCATCGGGTCGCGATAGGGCTTCGGCGTCGGAATAGGCCCGTTGTTGGGCAGCGGCGCGAAGAGACCGGCGCCGGGCTGGGCGGCCGGGGCCATGGGCTGTTCGCCGCGATCGTCCGTCGTCATCAGCGGGTCGAGACTGGGTCTTTCCGGCGGAACGGGCCCGTTGTCGGGCAGCGGCGCGAAGGGATAGTCGCCCGGATCGCCGGCCGGCGCCGCGCTGCCCTCGCCGCTTGCCTGCTGCTCCTGCTGTCGGATCGCCAGCCCGCCCAGGAGGGCCTGGACAAGACGCGCGGCCCCTTGCCAGGGGGATTGTACGGGGCCTGAATCCATGCCCTGCTGCAGCATGGCATCAGCCAGCTGCTTGCGCCGGTTGCTGATGTCGCCCTGTGTCTTGCCGGTATCGCCGCCGAAAATGAATGACGCTAGTGACATTGGTCCACTGCCCTTTCGTAGAAGACGCGGTCGAAACCGTCTGTCTGGATGGATTTTTCACACATTATTGAACGCGAGGCCGATCCGGATCGGACCGTCGTCCCTGTATCGGTAGGGACCGATCGGCACGCCGTTATCCCGCTGATGTCCTAATTCAGCCGTCAGTCCGGCGCGTCGGCGCGCCCCCGAAGAACAGCGACAGGAAGCCGGGAGAGGCGGGCGCTGGTTTGGAAGGCTGGCCTGTCGAAACGCCGGCACCTTGACTCGCGTCTGCCTGCTGCTCCTGCTGGCGGATCGCCAAGCCGCCGAGTCCTGCCTGCGCCAGCCGTGCCGCGCCCTGCCAGGGAGATTGCACCGGGCTCGCATCCATGCCCTGCTCCAGCATGGCATAGGCCAGCTGCTTGCGTTTGTCGTCGATGTCGCCCTGGGTCCTGCCGGTATTGCCGGCGAAGATGGTTGGGATCATGCCACTGCCCTTTCGTAGAAGACGCGATCGAAGCCGTCGGCGTGTTCGAACACGGCATCCGGATGGATTTTTCGCACATCGTCGGACATCAGGCCGATCTGCATCGGGCCGCCGTCCTTGTATCGGTAGGCGTAAACAGGCAGGCCGTTGTCCAACGTGCCGACGCGTTTGATGTCCTCCTTCAGCCGCCGGTCGGACTTCGCCCAGCCGCCAAGGAGTGTTCCGCCGAGGCCGAAGAGGCCGCCCATCGCGGCGTTCGACTGGGCGACCTGGCGGTCGTAGAGACCCATCTTCTGGTTGAAATTTTCATTGATCAGCCCGGCCTGGTCGACGTTCGGCAGCTGCGTCGTCGGGGTGTTGACGTAGCTCGGCTGGTGGACCTGCGATCCCGACATCAGCGCCGAAATCTCGTTCAGCGGCTGGTTCCGCTCTGTCAGGATCGAATTCTGGGCATTCGAATACATGTCGCCGAGATACTGGTCGGAGGCGGCCTGCTTGCGGGTGGAAAAATCGCGCATGGCGTTGTCGTAAGCCGCCGAGCCCATCGCGATGCCCTTGTCGGCCAGGCTCTGGTCGAGGCTCGCCTGGTCGCGGTCCCACTGGTTGTTGAAGCCGGACTGCCAGTGATTATTGACATATTTGTCGACATTGCCGGCGCTCAGATCAACATTGGTGCCGAGGATACCGGAAATCTTGCCGGTCTGGTCGTTGGCGAGCCTGGCGAGGCCGAGCTGCGTCTGCTGCGTCTGGTCGTAGATCGCCTGGTTCTGAGGCGAATAGGTCTGATAGGCGGAATAGGTCGGCAGTTGATAGGTCTTGCCGGTCTGGTCTTTCATCGTCTGGTAGCCGCTGACCTTGTATTCCAGCGAGCCATCCGGCGTGTACTGGTTGGTGTGGCTCAAGCCGGCATTGGCGATGGCGGTGTCGACGTTGGTGGCCGTCTGTGCCGCCGCGGTCTGTGTCGGATCAGGCGCCTTAGGCGCCTTCGGCGTGGAGACCATAGGGGAAATCCTCCTTCATGATTGCGTAAAGCAGGCCGTCGCAGTCGCCGAAATAGGCCTGTTGGCGGCCTTCCAGCTGGGCGCCGAGCCTTGCGAGCATCGTCTGGGCGTCAAGATTGTCGGCCCGTGTCCTGGCGGTTGCGCGCCGGCAGGCGAGCTGATGCACGACATAGTGAAAGACCGATCGCATCAGCGTCCGCGTCAGCCGGTCGGCGGCAAGCGAGACCTCGACGTCATGCGCGGTCCAGACGTTGAAGACGAAGCCGGCGATGATCCGGCCGCGGTCGACATGGGCGAGCGTGGTGTAAGGCGGGTGGAAGCTGACGCCGATCCGGCCGCCGACCCAGGCAGCGATTTCCTCGCGCGGTTCGGAGACGATCAAATCGGGGTGCCTCTCTCATAAAGCACCGAGCCGCCGACAACGGCAGCTTCCGAGACCGAGCCTGAGGAGCCGGAGATCAGCGCGCGGATCGTCGGCGCCAAGGCCGAGCCGGCGCCACCGGCGGAAGCGAATTTGCGCACCAGCGAAACGCCGGGGAATTTCGAGACGCCCCAGACCGCCGCTCCCCATTTCGCCGCCGCGTTGTTTTCGACGGATGACAGCAGCGCTGTGGGAATCTTGGTCTGGTAATCCACCGAGATCCCGCCATACATCAGCGAGGAAACGCCGATCTGCGCCGTCACCCCGATCAGCTTCGAGAGCTTGGTCGAAAGCCCGTCGCCATAGCGGCTCCAGGCGCCGACCATCAGCGCGTCGATCGCCACGCCATTGTCGTTGGCGCCGACCTCGGCCTCGTAGACCGTGCCGTCGCCGGCGCCGAAGAACAGCCGGTCCTGCCACGTCGCCCAGCAGGAGGCCGGCATGCCGACGAAGCGGCACCAGGCGCCAGTTTCGGTGTTCATCACATATTGATAGGGGCCGAAGGAGGACGGCAGGTTGACGATTGCCATCTGCCGCGCGGGGAAGCTCGAAAGCTGCCATTCCTGCGAGGTCGTGCCGGTCGCCGCCACCGTCTCGCGCCATGTCGGGCCGATCCTCGCGGTAATCGCCCCGAGGCTGGTGGCGCCGCGGTCGAGCTGCACCGCCTTGGTGATCGGCACGATGCCGTCGGTCGTCATGATCGCCAGATCGGCGCCGACCGAGAGCAGGCATCGGTCGCTGCCGAGCGGCCGGCCGAGCTTGAAAGTGCCGATCAGCCCCCAGTTCGAAACGCTCGAAGGATCGGAGCCCTGGAAGACGATCACCTCGCCTTCCGAGGAGATCAGCACCAGGCATTGCTGCAGTCCTGTCGAAACCGGGATCGTCCAGACGTTGATCGCTACCAGCGTGCCGCCATATTTCATGTTGCCGCCGACCGGCAGAACCGTGGCCGCACCGCTGACGGCGTCGGTGGCGAGGTACCAGACATTGGTCGAATTCTTCTCGATGAACCAAAGGCGCGAACGATAGGCGGTGACCGCGATCAACAGCGACGAGTCCGATATGCCTGATATCATCGTCGAGGCGACGTAAGGGGTGGCGGCCGCGCCCTTTTCCAGCTGCGCATTGGTGACCGTTCCCGTCACGGTGACGACAAGCGTGCCGGCCGCCGGCGTGAAGGAAAGCGAGACGCGGTTGTTGACGCCGGTGCCGTTCAACGTGCCTGAGAAAGCGCCGGAGAGCGTGACCGAGCCGGTGCCGAAGAAGCTCAGCGTATAGGGCGTGTTGCGGACGGCAACGTTCTGAGTGGCGAGCGCTGCCGTGCCCACCAGAAAATTATTGGTCCAGGAGGTGCCGTTGAAGATCAGCGGCGTGTCGAGGCCATTGACGAGACGCAGGAATTCCTGGCCGGCCGGGTTGGTATATTGCTGCACCGACCAGTGAGCGCTCGCCATGCCCGAGACGACGGGCGCACCGGCAGCACCCCCAACTGTGACGTCGAAGATCTTGTCGCCGGCGGCGGCAAACAGCCTGTTGCTGACGCCCGAATAGGGGATGACCGTCTGCACGTCGCCGCCAAGGCCGGTTGAAAAGGCGAGAAAGCCATAGCGGGCGCGCACGCGGTTGGCCTCGGGAAAGAAATTGTCGAGCTGAAACGCCGCATCCGCGGGCATATCCGCCATCTCGACATCGGTTCGCCAGCCGCCGATCGGCGCGATCCAGTCCTTGCTCGGCGAAACGCGGCCGGTGCGCCCATTTGGAGGGACAGGTTTGCGGGTCATGGATTTGCCACCGTGATCGTGCCGGGCCAATAATTCTCGGGCGCCCCGTTCCTCGCCGGCAACGAGAGATCGACGGGGCTGGCGGCGCGGTCGGCGCCGATCGCCGCTTCCTTGGATCGCTCGAAACCGGCAAGCTCCTCGCCGTAATCGAGGCCCTTGGCCCGCTTCCAGCGCCAGATAAGCGAGAGTTCGAGGAGGTCTTCGGGAAGACGGGCGGTATCAGTGTCGTTGGCCCAGGTGTCGGCCGTCGCCGCACCGCCATTCACCGCCACCCAGAAGCCGGAGATATAGGCATATTCGATCATCTCGCCGGCAACGTTTGGGTAGATGTCGAGCTTGCCGCCGGCCATGCGCCAGATCTGCGGCACCGGGTTGGCGTTGAGGATCGTCTGGCGCTGCCAGGTCTGCGGCTCGACGGGGCCGTTGAGCTGCCAGAGGCGGGCGGCATTCCAGATCTTGGCATTGGCGGCGAAGCGGTTCCAGTCGGCGGGCGGCTCGGCCGGCTCCGGATTTGCACCGGTCGCTGCGAATTGCCGCCGCACCATCAGCGCCGACCAGTCATGCTCGCGCATCAGGTCGCGGCCGGCGCGGGTGGAAAGGATGCGCAGCTGCATGATCTGCGGATCCGCCGAGGACATGACGGCCGTCGGCGGATCGAGGTCGATTTCCGCGCAGACGTTCTGAATGATGGTCAAGAGCGACATGCGCGGATCTCCGGTTCAGAGCGGTTGGCGTGGCGGGTGAGGTGAATCTGCGTGAGGGTTGAGACCCGTGGCTCAACCCCGGTCGGTGCCCGAAGGGTCGGATGAGGGGGCGTCTTGTGTCAGCGCTTCTTCAGGCTGCTTGCCGACCGCGGGACTTGCCGCCGCTTTCGTTTTCGAACGCCTCGAAGCGGGCCGCCATCTCCCGCATCTGCTCCTGCAGGCGGGTGACTTCATCCTTCAGCCGCTCGTTTTCGGCGGCAAAGGCCGAGGCGGCGCTGGAGCTTTCGGCGGTGGCGAGATAGGCCCGGGCGGCAGCGGTCAGCTCGTTGGCGCCCATGCCGATCTTCTGCTTGGCGGTGTCGGAAAGGGCGGCGAGCTGCTCGACGGTATAGATGTTGACCGCCTCCAGCTCCTTGATCTGGCTGGGCTTCAGATAGGGCCATTGCGAAAGCGGCGTGCCGGTCAGCTGCTCGCGGGCCGCTGCCCCTTCCTTGAACCGCTTATAGGCGTCGGCAAAACGCTGTTTGTCGTTGTCGGTCACCTCGCGGTAGACCTCGGTGTGTTTGTCGCCTGATATGAAGATGCGGACGAATTCCTTATCGGCAAAAATCGGCCGGCCTTCCTTCTCGGTCAGAAAGGTCTGTTCGACCGGCTCGAGGCTGAAGGAGGCGTAGATTCCGGTGTTGTCGGGCATGTGCTGGTCTCGCTGTTGATGGCGGGGAGATGCGGGCGCCGCAGCGCCGCTGTGATGTCGTGTCCGGTGTGCGCCTCACCCTAACCCTCTCCCCGTCAAAACGGGGAGAGGGTGGCGGCAGCCGGATCAGGGGCACGCCACGCGGATAGAGGTCGGTGAAGCGGGCGCCGAAACGCCCACCGATTGTTTAGTTCACCTTCGACAGAAACGGCCGCATCAGCGTCGCCTCAAGCACACCCGTCGCCGTGATGGTGATGCCCGTGCCGTTGGCCGTGGCATTGGCCGAGAGCGTGATGCTCTGGACGACGCCGTTCGGGCTGTAGGTGATGCCCGAAATCGTCGTGCCGCCTGCGATGCCGGTGCCGGAAACCGCGGCGCCGATGAACGGGCCGGAACCGGCGCTGAGCCCGGCAATACCCGTCAGCAGGTTGGAGCCGTTGACCGTCGTTGCCGTAAACGTCTGGTTGGCGGCGGCAAAGTTGACGTTGGCGATCGCCTTGGTGGTGGCGGTGGCCGAGGCCGGGGCGCTCGCCTGGCCTGCGGTGGTGGTGGTTTCGGCAACGACGAGGGCCGCCGTTGCGGTCGCCACCTGCGACGGCGCCTGGCCGTTGCGCTGCAGCCAGATATAATAGGTGCCGGCGGCAAGGGTGATGGCACCGACCGGGCCGCCGGTCAGCGTCGGCGGCTGGGCCGCACCCGAAAAGACGCCGCAGCGCTGGCCGACGACGGCCGCCGCCGTGGTCAGCAGCGAAGCGACGTAATCCCGGGTCCACTGGAACCACTGGCCGGGCTGAAGGGTCGTCTGCGACGCCAACACCAGCTGGCAATAGACCCATTCGGATTCACGATCGCCGCCGGCAATCGCGCCGAGGGCGAAGTTCGGTCCAGGAATACCGGAGCCGGAAATGATCGGGCCTTCGACGACGAACGGGTTCGCGCCAAGACGATCGGACTGGATTGTTGCGACCGACATTTGCTGTGTTCCTTTCGTTCGATCAGGCGAACAACACGCCCTGCAGGAAGGCGTTGTTCATGGTGAGGTTGCCGGCAAAGCCCATGAGCTGGACGAAGGCATCCTGGTTGGTGTTCATGCGCTCGTCGCCGATCGGCGCCATGTCGCGGTCGCGATGGGGGCGGTAGAACAGATATTTGGTGTTCAGGAAGAACATCTGGTTGAGCGGCGCACCGCCGCCGAAGCCGCCGTCGAAAATCACGTCGGCCCCCATGTATTGCAGCGACTGGAAGCCGGCCATGCCCTTGTCCGCCGAAGTGATACGCTGGATTGCCTGCAGCGATTCCCAGTAGAGGCGGAAGAAGTTGTTGTCGGCGACGACGAGGTCGGGCGCGTCGGAGCCGCGCACGCAGGACATATAGAGCCGGTTCATGTAGCTCTGGATGTTGGCGTTGGTGGCGGCCGCACCGCCATCGGCCGAGGCCGAGAATTTCTGGTTGCGCCAGAAACCCCAGGTGGCGCGCGAAATGCCGCCGACGGTGCCGGATGTCGGCGAGGTCGAAATCAGCAGCTGCAGGCCGCCGATCTGCCGCCCGCCATCGGCCGTGCCGTCGGAATAGCAATCGAGCGCGATGTTGTTTTTCAAAGTCGTTTCGGCATTCTCGATGCGCTGCTCGAGCAGATCGAGGATCGCATCCTCGCCGGAGTTCTGCAGCTGTTCGAGGCCGGACATCGAGACGGCGACCGCGGCCTGCTTCAGATCGTATTCGGCGGCGGTGATGACGTCGGAGGGCTGGACATTGAGGATGTCATAACCGGAATAGCGCTTGAAGGTACTATTCTCTTGATACTGCAGCTCCTGGACGATGGTGCGGCCGCCGGAGATCGGCTTCTTGCGGCCGCGGCTGTTCAGACGGGTGAGAAGACCGTTGTTCTTCGTCACGTCGTCAGCGACCGTGCCGCTGCGGTTGCGCAGCGTCGTGGTGACGATTTCAGAGAGGTTGGGGGAGATGGGCATCGATCATTCCTTTGATCAGAATTGGCCTTTGATCAGACTTGGCCGCGCGAAAAACGTATGGCGTCGCGCAGCGAGTCGCGGATGGAGGTGGGCTGGCCTCTTGCCGCATCGCGGGTCGGGCCCGGCGCGGAAGAACCAGAGATGGATCGCGAGGCGCGGCGGGCTTGATCTGCCGCTGCGGCCCTCTGGGCTTGGAGTTGTGGGACGGAGGCTTGAGCAGTCTGGCTGATCAACTGCCGGCGAATGTCCGGGCGCATCCAGCATGCGGCGTCGTAGGCGTCCTGGAGCGACGTTGCCCGCCCTGCGTTGACAAGGGCGATCATGTCCTCAAGCACATCTTCGGCGTGCGCGTTTGCTGGGTCGGAAAGGAAGGCATCGACTTGAGTTTCGGTGTCCCTTTTCCGCAAAACATGTTCGACCGTCGCCTCGACATTGAAAGATCGAGGCTGCGGTTGTGATATGGCCTGCTGCGAATTCCGCTGCAGGATTTCTCCCGTCTGACCGTTGACCAGAGCGTGAAGATTGACCCCGGCCATCCTGGCGACGTGAACGACGGTGTTGACGGGATCATGGATGAGCGCCTTCTCCCAGTCGATCGCCCGGCGCATGACATCGGCATGGGTCATGCCGGCCTGGCGGATGATCGGGGTGAATTCCTCGAGCCCCTTGTAATCCTGCAGGACGCGGAAGCCGTTATCGACCTCCTGTTCCCGCTTGGCGATCGCCGCCTGCACTTCGTGGGGCAGGCTTGTGAACTGCGCCTTGGCTTCCGCCGACCAGCCGGGCGGAACCCGGCTGGCGCTCACTGCCGGCTGTTCACCAGCCTGGCCTCGCGACTGCGGTTGAAGCGCCGGCTGCGGGGGGGCCTGCGCCCCTGCCCTCGCTGCAGGAGCTTGCTCCTGCCCCTTGGCCAGAAAGCGGCCGTTTTCGCCGTCGCGCGGCTGGCCTGATATATCGCCCGGTCCACTGGCTTCGACGGTGTCGATCGCCGCTTTCAGGCTGTCGCGGATGCTGACCGGCTTATCGTCGAACGCGCCAAAATCTTCGCTGCCGTTGCCGGCCTCGTTCAGGTCTTCCATATCCATTGGGAAATTTCCTATGTCGGGGATTGATGCCCGGTTCAGGCGTTGTATTCGGCGTGCACGCGCCGCAGTTCGTTGCGGATCGCCGTTCGATCCGTCTTCGGCTTCTCGATCGGCTGCGGCTTTTCATTGCCGATCTCAACCACGCCGGCTGCCCGGTAGGCCGAGCGCAGCCTGGCTTTCGAGGTGTAATGCTTTCCGTCATGCATCGACTGGATATCGATGTTGTCGCTGACGAAATGCGGCGCCGGCAGATCCGACTGCGCCGCATTTTGCGCCGGCAGGCAATTCTGCGGCCATTGGTCGAGTGCGTGCCAGCCGCCGCAGACGCGGCAATAGCGTTCTCTCATGCTTCTGCTCCCGTTCACTGATAGTGCGGCTGCTGTGCCCGAAGTTGCTGCCCCCCGATCTGCTGCAATGCCCGCGCCGCCATCTCGCCGCGCGCCTGCTCCACCGTGGCGCGATGCTCGATCTCGGCCTCTGCGACACTGAGTTCGGCCCTGCGCTGTTCGGCACCCGCCTTCACCTCGGCGGTTTTCAGCTTGAGCATTTCGCCGGGCGAAGGCTGCGGCTCCGGTTTTGGCGCGGCTGCCGCTTGGGAAAGCTGGGCTCCCACCTGCTCCAGCGTGCTTTCGAGCTGGCGGCCGGCCCGGAAGCCGCGGGCGGCAAAGAGCAGCGTCTCAACCATCACCGGCACCAGCATCGGGCTCTGCTGCGCCATGGCGCCGGCCTGCTGCATGAAGCCGCCGACCATCTGGACGAATTCCATGCGGCGCTGCTTTTCGGCATCCTCGTCAGGCTCGATCGTCGAATCCGTCTCGATCTCGATCTGGAAGCCGCGAATGCTGTCATTGCGCAGCAGTTGGACCACCTCGTCGATCGTCGGCTGCTGCATCATCTGCTGCAGCCGCGGCGGTATATCGGGCGGCGGTGGTGCGGGTTGCCCCATCTGCTGCGCCCGCATGGCCGCCTGCTGTGCCGCCATCTGCATCTGCTGCATCTGCATTTGCGCCTGCTGTTTCTCGGCCATCGTCGGCAGCTTGATGCCGCTCACCAGCATCAGCGTTTCCGGCTGGAACTGGTCGCAGATGATCTCGCCGGCAAGGCGGATGATGTCGCGGGCGAAGCGGGCAAGCTCGGCCTGGCGGTCGCGAATGCGGATCGAGCCCCACTGGCTCTTGATCCGCTGCGCCGTCGCGGTTTCGGAGGCCTGCGTGTCGCCGCGCACGATGTCCGAGATGCCGGTGATCTGGTAGACATCCTCGATCAGCTGCTTGCGCGCCTGCATGCAGGCGACGATCACCTTCTGCACCTCGTCGATCGGCAATGTCACGATCGCCTTCGAGCCGCCCTTGTCGGTGAAGGCCGCCCATTCGGGGATCGGCACCATCACCATGTCGTTCTCAGGCCGCATCGCCTTTTCGATCGCCGGCGAGACCGCGCCGTCGCCGGAGGGGTAAAAGACTTTCAGCCGCAGCTGATCGGTCAGCTTGTTGATGCGCTTGGTGAGAAGATCGATCTCCTCGCATTGCTGCTGGTAATAGACATAGTCGGGAACCGGGATCAGCGAGCTCGTCGACATCGTGCCGTAGGCCGGGCGCGGGCAAGGCCAGAAATGCGTCAGGTCGAGCGGCGGCTCGGAGACCTCGAGCGCCACCGGCGAACCGTCGGCGATCCAGACGGTGTAGTTCTCGCTCTTGCACCAGATTTCCCAGACATGGGTCTTGCCTTCATTCTCCAGGCGCTCGGCCTGGCTGGCGCCCTTATTGCCGATTGAACCTTCGGCCGCCCGCGATGCCATGGCCTCGGGGCCGAAGCGCTTTTCCATCTCCTCGTCGGTCATCGGCACGCGCCGCGCCACCCAGGTCACATCCTTCCAGCGCCGCGCCGGCGAATGCAGGAAATCCGACCAGTGGACATAATCGATGCAGACACGCTCGTCGCTGATCGCTTCCGGCCGCGCCTCGCCCATCTCACCGGGCAAAGCCTCAGCCGCCGGGTCCGAGGGCTGGACGCCCATATCGAGCGGCTCGAAATCGGCCTCGTAACGCAGCCACACCGTGCCGCGGGCGCAGAGCAGGAAATCGTCGCGCACCGCCCGCATGATCGAATCGATATCGGCTTCATCGCCGGTATAGGCGAGATTGCGCTCGACCAGTTCCGAGGCAATGCGCGCCACCGGCTGTGCATCCTTGAAGCGGCGCTCGACCACCGGCTGCGGCACGCGGGCATAGACCGCCGGCTGCATCACCGAAGTATTGGCCCAGAGCATCGGAAACCGGCGCTTGGCGGCGCTCGTCTGGTCCGATTGCTGGTCGAGATAGATCTTCTCGATCTTGACGCAGCGGTCGTGCCAGGACTTGAAATAGCGCTGGGCGCGTTCCAGCTCCTGCTGCCAATGGGCGCCGACCTTTGCCGGGTCCCAGCGCTGCCCGCTCTCTGAAGCCGTTATTTCGTCTTCCATCAGACACGCTCGCTCTGTCTTGGGGTGGCATCGGCAAATTCGTTGAATGTCATCGTCTGGAATGTCGGCAGCGGCTTACGCTCTGGCTTCAGCGGTTCCGGCGCCAAGCCGGTGAAGATGATCGCCAGACCGCCGAAGGCATCCGCCCCATGCGACGCCCAGTTGTGCAGCGGCTCGTCGCGGAAGACGGCGAGATCCTCGTCCCAGTCCTTGCGGTAATTGCGCAGGCATTTGATGCCCTCGGCGCAGCCGGCCTGGTCGAACTCGATCTTTGCCAGGATGCGGCGGGTGGCGTTGATGCGGTCATGCACATAGGCGCGCTCGACCTTGCGCACCGTGCCGAGGCCGCGCGCCTTGACCTCCTTCAGCATGACTTCGATGCGGGTCATGCCGCCGCGCGTCCATTCGCGGACCTTGATGTCGTGCGGCATGTTGTGGACGCCGTAGACATAACCATTGTCGCCGCCGCGCCGCTCCAGCTCGCCGAGCATGCCGTCCATGCCGGTGCCGGTATGTTCGAAATAACCGATCATCCGGATACGGCCGGGCAGCACCTGAAACAGCCAGACGCTGTTGGTATCGTCCATGCCGATGTCGGAAATGGTGTGGACGGGATAACCGTCCACATGCGGGAAAACCCCGATGCGCTCCTCAGCGTCCGCCACCGCCATCTGATCGGCATAATAGGCGCCCTCGACACTTGCTTCGAAAGCCTCGGCCGGCGTCGAGGGATATTCGCGCTTCATGTCGCCGAGCTGGGTCTCGGCCTTCTTGACGTACCAGGCCTTCTGCCCCTCCGTCAGGGTGATGCCCTGTTCGGCCAGCTGGCCGAAATATTTGGCGAAAGCGTCGCTGATGATGACCCCCTGAGGCGCGACCGCATATTGCGGCTCCTTCCACCAGGGGAAGAAATGGAACTTGAAGTCGAGTTCGGTCAGCTCCAGCGCTTGGCGCTGCTTCACCTGGGCATCGTCGCAGAGCGCGTAAAAATGCCCTTCCTGGCCTTCCGCCGTGCTTTCGATGAACACAAGCTGGCCGGCCTGCACCGTATTCAGCGCGCCAGTGCGCACTTCCCGCGCCTTGTCGGGATATTTGGCGCAGAGCTTGCCGTATTCGGAGATGTGCAGATATTGCAGCGTTCCCGAGCGCAGCGAGGTGCCGACGCGGATGCTCGAATTGTTGGCGAGCAGCAGTTCGGCCTGGTTGGCCCGGACGATAGGCACGGCGTTGCGAATACCCTCGGGCAGATTGTCGTAGGGATATTTGACCTTGTCCCGGAAGATCGTCTGCACGTCGCCGAGCGTATGGGCGATGGTGCCGGCGCGGATATCCCGGTTGAAGACGCAGGCATCGAGCATGAAGATCTGGATGAAGGTGGTCAGGCCGAGCTGGCGGGCCTTCAGCAGCACGTTGAGGTAATGCATCTCCTCGAAAAACGTCATCTGCGTCCAGTTCATTTCGAACCTGACGCGCCGGCCGGATTTGTCGGTGATCCAGTAGAGATTGTTCAGCCGCCAGCGCCAGTCGGAAAACTGGTCAACCGCCGTTTGGAAGTCCGCGGGTTTTGCCATTGATATCTTCCAGCAATTGCGAGACTTCGCCGGTTGCGCCCTGTTCGGGCTCGGCTTTCGAGCCGTATTTCTTCGGCCTGAGCTTCTCGGCGACCCATTGGCGGGTGGCGATGCGCAGCTGCGAGCGCCGGATCGCCTCGCCATTCTCCTGCCAGCCGGTGGTCTCGCCGGCGGCGTTCTTCTTCTCGATCCAATCATTGCTGCGGTCGTCGGCAATCTCGACCAGCTCGTCGACAAAGCCGTCGGCCAGGATCTCGCGCGCCAGCGCATAGCGCGCCCGAAACGCCGCCTTGCCGTCATCGGCGAGCCAGGAGAGCACCGTCGATTTCGCCGGCATATCCTCGTCCCGGCAGATCGACCGCAGGCTTTCCCGATCGGCAATGCGATCGCAGATCTTCTCGGCCAGCGCCTGGGTGAACTTGGTCGGCCTGCCCATGCTCTGCTTCCGAAAGGCTTAGAACAACGCGACGATATTGGACGCCGTCGTCCCGGTCAGCGCCACGATGGCCGCATGCACGGGCAGGATCGTCCCGGCCGGCACGCTCCTGAAAATGACCGGATCCATATCCCGCCGCGGCGCAATCGCCACATCGCCCGCCGTGCCGATATAAAGCGCCCGCGCGCCGACAATCGCACTATCATTCGGCGTCACCACGGCAGCCCGCGAGGCCGGCGCAATCGAAGCGTCCATTGCTGTTCTCCTTGTGAGGTGGTCTTCGATGTGGGCGGCCGCAGGGACTTAGCTCCGATAGGCCTGGCGAAACGCCCACCCACCCTCCGTCATCCCAGGCCTCGAGCCTGGGATCCATGCCCACGTCTGGCAGAGGCCACGTGGATCCTCGGGTCAAGCCCGAGGAGGAGGAAGAAAGGGGTGAGCACTTTGCCAAACCCGCCGTGGCGTTCGGTGACTAGCCGTGCAGCCTCGGCAAATGCATGCGAACGAAGAGCGATACCGACTTGATCATCGACATTGCCTTCGGATTCAATATTCGCAGCTTGGATTTACGGTAGTGATAAATGATCCGCCGGGGGGTGATCAAGCGCTAATGCGGCCTAGAATCAAGCCTGCCCGCCCCATTTGACGGCAGCCCCTCTGGCGCCCGGCTGCGGAATTGGCGCAAACGCCACCCCACCCTCCGTCCTCCCCGGCCTTGAGCCGAGGATGCATGCCCGCCGCTGATGGAAGCCAGCGTGGACCTCGGGTCGAGCCCGAGGAGGACGGAGCAAGGGGTGAACTCTGTGGCAAACCTGCGATTGCGCTCAACGACCTTGGCCGGCTCGCAAGTCTTGGTGAGCAACGCATTCGGCGGCAAGGACGACACCGATTTGATCGTCATTCGGTAAGGATTCAAATTTTGCAGCTTGGATTTACGGTAGGCTTAACCGACTTGCCGGGGGGTGATCAAGGCCTTTCAAGCATAGCATGAGCGAGGCTCAGCCTAAAACTCTGCTCTGCCCGACCCAGTTGGCGGCAGAATGTCCCGGTTTCCGACAAGTTTGGCGAAAACGCCACCCCACCCTTCGTCCTCCTCGGCTTTGAGCCGAGGATCCATGCCCGCTGCTGATGGAGGCCCGACGTGAATCCTCGGGCCGAGGAGGATGGAGCAAGGGGTGAACTCTGTGAGAAATAGCGGTAGTGAACTCTTTCCCGCCCAGCCCCATCAGCGCCTTTGCCAACCGTCAAGTCCGGCGTAAAATTAGCATTCTGTCGCTCAAACGATGGAGGCGTCAGTGAAAACCGCGAGACTTTTTCTTTGCCTTGCCGCCTTTCTAGGTATCACGCTCGCCGAAAACCGGGCCGATGCCGACGAAATGGTGCGGTTTGAAAGCGCTCCCGTCACGCTCAGCGCCTTTCGAATTCGCAAGGCTGCGGAACAAGGCAAAATCCTTTCGCAGCCGCCAGGCACGCCATTGCTCGGATATTTGTCCCGCCCTCCGGGCGACGGCCCGTTTCCGGCGGTCGTGATCATGCATGGATGCGACGGCATGCGTCCGAGCGTCAAGGACCTCTGGCCGAAGCGGCTGGTCTCCTGGGGTTACGTCGTGCTTGTTGTCGACAGCTTCACCACCCGCAATATCATGGACACCTGCCGAAGCTCTCTGCCCGACCGGGTCTTCGACGCCTATGGCGCTTTGAATTTCCTATCGAAATCGAGCTTCGTCGATATCAGGCGCGTCGCACTGATGGGCTTTTCCACGGGCGGCACCGCGACGCTGGAGGCCACAAAGATCGAGGGGAACGAACAGCTGATGGAGCACAAATTCAAGGCGGCGGTCGCCTATTATCCGGCCTGCGCCGCCAGTCAGGGCGATGCGACGGTGCCGACCCTGATTTTAAGCGGCGACCGAGACAATTGGAGCCCGGCTGAGCCATGCCGCAAGAGGCTCGCCCGTATCGGTGACGATGCCCCGCCCATCGAGTTCAATCTCTACAAGGGCGTTTATCACAATTTTGATGCCGCGGAATTCGCGGTGGGAAGAAGGGTGCTTGGACATATCGAAAAATACAATCCGGACGCCGCAGCAAAGTCCATCCGCAGCGTTTACGCGTTTCTTCGGACATCCCTGTCGAGATAAAGGTCGGCCGCAATCGGCAAGACGCTGCCATGCGGAACGCCGAGTTCGGCATCACCCCCCCAACCTCCGTCATTCCAGGCCGTGAGCCTGGAATCCATGCCACCGCTGATGGGGGCCGGCGTGGATCCCCGGGTCAAGCCCGAAGAGGACGGAGCGTGGAGTGAACTCTGCGGTAAATCAGCGACGTATGGCATGCCCACCCGTCATCGGAGGCACTACCGCGAAAGCATCGCCTGTAATCGCCGTTGCAAGGCGGGATGTTCGGCAGACATGCGAACCTGACCAAGCGCGTAACGCATGGCGGGCGTAAACGGCAGCCAATGGTGCAGATGATCCAGCAGTTCATCCGACATCATGTCTTCGAGCGGGCCAGCGCCCAATTGACCGAGCGCCTCCTCGTGATCGGGCAATTTGGCTTGCTCGACAATGGCGAGAACCCGCTGCAATACCATCTCTTTCGGATCGTGAAGCAGGATCGTCGACCAGTACCATCCGCCGGGATCCGCCAGATAGGCCTGGATATAGGCTTCAGCGGCAATCGATGGCTTTCCAAGGCCGACCATGTCAGGCAGCCAGGCAAGATCTGACGCGATGGCGCTGCGTGTGAAAACATGGGTTGCGGAAGTATCGGAGCTGCGATGTCTCTTGATCACTTCGGGCGATCCGCGTTGATGGCAACAGGTGATTTATCGCGCCGCAGAATCTTCATCAAGTCCGACCACAATTGTCGAGTCCACTGTGGCGAAACGCGCGGCCCCGGCAGGTCCCGCGCGCTTTCATCGCCATCACTTTTATCGCAAGTTCAGATGCTGCTCGGCCGCCCGGAGGTGGTCGATTGGCTCGCCGACGACAGAAAATCCTCGTCGGCGGTCGGCAGCTTTCCCTCAGGCGTCAGATCATCGACGGCCTTGGGGAGATCGCGGCTCAGCCGCCCGAGAATCTCGTCTCGCGACAGGCCGGTATTCCGGGCAATCTCGTTCAGGACATCGGGGCCAAGGGCTTCGGCGAGCTGGCCATCATTGATCTCGGCATTCTGGCCGGGTTTTACCCATGAGTCGATCTTGTCGCCATGGCCGTTCTGCTGAAAGGTCGTGAGCAGATCGCCGAGACCGCCGCTGACGATGCCACCGGAGGTCAGCCCGCCGAGAAGGCCGCCAAGACCACCCGAACCGCCCAGCCCGCCGAGGATGCCGCCGAGCCCGCCCGGCTGCTGGCCGCCGGAGCCAGCCGACTGCGGGTTCTGAATGCCGCGCAGGAGTTCCCCGATCTTGTCTCTGTTCTGGTAGCCGGCAACGGCAAGAACGGCGAGAAGCGCCTTCAATTGACCGCTCATCATGATGAATCCTCCCAAGGTTCAAAGACTGCAGCCGACCCGTGCAGAGCGCTGCATGGGCAGCAATGTCCGGCGCGCCCAAAGGTTCCGCGCCGCGCTCTCAAACCCGGCCCGTCCAACTCGTCGCTGACGCAGTTCAGATTTCCGGGCAGCCGCGGCGGTTGGCAAAGGTCATTCGATCTGGTCCCCGGCGCGTCATCCCTTGGACGACGATGCTGCGCGGCGACATGCGGACGATCTGTGCCCGGCGAAGTCCTTCGCTGCGGGCGATGTCGAGCGCATCGTTGGGATCGCAGCCGCGCCGACCTCGGCGTTCATATCCGTCATAGCGGTCAAGATCACGGTCGCGATCGTAAACACCGACACCGCCAGGGCCGACCCGCAATTCCAGATCCTGCGCAGCCACGATCGTCGGCGAGATCGTCAAGCCGGTCATGGCGGCGAGGCCAACCAGGATGAATTGAAGAGATTTCCGCATGAGTTTCTCCCAGGATTTTGCGCTGTATCGCAATACCAACCTCGCCATGCGGACTTTGTTCCTGAAGGCTGAGGGCCTGGGACTTTGGTCGGAATGTGCGGCGCGGCTTACCTATGCGGGAGCTTTTGGTTGCCATGGAAGTGTTAGGCTCTCTCCGGCGGGCAGCGCGCGCCCCGTCAAGACGCGCGCGCCATCAGCCAGCTTTAGCGAAAACCACCGCTGGCAGCCAGCCGTTCGCCGGTCATCCAGCGGGCGTCGTCGGAAGCGAGGAAGACGGCGACGCCGGCGATATCATCCGGCTGGCCGACGCGGCCGAGCGGCGTCTGGCCGACGACGACCTGCTCGAAATCCGAGCCGATGACGCCGGCCGTGTGCGCGCCCTCGGTCTCGACCATTCCAGGCAGGATGGCGTTGACGCGGATCTTGCGCGGGCCGAGTTCCTTGGCGAGCACGCTGTTGATGCCCTCCAGGGCGCCCTTGGTGCCGGTGTAGACGGCAGAGGCCGGCGGCGCCATGCTGGTGACCACCGAGGAAATGTTGATGACGCTGCCGCCCTCGCCGAGATGCTTGACCGCCGCCTGGGTGGTCAGGAGAACGCCGAGAACGTTGACGTCAAAGATGCGGCGATAATGTTCCTCGGTCACTTCCTCGATCGACGCGAATTCGTAGACGCCCGAATTGTTGACCAGCACGTCGAGCTTGCCGAATTGCTTGACGGCGGCATCGACAAGGCCCTGCGCCTGTTCGGCCTTCGAGACGTCGCCCTGCACGGCGATCGCCTTGCCGCCGGCGGCGCTGATAGCGTCAACCACGGCGTCTGCTCCAGCCTTGCTCGAAGCGTAATTCACCACCACTTGCGCACCTTCGGCCGCAAGCGCCTTGGCAATCGCGGCGCCGATGCCTTTGGAGGCCCCCGTGACCACAGCGACCTTTCCCGTAAGCTTAGCCATATCCAATTCCTTCTGATCCGGACTGCCGCCGAAACTGGCGGCCTTGTTCCGTAGTTCGGAAATTCGGAACTGTTGATCTTGATGTCAAGGGTCGCTATATAAAATTTGATGAGACCGCTTTTTCACCCCGCATTGGAGGACATCCGGCCCGAGGCGATCCTCTATGCGCTTTCCGATCCGGAGCGCGCCGCAATTTTCGCCTGGCTTTCCGGTGCCGGCTGCGGCAGGACCTGTTCGGCACTTGGCCAACTCGGCGAGCGCGTCATCCCGAAGTCGTCGCTGTCGAACCATTTCAAAGTGCTGCGCGAATCCGGCCTGATCCTCAGCGAACGCCAGGGTATCGAGATGCGCAATCAAACCCGCTGCGCCGAGCTGGACGAGCGTTTCCCCGGCCTGATCAAGGCCATTCTGACGGCTTACGGAGAGCTTCCCGGGCAGCCGAAGGCGGATTGAGCCGTCGGCAGACCGCTTGGCGACACCCTTGCGCCCTGACTTCCGTCATTCCAGGTCTTCAGCTGCTCGAACGAATTCACTCGTCGGCATGACGTTGGATCGCCTCGGCCAGATCGATCCAGTGCGG
The DNA here is from genome assembly GCF_014194045.1 of Rhizobium sp. BK456. Lineage (NCBI taxonomy): Bacteria > Pseudomonadati > Pseudomonadota > Alphaproteobacteria > Hyphomicrobiales > Rhizobiaceae > Rhizobium > Rhizobium sp. BK456. The sequence continues at coordinate 187,944 of NZ_JACIAO010000001.1, forward strand.
GCGACTATTCCACCAATGAACATGATCCGGCGCGGGAAAGGATGGATCGGCAAATGTGCCGCCTGCGATGACGACCGAGCCGGGGAAGTATGCTCCGGATTTCGAAAATCCACCGCCGCCGCAGATCCGGCAAAACGCTTTCATCACATCAGCTGTGCTTTCGCCCTGCGGATACCATACGGAATAGTCTCCGGAAACGACCCGGACATTCTCCTCGCGGAACCATACATTGTGTGAAAGCGCGCTGCCGGATGCACGCTGACAACGTCTGCAGGTGCATATGTGGTTGTGCAAAGGATCGCCATCGACCTCCAGGGACAGGGCGCCGCAGCTGCACTTGGCATGAAAGATCGGCATGTGATTGTTCCGTGTTGACAGACGGTTGTCGATCTTACGGTTCTGCAATCGACAAGGTCCATCGGAAATTTCAAGCCTTTCGATGCGAAATCGTCCGTCCGCTACATCCCCTGCAGCCGCGCAGAATTTCACGCTGCCCGCGGGCCAGTCCGCTCGCGAGCTTGCTTCGCTTTCGAAAGCTGGCGAGCTGCAGTCCCACCGCTACTCCAGAACAACGACGGCTTCGACCTCGAAGAGCATGGGGTCGATCGCCAACTTGGGAACGGGGATCAAAGTCTGCGCCGGCAGGGCCTCGACTTCCTGCTCGATGGCCTCGTTCCCGAACAATGAATTCGTCGTTTCAGCATGCCGCTGGTGAGGCCGGCGTCGATCCTCGGGGCAGGCCCGCGGAGGACGGAGGGTGGGGTGAGCTCAGTGGCAAACTCAGCGACGTTCGTAGCTCAGCCTCCATTACCCCCGGCATCGCGCAGCAACAGCCAAATTCCCAGGGTGGGAGCGCTGGTATCACCAGCTTGTGCAAGCCTTCAAAAAGCAGTTAGCTGGCATCGTTGGGTAGCGCATGCCGGGCAGGCATTGCGCTACCTGCTGAGACAGGTCCGCATTTCGGGGGAAATCGCGTGCGCTGGTCCAAACCGCTCAGACTGCATCTCGGCGTCCTGGTCGTCGCGTCGCTGCTTTGCACATCGGCGCCGATCATCTGGATGGCATTCAGCCATGGAAGCGAAGCTGCGGTCAGCGCCGGCGCGCAGCAGATGCGGGCGATGAGCTTGCGGCTGATCGAGGGATACCGCAATACGCTGCAGGGCGGCACCGAGGCCGTGGCGCTGGCCTCCACCCTGCCGCAGCTCATTTCCCCGCCGCCTGAGGACATCAAGGCAAAACAGCAATTCTTTCAAGAAGTTCTGCGAAACGTCCCGAACGCCACCAGCGTTTACGCCGGCTATCCCGATGGCTCCTACCTGCAGGTGATCAACACGGCCCGGCGCGACGTCCGCCAGACGCTGGCCGCACCCGATGGTACGGCTTTCGCGATTAGAATGATCGCACGGCGACCAGCGGCCGATATCGTCTCGACGCTTGGTTTTGTCGACAACGATGCAAAGCCGATCGCGGAGCGCACGATCGAGGATACATCCTTCGATCCGCGGCAACGCCCCTGGTATCGATCCGTCATTCAGGACGGCGCGCCGGTGTCCGTCGGGCCCTATATCACCGGGACACTGAATGTTCCGACGCTGACGATCGCAGCCCCGCTGCGGGACGACGGCAAGGTGGTGCTCGGCATCAACATTCACCTGCAGACCGTCAGCCGGCTGCTCGACGCAGCTGAGATCTCGCCGCGGGCCCGCGCCTACATCATCGATGCCGACGGCAATCTCGTCGCCCATTCCGACCCTGATATCATGAGCAGGATCATCGCATTATGGTCGAGAACATCAGGCGCCTTTGCCACGACGGCAAACGGTTTCGACCCGAGCCTTAAAACCGTGGTGCGGCTCAGGCAGGACCCGGCCTTTGCCGGCGGTGGCTTGGCGCGGGTCGATTTCGATGGCGAAACCTATCTTGTGCAGATCGCCCCGGTCAGCGTCTCCGGCCTGTTCACGGGCAGCGTGGCTGCCATCGTCGTGCCGCTGGCGGATCTGGTGGCGGAAGCCCATCGGCTGCTGGTGCGCAATCTCTTCATTGCCGCCGCCTTGGTGATCGCCGGTGTCGGCGCCTCGGTGCTGCTGTCGCGCATGGTCAGCCGCTCGCTCTATCGGCTGGCCGACGAGGCGCGCAGGATCGGCGATCTGGATGTGGGGGAGAAACCGATGGCCCACTCCTGGATCAGCGAGATCAACACGCTGGCAAACGCCCTGGCGGCCAGCCGTCATGCCATCGGTCAGTTTGCGCTTTATGTGCCGCGTGAAGTGGTCCGGCAGATCGTCAACCCCGAGACGAGAGCGATCGTCAGGGCGAAGCGACAGGATGTGACGGTGCTGTTCACCGACATCAAAGACTTCACGACCATCGCGGAACAACATTCGCCCGAGGAGGTGGTCGACACGCTTTCTGCCTATTTCGAACTGCTGAACACCATCGCCGAGCGGCATGGCGGGGCCGTCGTGCAATATCTCGGCGATTCCATTTTCGTCATGTGGAACGCCCCGGTCGACGATATCAGCCATGCCGAACATGGTTGTCGATGCGCCCTGGCCATGAAAGCGGCGGTCGACGGGTTGAACGAAGCCAATCTCAGCAATGGCCGCCCCGAGCTTTTGACTCGATTTGGATTGCACACCGGCCCGGCAGTCGTCGGCAGCTTCGGGGCGATTTCGCGCCAGCAATATACGGCGATGGGCGATACGATCAATGTGGCGTCACGGCTCGAAGGCATGAACAAGGAGCTGAACACATCGATCCTGGTCAGCGCCGCCACCCGCGACGCCGTCGCCGACCGCTTCACCTTCCGCCCCCTCGGCCTCGCCCCGGTCAAGGGACGCGCTGAGAAGGTCGACATTTGGGAGCTTGTCGGGGAAATCAAAGACTGAGGATTATGTATGGGATGGGAAGCGCTGGAGCTGTGGGGCAAGGACGCGGTTCGCATCGAAAGGCTCTCCGGCGGAGTTGCCAATGATGTCTGGAGCCTGCGCATCCGCGGCCAACTTGCAGTCGGTCGTCTGGGGACCAGGAGCGACGCTGATCTCGCTTGGGAAGCAGAACTCCTACGCCACCTCGACCGCGAAGGTCTGAGCGTGCCGGTGCCGATCCCGACGGCCGATGGCCGCCTCTTCGCCGATGGTCTGACAGTGATGGAATACATGCAGGGCGGGCCGCCCGAGACGGAGGCCGACTGGCGTCGCGTGGCCGAGACACTGCGCGAGTTGCATGGGTTGACGCAGGGCTGGCCGCAGCGCCCAGCTTGGCGATCCTCGACTGACCTCCTGCACGCCGAAACGGGGACGAGGATCGACCTTGCCGCGATGCCGCCAAATGGCGTCGCCCGATGCCGCGCGGCGTGGGCGCGGCTTGTCGGTCGCGAAACAAGCGTCGTCCACGGCAACCCGACCAACCCCGGCAACATCCGCATGACCGCAAACCGCGTCGCCCTGATCGACTGGGATGAGTCGCATGTCGACGTGCCCGACCTTGACCTCGTCCTGCCCCACAATGCAGCCGGTCTGGAAGGCATCGCCTATGACATCGCCGCGCAAGCATCGGCAGCATGGGAAGCCGCCATCTGCTGGGACGACGAATACGCCGTCAAGCGGCTTGCCGAAGTTCGCACGCTCTGAGCAGTTTCGGCGAACCGACGGGCTGCGTCGGGAACCTCCCGCGACGACCTGCCCCGTGAACGGAAGACCCTTGAAAAGAAAAAATGTCATCAGCAATTTGCGGCGAGGCCGTTTCAGGATAGACTGATCGCTGTCCGTGCCCTCTCGCACGGCACGCCTTCATTGGCGCAGGCGACAGAGCACGAACGGCCCCATGGGTCTTCCCTGCAATCGCCACCCTCCCCCCATCATCGCTAACCATTGGAGCCCGAGACAATGATCTCAGCCGACTATTGCCGACTCATGGCCCGCTACAACAGCTGGCAGAACACCTCACTCGTCACCGCCGCCGACGGGCTGACGCATGCGGAACGCTGGAAGGATCGGGGGGCGTTCTTCCAATCGATCGCCGCGACGCTGAACCATCTTTATTGGGCCGACGCCCTCATCCTCGCGCGATTGAAGGGCAATGAGCGGCCCGAGGAAACCATCACGCACTCGCTGACAAGCCCGTCGGATTGGGATGCATTCAAGGTCTTGCGGCTGCAACGCAACGCCGAAATCGAAGGCTGGGCGCGAGGATTGCGCGACGCGGAGCTCGACGGCATGCTTGTCTGGTATCCCGGCGATGGTGCAACGCGGGTCGAGAAGCCGAAGGCCAACTGTGCGATCGAACTTTTCAACCACCAGACCCACCACCGTGGCCAGGTCCACGCGATGCTGACGGCAGCGGGCGCAAAGCCGGAGCCGACCGACCTTTCGCGTCTGGCGTAGTATTTCCGCCATCGGCTCGGCGAACCCGCCTGCAAACGGCGGCGCGTAAACCTGCACGTTGCAGATTGTGTCGTTTTCGCATCACTTTCTGTCAGGTTGCAAATTCCCGGTTGGCAAGCGCGGTTGCCTTCGCTACAAGAGGCTCACCGCGTCAGATCGAACAAAAGGGAGGCGTTGCATGACATCATCAGCAATCACCAAAATCCTCCCGTGCGGAATGAACCGACACTAGGTCATTTCCATTCGCGGCCCGCCTCCAGCGCGCCCGACATGCGGTTTTCACTCTCTTCATAGCCCGATGATCTGACGGGATCATTTTGTCTCCCGCTTGGGCTGTGCCATTTAACTCTCGATTTTGAGGACCGGTTGCCGATATGCGGCCGGGTTGGTTCAAATGACTCGCAAGAAGCTCGATTTCCGCGCCGATGCCTATCGCAACGTGCTCGGCTTTATCTTTCATCATTGGAGCCACCGGCCTGGATTGGTGGGTCTCATCATCGTGCTGGTGATCTCAAGCACGCTCGCCGAAGTCATGGTGCCGGTCTTTTCAGGCCAGATCGTCGATGCCATCGCCGGCGGCAATCCGGCCGACAGCGCCCTCAGCGCCTTCGTCATCGTCGTCGCCTTGGGCTTCACCAGCGTGGCGCTGCGCTATTTCATCTTCAACGGCATCATCCGGCTGACGCTGCGCACCATGGCGGATGTGACCAATGGCGGCTTCCACAAGGTGCAGCGCTTCTCCACCGACTGGCACGCCAACAGCTTTGCCGGCTCGACCGTACGCAAGATTACCCGCGGCATGTGGGCGCTGGATTCGCTGAACGACCTGCTGCTGGTCGCCCTCCTGCCGTCGATCGTCATGCTGGTCGGCGCCAGCATCGTGCTCGGCAGCTATTGGCCGGTCATGGGCCTGATCGTCAGCCTCGGATCGCTGATCTATATCGGCGTCACCGTGGCGCTTTCCATGGGCTTCGTGTCGCCGGCGGCAAGGCTTGCCAATGCCTGGGACACCAAGCTCGGCGGGGCGCTCGCCGATGCAATCAGCTGCAACTCGGTGGTCAAGGCATTCGGTGCCGAAAACCGCGAGGAGACCCGGCTCGGCCGTGTGCTCGGCACGTGGGACAGCCGCACGCGGCGGACATGGAAGCGCGGCACATTGAGCGGCACGATCCAGGGCTTCATGATGGTCTCCATGCAGGCCGGCATTCTGGGCACGGGCCTCATCATGTGGCAGCAGGGGCTGGCGACGCCTGGAGACGTCACCTTCGTGCTCGCGATGTTCTTCGTCCTGCAGGGCTATCTGCGCAATGTCGGCCAGGACATCCGCAACCTGCAGCGTGCCGTCAACGACATGGAAGAGCTGGTGCTGCTCGACAAGATGCCGCTCGGCATCGAGGACGGGCCGGGCGCGACGCCCATCGCGATCGACCAGGGCGAGATCGTCTTCGATCGCATCACCTTCCAGTATGGCGCGCATCCCAGCCCGCTTTATGAGGACTTTTCGGTCACCATCAAACCGGGCGAGCGTGTGGGCCTTGTGGGCCATTCGGGTTCGGGCAAGACGACCTTCGTCAAGCTCATCCAGCGTCTCTACGACGTGAATTCGGGCTCGATCCGCATCGACGGACAGAATATCGCCGAGGTGAGGCAATCCAGCCTGCGCAGCCAGATCGCCATCGTGCAGCAGGAGCCGATCCTGTTTCACCGCACGCTGGCCGAGAACATCGCCTATGCCAGGCCGAATGCCTCGCGGCGCGAAATCGAGCAGGCGGCGAAGCAGGCGAGCGCCCACGACTTCATCCTGAGCCTTCCCAAGGGCTATGAGACGATGGTGGGAGAACGCGGCGTCAAACTCTCGGGCGGCGAGCGGCAGCGCGTCGCCATCGCCCGCGCCTTCTTGGCCGATGCACCGATCCTGATCCTCGACGAGGCGACCTCCAGCCTCGACAGCGAGAGCGAAGTGCAGATCCAGCAGGCGATGGAACGCCTGATGGACGGCCGCACCACACTGGTCGTCGCCCACCGCCTGTCCACGGTGAGGGCGCTCGACCGGCTGCTGGTCTTCGACAAGGGCGAAATCGTCGAAGAAGGCGACCACCAGGCGCTGATCCGCCGCCCCGACGGCATCTACCGCCGGCTGTTCGAGCGGCAGGCGCTGGAGCTGACCAAGGGCCTGGTGGCCTGAACCGAAACGCCAGGGCTATGCTCTGGCGTTTCCTTTTTGCGGCTCAACGCACAATGGCTGCGCTGTTCGGCAGATGGCGGTGGTCCCGGCGGGAGCCCGCTTCGTGCAGATTGCGCCATTTGCGCACGACGGCCCGCACTCATGCAGAAACACATCCGAAACACTTCTCAATGAACTGCGTTCGGAGTTTCTAGAGCATGTCGCGCAAAAGTGTGCCGCGGTTTTGCGGCAACGACATGCGTAAAAACAAAGAGCTAAAGCACGTCGCATGAATCAAATTTGGCACGACGCGCTTTAGCCGTTATTCCGACGGTTTGGAGAAGCCGCGGTAGAAGCGTGTCGGCTGCAGCAGCGAACTGGCGATGTTGGCGACGATCGGCCCATCCGCCTCGCTCTTCGCCCTCGCTTCCTGCCACTCGCGATCGGCGATGAACTCGGCCCATTTCTGCTCGCGCTCCGAAAGCGACCGCCATTCGAGCAGGTAGGTCAGATCGTTGCTGGAAGGACCGATCATCGTCGTCCAGAAGCCGAGTGAGCGGATGCCGAGCCGTTCCCAAATCGCCAGCGTCGCGGTCTCGAAACGCTGCTGCAGTGCCGGCAATCTCCCCGGCAGACATGTATAGATGCGCAATTCGTGGATCATCGGATGCTCTTCATGTTGGATCAGGCAAGATCGTCCATATCGTTCAGCGCCGGAAAAAGCGAGGGCCGTTGCCGGCGCAATCGAGCCTTGCCAAAATAGAAAATCCGGAGCCCCGTCGCTTCGGATAGGTTCTGGGCTTCACGCTCGGAAACCGCTAGGGTCGACGATCAGGACGAACGTTTCAAACCCGTTTGGAAAATCAAAATGGTTCGACCGGTCCGCGCGATCGTCATTGCAGTGCTCCTGTTTGTCGTCGCCGCCGCCGCTGCCTGGTCGTCGCTCGCGCTTTGGTACCGCTTGCCGTTGCCCGAACTCGGCAGGCAAGCCAGTGCCATCTTGTTCGGGCTTTTTGGCGCCTCCGTCATCGTGGCGCTCTTTGGCAGGAGACGCATTCGTGCGGTCCTCGCGTTTGTGGCCGCGTTCGTCATAGTCCTCTTCTGGTGGAGCACGATCGAGCCGCAGGCAAATGGCGCGTGGGCTCCGGACGTTGCTCGTCAGGTCACCGGCGAATTCGACGGTGATCTGTTGACGCTGACGAATGTCCGCGAGTTCCAGTGGCGCAGTGCCACCGATTTCACGGAACAATGGACGACTCGCAGTTACGACCTGAACAAGCTGAAGAGCGTCGACATGTTCATGTCATACTGGTCAGGTCCGACCATCGCGCATGTCATAATGAGCTTCGGCTTCGACGACGGCCGTTATCTGGCGTGGTCTATCGAAGTGCGCCGCCTTTCCGGCGGTTCGTTCTCACCGCTGGCGGACCTCTTCAAAAGCAGTCCTCTGGTCATCATCGCGGCAGACGAAAGAGATGTGATCGGCCTCCGCTCCAATTTTCGCGGTGAGGACGTCCAGATCTACCGCCTGAGGGCGACGCCGGCGGCTGCGAGGCTTCTTCTGCGCGAGTACGTCTCCGACGCAAACGCGCTTGCAGCACGGCCCGCCTTTTACAATTCGCTGACGACCAACTGCACGACGACCATCGTCAAGATGATGCGCGTGGCAGGCGACGCCGTGCCGATGGACTGGCGTCTCATCGTCAACGGATACCTGCCGGAATACGCCTATGACCGGCGCGCGCTGGACATCTCGGTTCCCTTGTCGCAACTGCGGTCGGCCGCACACATCGCTGCAAGAGCGCACGAGGACGGTCTTTCGCCGAATTTTTCGCAGGCCATTCGCGTCGGCGTTCCGTCGCCGCAGGGCGCGTTCTGACGTCTTCTATCCCAACGATATCGAGATGGGCTCTCCTCGCCCGATGCTCTTCATCAGCGGTGACCAGACCCATTTGAGGGATTTCAGTCAGGGCACCGACCCAATCAACCAGGAACATAGGTCAATCGCACCGCATCCCCGCCGATCAGATCGCTGGCGACAAGGCGGAGCGGAGGCCTCGGGCCGGTGAAGAACGGTTTGCCGTGGCCGAGCACGACGGGGTGGAAGTAGAGTCGATACTCGTCGATCAGGCCAAGGTCGGCCAGACTTCCCGCAAGCTCCGGCCCACCGACTTGAATCTCCCCGGCAAGCTCGGCCTTCAGGCCGCGGATCACCGTCTCGATGTCGTCGGTGACAAGCGTGGCATTGGGGCCGACCGAGGTCAGCGAGCGCGACACGACCCATTTGGGCTGGCGCCGCCAGGCAAGCGCGAAATCGTGCAGCTCCGGGGTCCACTCGGCATTGTCTTCGTCCCAATAGCGCATCACATCGTACAGGCGGCGGCCATAGAGGCTCCCCGTCTGGCCGCGCGCCTGCTCGATCCAGTGGCGAAAGAGGATGGGGTCGGGCGCAAATTTCTGGTGATCGACATAGCCATCCAGGGAGACGTTCATTCCGAAGACGAGCTTCGCCATGCGCTGTTCCTCCATCCGGGACGTCAGGATAGCTTAACCGCCATCGATAGCGAAGGGTCCCCTCAAAGTTTGAGTTGACCGCTTTCGTTGGCGAGGCGACAGTTGCACAAGCAGCAAGGCAGGAGGCAAAACGATGGACGAGGCAGACCGCTGGCGCAGCATGGCCAGCGCACCGAAAGACGGCAGTCGGATCCTGGTCACCATCCGCCCGTCCGAACAGGGGCCAGCGGAAGTAGACCTCGCCTATTGGTCGCATGGCGATCAGTTTGGCGCAGAAGGCTGGCGCGCCTCGGATTCCTCGCCCGGGCAGATCATCGAATATGCCGAGCCGGAATTGAAGTGCTGGATGCCGATGCCCTCGGCCAATCTCGCCCGCCTCTCGATGCCCTCACCTTGGGAAGGCGACGACGCCGAGCAGCTCGACGGCTCGGGGATTTAACAAACGCGCCGAATAACCTGCGTCGACACGGCCAAGGTCGGTCAGACTTCAGGCGAAATCAGGCCCGCGGCAAGTGTCGGATCGCCGCCGGCGCGCTTCCAGGTTCGGGACCCGCAAGGCCCTTTTCGATCTCGTAGCGCAGGCAGGCATCGCCGAGCCGTTCCTGGATCAGTGGCATGTGGCTGGTACGATAGTAGTCGTGATCGAACTTCGAGCCGCCGGCGGCCGGATAGTAGACGCTCATCTTGATCATGGTCGGGCTCCTGCCCGAACGCCTCTGCGAGCATTCGAGGGGGGCTATTCGATGCGCAAGGCATCACTGTCGTAGGCGCGATCGGCGAGCAGCACGTGGCCGCCGCCGAGCGTATCGGGCATGTGTCCCCACAACGCCCAGCAATCCGTCATACTCCCCCTGGGTGATTTGAAACGCTCGACAACGGTAGTAACTTTACCGGCAATCGAGGTTTTGCCGGCCTGGCTACCATGACATGCCCGAGGCCGGCGACCGCCAGAATTGCCGTGAGGCGCTTTAGCGCCTCCTCATCTGCACCGTCGCGCGGGGCTTCGGTTCGCGCTCGCCTTGGTATAATTCCTACGGTTAAAGCGGTCTCTGACATGACGGATTTGTTCACCTTCGCAGACGTCACGCTTGACCCCGAAAGGGGGCGGCTCATGCGGCGCGGCATGGATGTCGACATCGGCGCCAAGCCGCTGGCCATGCTCACCTATCTCGTCCAGAACGAGGGCCGCGTGGTCTCCAAGGACGAGCTTATGCAAGCGGTCTGGCCAGGTGTCATCGTTACCGAGGATTCGCTGACCCAGGCGATCAGCCAGATCCGCAAGGCGATCGGCGCCGACGGATTGATCCGCACGCTGTTCCGGCGCGGCTATCTGTTCGAGAACAAGCAATCGGCCGCCAACGCCATGCCGGAGAAGGCCTTCGTGCGGACGCTTCCCCTGGCGGTGGCCCCGTTCCGTCTGATCGGCCCCGGCAGCGATGCGGCCTGGTTTGCCGAGGCCTTCTCCACCGAGGTCGCCTCCAGGCTGGCCCGCTACCACGACCTGGAGGTCACCTGGTTGCCGGAGAAGGCAGTCCCCTCGCCTCTGCGCGCAACACTCGGATTCGACCTCAACGGCATGGTGCAGTCGGTCGACGGCATGATGAAGGTCACCGCCGTGTTGACCGAAATGTCGAGCGGCCGGATCGTCTGGTCAGCCAGCTGGGACGGGGCGATCGCTAATGCGCTCGAAATCCAGTCGGAAATCGCCGAGGGCATCGTCAACGCGCTTGCCGGCCACGGCGTGCTGCTGAACGTCGCCGCCGAGCACCTGCATCGACGGGCGGCGGCCGATCGCGATGCCTTCGAACTCTATCTGCGCGGGCGATATCACACCAATCGCTTCAACCGGGAAGATGCCGAAAAGGCGCTGCACTGTTTCCAGCGGGCAACCGAGATAGACCCCTTGTTTTCCCGCGCCTGGCTCGGTCTTGCCTGGTCGCACGATGAACTCGCCTCCTTCGGCGTCGACATGACCGAGAACGACGCTGCGGCGCTCAATTCCGCCAGGCGCGCCGTTGAACTCGATCCGTTCGACGCGGAAGCGCTGGTGGCGCTCGGCGAGATGCTCGGCAACATGGGACAGATGGAAGCGGCGGAGGCGGCGTTGGATCGGGCGCTCGGTCTCGGTCCTTCGAACGCCGACGTGCTGGCGATGTTCTCCGGCTGGGCGCCGGTCTTCGGGCGCATCGAGGAGGGTATCGCTGCGGCTGAAAAGGCCCGGCGGCTCAATCCGAGCTGGCCGATCTGGTACGACAGTTCATTCCGCCGCGCCTCCTTCCATGCCGGCCGATATGAGGAAGCTTTGTCCTTCGTTTTGCGCCGGCAACCGAACACCCGCTCGATGGACGACCTGGTGACGGCTGCCTGCTGCGCCGTTGCCGTCGGCCGGCCGGAAGAAGCCGCGGGCTGGCGCGACCAGGCGATGCTGATCGGCTACAAGTCGGCCAGCCAATATCTCGATCATGCCGGGGTGAAGCGGCCGGAGCAGCGCGCCCACATACTCGATCTGCTGAAGTCGGCCCGGTTCCCGGTCCTTCCCGGAGAGGCTTAAAGCGCGGCAAAAGCGCTTCGCGCTTTGCCTGGGAAAAGCGCTGCACACTTTTTGCGCGACATACTTTGGCGCGGCCCCACGCCGTCGCACTGGCAAACGTTGTTTTCAGCGAAAATTCAGCTCTTCGTCAGCCGCCCGTCGGTACATGTCCAGCCCGTGATGCCAGCATGCACCGTCAACCGAGGGGAACATGCAAATGACCAGCTTCGCCAGATCGAACACCCAGTCCGCCATCTTCGCCGCGATCGCGCATCCGCTTGCGCTTGCGCTTCACAGCCTTTCCAACTGGCGTGAAAACAGGGCATCCCGCCATGATGCGATGCCGGATCTCGATCGGCTGGATGATGAGCATCTGGACGATGTCGGCCTCGTCAGACGGAGCCAGCCCGCCGGCTGGACGCCGGTCGCACGCGGCCTTGACCCCACTTCGATCGTTCGGACGACATATGAGGCGAAACCACGCCCGCGAGGCTGAGAGCGCTGCAAATGCAGAGGGGTTCGGCTGCTCAAGCCCTGCCCACCTTACAAATCCGTAAGTTGTCGCTCAGCCGTAGGCTCCGCTAGATTGCCTCCACACCTGTGGGAATGATCGGGCTGATGCGGATCCTGCTTATCGAGGACGATCGGAAGACGTCCGATTATATCGCCAAGGGCCTTTCCGAGGCAGGCCATGTCTGCGACGTCTTCGGTGACGGCCGCGATGGGCTGTTTCAGGCGCAGCGCGAAGCCTATGACGTTATTGTCGTCGATCGCATGCTGCCGGGGCTGGATGGGCTGGCGATTATCCGCTCGCTGCGGGCCGCCAAGGTCGGCACATCGGCGCTGTTCCTGACCTCGATCGGCGGCGTCGATGACCGGGTCGAGGGGTTGGAGGCGGGCGGCGACGATTATCTCACCAAGCCTTTTGCCTTCTCCGAGCTTCTGGCCCGGGTCAACGCGCTCGGCCGCCGGCCGCCGGTGCAGGAGCAGAAGACGGTGCTGAAGGTTGCCGACCTCGAGCTCGACCTGATTCGCCGCGAAGCTCGCCGCGCCGGCCAGGCGATCGAATTGCAGCCGCGCGAATTCACCCTGCTCGAAGTGCTGATGCGCGGCGAAGGCCGGGTCATCACCAAGACGATGCTGTTGGAGCGGGTCTGGGACTTCCACTTCGATCCGAAGACCAGCGTCGTCGAGACCCATATCAGCCGACTGAGAGCGAAGGTCGACAAGCCATTCCAGGTCCAGCTCCTGCATACGGTCCGCAACACCGGATACAGCCTGCATGCGCCTCGCTAGCCTACGCAGGAGCACGCCGTTCCGGCTTGCCGTCACCTTCGGCGTGCTCTTCGTCGTCGCCTTCATCCTGAGCGGCGCGATCATCTATCACATGCTGCGCCTGGGCCTTGCGCGTGATCTCGAACAGTCGCTGGGCGAAATGAATTCGCTGGTTGTCTCGACCTACGAGCCCAACGATACCGAGGATCTGATCAATACGCTGAACAATTATGCGAGCTTCCAGTCGACCTCCGACGGGCTCTACTCGCTGACCGACCATGCCGGCAAGAAACTCGCCGGCAATTTTGCAGCACCCCGCATCCCCAACGGCGTCTACACCGTCACCTCTAGGGATGTCGGGTTGAAGGGGCATGAGCGCTACCGGATGCAGGTCTCGACCATCGGTCCCTACACCCTGGTGGTGGCGGAAAACTTCAACGATGTCGACGAGATGCTGCGGATCGTGCTGGTCAGCTTCGAATGGGCCGCTGCGATCGTCGTGGCGACAGCGATCGGCGGCGGCGTCTTTCTCGCCTTCCGGGCCCAGGCGCGGCTGGACGGGGTCGCCCATACCATGAACGATGTCTCCCACGGCGCACTCGACGCCCGCATTCCGATCACCGGCAACGGCGACGACCTCGATACGGTGGCGATCCAGATCAACGCGGCGCTGGAGCGGCTGCAAAGACTGGTCGAGAGCATGCGGCAGGTGAGCGCCGATATCGCCCACGATCTGAAGACGCCGCTCAACAGGCTGCGCCTGACGCTGGATACGGCGGTGGCTGGAAACGACCAGCAGGCGGACGTTTCGGCTCTGCTTGACGAAGCGAGACACGAGAGCGACCGGATCAACGCCACCTTCGAGGCGCTGCTGCGCATTTCCCAGATCGAGGCCGGCGCCCGCAAGGAGCGTTTCCAGGCGACCGATATCGACACCGTGCTTGCCGTCATTTCCGAGGTCTATGCCGATGTCGCCGAAGATGCGCTGATGGCGTTGACGATCGCGGAGCGCTGTCCCGCGCTCGTCTGGGGCGACCGCGATCTCCTGACGCAGATGATCGCCAACCTGGTGGAGAACGCGATCAACCACTGCCCTGATGGAACCGGCATCACGGTCTCGCTCCGCTGCCAGGGCGGCCGCGCCATTGTCTCGGTCGGCGATAGCGGCCCCGGCATTCCCGCCGACGAAAGGGACAAGGTCTTCCGGCGTCTCTACCGGCTCGACAAGAGCCGCACGACGCCGGGAAGCGGCCTCGGGCTCAGTCTCGTCAAGGCAATCGCCGACCTGCATTCGGCTGACATCACCATGGCGGACAATCATCCCGGCCTCATCGTTTCGGTCGGTTTCCCGCTGATCTCGGCCGAGAAGCCCTAGCCGCTCACCCCGGGGGAGCGGGCCCTAGCCGCTCACCCCGGGGGAGCGGGCCCTAGCCGCTCCAAGCCGCGAGACGGCGGAAGCGGCGAACGAACCGGCGCACCTCAGCCGCCGCGCGATACGGCAGCACGCTCCACGGCCGGCGGCGGCCCAGCCGGTATGCCGAAAGCCCTGCCTGGATCTGGGAGCAGGGATCGGCCCTTTGGCTGACCGGCAGCGGATCGACGAAGCAGGCGCTCAGCCCATCATCGAACTCCAGATCGAAGGCGAGATCATAGGGCAGGCGCATGGGGACAAGCACATCGGCAATCCAGCCCGCCGCCTTGCGGTTGATCAGATAGGCGCCGGACCCCTTCTCGCGGGTGAGCGCGATGGCGAGCGAGCGTGACGCGGTCAGCGGCTCCACCTTGTGCTTTTTCCCGGAATTGACGGTCGACAGGCGCAGGATGTCCCAGCGCGCCTGATGGTCAAGCGCGGCCTCGAGCAGCTCGGCCAGATCGTCATCGAAATCGAGATCGTCTTCCAGAATGAGCGCGAACTCGGCATGGCTTCCGAGGAAGCGCTTGGCGCATTCGACATGGCTTAGAAAACAGCCGATCTCGAAAGGGTTCGGCCGACGGCCATGCCGGCTCAGATAGGCGGCTTCGTCGAAGCCCGGATGCGGCAGGCTCAGCCCTGCCCCATCGACCGCCGCCACGCGCTCGAAGGCAAGGCCGAAACCTGCCAGCAGGCGTTCCATTCGAAACCGGCGCAAGGGCGCACGGTCGAGATTGATCAGGTAGGTATTCACCCGCAGGCTGACCGGATGAACGGCCGGCATAAGGGCTGCAGGTGCGGCGCGCATGTTCATGAGAGAGCTGACCTCGACTTGGCAATGATGGCGCCAAGCTGCGCTCCAAACCTCACGGGAACCTCGCCCGGACTATACATTTTCGTAAAGTGCGAGGGTCGAACGGCCGGGGCTGCATTCTTACGGATCGGTATGATCCCGGCAAAGTGCGCGTAAGAATGCCGCGCTACCAGCGTCGTGCGGCATGCAGTGGACGCCTCCCTTCCCGCGATCGAAACGACAACCAGCGAGCCTTCGATGACGACAGCGACCCACTGCATGCCGCCCCGGATGATCCTTGGCTGAGCAACCGGCTCAGCGCCCACCACTCTTAAACCCCGACGGAGACCAACGATGAAGCCACGTGCCAGACTGCTGTCCCTTTTCGCCGGAGCTGCCATTCTCGCCTGCTCGGCCGGAGCAAGCTTTGCGGCCGCCACCGTGATCAATGTTACGGAAGATGGAGAAGGCGGCGGTGCGATGTCGCTGAAGCTCGACCCGCCGACGGTGAAAGCCGGCCCCGCGACCTTCGCAGTCCACAACGATGCGATGACCGAGCAGCATGAAATGGTCGTCGTTCGCCTGAAATCTCCGGACCTGCCCATCCCGGTCAACGCCACCAAGAATCGCATCGATGAATCGAAGCTGAAAAGCCTGGGCGAGGTTTCCGATTTGAAACCAGGCGCCAGCGGCAAGCTGAACGCCAGGCTGACGCCGGGTACCTATCTGCTCTTCTGCAACATGAAGGGCCACTACGAAGCCGGGATGCAAGCCAGGCTGACGGTTACGCCGTAGGGCGTGCGAAGGGCTTGCCTTTTGCAGAACCTTGGCTGGGCCTTGTTGCCTACGCTGCGACGAACAGCTCGCGCCAGCGAGACCGACACCGCAGAACTAGGCCGATGTCCAGCCATTCCTCGCTGAGGCGCGCTTGTCGATGGTAGGCGCCGATCCATGGTTGCGGCCGATGGCTCGATCTTCGGGCAAGACCGCGGCTGTCCGTATTGCGCCTGAAGTGGCCGTTACAAGGTGATTTCTATCGGGGTCGCGCTCTTTAACCGGAGGGTCTGTCCGACCACATCGCGTGCCCTACCGTTTCGATGGCTTACTCATGCGGATGGCGATGGTGCAGGTCGGGGTAATGGGCGTGCCTGTGACTTAACGGCTCGTGTCGATGCCAGTGAGAATGAGGCTCCGTGAATGGCCCGTCGTGGACGTGTTGGTGATGTGCGTCGTGGACATGCGAGTGGTCGTGTTCCAGCGCCTCGTGCAAGTGTTCGTGGTCGTGACGCTCGGCCAGATGCAACCATAGGCCAATGCCCATCAGGATGCCCGCCGCAACAAGCTGCAGTGTAACGGCTTCGCCAAAAATGAGGACCGCAAGAATTGCGCCAATGAACGGAGCCAACGAGAAGTAGGCCCCTGTCCTGGCTGCCCCAAGATGGCGGAGCCCGAGCATGAACATCACCAGGCTGACTCCTACGCCGAGGAAGCCGACCAATGAACCAGCGCAAACGAGAGTAGCATTTGGCAATGACGCGCCAAACATTATCGCCAACACAAGGTTGGTCGTACCGGCGACGAGCCCCTTGATCATCGCGATTTGAACTGGGTCGGACGAAGACAACTTGCGGGTAAGGTTGTTGTCGATACCCCATGACAGGCACGCAGTTGCAATAAGCAGACCACCGATATCGAGGTGAAGCGTCTCACCGTTCCATGACAGCACAGCCGCCCCAGCGAGGATAGCCATAGCGCCAAGCAATAGCCGCCGATCAACGTTCTCGCGAAATACAAGCCAAGCAATGCCCATGGTCGCCAGTCCTTCAAGATTGAGAAGCAGCGATCCCGAAGATGCCGAGGTCCGAGAAAGACCCAGCATCAACAAAAGCGGACCGAGTACGCCACCAAACAAGACGACCAGGACCAACCAGGGAATATCTCCCTTTTGAAGCGGAGCCTCCACGTTCGGCAGCCCGATCAGGCGACGCCCCCAACTGACGGCGGCGAGCCCAAGCCCGGCTCCAAGATATAGAACGCCTGCCAGCAACCAAGGCTCGATTGACCCCAAAAGCAGCTTGGAGAGCGGCGCTGACGCCCCGAACAGAATGGCCGAGCCAAGAGCGAGCGGGACGCCGGGCCAAAGGTGTTGATGCTTGTAGATCATCCCCATGAACTATCACAGGATATGAACCGGCAGCCACCACCTTCTTATCTGCGTTAAGGCGGAACCGCCTTCTATCTCACGTAATTCCAAGGCCGCAACTCATCGATCCGGCTTCGCTTGTGGCCGTTGACGATAGCGGCAAGTGTGCTGGCCAGACAGGCCAGCTGGTCGACAGCACGTGGGCGACCATGGCTTCCTCATTGATCAGAGTCGAAGGTGACGTGTTGGAACTCCATCTGTGTCTTCTCAAACCAGCATCGACTGCTGGGCGGAGATACCCGCCGTCGCGCCCTGCGATATTGCCGTGGTGACCGAGGCCATGGCTGGGTTTGCAAGATCGCCGGCAGCGTAGATGCCGGGCGTGCTGGTTTCGCGGCGCTCGTCTACCTTGAGGGCGATGCCGAAGGGCGTATTGACCGTGGCGAGGCCCAGTGAGTCATGCAGGCTTGCGGACGGCTTGTTGCGCGGATGTGCGAACAGAATGTCGACTGCGGCATTGCGGCCGCTCTCGAGATTCACGGTGGTGATATGGCCCCGGTGATGGGCGATTTCGGCGATGCGGCCATCAACGACAGGTATGTTGCGGCGCGCCAGATCGGCCCGGATATCGGGTGAAATGTCGTGACCATCGGCGAAGACCGTCAACGTTTCGGTCCAGTCGTGGTACAGCCTGACATAATTGTGCGACGGCGGGCCGGACCAGACGAGGCCCCAATGCTGGTCGGCGACTTCAAAGCCATCGCAATAGGGGCAGGGCACGATGGATGTGCCCCAGCTTTCGGCAAAGCCCGGAACATCGGGCATCTGGTCGGCAACGCCGTAACTCAGGATCAGGCGGCGGGCCCCAAGGCGCTCGCCATCGCCAGTGAGGACGGAGAAGTCGTCGATGGTGCCGGAGATGCTGTCGGCCCGGGCATTGACCAGCCTGATCGTGGGATAACGCGCGAGTTGCTGCCGCGCCTCGGCCAGGATGTCCAGCGGTGGCTTGTGATCGTGGCCGAGCAGGCCATGCGAGTGGCCGGCGAAGCGATTGCGCGGCAGGCCGGTATCGAGAACGGTGACCTTGCGGCGAGCACGGCCGAGCTGAAGGGCGGCGGCGAGGCCGGCAAAGCTGCCGCCGATGATGATGACGTCATCCATGGTGATGGGCTCCGTGTTGCGGATGGTGGGGGTTGGGGTGGGCGTGGCGCGAAATAGCGGCCAGCGATAAGCGCTCGAGACGGGCAGCGAGCAGGGCTCCGGCATCGCCGAGACAGTCGCCCATCACTGTGTTGACCGGGCGGACGATGCCGCATTCGATATTGCCGGGCGCCCTCGGGAAACTTGATTTGGGGGACAGGGTAAAATCCAATCTCTGGCTTGCACATTTCCGATACTGCGTGGTATCTTAATGCAGGAATTAAGATACTGTCAAGGATCGTAATTGTCGTGACCGAAAAAAACAGCCAGGCCCGGCGCGGCCGGCCCGCCAATGAGGCGCTTGGCCAAACGATAGCCGACGCCGCGTGCGAACTCTTTGTGGAATTGGGCTTTCAAGCGACGACATTGGAAAAGGTCGCCCAACGGGCGAAGATATCCAAGCTCAGCATCTATCGGCACTTCGAGAACAAGGAGGCGCTGTTCAGTGCGGCCATTGCGGCCCACTGCCATCAGTTTGCACCACAGGCCCTTTTTGAAGGCATCGACGGTTCGGCCCAAGAGCAGCTCATGGCGGTGGGATCATCCCTGCTTCGCACGCTGTTGAGCCCGGAGGTGCGCAGTGTCGAAGCCATGATCATGGCCGACAAGACGAATCAAAAGTCGTTAAGCAAGCACCATTACGAAGCCGGCCCCGCCTATGTCATCGCCCAAATCGAGGCCCTGCTGCGTCAGTTGCACACGAAGGCGGTTTTGAACGTGCCCAATCCTCTCCAGTCCGCCCGCTTGTTTGCCGCGCTTATCAAAGGATCCGATCTCCTGATTATCGCACGCTTCGATGAGGCGAGAGCAGAGGACGATAACGAAATCGAATCCTATTGCCGGTCGGCCGTTGCCATGTTCATCGCCGCGCACGGTGGCAACAATCACGCGGGCGGATAGCTTCATTAAGAACAGATCAGGACAAGGATATGGCATGACAGAGGAAAATGCTTATCAGGTCGCCGACTGGAAAGGCCAAAGCGGGGAGCGCTGGGTCGCTTACCAGGTCCGGCTCGATGCCATGATGGCGGTGTTCGGTCAGGCCGCGATCGAAGCCGCCGCGCCCGCTACAGGCGAACGCGTGCTGGACGTCGGCTGCGGCGCGGGAGCGTCCAGTCTGGATCTTGCCGCCCGCGTCGGCGCGGGGGGCCATGTGCTGGGCGTGGACATATCCGAACCGCTGATCGGCAGAGCGCGCGTGCGCGCGCCGCAGGATACGCCGGCCCTGTTCCAGGTGGCCGACGCCAGCAGCGCCGATCTGCCCGAGGGCGCGTTCGACATCCTGTTCTCGCGCTTCGGAGTGATGTTCTTTGACGATCCGACCGTGGCGTTCGCTCATATGCGCCGTGCGCTCAAGCCGGGCGCGCGGGTCGCTTTCGTCTGCTGGCGCGGCATGGCCGAGAACGATTGGGTTCGCTTGCCGATGGGCGCGATGAAGGGCATCCTCCCGCCGACGGCGCCGCCCGATCCCGAAGCGCCCGGCCCGTTCTCGTTTGGCGACCAGGGGCGGGTAGCGCGCATTCTAACGGCGGCTGGCTTCACCGATATCGCTATCGCGCCCTTCGATGCCTCTATCCCATTCGGCAAGGGGGAGACGCGGGATGCGGCGCTCGACGACGCGGTGAAGATGACACTCGAGGTCGGCCCGCTGGCGCGCTCTCTCGCTGATCAACCCGACGATATCCGGGCCCGCGCCTCGGCTGCGGTTCGTGCCGCCTTCGCGGGCTGCCCCGGTGAGCGGTCGGTGATGATCAACGGCGCGGCGTGGATCGTCACCGCGCGCAATCCGGCAAGCTGACAGGGATCAATACGCCAAACGAGAGGTTTGCGATGGGAGCAGCGATTTCATTACGGGCGGATTTTGACGCGGAAGGTGTTCGGCGTCTGGCCCGCAAGAGCAAGCACGCGGCGCAGGCGCGTCGTCTTTTGGCGCTTGCCTTGATCTATGGCGGAGGCTCGCGCTCGGATGCAGCGCGTCTTGGCAATGTCACCCGTGAGATCGTGCGTGACTGATCTCGGCCTTTTGCAGGTCGATCGAGCAAGCTTCTGACACAGAGGCGTCTTCGAACAGTCTTCGGAAAGGGAAAAATCTTGGCCGAGAATGACTATGATGCCTTCGCGGCGGCCTATGATGCCGATAACGAGACCAATGCCTGGAATGCCTATTACGAGCGGCCGGCGATTCTTGCCCTGGTTGGCGACGTCGCCGGTCTCTCCGTGCTCGATGCGGGATGCGGCGGTGGGGCGCATACGGCAGCGCTCCTTGAGCGCGGGGCTGTCGTGACCGGGATCGACGCCAGTGCCGGCATGCTTGAGATCGCGCAACGTCGCCTGCAAGGGCGCGCGCGGCTGCTGTTGGCGGATCTCAACGAAGCATTGCCGTTTACGGACAAAGCTTTCGATCTGATCCTTGCCTCGCTGGTCATGCATTATCTTCCCGACTGGTCGGGGCCCCTTTCGGAGTTCAACCGGCTGCTGCCCGAAGGCGGTCGCCTGGTTCTTTCCACCCACCATCCCTTCATGGATCACGCCTCGACCGGTCGCGACAATTATTTCGAGACCTACAGTTTCGATGAGACCTGGCAGCGCGGCGGAAAGGATATCGCCATGCGCTTCTGGCATCGGCCGCTGCACGCCATGTTCGAGGCGCTGAAGTCGGCCGGATTTCAGATCGACATCGTCAGCGAGCCCCAGCCCGATCCTGAAGCCCGCACGCTTTTTCCGCAGGCCTATCAGAGCCTGACGACCAAGCCGCGGTTCCTGTTCTTTTCGGCTGTGAAAGCATGAGCACGTGGATGAGAAGAGCTTGCTGTTACGGCCGGGACCGCAGTCTTGCGGCTTAGCCACGAAAGTGGGCAGCCCCTGCGAGCTGCCCTTCGAAATGCAGGACTGCCTATTGCGCTTGCTTCCTCATGGCTTCGGCAATCTGCGCCTTGACGGCACTCAACCCGAAGCTCGCACCAGCCTGCATGGGTGGGAATTCGACGGCGGATTTCGCCAATTGTTCTACCCGCTGCTGTACAAGCACGAAGCGCCAGAACTCGAATTTATACCATTCGAAATATTCGAGAGAGCCGGTGTTCCCCTTGTAAAATGCTGTCCGCTCGAACGGGTCCAGACGTAGATTGACGATGGTTGGCGCACCCAATGTCACTGTGTCACCGAGCCAGCCGCCGGGCTGTTCCTTGAAGGTATATTTGTAGTCTTCGACGCGGGCGGCGCCGAGAGCACTTTCGGCGAAATACCAGATTTCGTGGCGGTTCGACGGACCCGACCCGGTGATCATGCTCGTTTGGTCATAACCGTCGAGATACACTTTGTACTTCTGCCCGTTCATTTCCTTTCCGGCCTTGAGTTCCACGGCAATATTGGCATTGCCTGCGGCCGCGGTGAAAGTCGGGAACCAGTCGAGGCCCGAAATCAAGCCGTTGCCGATTGAGCCGGCCGGGACATGTCCAGGCCAGCGGATCATTGCCGGTGCGCGAAAGCCGCCCTCAAAGGTCGTGCCCTTCCCGCCATAGAACGGCGTCTGCCCGCCATCAGGCCAGGTAAAGTTCTCGGTTCCGTTGTCGGTGGTGAACATGACGATGGTGTTGTCGTCTACGCCCATATCCTTGAGCTTTTGCATCGTAGCGCCCACGATGTCATCAAGTTGCGCCATGCCAGCCTCGTGAATGGTCCATCCATTCTCCGAGTTGCGCATATTTTCATACTTCTCCGAGAGATGCGTTACGATGTGCATGCGGGTCGGGTTGAGCCACAGGAAGAATGGCTTTCCGTCCGCCTTGGCCTTTTCGATGAACTTGAAAGAGAGGGACTGGATTTCGTCGTCAACTGTCTTCATGCGCTCAGGATAGAGCGTGCCGGCATCCTCGATCCGTTGTTTGCCCACCTTGCCCCAGCGCGGCATTTCTGTCGGATCATCCACCTCTGTCGCCCAGGAATGGACCATGTTGCGTGGCCCGACGACGTTCAGTTGGTCCTGCGGATATCCAGGATGCGCGGGGTCTTCCATCGCATCGAGGTGGTAGAGATAACCGAAGAACTCATCGAAACCGTGAACGGTCGGCAGGAACTCGTTCAGGTCACCGAGATGGTTCTTGCCGAATTGCCCAGTGGCGTAGCCCATCGACTTGAGCACGGTCGCGAGCGTGGGGGCAGCAGCCGGCAGACCGATCGGAGAACCCGCCTGGCCCACCGTGGTCATGCCCGTGCGGACCGGCAGCTCGCCGGTGATGAAGTTCGCACGGCCTGCGGTGCAACTCGCCTCGGCGTAGTAGTCGGTGAAGAGCATGCCATCGGCCGCAAGCTTGTCGAGATTTGGCGTGCGGCCCGCCATCATACCGCGATTGTAGGCCCCGATATTCCAGATGCCAACGTCGTCGCCCATGATGACGACGATGTTTGGTTTCGGCGTTTGGTTCTGAGCGATTGCCGGTGCACTTAACGTGACAGCAAATGCCGAAGCCAGCAGTCCGAAACAGAGGTTTTTTGTATAGCTCATAATGACTCCTCCTCCTGAGTTTTGCGCGCCCGTTAAGGCACCGGCTTGAACGGTGCTACGGTGCGTGCAATGCGGTAGGCTGAAAGTTGTTCGTGGCTATGTATTATGCGCCGAAGGGGCGATCATGCCTGCTAGTGCAGATGGGATCAGCGTCAAGGACGGCTGTGTTTGCCGGCATCGGCAGATTGTCTTGCAAAGAGCTGCGGTAGACAGAGTTCGATCCCGCTTTGAATATCGCACAACTTTAGCTCAGCGACTAGGCGAGATTCTCAGCCTATGCGAGACAGCCCAGCGGGAATCGGACGTCTGCTTCCGGCCCAATCCGACCGACCCGGCTGCCGCCTGTCGCCCCAAAGCTGCCAAGCGCAATTCAGCGGAGATCGGGCTTCCGTCAATCGCGACATCCGGTCTTCCCAGGAAGATTCCAATGACAAAGCGGGCTTGTGTTATTCGGCAGTTCCCGCAATGGGTAAGGCAACACATCAGGCGACAGGTGCCGCCCCCGTCATTTCGTCTCCTCCCAATGGCTTTGCCAGAGGTCGAGCCTCGGCTTCAGCGGATCGGCTCCGACCATTGCACCGTGATTGCTGAAGTCGATGAGCCTGTCGACGGCCGGGTTGTGCTGGGGCCATTTTGGCCGTGAGCCGCCATTGGGGTCACCGCTCCTTGCAAATTCGAGCCAGTATTCGCTTGCCAATGTGGCCATGGCCCAGTCGGCAGGTGTCACCTTGTCTTTCACCAGTGCGTTTGGAATGGCGAGCGTATACGGAATTTCGAAGCCGTGCAGAGTGCCTTTCCACATCGGATCGTTGCGCAAGGCCTCGGCGACATAGGAGAAACGATACCACCATGTCGGCTGGCCGGTGCGGGCGATCTCGTCAGCGAGATGGCGGGATGGCTCGACAAGCGTCTTGTCGGCCAGAACCTGCTGCTTCAGCTCATCGAGGGTCTGTTGGCCGCTGGGATCGTAGAGGCTGCGGGCTTCGGCTGCATGATTGCCGAAGAGCGCGAAGAGATCGTCTTTCGTCGCGGCCTCACCGATGCCGAGATCTCGATCATTTGCCCCGACGATGACCGGAACCGGCGCTTGACGGCCCGCCGCAAAAGCCGCTTCCGGCGTTTCGAGCAAAAACCGTCCGTCAATGATCGCGCCTGAGATGCCGATGACAGGCTTGCCTGTCGACATTCCCACAAGCACCTCTTGTGCCGATGCACCTTCGGTCAGCTTTTCCGCAGGCAGCGCCCGAAGGGCCGCGAGAGCCTCGGCATCGCTGCCATTGATTCCCAGAGAAGCCGCATAGTCCAACGCGATTTTCTCTGCTTCTTCCAAAGGTGACAAGGGCGTGCTCTGCGCACGCGCGGTCGGCAGACCCGGTGACTGTAGAATGGCGCCCCGGAACAGCCCGCGTGACAGTGGCGATATCATGTGCGCCATCACCGAGCCGCCACCGGCCGACTCTCCGAAGATCGTCACTTTCTTCCGATCGCCGCCGAAGGCTTCGATATTCTGCTGGACCCATTTCAGGGCGGCAAGCTGGTCCATGTAACCATAGTTGCCGACGGGCTCATCAGGGGATTCCTTCATCAGCGCCGGATGGGCAAAATAACCCAGTCGGCCCATGCGGTAATTCATGCTGACGAACACAACTTTCCGGGCGGCCAGCTGGCCACCAGGATATTGGGGGGTGTTTCCATGGGCAAGAGCGCCGCCGTAAATCCAGACCATCACCGGCAGCGGTGTGCGGGGACGCTTGACGGGTGTCCAGACATTGAGGGTCAGACAATCCTCTGACTTCGGCAGGTCGTCGGTCTGCATGCAGGACGGACCGAAATTGCGGGCATCCCTAATACCGCTCCATGTCTCCGCTGGCCGCGGATTGCGCCATCGCAGATCACCAACCGGCGGCGCCGCATAGGGTATGCCCTTGAAGCTGACGACCGTGCCCGACCTCTCACCCTTCAGCATTCCGCCGTCGATCGTCACGGTGTCGTCGGCCGCCCCTGATCGCGGCGCGAACGCCATCTGACAGAATGCGATGGCCAAAAAGAGCAGAAACGTGCGACGGCCGTCTACAAACACTGCACTCTCCAGCGCCAAGTTGAGTGCGATCAAAATACTCCCACAGAACGGCAACGGAAAGGGTTCATCAGGCATCGCTAAAGTGCACTATTGCTCCACGGCGGGTTTCGGCTCGATCGGCGGGGAGTTTAGCGAAAACACACGCCCACCCTCGGTCATCCCAGGCCCTGAGCCTACACGCACCGACACGCCTTCCCCGAACGACCAGGGAAATATGCCAGGGGCTTCCCGCCGCTGGTCCTGATCGTTCGCCCAGGCCAGGATCGTTACGAGTTTTCCGACGAGCAGTGCGCTGATTTCACCGCGCTTGGCGCCAACCCAGTCGGCTCGAGCATGGTTCGGTCCCCTGTGAGATAGGGCAGTACCTAAATCGTATTCGGGATGTCGGCGTCAGCGTCGCTCGAGCGTCCTTGGGAACATCGAGACTGTCCGCCCGCGCGCTCGGCTTGCCTGAACGCGCTTTTGCATCAATAGCCCACCCGCAGAGAGAATTCCCACCGCCCAGTTTGGAAAAGACCAAAGGAGATAAAAGTGTCTGCATCAGTGCTCTTCATGTCCATGTCACTGGACGGGTATATCGCGGGGCCCAACGATGAAGTGGGCAATCCTGGCGGCGACGACTTTATGCGGTTGCACGAGTGGTACGGGGATTTTTCCCGACCGACCGGACCGGTCGGAGAATTGTGGGACGAATGGAACGCGCCAGGTGCGATTCTGGCGGGTCGGCGAACCGTGGAGCAGGTCGATCACTGGGGCGGTGACAATCACGGTGTCCCGATCTTCGTACCCAGTCACAGGCCGCCCGGGCCATCCGTCGCGAATTATCCGTTGGTCAAATACGTGAGCGACGGGATCACGAGTGCAATGGCGCAGGCGAAGGCCGCCGCCGGGGACCGGGACGTGTTGATGCTTGGCGCGTATACGGCGCAACGGGCGCTGGAAGCTGGCGTGCTCGACGAACTGCAAATACACCAGGTTCCAGTCTTGTTCGGATGTGGCCGCCGAATGTTCGAAGTCTTACCATCGCGCGTCGAGTTGGAGATCGTTCGGGTGATCGATACACCCGAGGCCACGCACATCCGCTACCGCGTCCGCCGCTGAGCCCGCCGACCCAGCCGTCACTCGTTTGTGGTCGCCAGCATCAAGGCATGGAGGGACCTATGGACTATCGGCTCCCAATCAAGCGGCTCGACATGCCCGCCGGCGACCTGCCGGGCGTCAGTCGCGGGATATGGACAGCCCCGTGAGAAGCGGAGCGTAGGCGGCGAGCCTGCCGGATACGAACTCCGTGAAGAGCCGCACGCGCTTCGTCTTGCGTGTCTCCCCCTGCGTGAGAAGCCAGAGCGTTCCGTACATGTGCAGGTCGGTGCCCGGCACCCTCACCAGCTGGGGATCGGCATCTCCGACGAAGCACGGCAGTGTCGTGATCCCGAGCCCCTGCCGTACTGCAACGATCTGCGCCTCGCCGTCCGTCGTCCTGAACGGGACCCCCGTGGTGCGAACTTCGCCGTCGCGGACCCAGTCCGGGATGCCATGAATGCTTATGACGATCCATCGGATGGGATCCGGCGCCCCCGCACGCCACGCTGCCAGCAGATCGCGGGACATGTAGATACCGCCGAATATATCCGGCCCCTTCAGGCCGTGAAGATTGAGCGGCAGGGTTTTGCGGTCGTAGACGACGCGGATCGCGACGTCAGCCTCTCGGTTGGTCAGATTCGCCAGCTCGCCGGACGACACGATTTCCATCTCGATATCAGGATGCAGACGCGCAAAATCGGCGAAGTCCGGCATCAGCAGGTGTGTCGCAAGGGTCGGAGCCAACGTCACCCGCAGAAGCCCGCGCACGCTCTGGTCGCGACCGAAGACGCGCGTCTCCAGCTGGTGCGACGACGCTTCCATCTCCTCCGCGAGCTGGAGGACCTCCTCGCCCGCAGCCGTCAGGCGGTAGCCTGAAGGCAGCTTTTCGAACATCTGCGCCCCGAGGCGTTCCTCGAGCTGGGCGATGCGTCGCAGCACCGTCGCGTGGTTCACCCCGAGGCGCTTGGCGGCAGCCCGCACTGAGCCTCCGCGCGCGGCGGCAAGAAAGTAGCGAATGTCATCCCAGTCGATCATGGTGCATTCCCGCGCCGCGCGGCGCGGCTTCCGAAGCCCGTTCTAGCACACTGAGCCGCAATGTGCGCGAGCGTTGCGGCACTTGATCATCTGGATGGATCGTTTTTGCACCACCCATGTGCGTGATTGCGCACTCACCGCCCGACTTCGACGAACCCATATCGGAGTTCTCGGGAGACATCCCCGTACAGCCGAAAACATGTGACGGCGAAACGAAGGACGCATGACATGAACAGACTGAATGGAAAGACCGCCGTGATCACCGGCGGCGCTACCGGCATCGGCCGCGCCGCAGCCAAGCGCTTCATCGACGAGGGGGCCTTCGTCTTCATCTTCGGCCGCCGGCAGGAGGCGCTTGACGCCGCTGTGGCGGAGCTCGGGCCCAATGCGCGGGCGGTAAAGGGCTCGGTCTCGGATGAGGCCGACCTTGTTCGCCTGTACGACGCGGTGAAGGCAGAGCGCGGAGCGCTCGACATCGTCTTCGCCAATGCCGGGGCGGGAAGCCCGCTTCCGCTCGGCAAAATCACCGCCGAGCACATTGATGAGACCTTCGACACCAATGTGAAGGGCACGATCTTCACGGTCCAGAAGGCGCTGCCGCTGATGGGCTCAGGCGGTTCGATCATCCTGACGGGATCGAGCGCCGGCACCACGGGAGCCCCGGGATTCACTGCCTACAGCGCGAGCAAGGCCGCGGTACGCAATCTCGCGCGGACCTGGGCAGAGGACCTGAAGGGCACCAACATCCGGGTCAACGTGCTGTCACCCGGGGCGACGGCGACCGAACTCGCGAAGGAGGCGCTGGGTGAGGAAGGCCAGAAGGCCTACGGCGCGATGACTCCACTCCAGCGTATGGCCGATCCCGCGGAGATCGGGGCGGTGGCCGCCTTTCTCGCGTCGTCGGACAGCAGCTTCATGACAGCCAGCGAAGTCGCCGTCGACGGCGGCCTGGCGCAACTCTGACCCGACGCGATCCCGCGTCCTAGGAACACAACGAAGGATAGAACATCATGAAAAAACTCGAAGGCAAAGTAGCAGTCATCACGGGCGGAAGCAGCGGCATCGGATTGGCCACTGCCAAGCGCTTCGTGGAGGAAGGTGCGCAGGTCGTGATTATCGGGCGACGCGAGAAAGCCTTACAAGAGGCTGCGGCCCTTATCGGGAAAAACGTGACGACAGTCGTGGGCGACGTCTCGCGCCTGGAAGATCTGGACCGGCTCTACGCCACCGTGAAGGAGAAACATGGTCACATCGACATTCTCTTCGCAAACGCGGGCGCAGGTACGGTCGCGCCGCTTGCGGCAGCGACTGAGGCCCATTTTGACCAGACCTTCGATGTGAATGTGAAGGGTCTGTTCTTTACGGTGCAGAAGGCCCTTCCCCTCTTCAAGGACGGCGGATCGATCATTCTGAACTCTTCGGTCTCGAATGTGATGGGGCTGCCAGCGTTCAGCGCTTACGCAGCGAGCAAGGCGGCTGTTCGCAGCTTCTCGCGGTCTTGGACCCAAGAGCTGAAGGACCGCAATATCCGCGTCAACACGATGAGCCCCGGCGCGATCGAGACTCCCGCCTTGGCGACAACGACCGGCCTGACCGCTGAGCAAGCCGAGGAGGCGGTCGCCCAGTTTGCTGCACAGATCCCAATGGGACGCAGGGGCAAGCCAGAGGAAATCGCGGCTGCGCTCACGTTCCTCGCCTCCGATGAGAGCTCCTACATCACCGGTATAGATCTCGCCGTCGATGGTGGTTGGGCGCAGGTCTGACCCGGCGTCAACACAGGATCGGAGAAGCATTATGAGCTACTCAATTATAGGATTCGGCAATATCGGCCAGGCTATTGCTAGGGCCTTTGCCAGAAACAGCATCGAAGTTTCCGTTGCGACCACGCGCGACCCGGAAAGCTTCGCATCCGCCGCAGCTGCGATCGGGCCCACGATCATTCCCAAGAGATTGGCGGAAGCCGTCAAGGCGGACATCATCTTTTTGGCCGTCCGTTTCGAGGCGCACCCGGAGGTCGCGAAGACGCTTCCCACCTGGCAGGGGAAGACAATCGTCGATGTGACCAATGCCTACGGCGTGCCTCCGGAGGAACTGGAAGGACAGCCGTCTTCCAGGTACATCGCACAGGCGTTTTCCGGTGCGAAACTGGTCAAGGGCTTCAACCATTTGATCGCTGCCAGCCTTGACCAGGATCCCGCCGTAAAGGGTGGCAGGAGAGTCGTGTTCCTGGCGAGCGACGATGACGCTGCCGCAGCGGAGATTGGTGCGCTGGCGAAAAATCTCGGTTTCGCGCCGATCGAACTTGGCGGGCTTTCTAAAGGCGGACTGCTTGTGCAGGCGCGCGGAAATAGTTGGGGCCGGCTGATCTTCAAGGACCTGGTCAAGTTCGACTGACGAACACGACATCCCCATCAGCAGCGACACGATGCACCCGATCGGATCGAGCGCGATCCGATCGGCAGAAAATGGAGAAGATGCCATGAGCATCGAGAAGAACATCAAGACCGTGAAGGACTTCTTCGCCGCGATCGACCACGGCGACAGGGAGGCTCTGCTGGCGCTGGTCGCCGAGGACATCGAGTGGATCATTCCGGGCAAGGACTGGCCGCTGGCCGGAACGCACCGCGGGCACGCGGGACTGGCAGATTTGCTCGAGACGGCATCCAATTCGATAGAAACGTCCACGGAACCCCGGGAGTTCGTAGCGCAAGGAGACCGGGTCCTGGTCGTCGGCTTCGCGAAGGGAAAGATCAAGGCCACGAACAAGCCGTTCGAGGACGACTGGGTCTTCGCCATCACGGTCCGGGACGGCAGACTGACCAACATCCGGGAATACGTCGACACGCAAGCATTGGCGCGCGCCGCGCAGATGGACGCGTCAGGGCCGGCGTAGCGCTGGCCGACGGCGGCCCTCCGTCCGGCGTCGAAGGTGAATGAGCCATGGATCGGAGCCTCGCACGCCGCGCGCTCGTCGAATACTCAACCGTAAAGGAGATCCCAATGTACGACCAATCCAAGCTATCCGAATTGATCCGGTTCGCACGGGTCGATGCGGGCTCCACCGTCATCGACGTTTACCCGGGCGACGGTGACTGGACCCGCCTCTTCTCCGACATCGTGCGACCCGACGGACGGGTCTTCAGCTTCGTGCCGGCCGAAGTCGCTCACTTCAAGAACGATCCGGTCGGCCGCATGCGAACGCTTGCGATGGAACCGGGCCGAGCAAACGTCGAAGCCGTCTCGGCGGACCTCTTGGCGATGCCGGAGGTCACACAAACAGCGGATGTCCTGTGGCTGCATCTGTTTTACCACGACCTCCACACCGCCCTGATCCAGGCCAGGGGCGCGACGGCCGCCGCCTTCAATCGAGCCGTCTACGAGCGGCTGAAGCCCGGCGGGTCCTATGTTATCGTCGACCACGCCGCCGCCGTCGGGGCGGGCACGAGCGATGCACAGTCGCTGCATCGGATTGAGCCTGCATCCGTTCGCGAGGAGGTGGAGGCGGCCGGCTTCGTACTGGACGCGCAAAGCACCGTGCTCGCGAACAAGGACGATTCGCACTCGATCAAGGTCTTCGATCCCTCGATCAAGGGAGCGACCGATCGCTTCGCCTATCGATTTTTGAAGATCTAACACTGAGCCATTCGCCAACGATGAGGTCGGCTCTCGTACAGGAGGCGGCTTCTGGTGGTTCATCTTCGAAAGTGGACGAAATGTTCCAATCCATTGTCACCCATTGACGTGAACAGGTTTCACCCCAATACGGTCAGGCCAGCCAGACGACAACAGGAGTGTAATCGTGAGCGAACCGACCGTAGCAGATGCAACAAACCGCATTTATGAGTCGCTCCAGGCGGACAACGCCGACATCGACGTGCATATCGCGGCCCTCAAGGCAGCGTTGACGCGGGCGGGTTTGAAAGAGGCCGTATTCGACCCGGCCAGGCTCGTGCAGAATAACCGTTCTGGCAGGAAGCGGATGGAGGCCTACTTTCGGCAGCGCGGTGTCATGGTGAAATTCTCAGCTTCGTGAAGCCTTCCTATGAAGGCAGACGGCTGTAATCACAGATGTCGCAGCATGCCCCTCGCCCCGCTCCCGCCCGTGTCTCCGGGCCGCTGCTGATGGAGGCCGAGCGTGGATCCTCGGGCAAGCCCGAGGACGACGGAGGGTGGGTGAGCTCTGCGGCAAGGACAGCGACGGCGGATGGGATGTGGGCGAATTTCGCGTCCGTCGCCCCGTCATCATCACCCAACCCTCGCCCCGCGTAGCGCGATCAACCCGCGCCGCAGCCAGAGCAATTGCTGCGGCGGCATCTGGCGCAGGTGTTCGTAGTCCATCACCGTGACGTTATAGACGGTGCTGCGCACCTGCGGGCCGTCCTGGCAGCGCAGCAGGATGCCCTGCAGCGCCATCATGCGGTTGCTGGCTTTGCGGGCGCGGTCGGCGAGGCTTTCGGTGACTTCGCCTTCGTGGCCCTTGACGGAAAAGAGCGATTGCGCCCGCGGGCTCGGGGCCGGGATGCCGGTGGTTTTGTGGTAGCGGGCGATCGCCTCGGCATAGTCGTCGCCGGCCTGGCGCTGCTCTGCGGTGATCAGGCCGTCAAGGAACATGCGCCCCAGCGTATAACCGGCAAAAGGGCTCTTGACCGTCTCGTCGTCGACCGTCCGGCCGAAGCCGTGGATGCGGCGGCGGGCTGATATCGCGACGCTGATATTGTCCTTCTCGGTCTCGAAGGGCTTGATCTTGCCGCAGGGAAAACGCTCGACATTTGCCTTGCGCGGCCGGCCGGCGCCCTTGTTTGCCCGCTGTGTCCTGACCTTGGCTGCTTTGCCACCCATGCTGATTGTCCTTCTATCGAATAATGCCGTTGCGCTGTGCGGCGGCGACCAGTGCGGTATCCTTGAAGACGCCGAGTCTCGCCTTGGCGTTGGCGATGTGCGTATTCACGGTGATGGGGGAGATGCCGAGAATGGTGCCGATCTCGGCGGCGGTCTTTCCGGCCGCCATCCAGCCGATGATTTCGGTTTCGCGCGGGGTGGGCTGGCTCATGATGCCGGCCCATCGATGCAGGGCACGCGCGGCATCGTCACCTCAGCACCCGACAAGGTCACCCGCGTGACGCGGTCGGGGTGGCGGATCGGTGCCGGCGCCTCGCAGGTCTCGGGCGGCGGCCGGGTGACCTGCCTTGCGGGGAACCTGTCGCGGTTGCGGTGCGCCATGTTGATGACGGTGTTCTTCTTCGAGCCGAACAGGTTGGCGATCTCTCTTGCCGAGAGCCCCTGCTGCCAGAGCTTCTGCGCCTTGACGATCTTGTCTTCCGTCCAGAACAGGCTTCTCACCTCAATGCCTCCTCGTGTCGTGTGGCTCGTGCAATGATCGGGTTGTCGGGAAACATCTTCGCCAGCTCCCGCCTGGCGCTGCGGCTGCCATTCGCGGCGTCGCGCAAGAGCTGCAGCTTGTAGGCCGCGACCTTCGGCTGCGGCGGCTCGGGCGCCGGCGCGACGCGCGGGCGGCTTTGCGCCGTTATCGCCGCCTGCTGCCGGCGGCATTGCTCGGCGAAACTGGCCGAGCTCGGTGCGAAGGCGCGGTTATGATTCCTGACCTTGCCTGAAATGAACAGTTTGGCCGCCTGCCAGACGGCCTCCAGCGGGATGCCGTCGATGGCGAGGAGATAGGCGCGGATCTGCATGTCGGGATCAGTGCCTGATGATGCCGGGAAACCCGAAAGCATCCCCGCTATGATCTTCACCGGAGAGGAAATCTCTTGCGGCATCGACTGTCGTCCTTCTCGTGCTGCTGTTGATCGACCCGGCTTCCCTCGCCTTCTCCTTGAGGTACCAGTCGCATTTGATCGCCTGCCAGCCGCGGAAGATCTGCATCTCGGCAGCGCCGGCCGGATCGCCGGTCAGCAGATATTCCCTGGCCTGGATGCGGGCGGCGTAAGCCGTCAGCGGCTTCCTCAGCGTGCGCCTGCGATGCTCGATGACGGCCGCCGCCAGCTCTTCCCCCAGCACCGGGCTGAGGATGTCCATGATGTCCTTGCTCATTGTGTCCTTCGCCATGCCGTTTTCCCTTCTCCCGCCGCTCAAACCTGCCGCCGCTGCCCGCCGGCAAAATTCACCGGCGTGCCCGGCCTAATCCGATGCGGAAAGCGGCGGATCTCCGCGCCGGCATGATCCTGCTGGGCGGTATCGCCCCTCTCGGCGCTTCGAAGCCGGTGGATCTCGCTTTCCACCGAAGGCACCGACATGCCGAGAATGGCTGCGATTTCGATGTAGTCCCTGCCGGTGCGGAAGAGCTCGAGCGCGTTCATGCCGGGATGATCCTTCTTGTCCATTTCGGGCGCAGCGGGCCGTTGCCGCCGAAGCGGGCGCTGCCAGCTGCTTCATGTGAGTTCATCGGCGGCGATGGCCGCCCGGAAATAGCTGCCGGCGTCGCCGAGGGAGGGCGACGACGCCGGCCACCGAGAGCCGTCAGGGAGGCGTGAGGCTGTCGGGATCGGTGAGCGCAGACGCGCCGGGTCGATCGGCTGTCTGCCGCATCTCCTTCGGGCTGGTCTGCCGGCCGCAATTTTCGCAATGGTGCTCGATCACCTCGGCGATCGACAGCGCCTTGCCGCAGTTCGGGCAGCCGGTGTAGCGGGCGTTTTCGCGCTGGAATGGACCGACTGTCGCCTGGATGGAGGCGTTGATGTTTTGGCTGTTTGTCATGCGTATAGGGTACATTTAATACCCCGCACGTCAAGCAGAAAAAAGCATGACATATACCCTGGAATGGGGTATTTTTTATATCATGTTGAAAGATCAGGAACAATTTGAGCGCGAAGAACGCGCAAAGCGGCTGGTCATGGCCCGGAAAAACGCGGGCTTTGCCGGGCCGAAAGCGATCGTCGACCGGTTCGGCTGGAATGCGAATGTCTACAAGGCGCATGAGTCCGGCCGCAACGGCTTCGGAATTGCCGATGCGAAGAAATACGCCCGCGCCTTCAAGGTCAATCTCAACTGGCTGCAGTTCGGCACCGGCAATGCGCTCGATCCGGATGAGCTGCCGGTCTCTGTCGCCGACGTGCCGAAGATCTCCTGGGTCAGCGCCGGCCAGCTGAGCGAGCAGGCGCCGATCACCGACTTTTCGGAATTCCCGACGGTGGCCGCCCTCGATCTGCCTGATGGCGAATGGATCGCGCTCGAGGTCGAAGGCAATTCGATGAACAAGATCTCGCCGCCGGGCTCGATCATCTTCGTCAACCTTCGCGACAAGCGCCTGGCGCCGAACGCGCTTTATGTCGTCGCCGACGAGACGGGGGCTGCCACCTACAAGCGCTATCG
Source organism: Rhizobium sp. BK456 (assembly GCF_014194045.1). NCBI lineage: Bacteria > Pseudomonadati > Pseudomonadota > Alphaproteobacteria > Hyphomicrobiales > Rhizobiaceae > Rhizobium > Rhizobium sp. BK456. The sequence continues at coordinate 222,384 of NZ_JACIAO010000001.1, forward strand.
CCCGAACGACAACCCGCCCTTTCAGCCCGCTTCTTATGAGGACGTGCCGCCGCCGGATTTCCAGGGCGTCGTCACCATCGTCGGCCGCGTCCGCCGGTCGATCATCGAGATGTAGGCATCCATGCTCGTTGCGAACAAGCCATATTTATCAAGGAAAACAAGACGATCCTCCCTTCCTCTCGCGCCGGCAGAATCTGGTTCCATATCGTCACATTAGCGGCGCTTCTCCTGGCCTTCAGCGCCACGCGCGAAATGTACGGCCTGTAGGATCCCACTCGATTTCCCCGATCCGGCAACCAGGATCGCGAGAGCATCCTTTCTTCCGAAATCAAAAAATGCAAAAGCTCCGGACGTCGTCCACGCACCGCCGCGTTACCGCCGGGATGGAGCGAATGGCTGCGAGAATATCCTTGGCAGCCCTCCCCCACGACTCCAAATTCGGCGACCCCAAGACCCGGGCCCGGTCACCCTCGCCGGCGATTTCGATCTCGTTGCGCTTGCCGTTTTTCTCGCAGCATCAGACTCCAAGAGAATCTTGTTTCTACCTCTCTGTCTTCGCTTCTGAAGGCTGGTGAGGGAGGGTTCCGGCCAAAGCTTCCCCCTACCCCATGAGCAAAGCCCATGAAGCCGGGAGAGCATTGGCCAGGTCCTGAAGGCCGGAGCCGGGATGGGACACGTGCCAGAGGGGCCATTCGCTTCGCCCTCGTCCTGATTTTCTGACAGCGCACTTAAGGACTTTCGCTTCCCGCGCCGCTGGGCTTCGTCAGCTCGGGAGTTGCACCCGGTCGCCCAATCACTGGCGACACACATACGCCTATGATTCGTACCTCGTCAATCAAAAGGGTATTTTTTATACCTGATGCGGTTGACGATTTGGGGTATTATATATACCTTCCTCTTATGAGCCAATTAGAGGCGCGTGAGAGGACAGGGCGATGCAGCACATCCGCAATATCGAGACCGTGGAAAGCAGGCGCGACGCCCGCTGGAATGGCGCGCTGGGGATGGGAGACTGCAGCGCCTATATGGCGATCGAGGCGCAGCGCATGGGCGCCCTCGGCTTTGCCTTCCTGCGCCGCCCCGAACATTTAATCCGCGGCCCCTCCTGGCTGCGCGGCGCCCGCGCCTCCGTCGAGGAGCATTACCGCTATGCCCGCGAGATCATGGGCATGACCGATCGCGATCAGCTTTACGCCTGAGGGGGAACGGAGATGTCTGCCGATTGCATCGTCAAGGCCTTTTCCGGCTGCGCCTGCCCGCCGGGTGAATGCGCGCAAAAGCCCCTCACCCCGGCGCCGGTCACCTTCATTTCCTGGCGCAAGCAGGCCATCACCTGCCTCACCTTCGGCTTCCTCGCCGCGATCATTTCGGCCGCCTGGATGGAGACACAGTTCAAGTACCAGGACCGCGCCAATCAGGAGCTGATGTCATGGAAGTGAACCGGAGCTTAGCCCAGCCTCACCGATCAGGAACTATATTTGATGTCGCTCGCCTTGGCGGCGGTAATGAAGGCACGGCGCACCTGCTCGGGCTCGGCGGCATCGTTGAACACATCAAGCACAAGCCGCTCGGCAACCTTGGCCGCCGGCGTCTGGTCGGGCCAATCGTTCAGCAAAGTGTTGCCGGCCTGGACGACGTTATAGACCGTCCTCACCTTGCCATTGATGGTGATCTTCACCGGCTTGAAGCTTCGTCGCTTGCTCATGGCCCAGTATCTCACACGGAACGCGACTCAACGAATCACTTTGGGACTCGTTCCGGTTGATTCGAAAACCGACGCATTGAACCGCGATCTGGCAACGCCGAGATCAACCGCGCTGCTGCTCAACCGCGTCGTTATAACTTTCCTGCAGAAAAATTATAACTGAAGAGAAGAGCGAGCTCGCGATGCCCTTCTACGGCAAAGGGACCGATCTGAAGCTGATCTAAACCCTACATCCCCAATGAGATCGTGATATGGTTGGTGTCTGAGGCGGGAGAAAGAACTATGCTGAAAAATCATATAGTTCTGGCGGTTGGCACGCTTATGGTTTTTGTGAGCCACGCAGTAGCGATTGCCGATCCGCTCCCCAAAGGTTTCGAACGCCACAAGTTCAACGGATCGGTCAGGCCAGAGGTCAAGGACGGCGTGACCCGGTTTGAGATATTCGACCGTCAATGTTCCAATGTCGATTATGGCGATGGACGCGGCGAAAATGATTGCCGCAATGGCAACGTCCGCTCAACGATTCGCTATACGCGAGACATGAGGGTTGGCGAAAGCGTCGAATACAAGTTTGATTTCCGGCTCGATCCGACCTTTGCCTACAAAGGCTGGCACAACAACTCCGCCAATGGCTTTTATCCCGATGGCTGGGACAGCCATTTGCGTTTCGCCTCCTGGGAAGGACCGGCAATCCACAATTTCATCTACATGCTGAAAGCCGACACGCGCAACGGCGTGAACTTTCTCGCCCGCCAGTGCCAAAAACCGCAAGATTTCGGCAAATGGGCGACATTCTCGCTGAAAATCCGATGGGCAAACGATGAGAGCGGATGGGTTACGGCAAGCTGCGACAACAAGGTGATCTACGCCGCCGAAGGCGAAGCAACCAACCAAGCTCCGCATTGCTGGGAATCGAACGAGTGCGAGCCGCAATCAAACCGCGACCCGAAATCATTCAACTTCATTCTCGGCCCGGTGATGATGGGTTGGGGCGGTGACTGGAAGAGCTATGACCATCATACGTCCCAGTTTGACGTGGTGCAGCCGGATGGTATCGGCATCGATGTCCGCAATATCAGTGTGACCCGCGGTGTCAGCGACTATTCCGCTGAACAAACAGGTTTGCTCAAGAGGCTGCAGCAGCAACTGGCTCGTTTGGGCTGCAAACCAGGGAATCTCGAGGGCAGGCCTGACAAGGCAACGCGGCAAGCCGCGCTCTCTTGCCGCAAGTTCGAGAGCGGTTCGCTTCCCCAAGCGCTCAACCTCACGACGCTGCAAGCCTTCGCTGACGCCTATGCCAAGCCGGAGACGGCAAGTCTGCCTTCAGGCAACGCCGCGGGTGCCGAAAGCGTTTCGTCAAAACCGAGGACCTACATCAAGCTCGGCGAAATGCTTGCCATGAAGACGGGTAAGGACACAAAGGTGAATTCCAACTTCTTTGGCAAGATCAAAGGCGCCAAGAAGGGGCAGAACGAGCTGGACTTCATTATCCTGGGTCAGTTCGACTACACGGACAACAGTTTCAGCCAGCTGTCATTTCTCCTGCAGGACAATCTCTCCAAGGCCGAAGTGAATGCGGCGGCCAAGTGCGGCTATGGGACAATCAGATTTCCAGACGGCACAGATCATTTGGAGATCGGCATGCAACGTTCAGGAAACACCTTCTCGTCCCCGCCAAGAACTGACTGCTTGATTCACGCGCTCGGCAAACGACCGGCATCGCAGGTTCCCTACCTCACCACCGGGTTTGCCGATCTGGCGAAATCAATGGTCTCCGACGGCGGCTGGAAGAAACTGAGGCATGAAGGTTTGAAGATTTTTGTGAAACGTGTTGCGGATGGCGAGATCACAGTCGGCGGCTGAGGCCGCAGCACAGCGCCGCACGTTCCTCCCTCACGGGTTGGGGAACATCCCCGGGAGATTTTTTGCTGATATCAGCGGAAACGAAAAACCCCGCCGGAGCGGGGTTTCTAGCTGGTCGGAGTGGAGTGATTCGAACACTCGACCCCCACGTCCCGAACACGATACATAAGTAATGTTGTTACGCTGCCTTCTTTGATTTCATTGATCTTTTTGAAAACGGGATAACGGCTGGTTTCGTCTCGTTTTTCGTCATTCTGTCGGTAACCGTCGGTGCGGATTGCTGATAGCTCCATCCGTCGTAGCCATCCACATTGTATTTGTCGCGCCCGGCATGGCCGCGAGTCATCGCCAGATCGATTCCCGTCTGATGGTGAGTGCGGTGCTTGCCATAGACGCGCTCAAGGACTTCGAGGGACATGCCCAAGAATCCGCTGATGTCATGAATGGACAGCTCGGGCTGGCGCATGAGCCATGTCGCAGCCGTGTGCCTTAGTGTATGTCCGACAACCTTGCGCTGCTCTCCGAAGACGGCGTTTTTCACAGACGAAAACGCCCGGACATCGATCACCTGCTCACCGTTATACTCAATCGGGTACCGAGCGCCCTTGTCATACCAGCGGCGCATATGTGCCAGAAGTCGTCGGGGGATGCGGATCGTGGGGGCGCGTTTGTTCGCGGCTACGACCTCTCCCGGCGCGGCTCTGTGATACTCTCCGCGGCGCAGATCGATCCATGGCTTGCCTTCCTCGCGAACGAAACTGGCTCGCACGATGCGATCTTTGCGAGTGCCTGTATATAAGGCAATCAAGACATAACGGCACACATGCCGCCACGGATAGAAACTGGTAGCGACGACCCGACCTGCCAGTCCGGTGTCCGCCGATTTTGTGGCATTGTGCGTGTAATTGCGACGATGCCGCCACGCTTTCCAGAGCAACATGGCGACCTCGTCGCGTTCCAGAAATTCCTCGCGTGGCTTCGCCTTCGGCGGCAGCGTGACCTTCACGGCCGCACGCAGGACCCCGTCGGCATGTGCCTGGTTCACCGCGTTACGGAGGTAGTCCAGACGATTGCGAGCGGCGAGCGGCGAGCGGCATGTTTCGGTGAACTTGCGGCAGTTCTCCTTCGTGATCTCATCGACGGTCTTGTCACCCCACCATTCGAGCAGATCCTCCATGTATTTCAGGATCTCGTTCGGGCGCGAAAACGGCTTGTATTCCGAGCCTGGCTTGGGCGGCAGCCGTTCCTCGATGAAGTGCGCGATGATGTCGGCGATAGGCACCTCATCGGCCTTGCGATCCTTCTGGATTGGCTCGTCAGACAGCTTTTCCGTCAGCCATTTGGAGAAGTATTTTTGCGCTGCTTCAGCTTCGCTAGGGCCAAATCCCGTGCTGAACTTAACTGTTTTTCCCTTTCCCTCGTCATAATATTTGACGACCCACTTTGCGGCTTCGGTGCTACCGTTCTTGTTCTTGCGCTCTGCTTCGAGCTGGAGCCGAGGGGGTTCGCGACGTCTTGCCATGCCATCCATTCCTTGATCAGTGTTCGTGAAATTCTGTGAGACCCCCGGCGAGACGCGGGGTGAAGCTGCAGCCGTCCCTCTGCGATTGCCGTTCGAACCGCGTAGACGGTCACGGTCTTGCTCGGGATCGCCGTGCCGTCCGAGAAGAGCCGCCCACCGAGTTCCGGTAGACATACTGCCTCAATGATCGTCAGCGGCTCGTGCGGATCCACATCGCGAAGCTGCTTGGCCACCGGAACGGGCGGACCCTCGGATTCCAGGTTCAGTGCGCGTCGAATGTCGTTGAGAGCTTCAATGGCGTCGTCTTGATCACGGATCTGCCGAGATACGAGGCTCTCGAACTCAATCATGATGCGATCGACTTCACGGTCAAGGGCACTCACGAACGACTGGGTGTCGGGATCGGGGTACGGCCCAAGCATTCCTTTCGAAGCGAGATAGCTTTCGTATTCGACCGCTTCGCGCTCGTCCTCTTCGAGCTGCCACGCTCTCTCAGCTAGATAGAGTTCACGGTTCCGCTCGGCTTCTTCGAGCATGTCGACAAACGGCTTAATGTTGACAACGTCAGTCACGGACTACTCCGTAATATGTTGACAATGATTTCTGTAATGACACGATTTTTCGATGCCTTCCGTTTCAGGTTCCCTGGCGAAACCCATAGAAAAGGCATATCGGAACGCGAAAGGTTTGTCCGGGGGATTTCTGTCGGTAAGCGTGGATTAGTTAATGCCGGGTTTCATCGTCATCGTCCGCGCTCTCGCCGAGATTGTCGAACAGGCCTGCAGCTTGTGCTTCTTTCATCGCATCGACGCCATCTCCGAAGTCGTCGAGGAAGTGCTCAAGCTCTGCCGCCTGCCGGACTCGGATGCGCTCGCACTCAGCGTCAACGAGTTCACGGAGATACCCGCGCAGGAACTGCTTGTCGTCGTCCGACAGCGGCTGGACGCTCGACCACCCATCGACCTCCTCGCGGACGTAGTTGTCGAGGAATTCCGGCTTCACAACGCTCCCCACCGCGGAGTGTTCGAGAGCACCGCAGAATTCGAACAACAGCTCGTGCTCGCGACCGGTCCTCGTCTCCAAGTCGGCTTCAATTCTACGGGCGATGAAGCCGCCAAAGCTGTCCTCGTCGAGCACGTGCATCGTCGCCCGCGGTCGCACAGGATTCATGCCTTTGAGGAACTCGGCTGATGCGGCGGGGTAGTCATCGTCTATCCAGTTGTACGGATCCGCCTGAGTTCCATCGTCATCACGCAGGGCGCCGAGAACGTCGACGTGCTTCTTGCAGAGCGTTTTCGCATACCCGCCAAGCCGCAGCCGACCAGGGTTGCCGCAAATTTCGCAGACCGACAAAGACGTCAGCCGGATTTCTTCACGGAGGCGCTCGACTTCACTACGACAACCGCGCGCGGAGTAATCGCAATCGACGGACAGAACGAGGCACCCCAACTTCTCCTTGCCGCTGACGATCTTGGCCCTCCACGCCGCCGGATAGGATTCGATGCGGGTAGCTGCGCGCTGGAGAAGCGCAGCCCAACCGATATCCATCCGGAACTCGGCGTCCTCTGCGATCGCCGCGGGATTCAGGCTGCGAAGATGAGAGAACGTGCTTGCCCGGAGTTCGGCGTGCGCCGTCTTCAACCGGGGCCACAGTTCCGTCAACACGATATCGCGGAAGAGATCCCAGTCTTCGATGGGGAGGTCACTCTCATTGAGAGCCTTTCCGACTGCAGCATCAAACTCGAGCTGATCGAAGTCATAGGCCCGCGATGCGGAGTCCATCTTGAAGAGCGCGACAGTCTGCGCGATCAGGATCCGATACCGTGAGCGCAACTCCCCTTCACGGCGCTCTCGAATGATCTTCTCGACTTCGCTGACGGTTTCATCTCGAAGATACGCGTGATCGTCCGAAGACAGCTCGTGAAGATAGTCGTATTCGTTGGCCAACGCATGAGCGACCTCGGGCTCATCAAACGTCGATCGCTTGTCGGCGATCCACATGGCGACCTCACGGATGCGATCCATGTAGGCTCCGCGCAGCCAGTCCTTACGCTTCTGATCAATCACGATGCAAACCTCCGTCCAAGCTTCATCCATCCTCTATCTGTCAGAGCCATCCGCTTATCCCTGTTGAGGTACAGAAGCCGGAACCACTCCGTGATGCAGTCCCACGACGGGTGGTAGACGATGCCTGACAGCTGCCACTCAGCCGGACGCGCGCCGCTCTGGAAAAGCGTCAGCGACCACGGCTGAAGCATGGGTGCGCGGTACATCTCCTCGGCTGTCGGCTCCGTTTCCCGCGATAGCCTGAATTCAGGCGGAGGCATGACGTATCCGTCCGGCGATGCAAGTTCGAGCAGGCGCCGACCGATGCGGAATGTGACGCCCGGATACTTCACGATGCACCAGCCGACGCGATAAGCAGTGGTACGGTCGGCAACCCAGTCGATCTCGAGCATTCCTTCGAGTTCAGGGCAGCGATTGATTGCTTCACAGATACCCGTTTCGATGTCCATCGCTTCGGGCGTCAGAGATCCCCATCGGTGGCGCCGGAAAGCCCTCTGTGCGTCGCTCATTCCCATGTCGGTTTCTCCGATTCCACAAAAAGATCGAGTTCAGGATCGTATCGCCGCCATCCAGCCCCGGACTTAATGAACAGTTCCGCTGGCGGATCCAGCGGCACCGCCATGCGTCCCTCGTAGAGCGCGTGCTCATCGCACGTGGTCGTATAGTAGCCCTCGCGATTCCGCAGAACGCCCGGCTGCCCGCACCATTCGCAGACGTGGTAAGAGCGCGCTTCAGCAAGCTCGCGAGCAGCGGCGATGGTCGCGATGACCTCATCGGGCACGCCCTCGATGTCGTCGTAGAGCCTCAACGTGCCCATTTTTTCTTTGACCTGCCGGATCCGATAGCGACCGTCAGGCGGCAGGACGTGATCAACGACCGCTAGGAAAGCATCAAGAATATCTGCCCAGCCCCCGCGATGCTCGAACCAGACGTTCGTCAGAAGCCGTGGATATTTCGCTTTCAGTTCTTCGAGCGTCATCGTCATCTCCACCGTGCCGGCGGCTCGCTCGGAACCATGACATCGGCATCCTCATCGTATCGGTACCAACTGCCCTCCACTTGTGCGTAGCCGTACATCGGACCCTGAAGCCTAGTGCCCCAGCTCCGCTGATCGGGAGATGCATGCTCGTCGCAGAGACACTGCCACCATGCGTAGCGGCCGGGCGGCGGGCGGCGGACAAAAGCAGGCTCCCCGCATACCTCGCAAACGTAGCTCGACTTGATCTCCGCCTTCACTTTAGCCAACCGCGCGCCGATAACTGGGGTGTCGCTCCAAATCCTCAGACAGCCCCACTTCTGTTTCATTTCCATAACTGAGAGGCTCGGATCCAGCGGCAGCGCGGTCGCGATGAATTCTCGGATCAGCGGCAACCAGCCGATGCCCACATCGACGTATTTCGCGCTGTCGAAAACGCCCGGGAAGTCGCTCTGCAGGTCGTCGAGTTTCAGGCGCGGGATCTCGTTAGGCATCACAGGACTCCTTTTCGCATTCGTCGCACGTGACGACACGACGGTCGGCACGATCACGGCCGGAGCCGGATCCACAGCACATACAGGTCGACAAGCTTTTGGTGACGTAGCCCTGGATGCGACGATCCAAGATCTGGCGCCCGGTCGGCGCGAGGGCACTGTCGTCGACTCGAACGTGAAGCCAGCCGCGATCTGCCGACATCTCCGAAACCGTGACAGTGGGATACGCAAGCTGAAGCATCACACGGAGTTCGGTGACCAGGTCGAGCCAGCCAACAGGAATCTTGCTCATGCCATACCTCTCGTGAGTTCTCGGAAAGTTCGGGGAGTGAAATCAACATCTGGAAGGTCGACGCCGACATCTCGACTGCGGCCGACGCCCGGCAGGTTTCCGTGAGAGTGACCGTAGAAGTGCCAACCGCCCTTCCGCTCCCACTGCCATGACCGCTGCGCGTAGTGAGCGAGGACGAGCTTCTGGCCCTCGTCTTCAGCAAAGAGAAAGCCTTCGGGGCGTTTGTCCCACGGGAGATCCGCGATGGTTGGGTGGAGTTCTCCGTGCCTCAGATCATGATTACCGATGCAGAGGCGCTTGCGGCCGTTCAGACGGCCGAAGATCCACCGGACTCGGTCAGCGCGCTCGCTGAGACTGAAGGCGAAATCCCCGAGATGGTAGACAATATCGTCGATGCCGACGACTGAGTTCCAGCGCGCGACCATGGCTTCATCGTGCTCCTCGATCGTGGAGAACGACCGCGGCTGCATGGAGAGGATGTTGTTGTGACAGAAGTGGGTGTCGGCGACGTAGAATTTCTTCGTGAAGGACATTCGAGGACTCCTAGAATAGATAAACGAGAGCGGCTCCGCGGGGTGCGGTCAGGCTATCGGGGCTATTCGGAGTGCCTTCGTCATTGATGTTGTCCTTTGTTCTCGGCTCTACTTAGCAGGACCCGGAGTGGTTGTGAGCCCGTCCCAGACAACTTATTCCAGGGAGAGTTAAAAATCCACGATCGGATAGCGGATAGGTCCGTGCAGTGGGAATCGCTTATATTGAAAACAATATTAAATCGGCCGGATATATCGTTCTCAATATCGAGGAATGAGAAAAGGGATCTCACCGGATCCCTACTGCTGTCATGCACGGTAGGTTGTGACCGTGTATCCCGACTTCACGCGAGCGGCCAGCCGCGCTCGCTCGGCTATGGCACGCTGTTTGTCTTCCTCACCGCGCTTCATCTGGCGCGCCTTATCAAGGACACGATACTCGGCTCGTGCCTTCGCAATTTCCTCAGGCCCGTATCCAGCCAACGCTCCTCGGTCGGCGATGAATTCCGCGGCATCGTATGGGGTCATCAGACTATAAGTCATATGGAGCTCGTCCGGGCGCATCCGAAGCCACTCGTACGGCAGATCGCGGGTATCCTTGCCCGAAGGACAATCGTCGACGACCCGGCTGATCCGAGTGTTCAGGACTGCCACGGCAGATTCGAACTCGGCCTTCTCCATGCGAAGGATTCGCTTTGCGATGTGAACGGCATCGCGAAAGAAACCAGGAGCCGCGCTCGTGCAGAGCTCGTCGGGCGTCGCTAGGCCTTCGATCGCAGACCGTGTCCATTCGACTAGCTGTTGGAAACGCGCTCGATGGGCATATTGATCGCGATCGCTCTCTTCGGCGAGAGCAAGAAGATTGGCTCGTAGGGTGGCTTTGGGTAGGTTTTTCATTTCAGGAACTCCACTGTTTCGATGATGTCGTCAAAGTCGCGCACGAATAGCGCGATGTCTGTTTGAGTTGCCGCAACTTCGAAGTCGCGATGGCCGCCGAACCATTGCAGTCGCAGCGTCTTCGTTTTCGCCGCCGTCCATCGGAAAGACCCCACTGCAGGCGCGAACACGCTTTCGACCTCAGCGGCATCGCTTCCGCCAGCAAGACCGAAAAGGATCCTGCTTGCTGTATCGAACGCGATGTCCTCGTCGGTGGGCGTCCACTCTTCTTTCTGAATCCAGGTCTCAAAGGCTTCGGACTGACTGCCGTTTTCCAGGTCGTGGATGACGGCGGCGTCGCCTTCGGTGATGGCGTTCGTCCAGCTGATCGCAATTTCGGTCGCGGTCTTGCCGAGGCGAGTTGCTGCACGACGTAGAGCGTCTTCGCCCGGCATGTGTTGGTCATCGACCATCGCCTTCGCTGCGATGTTGCGCACCAGGCCACGGTCTTTCTTCGTCAGGACTGACTTCTCGTACTCGTCTGCAGTTTTTACCGAGCTTCCGACCACGATCTTGATAGCGGTTACAGGACGACCGCGCGTATCGGCTCGGTCGTAAGACCACGAGATCGAAAAGCGCCGGACATGACGCTGGATATCGTTCAGTACTGGCAACAGAACGCGAGCTTCGAAGTTCGAAAATTTGAACTCACCGCTCGTCCGGCACCCCAGTTCTTCCGCAAGCTCTTCCGGAGTCCAAACCATAGCCGGGCGCATATCGCGACCTGCCATCAGCGCGAGCTTTTCATAGAGCCGCCAAGTGTACTTCGAAGAGAATTTTGGGAAGGCGCCCAGTTCAAGGTGAGTATATGCGCCGTAGCCGAGGATCACCTTCCGGACGGATGGATGCAGTGAAAAGACTATCGAGCGCACGCCTGTCGGAGAGACATCTTCTTCGAATTGGATGAGCTGCACCCGACGTCCGATCCGTCTGGACCCGTCTTCTGTAGACAAGAAGTCGTAGGACACCCAGACCTTGGCTAGGGCATCGACTTGCTCCAGGAGTCGAGATGTCTTCTCGATCTTGAGATAGGCCTTAGCATCAGCGAAGCTCACTTGGTGCTCAGTGTTGTCCTTCATCGACAGCCGGGCCGAAGCCATGAGAAACTGGTAGAGAGCGGCAACGGACGCCGTCATCGCCTCGGCTGGCGTATTACCTTCGCGTTCACCGTAGTATCGGACAGAGTTGATGAGCACGGCCGGACGCTCCAGCGTGGGCTCCCTGTCGATGGAAGGACGGCCGTCTTCCAAGTCTTCATTGTGATCGATGACGAGCCGCAGATCGCCTCGGATTCCGCGTCTATCGGATCCAGCAATGTGTCGTCTTGTTGCGTAATGTTGTGCGTCCATGCCAACCTCCATAAGATTATGGTCATCGCCGGCGGAGCGCGAAGCAAGTGTTTAAGATGCATATCGGCAAAAATGTAGCTGAGACGGTCAAAGTGTAGCTGAGACAGACCTCGAAGCGGCCAAAGTGTAGCCAAAACACGTTGACACGGTGAAGCGGTAGAGGTGTTTTTCTTTGTCAACTCTCGGGAATCCGAAAAGAATTTTTGGATACCTGAACTGGGGCTGGATTTGATCCTTAGCGGATCGGGGTACGCTCCGCCCCGCTACGCTCTATGAGGCGCCTCACCCGCTCGTCCTCCCTCCCCGTTCCTTCCGTGGCAACGCCGCCGGCGGCCTTCATCGGCGTTAGTCGCTTGCAAGCCGTCGCGTGAATATCTCACGTAGTGACGTGACGGCCGTATGCCCGAGCGTCTCGTAGTGACGGGAGGAAGACCATGCCGAGACCGAAGAGCACTGTTCCACGGCTGGTGCGCAAGGCTGAGCGACAGGCCAAGTACCGCGCGCGTCTGCAGGAAGCAGGGCGGCCGGAGGCGTCTCAGGTCGACGTCGCGGTGGCTGCGGCGACAGCGAAGGCGGTTCGGTGGCTAGTTGCCGGACTGAAGGACGGGAAAATCGGCGAACGGGACGCCCGTCGCTCCCTGCTGGATAACATTGTCGCCGATTCCGCGAGGATCCTGATCGATTCCGGGTGCTCGGCCGACGAGGCTTCGGCGAAGCTGAGGTCTCGTCTGCGCTCGGCTGGAAAGCCCCGTTTTCCCCCCATTACTCCGTAAGCGAGAATCGTTTTTCCAGGAGGCACATAGTGATGCGCCATGCTTCAATCTTCCTACCGATCTTCAGACCGCAGTTCAGGCCTCGTCCAGATCCACGGGCGGATAAACTCCGGGAAGCGCTGAGCGTTCTCGAAGCTGTCGCAGCGGAAGACGCTGACTACGCGAAGAACCGCAATGGTCGGGGGTTTTCCAAGGCGGACTCGGCGAAGGGCCATGCCCTGGCAAGCGTCTCCCTGTCGTCCGCCTTGCAGGACCGTGCGCTCTCATCCGCGGTGCTCGCGATGGCAGCGCGATATCGCCGACAAGCTTCGCGCATCGCCCAAGGCAATTTGATCTGATTTCTGGCACGTCATCTCAAGTTGCGTAAATCCGATTCAGTTCGCCGCGGTCGCCGGCGATTGAATCTTTCACTGTGTTGGATCGATCATGGATCAAGTATCCGGAGATCCAGGATGGCAGAGAAGTCGGCCGACATTCACACACTCGCCCCGCGACTGAGCTACGTCGAGGATCTTGCCGCGTGGCTGAAGGACAACCGTGGCGGCGGGAGCGATCCGTCGGAGCTGCTCAAAAAGCTTTACCGTCAGCTCGTATGGGGAGCTGAAGACGGTGCGCTCAATCCCGACGTATGGAATTACGACACAGTTTACACAGATCCCGTCGGCGAAAAATCGATGCACATGACCCTGTTCGGGATGGGATCGGCAAATGCCGAGGCTTGCCAGTGGAATGCAAAAGGCCTGTACGGCTGGGTATTCGCTGACGGCGAGACGCGTTGGTCGACGGATGGAGGTTCATACAATCTATCGTCAGACGTCTTCGGCGCCCGGCTTGGCGCGGGAAACACGTTCCTCGAAAACCTCCGATCGAAGAATCTGTCCCTTGTGAAAGCGATTTTCGGCGACGTATCGACGATCGGTCCTAATCGGCCTGATTCAGTGATGGGACGCATCGAACAGATCGAGACGTCCATCGAAGATCTGGCCTCGAACTTCGAAGGCGTTGTAGCCGATCTGCAGAACCAGATTGACGCGGTGAACGAGCGTATCGATCACCTCATCGAAAGCTCGTGATCATGACGAATCTCTCCCCCCGCGAAGTGATCCTTGCTTACCTCGGCTACGAATTCGTTCCGTCCGAGACCCTGCGCGCGGCTGTTGCTCAGCTCGTCTGCGCTTACGATTCTATCGTCGACCTTGCTTCCGACGCCGCGGACGATCCGCACTCCAAGACCATCATCAACGCGCTGGCATCCGAGCTACTGATGCAGCAGACGCTTCTTGAGGACTACCTGGTACTCGACGCGGCGGCGACCGCTCTGCCGGATCTCGTCCGCAGCCGCCGGACGGCAGCAAGGAGCACGACATGAATCCACTTGCGCCCCGAGTCGCCGACGCACACCATTCTCATACCCGCGGAATTCTCTCTTCGGTTTCTTTCCAACTCGGCCCCGTGCTGCGCACCGTCCCGCGCGCCGGGGTTTTCTTTTGAGGGAATGTGATGGCCAAGGATGGATTCAGCGTAGAATTCGACACCAAGTCCTTCGCGCGCTCGCTGACGAAGCTCGAGAAGCAAGTGCTGCCCCAGGCGCAGGCTGGATTTTTGAATGGACTTGCGTTCCGCGCTCGCAAGGATTTGCTGTCCTATGCAAACCGAACGATCGAGGGCGGCCCGACGCCATGGACGAAACGCGGGTTCGTGGTCGACAAGGCCGACACAGGTAGATCAAGTGCCGCTGTTGTGCGTATCCAAGATCAGCAGGCTGGGTACATGAACTATCTCGTCAACGGCGGGAAGCGAAGGAAGGGAGATCCCGGAGCTACCCCGTACGACGTCCTTACCGACGCGCCTGACGGCGAGAAAAACGCGTTCGGCAATTTGAAGCGTGGCTACCTGAAGCGACTTGCGCGACAGGCCAAGAGCGAGAAGACGAAACGCGCCAGACTGCATGCCAAGCGCGCCAAGCTCCGCGCTGCGGGGAAATCGACCGATCCAGCTCGCTGGGCGACAAACAATCCGAGCGGAAATCCAGGAATCTTTTTCGGCACAGTTGGCGGCCACAAGGGATACTGGCAACGCGCTGCCAAGCGCGACGGCGACTACAGGCTGATACTGCTCGCTCGCCTGTCCGAAGAAGCCGACTACAAGCCGACGTTCCAGTGGAACGCAACGGTCAACGCTTCAGTCCGAGAGCAGGATCCACAACAGCTCTATGCCGCCGAACTCGCCCGCGCTCTCCGAAAACTCAACGGCGCTTGATCTGCCGGCGGCGTTTACTGGAGCTCAACGGTCCCGCAGTATGGATGCATGGATGCGGAGATATCCGTGAGGTTCGTGGTCATGAAATTTGTTGAGCTGTTTGCTGGGGCTGGCGGTCTGGGTCGAGGTCTGGAAGCTGCAGGGATGCAGCACGGTCTGTCCTTCGAGCTCAATGAGCAGGCCGCCGACGTTCTTGTTCGCTCCGGAAAGCTAGTCAGACAGACGGATCTCAATGACATCGCCGCTACCGCATTCACGATCGCTGGTCGTCCCGACCTAGTCTGCGGCGGACCTCCGTGCCAGGATTTCAGTAAAGCAGGGTCGCGCGAAGAGCGGGAGCGTGCTCGTCTCACCCCAATCTATGCGATGACCATCGCCGTCCTCCGCCCCCAATGGTTTATTCTGGAGAATGTCGACCGAGCACCATTCTCGAAGGCGTATCATCAGGCGAGAGCGATTTGGAAGAGATCCGGTTACGGACTTACGGAAGTGCTTGTCGACTGCTCGCACTACGGTGTCCCACAGCGCCGCATGCGCTTTTTCACGATTGGTCGGCTTGGAGAACGCGACGGGTTTCTCGAGTCTGCAATCGTCGATGCCGCGACACCTAAACCGATGACCGTGCGTCAAATTCTCAACCCACGTCAGTTTCCCGAAGACCGGGCACTTCTCGATACAGGGTACTACTGGGCGCGCCCGTGGATGGGCAAGAGCGGCGAGGTTGGTGGCCGCGGCGTGAGATCGATTGAGGAACCGTGCCCCACGATAATCAGGACGACGCATGAGCCGCCGGGACCTGCTTATGTTGCACATCCGGACGACGCCATTCCTGCGAACGAAGCTCATATCCTGACCTTGAGCCAGATCGCGCGCATCCAAGGTTTCCCTTCCGGGTTCGACTTCCGAAGGAAACAATTCCGATACGACAAGGACGGCTGGAGCGAGAGGTCCGTCACGCAGATGATCGCAAACGCGGTGCCATCGCCCACCGCCGAAATTATCGGTCGATGCATAATGGAGCGGGAATATAACGATGACGGCACATCGATCCCTACGCTCCGTCAAGGATTCGAAGACTTCCTCAGAAAACCGAATTTGGCGATTGGCCGGAATGGACTCCTGTCGCCTGCGATCTCGAATACGTGCAGCCGTGTTCGGCGTGCGCGGCGGATTCTGAAAGGGCGGACATACGAATCCGAGGCGGAAGAGCTATATGCCCTCGACAACAGCTACGAGTTCTCCGAGAAGAACCCAGACAGGCTGGAAGTGAAGACCCGCAGCGACCTGCGGTCAGCGCTCAGGCTCTATCGTGAGTTCGAAGACGCTCTTCCTGCCGGGAAGTTCGAACAGATCGCTCGTCGGGAAGAACTCCGGCTGAGGTTCTGGCCGTCGCTCCGAAAGACAAAGAAACCTCGGAGGAAGAAGCCGAATCCGAATGCTGCCGTCTCCCGTGGCCCTCTGAACCTCAATGCAGGCGGGCGCGTTGACGGATATCTGGAGGAGCCACTCACGGACGCAGAGTTCATAGAGTACTTTGGCGATCAAGACGACTGACTTGCATCAGGCGCCGCCGGCACGAACACTATTCTCAACAAGGAGAACAGTTCATGTCGGCAGCCATCCAAATCGAACGCTTCCCCGTGTGGGAGAACCGCTTCCGCCCGCGCCCATCGGAGCCGAAGCTCGATGTCGTCCGCCTCGGCTCCGAATACGATATCGCCCACATCTGTCGGGTATGGCAGCGCGTCATGCTCTTCAAGTTTGATTGCCTGCCGGACGACCTCGATGTGATGTGGTCACTCGCCGACGTTCTGCTCGGCAACTGCAGTCGCCCGGGCGTCTACATCGTTGATGCCATTGTCAGCATCGAGCGTAGGGTACTGAGGCAGTTCCTCGACCAGATCGATTTCATCTGGGATCACCTCGCGTATGAGCATCACGAGCAATTCTACGAGATTCTTGGTACGGAAGAGAAGCCGATCTGGAAGCGCCGTGCAAAAGCTCCAGAGCCGATCATTTCCCTCGAAGATTCCTATCGCGCTCACGACATCATGGAGGCGTTGCATCCTTCTTGGACAGACAATGTCGTGAAGATCGTCGAGGTTGCGTGATGAAGCCAGCACCGAGCCTGCTCCGCATCTGGGGCATCCGTCATATCAGAGCAGCCGCACTTACGATCAAGATCGACCTCCACTACGAACGCATGGCTGCGTTCGGGTTCATTCCCGCGTGGAGCCGTCACGAGATCGAGGTCGTCGATCGTATTCGCGCAGGAGAACTCTGATGGCAGCTCGCAAACCCAAACTGGAAACGGTTGTCACCGAAGTCGCCGCGACGGAGCAGCCGCCGATGACCTACATCACAAACCCGGTGGCGGTCGCCGGGCAGACACCGCGCACTCGCGACGATATCGCCCTACGTGATGCTATCCGCGCCCGGCTGGCCGTCATCGAGCGCGTCATCCTGGACTTCGTCGCCGAGAAGGAAGCGGAAGGGTTCAGCCGCGCCGATATCGACCAGCTCTATGCCGTTGAGCTTCCGCTCCTACTTGGATACCGAAATGACGGCGGGAGGATCCGGGTTTCATATGACGCTTCAATTGTAGAGCGCACGCGATAACCATAGATAGGCGATGTTCGCTTGTATGCAGGCTTACTTACAACCATATAATCCGGGTTGCTCAACCCGGAGGATTCGATGCCCTTCTATCCTAACGACACCAACCCGCTCCCGCAGATCGTGGGCCTCAAGAGTGTCGTAAGGGAGAACGAATCCGATCCGACCACCTTCGACCTTCAGGTGGAACTTGGCATCTTCCAGGATGAGGTCACCGTCGATCGCGCGACCATCGCTGTCAGCCTTAGGCAGGCCTCTTTGTCCATGGATCTTGAGGGGCTGGATGTCGTCGAGAAATCAAAATACGGCATCGATCACACGCCCTCGAAAATGACGGTGAAGACGACGTCGGAATCCACCCTTCAGACTTCCGTCGAGAAGACGCGTGCCTATGAAGCTATCGTCAGCGGTGAGCTTTCACCGCTGACCCAAGGGCTTAAGGGTAGCGGCAGTCGCTCCGGCAAGCAGGTCGATGGGGCAACGGCGACTTTGAAGGAGAACCGCGAAACGCAGGCTGACTTCTATCCTGTCAAAGCGGTCGGCAACGACACATGGCGGGTCACGGACGCGGCCGGTGCAAATCTCGACCGAACCTACTTGAATTATGACAAGCTCTGCGGACTCCGGATGAAGCCAGCCAAGCCGAACCACGTGGCGACCAGCCTCTCAGTCCATGCACCTCAGAAACACATCAACGCCGAGATCGTGCGGGATGGCCGTACGTTCATGGGCCGTGTCGGATCGAACAAGGAGAAGGTCATAAATATCCTTGTGGCGAAGGGTCTGCATGAGGCCACTTCGCAGGTCGAATATGATGGCGTTGTAACCTTCAGCGTGTCGACGACCGAATATGAAGGATAATCTGCTCCTCGACACGATCATTGCTGACGCGACGAAGACCGCCATTGGTCAGGTATTGGAATCCACCAGCGAGTCCTTTGGTTACCTGCTGACCGTAGCGCACCTCGATCCGAAGAAGCATCTTCGGCACTCCGACCTTCGTGAAGTCGACCTCACCGATACCGATTTGACGGGATACGATTTCACGGGCTGCGATCTTCGCGGCGCGCGCGGCATTCGCGTAAAATGGAGTCCGGAAACCGTCAATCTGACGGACGCCCTAATTGAAGGGTCGTTGTTCGCCCATCAGATGGCGATCACTGCCGCACTTGCGAACCCTGAGATCCGTCAGTTGCACAGACGCATCAACGGTCTTTCGTGGCAGGATCAGATTGTCTGGGCAATCCGCAACGTTCGCCGCGGTGTTCCAGATCTGGACCGCAATCGCC
This sequence comes from Rhizobium sp. BK456, assembly GCF_014194045.1. NCBI lineage: Bacteria > Pseudomonadati > Pseudomonadota > Alphaproteobacteria > Hyphomicrobiales > Rhizobiaceae > Rhizobium > Rhizobium sp. BK456. Next base: position 241,055 of record NZ_JACIAO010000001.1, read on the forward strand.
TACTTGCGGCAACCTTGTTCGAGCGGACCACGGACTCATTCCTGAAAGGCGAGCTGCTCAAGTACCTGGAGAAGTCTGCTTCCGAAGGTGACGAGCAGATTTACAATATGATGCTCGACATCATCAATGGCCACAGCAATGATCTGCATCTCATCTCGAAGACAATCAAGATCCTGAACGAATCCCAAGCGTTCGGCCGCGCTCGTTTGAAGTCTGCCGTAGAAGCTCTGTTGAGCTCCAATGATAACCGAATTGTGGCCTTGGCCATCCGGTTCCTCGTTTCCGTCGGAACGAAAGAAGAGATCCGGGAGCTGTCAGACTTTGCCCTGAGCAAACGTGCTGCACCGCTGCGATATGTCTTCATCGGCACGCTCGTAGGACGACTCGGTGCAGGCTACGACATGATTGCACGGAATCCGACTAACAAGGATCTTCGGGATATTAATCGGGGCCTTCCCGCCGAAGAACTCCTTGTTCTGATCAGAAATATTCGGCGCGCGTACATGAACGAGCAGGCTGGTATCCGCGATGGCACTCTACGAGATGAGCCGCGGATATCGAAGGAATTCGGCGCTGCGATCGAAGGAAACTTTCTGATCGAAAAACTCGATCAGATGTTCGCTCGCATGGCGGAGTTCGGGTTGCCAAGGATCAAGATACCGCAGGGGACTTAGTGATCACCTGACAGGTCTGTCTTTCGAGATTCCGTATCTGTTGCCAACAACGCCACCGATCAGAGCAAAGATGACGGCCGCAGGCACACCTGCTGCGCCACCCATCGCGGCTATCCCGACACCGCCGACGAGCAGACCAAGGATAGCTCCGGCGGCCGCGCCGATGATCGACCATCGCGTCTCTGCAGGTCTGGCCTTGGCCGCGGCAGTAACTTTCTGCGCGCCGGATGACAGTTTCTGTTTCACGAGATCACCTTGAAATGAGTACGAAGAAAATGGCGGCCAGACCGATTCCCACGGTTATGGCGATATTCTTGAGATGCTTTTCGATCTTCTTGACGGTGGCAGCCGCCACAGGCTCGAACGGCGTTGGTGGCTGGTAGACCCCGTCATCGTCTATCTTCGCCTCCGGAGGCGGCGGGACGACATTCGGCCGGTAGGTCACCTGAAGCGTTTCCACACGAGCGCGGGTGGTTCCCCAGTTATCCTTGCTGCGCATCAGGAAGCCGTAATCCTGTCGAAACCACGGCTCGGATAGGCTGGCCTCGACTTCGTACTGAAACAACTCGAGGAGCACACGGATTTCCGCCTTCTGGATCGGCGCGTGCGTCATCGAGAGACGCTGCATCAGGCTGTTGAACTCCGTCTCGTCAATGTAGCCTTCGAGGCAGAGGTGGGGATCCTTGATCCTCGACGGCCACTTGTCCTCCCTGGGATCGACATAGAGGAGAGTGCCCGGCTCCTCGACCATCAGACCATCCCCAGGAACGTCATGCGACGACATCCCAGAGAAGCCTATACCGTCAGACGACGTGGCGCGTTTCGTACCGCCGACGTGCCCTTTCGGAAGCGGCTTGATGATCACGTCAGCGATCTCTTTGAACGTGCCGACGGCACCATCCATTCTGAAGACGGTGATACTGTCCTTCGTCACTCCCCGCGCCCAGATGATAGACCGCATCCGGAAGTTCGGCTCGTTAGGATCCTTGACCTTGTCCTTCCACTCGGCGCCATGACTGATGCGGAGATCGAAGAGATCCAGGTAGACGGCCTGCGGCACGCATGTCGACATGAACGGCCGACCGCCCGAGAGCTTGTCCTTGTGATGGATCGTGAATGAATTGACGAGCGTTGCGCCGCTGAGATCGGAAAATTGCGACATCGAAAAAGTATTCCCCCAGAAGTTTTGGAGACTAATCAGAGACTACTTTTCCGGCAAGCCGATTTCTGCCGGCGTTTGCGCCGTGCCCCGCCAGCGCACACCATTCTTGTCAGGCACCAAACATAGGAGGGTGATATGAGCATCGTTGAGTGGAAGGCGCACAATGGGGATGGTGTGACTGGGTTCGTCGGCCGCGAGAGGGTCTTCGACATCATGCCATGGACGGAGGAAGCCAGTCGGTGGCCGTGGCAGTTGCAGATCAGGCAAGATCTGTTCAGCCAAGGCGAGTACGTGCGAGCAGCAAGAACACAGCAAGAAGCCAAGCTCCTCGCCGAGGAACTGACACGGTACGCCTTCGTCGTCCTGGATGTCGTCCCTGCCGATCCCGTTATCGCTGCGGACTTCAACGTTCCTCGAGATGATCCGGAACGGAAAGCTGGGGATGAAAGGATCCGATCCCGGCACGACTGGCTTCGAGAGACCGGATGGTATGATCCGACGGTGTGACACCACAAGCCGCCTCCGGGCGGCTTTTCCATGCCCATCGATTTCTGCCGGCGTTTGCGCCGTGCCCCGCCAGCACACACCATTCTTGTCAGGCACCGAATGACGAGGAGGATGTGATGCCGGTACTGAATTTCAATGAAAATGAGAAGACGATTCTGATCACCGCGCTTACCCACGAGCGTGTGCGTCTCATGAAGGAGTGGACGAGATCCGCGGAAGACTATGAGAGCTCCACCTTCTCGCGCGAAGTGGACTGCGCCGAGATCGATTCGCATGCTGATGATGTCACGGATTTGCGCAGACGGATCGAAACTGCGGAGTATGCGTCCGCTGCCGCTCCGAAGGGCAAAGATGATGTTTGGCATCGGACGCTCGGCTGGCTTCATCCTGTAAAACATCTCGAAGAGGCAGCAGCTGCCGTGGCGTCCAACGCGATCACCCGCGAGGAGGCCGCCGATGCATTGGGTGTCGATCTCGCCGAGGTTGATGCCGAGAATACCCGCGACCAGGAGCGCCTTAAGGTGACTGGCTGGACGACGCTACCCGAAGGATTCGAGGTCACCGCTGGCGAAGCTAATGAAACGTGGCCATACGATACCAGGGAGGACGATGACCCGGTCACTGCAGATATCGACGTTCAGTCCAATGCTGGGGACGTTCGAGTGGAAATCACTGTCAACGGACAAACGGCCAGTTTCACGGGCGAACGCGACACAATCATCAGAATGGTCGAGACCATCTCAAATCTCTAGTCTATCTGCCCACAAGCCGCCGCCCAGCACATCACTGGCGGCGGATTTGCTTTGCGCGCCGCCTCAGCCTTTTCTGGTCTCCGGGGCAGCGCCAGGAGACATATTGAAGCTTGTGCGATGAATAAAATTACGTGCATTGGCTCCATGGAACCCTAACAATTGCGAGATATGTCGTTCTCTCAAAAAGGAGAGTAACGATGCCGAATAACCACCGTTTTTGGGCCGTCGCACACGAAGCTGGTCATGCTACCGTGGCCATCGCGCAGGGACTGATCCCTGCTTATGCACTCGTTGGGTCGGACGACGCGCCTGAGGGCGGGAAGGTCGATCTTCCGATGACCCGCTCTACCAACTTCGAACAAGAATTTCGCTTTGCCACCTCGGGAGCCGCGGGCGAAATTTACGTCTATAGGACCGAGAAAGATTCTCTACCAATGGACCAAATGGTTGATGCGATCCTTAACAGAGCAAGGGTGGACATCGCCACATTTGAAATGAATATCGACCGTAAATCCATGGGTCTTGACACAGACGAAAAGCTCAAGGACGCTTTCTTGCTTCACGCACGACAGAACTCCCTTCGAGACATTCAAGCTAACCCTGCAATCTACAAGGTGATCCGAGATCACCTAGAACGGCACCGTTTCATGGGTAAAGCAAGCTTGGAACTGGCGGCGAAAGGTCTCCCGGCTACCGCTGAGACGCTTCGGAAGGACGCTGAACAGAGACTTACTATTCCGTCGTAAGCGGGCATATTGCCCAAGAAGCGGAACACCAGGGAGGAGCAGTCTTTCATGCCTGTCCCCGGTGTCCTTGCGGCCCGACCGACGATCGTCGATCCCGACCCATTGACCTGACCGTAGCCGGTGGCCCCAGTTGTCGGCAAGCTCTTAGAAGCTGCTACGTCGGACTCAGCTCGCATTGATCGCCACATTCAAATTTCCGGCGACAGGGGCTTGCGCATCATGAGTATCCGGCTGACCATTTTGTAGACAACAATTGGAGATGACGAAATGGATTACATGACCGACGAGCAGAAACTGCAATTTCTTCCTCGTTTGGAGGAGTCTTATCGTGGGCTGACGAAAATGGCGGCCGATCTTCGCGAGCGATTGAGCGCTCATGAAGCCGAAATCAAAGTGCTCAAGGCACGCTTGGAGATTGCTGAAAAGACGAATGATGATCTGATCGCGAGGATTGCAAACGCCGCATAAAAGCCGTCGGCGTTCGCACCGCGCCTTACGCAATCGCCTCAAGACTTACCGAACGGATCGTCGTCATCGTCGAGGTTCTCGAAGAACTTCTTGGCCTGCTTGTCCCTGATCGCATTGTCCAGCGAGTCCGCCATCTCAGCGAAGATGTCGCCAAGCTTCTGCAGGTAATCGTCCGTCAGGTCGTCGTGCGTATTACCTTCCTTATCGACGCCGTTCCGGTGAACGCAATCGTGCCGCTTATCGACGGATTTCATCACCAGAGCGCGATCATCCTTGTCGCGGGGCAGGATTGGCTTCCCGAAGCACGATTCACACATGCCGTTGACGGCACGGAGGTTGTGGAACGACATTCCTTGAAGCGTAGTCTTGACCATCTCCCTGACAATGTCGGGGTTGTCGAGGATGGTTTCGAGACTGATCTGCTTATCCTTCAGGCCATCCAGCTTGAGCATCTTCCGCTGTACCGACACATCCTCCATAGCCGATCCTATGATAGCATCCGACAGGTAGGCTTCGAGGATCGAATACGCGGTGACGAACAGCATTCGATTGCGGCTGCTCGCTCCGAACGGCGTGCCCAGCTCGCGGACATTGCTCCTCCAGTCTGTGAGTGCGCGCCGGAAGATCCCATAGGCATCGGGCTCTGGCTCCGGCTCGTCCCAATCATAGGTGTCGTCGACCTTGATCGTGACATCGACGTCCGCGGCTTTCTCAAGCTCTGCTGACCATACGTTTTCATCGTGGCGGATGATGACGGTCCAGGCGTCCTCGTCCTCATCGTACTCGCATGCGACTTCCTCGAACTGCTCCGCTTCGTCTCCGGCGACTTTCAGCCACTTGGAGATCGGGTTGCGGCAATGCGGGCACGTGAAGGTGACCTCGACGTCGACCTGCGACCAGACTTCATGCAGGTATTCCTTGACCGAACTCATGTGCGCTCTTCCTGCAGGGTCAAGCGGCCTGCATTCTTCGTGAAGTTACACTGGTAGCACTCAGCCTGCAGATTGACGATGTCGTTGGTTCCGCCGTCGAGGACATGGATCTTGTGGCCCTTCGTCCATGTGTTCTTGTAGCGTGGATCCGGGCGCTTCGGGATCTCGCCCCAAGGACGATTGCATTCTGCGCAGGTTGGGCTGGCAGCTAGAAGCGCTCTCCACTCGGCAGCGGTATGCTTCCCGCCGTTTGCCTTTATTCTCCCCTGCCGGACACGTCCCCTGGCGTTCCTGCAGTCCATGCAGCGATCCCACGAGTTGAAGCGATTGCCGCCGCACTTGGTGCATCGCTTCAACGGCATCAAAGGTACATCAGACATCCAGTAGCGCTTCCTTGCGGAGATCGTCAGCCGACCGATAATCCGTATCGCGGCCCGGCCGACGGATCCAGACGTCGAGCCACGCATTCCTGCTCGTACCGCCTGCGACATGCCGAACCCACTGCGAGACGCTGTCGAATTTACGGTCGTCGCCCTGAATCCTATCGCCACGAACCTCAGCGTAGTGGCTCTTGCCTTTGTAGCTCATGCGAAGTGCGGTGCCATTGATCAAGAACACGGGCTTCCAGAGATGGCCACTCAAAATGTCTTTGTCGTTCTTCCCGGAGTTGCGCACGCGCTCCTCCTCGGCGAATGCCTCTAAGCCTGCCTCCGTCCAGAAGCCGTCCTCGGTCGTGTTGCGCTCCACGAAATGCTCGACCTGTTCGGCCGCGAGCTGGACGGGATCGAGCTTTCCGCCGGATCGGATGATGATCATGTCGTAGAGCGACTTCGGAAATGGGATCGAAATGTAATCTGTGTCCACGCGCTGTCTCCTTTTGCGTTTCCTAATGTCAACTATTTGGCACTACGCATCGTAGGAGTCAATAGGGCGATATCGTAGATTTTTCCTATGGTGAATTCCTGCCGGCGTTTGCGTCGTGCTGATCGCGCGGACAGCATGAACTTGCATTCCAGTGGAGATTCCCATGGCGGTCATCAGTAGATACATTCCCGACGGGAGCACGTCGGCCGTTCGGTGGGACGGCGATTTCGATGCGTACGTGGGCAATCAGCATATTGCTCACATCGTCGACCTGCAGCGCATCTATCATCAGGATTCAATGCACCATCCAACGCACGACAGACCTCGGTTCGAGATTCATATGACGTCCGGGAGGCTGCGCAACCGCGGCGCCAAGTCGTCCCTTTGGCTCGCCCAGTATGTTGTCGAAGAAATCTGGCGCTCTCGCCATTCCGAACATCCTGCCCGGTGGCAACGGCGCCTGAACGATCAAAACCTGCCGGCGTTTGCGTCAGGCTGAACGGGCGCCCACCATAATCCCATCGATTGCGAAGGAGGCGGCGATGGGTGTGATCAGGTGGGAAGAACGGCATGACGGATCCTGGCACGGATCGATCGGCCGCATGGGCACCGCGACGAGGTCTACCGCTTGGGCTACGGGTTCGTCTTTGAGATGCTAGATGGCGGCGATGTTCGCATCGTGGGCTTCCGCAACATGAATGAGCTAGAGGAAGTGGCATGACCAGAAATCCGGAGGAATGGTCCATCGCGGCGATGGTAGACCGCACGCCCAAGATCGAGCTCGCGTCATATCAGCAGAAGGCCGTAGACTGCATACGGAATTGGACGTCGACCAGCGAAATCAAACTCTCCCCGTTATCAGCCAGCCGTCTCAAGGAGATGGCGGAGCAGATCGATGCGGTGGCTCGCGAAATGGACGAAGCCGAGCGGAAGCTGCAGGCGTTCGCCGACTTCGCAAAGGACATTCCGGTAACTCCCCGTGACGCGACCGACGAATGGCTGATGACACGGAAATCGAAGTGGGTGATCGCGCCAGATGGGCGGTGGATGTCAGTAAGCATTGGAGACGACACATGACCAACGAATTCGTTGCCAGATTGCCGAGCCGTATCGCACACCATGTCGAACAGGATGTCGTCGAGATGTACAGAGCAACGGCAGCCGGACTCTATTACATTGAGACGGGAGATCCGTGCTGCTCGCCCGAGATGTCATGGGATAGCTGGGTCGCATTCGCACGGCAGATCATCGCGGCCGATGAAGCGGCGCGTGCGGGAGGTGCGGCATGAACCCGACACCATACACAGCCGACTTCCTACTCGACATCGCCAAGAGCACGCCATTCCCTCTAGCCGTTCCCTACGAGGATTGGCATTCGACGCTGACGTTCGACGCTCGTAACGGCTGGCAGATAGCTGTCTTCTACGACGGTGAAGAGTTTGATTACATCGAGCACTTCGTTGCGCCTGATGGTAGCCTAGTTAATGCATGGGATTGGCCGGACACCGAACAGGACGAGAACGCGCCGTTTGTCTGTGGTGACAAGGAGCGGATCATTTTCTGGAGACCATAGGACCGCGGGGGACCCTGAGTGGGTCGCCCCAGTGCGGGTAATTCGCGACCCCAGGTGATCTCTCTTCCAGAATTTTTTGAAATTGGTTCAGCATCAGCACCCCCACCCCCTTCGACATTGAATCTTGCAGCCGCCGACGACCCAATAGTCCTGAAAACATTGGGAGTTCGCGGAAGCATGGCGCGCAGGAAATCCGTCAGGGGGGTGACCTCTGACGACGAAAATCTGGACGAAACGTGGGCACCCCCGTCGATCGACAATGATGACCCCTCATCTTCCCACCGGGAAGCGGACAAGCACGGCCATATGTCCCTGAAGCAGTGCGCCGCCCTGCTCGGACGGAACAGGACCACGGTTGAAAAATGGATCGATCTCGGCTGTCCCTACGTCACTAAAGCGAACCGCGACCTCGGTCTGGCATGGGTGTTGGATATCGCCGACGTCGTCCGATGGCTTGAGCGCCACGCAGCTGAGACCACGGCGGAGCGCTTCGGCAAAACCGTCGACGGTGACGTGTCCGAGGGTGATGCCAAGCGTAGGCGCCTCGTTGCGCTGATGCACCTCGACGAAGCGGAGGCCGCTGCGGTGCTCCGATCACAGGTGCGGATGCAGCTCGTCATCGACGAGATCGAGAAGCTCCTGACGGAGGTTCGCGGTGGGGTCGCCAGTATCCCGGACATCGTCGCAGGTAAGGTCGACCCCAAGCATGCGGTGAAGGTTCGAAAGGACGTCGACGACACGCTGCGCGCTCTTCTCGACTCGCTCAGTGTGACCGCCGTGATGGCGAAGATCACAGCCGGAGACTGACATGCTTCCGGGTGACGAGATCGATTACGAGAAAGCTGTGCTGGGTGGAGAGGAAGACTTCCTCGCCGCGCTCGCTGCCATCCGTCAGAAGATCCTTCAGCTTCCGAAATTCAAGGATCCGGTCGAATGGATCTACGAAAACATCAGGCTTCTCACCAACGAGACCTCGCGCGCAGGATATATGCGCCTCAACGGGTACCAGCGGCCGGTAGCCGCCGACGCCATGTCGGGTGATGTCGATCAGATCACGATCTTGAAGGGCGTTCAGGTCGGCTATTCCACTTTCATGAAGTCGATGATCATTTACGCGCTCGCTTATTTGGCGATCAATGTCATCGTCGCGCAGCCGACCGCGAAGGATGCCCAAGGCTATTACAACGACGAGCTGGAGCCAGTCTTCCGAAGCTCCACTGCTATGACCGAGATCGTGCGCCCTCCCGTGCGTGGTCAGCCGTTGGATACCTGGAGGGAGCACCGCTTCAAGAACGCCGCGCGTCTCTACATGCGCGGCGCCGCGTCAGACGACTCGTTCCGCCGTATCCGTGCCAAGTGGCTGTTCGGCGATGAAGTGGACGCCGACGGTTGGCAGGCACTCCTGTCAGACTCACAAGGTGACAAGCTCGAGCTATTCCGCGCCCGCGGCACGACCTTCTTTGATTCCATTCTGTGGATCGGCTCCACGCCGCTCGTCCGCGATACCAGCCTCGTCTGGCGGGAATGGTGCCTGTCTGATCAACGCCGCTTCTTTGTCCGCTGCCCGCAATGCCATACGCAGCAGACCCTGAAATGGGGCGACCGCAAGACCCCGTACGGATTCAAGTACATTCTCAACGAACGGAACATCGTCACCGACTGCTATTATATGTGCGAGGGGCCGGATCATTGTCGTATCGATGAAGACCACAAGGAGGAAATGGTCGAGAACGGAGAGTTCATTCCTCAGAACCTGTCGCCCAACCGCGAAGGCCATCGGGGATATCACTGGCCGCAGTGGCTCTCCATGGCTCCCAAAGCACGCTGGCGCTCCCTTGCTCAGCAGGATGTGAACGCTCGGGGGAACCCTGACGCACGGAAGGTCTTTGTCAACAACGTCCTCGCCGAGCCATGGGACGACCTCGGAAATTCGGACCTCAACTCTGCGACCACGAGTTCGCAGCAGGCTCCTTATCCTGCCGAAGTCCCCGACGACATCGTCGTACTAACCTCATCGTGGGACATGCAGACGAATAAGGAAGGCGGTCATCTCGAACAGATTGCATCACGCGAATACCACATCATCGGCTGGAACCGGAAAGAGATGCCGTCGGTTATTTCTTACGGCAAGGTTCTAGGTGAGCCGTCGGATCCTGATGCACGTCGCCATTTCGACGATATTCGCACCCGTCCATACACCAAGCGAGACGGCACTCGGTTGTACATCCAGGCGACGGCATGCGACATGGGCGGTCACTTCGGTGACCAAGTCAAAACCGAGTGCGCGCGCTATCCGAAGAGCGCGAACGTTTGGGCCATCAAAGGCAAAGCCTATGCTTCCAAGGGCAAGCGTGGGCCTTCTGTCTGGCCAAAAAGCATTTCGAAGCGGATCAAGGGTTCGAATATCGGCTGGTACATGATCGACACCCAGCTCGCTAAGGACGCTGTCGCCCGGAAGCTGATGGTCAAGGGTCCCGGTGGTCCGCGCTTCCCGATGTCCCTGCCGGAAGGCTATTTCGACCGCCTGATGTGCGAACGCCCGTTTCCGCAAAAGAAGGGCGGCTATCACTGGGATCACCCCAAGGGCGGCCGCTCACATGAGGAGTGGGACACCTTCATCTATTGCTACGCGGCCCTGCAGGGGTTGAAGCATTCTTATCTTCGTTGGCGCGACTTGAATCTTGCAGCGGACAAGATGGGAATTGTGGATGTGCCGCACGATCCCGAGACGGGAGAGATTTTCGACGAGGCCTACAAGGGCCCAGATCTTTCAGTCCTTGCATCGGCGGCCACCGAGTCTGCCGACGTCGCCGCAGCGGTTCCATCCGGGATCGCGCAACGCGCTATCGCTAGCAGACCTGCGGCGCAACGATCGGTGCCAATGGCGGCACCAGTGGTCGTGGGCGTGAAACCGATGGTGAGGAAAAGGCGGTCAGGCGGCGTGATTTCGTTCTGATCGTGTTGGTGAGGACGGATGGATACAACATATTTTCAGGACTGGTCATCGACCGAGCTGCGTGCCGAGCGAAAGGCTATCGAATCCCAGCTCCTTATCGGCGCACAGCAGGTCTCATATTCCGGAGGCGGCAGCGCGAACTTCCTCAACCTCGCCGACGCCAAAGCCCTGATCCGTCTCATTTCCAATCGTATTGCCGAGATCGAAGGCCGCCCGGTGAAACGACCCGGCCTGCGCTTCATCACTCTGATTTCGGGAGAGTGAAATGAGCGACATCGAGATCCGCGGTTCTGTCCCTTCCACCTCTCCTAAGTCTCGTACTCTACGTCCGGGCGGCATTCGATCCGCAGCAGCCGACCTGTTTTCATCGGCAGCCGGCATCGTGAAGACGTTCTACAAATCCGCCAGCCGTCTCCATAAGGCAGCCTCCAAGGATCCCGGCCCGAACGGCGCCAATGGTGAGATCGAGATTATTCGCCAGGTCTCTCGTTTCCAACGAGCCAACAACGGCTACTACCGCAATGGTATGCGGCAGGTCGCGAATAACGTGGTCAGCTATGGCATCACACCTGTGATCCCATATTCCGACCTGAAGGCACTGTTCAGGGTATGGACGCCGGAAGCCGACGCTCGCGGCCGCTATGATTTCTATGGACTGCAATGGCATGCCGTCGAAACGGTTGCCACGGATGGCGAAGTTCTGTTCAGGCTCCGTGATCGGCTTGAGGGTGATATGCTGTCGGGTGTCCCGCTTCAGATCCAAATGCTCCAGGCAGACCATCTTCCTCTTGGTTGGACTCAGCAGTCACCGTCGGGCAACTGGATCGTTGACGGCGTCGAACGCAATGCCATCGACCGCGTCGTCGCCTACTGGCTATACCAGTGGCACCCGAAGGACTGGCGCGGAAAAACCGGGGACATGATGCCGAAGCCGGTCCCCGCAGTAGACGTCCTGCACATGTTCATTCCGGACACGCCGAGTTCTGAGCGCGGCTCGCCTTGGGCAGCGCCCGTGCTGGACATCATGGATATCCTGCAGGAATACCGCCATAACGAAGTCGGTCGCAAGCGGCATCAGAGCAAGTTCACGGTGTTCTATAAGAAGCCGCTGGCCGCAGATGACGAATCCGCGTTCGGAGACGACGAGCCGCCGAAGTTCCAGACAGTTCCTGCTGGCGGCGCCGTTGAAGTGCCCGAGGGATACGATGTCTCCTTCCCGGATCAACCCGGTACTGACAACAACTTCGAAGCCTTCAACCGCGTCAATCTATCGGAAGTCGCAGTTTGTATTGGCCTGTGCGTCGAGCAGCTCACTCTCGACTTCAAGGATGTGAACGATAGGGTTTACAGAGCGATGATGCTCGAGGTCGGTCGCTTCATCCTGTCTATCCAGCACCACATGGTCATCCAGCAGTTCTGCGCTCCCGTTTGGCGCCGCTGGGTATCGGCCGCAATCCTCGCTGGCAAGTGGACACCTCCTGCAGATGCGAAGCCCGAGGACTACATGCGTGTGGAGTGGATGCCTCCGGCACGTGGCCATATCCACCCGATTCAAGAAGTGACCGCCTTCATGCTCGCCGTACAAAATGGTTTCACGTCTCGCCAACAGGTAGCCTCCGAATTCGGCTACGACATCGAGGAGATCGACCTGCAGAATGCTAAGGACTCCGCGAGAGCGGGAGAACTTCGCCTTCCTTATCCTGTTTATGAGGGTGCTGGTGCCATGCCGCAGACGCAAGCTGCCGGCGCCGTGCAGGCGCTGGCTCAGAAGGCCGTGATGGATGCGCTGTTCAAAATGGCTGAGGAAGAGGCCGCCTGATATAACGGACAATTCCGTTGACATTGTGAGTGAATCCACTGAAAAATAATCATATTTTCCGGACTTTCTCTCTTGCCACGAGGTTTAAGACCCGGTTTTGTGCGGTCCTTCGAAAACGAGCCAACAGGAGGTCAAATGTTTTTCGTAGACTTCGCGGTCAGCGGCGACGATCGCTACCTGATCGTCATCGACACTATGGCGCCGGAACGGAACCGGATCGAAAAGGTCAGCGACCAGCGGTTCATGGAGTTCATCCAGAAGGTTCTGGACATCAATATCCCGCTCTCTGAGATCGAACAGGAGATGGCAGTATGACCGAGCGCAAGCCCATGCCTTTGGCCTTTCTCGACGAGCCGTTTCCGAACTTCGAAAGCGTCGCTCAGCACCTGGAGAGTCTGACGAAGCGCATCGTCAATTACCTAGCAATGGAGCCGTATGTGGTGGTCGAGCATCCTTACGAACAGCTCGACGTCGCACTGTGGCTCCAGTCGGTACCGAACGGTTACATTGCTCACATGCTCATTGCTGACCCCGAGCATATCGCAAGCCAGTGCCCTGATGACGCCCTCTTCTTCGACATCGGAGACGCCATCAAGAAGGAGCAGGTGCGCATTCGTGACGTGCACGAATACCTTCGGTCGGACGCATGGGTACAGGTAATCCATACTGATCGCCACCTGCGTTGGCTCACCGACTTCCCAGTCGCCTAGTCGACAACGACACTTGAAGCCCCCGAGATCCGGGGGCTTTCATTTTTATTCGCCATCGCGCTCGAATCTTGCAGGAACCCAGGCAACGCTCGTCTCACATTGGAAATGAGACGACGGAATGCCGACACCTATCCGCAAATCCACGACACCTGACCAGCGCTCCGAGCGCCCCTTCAGCATGCGCGCGTTTGCCGGACAGCCCACCTCCGTTGATGTTGCGACCAGATCTTTCGACGCCGTTGTCACCACGGAAACGCCTGTTACTCAATGGATCGAGGATCCACGGGTGGTTCCGCTTCCAGGCAAGTGCCCTCCGATCATCGCAGTTGGCGAAATCCTCCTCACCGACGGAATCGATCTCTCCCGCGCCCGAGGCATGCCATTCGTCGACTGTCACCAGACCCACGGCGGGATCAACGCCATCCTGGGAAAGGTCACTGATATTCGGGCTGAGGGACAGTCCATCGTCAGCAGGATCACCTTAGCCACCCGCCACTCGGATCTCATCGGCGACATCGCCGAAGGGTTCTATTCCCAGATCAGTGCTGGCTACTACTACGACCTTGCCGATGCGGAGTTTGTGGAGCAGTCGGACGGCGCCATGCCGATCCTCCTCGTCAAAAAATGGGTTCTCACTGAAGTGAGCAACGTAGCCGTTGCCGCCGATCCCAACGCCTTCATCCGTAGCTTTCAAAACTCCGCTGTGCCGGGAGCCATCCGGCTGCGCAGCGCTGCCCCCCAAGATCAGGAGACCACCATGGATATCGAAGAAGTCGTCGCAGCCGCAGAAGCTGCTGTCACCGCAGCCGAGGAAGCCATTTCGGCCGCAGAGGATGCAGTTCCTGAGGAACTTGTCGAACGCATCAAGGCATTGCGTGCAGTTCGCGCCGACGAGACCACGGATGCCGAAAAGATCGACGGCAGTGGGTCCGCAGATGATGCCGCCGCGGCCGACGCCGAGAAGAAGGATGCAGAGGCTGTTCGCTCCATCGCCAAGACCTACGGCCTGACCAAGCTCATCGATGACATGCGGTCTCTTGGGGCTAAGCCTGCCGAGCTGAAGGAAGCCCTGAAGCGCTCGATCGCTCAGCGTGGCACGGCCTCGGAAAAGGAGGTCGCCGTCGAGCCGTCCAAGCGGTCTGCACCTGTCGTGGAGAAGACCGACTTCCAGCGCGCTCGTAGCGCCTACGACAAGCTGAACGGCAAGAAGTAACCCCCAGTTTTCAGGAGAACCCCATGACCAGAGTTAATCAGAACAAGCCGGATCAGCTTCACATCCGCTCGAAGGCCAACGGCGACCGCACCATCGACGTAATCACGCTGAAGCAGTCCGCAACCGTCTACAAGGCCGGAACGGTCGTCGTCGCCGAATACACAGGAGCATCCGGCAGCCAGGTTGCGACTGGCCTGTACATTGACCCCGCCTCCGCTGTCGATGTCACGACATACGACAAGATCAAGGTCGCCGTCCTCAATGACCGCGTCGATGCCACTGCGGGCAGCCATGCCGCTGTCGCCATCACCCGCGCTGCCGAGGTCTACGGCCAGTGGATCAGCCTCAAGGATCTCGCAACTGGCGAAAAAGCCGTCGTCGCAGCCGCGCTCGACGCCGCCGGCATCGTCGTCCGCTAACCCATCGCGCTTTGTCAAAGAACAAAACGCGAACCAATTGGAGAAAAAGAATGTCTTTCAATTTCGTCGACGTCTTCAAGGACGACATCTTCACCGTCCGCAGCATGATGGACTACATCGACTCGAAGCCGTACGTGCCGGAAGAGATCTCGAAGTGGCTGCCTTGGAATTCCGCAGGCGAGCTTAATCACCTTACGGCTATCGAGTTTCGTGATGGTGTCATCGACATCGTTCCCGATGCCGAACGCGGTTCCGCTGGCTTCACTGGCCGCGTGGCTGACCGTTCAGCGATCCCGGTCTACATCCCGCACTATCCGCAGCAGCGCACGCTCCTCGCGGAATCCGTCCGTGGCGTTCGCGCCTTCGGATCCGAGCTGGTCGAGACGTTCGAGCAGAAGCGCAACGAGATCCTCGATGCCTTCAACGTCAACAACCGCCTGACATGGGAGCGCACGCGCGCCGCCGCGATCACCGGCATCATGTACAAGGCCGACATGACGACCCCGCTGATCAACTGGTTCGACACGTTCGGTATTGCTCAGAGCACCCACGAGATCGATTTCGGCAATTCTAATACGGAGGTCGTCGAAGAACTGACGGATGCCAAGATCAAGTCGGAGGAGGCCCTCGGCGACCTGTACGCCAACGGCTACTACCTGATCGCTGGTCGCAATATCCAGAAGAAGATCAAGACGCATCCGACCGTGAAGACTGGATACGAGCGTTGGAATGCTGGCGGCCTGTTCCGTGACGATGTCCGCGACGGCTTCCCGATCTCCACCGACATCAATGTCGTTACCTACACGCGCGGCAAGATCGGCAACCACTATCTCATCGATCCGGACACGGCATACCTCTGCCCGATCGTTCAGGGCATGTACCAGACGCGCTTCGCACCTGGTACCGGAATCCAGACGCTCGGCGCCATGGGCGTGCCGGAATACATCTCGCCGAAGCTGCTCGACCACGACGAGGGTGTCGAGCTGAAGGGCCAGACCAACCCGCTCAGCTACGTCCAGAGGCTCGGCGCCGTCATCAAGATCACGGACGCAGACTAATCGCTACCGTGTAGCGCAGCCGGGGTTTCCTCCTTTGACCCGGCTGCGCACTTCCTTTCCTTTCATTCCCGGAGCGCCCTGATGGCAAACACAATCGAATCCCCGGTCAGCTCTCTCGGCGAATCCTTCGATGTCGCTCTGCTCGATTCCGCTCGCGTCTTCGCGGTCGATGTCGCCGCCGACACCACTGTAAAACACACCCTTGGCAGCACGACCACGCTCATCACGATTGCTGTCGGTCTCGACGCGTCCGCAGCTGCTCTGACCGTCGTCCGTGGCTCCTCATACGATGCCGCCAAGGCGTGGCCCCTGATGCCGGGATATTTCCCGTTCGGTGTGCCGGGTGGCAGCCGTGACATTCATTTCAACGCCGCGGCCGACACGGTCGTCTACGTCATGGAGAACTGATCTACATGATGGTTCCGAACGTCATTGGCTTTGGAGGGAGCGGTCACGAATTCACCGCCGACGATCTGCTGAACCTCGAAGTCGAGGCGCTGGAGACAGCTGCCGGCTCCGAGGACGTGATTGTGCGCATCACCGACGGCCTGCGACTTCTGACGACGCGACAGATCCTTGCTCAAACGCTCTCGGCTGCCGGCA
The DNA here is from genome assembly GCF_014194045.1 of Rhizobium sp. BK456. Classification (NCBI taxonomy): domain Bacteria; kingdom Pseudomonadati; phylum Pseudomonadota; class Alphaproteobacteria; order Hyphomicrobiales; family Rhizobiaceae; genus Rhizobium; species Rhizobium sp. BK456. The sequence continues at coordinate 257,511 of NZ_JACIAO010000001.1, forward strand.
CCCTGACAGGAACGGAGAAAGTCGTCCTCAGAACCGCTTCCGGTCTCGTCGAGACGTCGCTCGCACTCATTCGATCATTCGTATCGCTTGATCCCACCAAGATCCGCATCAAGAAGCGGCTTCTTACACGCCTGTCGGATGGCGGCGATCACTGGATGTGGACGGCCTCGGGCACAGCGAACCGTCAGATCATCCTCGATATCGTCAAGGCGAACTTCCTGACGGCTGCAGAGCAGTCCCTTGCGATCGCCGAGCACATCGATTGCAAGCTGTGGGTCTGCTCGGGTGGCGGTGGTGGGGGTTATAACCATGCTCAAGCATTCGGCGGACATCCAGGCAACCTGACGATCCGCGAGTTCAAGCTTTCGGACGTGCCGACGGCTTCATGGTCATTTCAGGTCGGCGCAGGCGGATCCGGCGGCAACGTGGGCGGAGCCAGCTATTTTGGTCCTAATGGATCTGTCTGTCACGCATTCTCGCAGGGCGGCTGGCCGGGCGGCCAAGGCACGGCCAATCAGGGCCTTTTCTACGAGCTGATGAAGTCTTACGGGGCTGATCGCGTCCTCGCGACGCATCTTGGAGACACGGCCAACGACTGGACGTCGAACGCACCTCATGGATGGGTCGGCCCCGGTGGTGGTGGCTCTCAGATCTGGGCGCTTCGCCGCGGCGGAAACGGTTCGATGGGATCCAAAGTCAACTTCCGGCAGGGATCTGTCGAATCCTCGACGGTTTCCACCTCACGGACGTACGACGCACCAAAAGGTCAGGACCACAATCCTCTCTACGCAGATTCATGGGGCGCAGGCGGCGGAGTTGGCGTTGGAGCCACCGTCGGACCTAACGGCCCAGGAGCTGGTGGCTTTCCGGGCGGTGGCGGTGGCGGATCAAACACCACCAACCAAGCGCAGATTGCCTGGGGGGCGGCTGGCGCCATCAAGATTCAATTCTGGCTGACAACGATTGAGGTGACCGCATGAGCGATCCTTTCGAAAACCGATTCCTGGTCGTCGGCGAAGACGCCACAGTGATCAATGTCGTCGTTGGATATGTCGACGTACCCAAGGCAGGAATGATCGCACAGACTGCTGAGACGGGTATCGTCGGCATTGGATGGGTCTTTAACGCCGACGAGACCTTCACTTCACCGGGCGGCCCCGTTGCCGCGCCGATGCCCGATTACCTGAACTCTGCCCCTGCAGAAGAAGCTGCGGAGGCCTGACATGATGGTTCCTAACATCACATCCACCGGAACTGGCGGTGGCATTCCCGGACAACGAGGCAAAAGCGCTTACGAAGTCGCCGTCGACAACGGTTTCGATGGCTCCGTGGTCGAATGGCTCGCTTCCCTTGAAGGTCATGACGGCGCGAGCGCCTATGCGGTTGCCGTCGCAGAAGGCTTCGATGGCTCGCAGGCCGAGTGGATTGAATCCCTGAAGGGTGAAGCCGGGGTTGGGCTCACCAATCGCGGCGCCTTCGTACTGGGATCCTCCTATTCGCCGTCGGACTATGTATTCGCCCCCGGCAATTCCTCTCCGACGTCCATGTTCATTTGTCAGGCATCGGGGCCATTCGTGGCCTCCGTCGCGCCGGCTGCCGATCCCGATCGATGGGTCGAATTCTCTGCTCCCGCGGGTGCCGACGGTTCGGACGGAAAATCCGTGGAACTGCGTAAGACCTCGACCGCGATTCAATGGCGCCAGGTGCCCGACGGCAACTGGGCCGACCTTGTACTCCTCGCCGATCTCGAAGGAACCGACGGCAAGTCCGTTGAACTGCAGAAGACATCGACCGCCATTCAGTGGCGGCAGACTGGGGGCGTATTCGCCGACCTCGTGACGCTCGCCGACATCACCGGAACGAGCGGCCGCGATGGAATCGACGGTGCCCAGTATGTCGTCAGCACCATGTCGACCGTCACGCTACCATCAGCTGTTACTGCGATCCGTGCAGGCGGTTATTACACTCCGGGTGACGGCGGGGCGGCCCTTTATAAGGTCGTTGCAAGCCAGCCTGCGCATGGTGGCAAGTTCCAAACCGCGGATTCTCGGTGGTGGGAGCTGCAGGCATCGGGCGAGGTCTGGGCACAGCAATTCGGTGCGAAACCGGAGGCTGGTTTCAACAACTCGCCCGCGATCAACGCCGCTACCGATTTCCTTGTCTCTAAGGGTGGTGGCTACATCAAGTACGGCCCTGGCGTCTATGAGCTCGGTGCCGAGGTCACCCTGAAGTCTCGCGTCGTTCATAGCGGCGTGGGTCGGCGTGTGACGTGGCTGCGGCGGAAAGACGGATATCTTGGCGACCTTTTGAAGACGCAGGACTTTGACACTCTCTGGACAGGCGACAGCGCCAACGGCCCGAACCGTTTCGGCATCGAACACATGACGATCCACGGGCGGAAGGACCAGAACCCGACGTCCACCGGGTGGAACATCAGGATCTACGGCCGCGCATATCATATCCGCGACGTTGACTCCGAATACTGTTGCAACGGCGGCTACTACAGCCGCTGGGGTTCGGTTGCTGCGGCGTGGGACAACGACACGACAGATAGCGCTGGTGAGTGCTTCATCGACGAATTCTTCGTGCAGTTCTCGCGTCAATGGCCCATTTTCGACGGCCCCCACGATAGCCAGATCGGCCGTATGCTGGTGTCCATGTCGCGGCACTTCATGGATGCGCTTCAAGGATCAAGCACGTTCGAGATCGGACCTCGCGCTTCCGGCTCGCAGTTTGCTCAGTTGCATTGTTGGGGCGACAGTCCGGAATGGTGCCTGACACAGTACGCGCAGGCGATCTCCATCAGTGATCTCATCCTCGATGATGCTCGTGCGGGCACGGGTCTCACGGGCGGCGGATTGCTGAAGATGCTCGGCTCAGACTGCTTCATTCAGGGCCGCGGCGTCCAGTGGGGAAACGACAACATTAAGGGTATCCAGCTCGGTCAGCCGGGCACGGCGACAGCGCAACGGAACCGCATCACGATGCTCCTGACATCGGTACCAGCGGTGGCCATCGACTTCTCTGACGACGGCGGCAATGACATTGACCTCACGGTGACAGCATATTCGTCGACACTGAACTGGACCGGAACGCGTCACGCGACGACGACGTTCAAATACACGGAGCGCGGAGGTGGTGCTGGCACGAACGATATTTTCAGCAAATTCGGCGCTCTGCAGATTACCCGTCAGTCGATCAAGCTCGACCCGCGCAGCAGCACCCCGACGGACCCGTGGGAAGATGGCCTGATCTACTACGACAGCTCGTTGCATAAAGTGCGCGTGTATTCGAACGGCGCCTGGGTGAACCTCTGATGGTAGCCCGCATCTTCGCCCCACTCCCTCGGATCTTCATGCGCACCTTCTCGGAGCCGGCACCCGCCACGTGGGTACGGCATCGAGAGGATGGCAGCACTGCATCCGACAATCTGCAGGTCATCTTCAATGCGTCCTCGACGATCGCTGACGCTGACGGGATTTCCATGCTGACCGGAGTACCAACGGCTCGGTGCGCTGTCGCTGACGCCCTGAGGCTTGAGCCGACCAGATCTGATGGCAAGCAGGAGAACATTTTCCGGAACGAAGGTCGCGATGAGCTGGTCATCGGAGGCCGGGCGTACGATGTCGAATCTTGCAGCGGGGATGGGTACGGTATGCTGACCATCGTCCTTAAGGGATAGCGAGATCGCATGCCGCATGTCCGTACGCAGCTCAGGAACGCCGTTAAAACCCGGCTCTCTACCGTGCCCTCAATCAAGAGCGCGCAGAACGCCAGCCGTTTCCTTCGCAAGTTTCAGGACGACAACCTTCCCATCGCTCTTGTCGGCGTTTCGGAAACCGTCACGCAGGCTGCCGGCAGCATGATCGGCCAGCAGCCGCAGACCAGGTCATACACTATCCATGTCAGGCTCGGCGTACACGGAGACGATGATGTCGAAGATCGTCTCGAACAGATCGCGGTCGATGTCGAGAAAGCGCTTCTGTTTCCGGTGACCGGGATCGGAAAGATCTCGAACTGGAAATATGCGGGAGCCGAAGACCTCGCCCCTGCCGAGATCGAGTGCGGCATCCTGTGCTCGCAGCTGCTCACCTACACCGCGGACATCTGGACGCTCGACGCCGAGCCCGACCGCAATCTTCACGCCTAATTCTTTGGGAGAACAAAATGGCAACTTACCCCATCAGACAACTTACCTCTATGCAGCGCCTCATGGGTGGTGCCGGACTTGTTCGCGCGCATGGCGACCAGAAGTGGACGAAAACAGGTCCGATCGAGACTGTAAACCTCACTCCGAATATCACCGTGCAGCCTGTCTACAGCAACGAATGGGGCGACAGGCGCCTCCTGCGGAACATGACCACCACAAAGGAAGCCACACTTGAGCTGACCGGAATCCAGATGTGGACGGAATGGCTGTACGAGGCGTTGTTCATGTCGAACCACAAGTACAAGACACAGGCCGCTGTCGTGACGGCTACGCTGGAAGTCGAGGATGTCGCGGCCGGGACTGTTGTTACGTTGCCTGGAATCAACGGCACGATCACTGCGATCGACGATGGTGCTTCCGGCGATCCGGTTGAATACACCGAAAACGTCGACTTTATCTTCCATCCATCAACGGGAACGATCGAATTCCTAAAGGTCCCCGCGGGCGCAGCCGCTGATGCCACAGTTCGTTATTCGCTGCCGGCCGTCACCGAAACTGCAGGACTCCTTGATCTCGAGATCATGGAGAACAGCGGATGGCGCGGTGAGTTCATCTACATCGGCGTGACAAAGGACGGAAACGGCACGGAAGTCAAAATGCACCTCCCGGATGTCGAGTTCCGCCCCAACGGCGCCATTGCAACTGGTGACACTGCGAACCCGAACGTCGGTGGTCTGACGGGATCGGTCTATTCCACGCCCGACCACGGCTACGGCACCATCCAAGGCCTCGCTAAGATCGTGAACGCCTAATCCTTCGGGAGCCGGAGATCTCCGGCTCCTTCCCCCACGCATGCAATCAAGGAGGAACGCATGTCCAATCCCGAATTTTCAGTCCGCGATCTGCTCGCGTCCGTTCAGCATCGTTATGAGGCCGTCGAAATCGTTCCCGGCGCGTCTGCAGAGCTCCGTGCCCCGACGATTTCCGAAATCTGCGCCATTGTGGCCGATCACGAAGATCTGCTCCGTCTGTTTGACGGTCTGCCTCCGGCGGAAAGCCAAGATCGCGCCGTTCGCGACCAGCATATTGTCGTCAATCTCTTCCGCCGCACGCCGCTCGCTCTTGCAGCCCTCGGTGCCTGCTCGTTGGGCAAGCCCAACGACCGCGAAACGATCGACGGCATCCTCGGCGCTCCGGATGACTTCCAATTGAACCTCGCCGTCCTCGCATATTCGATGATGATCAGGGAATACGAGGGCGTTCAGGGCCTTTTTACTCGGGTCCTGGCGCGAATGGGCGAGCTGGGACTGAAATCGCTGCAGACGCTTATCTTAACGATCTTGGACTCGACATTGCCGACGGCCCCGTCGATCAGCCTGCCCCTGTCGAAGCCGAAAAGCCAGAAGACGAAGGCATCTGGACGGAAAGCGGCCTGAGACTGGACGGAGTTTTCGTCCATATCCTGAAGCTGGCGCTCGAATACGAGATCCGCACCGGGCGTAGCGGTCTCGATTTCACCGTCGGCCAGCTTCTCGCCCGTGTCGGCACGATGAAGGAGATGGATAAGGCGAAAACCATCGACACCGCGCGATCAGTGGCCGTGGGGATGTCCGGAGAAGAGAAGGCGTGGAAGACGCTGACAGATAAGTGAGTAGTGATGACCACAACGCCGGAAATCAAAACGAAATTCACACTCGAGGGGCTTGAGAACGCCACCGCGAGATTGCGTTCGTTCGGTCGATCTTTCGGTCTTGTGATGCTTGGCGTCCACAAGGATACGACAGCGTTTAAGAACCCGTTCAAAGGTCTCGACCTGTCCTTGCGGAATATTGAGAACCACGCACGGGCGAAAGAGGTCGCGAAGGTTGGAGCAAAGGCGGCTTTCACTGGTATCAAAATCGGAGCACTCGGCGCGGCGGTCTCGGTCGGCGCTCTAGCACTGAAGTTCGCGGCCCTTTCCAAGGTAGCCGTAGACTCAGCAAAGGAGACGGCTGCCAGCCTCAAGCAAATTGGCCTTGATGCGGACAAGATTGGCGCATCCCCGCAGGATGTGAACGTCCTCGGTTTCGCAGGCGAGCGCAGCGGCGTCGATCGCGACGAGATTATCAACCAAATCTCCACGATCTCCAACGAATTCTTGACCGTTCGTGACAACATCGGGAAGGCTAACTCTGCCTACCAGAGTTTCCTTGGCATGCAAGCCAAGCAGGCCGCACTCGGCGCTCGTGTCGGCGGCGCGGCTGGATTTGGATCTGTACTTTCGGGTTTCTCGGAAGCCGACCTCCAGGCTCGAACGCAGTCGATCACGGCAATCGAGGCTCGCCTTCAGCAGATCGACGAATACCAAAACCGCATCTCGGTCGAGCGCCCTCACTACGGCGGGATCGACCCAGACACGCTCTCTCAAGCCGGAAATCTGGCACTCGATAGAGAGCGCCAGCAGCTCCTTGCCGCCCAGTCCCAGTACAAGCAAGGGCTTTCGCCTCAGGGTCAGGCGCTTACCGAACTCCAAGGCTTCGGGATCGATTTCGACCGCGCGTCCAAGGGTGGCGTGGACGGTCTTGTTGCGATTAGTGAGGCTTTCCAAAGGATTCAGGATCCCGCGCAGAAAGCCCGAGTTGCTATGCGTCTCTTCGGCGAAGATGCCGGAACGAAAATGATCCCGCTGTTGAACGGCGGCAAGAAAGCGATCGACGAATACCGTGAGACGTTGAAGCGGCTCGGCGGAGAAGTCACGGCCGAAGACGTTGAGAAAGCAAAGGCCTATGAGAACGCTGTGCAAGATATGCAGACGGCGATTGGTGGGATTCGACTCGAAATCGCTCGGAATCTTCTGCCATACCTCACAGAAACCTCGGTACAGCTCACGAACTGGTTTGTGAAAAGTCGTGTAGCGATTGCGAAATACGCTACTGGGGCGTTTCTTGATCTTAGGCAGTTCACGACAGACATCATCAGCATCATTGGCGGCGACACGGACGATATCAAAACGAAATGGCTCGATTCCCTCGTCAAAAAGTCTGCCGAGCTGGTGCCGTTGTGGAACGCGATTAAGGCGACCTGGTCTGATGCCATCAAGCAGGTCTCATTGCTGTGGAACGGCAAGGATGCCGACTACGCTTGGCTCAATACGCTTCGAGACGGCGCCATCAGCGTTAAGAACGTCATTATGGACGTATGGGCGCAGATCGTACACCTCGTGAAAGGCGAAAACACCGACTATGCGTGGCTCAACAAACTGCGTGACGGAGTGGTGTGGTTCTCTTCGCACCTCGCCGACGCCTTCGCGCTCTTTCGGAAGACGATGTCCACAATCGCAGACGTCGTGAATCCGATTCTGAAGATCTTCCACACAGATTTAACCACGACGCTGCTGTTCGTCGGAATGCTCCGGTTCTCTGGACTTCTCGGGAAAGTGGCCCTCTCGCTCGTTGGCTTAAAAAGATGGGCTCTCGGTTCGTCGGTAGCAACTGAAACCACCGCGGCATCCGTGGCAGGCGGTGCCGCCGCCGAGGCTGCTACTGTCCAGTCATCCGCCGCTATTGCTGCGGCAGCTACGGAAGCGAAAGTGGCATCCAGGGCGGCGACCGAAGGCGTCAAGGGTATTGGCACCGCTGCGACCGGAGCAGTCCCGAAGATCCGGTCGCTTGGCTCCTCCTTCGCCGCAGTTGGCAAGACTGCGGCTGGATCCCTCGCGAATGCTGCTAAGGCCGTTCTCGGATCCGTCGGCGGAATCAAGCTCGGCGTCGACGGCATCCTCAACGCCCTGCTCCTCCTGCCTGTCGTAGCAACGACGACATATACCCTCGGCCAGCAGTTCGCGGCTTGGATGCTGAAAGACGTTGAAGCCGCGACGGACAAGGTGATCTCGGCGCAGGCAAGGCTTATGGCTGTGCAGGGGAACAATGCACTGTATGAGCGTCTTGGCATGCGCGACGACAGCGTCAGGACCAAGGGAGCACAAAAGCTCGTTTATGGCGACCAGATGGGCATTCAGGCTCCCGATCCGACGTATTACATGACCGCGGCTCAAAAGGCTCAGTATTCCAAGGAACTCATGAATGGGTTCATGGGCTGGGACAAGAACTACGACGGGGGCGACCTCGGTGCGCTCGCACGCGAGTCCGAGGCTCGTCGTGGTGCTGTCTCGAAGCGCGTTGCCGTCGATATCAACGTCAACGGTCGCCCGACGACGCTCTACGGAGACGATGTGTCTTCGACGCAGCTCACACGCGACCTAGAGTACGCAAATAGGAGCTACTGATGGCTGAGTTCGAAGGACACACCAAACTTCTCTGCCCGGCGCTCGGGATCGGATGGCAGACGGCGTTCAATCTCAGCGTCGAGATGCAGCCGATTTCCGGATCCGCGATCATGACCCGAGATTGGAACGGTAAGATGGTCAACCTCGCCGATCCGATGTTCCGTCTCTACGCCATCCGGATCTCATCTGGTGCCGACGACCTTCGTCCGCCAGCGCTGGCTGGGATGTGGCCGGGGGAGGTTTTCACCGTGGTCCCTCCTTCCGAACTCTGCGTCGTCATCCCGGTCGGTAGCTCGACAGCCATTTTCCCGAGGCAGATTCATACCGCCCGCGCCATCACTCTCGGGTTCGACCATGTAGCGATGACGTTCGCCGACAAGACGGCTACGCTCTCGGCTCCGGCGACAGAGGTCGTGCGCGTCTATGCCACGATGGAGCACGAAGTCATGGTCATCGAGCCTTGGCAACAGACCTTCCGTGAAGCGGAAGCCCAGTATTCGTGGCAGATCTCCACCGAAGAAGTCGGAGGATTCTGATGCTCCGACTCCAATTCATCGAGAGCTACAGCGCTCCGTTCGCACCGTCTGGAGCAGACGGTGATGCTTTCGTCGTGCTGTCGGGGTCGATCCTTGAGCAGCGAAACGGCCGCAAAGTGGAGCCTATCTTCCGCGTCACAATTCAGAATCCTGGAATTGTCGGCTGGATGCCGGCAGCTCTGAGATACGCGATCTTGTGGGAGCAGCGCACCGAAGACGTGGCGCCCGTTCTCCTTGCTCGCGGGAGGCTCGTGCCCCTGCCGACAGGCATGGCCGGAGCCACGATCGAACTAACATTCCGCTGCCTGCCGCCGTCCAGCGACGATGTCGTCAAGTCCGCCGCCAATCTACTGCGGATTTCCGAGGCCTTTGACTACGATCCCGACGCCGAACTCGTCGATCGACTTGACGCCGAATATTACGATCCGCTTTTCTTCGGTGCTGCCGCCGATGACGACTACGAAGGCGTCCTTGTTGCCCGGCCGGAAATCTGGCGCTGGGATCGCCAGACGCTTGAAGTCAGCCGTACGCATATCGTCGACAGCGATGTCATTCACGACATCGGTTTTAACGGCGTCGGCGATCCTCCTGCCCTGAGCGTCACGAACCCGCCGAAGCCGATTTCTCGCATCCGCCTGTCGGCTGCATGGACACAGACAGCTAAAGGCCGCCAGACAGTTTCAGAAAATAGCAGTGTGACCACGTTTACGTGGGAAGACTTCCAGAACACGTTCCCGCAGCCGGGCACATCCATCGGATCCAACACCGGATGGACTGTCGGCGAGTCCGAGATCGTCGACGTATCGGATTCGACTCCCGTGTCACTGACGATTTCCGGCTCGAAGTTCGGATCGGCATCGGGCGGCACGGTCAAGCTGCTTCCGAAATACATTGAATTCCGTATCGCCGCCGCGTTCGACTATCAGCAGCAACGCGAGGAGATGCTGGAGATCCTCATGCCTTCCGGACTCCAGGAGCTTCCAGAAGAAGATGATCAAACGGAAACCATGGAGCAGCCAACCCTGCAGGCGCTCAATGTCGATCCCTCGACGCCGGAGTGGCAGTATGAGGATCCCGATACGCTCGAGCGTATGCATTATGATGTCGGTTATGAAGTCCTCGCGAACGGATCGGCATGGTCGTGCGTGACCGAGCACGATGCCACCGAAGATTTCACAGTCCGCGAGATCGATGATGGCCCGGTTCTATGGGAACGCCGCGAGAAGCGCGCACCGATGAAGGACTCAAAGTCAGCCAGATATTTCGACCTACCTCGCGGCGTTCGTTCCGTTCGCCACGCAGTCCTGCGCCTTTATCGATCCGTACTCGAACGCAGCCAATGTGCCGAGACGACATTCGAAGTGCCGTGGATGGTCGGCCGCTCTATCACGACCGCGGACTCCTGTCGGATCGCGCACCGTCGTCTCCCGGGTGGGGAGGTGACAGGCAAGGTCACCAGTGTCGAGCTGGTCATGGAACAGGGCGGCAGACGGTCGGCTAAGATCTCCATCGTCAGCGTACCCGGGACCGGTACGATTGTACCCGCGCCCGGCGAGGGCCAATTCCAGACCGGAGATGTGGTCTACTCGACTAGCTACCGAGGCGTCACTGAACCAGTGAACGCCGCAGCTCTCGCCGCGCAGTCGCCGAGGATCTTCGAATTCGAGAACATCTGGTCCGAGCAGGCGTCCGCGGCTAACGGCTCCTCGGATCCTGTTGCTGTAATCGGAGCGAACCCGACACGGTTGCGGATTGCCTTCAACCCACTGCGCGAAGAAGACACCCTGCGTCGTCGGATGACGGTTACATGCCTTCCGCCGTCGCTGCCGAAGCAGCTAAATCTGCGTCCGGACATAGGAGCCTGACATGTCCCAAAGAACGAACCTCGCGATGAGTGCCTTTGTCGTCAGACGCATCCGTTCCGAAGTCGATGGTCGGCCGAAGACTGTGACCTATGATGTCATGCCACGATGGGATGTGACCAGCGAGACAGGACTTGTCATCGGTAGTGAGGGTGCGGTGGACGCCTCGTCGTGTATGATCTCAACCAGCATCCCGTTCACGCCGCCTACGTGATGCGCCTGATTTCCTCGCGGTGATCGCCCCACTTCCAATCTGGCAACTCCCATCGAGGAACATCGAGCATTACACCCGCCAGCGCTTCTTCCATCTCCATGGCCTTGTGAAACTGCGCTCGTCCAAAGTGCAGCGGCAGCCGTTCCTCTGGATATTCATCCTTCGAGTCTAGGATAATTCGGAAGGGCATGATCTCCTGAAGATCAGCTAGGAAACGGCCATGCTCCTTGTAGTAACCCGTGTTCGCACTCGCGATCGCCTTAGTCAGCCTTCCAGACACAGGTTCGTATGAGATGATCCAGCAAACCTTCACGCCGGACCGAACGTAACGATCACTTCTGCTGAGGAAGTCCCGTAGATGCTGGCTCGATAATTGGATTTCGAATGCGACGCGCCGTCCATCGTGAGTCTCCGTCAGGACATCCGCGACCCATTCCTCGCCGTCTGGCGAAACTCCGGGGACCTCGATGTTCGCTTTAAAGCCCATAGATCGCAGCGACTTGACGACGTCGATCTTCAGGCGGGTGTGCGCGTAGCTCTCCGGCTTTGGAAGAGCGCCAGTGTATCCTGGATAGTGTGCGAAAAACCTCAACCCCTTGATCGAGGTCTTCGCAGTCGCAGGCCACTTCGTCCGGGGCATCGTTATGCTGCCTTTGGGCAGTTGGCAGAGCGCATCCCAGACGGAATCCGTTACCGAAAAAGCCTCAAGCTCTTCTCCGGTTGCGGTTAGGTATGCGATCTGCCCCATTCGTGATCCTTAGATTGTGATCTCTGCTTCATACTGCCCGCTCGGCAGCTTTCGATATACTACCCGGCCGCCCTTATTGCCTATCTTGACCAGCTCTCGCCCCCATACGTCTCCGTAGCGGAGAGCCAGTGCGATATCCCGAGGGTTCGTCGGAGGGGTTAGTGGCAGCTCGAATCCGGTCGTCAGATTGGGGGCGATGTCCGGCCATTGCTCGGTTTCCGAGGTCATCTGAATGTCCGAGGCATCGATGACCAAAGTATATGTGCCGCCATTGGCCAGGATGTTGTCGATTCCTGCTCGATCAGCAGCGGTGAGAGCCACCATTTTTCATCGTCCTCCTCGAATCTTGCACGGTAGTCGGTTCCACTCACTGGAGATCACATTCCAGAACCGAGTACAACCGACAATGAGCGATACACTTCCGTCCGGTGAGATCCTTGAGTTGATCAAGGGACAGGCCCGGCTCGAGACCAAACTCGACCAGTTTTTCTCGAGCCAGACGGCCATGAAGAGCGAGATCGACACCCTGAAGGTCGATATCGGCGCCGTGAAAGCCGATATCGCCGAGATCAAAGTCCAGCGCCGGATCACCAAGGGCTATATTTCGTTCATTGTCGCCGGCGTCTCGCTGGTTGCGGGTGTCGTCGGCCAGTTTATCGATCCCCTCATGAAAAAATTGTTCGGCGTATAATCGTTGGGCGGCCCAATGTCGTCAACCGGATTGCCGATACGCTCGCAAAAACAAAGCGTTGACGACTTGCGGCGGAGTCCGCCGACGCAAACCATCTTTTCAGACCTGCTCAAAGAAGCGGGCTATTGAAAGGATACCGAAATGCAGAATTCAAGCAGGTCCGCAGTCCGTCCGCTCATAGAAGACGTTCCCGCCGTCCGGCAAATGCTTGCCGATGGCACTCGTTACACTGACATCTGGAAATCTCTCGGCATCACAAAACAACGGCTGGATCGCATCAAGAAATTAATCGCCGAAATCGACACCGCCGAACCAGCCGCCGTTGAGCCGCCTGCTCCGGCACCTAAATCCCCCAAGATCAAGCCGAAGACCGAAAATGATCTTCGGGAACGGATTGCCACCGATGAACTCACGGTGCCGTTTTCGAACTGGCTCGGGAACGGCTGGTACCGTGAATCCGGAGATCCGCAGGAAATCTTCGAAACCGACGAGAATGGCGAGCAGCAGCTCGTAGGCATGAAGATCGACCCCGGTGTTCTCTGGCCGGACGAATGGAATGGACCGAAGTCGCTCGACGATATCTGGATCAGCCCGAACGTGCCTGCTCCTCGTCGATCGAGGAAAGCGGGTATCATCGTCTCGATGCACCAAGCACAGACTCCGACCCACGGGCCGTTTGCGGTGAACCTGCATGCTCTCGCGGTCGCACTGGGCGGATACGACATCCTTCTTGGTGGTGCGACCTACGGGAAGAGCCTGTTCACGAAGAAGCGGAAGCGTGACATCCTCGAAGTCGCGCCGTGGTCGTCGATGGTCTCCCATCTGGTCACCCGCAGTCGGCAGCATCTCGCTCCTGGTGTGCAGTTCTGCGCCGAGATGAACATGCGTCCAACGAAATCGAATCCGCTCACAGGCCTCAACGGATATATCCGCGGAACGACGTCGATCTTCGCTCATCCTAAACGCGCCATCGTCTCCGTGCCGCGGCCGCAATTCTCCGATCCGGTGACGATGTGGACGACAGGCGCATGCAGCGTGCCAAACTACGTCGAGCAAGAAGCCGGGTTGAAGGGGCTTCAGCGTCATACCATCGGCGCCGTCATCGTTGAGATCGACAACGAGGATCGCATCTTCGTCCGCAATATCGATGCCGATCCCGAAACCGGAAATTTCTTCGATCTGGATCTCTTCGTCTCAGGCGGGAACGTCTACACGATCGACGAAGCGATTGAGGAATCTCAGGGACAGCTCGAGCGCCCATTCCTCGGCATCCCGTGCACGCATCGCGCCGGGATCCACCCACCCTATGCTCGCGCGATGTGGGGATATGGTGGCAACCCGGAGGGTGACCGTCCTCTGATCGATCTTGTCCGTGCTCGTGGCCAAGCTTTCAATGACCTCTTCGACGGTCAGGCGATCAATCACCACGAAGATCGGAATCCGCTGGCGCTCTATCGCCGACACGCGGACAAGAAGCAGTTCGTTGAGCCTGAGATCGATCAGGCAGCGCGCTTCTTGTCGGAGACTGCAAGGCCCTGGTGCAAGAGCTACATCGTCTATTCCAACCACGACGACTTCCTAAAGCGGTGGCTTGAGCGGCCTTCTACTGAGGTATCCGTCGAGAACTCGAAGCTGTGGCACCTCGCCAACTATGAATGCCGCGCTGCCATCGATCGTGGCGATGCTTTCGACGTCTTCGAGTGGGTCATTCGCCGTTCGAATCCGTCAGCCGAGTTCGAACTGGTGAACGCAGACAAGCCACTCCACGTGTACGGCACCTACTACAATTTCCACGGAGATGTCGGCGCGAACGGCGCCCGAGGATCCACCGCAGGGCTGGCGAAGCTCGGGCTGAAGATCTCGAAGGCCCACGACCACGGCCTCGGCTGGATCGACGACTGCATCTCCATGGGCAACCTGATCCACCGTGCTGACTATGCTAAGGGGCCGACGGGATGGGTCGGCGCTTGGCATCTCGGACACTCAGACGGAAACAGACAAGTTGGTCTTCTCGTCGGCGACAAGTATCGAGCCTAGTCTTCGGCTTCCTCTTCCTGAAGTCCAAGCTCCGTGTATAGCGCGTCTTGGTCAATTGATCCCGTCGTGCGGAAAGCCCGCATCTCCGCCGAGACCAACTGACCAGCCCGTAACGGGGTCGCGCCCTCGAGCGTCGTTGCTTTGAGTAGGCCATAACCACCGCGTTGCTCGAGTGGATACATCAGGAGTCCGAACTCAGCCGCCCATTCGACAACACTAGTCCTAAACGCCGCCTTCAGCGTGGTGCGTCTGGAAACTGTTTTCAGCGTCTGATCGCTGATGCGAGCGCGAGTGCGTTCAGATCTGTGCAGCATCGTGGCGAGCAGTAGGGCAGTATCAGCAGACGACATGTAGGCCATGGTTGACGATCCTCCTTCAGGATTTGTGTGATCCTAAATAAGGATTTTTTGGATCTCGTCAATCGAGTTTTGCTGCCGGCGATTTCCTTGTGTTTTGTAATGTTAGAACATAACATGAGTATCACTCTGGAGACTATCATGGCTGCCACATACCTACCCACCCCTTTCAAATGCGCAACGGCAGTGGAGATCGAGGCCAAGCTCTCCGCGGAAGTCATTCAGCACATTGATGCTCGGCGACTGTCCTCGGCCGAAATCAGCCGCCGATATCCGACAATCCGTCTCGAACATCTCCAGAAACTTCGCCGCGGGGAGCCTCTAAATTTCAGGGTCCTGTCGGCGCTCATCGAAGCTACGGGCGCGCCCGTCAACATCCGGGTGAACTCATGAAATTCACGTACCCCCGCGCCATGAAGCAGATCCGCATCTTCGAAGGCGGCTGGTCGAACCACCCGAAAGATCCGGGCGGCGCCACCATGTACGGCATCATCCAGCGGGAATACGATGCTTACCGGACACTCAAGGATCGCTCGAAGCAGTCGGTCCGGTTGATCACCGAAGACGAGGTCGCCGAGATCTATCGCAGTCAGTATGCGGACAAGGTTCGCTACGACGACCTGCCTGCAGGTGTCGATTTCGCGACTCTCGACGGCGCCATCAATTCGGGTGTATCGCGCGGATCCAAATGGCTTCAAGGTGCCCTCGGTATTGCCGCCGACGGAGTGGTCGGCGCGCAGACGGTTGCTGCGGCTGCCAAGGCCGATGCCCTGAAGACCATCAAGGCCATCTACAGCAAGCGCACTGGGTTCCTCCGCGGGCTGACGACATTCAGCACATTCGGCAAAGGGTGGATCTCCAGGTGCACGACTGGCGAGGCGTTCTCGATGAAGCTCCAACTCGATCAGCGTGCCACATCCCCGGCATCACAACAGATCGTCCTTCTGTCGGAATCCACGACAGCATCTAAGAATTCGAAGACTGCAGGTGCAGGCGTTGCGGGATCTGCGGCTTCTTCAGCGACATCCAGCACGCAGATCGACACGTCGAATCTTGCAGGACTGGAGAGCATTCTGGTGATCGGAGCGGTCATCGGTCTCGCCGTGCTGACCGTCTACCTTATCCACCGTTATCGCGTCCAGAAGGCCAGATCCGAGGCCTACGCCGCTGTAGCGGCAACCGCCACTGAAGCTTCAGGAGCTGCCGCATGAATCCGAGAATGCTCGATCTCGTCCGAACCCTTGTCACGATCGTCGCGACCGTGCTCCTTGCGGACAGCAAGCTGTCCCCGGATGACATCAATACCCTTGCAGCCGGCGCCACAATTGCTCTGACGCTTGGCTACGGCATCTATGAACGCAAGCACGAAGGTTGGAAATTCGGCCGGAAGCGCTTCGAGCCGGGCGCCGAGATCAAGGACGGCGGCCAGACATGGGTCTGTAAAGAGTGATGATGATGTTGACGGCACTGTTCGCATGGATGACCTCGTCGTGCGGTAAGGTCGTGGCCAAATGGGGCGCCATCGCCGCCGCCGTCGGACTGGCCTACTGGCGAATCCGAGAATCCGGTCGCGCTGCCGAACGAGCTGATCGGGCGTGCGAGACCACCAAGGCAGCCGCCAACCGAGAGAAGATCCATGACCAGGTTTCGAAACTGCCTGACGCTGATGTTCGTGATGAGCTGTCTGGCTGGGTGCGCGACGACATCTGACTGGTGCGCGTCCAACCGTCCGATCCGTCCGACCACCGAGGATGTCGCAACGATGTCATCGGGAACGGCTCGACAGATCCTAGAGCATAATCGAAGCGGTCAAGATCTGTGCGGATGGAAGCCTTGATCACGCCGTGAAGCCGGAGATGACCAGTAGCACGACAACGAAAGCCGCCAGCGCCGAGTAAAGCTTCAGCTTGCTCTTGTCGATCCGGAGAACGATGATCTCGCGCTCAAGTGGCGCACCGAGTGACTGAGGCTCGAGTACGGTCTCGCGGTAGCTCTCGACGAAAGGCACCCGACCGCGTTCGAGCCGATCTCTCCGCTCATCCATTCTTCTTCTCGGATCCATCTTCGCCCCATTATGCGCCTTAAGTCGCGAACAGCGACAATTTCCGTTCTTAAGTCGCGTTTATCGACAGATACAGCCCTATCCGCCGTCTTAAGTCGTGAATATCTTACAGCTTAAACCTATACATTCTTCGAGCGCTTCACTCGCACCCAGCGACCCCACTTCTCTTGCGGGTAGGCAATCTGCGTGATCTCGCGATTGCGCTGGAGTGCCTCATGCTGCCGAGCATGCCGCTCTGCGACCTTCCAACGATAGTAGACGGTTCCGGCAAGCGCGATGATGCACAGCGCGACGACCAGCCATGCGGCGGCCCAAATGATCCAGACGATGCCCACGAGGAGATAGTCATCTCCGTTCTTGAAATTCGACGCGAAGATCAGTTCGATCAGTCCGTCTTTTATGATGATGATCGGCGCCGCCAACATAAGAAAGAAGATGGCGAGGTATGGCAGCGCCCCCATCATCAGACGCTCCCAGCGGATCTGCCAGAGGTCTTCGTGGTAAAACCCTTGCGCCTGGTGGCCGATCCTTCCGGTGTAGTATCCAGCCATGCATAGAAAGAAAATTGCCAAAACTGCGTAGCCACCAGCAAGCGCATAGAACATTCGCGGAATTCCCCCAGGCAGCCGCAACTTCTGCATTTATAATCCCGCGAAGATATCGCGTCGAGGGGGCAGATCCTCGCTTCCAGGATAGCAATCCATGCTTCCTGGGACGAATCCGCCGGCGCTTTCGGTTGTTTGTGGGTTTCGGCCGACGGCAGGATCCTGGTCTCGTCAGACAAGGAGAACATACATGCTGAAGAAAGCCCTGAACCCGATCTGGTACCTGAACGGCCTGACGGCCATCCTGCACGATCTGTTCGGACGAATGCTGCGGTGGCTGGGCCTAATGAAATCGCAGCCGCCCATCGCCCACGACAACACGCAGGTTGATGATGTTCTAGCCGCGGCTGAGCAGGCAGCCGAGGATGCGGCGGCAATGGAAGAGCTGGGTAAGCAGATGACCCCGGCCGAAGTCGTGCGCAAATATGCGAAAGCGAATGAAGAAGATCGTCCGAGCATCGATCTGTCAGCTCTGACTGCGCAGCAGCAAGACTGGCTTCTGAGCCGATCTGATGTAGATCTGGTTTTCCTCGCGAACGAGACCGATACCGGACTCGAGCGCTCGTTGGAAGCTCTGCAAGTGTTTCGATGGAAACCGCGTCGTCCAGAACAAGAGCCAGCCCCAGTTCTGTCGACGACGCCGATGTCAGATGAAGAAAAAGCGCTTTTCATTCGCGCCCGCGTCTCGGAACTCTGGCTACCGAACGGAAGCGCCAATCCGGAACCGAAGTACCGAGGGTGAGCGGTCAACTGTCACCCTGTCGCATCTCATTCCGAAACCGCCCGAGGTCACGGCCGGGCGGTTCTCGACTTCAAAGCGTTTCAGCGCCTCGAAAAGTTCCGGGATCTCGAACAAAATGTCGCCGAACTGCGCGACGAGGCCTTCGTCGGAGAGATCAGGGATCATGCTGCACTCCGTGCGCGGTTGCGGTCGATGAATGCCTGACGCTGTGCCAGCACCGTCTTGAGCTGGCGAACTTCCGCTTCGAGAGCGGCGATGCGCCGTGCACCAGCGATAGCAAGACGGCCGAGTTCGTCCGCGCGACTAAGGGCTTCGGCGAGGTCGCGTGCCTCCCGACGGCGCATGTCCGCTTCACGAACACGATCTGCATGGCGGATCCCATTCATGAGACCGCCGGAAAGCGCCTGGGCGACGCCGTAGGACAGGACTCCAACCTGGAGCGCTGCGCTGACCGCGGGATCGGGAGCAATGTGTCGGTGCATGCGAACCTCCTTCAATCAAGAGAGGCCGACGCTATACGGACCCGGAACATTTGAGAGCCCCGCTGAGCGAAAATTCTGCTGCCAGTGTAAACAGAGTACGATCGGGAACACTGACTGGTCCGTTATCGCTTCATGCGACCGAGCTTCATTCGATTGCCAATCCTATTGTTGCATTTCGTACATCGAAGTCTCGGAAACAATGTCACGATAGGAGTCCGCTTGCCGTATCGCCGCGACAGCTCCCAGCGGTCGAGCCAGCCAGTGTGACTGCACATCGCACAACACCCCGCGAGCAGGTACCATTGTTCGAGTTGCTCGAAAGTGAGGTCGTCATCCTTGGACTGCTTGAACGGCGCGGCCGCATCCGCCGCATGGGCGGCCGCTGGAACTCCGGGGGCGGAGGATCCGGCGCCTTCTCGCATGACATCCTGTGACGACCATTGAGGTGAACAAGAACTTTACCAGGCCGGGCACGTAGCGACGCCCTGTAAGCTGCCATCGAGACTGAGAAATCGGTGGCGCGCGATATCGTCTCCAAAATCTCGCCGCCGGATTCGGGCTCATCGCTCCAGACTTCAACGCGATAGGTATGCTCCGTCGAGTCCGATCCAGATCGACGACTGCCTTCGCCAACTGTGTAACCGACGTCGGAAACTGTCCGTACGAGATCGATACCCTTGCGATGCTTCATCAGACGCGCTCGTACTGAGGCTTCCAACCGCGGCCTATCCCCTTCGACATCAGGCTGCTGGCGATGAAAAGCTGGTCGCGCAGGAAATCAGCGTCTTCAAGAAGAGATCGGATTGCAGCGACTGCATCACCATCGTGGGCCTGTAGGACAGACACGGCGAGATCGATTTCTGAAGCGGACTGGGTGACAGTTTCTTCGACAGCAATATCGAGAGCGAGCTGTTGGGTCATGAGATCTCCTTAGGAATAGCTTCCGTCGTCAACGGAATTTGTTCCTATTTTGTTCTCATTGGCTCCGGAGTCAAGCGGGGTCTTTGCAGACTGTCGCGACGACGCGCTTGTTCTTGAGGATAAGGTCACCGAGGTCGGCATCGCCGCTGAGGACGGATAGGAGCTGGTCGAGATCTGGGCGATAGAGATCGTAGGCATAGACTTCTGATGTCGGGACTTCGTAGCCGTCTTCCAGTTCGATTTCGGCGCGCACCTCGCGAAGCTCTTTCGCGACCTCTTCAATGGAGTTGCCGAATCCGGTGACCGTGCTTGCGGCCGGATCGACTGCGTATGCGTAGACTGTGATGCCCATGACGATCTCCACTGTTGGTCGAGGAGAGATATCCCGGATCACACGATCGATGTCCACTGTAGGATTCTACAGTGGACCATTACCGATCAGGATGTCGCCGTCTCTGTTTCGGGTTCAACCACAGACGTTCGCCTCCTAGCTGAAGGGCCTGCACGCTTCAGGAGATCGAACAGATAATAGATGTGTTCATCGGTCAATGCTATGCCAGCATACCAATCGCGATGGCCTTGAGCTTTGAACAAGGCGCCACTGACCTCTGGCCAGACACGGTGCAGGGCATTCAAACTTCCGTGGTTGTTGTGTTTCAGAGCATTGGCAAGACGGTGGACTCTAGCGAAGTCTGCCGGGATCTCGATATTCATTTCCCTGGCAGCTGCTTCCAATTCTGCGTGCTTGCCGTCCGAGAGCTTGCAGAATACCCGGATCTTTCGTTCCCAGTAGTGATAGATGGCCATAGCGAAAGCCTTCCTGAGTTCTCCATAGGCCTCCCCAAGCGTCTCCATCTTATAGTTATAGACATCGGCGGGATCGAAGAGCGTAGAGCCATCTTCGGCGAACTCTAGCTGGTTTTGGTACTCCCCGGATTGCAAGAGCGCTTCCCACGCTTCGGTTTCCTCTCGGCTTTTAGCCTGTATTCCTTTCGCTGCAGCGGTGAAGCTATCGCGGAGACAATCGATGCCCGATTCATACATCCATCCGTGCACGCTGAAATTAAGCTTCACGCAAACCCTCCCCGTATCTTCAGATCGTCGGCACCGAGCCGCGTCATCTGAAGAACACGACATTTCGCAAGTCAATAAGCGAGGATCTCGAATCTTGCAGGGGCCTGGGCGACGATCACCCAGCTCATCCTTGCTGAAGCTATCAGCCGCTCAGTTCAAAACTGAGGGGCTACGGCTCCCCGCTGCGGCCGAACATCTCGGCGACGGATGCGGATTAGGCTTGAGATTGCGTTCCAGTGTTTTGAACTTAGAGGCTCATAGCTTCAGCAAAACACAGTTGAGAATCTTGCTCACCGACGGTTTCCGACGGGTTGGAAAATCCAATCTGTCGGTCAATCTGTCGGTGGCGATTTCGGGCGTCCATTAGCGGAAATGAAAAAGCCCTGCATTGCAGGGCTTTCAGCTGGTCGGAGTGGAGTGATTCGAACACTCGACCCCCACGTCCCGAACGGAGAAGGCTTCGCGAAAACCCAGCATTTCTGGGACAGGCGGTTTCTATTTGTTCTCGCCTGTTCCTATTCTGTCCAGCGAAACGGTCCGCAAACGGTCCGGGAAGGATGATTATGAACGATCTCATCGAACGCATGGAAGCCCAAGCCGACATGCAAGGCCCGGAAGCTGAACTGCTGCGGGAGGGAGTTTTGAAGATCACGTACCTTCGCGAGGCATTGGCAACGTGGAGGCTTCTTGCACTGGTAATCGGCTCATATGGGGCCGGCTATATCGCTTACGATATCTGGAAGAGTCTTTGAAAAAGGCGAGGAATGGCAAGACTTAATTCTTGCACAACATGCCCAATGTGATATCATGGGCCATTAGCACATGGAGCACATATGGAAAAGGAACTAAAAGACCAACGCGTCCCGGTCATGTTCTCTAAATCGGAACTGGAACTGATCGACGATTGGCGCTTCGCACATAGAGTTGGATCGAGAGCCGAAGCCATCCGGCGGCTCTGCCGGAAGCAACTCATCAAGGACCGCCGCCTGCTTGAGGATGGACGGATCAACAAGTTGATGGATGAGGCAGCTACCCACAACGTGGAAGAGGACAGCGGTCAATGACAGATCCGCGGACGATAAAATTCCAGTTGATGCTGGCTCAGTCTGACGCGGATCACATCGATGACTGGATGTTTGCTCGCCGCATTCGATCCAGAGCAGAAGCAATCCGTCAGCTATGCAGGGTCGCTACAAGCCTGCTTGATGAACGAGACATCATCGTTCGCCTTACAGATGAGCTCTGGCCCGCAATTCAAAACGAAGCCGATCGGCATGGCCGTTCCATGAGTGCTGAGATTGCCACATTACTGGAGCAGAAGAAATCTTCGCCTCGTGAGCGGAAGAACCGGGAGAAGGCGTTCGTAGACGGCGTGCGCGTCCTTATGGAGAGGTATCTAGAGCCCGAAAATGATAGCGGATATAAAATTGAAGACGTTTAAGGAAACGTCGCTATTCATGAGCAATCGCGCCGCCCTCAAGGAGCATGAAGGATCGGGACTATGAGCGACGAAACAAATTTCCGCAAAGAGCGCGTTGAAAAACTGCTTTATGAACTGCAATACGAAGTGACGCGCGGCATAATGGAAGGAGACCTCGACGAGCACATGGGGTTTCTCTTCATGATAGGCGTGTCGAAGCAGATCAGTGATGGTGTTGTCGCGTGCGAGTTCAGAACGCGGCCAGTTCCCAGATATCATGTTTCGCCTGATGACCTTCAGCCGCGGCTTCGGGTTATCAAGTAATGCTGAACAGCCGCCGTCTCCACCTCCAAGCCTTTATCTTCGCCCTGATGTTTATCGGCTGGCTGGGGTATGAGGGGTGGAAGGCGATCGGCTAAGGCCGCACGACTGGCGTTCGCCATAGTGTCTTGTTCGCCCGCGTCTGCGCATCATCGAGCTTGCTGCTCAAGACCTCGACGCGGGTGGCAACCTTATTGATGCTCTCGATAGCGGTATCCAGTTTGCCACCGAGGGCTTCAACAACCCGATCGATCCTGGCGTTGGATGCCTCGATACCCTTCTTATTCTCCGCAACGCCTTCTAGAGCGCGCGTTGTTTGAAATGTGAGAGGCGCGATGTCGGCCACGGCCTTGTTCAAATCGATGTCGGCCTTGATACCTCTGTCGGTTTCCGACTTGAGCTTATCCTGAATGTCCTGGATATCCCGCTTCGTGTCGTTCCATGCGATAGAAGCCACTGCGACGTTTGCCAGGGTGGCGAAGGATATCCCGCCGATGACAACCAGCGTATTGAAGTTCCATTCGAACCTCTTGCTGCGTTCCGGTAGTTGCATGTTAGCTCCGTTCATTCCCCGCGCCCTGTCCGTCTATGCCCTGCGAATTAATGAAATAGGAATGTCTGGCTGCCACTCTGCACTCAGCCGTCGCGATCCCGGTGATCGTGTGGTCAGACCGCCGCTCCTGTTACGAGCAGGTGTGGCGGTCGCTTGGTCAAAGAAAAACCGCCCGAAGGCGGCCTATGGATGTCTGCGATGTGATTGCGCTCAGTCGTTCTTTGCCAGATACGCGGTTATAACCGGATAGCGTTCGTTAAGACTTTTGCGGATCGCGTCTTCGTCGCCCGCCATGAGCTTAGCCTCACGCCGGATTGCTTCGATGTCTTCGCGCCTCCGCAGCATGTTGCTGACATCTTTGGCGTCGATGCGCTTGCCCCAGAAACCGCCGCCGTTCTTTGCTCCGGAGTGTTCGGTCTTGATTGCCGGATATCCTCATGGAATTAAACGGGGGCGCTCTACCAGACTGAGCCACCTCGAAAGGAAGGGATTCGAACCCCTGACCTCCCCCGCCGCGTTGCGCTACCAGACTGCGCCACCATCCTGAGACAGGCCGGATTCGAACCGGCGACCACCGCGTCAATTTGATGATAGTCGATCAAGCTACCTGCGGCAAGATCGGATGGTTCGTATCCCGAGCCAATAGCTTGGTGCGCAGCGTCGTATAATCGACCGTCTGAACGCTTACAGCGCCGTCGATCGCCATCGAGGCGATAACGCCCGCCGCCTCGCCCTTGAGGCCGCCGGTGGGCTCCAGACGCCCCATGTACCAGCAGAGGATCGTGCACGAGGATGCCCAAGGAACAATGACATTGGTCTTCGTTGCGGCGTCTGGAACGATCTCCTCAAGAGGGACAGGGGCAATCTTGTCGGCGCCAGCCACAAGCGAGCCTGGAACGCTGCCCTGCGTATAGAGCAGGCCACCAGATGCGACCTTCCACGGCGGGTGCTTGTCGCAATCATATGAGGTGACAGCCACCGTCTTGTCGGAGCGGAGGGCCGAACCGTCCGTCTTGCAGTAGTCCTGCGCGGTCGAGACATAGCCCGTATTCTTGAGCCGCCAGATCGGGTCGCGCTGATACGGGCGGTTAGGCCAGAAGAGCAGCCCACCGGGGCCGGGGTCAAGGAAGGTTCCAGCATCAAGACCAAAGCCTTGGAACTGCGTTACCAGTGTCCCAGGAATGCGGCTGTCACCGGAATTTGCGTGCCACCAGAACCACCCGAGCTGATAATCCCTCAGATCGTCGATGACGGCAAGCTGCGCTGCCCGGTTCGCTGCGGTCGCATAGCGATAGCCGCTGCCTGGCAAGTCGGTCGACAGGCCACCGGAACCGTTGTTCACGTCCATCTTGTTCGTCGAGCCGCCGACCGCGAACTGCAGGATGGTCGTGGTAACGGCCGGATTGCCGATCGTGACGCTGGGGTTGAGGACATAGGCGCGGGCCGCTGTCTCGTAGCGCAGGGAATTATAATTCCGATGTGGGTCCATTGTGGTGACAGGAACCAAGCGCGCCGGGTCGGTCGTCATCGCAAGGCGGTAGTTCATGCTTTCGATCGATGGATCAACACCATCGACGGTAAGGCCGGGAAGCGGCATTTCGCCTTGGATGTCAGGCAGCAGGCCAGATGCCTGAACGCCATCCGTGATGTAGGGGCTGATATCCGAGCCATAGGGCTTGCTGAGAGCGCTTGATCCCTTGTAGCCGTTGTTGGCTTCCGAGCCGGCGCCGGCCGCCTCGCTGCCCGTGAATGTCGGAATACCGGACGATTTGTGGATGTATTCCCCGTCATAGTCCGCGGCGATGAACTGCCGAGCCGTGAAGGTCCGCCCGTCGTTGGTCTTCAGCGCAGTGTCCGTGGTGCCGACAGAGGTGATGGACTGGATGCCGGTGGAGAAGTAGACCGGGATATCCTGCCCGAGAATAAGCGTGCCGTTCGTCCGGGTCGGGTCGAGCATCCGGCGCACACCCTGGACGAACTGCCAGCTTTCAACAGAGTTGCCGGTCTGTGTGTTCGTGTCGGCGCGGTTGATGATGGTGCTGTTGACCCACGATGTGAGGTCTCGATAGAGTCCCTTGAGCGCCGTGAAGTTGTAGCAGTCCACGTAGGCCAGGCCCGACGCCGGCATGCCGCCGATATCCCAATCGGTCTTTGCCAGATCGTCGAGAACGAGGGCAACGGTCTTGCCTTCCTGTTTGGCGGCATAGGCAGCACAAACAGCCGTCCAGCTCGCGCCGTAAACGAGAACGTCATAATCGGCCGTCGTCGGGGCATAGCCCGCAGCATAGGTGTCCACATACCCAAAGCGGATTTTGTAGTAATAATCCAGCAGCGCCGCGCTGATTTCCCGGCATTGCGCATCGTTCAGGGTCACGTCGAAGATGGCGAAGAGGCCGCAGTCCTTGGTTGAAAGTGCGCCGCCATTGATGCCGCCGAGGTGAATTGTCGGGTTGGTCGCGGGAGAGACATAGGTGGGTGACGGGGCTTCGCGGGTGATGCCGAAGGTATCAAGGCTATTCGGGCGGATGCTGTGCATGCCTTGGCCTGGGGTGATCGTCGTCGAGGTCGAGACGTAGTTCGTAGCCTGCAGGCGCGCGTTGAACTTGCTGGACGCGTCTTTTGTGTTTGCCCCAATACCATCACCGCCGGCCGTCTGTGCGCCGAATTCACCACTGCTGCCGCCTGTCGAGGTCCGCGAATAGTAGAATATGGTGAACTGCCCCTGAGAGAAGCTCTGAAGCCCAATGCCGGTGTTGTATTTTGCAGTAGAAGTCCACCCGCTCCAACGGTCGTTTGCCGTATAGGTCGGCACGCCTGCACCGGTCAGCGTGAGGTCGTTCGTGCCTGGGTGGAACTTGTTCAGTCTGCTATTGATCTCAGTCGGCGTATCCGGGGTGTAGAGGGCTTTGGCATTCGTCATGCTTATGCCAGCGCCCTTGATGCGCGTGATCAGGCGATCGTAGGCCAGCTTCTCCGAGCGGCGCATGGTGATGCCCTGCGCTGCCTTGGCCGTCTCCAGCGTTGTCGTTTCAGATTGGAACGTGAAAGCAGGAAGCGATGCACTGCCACCACCTCCGCCCAACTGGTTGGTGATGCCGAGGCTGAGTGCTAACGTCGTGCTCATGGGCGCTTACTTTCGGCAGGCCGGCAGCGTGTCGCACGTCTGGTTATGTGCGACGATCTGCTTGGCGAAGGGGATATCGTGGGCGATGATGTATTGCCGTGTGCCGGCCGATGGGGTTAGGCGCTCGAACCCGGCGCCGTCATTCGCAGAGGTTGTCGCTTGGCACCCAGACACCGCCAAGCCGGCGGCAAATATCAGCGGGAGAGAGCTTGCCGATCTCAGCATTGGTCTTACCTCGTTCTTTGATGAGTTCCATGGACTTCTGAAGGGCGGCAGTGCGCTCGGCATCCCTGCCCTCATTGCGGGCCGCAGGAAGCCACCAGACAGCGTTGATGACGATAAGGATGGATGCGGCGGCCAAAGCCCCGGCAAGCGCTGCAGCGGGCAGCTTGAGGGAGTCAGGGATGAACGACAGCATCAGCTTTCAACCGCCTCGCGAATGTCCTTGATCGCCGCAATGATGTAGTGTCGCAAGACAAGGCCGCTGATTGCGACAATCAGGATGGCCCCGATGATGATCGCGAGCGCACGCCAATCGAACCCGGTTAGTGCCGCGACACCGAGACCGCCGCCGCCGCCGAATGCGCTGCCGGCCCAGCCGAGAAGGCTGAATTTCTTCTTGACCTGTCGTTCAACCGCCGTTGGCACGACGGGCTTTTCTTCGACGACAGGAGCCGCCATGAATGCTGCCTGCTTTGTCGATGAGCCGGATATAGCGAGAAGAGCTTTGTGCAGCTCTGCGCGAGTCTTCGGACCTACGTCCCCGTCTGCGGCAATGCCTGCCTTCGTTTGGAACTGCTCGACGGCTTCTGGTGCGAACCCGAGGACGACCAGCGCCAGTCGTGCATAGTGATCGATACGGTCTGCGAGCCCGTTGATGCCACCGTTGATCTTCTTAGTGATCGTCTCGATGTCGCCCTGATCGGCCCATCGGTTCAAATGGCGCGTATCCCAGTACCAGAGAGGAGCCAGTCCTTCCCATGGGTCAGTATTGACGAGATCGGGGCTGGCAACAAAATCCGGCGGGTTCAGGTTGTTTCCGTCGCACCATTCGTAGAATTCCCGATAGTTCGCCTTCCCGGTGATCTGGACGGCTGTCCGGCCGGCATAGAGCTTGCCGTCCCCATCGGTCGCAGGTGTATTGCCGAGGTCGGCCCGCGTATCGTAGCGCTTCTGTGCGGCTGTCGGGCCCCAGATTTCACGGTCAAAGCGAAAGTCACCGCTCTCGTGCATGATCTGGGCATAGTACTGGACAGCGCGATGAGGCAGATCCAGACCGAAAATAGATCCGTATTGGTCCATCGCTTGAAGCACGGAATTGAGATTGGCAACATTTACCGGCCCGTTTGCGGCCGCACGAAGTTGCTGAGCGGTGATGCTGCTCATGGAAGGCTCCAGATTGTGGATATGGCAAAAGGCCCGCTGCCAAGGGCAACGAGCTAGGTGGCTTCGATGATGTGGAATGCTTAGAGGTTCAGCGCTGCCTTGAGGGCGGCAACTGCCAGGGTGGCGCGCTGCTCGGCGCCAGCTTCATTCAGGTGGGTGTTATCGTACCGGCCGGATGGGCCGATCAGCTCGACGTTCTCGCCGGCAAACACAGTGCTGTTGTTCACGACGCTCGCCTGAGCAGCAAGGATGCCGGCATTCGTGTTGCCGTAGTAGTAGGCTTCCTGGGCGACGAGGACAGGGCAGCCAGGAATGGCGCGGTTGAATTCGGCAATCACCTTCTGCAGGCTTGCGGCATAGGAAGCTTGCGAGGTGTTGGCGGCGGTGTCGCTCTCGCCCTGCCCCCACATGATTGCGGTGCATGGGAGGCCGGCGTCTCGGATGCGAAGCCCAACCGTGTTGATGATGTTGAACAGGTATGGAGCTTGCGAGGGATCGGCCCATTGCCCGACGCGGGTATTTCCAACCGCCATAGGAACGAGGATGACGCGATCATAATGTCCATCGGAAATGAGTTTATCGGCCATCCGCATCATCCACGTGCCGCGCTGGTCCGTCACCGTGCCGCCGCTGACGTTGATGCCGAGCAGCGGGTCTTTGGCCTTGTAGAGCTTGCCGTCATGGATATTGATCTGGTCGATATTCGTGTTGACCGGGACATATGGCGTCGGCACTTCGTTGACGCTCAAGGACTGCCCGATAACGACGATGACGGCGGTATTGCTGAGATCGCCCTTCGGAACCTCAATGCGGCCTGTCAGGTCAAGGACAGGATCAGCCCCGGTAATGACTGAGCCGGGGGGATAGATGTAATACGCCTTCTCGCTAGTATAGCGATTGTAGGCCAGACCTGAGCCCCCGAAGAGCATGGCAGCCATCAAAGCACCACCGAGCCGATAATGCCGGTTTGGTAGCCGCAAGGTTGCCCTCCATCGCCGAACCAAGTCTGTGTGCCTCCATTGCCGCGTTCAAGCCACCGCAATTCATGGTAGCCGATCCCGACGTATCCAGCATATCTTGCCCACGCTGGCAAGACGGGAAACGCGCTACCGGCAGCGGCTGGGTTTTTCACCTGGGAAATATCGGAAGCCGAGGTATCCAAGCCGATCCCGACGAAGCCCGCAACCGCCGATGCAGCGCCGTTGATCATATAGGCTGAGGCCGTCACATCCACCATTCGCCCAGAGACGCCACAGAAGACTTCGATCTGGTTCAGCGGGTTGTTGTTGGCCTGCCGCCATTGCGCTGCAGAATAAACCCAAGAGTCCGCGGTATCGACACGGCAGACCGGCACGAGGGTCGCGTCTTCAAGACTCCAGACCAGCCGTGATTGTTTGGTGCTGCGCGTCTGTCCCGCAGCGTGGCAATGAAACCCGCCGACAAGATGGGCGTCTCCGGTCGCAATCCCGGCGAACGCGGAGGCATTGACGATATCATCGCCGCTCCGAACCACCTGCAGATCCCGGGTCGTGCTGTTCGTCCAAGCCGGGCCGATGACCAGCCCACCTGAGGTCAGGAAGACGTCGTAGTTCTTGCCCAACACAGCCGATGACAGGTCAAGTGTTTGACTGCCGTAGAACAGTGTGCCGGTGGTGACATCTGTTTCTGGAAATTCTTCAATCGAAACGGAAAGTCTCATCGGAATACCTCAACTCCTACAGCGGTTGGATCGAAGGCTCCGGTTCCGGAGCGGACTGCGATTATTCGGACTGAGCCAGTTGCCTGACCACCTGTCGCGTTCACGTTGATCGTGTCGACGTTGGCTGCAGTGGTGCCTTCCGCCCCACATCTGGTCACATAATTCGCATCCGGCATCGCTGTGGTGAAATTGATCGTATAATCCCCGGCGCCGTTCCTTGTGACGCTGGTGACGTTCCCGGAGCCGAGGATTGCGCCCGTGGCTCCGGTAAATCGAACCCACGCCCGGCAAGCGTAGACCGGCGCGCTGCCTGTCGCGTTCAAGGCATCCCGGAGCTTCAGCGGTGTCAGAACGGTTGCGTCATCAGTGCCGGCCGCAGCTTGCGCCGTCGAGGCTTTGGTGACGGTGATGACCTGGTTCGAAGAGAGCGCGCCGCCGCCCGTTGCCAGGCCACCGCCGGAAACCGTGGTGGTCTTGTCCACCTTCAGCGCAGCGGATGTTGCCACCGCGCCATCCGCATAAGCCGTTGTCGCCAGCCGGGTCGAATTGTTGCCGGCGGATTGCGTCGGCGCCGTCGGGTTGCCGGTGAAGGCCGGAGACGCGAGCAAAGCATACCCGGAGATCAAAGCCCCTGTCGGGATGGTGACGATGCCGGTGAACGTCGGGCTATTGAGCGGAGCGCCGCCAATGTTCGACAGAGAGGTGGATGCGCTCAAGACATCGGAAAGATTATTCGCCGCCAGCAGTGCGCCGGTCACCAGTGTGCCGCTGATCGTCGCGGGGTCCATCAGAATGAAATCGGTGCCGTCATACCAGAACGAATGATCCTTGCCGGCCACCAGATCTCCGACAACAACCGCGACCTTTCCCGCCGGCGTGATCCGCTTTATGGTCCGCGCGTTCGCGCCGCCATACTTCAGGGTCGGCGCCGTGGTCGTGTTGGCTCGGTCGATCCGGACGCGGATGATCTCGTAGATGTTGATGAACTGCGGGTTCGAGGAAGGGGTGACGATATAGGCGTCTGCAGAGCCGGTCGTCGGATAGAACGGGTTGAACCGTCGCCATGAGCGCTTGATTGCGCCCATCATCATCCGGCCGATCAACTCGATGGCGGCCGGCACGCCTGGAGGCCACCCGTAGGGCGCAACTTCGGCGTTCTGGTCGTCGCGTTCGGACCAGTTGTCGTCTGCAATATCTGGCATGGAGACCTCAGTTCACCCGGCCGCGGCTATCGAAGTAGCCGAGCGTTTCGAGATTATAGGCTGTCAGCGTTCCGGCGGTTTGCGAGTTGTAGATCTGCCCTGAGCTGTTCGTTCTGACGTCCAGAACCAAAGACATCGCCTGGGCAAACGCCGCAGTATTGGCAAACATCTGCAAGACGCCGGTTCGAGCAGAAGGCAGAGATGCGCCTAAGGACGGGTCCCAATGGTTCGCATTCGGCATGACACCTGCGCCGTTGTTGATCTGCACGCCGATCCTCGCCATGACAGAGAAAGCGGTAGGAACCTTGATCGTGCGAAGCGTCGGAGTGGTCAGGATAGCGGTTATGTCTGCGGTGGGGGCCTTGTATTCAAAGAAATCTCCATCCTGGATGAAGGCGATGAACGACCCGGCCGTCCGGTAGAGCGCGCCAATTCGCCGCTTCCTGTCATAGCTCCCGGGCATCGTGGGAGCCGTGGCGCTCAGCGAGAGCAGCGAATCCACAACGCCGGTATCCGATCGGGCGATGATGTAGGGATAATACCAGCCGTCGGCGATCGCCCCTGTATCAAGCCACCCATTGCCGGTGCCGACCGCCCATGAGACGTTTGCCACCTTCGTCAAGCCGCTCGCAAGACTCATGAGCGCCGGGGTAGCTCCATCGCTCGCTGTGGCACCCGAGGTGATGTCGATCGAGTTGGTGGGATCGCCGGCATTGTTGGAAAGCGTGAGGCCCCAGAGATAGCCACGAAGGAATGGACCGGTCGGCGTCGAGGGCGCGACGGACAGCAGAAGCTGGAAGGCCGAAAGCTGCGCCGAATACTGGATGAAATACGAGTTGCCGGCGACGAGATCGCCCGTGGCGAGCGCAACAGGGCCGCTCGCACCGTTCTTCAGCACCGCGATCGGAGCAGCGCCACCGACCGAAATCGTGGTTGCTCCCGTGTTCGATAGCCCCGCGACGAACGAGATGATCTGCCCATCTCCATAGGAGAACTGCGAAGCCGAAAGCGTCTGAGCGTTGGCGGTGCCCCCTGATGTTCCGCCGAACGACACGGCGCCGGAGTTAGGCTCGGCCGTCTCCTGATCCCAGACGAGATTTCCGAGCGAATCCTTGACGACCTGGCGATATGAGCCTGAGCCGTAGATGATCGCCCTGCCCGCGCTATCGAGCGTGACAGGGTTCGGGTTGAGGATCGTCTGGGCGCTGTTCTGCCAGGTGTCCTTCGGCGTCGTGGTGCCGGGGATATAGAATTCGACAGTTCCGGACGCCAGCGGAACGCCATTGGCATCAAGGAACGTCGTCTCGCCTGTCGGCAAAAGCGATGCCATCTTAACCTCTTCGATGTCGTGTGATAAAAAGGTGGCCTACTCCCCACCTTATGGAGACGTGATGGCCGAGCGCCTTGGAGTTACTGTGTCGTGGATCGGCACGACCCTCACAGTGATCATGCTGTTGTTTTTCGGAAAACTTGCGCTCGACGGGATGATGACATGGGCTTTTTGGCCCACGACCATCACCGCCATCGTCTGCTTTCTCCCGCACTTGTTCGGAAGAGCTGCCCGTTTCGTTCTATCCGGGTTCTGACCGCTATTTGCGGGGAGGCCGCAGCAGTTCGTTCGGAGCCTGCATCCCGATGCTGAGCGGCACCGCCCCGCTTGACCGCAGCAATGGCGCCTGAGCTCCACGGATGGGAGCAAGAAGCCTATTCGCTGTCCCGGCTGGCGCCACAGCCTCACGGAAGCGCGTTACGTCTCCGCTGAGGGCTTCGGCCATCAAACGGTTCCTCGCGATGTCACGGGCTCTCTGGGCCGCCTGCACGCCCATCTTGCCAAGCGATAGGCCGGCACCGGCAATAGCCCCCGGAATGCCCCCGACCTGATACCCCCCGCCGATGACGAAGGGAGCCGACAGGCTCAGGCTGGGCGTGACCTGTTTGACTTCCGTCAGCTTGTTGGCCGCCTGCCGCGGGGCCGTCTGAGAGCCGGCAAACAGTTTCGCGTTGGTCTGGGCGATCCGCTGCTCATCTTTCAGCGTCTGGACAAGCTTCTGCGTCTCGCTCTTGCCGAGTAGAGATTCAAGGCGAGCGACATTGAAATCGACATCGGCGATGGCCTCGCCCTTTGCCGCGGCGTTGCGGACGCTGCTGATCGTCTGATCGACGGCTACTCGCGTCCCAACCTTTGCCGCATCGAGCTCGGCCGGCGTGGCATCCTTCACCCATGCTTCCCAATATTCAGGCCGGTTCTCGATCGAGCCTTTGCCAGTGCCCCCTTTGAAAACCTCCAAGCCCTTGTCGAAAGCATCCTGGATCGCGTTGTCATCGGCGTATTGCTTCTGCGCCGGCCGATACTTTCCGCCGGTGGCGTTGTCGATCTGGTCGACGATCTTCTGACGGACATCCCGGAGCGCACCAGCTACGAGCTTATCTTGACCGGAAGCGCTCTTGGCTAGCGTGTCGGCTTCGGTGCGGAGGTTCGACTGGATCGTATGCAGGCGATCGGCGTCGGTCAGCATCTCGTTGCTGTTGGCGAGCTTGGCGCGGACGCGGGCAAGGGCCTGCTCTACCGGACCCTGCGGAAGATCGCTCACCTTCCCGACGACGCCATTGACGCCGGGTGCGATCACATTGTCGATGGATTCTAGGACCGGCGTGATGTCGACCGGCTGAGCACCTGTAAGGGCGTCTCCGAATGCCTGCTTTGCATTGGCGCGCGTTGTTGCCTTCAGGCCATCGAGATATGCCTTGACGTCTGGAACAGTGCCGGCGGCGGCATCATATGCGTCAGTAACGGCGCCTTTAGCGCCTGCCACACGGCTCTCCACCGCCGAATTGAGGACAGACCGCGGGGCACCCCCTTGGGTGGCGAGGTTCATGCCGATCTGCTGCAGATTGGTATCCACATCCATCGGGTTCAGGCGTGGGTTGCGGGCCATCTCGAGCGAGATGTCGTCGACCGTCTTGCCGGACTCCGCCAGAGCTGCGGTAAGGTTGTTCGCCGCTGCGCCCCTTGGCGTCATCGTCAGGAGCTTGTTGCCGGCGGCTTCTGCGCCACGCAAAAGCCCCTCTGCAGCCACGGGTGCGAGAAGCGCCCCGCCAATGCGCGCATAAGGTTCGAACTTCGTGCCTTCAGTCGCCTGTCCCGCCATCTCACTCGCCACGCCGGGGACGACGCCGTATTTGACGGCATTGGTCAGAAGATTTCCGCCACCAAACGCAACGGCGCCAGGAATGAATTCACCGGCCGAATGGGCAACTTTCCCCCATTCCGTCTTGGGCGCATAAAGGTTCTCGTCCATGAAGCCACGAACGGCGTCCTGCGCCCGATCAAGCGGCCCGTTCTGCTCCGTCATTGCCTTCTTGAGCGATTCACGCTGCTCTTCGGTAGGCACAGGCGCGCCGACAAGGTCGTTGTGCTGAGTGAGAAAATCTACAAGCTTATACGATAGCCAATCACTCAAACCTCCAGCCGCACGGGTGGTCGTGACGGGCAACATGGCCGTTTCGGCTGTGCCGCGAGCGAGACCAGACGCACCAGATGCGGCTACGTCACCAGCGACCGAAGGTGCTTGAGGCGTCTGCGGTTCTCCGGTGATCAACTTCTCAAACGGGGTATGTTCGCGCTTCTGACCAGCCGCCATCCCAGCAGCCGGGGCTTGCTCGTTCTGGTCGAGGCCCCATGCCTTGATGAGTTGTTCGTCAGGGGATGGCGTGGCGGCGGCAGGCGGTGGTGCTTCGCCGGTGTCCTGGATTCCCCATGCCCGCATCAGATCGTCACTGGAGGGGACAGAAGCCGCAGGCTGGGCCACAGGAGGCGCAGGAGTGGCGTTCTGCTGCTGGTCGGTCTCACGTGGCTGCAGATGCGGGATCGTCACCAGCGGGGTAAACTGAGGCGTTGCGTTGCTGCCGGGAGGCGGGACGTAATCCACGGTGTGGACGGGATTGGCCTTGAGTGTGCCGCCGGCCATTGCATCGAGGGCAGCGGAAGCACCATTGCCCTTTTGCGCCGGAGCGAAGGCCAGCGCCGAGGTGTCACCGCCCTGAAGACCGGGCTTCATCCCCCAGATCGCAGCCTGATCTTTTGTCAGACCTCCATCCCACGAGCCGCCGGCCATGCCGAGCTTGTCGGAGCCGCCAAGGTCGAAATGCATGAGGTCCATCGCCCCATACTTGCCCTTGTCGCCTGAGAAATAGCCGCCCCACCGGAACTGCTTTTCAAGCTCGGGATGATCGCGCATCTGGATAGCGCGCGCCGCCTGGGCGAGCGCCTCATAGGCGCTGAACGCCTCGGGCGACTGGTAATTAGGAACTTCCTTGCCATCCGGCCCGATGATGCGGATATCCGTGGCATGACCGGAACCGTGCTGGCGCTTGTCACCCGGGCGGAATCCCGAATAGGCCTGCACCGTCATGCCCGTGGCTTCGGCGGCCTTGTTCAGAATATCGACAAGGCGCGGGTCCACATTGTTCGCCCCGCGAGCGACAAAGTTACCGACCTCTTCGAATTTGCCAGCCATTTATTTCGCACCATCGTTGACGGAAGGAGGAGCCACGATCCCGAGGGCCGTTGCGGTCTGCAACGACTTCAGGAATTTCTGTTTGTCGTCCGCAGACAGACCCTTGAAGTATTTCGCGCGCTCTGGCCCCTTCATGAGATCGAAGCCATAGGCGACCGGATCGTTTTCGGCGTTCCACTGCGTCGACCATTTGCCATAGGCAGAGGGGCTTTGGCCGGTCGCCCCGAAGGCGCGAACCTGAGCATTCTGCATGCGGCGCAGCGAGAGCGCGGTCTTGACGACGTCGAGCGCCGCGGCATTGGAAATCCCAAGGCTCGGATTGCCGGCGAAGGCAGCGGCCAGCTTGTCGTTCGTCCCGGTATCGCCGGCGCCGCGCGCGTACTGGACGAGATATTTCCGCGCCTCGTCGTAGTTCTTCAGGTCGTCGGTCGGAGCGATGACGCCCATCGAGGTGAGGAAGGACTGGATTTCCTGGAGCTGCTCGGTGCCGGGACCGGTGCCCGTCGTGCCGAGGGCTTCAAGGGCCGGGAGTGCCTTCTGGAGGGGAACAACATCCTGCTGATAGGTCCGCTCCCTCGCGTTATCCTGGCTGAACTGGGTGGCGGATGCCTGAGCAGCTTGCGACTGGGCCTCGATCTCGCCAGCTGGAGGACTTGTGACGACGCCGACGGACGGCTGCGTCTGGGAGGTCTGAACTGGGGGAGGGGCGGCGGCCGGAGGCGCCCCAACCGGTGGAAGATCCTGTTGCTGGACAGGCATCGGAGGCGGAACGAGCTGGTTTGCCTGCCCCATCGGCGCAGTTTCTGGAACCGCGGTGAGCGCATTGACGCCGGCCTGCTGGAGCAATTGCCCCTTGGGAACGAGTACCGTGCGGCCCTGAGCGTCAGTCGTCTGGACCAGATCTGCGCGTTCGGACGGGCTTGTCGTGACGGGAACAGGCGCGCCGATCGCGCGAACGCCGGTGATCGGAGAGACCGCCGCCGGGGTGATCGACGACCCATTGTTGACGAACTGCGGCGTTCCGTAGATTTGCCCGAACCGCTCCTGGCCGGCCAGAGCCTGCGTGTTCATCGTCTGCAGCCACTGCGGGATCTGCGCCGGATCCTGCGGCATGGTGGCCATCGCCTGATCGCGCATCTCGGGCGTGATGTAGCCGAGCTTCACGGCCTGGTTGGCGTAATTCTGGATGACAGCCGGCCCATCGGCGGTACCGACGCGCGGATCCTGCGCCACCGAACCGAGAAGCCCGACAAAGCCCTCGTACATCTTGTGCGCCTGGTCGATCTTCGACTGGTCGAGCTGAACCTGGCCTTGCTGCTGCTGAAGCTGCAGGAGCTTGTTGGTCTCCTGAGCGTTCTTGATGCCGGCAACAGTGCCGATCGTGTCGAGAAGGCTGTTCTGGTTGGCGCGAGGATAGAAATCCGTCTGAACTTCAGCCATTATTTGCCCCGATGCAGATCCAAATGAGCGACATTCGTTTGTTCCTCGATGCAACCTGCGTTATAAACGACGAGCGCCCCGGATGCTGGAAACATCACGAGGCGCTCTAACCGAAACGATCATGGAGCGATCGAATGGCTAAGCCAACCTATGCGCAAGTGCGCGAAATTCTCAAGTACGATTCCGAAACCGGCAAGCTGTTCTGGAAAGAACGGCCTATATCCAGTTTCGTTGATGGCGAACGATCAGCATCGTGCCGGGCTGCTCGATGGAACGGTAAGTACGCTAACAAAGAAGCCTTTACGTGGTCCACGCACGCCGGGTATCGGATGGGCCGGATTGCCTATGAGGCATGCTACGCCCACCGTGTTGCATGGCTTTTGATGACCGGCGCATGGCCGGTTGATGAGATCGACCACATCAATGGTGATCCCTCGGATAATCGATTCGTCAATCTTCGTGAGGCGACCAGCACCATAAACCGAAAGAACCAGAAGCGGCGATCCGACAACAAGAGCGGTGTAACCGGTGTCGTATTCTACAAAGCTTATTCGCAATGGACGGCATACATCCAGGCTGGCAGCAAGACAAAATGCCTTGGCTACTTTCAAACCAAAGCAGACGCTGTTAGAGCAAGGAAGGCCGCAGAACGCGAAAACGGCTACCACCAGAACCACGGGCGATCTAGCTAGCGGCCGTACATCCCCCCGCTCTTTAAGTAGTCATAGCTGGCGTACGAATTCACTCCATTCGTGAGGGCATTAGCCGCCCCATTTATACCAGCTGCCTGAGCGTTGCCCCCTTGTATTAAATTGTTGCCGATCGACTGCCCCGTCTGCGTGGCATAGGCTCCGGTCTGCGCGGCCGCACTTTCGCCGAGAGACGCAAGGCCTATCAGCCGGTTATAGGCGTTCGTCTGGTTGGTATTCGCGTTGTTGAACTGGTTCTGGTACGTCGAGTCCGCCAGCCCGGTCGCGAAGGTCGCAGCGCCCTTGAGAGCCGCCCCCGATGTGCCGAGCCCGCGCGCCGCCGCGCTGCTCTGCGTGGACTTCAGCCCCTGCGTGAGGTTGAACTGGTAACCCGGTGTTTTTTCAAGCGTTGCCTGATCCATGACGATCGGCGAAGTCAGTTCCGTGAGCCGGTTGGAAAGCATCTTCGTGGCGTCTTGGCCGGCCGTATTGTACGGCAGCAAATCCTCACGGGTCTGCTGGTACATACGCTCCTGAACATCGGATGCTTTCTGCGTCGACTTCGCCTGCATAGACGAGCCGGCAAGCGATGCCCCTGCCCCGACGACAGCGCTGCCCACGACTGCGGTTGCAACCATCTCTTCAGTCCTTGTCCAGAAATTGCCAGAACGTGATTTCCGTCTCGAAGAAGCCGAGCTCTTCAAGGATCGGCCGAACGTATTTGGCGTGTCTCGATTTCATGCCGATCTGCGCCAGCCGGATTCCGCGGCGCTTGCATTCCTTCAGCCATGCCGAGAACAGCGTCTTGCCGCCCTCAAGGCCGCGGCGGGTGGGATAGACGAAGAAGATATCCCCGGTCGCCGTGAGGCATGACTGATAGTGCATGCCGGGCGCCACGAAGGAGACGAGATAGCCGATCAGTCGTCCCTCTTCCCGTAGCGTCACATAGAGCACCTGCCCTGCCGCCGCGCGGGCGAGATAGAGCCCGTACTGAGGATCAAGCGGGATGCCGGCAAGCTTGTGCTCCGACAGTTCATCGTAGTGCGCCGGCAGCAGCGGCTTGGCCTCTTCCAGCGTTTCAGGCGTGAGTTCTTCGACAGAAGCGACGATCATCATGCGCACCTGATATCAACGATGCAGACTATGCGATCGTCTTTCGAGAAATTTTCGACAGAGTGCTCGGTGCGATTGTCGATCATGTAGACATCGCCTGACCTGAAATTCACGGTCTCATCGCCGATATGGAAGAGCGCACCAGGCAGGCTCTGAAGCGCGATCTGGTAGCGGTGAAACCACTCGGCTGGCGCGCCCTGATCGACATGCGGCGTGATCGTCTTG
Organism: Rhizobium sp. BK456; assembly: GCF_014194045.1. Taxonomy (NCBI): domain Bacteria; kingdom Pseudomonadati; phylum Pseudomonadota; class Alphaproteobacteria; order Hyphomicrobiales; family Rhizobiaceae; genus Rhizobium; species Rhizobium sp. BK456. The sequence goes on from NZ_JACIAO010000001.1 coordinate 295,944, forward strand.
CCCGGCGGCAGCTTGGTGATGATGACACGGCCGAGCTGGATGCCTTCCACGGTGCGCATGAGATCGAAGATCATCGAGCGCAGCTGCGGAAGCTTCTCCCATGCCGGGAACGGGATCACTTCCTTGTCGTTGATGATCCCCTCGGCCATCTGGTCGAGCGAATTGAAGAATACCAGGATATCCGAAACCTCGGCATGTGCGGTGCCGGGATGCTGCGTCCTGATCGGGTTCGCGTCCCAGAGCTCCGGCTGGCGCTGCAGGGCGTTCATCAGCGGGGTGACGTTCACACCGGCTGCAAGCTGCTGGAAATATCTCATAGGACCTCAAAGCGGGATGAAGTTGATGGTCGGAGCGACCGAATAGGTAACCGTCACCACATCGCCATTGGCGACCGCGATAGTACGCGTGGTGCCGAGAGCGACGACTGTTCCGGCCCTCGTGAGGGTGACCGCCGTCAATGTCCCGCCGGAAATCCCCACAGTGCCCCGCTGAGAGGCGGTGAAGCTCGTCGGGGATGCAGACACTGCAACGGCCGATATCGCTGCTGGTGAGCCCAGGAGAGCCCCAAAGAAGCGCTGCCATACCGGAGTGACGAAACCGCCTCCATCGACAAGCGGCTGGTTTGAGTTCGGGACGATCGGCGTGGTCATGTGGCGAGCGCCGTGGTTTCGATCCACGCCCCGTTCAGGCTGGTTTTCACCGGCGCCGACCAGGAGAGTTCGAACACCCGATCTCGAGCGTTGCCAAGACTGCGCCATTGCGGCGATATCAGATGCTGGCCGCCGGAGCCCATGGACTGGATTACCGGATTGCCGAAGGAGGCGCCTCGGTTATCGCTCCACCGAAGGGAGAGCTTCCATGGATCGCTGGTCATGTTGCCGCCGGTCTGCCCGACCTCGATATCGGCGACGAACTGGTTGTACTGGACGCGCTTGCCGTTGTTGACGACATGCGGGAAAGTCCGAATGCGCGGGATCGGAACAGTGCCGTCGAGATAGAAGGACTGATCGTAGACGTAGAGCGCGCCGTTCTGATAGTCGCCGACAAGCCCCTGATTATAGGCGAAGGCGAAGCAGTTACCCCGATGCCGGGCGAGATTGCCGTTGCCGTCGATCGATGCCCGCTCATGCCATTGTCCGGTGGCGAGTTCATAGGCCCATGTCCTATTGGCATCCGGGAAGGTCAGGACATAAAAGGCGTGGCCGTCGATCTGGTGGCAATAGCCGATCCCGTCCGAAATGACGTTGTAGCCCTGGATATCGGCCTCGATCGCGTGGGTGGAGATGCGCTTGACGCCATAGCCATCGGAGCGAACCACGACCGCCTTTCCCTGCCGGTCCATCGCCAGCCAGAACAGATAGATATCCTGCTGAGACAGGGAGTATGGAGCGGCACAGCCATGATCGCAGAACGCGCCCTGGATGCGGCCGAAGGTGAAATCCGCGGCTCCGGTGTTGGCCCAGATCTCCGACGTCAATTCACCGATCAGCCACAGCTCGCCATGGATCGCGGCCACCGCCACGACGTCATCGGCCGATCCGGTCTTGGCGGCGATGTCGAGCGCGTCAAACCCTGTCCCACCGATCAGCATGGCATAGGTGACGTTCGACACCGAGATATAGAATTGCGCCGTGCCGGGCCGGTTGAGGATGAAATAGGTGTCCAGATAGGTCACCCACGTCCCGCCGTAGAAGTTCGTCGCCGAGATCGTCCCGAAAGCCGACGACGACATGTCGATGGCATAGCTGGTCGCTGTCCCATCGACGATGACGATTGCCAGGCCATTGTCGGCGAAGATCAGCGGGTTGAGGCCGATCGGAACCGTTCCGAGAGCGGTCCAACCGAAGGTATCGGAGATCGCATAGATGACCGTTCCCGATGGGCCGTTGACCGCGGCGTAGAGCTTGCCGTCGGTTGCTCGATAGGTCGCCCGCATCCGACCGATGGTCGGCGACTGCGAGACCTTGCGCAGCCCCGGCGTCGGGTAATGGGTGACCGGCACCGGCGGCGTTCCCTCGGGCGGATTCTGCTCCGGGTAGAGGTTGACGCACCGCTGGGCGGCCGCGATAAGGCTGCGGGACTGGTATGCCCCGCCGAGCAGCGGTAGCCGGGACGACCTGGTTGGCGAACTGGCCATTACGCGAAGTTCCGATGGCCATATTCGCCGTGAAGCGACAAGGAGGCGGCGTCATATGCGCGGGCCGCATCTTCCTCATGGTGGTAATACCCGAGATAGGTGCGTTTACCGTGGGCATTGATGTATGCCACCCATAGATTGACGCGCTTGTTCAAGCAGACCCCTTTAAACCGCGAATGGTTTCCTTGCCTTGGAAGGACGTTGCATTGGTTCTGCTGCCTCGTCACGATGCGCAAATTGGTCTTTCGATTGTCGAGTGTGTCATGATTGATGTGGTCGACCACAAGCCCTTTCGGAGCGTGCATGATAACCCTATGCATCATCAGAACCTGATGAGTGACGAGAGCTCGAGCTTGCGCATAATGGTTCTTCCCCTGCGGGCAAGCATGCCACGATCTGGCAGCGCCCATGACAATGGCGTAGTCTTCCGCATCGATGATGGCTTCGCGCCCCTTAGTGAGGGGAATTCTGATAAAATCGCTCATGGGTCGTACCGGTCGGCAAAAATATTATAGTTGCTGCCGCCCCTCACCAGATCGCGCGGCATCTGCAGCGACGGGATCTGCGCATTCGAGTTGCGGATGACGTTCAGCGCGCTCTTCGCCAGGCCGATAAGCTGCGGGTCCATCGGCATCTGGTATTTCACCTTCAGCCTGACAGCGAGGTTGACGCGCAGTGCCTCCTCATATTCCGGAGGAAGATTGACCTCGGAATTGAGGCTCGCGAATGCCGTGAGCGTGGCCTTGAGCGAGAGGTGGATCTCATACTGGTTCGAGGGCACCGGCCAGATGTAGACGTACCCCAAGGGATAGCCGGAGTCGTAGAACAGGCAGGCCGGGAAGGAATCCATGCTCTTGAGGGCGATCTGGTTGTAATCCTCGCGGGAATTGAGGATATCCAGCGGATAATCCACCTGATTGCCCGGCACGCCGACTACCTGCCGGAAGAACGCGGCTTCCACGCGATCCGGACGGGGATAGTTGAGATCGCCGCCCGATCCTATGGAATAGTTCAGCGACCCGTCTGCCTGGAAAGCCACGTCGATCAGGTGATAGACAAGCCAGCGCTGGCGCGACCATTGCGCCATCATCGCATTCAGCCGCTTCAGGCCGTCGTTGATGTCCTCGGCAAGCGCCGTCTGGCCCACGCCGATGGCGCCGGCATCCTTCAGCGCATCATTGATCAGATCGCGGGCCGTGGTCATCAGTTAGCAGCCTTCGGCTTCGGGGCGCGGGTGGCTTTGGGCTTGGGAGCAGCCTTCGGCTTCGGGGCGCCCTCCCCTTCATTGTCGGCGCCGGAGCGCAGTTCCAGCTTCGGAGGCTCAGAGACGCCCCATGCCTCAAGCTGCTCACTTTCGCGATCGGCATCCCGCACGATCACCTGCTCGCCCGTCTTCGGGTGGTAGAGCATCTTCGGGTATTCCTGGAATTCTGTCATTGGTCGGTTGCCTTCGGATATCTGACGTCGGGCTGTGCCTCGCCCCAATCCGGGCCAAGAGCTTGCTCTTCCTCGATGGTATCAACCGATCGAGAAACACCGGTCAGGCGGTTGTAGAGGAGCTTCGGGTATTCACGCGAAGGGCGGCCCGAAGACCGCCCCCCTTTGTTGAGCTTGAGGTAGATCGTGGACATTATCCGTCCCTTTTGCGTCTGACATAGACGCGGCTAGTCTTCCGAGGAGGACGAACCATTTTCCGTGGGTCGGTCCATCCGTAGCGGATGCGAGATCGAAGCGTGGGAATGGGAACCCCATACTTCTTCGAGGCTTCATCCACCTTCATCGGACCTGCTGGCGTGTCGATCAGCCGGCTGTCCCGCCGATTGTCGGCCTGTTCCTTCGCCGTTGCCCATGTGCAGTTTCCGGGCTCGTAGTTCCCGTTTACTTCCACACGTTCAATCGAGAGGCCGTCTTTCCACGTCGGGCCCATGTCTTCCCAGAACGCCTCGAAAGATCTCCAGCGTTCGCACACAGAGATGCCGCGGGCACCGTAAAGATAAAAGCTGTCGTTGTTCTCGTTCTCGCACCGGGCATGCATGTAAACCCAACTACGATACGCGGGATGTCGGCTTAGACCGTGCGTCGTCTGCCTCTCTGTTTGGAGTGCCTTCGCTAAGCACCCGCAGCTTTTGGACATGCCTCTCTTGAGATCGGCCGCCCATACGCTCTTTTCAGTCCCACAATCGCAGCGGCAAAGCCAATAAGGCATCTTCCCTCTGCTCTCGTGGAAGCGGAGAACGCTCCAATTGCCGAAGCGTTCTCCAGTGATATCGACCTTGAAACCCATGACAAACCTCTCTATTTCTAGATCATTGTTTTATCATGGTTTTATAGCGAAAGTAAATCGCTATACGCGGTCAGCTACGACGACACCCCACTCACCACGCGGCCACGTCCATCCGTAGATGACGTCGAGGCGGGTGGCGAGCTGATCGGTGCCGACCACGTAGGCGGTGATCATGCGCATGGAGATGCCATCCTGCTGGCGACGTGCGGCCTCGTGGACGCCCTTCGGCAGGACGAGGTCGGCCGTGGCCATGGTGACGGCTTCCGGTGCGTAGGCGATGTTCTTGCGGTAGATCTCGCTCGGCTTGCTGGCGAGAGCGAGGGCTGCAGCGTTGGCCGGGGAATCCACCACGGTCTGGTACTGCACCGCCTGGCCGCCCGAGCTCGGCACGATGGCCGGGTAGATCGGGACAGAAGTCGCGCCGCTGGCGACGTCAGCTGTCACCACGAATTGGCGAAGCTTGCCGGTGGACTGCTTCGTCACGCGGTTGACGGCATAGACGCCGGCAATGGTGATGATGTCGCCCTTGGTCAGCGTGCCGGTGATGGCATTGACGGTCAGCGTGTTGCCGGACTGGCCGGCGCCGTTCACCGTGCCGGCCGTGAAGGTGCCGGAGGTGTGCTTGATGACGGTCTGGTCCATGTACCAATCGAACGACAGCGCGTTCTTCATGGAGCCGGTGCGGTACTGCTGGGAGACCTCCTGCGACGGATTGAAGAGACCGGAGAGCGTCGAGACGACACGGGCTTCCGTGTATTCGTCCATGACGATCTTGCGGCCGGGCATCTGCGGCGCAGAGTTGGATTCCAGAGCGGACTTCGCCTGGAGAACCGTGTCGGCGGTGGGCGAGATGATGTTGCCCGAGCCGTCGGTGTTGGAGACGAAGTTGCAGACGTTGCCTTCGACGGACGACATGACGTTGAGAGCGACAGCGCCGGCGAGGTTGTTGATCATCGGCATCAGGACGCGCTCGGAATAGTCGTCCAATTTCATCGTGCGCTCGGCGGTGCTGAACGACACGTCAACGCCCTGCTGGGTGGAAAGCGGCAGGGAGGTGTATTTTTCGGAAGTGTCCTGCGCCTGGAGCGCCGTGCCGGTACGGACCGTGAAGTCGTTCGGCAGGCGGATGCGCAGGCTGTCGCCGATCTTGGCGCCGTCGACCGCGAACTGCGAATCGTACTGCGTGTCGATGTTCTGGATGAACATGTTGGAGTTTTTGAACAGCGACACCGCGGCGCGCGTGATCATGTCGATCGTGAGGATCGAATTTGCCATGTTTCGGGTTCCTTGAAGCTATGGCCCTGTGGCCGTGCTGGGAGAGGGATCGCAGTCCTTTCGCTGCGATGTGCTTGCGGAGCCCGAGTGCCGCGTATTCCATGCTGGGCGATGCCTGGATATCGGACCAGTGACCGAAAGAGCCCCGGATTGCCTGCCGGGTCAGGTTCATGCGGTTGCGATGATCAGCGCTTCAGTTTCTTCGCCATCATCGCGTGGTAGTCCCTGCTCCATGTTTCCTGATCAACGTCAGGATCATCGATGGCAGTCGTGGTTTTCGCCGATCCTCCGACCGGCGTCACCGGCGGGGGAACCTTGGAAATTGGCTTCGGTGCGGGTGTGGCAGGCTTTGCGAGCTTGTCGCCCATTCGCGCGATCTCCAGCGCCATCTTCACCGGCGACAGAGACAGGATGCGCTCCGCCTCTGCCGGGTTGCGGCCGAGTTCGGCAAAGACCTGATGGCCGTTGTCGAGTTCGGTGATCGCATCGAGGAATTCCGGCTTGGTGTTGATCTCGTGCCCGAAGGCCGAGACCAGAGAGACGCGAGCATCGTCGAAGTCGGGGATATCGGCGACACCCTTTTCGAAGGTGGCGTTGCAGGCGGCGTTTCGCCTTGCGATCTCGGCGTTGACTGTTTCCTCGCGTCGGATGGCTTCCCGTTCCTGCCGGCGGATTTCTTCGATGGATGGCGGGGTGCCATCTGCCGGGGTTTCGGTTGGTGCTGCTCCGCCGCGAGCGCGAGCGAGTTCCGCCTCGAGTTCACGAGCGCGCTGTTCGGCTTCCCGACGCTTGTTCGTCTCCTCGTGGATACGCTTCATTTCCCATGACAGCGGCTTTTTCTGCTGCGGCTTGGGAGTTTCGGGCTGCTGCTGTTCTTCGGCGCCGGCTGTGGCTTCGGAGCCTTGTCCTTCACCTTCGCCGCCTTCGGTGTTTTCACCTTGGCCGGCGTCTGTATTGAGTTCGTCATTGTTCAGCTCCGGTGCTGCTTCGTTACCCGGATTGGCCGCAGCTTCGCCTTCCGGCTGGCCCTGCGTGGCCGTCAGAGAGTTGTCCATGTTTCACCATGTCGAGAGCCCTGTGTGCCGCACAGGTACGGAGCCACAGATTACCCGCTGTGTCGGGAACTGGTCTTGACGTCCATGCAGTGCGGCCAGCGCTCAGCGTCATAGGCGAGCTGCTGGACCTCTTCCATGCGATCGTCGATCGGCTGCGGTTGCCGCTTCTGGACGCCCATCGCGCGGGCTGTGTTGCCGATACCGGAGAAGGCCATCAGCTTGCGTCCACCACGGCGCACTTCTGGCCAGGCTTTGCAGCCCAGTCGCGGGTAGCGCCCGCCGGGACGAGGTAGTGGGTTCCAGCGACCGCCGTTGGATTGGTTCCGAAAGCCACCCATACATTACCGAGCGCTGTGATGATCCAATAGTGCTGGCGGCCATCATCCGGGCAAGTGATCGAAGCCTGTGCTGACGCCGCGCTTGAAGCGACGGTCGTCGAAAGTGTCGGCTCTGCATCAGCGGACGGCATCACCGCATTGAGGCCAGAACTTGCTTTGTTGCTGACCGATGTCAGCGCTACGCCTACGGTTGCCATTTACTTCCCTGCCTTTCCGCAAAGGCCAGAGAGCTTCTGCGCCTGTTCCTTGGCCAATGCCTCGACGTCGCGCATCAGGCCCCGGTCCTTCTTCAGTTCCTCGGCGCGCATCAGTGTGCGCATCGCGTCTTCGGTCTTCCACCGCTTGTCTTCGGCGGCATAGGACGGGCTGACAGACAGGCCTTTCGAGCCAGACGACTTCGAAACCGTTTTCGCCGGAGCGGCCTTCGGAGATCCGCCGGCCTTGGCAACCGGCTTCATCGATGCTGGCTTTTTCATTGAAGGGTCCTCATGGAAAGTGATGGTGTGCCGGCGCTCGACCGTTCCTGAAAGAGCGTCAGGGCATCGTAGATGGCTTCCTTCTCGTGCTCCGACGTGCCCGGCAGCGCGAGGACGCCGGTCAGGCACTCGATCGCCACCGGGATGTGATCGGTCCAGTAGCGCCGGACGAACTGCCGCTGCGATCCGGCCTGAGCCCTGAACTGATCGGTGCGGTGCATGTCGTAGAACGCCCCGGCGATTTCCTGGGCCGTGTGCTTGATGAGCTTCGGCACTTCGCCGGCTCGGATCTGGAGAAGCATGGTATGGCTTGCCCTTTCTGCGCGTCGTCAGGCGGCGTTCGCCGGCGGCTGCATCTGCGGCGCCGGTTGCGGCTGTTGCTCGCTGGTGGGCTCCGGTGAACCGCCCTGCAGCATTTCCGCCATGAGTTGGATGAAGATCGGACGGACCTGATCTGGCGTGATCGCCGGCCCAGAATTGCCGATGGCCGAAAGCCGCTTGGTGTCGGCGTCGTATTCCTTGATCCGTATCTCGTCGGACTTGTCGTTCAGCTTCTCGTTCAAGGCCGCTATGGCGTTCTGCATCGCCTGCATCTGCTGCTGCATCTGCTGGACCTCGGGAGGAGGACCATCGCCCTTGATCGCTGCCGGGATGGTCTTTGCCCACCGCTCTGCAAGTTCATCAGCCATCGGGAAGTCGGCAGCCTTGAACATCAGGTCACCGGCCACGTTCATGAACTGCTGGTTCTGCGATGCGATCTGCGTCATCGCGTTGAACGCTTCCTGCCGACGGGTGGCATAGCCGGGGCCGACATCCGACTGGACTTCATAGCGCCCGACGGTCGGGTTGAAGATCACCGATGCCTTCTGCTCTTCCTGCTCGACCTTCTGATGGGCGTCGGGCTGGCTCGGATCGATCGTGACATCTGACTCCTCGCCATCCTTCGCCATGATCTTGATCACCCGCTTGGTATCGTAGATCTTCGGGATGAGATCGATCAGGATCTTGCCGGTGAAGCGGATGGCGATCGCCAGGTTGTCGATGAAATGATACGTGGCCGTGTCGCCCTGGCGCTGGCGCTCATTGATCGCCTTGCCCGATGTGGCGTTCTCGTTTTGCCCGAACTGCGACTGATACTGCCCCGAGGACATCATCATCTGCTCTTGGGAGAGCTGCATGCCCTGGATATAGGCGGAGGCCATCTGTGGCGGCTGCTGGCGCTGCGGCGGGGGAATGGGCTGCCCCGTGTCTGTCAGCGCATTGTAGGGCAGCACGGCGGCGTTATCGACGTTGCTCTTTGCCCAGTAGGTCTCGAGCCCTTCAATGGCCTGCGCCGGCGCGATATACGGGCTCTTCGACTGAAGCGCGACCTGTGCGGTGCCTTCCGAAGCCCAGTAGTTATACATGCGCTGCGGGTCTTTCTGCGCCCGCGTATGGCCCTTGCGATCAAGCTTGCCCTCGATCACCGTCTCCTTGCCGATGACGCGGACGATCGGGACGTACTTCCCGAGCCATGGGCGGCTGTCGATAACCGTGCTGCCGGCGATCTTGTACCAGGTGATCTCGTCGGTCAGGATCTCGCGGCGCTGAGTATCCTCGGCCTTCTCCACCAGTGCGAAGATGGCTTTCTGGTTATCGTCCATCTTGGACTTGCGGACGATGATCTGCTGGCCGGCTTCCTGGTAAGGCATCGGCACGATGAAGGCGAGGAGCTCGTCTTTCTTCTGCTCCTTGCGGTAATATTCGCAGATCTTGATCGTGTCTTCGGTGACCCAGGTATCGCCGGCATTCAAAGCGACGTCCGCGGCATCCTTGTGGTCTGGATACTCGGCCTCGAACTGCTTGCGCGGCACGTCCTCGAACACGAAGCCATAGCGGGCATCGGACCCATCGGCTTCGGAGATATCCTTGTCCAGATAGATCGACAGCGGGTTCTTCACCCGGCGGATGAAGATTTCCTGATCGAAGCTCTCTTCCGACACATAGTCGGTGACGATGCGCCAGTAGCCGATGCCGCCTTCCACCTGATGCTCGGAAGCCGTGTCATAGGCCTGCTCGGCGTTGGACTGGTATTCGATGTGGCGGACAACCCCCTCGAAGACCTCGGCTGCTTCATAGGTCGCCCCATCCCCGACCGGCCGGATGTTAACACCGGGCTTGTTCTGCTTGGCGTCGTTGACGATCTGGAAGTTGTGCTGCTGCGTCTTGTTGATCGTGAGGCAGGGCTTGCCATCACGGGCGCTGACAACTGCGTCATCCCATTGCCAGCGGTTGTCGGAATCCCCATTGGCGAACTTGGTGTCCTCGATGAACCGCTTGCGGGCGTCGGACTCCCATGTCGAGCACAACTCGGCGCGTTCCTTGGCCTCCTTGACGATCTTTTCGTCTTCGGAAAGCTTGTCGCGAGGGGCCATCACTTCATCCATGATTGCGCCGCCGAAGCCGGCGGCAGTTTCAGGTTTGTCTTTGCGGGCAGGTTGACCTTGGGAGCGGCCGAGATGCTCAGCAGTCGCCCGAAGGCGCCGGAACTGGCGTCGACCTGGTCCTTCAGCGCTCCACCGGGGAACATGCAGAGCTCGTCGAGGTAGTCGTCATTCCATGCGCCGCGGATCAGGTAGACGTTGCCGGCCTCGCATTGAGCGGCGTATGGCTCGGCTCGGATCACCTTGTCGCCACTTTCGGGCTCAGCTTTCACCGTATAGCCTGCCAGCATCTTGACGTAGTCCTGAGCCTGCACCTTGCCCGCCTGACCAGGATCTTGCGGCAGGCTGATGTAGACGCCCTTCCCGTCGATCTCAGCGGTGGTCGAGATCAACAGGCGAACTGCGTGGCCTTCGGCTCGATCCTTGGCGACATGAGCGACGACAAACGTTCCGTCTGGCTGCCTACCCATCTTCACGCCTGCGGTCCTTGCCGAGGTGCTGCGCGCGCTGGCGGCAAGGTCCCAATGACGAACCCAGACAGTTCCGGGCTGCGCCTGGTCAATCATGTTGTCGGCGAACCATTCGCGCTTGAACATGCCGCCATCACGAGGCGACGGGCGCTGCTGGTACTGGCCGGCCCAAGCATATGTGCCCTTGCTCTTCTTGAGCCGCTCGACCTCGTCGCGAGGGAAGCGCTCGGGAAAGAGCAGTTCGCCTTCGACCTTGCGAGGATCTTCAAAGAACAGCTTGCCATCGACATAGGTCCGGCACGGGCCGCCGGTCTTCTTGCCCCCGACGATGCGCTCCGACTCGAACTCCATCGGCAGGTTGAGATGGATGAATCCAATATCAAGCTCAAGCGCCACGCCGGCTACGTCCTGCATGTGCAGGCGCTGCATGATGATGGCGATCGCCGATTTGGTCACATCGTTCAGGCGGTCCGAGATACCCTCTCGGAAGATACGAACGCCATTGGCGCGCTCGGTATCGCTCTCGGCCGTCTCGGTCGAATGCGGGTCGTCTATCTTCACGCGGTCGCCACGACCGCCTGTCATGGAGCCGAAAGGGCGAGCTTCGCTGAAGCCGTTGCCGACGTTCTCGAATTTCCCCTTTGCGTTCTGGTCGTCCCGGAGCTTCAGTGGCCAGAGCGTCTGGAACTTCGCGCTCTCGATGATCCGGCGAAGCTTGATGTTGTCGCGGAAGATGTTGAGCTGGCTGTAGGAGGTGGCCAACACCTGAATGTCGGGGCGCTCACATGGCCCCCACTCCCACGCGGTCCAGAATACCAACAGCAGCGACTTCATCATGCCAGGAGGCACTGTGATCAGCAGAAACTGGATCTGCCCGGCTGTCACGGCCTCCAGATGCTTGCACATCGCCCGGAGAGCCCATCCGAACCGAAGCTCTCGCTTAGGCTCAAGGATAGGCCAGAACTCCTGTATGAAGCCTTCCAAGGTCTGGCATCGCGCACGAATGATTTCCGCGTCCTGGGCAATCCTCTGCCGTTCAGCGGTAGCAGCCCGTCTAGCTCTCTCCTCCCGTATCGCCTTCATCATCATCGCCGGCGGTACCGGCAATCGGACCGAGGATAGTTTCGAGGCGCGAGAGGTCATCTTCACTCAGGTGCGAGAGATCGACTGTCTGGATCGGGCCGCCATTGGCGCCGGTGTGCTGATGTTTCGATGGGGCATAGCTGCCCTGCATCTTGTTCGCCTCTGCAATGGCAGAGATGGCCGTACGGCGATCATCCTTGGCGGAGGCATCATAGATAGCCTTGAGAGCGATAAGCCTGTCAGCGGCGCTCCATTCGGCTTTGTCGGCCACTCTGGACTTGATCTCGGCAACTCGGGCTCGGATGCTATCTTTTGCGCTCAGCCTGGCGGCATTGCTGCGGTGGGGCGAGAAGCCGGCGGATGCATAAGCGTCGTCAGCGGTGCCACCCTTCGCAAGGGCTTGAGCAAACGCCTCATGCTTTGAGTTGCGAAGGACCGGCAATGGCTCAACCTTCAAACGTCATGTTGTTCTGGGCGCAGTAGCGACGGAATGCCGCCTCATGGAGTTCGCCCGGCTTCATGTCGATCGAATGGCCCATGGTGCCACCCTTCCATGAACCCTTGCGGCGCCCTGTCTCGCCCGAGAATTCGATATCGAGAGAGCGTCGGATCTTGGCGGGTCGGAAGAGCGAGAGCCATTTGAAGTAGCCCTCGCCGAACTTCCATTCCCGCTCTTCGATGCGCGTAACTGCCTTCAGGTCCTCGCCGTCGAAATCTTTGAAGGCGAATGTGCGCGCCGGGCATTCTTCCTTTGCTCGACGGGCCGGCTCGAAGTCGTATCGCTCGCCGGGCTTGCGCTGCTGCTCAGTCCAGAAGTGGCCGCCTGACAGGTCATAGAGGCTGTGACGAACGAAGCGCCACTGCGTCCACGGCAGGAAATAGCCCTTGCTGCGGTCTGTAGTGCTGTCGCCGGTCGAGCGTCCGAGCTTCAGCTGCAGAAAGCCTTCGCTATAGGAGAAGCCGAAGACGCGTTCGTCCGTCTGTGTGTAGCCCTGTCGACCGTCTGGACGGACATGCGCCCAATGCTGGCCGGTCAGATCCACCCACTCCGAATGGGGCTTGATTATCTGCGGCAGGCTGACAATCAGGGTGAAGCCGTAGCAGCTGAACCGGGCAAAGCATCCGCCCTCGTCATCGTCATCACCGCCGGAGCTGATGAGCAGCGCGAGGTGTTTGTATTTCCGATCGATGGCAAACAGGAATGGCCCGAGGTGGCGATCATTGTCGCCCCAGCGTCTTGCGTACATATTGAGATCCTTTGTCGGAAGGATGGGGAGGAAGGCGGGGCCGACACCCCGCCAACCCGTTGCGCAACCTGTGTCGGCTATGTCGGCGCCGATTGATGGATCAGTACAGCAGCGCGACCGGGCCGCGAGCAGCGGTGTAGGTCGTCGGCGGGGTGATTGCAGCGCCGGTGCCGAACGTACCGGTTGCCGAGCCGGTGAGCAGCGGCGTGGACGGCGCGTTGTACTGGGCAAAGCGGGCCGTGGTGCCGTTGAGCTGCAGGGCGATGAAGTAGGTGCCGGGCTGGGCATTGTAGGGCGCCGTGAAGGCGATGCGCTGATAGGTGCCGGCGGTGCCGACCAGAGTGCCGGCCGTTGCCGAGGTGGCGACCAGTGCGCCGGTGGAGTCGTGAAGCTCGACGATCGCATTGTCCGTGCCGCCGGTCGCGCCGATCAGGAACTGGACGCCGGTGATCTGCTGGGCAACGCCGATCGATGTCGAGACATAATAGCGGGTGCCGGAGACCGGGGTGGCGCTGACGTTGTTGGCGAGCATGTTCATGACGGCAGCCAGATGCACCAGGGATGCCGCTGCAGTGATTGGCAGAGAGCCGGTGGCATTGGTCGTGTCGAGCAGGGTTTTTTCCGAGCCGTAGAGCGGGCCGATCGAGGGCACGCCATTGGTGAGAAGACCGGACATTGGTGATTTTCCTTTCGGTTGCAAAGAAAAAGGCGCTCAAGGCGCCCGCGTCATCCGGTCTTGCCGGAATTGGAATTTAGCCCAGCTTGCCTGCTTGCACCGGTAATGAGCTTGCCCGCTACGGCGCCGGTGTTCCTCTTCGATACGAGCATGGCCTTGTCATCTGGTCGCTGGTTGGGCCCGGCAGGAGTACCGCCGCAGCGGTGTGGAATATTATTTCAGAGAGGCTTTATCCGGCCGGTGGGCCGGTGCCATTTCGCGGCTAATGAGCGATATGAATTTTCTACAAAAGCACGCCGTGAGAAGGCACCAAAGGAACGTCCCCGCTGCTCGTGGTCTGGACATAGCCGCCCGCTTGCGCTGGATTCCATGTGAAATAGTCATCGAGAGCCGGAAGGATGACGCCGCCTGGGATAAGGCCAGTGGGCGCGACGTATTTGCGCGTAACCTTCCCGATCTTGCAATGGCGGATGACGGCGTTAAGCCGGTTTTCGAGCTGCTGGCCGCGGTAGTCTTCATCGATGATGACTGTGTGGCTCATCTCGCTCTCCTCACCAAACGCAGGGATCTTCACAAACCAGCTTGGCGCCGATCTTCAGGCGGATCTTGCCTATGCGGCAGTGCCAGTATTGGGTGCGCAAGAGGTGCATGTCAGTCTCGCGGCGTGCCGTCAGGATGGCGGGTGACGGCGACGTTGGCCCACATGGCGTTGGAGCGATGGTTGCGGATGACGAACGTCTTATCTGGGCCGTCAGGCAGGATCTCAGCGAGAGCCATACCATAGACTGCGGCAGCTTCACGAAGCTTTGCCATTGCGGCCTTCTGCTCTTCGGTCGGCAGAAGGTATTCGTATGTCGAAGGATGCATTGTCACTCTCCAAATGGAAAACCCCGCCATTGCTGACGGGGCTGACGAGACGACTTCCACGTCTCTCCGGGTATAGCGCTCCCGGTGCTTCTGGACGCCGGGGAGGCCGAAGCCTCACGCGCAACGCGCTCCCGAACGATTAATGCAATTGGCACCGCCCACCAGATCCTACATCAATACCCCACGTAGAACGCAAGGCTTCGGTTATGGCAGGCGGTAGGCTACACCCGCGTGTAGCTGTCTATGCGGCCTGACGCCTGCGCTCCTCGCGCTCCCGCCGTGCCTGATTTCTTGCCTCAGACCAAGAAAAGTCTCTCGCTTCGAGAACACCGATCGGGCTGAAGGCTGTATCATCCATGATTGACCGCAGGCCTTCTTCGCTAACCGATCCGGCTCCGATCATGTCTGAAATATGCTCGAAAACCTCACCAACAGGCAACACCCCGAAAGGGCTACTTACGTTATTGGGTGAGCTTCCCCGAACAAGATGCTGTTCTATAACAGCAATTGCCCGATCCTTTCGACGCGAACCAGTCATCTCGTGGATGCCTTCCGACTTGCACCATGCGGCGAAGGAGACATCCTTCCTCGTGCGCTTGTGGAACTTAAGCTTTTGCCGTCCGAGCTTCTTTGATCCGATGCGGATCTTGGTTTGCTGAGCATCGAGCTTGCCGATCTTTGCCCGAGCCCATGCCCATAGAGCGCGTCGGTTGCCTTCGTCGGAGACCAGAACGATCAGTTCGTTTGCTCGTTCCCATGTCGCAAGGTCGTCGGGTTTCAGCCGCTGGTTCTCCTCGTCCCACCACTTCTGCACCCAGTCTTCGAAGGGATTGTCGTCGGCGTGCAGCTGCTCGCGGAACTCCCCGAAGCTGACGCCGGTCTTGATCCGCGACTTCACGTCTTCCTCGGTGTGGACGAAGGGAACCCATGAGCCTTTGAGCCGCTTCGGGCTGGCGTTGATAGGAAGCCGGCCGTCGATCCATGCCGCCTTGATGAAGAGGTCTGCGATCTCGGTCTTGTTCACGATACTCTCCTGTCGCTGAATAGGTCCGGTTGTGTCGCCCTTGGGCCGAAGGCTATGGCAATGCGCTCGGCCAGCATCCCGACGAGGGCGTAACGCTGATGCTTCAATGGTCTGGCAATATACTGCAGTTCGCCCACAGGAGCCGCGTCAAAGGCTTTGAGCCATTCGCTGGTATGTTCCTCCACCAGATGGTGATAGGTCTCCACGAGGTCGCTACAGGCCCACCAGAGGAATTTATCGAGGTAGGCCGCATTGTTCTCGGTTTCCGCCAACGTGACGAGCACCATGCGGAAATGGCCTTCCCCCTTGGAGTTGAGAATCCGTTCCATCGTGGTGACAGCGCGCGTCTCCCGAATGCCAGGGTACGCCCGACCGTCAACGATGCGTATGCCGTATTCTTCGCAAAGGGAGGAGACGCGCGGATCGATCATTTCACTAATCCATTCCGAAAAGCGAACGCCACGAGCGCGGTATCCTTGTAGACGTCGGCCTTCTCCTTCATCCTCGCCTGATAGGTCCGAACGGTATGCGTCGACAGGGAGAGGATCGCGCTCATCTCCTCCGCGGTCTTGCCTTCGCATAGAAGGTTGAGGACTTCCAATTCCCGGCGGGTCATATGAACGGTCTGCGGCTCCGTCATTGCGTAATCCCCCCCGTTGGAATCTGCAGGATGATCGGCGCCGGACCGTCTATGGTCGGAACGCGCGGCATTGTGACTTCAGCCCCTGATACCGTGATCCGCTTCACGCGATCAGGATGAAAGACTTTCGGAGGAACCTCATAAGCAACCGGCTCCCGATGTTTCTGCCTTTCAGGGAAACGTGGGCGGTTACGATGTGCCATGCTGATGACAGTGTTCTTCGTCGAACCCACCACCTCAGCAATGGCACGGGCCGTCAGGCCTTCACTCCAAAGCTGCTCTGCCTTGGCGATCCGCTCCTCTGTCCAGAACAGTTCGGTCATGGCGCGCTCTTCCCCCTCCTCGGCCAATGCATGCGACGGGCAATGAAGCGGATAGAACGATCTGAAACGCGATAGGTGGCATTCATTTCGCTATAGAGCATGCCGCCACGATAGGCCCACTCCAATGAGCGCATGAACGTCATTCCAGGTTCCAGAACGAGACGCATCGATGTCTGATCTTCCGTTGGCCTCTGGCCTTTGAATGTTTTGTAGACGCAACTGTGATCGCGCTTCAGAATGCGGCTGATCTGCAGTTCCTTGAGGCCGAATTTTTCCCGCAATTCCCAAGACAGCATCCGGCGAGCCATCGCAAAGGGGAATAAGTTGAAAGGTGCTACGATCTCATCAGCCGTGAACCCAAGTTCCAAAGACCGGCGCCCTAAATATTCCCTCGGCGTCTTCGCGAAGGCCGATGAGACACGGTAGGCAGTGACGTGCGCATCGAACCTGTCCGCATCGCTCCATACGAGCCTCACTGGCGGGCGTTCGGTGGGTTTGGGGGCCGGGATAGCCTTCTGCTTATCGATCGCATTCGGCGGGTTCAGGAGGCGCTGCCGGCGAGCCCATCCCTCGGATAGGTAGGTGGCGACGTCGAAGGATTGAGATTGGATGGTCATGCACCAATCTCCTTGGAGGCTTCGGACAGCCAAGCCCAATTTCTGCCTACATGGATATTCGCAATAGTCCCAATCGCCACGCCGAACCGCTTCGCTAGTTTGGTCTGCGTTTCTTTTCCCTTGAGGGCGATGATTTCGAGGACATCTACCTCTGTAAGCTTTGCCACCCCACTTCGTTCACCTCGGTTGTGCGTGCCGTGAAGCAGCCTGTCTGCATTGTTATCTGCCGGTGTCTTCCACGATAGGTGCCCAGGCGAAATACATCCTTGGCTGCCCTTGCCGCATGAGTGTGCGGCTTCGTGCTCGGGTGTTGGCGGAGCGCCGTGAACCAATTCGCAGACGTAGCGGGAGACGACAAAGGGCTTTCCTCCGTTCCAGACCTGTCCATAGCCGCTAGTATTCCTACCAAATGGCCATGTAAGACAATCGTCGCCGACATGATGAAGGGCAACTTCGTGGATAAAGCGAAGCGGTTCGCCTTGGAATGTTCCGCCGCCGAGCGGGTCACCATACTTGCGCAATCGATCGTAATGAGCACGACAGTAGCGGCTGCCGTGACGCCTCTTACCGCAGTCAGAAATCGAGCATATGCGTTCAATCCTTCTCATGCTGATGCTCCCCGGCGTTCGATCTCGGTGACTTTTCCATTGCGAAAAATCCGCTCAGCTTGGCTCTTGGCCGCAAAGACTACCTCTCCGTCCCTCTTCATCACTCGTTGTTCCAACGAATACAGCACGCGCCAGGCGGCGCATTCAGCCGCTTCAGGGGTTTTGAAATATGCCGGCCGGCCCTTTACCTGCACGGTGCGGAATTTCGCCGACCAGACTGGCCGGTAATGGCCTTCCCAGCCGTTGATGGTGCCGATGGCGATCGCTGCGGACTGGTTCATTCTGCTGCCTCCAGATATTCGGCTTCGGGCTTGGGTTTTTGCTTCGGAGCCGCGTCGGCCATGATCGCTCCGACGCACGCCTTCATCTTTGCCACCGAAACGGCATTGCCGATCTGCTTGATTTTCTCGGTCTTGGTGCCGGCGAACTCATAGGTCGCCTCTTCGGTATTGAAGCCCATGGCGGCGGCCAGTTCGTGCGGCTCGAGCATGCGGAAGAGGATGTCGTATTCCGGCCCGGCCTCAACGAAGTTGATATGGCCTGTTGCCGCGATCGTCGGGGTGGGTTGGTTGATATCGTGGACGCGCGGCGCTTGGCCTTCCCGCTCGCCGAACTGTGCCGCGATGAACGCGAACTCTCCGCCCTTTGCTGTGGTCATGGTGGGGACCGGGTCAACATCGATGTTTCGCGCCGTCGCTCCGCCGTTTGAATTGGTGACCGGCACCACCATGCCGAAACGGCCTTTGCTGGTTATGGTCGGCAGCGCATCGTCGACATGATTGCAGGTCTCACCGGAGCCCGAGCCGTAGTAAGGCGAGATCAGCGCGTGCGCAGCGCCATTGCCCCCGGTCGTCTGGGTCGGGATGGGCTCGCTGACGCCGCGAGGTGAACCGCCTGACGCCTGCGACAGGACGAACGGCTCTATTACCGCGTAGGAGCCGCCGTCGCCGTGGATGGCCCCAAGCGGCTGTTCGATGTCATGCGATCGGCGCCAGTTCGGATCGCGCTCACGTGCATCGTTGCCGTGGGCCACCGTCACCAGCATGGGACGGGCACAGCCAGGCCTTTCCTCATTCGCCGCGCCGCCGGTCGTGATGGTCGGCAGCGGGTCATCCGTAGACCGGGGCGCGCCGCTGTTGTGCTGGGAAAGAACCATCGGCTCTGCCAGCCAGACGCCGCCCTTGGTGTCGAGCGTGGGTATGAGGCCTTCAGAAACGCCTTCGGCCTTGTTGCCCTTGCGCCCGTTCATGATGATCGGCTCGGCAGCATAGAGGTGGCCGGCGTGGGACGTCTGGGTCGGGAGAGGTTCGCTCGACGAGGTCGCCGTGGATTGGCCTTTCATGTTCACGATGACCGGCTCCGCCACGGCCATTTGGCTGCCGCCCGCAGTGATCGTGGGCAACGGCTGCTCTACACCGCGGGGGCGCGGCCCGGCCCCTTCTTTGCCGTGTCTAGGAGAGACGATCACCGGCTCCGCGATGCCGATATGCGTGCCATTGGCGGCTATGGTCGGCAGGGGCTGGTCCATCCCCTGCGCGGACATGTGGTTGCGGAGGATGACGAGATAGGGTTCGGGCCACCCGAACTTCTGAGCGCCGGCATAGATGCGGGCCAGGGTCTTCGGCGCCAGCGGCTTCTTGCGGTTGAAGATCGACCGGCCCTTGATCTGCCAATCGATGATCTCGCGCGCCGGACGCCACGGCTTTGCGGCAGAGAATAGATCGGCGTTGACCTCGTCGCGCTTTCGGTGGGTCGGCATTGGCCAATGGATCTTGCGGCCGTCGGATCTCCCCATGAGGATGAAGCGCTGACGCGTGGTCGCGTCCCCATAGTCGGCGGCGTTCAGCTTGCGCCACTCCAGTTCGAAACCGAGGCGCCTAAGCGTTTCCGTCCAGGCATGGAAATATTCGCCCTTCCTCGATGCAATCGGCCGGCCAGTCTTCATGTTGACCGGGCCCCAGCCGATGAACTCCCAGACGTTTTCGATGATGATCCGCTTCACGCGAAGCTCGGTCAGCCAGGTGATGATGTGCCACGGGTCGCTGCGCTGCTGGTCGCTGGTCGGCTTGCCGCCGCGCGCAACGGAATGATGCGTGCAGGTCGGAGACGCCATCAGGAGGTCAAGGTAGCCTTCAGGGACCAGGATATGCGGGCGCACGGTCGAGATGTCCTGAACGAAGTGCCGGGCCTCTGGATGGTTGCGTTGGTGGGTGTCGATCGCCACCGGCCAATGATTGACGCAGACCAATTCCATTTCCAGGCCAAGCTCGGAAAGCGCGCGCTGCGCACCGGTCGACGAGCCGCCGGCGCCGCAGAGAAGATCAGCAACGAGCATTTTGCGCGCCATTAAAACAATTCCTTTTCACGTTCTGGGACGATGGAGACGTAGCGGGTGAAAGCAGCGTCGAAATTGACGCGCTCGACGATGGTAGGATCACCCCACCTGACCTTGATCGCGGCAATCTCGGCAACGCCCTCGATTTCCGACCCGAAGACGGTGTTGATCACCTTCCAATCCTGGGCGGTGGCGGCGACCTTCTCCATTTCCTTCTTGTATTTTTCCGGCCGGTAGAGAGTGATCACGGCGTCATAGTCGGCGCGCGCGTTCTCGCCGCCATAGAGGTCTTTGGCGATCGGCCGCGGGTTCTGCCGCTTGCCGCTCTCTCCGTTCCTCTGGTTGAGGATGAGGACGGATGCGGCGACTTCATCGGCCAGCGCCTTGAATTCGACCGTCACGTCACCCGAGATGCGGTCTGCCGAGAGCTTGTCATTCTTCGGTTTCACCTTGCCGATGTGGTCGAGCACGATGAATGGCGTCTTGCCGTTGCTTTGCTTCTTGATGAACCGTCTGGCGTAGGCCATGAGCCTATCCACGCCTTCACGCTGGCATCGGATGATTTCGAATGGTTGGCCGCTGATCCAGTTGGCAAACGAGATGCACCGTTCCTGCTCGGACTGAGACATGAGCCGCATCGGCTCCCGCTGCTGCCTGCCGCTGATCTGATGAACCTGGGAGATCATCTGACGCACGCATTGGGCGGCAGATTGGTCGTAGGAGAGGAACAGAACCGGGTGGCCCTCGCGCACCGCGTGGTGGATGAGCTGCATCGTCAGGGAAGATTTTCCTTCTCCCGAGCTCGACAGAAGCCCGTAGAGGTTGCCAGCTTCGAACACCGGCTCCGACAGGACGCGGGCGATCTCAGGCAGGGCGATGGGAACGCCTATCAGGCCATCGCGCTTGGCGGACGCCTGAAAGGCCGACAGATAAGAAGAGCCGGGAGACGCGATCGCCGTCGTCTCGGAGAACCTGGCGCGCAACTCACGTAACCGCCCCTCGAGTTGTTCGATCTCATCCCCGAGGGTCAGAAGGGTATGCCCTTCCTTCGCAACGCTGACGGCGAATTCCGCCTCGCGCTGCAGTTCTCGGGCGAGTGTCGTGCTCTTGATGGTCTGCACCGCCCGTTCGAACATGGATCTTCGATGCGTGGCGGAGCCCATCAAGAAAAGATTCTCGACGTATTCGGACGGCGAATAAGGAAGCTTGGGAATGGCGAGCGGAAGGAACGGCTTGATTGATACCGGATCGGCGATCTGGTGGCTGGCGACAATGGAATTGATCTTGTCGAAGATGGTCTGATGCAGCCCTTCGACAAAGTCCGACCACTCGAGGCCGCATTCCGAAAGCAGATCATTGGAAGCGAGGATGCAGGCGAGAACCGTTCTCTCGGCTTCGAAGATATCGTCCTCGGTGATCTTGTCCATGAAGTCGCGGCGATTTGGCAATTCGTTCACGAGGCTCTCCCGGCGTAGAGGATGACAGGCGAGCGCGGCAGGCGTGGCCTTTCCGTCCAAACGTACCAGGCATGGTCTTCGGTGCCGGTGACACCGTCGAGCGTCCAACTGATGCGATCGACGAGGGTGATCTTGGCGGCGAAACGTGGGTTCTGGCTGAACAGGTGACCGCGGGTATTTCCGAAGTCGAATTTTGCTGTGAGGAGGAGTGCCACAAGGCCCTTGCAACGGGTCAGCGCGTATTCTGCGAACAGCCTCGCTTGGCGGTTCCCTTTGCCATAGGGGGGATTGGTGATGATGGCCGACACATCCGGCCACACGCCATGAGGCTTCAAGAAGTCATAGATGGAGTCATGCTCTCTGCCATAGACAGCGATGTCGGAAGTGTAGACGGCGTCGGCCTTTTCCTTCAGGACATCCGCCATCAGGTGGTTGCCGGCCGCCGGTTCCCATACAGTCATCCAATCCACCGGAAAGTGCCGCAGTAGCGCTTCGGTCACCCATGGCTCTGTCTGGTAAAGATCGTTTTCGGCGCGGGCATATTTTGAAGCGGTTACCGTCATGCCACCGCCCTCTCGTTCCGCTGCATGCGCAAATCCATGAGGGGCTGCTGGTACCGGCCGGCGTGGATCTTCATCTCGCGGACGCCCCAGCAGATCGCCAGAGCGCAGGCCTCCGCTGCGTTATGGGCAAGCGCCTTCTGCGTGGGGAGCTTGATGCCGATGCGCTCGCATTCGGACACCGCGGCGCTCTTCCAGTCCTTCTTGCCCTTGTTGTCGAGCGGCGGCTTGAAAGTTTGGCCGTAGAAGCTCTTGCGCCAGGTGGCCGGCGGCAGAGTGCCGTAGGGAATTCCGAAATTGGCGATGGTCGAGACAATGGCCGTCGTCGCGATCCACGGATAGAGCATGGCGTCTGCGCTGGTGTTGCCGATCTTGGCGAGCGACTGCTCCTCGAGCACGACCCAATCTGGCCTTCCATGCTCGCGGATGAGCGCTGCGACTTTCAAGCCGATCTGATCGCCGGTGTAGTAGTGGTCGCTCTTCTCCGGCATCTGGAAGACGCCGCATTTGATGTGGGAGAAGTTCCGATCGGCCTTCTGCTGATCTGGATCGTAGACGCACCAGCCGGTGGATTTCGAAGGGTCAAAGCCATAGATGATCGTCATGGGCGCCTCGCGGGAGAGAAAATACCGGTCATTCGCGACCGGAGAGTTGGGCGGCTCAAGGCTGGGAGGTGCCGAGCCGCCTGGGAGGTTCAGTGCTTCACGACAGAGAACGGATCGAAGCCGCTCGCCGGCGGCTCTTCACGCGTCGTTTCGGCTTGGATCTGCTTGAGGATGTCCGGAAGGTCGGTTTCGTATTCCTTCTTCCCGGCGTCGTAGGATTCCAGGAACATCTTGTCGTCGACACTGCCGGCGTCATAACCGGAGACGCGATCGAGCCCGAGCAGACCGGCCTTGTAGCCCTTGGCCCGGATCATGCCTTCCTTGTCGACGCGGTCGACCTTGGCGAGGAGGTCGCCCTTTGTGGACGGGATGAGACCGAGCCATTCGAGGTTCTCTCGATCGGATTTCAGCCGGTCGACAGGCTTCTGATCGTCCTCGCCGAAATGAGCATTCAGGTAATGATCGAACTTCTGACCGGTGAAGGTCGGATCGGCGGCCTTGGCGACCTTCCGATTGGCCGACTTCTTCGCCGTCGCTTGCCGCCGCTCGGTTTCGGCGGCAAGCTCGTTGCGGAAATAGTAAGCGAACAGCTTCTGCCGCTTGTCGTTAATCGCCTTCGCGCCTTCACTTGCTGCCATTGGTATCACCGTCCTTTCGCTTGCCTGACCTTTTCAGCCAGAGCTTCAACCTCGCGGCCAATATCTTCCAGAGAAGCATCCGCGTTCCTCGCTTTCTCGATCTCTAATTCATGCTGTAGTGCCGCAATCTGCCGCGCGCAGAGATCAAGGTACGCGGCTCGAATCCTCCCGAAGACGGCGATGCCAGGATCGCGCGTCTCACCATTCAGAAGACGGCGCAGCGATCGAGCGGTCATGCCGCAACGGCGCCCTACTCGTTCGAGCGCATTCATCTGATCGCCGTTTCCACGACTTTCCCTTTCGACCATCTTGCGCGCGTACACCGCGGCTAGATCGGGGGTAAAAGCGTCTACAGAACTCATTGTGTTCGCCTTGTTTTCGGATTTTCTAATTGTCACTACGGGGCTGTGATTTTCCATTCCGGGCCGCCTGCCTTGATATGTTGCTGATCAAGAGCAGGCGGCAGGAAGGTTATGCGTCTCCGCCTCTCGACGGGTTGGATGCCGGAGCGATAAGCGTGGAACCTGAAGCGTTCCGGCGGAAATGATGAAGTTGAATGACGTTTCCCCTTTCGGGGGCCGGGGCGATCAGAACACGATCCTCCGGTGCGGCGCGCATGTATCGAAAAGCGGCAGCCAGCAGAATGAGAATGCAGGAGACGATCATGGCGACGAGAATGGCCTGCAGCATGACGAGGAGAGTGCTCATTGCTTGTCCTCCGCCTTGAAATGCCCCATCCAGCCATCCGGGCGAGCGTTGTCGTAGTCGATATCTTCGAGGTCGCGGGTGCGCGGGTAGCGATTGCGACCGAAGTAGGCGATGGCAAGGAACACACCGAAGACGAGCGCCCCACCGGCTGCTGACAAAAGGCCTTTCACGAAATCGCTCATGCCGCACCGCCTTCGCTGTTTTCTGCCGGCGACAGCCAGTAGGAAGCCCTGGGCGTCCCGTTCGTCCTAGCGATCTGCCAACCAACACGATTGGGAAGCCTGGAATTGATGTGAGAAACCGACATGCAGAGCTCGGTGAAGGCCAATACCGGATCGCTGTGGAACGGAAGACCAGCGCGCACCATCAGGTTCGAAGCTGAGATTTTCTTGGGGTATTCAGAGCAAAGGACGCCGAGCACCCTCGCATGGCGCGTACCGATGCCAACACGGGCGGACAGAGCCTCGGGAGACAGGGTGGGCTTCATGACCGGC
Organism: Rhizobium sp. BK456; assembly: GCF_014194045.1. Taxonomy (NCBI): domain Bacteria; kingdom Pseudomonadati; phylum Pseudomonadota; class Alphaproteobacteria; order Hyphomicrobiales; family Rhizobiaceae; genus Rhizobium; species Rhizobium sp. BK456. The sequence continues at coordinate 320,284 of NZ_JACIAO010000001.1, forward strand.
CCTTTACCGCAACGGGCTTGGTGTAGCCGTTGCAGTCCTCGCAGTGGCGCTCGATGAATTCGGCGACTGACAACGTTCGATCACAATTTCCGCAGACGTGAAATGTCGACCGGAAGGCGGCGCGCTGAGACTGACGAGCGGCTTCGACCTGGGTCGAGATACCGAACTGGTGTTTGGTCTGGATGGTCATGCTCCGCTCCCAACATCATCGAGGAAAACATGATCGCGATTGATGAGAGGTGCCCGTTTAACGTCCGGGCCAGACGCAGTTTCATCTATAAAACTAGCGTCAATTCCGGCTTCTATCCCGCCGGCTGGGTGCGTTGTGTTGTTGCTCTGCCGAGACGCGCGCTCCGCGCTGCCATCTACATCGCTTCCTCCTGTATTGGCGCCGCCGCTACCCGATCTAGAAAGGGGGTTTACGCTGGCTTCGCTGGGGGCCGCAGCTTCGCCTTGAGAGGCTGCAGCAAATGGATGCTCCGGCGTGACAAACACCTGCCACGCGACCGGCTGCTCGTTCTCGGCAAAGCCCGCCCAACGGCCGGTGCTCTGCTTCGTGGCTGGAACCCAGTAGGATCGGACGACCTTGCCGTCAGCGCGCGCCAGCCAGACAGGCGCGACATGGTGTTCCGTAAAGTCTCTATCGACGGAGCCTTCGGCAGTGCGCACCTTGCGGGTGACTGTGACCTGTTGGCCGCGCGGTGCGGCGGATATGTCGTGGTTCCAGGTCATGCTGCCTCCGCCGCGGCGATCGCGCGCCGCATCGCCTTCGTCACGGAACGATGACTATGGCTGTCGTTGAATTCGAAAATGGACTGACCTCTACAGGCGTTGCGGAGATGCCGGATCGCTATCCCGTAATCGGTAGCCGAACACGGGACTCGCTGAAGGGCGCCGACCATGCAGAACCGAGACGCCTTCTCGCTGTTCAGCTTGACCTCGTGGCCTTTGGCATCAGCAGCACATGCGCACTGGCCCCACGTCTTGGGTGTGCCGATGATCGCCAGGGCTTCCGTGAGGACAGCGGCGGCGCTCATTCTGCGCTCGCCGACTGGAAGAATGACTTTGGTTCGACTGCCCCGCTCGTGGCGCGGCAAATCTCTTCGATGACGCTCTTGCTCAGATTTTCACCGCGCATGTACCGGTGCACTTGCGCCCGGCTCTTGCCCAGCAATGCCGCAAAAGCTGTTACAGTGGTGTGCTCGTGGATGTAATCTTCAAGGGTCATGTAGCAATTACTGCTACACTTTGTTGTCTATGTCAACACCAGTGTCGCATTTTATGGCATAGATCGATGGCCAGAGATGGACGATAAAATCGTCATGTCGAAAAACTGGCTCGAACCCTTTCTCAAAGCATCAAATATTGGCTCACAAGAAGAGCTGGCTGAAGCGTTGGATGTGTCACGCGCGACGGTGAACCGGCTTGCCAATGATCACAGCCAACTCAAGCGGGACAGGGCGGAAAAGTTGGCGCCGTTGCTCGGCACCACGGTTGAGGCGTTGATGCTAAATCAGCCGCCGAAGATAGAAACCGCCATGGTTTCGAGCTTCGATCCAGACGCCAGCGATGAGGATCACGACACGCCGAAGCGGGAAGCGAACGGCAAGGATATTCCGGAGATTGACCTGATCGCCGGTCTCGGCGGTGGCGGAATGTCGATCGTCGAGAACACCACTCAGAACGGGATCACGTTCCATAAGGAGGCCGTGCGCGACCATTGGCGCCTGCCTGAATGGATGCTCATGCGCATGGGCGTTCGGGCACCGCACGTCGCCGCTTTCCCTTCCCGGGGCGATTCAATGACGCCGACGATCGAGGACGGCGACGTCGTGTTCATCGACACCCGCCACCGGGTTCCGTCGCCGCCAGGCGTCTATGCGCTTGCGGACGAGTTTGGGGGCGTCGTTGTCAAACGCCTCGAGGTGACATCCAGCCCGGGTGATGAGCGGATCACGGTCCAAATCTCGTCGGACAACCCGCGCCACATGACACGCATCCTCAATCTGGATGAGATCCAGATCGTTGGCCGCTACATCGGCCGGTTCACGATTTAAGGAACCGGCTGTCCCGCGTCCGGATATCGGCGACGACAATCCCCACAACCGCGTCACTGAATTGGCCACGCGGCAGCCGGTGCGCCGGATAATGCTCGTTCTCGCGGGAAAGAATCAGCTCTCCAGCCGGCCCAAGAGTATTCGTCACCCGGAAAAGCTCGATCCCGAGGCCGATGTCGACCAAGTAAATCCCCTCCCCCTCGTAAGCTGTCACTGGCGCCGTCAAGACAAAGTCTCGCCCACCCCGAAGCGTCGGCTCCATCTCGTCGCCGATGACGGGGTGCACGCGAAACTTGCCAGACATAACCTTTTCGGGGGACACAAAAGAGGCGAACAGCTCGTTCATTTCATCGCTCCATAGGCACTTGGCAGTGCTCTTTTAAGTATGAAAAACGATCATAGCGACGTCTGCGTGTATGGCCACTGGCCGATATTTATTTGGTTAAGCGGCGCTTGTATGCGTTCAGGATGAGCGAGTACAGCCCGAGCCGCCTCCTGGATAAAATCATCATCCGCGTTCCGAACGGCTTGCGCGATCGCATCAAGCGTGTCGCTGATTTCAACAACCGGTCGGTGAATGCCGAATTGGTTGTTCTTCTTGAGCGAACTTACCCGCCCGAGACGAAGATAGACGAGTACCTGCAGGATATCGCAGGGATCGTTGGCAAACTGCCGGCTGAAAATCGAGCCGACGCCTGGCGGGCTGTCTTCGACCGCCTGGATGCGTTGCGAAACGAGACAATCTAATTTTTCGCAGCGGTTTCTCGGTTTTTCGCATCGGGAGGGCATAGCTCTACCCTTTTCTGCCTGACAGGGGATGGAAGCGAAGCTCCCTACCGTCAGTCCCGGACCAAGGGAACCCGTTTGACCGGGCGCATACTCAGTGCCTTTTCCGCCGCAAGCGACGTATGAGCCTTCCACCGCTCATGCCTTGCTCCGATTTTTCCCGGCTCGGAGCAGCTTCCAGCTTTACCCTTCTGGTCAGGAAGGAGGAGGCTGAAGCCGTGGGACCGTCAGGGGGATGCCCTGTTCCGTCAGGCCCTGGCGGCTATGGGTCACGCCATCCAGGTATTTTTTGATTCCGCTCCTGACTGGCGAGCGGCGACCGCGATGGGATTGATCACCTGATGATCGGTGGCGCGGGACAATGCCCTTGAAAAACCGCTGCCGTTTGAGCCTCTGAACACATCATCTTGGCGGGAACCTCCGATCAGGCCCAAGATTTTGCGTTTTTCAGCCACTCTCAGCAGCTTTTCGCTTCCATCAATTGTTGTGATGTGTTAAGCGAAACGTATCAACTTAGCTGCATTGAGCGCCGGTCGGATCACCCCGCCGGCGCTTTTCTTTTGCGCCATCCCGATTTCGATGTCAAATATTTTGCGTCATTTCATGTTACACGTCGGTTGACACTGTCGCATTATCTGTTACATTCCTCCTCACAAACCGATCACGACTGACTAGCCCACGGGCTCAGAGAAACGGGATCGGCGGCACGAAGAGGACCGGGAAATGCAGCACATCCGCCAGATCGAGACAGAGCAGAGCAAGCGCGACGCCCGCTGGAACGGTGCCCGCGACCTGGCCGACTGTGACGTCTACATGGCGATCGAAGCGCAGCGCTACGGCGCCCTCGGCTTCGAAAAGATGCACGAGCCGCAGAACACCATCAAAGGCCCGGTCTTCATGCGCGGCTACCGGTTCGCGGTCGAGGGCCACTACCGCTACGCCCGCGAGATCATGGGCCTCAAGGATGAGGATCAGTTTTATGCGTAAGGCCCGGGCTGACTGGCGCCCCAGCGAGAGCGCGAGGCTTGAGGATCACTTTTCAATCGCAGCCGAATAACGAATTCAACCTGCCGCTAGACGGCACGACAGAGGGAAGACAATGAAATTCGACGTTCTTGACCGGTATACCGGCGAAGTAAAATTCACAGCTGACATTGAGTGCAAGGAGGACGCCCTTCCGTCTCTCAAACTTGGTTTGGCTGTGAAGTGGGCTATCAAGGGAAAGGCCGACCTGCGCTCCGCCAACCTGCGCTCCGCCGACCTGAGCTCCGCCAACCTGCGCTCCGCCAACCTGCGCTCCGCCGACCTGAGCTCCGCCAACCTGAGCTCCGCCAACCTGAGCTACGCCGACCTGAGCTCCGCCAACCTGAGCTACGCCAACCTGCGCTCCGCCGACCTGCGCTCCGCCGACCTGCGCTCCGCCAACCTGCGCTCCGCCGACCTGCGCTCCGCCAACCTGCGCTCCGCCGACCTGAGCTACGCCGACCTGCGCTCCGCCGACCTGCGCTCCGCCGAGAATGCGGAAATGGCTGTCGCCATGACGCGCATCCTCCCAGAAGGCGATCTGATCGGCTGGAAGAAGTGCAGGAACGGTGTGATCGTCAAGCTTCGCATTCCTGAGACGGCGAAGCGCTCGCATGCTTTTGGGCGGAAGTGCCGAGCCGAATATGCCGACGTTATCGAGGTGATCGGCGAAGGCAAAGCGATTTCGCTTCACGATGGCAAGACCGAATACATCGCCGGCACCCGCGTCACTCCCGACAGCTTCGATGAGAACTGGTTCGAGGAATGCTCCAGCGGGATCCACTTCTTCATCACGCGACTAGAGGCGGAAGCCTACGTCTGACCGCCCTCCCCACCCATCCCCAGACTACGAGGTAACGAAGATGGCAGAGACAGACTCCGGAATGGGAAAAGGCAATCAAACCATGAGAATAGTTATGACCATCTTTGACGTCATAGCGGCTGTAGCACTCCACTGGATCCTGAATCTGGCCATGGGGTCAACCTCCTTCCCGAAGGTCGAGAACGTAGCTATGACACTGGCTATCTTAGCTCTCCTTCGGCTGCGCGAAAAAGGCGGTGCAGCATGAACCGCGACCAATTCCTCCTCGATGCCTACGAGGAAAAGCTGGCCATCGCCAGGTCCGCCTTCGTCAAGGCCCAGCGGGAAACAGCCTATTTGGAGCGCCAGATCGCCGACCTCAAGCGCGAGACGGCTCCCGACTACCGCGGCGAGGTTCCGGCGCTTCAGTCTGCTCTCGTACAGGGAGCGCGGATCTGATGGCCGACGTCAACATCACCCCGCGCATCTCATGCGACAACTGCGGCCATACAGTCGACAAGCAGCAGGAAGGCTCGTACACGAGCCGATCGTTCAAGAAGCCTCGGGATTGGGGCTCGCTGAAGATCGAGGGCTCCCGCAACGTCGACAGCTACGGCGGCAAGGACCGGCTGGATTTAACCGACCTTTGCCCGAAATGCGCGACGGCTGCGCTCGATGCTGCTGCATCCGTGCTCAAGACGACGCGGGGCGAAGAGTGATGAGCCGCGCGCCCATGAAACTCTACTGCTGCGGCTGCAAAGGCGAGGTGCAGGCCCGTCTGGTCACCGGCAAGGAAACCTATCCTCACCGGCGTGACCTTCACGACCTGCCGTTTTGGCGCTGTGACACCTGCGGCAACTTCGTCGGCTGCCACCACAAGACCAAGGATCGGACGCGACCACTCGGCTGCATCCCGACGCCTGAAATAAAATCGGTCCGGTCCGAGATACACAAGGTCATCGACCCGATCTGGAAGTCTGGTCGCGTCGGTCGGCGCGAGCTCTACGGCATGATCGCCCACGTGATCGGCGTCGACGAATACCACACCGCAAACATCAACAGCATCGATCAGGCCAACGAGGTTCTGCGCGTCGCGAAAGATCTGGGAGCAGCGTTATGAGTGAAATCCAAGTCAAGCTCGCCGCCATTAACCGCCGTGCCGCCGAGGCTCAAGCCGCCCGCGACCGTCAATTCTGGTTACTCATCGGCCTGCACATGCTCGTCATCGTCGGAGCCCTGATGCTCTTCGTGTCGATCCCCCGCGCGCAGGCCGTCCTTCACCAGCAAGACCTTATCGCACAGGAGAGCGTTCGCCATGGATAAGATTATCGATCAGGATTCTTTCCAGTCCATCGCGTCTATCTCCAGCGGCCTGATCGGCGGCATCGGATCAGAGCAGAGATGGAACGGCAAGCAGATCATTCGCCGCGGCATCTACGCCGGAGTCCCGATCGAAGACTATCATGGCAAGATCGATCTGTTCGATGGGTTCTCGATTTCCAGTTCCGGCCTTCGTTCCGTACTCCGCCGGCCTTCCGAATATTGGGGTTTCTCGCCCTACAACCCGGATGCCTTCGAGCGCCCTGAAAAAGATAGCCTGGAGTTCGGCAAGGCGGCTCACATGCTGTTGCTGGGCGAGGAAGGCTTCAAGGAGCGCTATTCGCTCCGCCCAGCCACATACCCAGACGGCAAGGGCGCGGAGAAGCCGTGGAGCGGCCAATCGAACTGGTGCAAGGCTTGGCTCGCTGACCAGGCTAAGGTCGGCAAGGTCGTCATCACCGAAACGGATATCGGGCATATTCGCCAGATCGCGACCGCTCTTTCCAAGAAGGAGGCTATCCGCCTCGGCATTCTGAACGGTCGCATCGAGCGTAGCTTGTTCTGCAAGGACGGCGATATCTGGCTCAAGACGCGGCCTGACGTGGTGCCGAACGATAGCGGCGACTTCGTGGATCTGAAGACGGCGGCGTCGGTCGATGACGAAAGCCTGTCCAAGGCAATTTTCAGTCACGGATATCACGTCCAGGCCGGCTTGCTCCGGATGATCGTCCGCCAGGTTCTCGGCGCCGACGCGTTCTCAAGCTTCACTTTCGTCTTCGTCGAGAAAGCTCCGCCCTACGATGTCCGCGTCATGCAGTTGAAAGACGAGGATATAGACCTCGGCGAGCGCCAGGCGCGCGTCGCGATCGAGACGGTCAAACGCTGCCTCAAGGAGGGCGTTTGGCCGGGCTTCGACGGGTTCGACCGAGAGATGGTCGGATATGCCGAAATGCCTGCCTGGGCAAAAACTCGCATCAAAAATCAATTGGGGATCGCAGCATGAACCAGCTCGCAGAACGAACCGAACGCCTTCCTATGGATTCGGTCGGTATGTCCACCGGAGCCACCGGCGCGAAGATTGCACCTCAGAATCTGGCCGAGGTCGTCAAATTCGCCGAGGTAATGTGCCGGGCTGACATTGCCCTGCCCAAGCATTTGCGCGGCAACGCCGGCGCCTGCATGGCTGTAGCGCTGCAGGCGCTGGACTGGCAGATGAACCCTTTCGCTGTCGCCTCGAAGTCGTACCAGGTCAATGGTACGATCGCCTATGAAGCGCAGCTTATCGCCGCCGTCGTCAACACCCGGTCCGGCATCAAAGGCCGCCTGCGCTACAGCTACGAAGGCACCGGTACCGATATGACCTGCACGGTGTCCGGCACCCTGGATGGCGAAGAATATTCATACACGTCGCCGCCGGTCGGACTGATCACGCCGAAGAACTCACCGCTGTGGAAGACTGATCAGCAGCAGCAGCTCGGTTACTACAGTGCCCGCTCATGGGCTCGGCGGTACACGCCGGAAGTCATCCTCGGTGTCTACGACCGTGAGGAGGCCGAACAATTCCAAGGACCAGACAACGCGCGCGACATCACCCCGCAGCCGTCGGTCATGCAGCGATTGCGCCAGAACGCCGCGCACCGGCCCGAGGGCGAGCGCGAAGGCTTCGATGCGTCCTTCGTCCACTCCGAGACCGAAACGGCTCAGGCGGGCGATATTTTTGATGACGATTTAGAATCCGGCGACGCCCCCGTCCCGCCGGACGCAGCCGCGGGGTCCCTCATACCCGCGTCTGCCGAGCCTGCTGGTGCCGCGCCGGCAGGCTCCCCCATTCCTGATGCAACGGAAACACCCGTGGCGGACCTTGCTTCAGGAGAAGACCCGGCCGGCGGCGCAGAGACCGCCCCATCTCAGCCGCCGGCGGGTTCACGCGACCCGGAAACGGAGACGCTTATCCAGTTCGCTCGAGATGTTCTGCCGATGGCTGCCGACCGGGAAGCGACTGGCGCGGCACTGAAGGCGATCGAGAACGAATGGGCGCCGAAGATCAAGGCGCTCTCGCCCGACGGCCAGGCCAAGGCCACCAGCATATCGAAATCCATGCGGGCGATCTTCAACGGAAATACGAGCCTGGAGAGCGCGATCGATTATTACGCCGATGTGCTCGGGTGCTCGGTCGAGGAGTTGGGAGGGCGCGCCAATGGCTGATCCGTTCGACGTCGCCACTGAGGCGGTCAGGAAGGAAATTGCCGACGTCATCCACCGCTATTGGACATTGGCACCGGAAACGGCCGATCTCCCTCCGGAGACCAAATTCCAGGCGATCATGACCGCCCTCACCGTCTCGTTGGCGGCCACGATGAAGATCATGGTCACCGCACCAGATACGCATCTTATCGAGATGATCCGTGGATCTCTGCCGGCGGCGTTTGCCACGGCGGACGGGATTATCGCTGGAGAGGCGGATCCGAGGGAGGTCAGGCATTGAGCACGATCTTCGACAAAGAGATGCAGGCGGCTCTCGAAGCCGACGGCGAATATCTCCGCCAGATGACTGGCGAGGATCATGGCCCCTACTTCTTCGTCACCTGCGATGCCTGCGGTGGCGAAGGACTGATTTCCAAGCGTGCCACGGTCTATGAGGCTGGATGCGCCGTCCCCCACGACGATACCGAAGAGCGCGAATGCAAAGAATGCGACGGCTTCGGTACGGTCCTCCCTCAAGGTGGGGTGCCGCTCTGATGTCCCGTCGCGAGTTCACCCGTAACCAGAAAGAGCAGATCGTCGAGCGTTCCAAAGATCATCTCGGTCGCATCTGCTGCGAGCGCTGCAAGCTCGTCCTTGCCGGCAAGCCGTACGATATCGATCACATCATAGCCGAGGCGCTACGGCCCGAAGCCGACAAGCAACGCAAGATCACGATCGCCGAAGGCCAGCTCCTCTGCTTCTGCTGCCACCGCGGCGAAGACGGCAAGACCAACAAGGATGTCACGGCGATCGCCAAGGCGAAGCGGGTCTATAACCGCGCCAACGGGATTAAGTCTCCAAAGCAGAAGATCCGCAGCCCCGGCTTTCCAATCTCGGAGAAGGTAGCCAGGCGGCAGGCTAAACCGCCACTTCCGCCGCGCCAGCTTTTCGCGCCGGCCGCCATCATCAACCAGCACACGGAGGGGAAGCCATGACGAAACTGCATCTTGCCCTGAAAGCGGAATACTTCGACGCGATCTGCGACGGAACGAAGCCCGAGGAATACCGGCTTGCTAACGCCTTCTGGAAGAAGCGCCTTATCGTCGGTGGCGAACGCGGCATCCTTCATCGCTCGTTCGACGGGATAGTTCTCACCAAAGGCTACCCGAAGCGCGACGATCAGTCCCGGCGCATCGAGCTTCCTTGGCGCGGCTTCATCCGCAAGACGATCACCCATCCACATTTCGGCGCCGATCCGGTCGAAGTCTACGCCATCGACGTTTCTGCCACCAAGGAGCCCACACCATGACCACAAATAGCAGAGCGCCGATAACTGATGATGAGCTTGAGCACTGGGCAAGGCTGCGGGCCGATGATGCAGGCCATTTGGCCCGCGAACTCATCACGTATCGCCGTGGCGATGCCGCCTATCCGCACTTGAAAGCGCTAAAGACGATCGCCGCGCCTCGTGAATGCGGCTGTTCGCCAGTATGCCAATGCAATACCGAAGAAGCGCTCAAGATTGAGGTCGATTATCTCAAGGATCTCGCCCTCTCCGCCCTCGCCCCGCAGGCCGGCGATAATGCGGAGGAGCCGGTGGCGTGGCGGTGGGAGAGCGCTTATGGCGGGGAACCTCTTATCGGCAAGTGGAATGTCGCCACTGTGAAGCCGACCCGCTTTAGCGATGCGACAGCGTTCGCATGCGAACCGCTCTACACCCACCAATGCACCTCAACACCAGTTGTCTCTCAGAATGCACCGGATTTGGAAGAGGGAGGGGATGGCGACATTATAAAAGCGATCTGCAAGGCAGTTGTGCTTGGCGAAGACGAAAACTATAAGCCTGTCCATCTTGAGCCTCGGGAAGCGCGTCAGGCTATAGCAGCTTACTTGGAGGCGTCATGGCGCCCGATCTCCGAAGCCGACAAAAGCGTTGATCGCGTCTACGAGCTTGGTGAACTTCGGATAGCCAATTCCGAAGAATATTGGGTCCGCGACGAAGACGGCCGAATCTATCAAGCGACGTGGGCCGACGACGGCAAGCGCGCATATTGGTGGGATTTGGAGGGCGAAAGCCCTGTCGACCCTGTCGAGTTCATGCCGCACCCGCTCGATCCAAGTTTTCATTCTGAGGTGAAGTCATGACACAGATTACCGATGGCCGTCTTTCTAGGCATGAGGCTGCTGCACTGGCTAGCGCCAGCAAAGACGCACCAACGCTCAAAAGCGATCTGCGGAATATTCTGGATTGGCTCGACGCTAAAGCTCCTGCACAAGCTTACAAGGAAGAGCGCAAGCGCCTTCGAGCTTGGCTCAAGTACGGCACATATATCGTTGCAGGAGATGAAAGATGAGCCGTGGCGAGATTATCCGTCATAATGCCAAACTCATCTTGAGGAACGTGCGCGGCAAGAGCGCGGAGGAACGGAGACTGATTTTCGCCGTCTTAAGGCTGGGGCCGCTTGGACTACCACTAGCATTGGTCCAAAGCAGGGGGAGATCGAGCGGCTTAGGGAGGCGCTGAAGCTCGCAGAACCATACGTTGAAATCTGTCACTCGCTTATGACCAGCAACGACACTCGCTCTATGGCATGGGCCGCATTGAAGCAGGTCCGCGCCGCCCTCATTCCACAGCAGAAGGGGAACGCCGATGGCAAGCAATGAAGCCGATATCCGGAACTCTGCGCTGGAAGAGGCGGCGAAAGCATTGGAAGATGCGGCACCAATCGAGGATACGCCAGAACGGCTTGTTCCCTTCCACGATTGTATGGGCGAGTTGCTCGGGGAGTTCGTGGAACCAGCCGGCCACAAGTGGAGACTTATGTCTGGCAAAAAAGCTGCGGGTATCGTCCGCGCGCTGAAGTCCGACCCTGCACCAGTTCCCGACCCCAAGCCCTTCACGTTTGCTGATCCCTCGGCCCAACGGGAGTGGGAGCGACACAAGGCGGAGAGTAAACGGAGGGGCGAATGATGGATATCGAGGACGACGATCCGATTTCACTTGCCGACGCCTGCAAGCTGTTCTTTCGTGGCCGTCTGACGAAATCCTCTCTGCGGACCGAAGCCCGGAAGGGCAATCTTGAAATCATTCAGATCGCCAACAAGGATTTCGTCACCAAAAACGGGATCAAGAGGATGATTGAAAAATGCCGCAAAAGCGTCGACCAGCAAGGCTCTGGCTCAGGCCAGACACCGGAACATGGTTCATCAAGGACGGAGGGCAGCGTATCGGCACGGACTGCTCTGAAGCAGAAGTTGGCCGAGCGCAAGAAAAGCTCGCCGAATATATCGCCAGCAAATACCGCCCGCAGCGCAGCAGTCGTTCCGCTGAGGTCTCGGTAGGCGACGTGCTGATGGTTTACCTGGAGGAGAAGTGCCCTTCAACGGCGCGTCCGAAGGAGACCGAATCCATGATCGGCAGGCTCAACGATTTCTTCGGCGACATGCTCTTGACGGAAATCAAAGGACAGACGTGCCGAGAGTTTGCGTTTGACCGCGGCAATCTCGGCGGCGCTCGACGGGATCTGGAGGTGCTTCGGGCCGCGATCAACTATTACCACGCCGAAAACACGCTGGACATGGTTCCGAAGGTGACGTTGCCCGAGAAGGGAATGCCTCGGCAGAAGTGGCTGACCAGGCAGGAAGTCGCAAGACTGCTACGCGCCGCCAGGAACGAGAAACAGTGCGGTCATCTGGTCCGCCTGATCATGATTGGCCTATATACCGGAACTCGCCTGTCCGCCGTCCTGAACCTGCAATGGATGCCAAACACGACAGCCGGTCATATAGACCTTGATCGTGGCGTCATCTATCGCAGAGCCGAGGGCGAGCGCGTGGCTCACAACAAGCGACGGACGCCGGTCAAGGTGCCGCCTCGACTGCTCCGGTTCCTGCGCTATTGGCACAAGGCCGATACGGCGCTGGATTCGGAAGGGCGCCCGATCACGCTTAGGTATGTGGTCACATATGCTGGGGAAAAAATCGTCAAGCCGCACAAAGCGTTCAGAACGGTCCGCGATGCGGCCGGCTTTGGCGACGACGTGACGCCTCACGTCCTGCGGCACACACGCGCCACATGGCTTGCTCAGGCAGGCGTCGATACCGAGCAGGCAGCGGCCTCACTCGGGCTTACATCGGAAGAGTTCGAGCGGACCTATGCGCATGCCAGCCCTGATTTTCAGAGCCAAGCGGCGAACGCGTTCTAATCGGTCCGGTGGTCAATCGGTCCGCAAACGGTCCGAGACGTTGAAATGAAGCTTTATTTGATTTCGGGAATGTGGTAAATTACGTGAATTAAATCAGTAGTTTACGGCTGGTCGGAGTGGAGTGATTCGAACACTCGACCCCCACGTCCCGAACGTGGTGCGCTACCAGACTGCGCTACACTCCGTGACCAGCGGCGCTTCTATAGAACAGCCTATCTGGTTGCACAAGCACCAAATTCCAAAAATCCGGTGGAATTTTTGACGGGTTGATGACAGGGCGCGGCGGTGCGCTGCTGCAGCAAAAAGACACACCCGGAGCAAATCGTCGGGAAGTGCGACGGGGGCAATTTTCTTTTGCCGGGTTCCGCGCTAAAGGGCTCGACGGGACAGGCGAAACCGCGCGTAGAGAGCGGATTCGCAGCCACTGCGCTAGAGACCAGGGACAACACGATGAAACTCCGCACCATCACCGCGGCCGGGCTTGCAATTGGGCTTGCCGGATGCACCACCATTCCTTCCGCCGGCAATCCGATCGAGGCCCGCTGGGTCGGCAAATCGGCCGGCATCTTCTTTGCCGCCTACGGGCCGCCGCTCAGCGACCGCGAGGAAGGCGCAACCACCGTCTATACCTGGCGCGGCGGCTACAAGACCGTGCGCATTCCGGCCAAATATGCCGAAGGCGCCGACGGCAAGCGCGGCAAGCAGATCGCGTCCGCCCGCACCGCCTATCTGCGCTGCCAGGCCGAAATTACCACCAGCTCGGATTACACGATCCGCGACATCCGCACCGTCGCCGACATTCCCGGCGTCAACGGTCCGTCCTATTGCGCCGAGTTCCTGGCGCCGGAACAGAAGTAACGGGCAACCCGAAGACACGAAAACAGGCGGCCGATGTGCCGCCTGTTTGTTTTTGGGCTGCCGCTCCGGATCCTCCATGCGCCCGCCGCAAGACCCTCCCCACAAGGGGAAGGAACTAAGCTGTGGTGTTCGGCGGTGGCCAGAAGACGAGTTCTTGCTGGCTGTTATCGCCCCACGGTTCGGTACGATGGAGATTACGTGAAGCGGTGCCGCACGTTAGCCCCTCCCCCTTGTGGAGAGGGGTTGGGGCGGGGTTTGGGGCTTGGCCCGAACCGCGCCGCTGCAGCTCACCCCTCCGCCGGCCCATACAGGCCAAGCTGGTCGAGCAGCGCCCGCTGCCGGTCGGCATTTTCGACCAGCAGGCTCGTGTAACGCTCGACGATCCGCTGGCGATGATCCGGATCGGAAACGGCCGACAGCGCGCCAGTGATGGCGGCGATCTTTTCCGAGGCCTGGCGCAGTTCTTCGAGCAGCTTCGCCTTGCCGCCGGCTTCGGCGACGACCTGCTTCGTCACCCGGCCGATGCCGGCCGGTGTGCGGCTGCCGCCGGAGACGTAACCCTCAGGCAGGTCGCCCTTCAGATTGACGACGGATTTGAAGCGGATGACGTCGAAGATCTGGTCGACCGCCTGCTTGGCGCCGGTCACCCGCGAAGGGTGGTCGGTGTCGGCGGCGGCATGCGGCAGCAGTTCGAGCTTGCCCTTATGGCGCTCTTCGAGCGGCAGGTAAGGCAGCATCGGGCCGCTGAGCGTGCCGGTCGCCGCATCCCTGAAGAGATCGGCGTCGATTGCCGCATGGGCGATCTTGCCTGAAGAAAGTGCCGCATCGAGCGCATATGGATCGACGACTTCGCCGCGGTCGTAATTGACGAGCACCGCGCCGTCCTTCATGGCGCCGAGCACCTTGGCATCGACGGTGCCGGCATTGGAATAGGTGCCGGTCGATGCGTCCAGGCGGCCAAGGCCGATATGGACGGAGAGCACGTCGGCGCCGCTTGCCGCTTCGACGGCGCTTGCGGCATAGTCGAAGCCCTCGGCCTCGATCCAGCGCTTGTGATGTTCGCGGGCATAGATCGCCACCTTCATGCCGAAGGCCTTGGCGAGCTTGGCGACTTCGCGGCCGATATTGCCGTAGCCGAGAACGGCAAGCTTGCGGCCCTCGAGCTTTGCCGTCGGGAAATCCTTGAGCTGGCGGCCGGTATCGAAATCGCCGCCGGCGACCATCCGGTGAAGCCGGTCGACCGGCAGGTCGGGCACGACCTTCAGGATCGCCTTGAGAGCCATCTGGGCGGTCGCCCGGCTGTTGATGCCGGGCGTGTTCATCAGGGGCGCATTGCCGCCCTCGCCATTGCCGCCGCCCCAGGAAGCCGAGCCCATATTGCCGGTGCCGGCGCCGATGCGCACGCCGCCGAGCGAAAAGACGGAGGCCTTCGGGATGAAGGTCGCCGCCGCGATCAGCGCGTCATACTGGCCCTTGTCGGTCTGCGGCAGGATCTCCGCCTCGGTGCTGAGGTTCGGCTGATAGAAGAAGTGGATGCGGCCTTTTTCGAGCACCGAACGGTCACTGAGCGGGCCGAGATGGAAGCTGCCGCCCTTCTCCTCGATATAGGCCTTGACCTCGCTGTAATCGGGCTCGCTGTCGGCGCCGAAGCGCAGGCCCACAAGATCGGCGACCAGCACCGTATAGGCGCGGTTCGGATCGTCCTTGCGCACGGCGCCATCGGTCTTGACGGGAGACTCGAAGGTGACGCCGTGTTTTGCCAGCTCCTCTTCGAGAACGACGATCTTGGCGCGGAGATAAGCGTATTCAAGATTTTCCAGCAGCGCCACGACATCTTCGGGCTCGCGGATGCCGCCGACCCAGGCGCGGTAATCGCCTGGTGTGCCCGGGAAGGCGTTGACATAGCGGGCCGCGTCGAGGCCCGGCTCGTATTCGCCGTTCGGATGGGTGATGCCCTCATAACCGAGCAGCTGCTTGGAACGGGCGATGATGCGGGCATGGAGGCCGGCATCGGTGATGCCGTCGTCCTCGACCTTCAGCAGCGTCACGGCCGCGCCACGCCGCTCGGCATCGGTGACGGTCAGCGACAGCAGCGGATGCGACTTGACCCACTCGTCGATCACGGCGCGGTTGGCGGCGGAGCGGCGGTTGAGCTCGACGACGGAGCCGACCCGGGCCTCCGACTGCAGCAGGCCGAAAGTGGTCTCGGCAAAGGCGAGCGCGCTGTAGGTGTTGATGACGCCACCGAGCATGCGGTCTTCGGCCGGATCGAAGAACGGCCCGGCATCGACGGAGCGCTTGGCCGAAAACGGCTGCCGCGGATCGATCGGCGGGGCGATCTTCAACTGGCGCGGGATCGCCCAGGCCGGATCCTGCTGGTTCTTCTCGATCAGCGCCAGGGCATGCGGGGTGAAGGAGGCGACGAAATAGCCTGATACCCCGCCGATCGCCTTCTGGAAGGGCATGAACAGGCAGCACTTCGCCATCACGGCGCTGACCAGCTCGGGCTCCCACGGCATGGCGCCGAGCATCGAGGTAGCGTCGAACACCGCATGGCGGTTGGCCGGATCGCCGTCGAGCCAGTTCAACAGTTCGTGGATTTCGGCGCTGGTATAGGCGTTCGCCCCCGTCGTCTCGTGGCCGACGCCGACGAAGATCGAAACGCCAAGGGAGGACAGTTCGGCCGCCGTCGGGATCACGCCCTCGGAGGCGGCGAAATGAATGCGGCTTTCGCAACCCTTTTCGGCGAAGCGCTGCATCTCGATCAGCTGTGTTGCCCAGGACTGGCGGAAGAAGCCGGCGGCCTTGGACGGATCGCTCTCCGGCCGCGGCGTATCGACATAGACGCGCTGGCCGGCGTCGTTGGCATTCATCAGGTGCTGGATGCAGACGGTGAACCCGCTATGGCCGCCGCCGAGCCCCACCGCCATGCGGTTGGTCTTGGGGAAACCAAAATAACGATGGATCGCCCGCATCATGTCGGTCAGGATCTTGTCGGCCGGATAGCCGCGATGCATGCTGCGGGAAATCTCGGCCGTGGTGAAGCCGCCGATATCGTTGCCCCGATCGTCGAACTTGCGATAGGTCTTCTCGATCCAGGCGTCGAAGGCGATGCGCCGCAGGCGGCTATCCACTTCATCGGTCGTCGCATCGGTGATCGGCCCGACGCCGAAGAACGGGTTGGACGGCAGCTTCGGCGCACCCGACGCAGTCTGTCGAAGGGCGCTCAATCGCTGTTCCTGCATCTGCGCGATATCGGTCATGGCCTGCCTGTCTGTTCCCCGAGCTGAAGTTGCCTCATGGTGAAGCGACTGCCCCGGCGGGACAACCTCATATGCGCCGAACGACAGACGAAACGCGCCATTGGGGGTGCGGCGTTCATGTTGGCGCGCTTGGCGGGGGGCCGAGCCGCGTCATCCGAACCTCCCTCATTCCTGTGCTCGTCACAGGAATGAGGCAGGTTGGGGTTGGCCTCATCCGTCTGCCGACACCGACCGGCGTGAGGAACAAATCTCGGGCGGTCGGCGGAGAATTGACCACACAAAAACAGGCTTGCCCTACTCAACCATCCGGCGTATGTCTTGCCCGTCGCGAAAAGCGACTGCCTCCCTTGATCCGCTCAGTGGCGGAGTAAACAGGTGGACGAATGGGTCGTCCAGGCGGTCGAGTACACGCCAGCCATGCGCATCAGCCATGGTTCGGCCAGCACCCCCTAGAAACCAATCGCCTGACAAAGATCAGGCCTTATCGTGAGCCATCGGCGTCCCGATGCAATTCCGTGATTTGCAGAAATCAGGGAGGCGCTGACGGTCCTGCGGGCTTGCGTCGACCCGGAACGCACCCATGACCAGATCCCTTATCGTCATCTTTACCGCCATTGTCCTCGATGCCGTCGGCATCGGGCTGATTTTCCCGATCCTGCCGTCGCTGCTGCGCGATATCACCCATGCCGAAAACGTCGCACCGTATATCGGCACGATGACGGCGCTCTATGCGGTGATGCAGTTCATCTTCGCGCCGGTGCTCGGGGCGCTGAGCGATCGGCTCGGCCGACGGCCCGTGCTGCTGATTTCGCTCGCCGGCGCCGCCGTCAACTACCTGTTCCTCGCCTTTGCGCCCAATCTCGCATTGCTGTTCGTCGGCCGGGCGATCGCCGGGCTGACCAGCGCCAATATCTCGGTCGCCACCGCCTATATCACCGACATTTCGCCGGAGGAGAAACGCGCCCGCCGCTTCGGCCTGTTCAACGCCATGTTCGGCCTCGGCTTCATCATCGGCCCGGTGCTCGGCGGCGTGCTCGGCGATCATTGGTTGCGGCTGCCGTTTATCGCAGCCGCCGTGCTCAATGGCGCCAACCTGCTGCTTGCCTTCTTCATCCTGCCGGAATCGCGGCCGGGCAGCCGCGAGACGATCGATCTGGCGGCGCTCAATCCGCTGAAACCGCTGCGGTCGGTGCTGGAGGTCAAAAGCCTGCTGCCGGTCGTCACCCTGTTCTTCATCTTCAGCGCCACCGGCGAGGCCTACGGCACCTGTTGGGCGCTGTGGGGCAGCGAGGCCTTTCACTGGAACGGGCTGTCGATCGGCCTTTCGCTGGGCGCCTTCGGCATCTGCCAGACATTTGCCCAGGCCTTGCTGCCGGGGCCGGCGGTCCGGTTGCTCGGCGAACGCGCCGCGATCCTCGTGGGTGTTGCCGCCGTCTCACTCGCGCTCACCGTCATGGCCTTCGCCGGCCAGGGCTGGATGATCTTCGCGATCATGCCGGTCTTTGCGCTTGGCGGCATCGGCGTGCCGGCGCTGCAGTCGCTGGCGACCCGGCAGGTCGATGAAAATAGCCAGGGCCAGTTCCAGGGCGTGCTGGCCTCAGCCGTCAGCCTCGCCTCGATCGTCGCGCCGCTCGGCTTTTCCAGCCTCTATTTCCTCTTCCAAGAGGAATGGCCGGGCGCGATCTGGCTATCGGTCGTCGCCGTCTACGCGCTCGCCGTGCCGCTGGTGCTGGGGTTGCGGCTGGAGACGACGGAGCGGGCGGCGGTGAGTTAGCCGGTCGTGGTGCGCTTCTGTTGGCGCGTGGCGGGGGCTCCCTCCTCTGTCCTGCCGGACATCTCCCCCACAACGGGGGAGATCGGATAGACGTTAGGGCTTCCCCAAACAATTGCCATTTGGAATCAACTTACCGGCAAAGTGGGACCGAGCGTTGGCCTCCTGCCGATCTCCCTCCTTGTGGGGGAGATGTCCGGCAGGGCAGAGGGGGGTGCCGCAGGACGCGACGCCCCAAACCTAAGTCCGCCTAAGCCGCCTCCCCCTTCTCGGCCACGCTCTCCGCCAGCTTGCGCGCCGCGACGAAATCGACCTTGCCGGAGCCCAGCACCGGCACCTTGCCGATATTGACCTCGGCCGGCACCATCATGTCCATCGCGCCCTTCGACTTGGCGAAGGCGAGGAATTCGGCGCGGGTGGCGGTGGGGGCGTCGGTGAGCAGTACCAGCCGCTCGCCCTTCTTGGCGTCGGGCAGCGACGAGACGACCGAGAGGGCGCCCGGCCAGAGCTCGGCGGCCAGCGTCTCGACGGCGGCGAGCGAGATCATTTCGCCGCCGATCTTGGCGAAGCGTTTGGCGCGGCCGCGGATCTTGACGAAGCCATCCTCGTCGATGGTGACGATATCGCCGGTGTCGTGCCAGCCATCGACCAACGGCTCGAGCACGCCGGGCCTTTCGGCGCGGAGGTAACCTGCCATGACATTGGCGCCGCGCACATGCAGCCGGCCGCCCTCCTCGATGCCGGGCACCGGTTCGAGCTTCCATTCCATGCCCGGCAGGATTTTGCCGACCGTGCCCGACTTGTTGTACATCGGCGTGTTGATCGAAATCACCGGCGCGGTCTCGGTGACGCCGTAACCTTCGAGGATGCGCAGGCCGAATTTTTCCATATAGGTCTGGCGGGTTGCGGCCTTCACCGGCTCGGCGCCGGAGAAGATGTAGCGGATCGAGCGGAAATCGTAGGGATGCGCCGTCCTCGAATAGCCGTTGAGGAAGGTGTCGGTGCCGAAGATGATCGTGGCATTGGAGACATAGATCAGTTCCGGCACGATGCGGTAATGCAGCGGCGACGGATAGAAATAAACAGGCACGCCCGAGATCAGCGGCAGCACCGTGCCGGCCGTCAGCCCGAAGGAATGGAACACCGGCAGGATGTTGAACACCTTGTCACCGCTGTGGAAATCGATGCGGGCGGCGGCCTGGGCGGCGTTCGACAGGATGTTGCGGTGGGTCAGCACCACGCCCTTCGGCGTGCCCTCGGAACCCGAGGTGAAGAGGATGACGGCCGGATCATCCGGCTTACGCTTCACCAGCGGCCGCGCCTTCCTGAGATAACCCAGGATCTTGTCCTTGAGTGAGATTTCGGCCCTGAGATCATCGAGCCAGACGATCGTCACCTGCTTTTCCATCTCCTCGATCACGGCACCGAGCTTGGCCTGGGTGACGAAGGCGCGCGAGGTCAGCACATGCTTGACTTCGGCGGCCTTGCAGGCGGAGAGGATATTGGCGGCACCAGCGGTGAAGTTCAGCATCGCCGGCACCTTGCCCGCGGTCATCACGCCGAGAAGGGTGGCAGCGGCGCCATTGGCATTCGGCAGCATGACGCCAAGGTTGGTTTCCGGGAAGCGGGCGCGGAATTTTGCGCCGAGCACGGCAGCGCCTGTGAGCAGCTTGCCATAGGTCAGCCGGCCGGTGACCGGATCTTCGACGGCAAGCTTGCCCATGCCGAATTCGCCACCTGCCTGAATGACGCGGTCGAGCACGGTCGACGAGGTATCGGCGGTCTGGAACAGCAGGTTCGACATCACCTGATAGAGGGCAGCACCTGCCGCCGTGCGACGCTTGCGGCCTTTCAACTCCGGCGGCACTTCCAGCTTCACCGGCTCGAGAATGGTGACCTTGACCTTGGGGAACAGCCGGCGGCGGATCTTGCCGTTATCGAGATAGGAGAGATAACTCTTCTCCAGCCCGTCGATCTTCACCGGCACGACCATCGAGCCTGTCTTGTCGGCGACCATGGCGGCACCGTCATAGACCTTCATCAGCGTGCCGGTCACCGTCAGGCGGCCCTCGGGGAAAATGCCGATCGGGTTGCCCTCCTGCACCACCTTGATCAGCGAACGCGTCGCCATCGGCTTGGTCGGGTCGAGCGGCAGGAATTTGCACATCTTCAGGAAGGGCCGCACCCACCAGGCCTGGGCGATCTTGTAATCGACGGCAAAGGTCGGCTCTTCCTCGGTGATGGCAAGCGCGAGCGCACCGTCGAGCAGGCTGACATGGTTCAGCGCAATGATCGGCGCGCGGCCGGCCTTCTTGATATTCTCAAGCCCCTCGACCTCCAGCCGCATGAAGGCGCGGAACAGGATCGAGATGAAATCGCGGAAGGGATTGGTGGGCAGCGTCTTCAGCATCAGCCAGGCAACGGCAAAATTGATGATGCCGAGGCCGATCAGGATCTGCGGAATGGAAGCGCCGAGCGCCTGGACGGCGGCAACCAGGCCGAGACCGACGGTGATGAACAGGGCAGACAGCACATTGGCGGCGCCGATGACGCGGGCGCGGCGGTCCTCATGCGCCCAGGTCTGCAAAGCGGCGAAAGTCGGCACGGCGATGAAGGCGCCAGAAATTGCCATGCCGGCGAGATCGATGGCGACGCGGATGGTATTCTCACCGGCAAAGAAGGTGGCGATCGTCGTCGCGTGGCTCACCGAAGCCAGGCCCCAGAGGTTCCAGGCGAGATCGAGGCTGAAGAGGCCGAGCAGCGCCGTGCCGACGGGGGCCGGCAGCAGCACGATGCGGCCGGAGGACATCCAGGCGGCAATCGCCGAGCCGACGGCAACGGCAATGGCAAAGACGGTGAGATAGGCCGGCACGACGAGCTCGGAGCCGCCGAGCAGCTCGGTCACCATGGTCGGCAGGATGGAGAGAACGAAGGCGCCGACCAGCCAGAACCAGCAATTCATCAGCGCCGACCGCCACAGCCGTTTATCGGCGCGGATTTCCATGACGAGGGTGTAGCTGGAGCGGATGACATTGCGGTCGATTTCGAGATCCGGCGCCTTGGAGCCGGTGGGCGGGATCATCCGGCTGGCCAGCCAGCAGAGCACCGAAAGCCCCATCATCATCGTGCCGAAGATCAGCACATTGTCACCGCCGGAGAAGGCGAAGGCGGCGATGATCGTGCCGGCGAGGATGGCGATGAAGGTGCCGCCCTCGATCCAGGCATTGGCCTTCGGCAGGTCGCGGCGCTCGAGATGATCGGGCAGGATGCCGTATTTGATCGGCCCGAACAGCGCCGAGACGACGCCGAACCCAAACAGCGCCGCCATCAGCACGAAAATCGAGGAAAACGCCAGACCGACGACGGCAAGCCCGGCAATGGCGATCTCGCAGCGTTTCAACAGCTCGGCAATCTTTGCCTTGTCATGCTTGTCGGCCAGTTCGCCGCCGAGCGCCGACAGCAGCAGGAAGGGCACGATGAGGATGACGCCGGCCAGCGTCACCAGCGCAGCCCCCTCGCTCGCCGACATTTTGAAGAGAATGAGGAACACCAGGGTGTTCTTCAGAAAATTGTCGTTGAAGGCCGTGAGGAACTGGGTCCAGAACAGCGGCGCGAATTTCCTTGATGTCATCAGATTGTGTTGCACGGGCTCGTTCCTCTTTCGGCAGGCAGAGAAGGCCACAGAGTTGTTACGCAATAGTTGAGTGCGATAACAACTCTGCAGTGCGGTTAACGAAGATCAATCTTCATCGTTACGATTGAACTTGACCAGCAGTTTCTCGGTGCGGGCATCCTCGACCTTGCGGATCAGCTTCTCGGATTCGGCATTGTCGCGCAGCGTCTTGGTGATGTTCACCGTGGTCTGCACCAGCATTAGAATGCCCATGGCGAGATAGCCTTTGCCCCAGAGATCGAGCGGCATCATGTAAAGGCCAAGCGCCAGCATGAAGGCGGCCGAGCCGAAGGAGATGTAGGAGAAGCTGACCCAGCTTGAGGAATGTTTCTGGAAACTGTCGTTCATATCAGTGGTCCCTATGGTTCGATGGATGAATGGTTCGATGGATGCAATTTCAGGCAGCAGGCGTGATGCGGCTCTTCAGCCGCGCCAGCACATCATCGGCGGATGAGCGCAGCGGCGCCCCGCAGCCGGCATTGGCAAGCTTCTCGATGATGCCGGCCGGGCGGATGGCGCCTTCCATGTCCTTCAGGGCTGCGGCCGTCAGCTCATTCTGGCTCTGGCGCAGGCGAAGGCGGGCCAGGGTCTCCTCGGCATCGTCGAGCGTCGCAAGGCCCGGACCGGCGACGACGACATCGAGCTTCTGCGCCTCCTGCGTGGCCCGCGCCAGCCGCTCGCCGCGCTGCAATTCCTGCAGCCGCGCCTCGGAGGCGCGGACGATCGCCTTCAGCTTGTCGATGGAGCTGGTGAACTGACCTTGCGCCTTCTCCGATGCATCGCGCTCGGCTTCGAGATAGGCGATCGCTTCGGCCGCCTCGCGGGCCAGGCCCTCATTGCCCTTCGCCAATGCGGCGGAGGCGCGGTTTTCGAGATCGGCGATGCGGGCGACGATCGCTGCGTGCTGCACCCTCTCCTGTTCGTTCTGGGCGATGGCGACGGCGACGCTGCGGCGCGCCGACTGGATCGATTGGGCGGCATCGCGGATCTGCTGGGCAAGCAGCGGCACGGCGTGGCAGTCGGCGAAGGCCTGTTCGGCATCATGCGCCCTGCCCCGCAACAAAATGGAAATCAGTTTGAACATTTCCTTCCTCCGGTTTATGAACGTTGTTCACGAGAGGTGTTATGCCAGAATCATGAACGTCGTTCAAGATAAATTTTGAACGACGTTCAAAAAATCGAAGTGGAATGGTTAATGGCCGGCAGACGAGAAGAAAAACGCGAAGACCTGAAGGCCCGGCTGATCGAGGCGGCGCGCGATCGCATCGCCCGCGACGGGCTGACCAATCTGCGCGCCCGCGACATCACCCAGGATGCCGGCTGCGCGCTTGGCGGCCTCTACACGGTCTTTTCAGACCTCGCCGAGCTCGTCATCCACGTCAACTCCGCCACGCTGAAGGCGCTGGAGGCGAGGCTGACGCTTTCCGAAACCAAGGACAAGCCGCCGAC
This sequence comes from Rhizobium sp. BK456, assembly GCF_014194045.1. NCBI lineage: Bacteria > Pseudomonadati > Pseudomonadota > Alphaproteobacteria > Hyphomicrobiales > Rhizobiaceae > Rhizobium > Rhizobium sp. BK456. The sequence continues at coordinate 343,675 of NZ_JACIAO010000001.1, forward strand.
CGACCGGCTGCGCAACCTGGCGCAGGGCTACCTCAGCTTCGCCGTCGAGCACCGGAACCTCTGGAAGGCGCTGTTCGACCACTTCCCCCCCGACACCAGCCCGACACCACAGTGGCACCTCGACGAACACCTCTTCCTGATGGACGTGATCGCCGAACCGCTGGCCGAACTGCAACCCGACATGCCCCCCGCAGACCGGGCCATCCGCGCCCGCACGCTGTTTGGCGCCGTGCATGGGGTGGTGAGCATCAGCCTCGAAGGCCGCTTCGTCGGCCTGCCGCTGGAGCGGCTGGCGCGGGAGGTGGATGAGCTGGTGCAGACGATTGCGGCGGGGGCGGAGCGGCGGCGTGAAGCGGGCGTGTGAGGTGGCGTTTGGTGAAGTGGCGGGGTCGAGTGGCGCAGGCTGACGTTGCCGTTTTCGCCGAGCCCCACCCCATCCTCCGTCATCCTCGGGCTTGACCCGAGGATCTACACCCGCCGCCATGATGCCGGCGGGCACTGGAGTCAAGCCACTGAAATCACCGTGAAAAATGCCCCTCATCCGCCTGCCGGAACCTCTCCCTGGGTCGAGCCACGTGTCTCGCCCCGTCCTTCGGACGCCCGCAGGCGGGGCGAAGGGGATATGCCGCAACCTCTCCGTCCCCCAGTAACCTCTCGCGAGGTACGTCCCCTCGCCCCGTTTTTACGGGGAGAGGGTTAGGGTGAGGGGCAGGCATGGGCACGAAGGGCAGCCGTAAATCCTCACGCTGAGAGGACAGACCTGCGAAGCGCCACCAGCCATATTACCGAGCGGGAAAATTCATAGCCTCAACTCCGCTCCACATCCCGAAATATCCCGATCGGTAAATTCCCATGGATCCTCACCTGGGAGCACGGGAACCCACGCCCCAACTCCCGCATTGAGCAGCCCAACGAAAGCTGCTTGACTGACGCCCTCCACGCCGCCGCGAAAGGACACCCCATGAGCCGTATTTTCATCACCGGTTCCACCGATGGCCTCGGCCTTGCCGCCGCCCGCACCCTGATGAAGGAAGGCCACGACGTCGTGCTGCACGCCCGCTCCCGGGAGCGCGCCGCCGCCATATCAGCGGTTTCCTCTGCCGCGCTCGGCCTCGTCATCGGCGATCTCGCCAGCGCCACGGAAACGCAATCGATTGCCGAGCAGGTCAACGCCATCGGCCGCATGGACGCCGTCATCCACAATGCCGGCATCTATCTCGAGAGGAGCCGCGGCGAAACGCCTGATGGTCACGCCAAGACGCTGGCGGTGAATGTGCTTGCCCCCTATCTGCTCACCGCCTGGATCGCCCGTCCCGATCGCCTGGTCTATCTCACGAGCGGCATGCACCGCAGCGGCGCCAGCAGCCTTGACGATATCGACTGGCAGCGGCGGCCATGGAACGCCAGCCAGGCCTATTCGGAAAGCAAGCTCCATATCGCCACCCTCGCCGCCGCCATCGCCCGCCATTGGCCTGATGTTCTGAGCAACGCGGTAGACCCCGGCTGGGTGCCGACCAAGATGGGCGGCGCCGGCGCGCCCGATGACCTGGAGATGGGGCATCTCACCCAGACATGGCTTGCGGCAAGTGATGATGGGGCCGCCAAGGTCAGCGGTGGGTATTGGTATCATCGGCAGCGGCGGGAAGCGGCTGCGGAGGTCAGCGACCCTGGGTTTCAGGATGCGCTGGTGGGGAAGCTTGCGGAACTCACAGGTGTTCGGCTGTTTTGAGAGCGCGGGCAAGGCAGAAGGCTGAGTTAGCAGACGCTGGCGCTGCTCGATGTTTGCCAGCAGCATCAACCTTTGTCGTTGCTGATTTCCGCCAGGGCGGACCTTATGCGAGGTCGCAAGCAGTTGATAAATGCATTGGTACGCTCTCGGAGCCAAGCCATCGCGCGCTGCCGTTCACTAGATCCATCGAGAGCGCCCACGACATATTGCTGAGATATATCCGGTCGTGGCTGCGAAAAATCCACCGTCGCACCGGAAAGTTCAGCGGCTATGTCACCGGCCTGGTCTGCAAGCATGAGTGAAGCACGCTCTCCGGGTGAGCCCAGATTTGACGAAAGAAATAGTCCGACAGCATTGGAACGGCCCTCGCGATAGACGGTCAACCAACTGGAGCCACCGGGAGCACCGAACTTGAACACGATATGTCCGCCAAAAGACGGAGCCGGCAGCATCTGCTCGGGGTCGTCGAGGCGCAGGCCGGCAAGGAACTCTGACCAGAATTGATGTCTCGTTTCGCGCCGACGCGCTCGTGCCGCTAGTTTCTCCGGCGAGTCGGCCGAACCCTGAGACTCGTCCTCTCCATCATCAGGCTCAGCAATGATCATGCCATCCGGAACCGAGATAACGTTCCGGGAGATTGTCAGCGTCCTTGCCAGGACCCGAGGCACAATGATCTTCGAGCCGTCTTCCATAAGGTAGATCGGCATCTCCACGAGACCGAAGGTGAAATGAAGACCGGCATGAGCCTGCAAGTACTCGGCGATCGACTCAACGCCTTCTCGTATTCCGTCGCCGACGATGAGCAGCAAGAACCGACCGCGTCGCAGGTTGAAAGTCAGAGCATCATTAAAGGCGATCTCATCCACATCGTGGCCGGCCTCCCTGACCATATCCAGCAGGACATTGCCCTTGCGACCCAGGCGACGGCTTGCTTCCCGCTGCAAATCGGAAGCTGACCATTTCGTGAGCTCCTTGGAATAGTCCAGGATCTGCCCGACCACTTCGCGACGACCCTCAGGGTTGCGCCATAGTTTGCATTCGACCAGAACAGGTAGGCCGGTCGCCGTGATCAGCAGGTTGTCGATCGGTCCTGCCGGCGTATTCAGTTCGCGGCAGATTGAAACAGGATCGACAAAGAGTGGATCAATCTCAGCAATTGGCAAGCAAGACGGATGGCGATGCACGAATTCCTGGATCGCAGCCTCGCTCAACCCGTGACCATCTATCCCAAGCCCGAGCGGCCGAACTGGTGACACCCTCGATCCATCGGCCGAGACTAGGAGTGGAGTTGCATGCTGCCTGGTCATCATCCTGCTTTCGCGAATATAGTAAAGGCGCCCGCTGACACAGCGTTAGCTTGTGCCGCCATCTTGGCCTGCCCTCATCCGATCGGATCGAAGCGCTCAAGCGCCTTTTCCAGCTCCCCGCCCCCAAAAAGGACCGTCGACCATTCTCTGATCTGCGCGTGCATAGCGAGGAGCTGACTCGTCTCATCGCTGTTTTCGAGGAATTCGCTCAGACTCCTCTGCGCTATAAAAAGCGTATGAGGATTCTGATTGTCACGATCGCCTGCCAGACGAACCACTCCGCCACATTGCCGGACTTGACTGGCCCGCTTTTGGAGTGCTGACACAACTTCGGCTCGCCCAACGACAGTTGGATTGGCTTCTATGCGCATCATCAGGTCCACGCTTGCATCGCTGCCGTCAGCGAATTTCACTCGGTGATCCTGGTTGGAATGAAGATATCCAATTGTGATCGTTCCGTTCCAGTCGTGCCGGTGAAAAACGATTGCGATTCGGCCATATTGATCTCTCACCTCTTGCCGTGTTGCGTCTTGGTAGTGCGGCGGCAGAAAATCCCACGCTGATTCATTCAGGAGTTTTTCGCAGTAGCGCCGGAGACGTTTCAAAAAATCTCTTGTGGTGACGTAGCTTTGAAGCAGGCTCTGAGTAATCGGCTCTGGCGGGTTTAGCCCGTGTTTATTCATGAATTCCACCAATTCCTGTGAAGATCGACAGTCTTGCGACGAAGTGGCGAGAAGAGAGTAAATCTGCTGCCATTCAAAGATATGAAACGTAGAACTGAGCGAGCCGCGTTGCGTCGAAGCATTGCGACAGTCGATAGAATTCGCGCTTAGGAAAACCAGGTTAGCATTCGGTTGACCTGCAATCAGCCGATCATATTTTGCGATCTGCGAGTGATCATATCGTGCCCCCCATTTCACCTCCACGAGCAGGGAGAAGGGCTGGCCAGAGGTCAAAACTCCTCGGATGTCGATGTCAGGATAGATCGTCGTCTCTCGCTCATCATCCACATGTGAGGCCCGCGTGCAGATCCTTAAATCGGCATCGATCACCTCGCTGCCGAGGATCTTTTTGAACCACCCCGTGCGGAACGTTTCGTTCCTGCGCAAACAGTAGACGAAAGACTCGGTAAGGAAGTTCTCGCCTGGCGTCCTGCCGTCGCCCGGCCGCCAGTGAAAAAGGCTGATAAAAAGGTTTGGGTTGCTATCCATCATGCCTTTTCCCACGCTCCGTCACCCAGGTTATTCCTCGGTTACGCCGACTTTGAATGACAAACCGTGTCGCTTAGTGTCGCCGCAATCAGATATTCCGATTCGGGGAAATATGCCCATGAGGATCGCGTCATCCGCCCGCACGCTCTTTGGCGACGACTACGGCGTCACTGTGCCGGCTCCTCCGGAGCTTGACCTGTGGCAGCAATACCAAGGATAGCGCCCAGAGGCATATTGTCGATCTCCCTGGCCCAATCCATGTATCCGGTTGAGTTCCTACCTTTGACAAGCGCGGATGCAGCCCTCGACAGCCTCGTAGCCATCGCCCGGAACTTCGAACCGGCAGCGCCCGACGATCTCCGCACGCGGATTATCGAAGTGCTCGGCGATCTCGGCATCTGGCCGATTGATTGCCTAATGGCTCAATGGGACACGATTCCACGCCTAGTCGCTTAATGAAATCAAGCGCTTATCACTCACCTACAGAATCCTGTTGAAAAGTAACTCGCTTTCAAGCTTAAGCGAAAACTACCGAAGCAGTTGCAGCCGCTTCGGTAGATCGAAACCCCAAACCTACGATGAAAGAGGTTCTTATGACCGCAAATATCATGCTGCCCGCATACGCCGCAATGGTCATGAACGGCACTCCGACCGAGCAGATGGGCCGGCACCAGTTCAATAGCTACCTTCACGAACTCTTTAAGTGCGAGCGCGAGAACACCGTTACTGCAGACGAGGTTTACGAAGCTGACGACTTCTATGTCGAGGTATTCAAGGACACCCCGGACGGCCCCATGGTCGCGGTGCACGATGCATCGTCTCAGTTGGTCGAAATCTACCGGTATTCAACTGACACGATGCAGGCAGCATAATGCCTATGCCGAAGAACACGCCCGCCGTCTTTGACGAAATTCTTGCTGACTACCGACACGGCACCATCGACGCCGAATCGGTTCGCAGTCGCATCGCCGTTGCGATCGAGGCCGACCCGTCATTGCAGAAGTTCAAGGATGAACACCTTGCATGGACGGACCACGACGATGCCGTCAATTGGCTTTGAAATGATCTAGAGCGACAGGCCCGCCAATCACGGCGGGCCTTTTCCTTTTGGAGTTTATCATGTCCAGCAGATACGAGGGAATGACCGCAGAGGACGCCGACGACCTCATGGTCGGGATAATCGGCCTTCTTGTAAGTGAGGCGATGCAAGAAGCCAGGGCGATGACGCAGGAGGAATGGGATTTGCGGGATGCGGCTTATCTCCCCCACTACTTTGCCAGCGCGATTTTCTACACCGTCCAGAACCGCCTTCGGGATGCGCCGTGAAGACGCGTGCCCAAAGACGGCGCGAGCGGAAAAAGCAGTGGTTCGTCCAAGCTGAAGTCGAAGAATTCATTCGCCGCAAATATCCCGCATGTCCAGAATTTGCGGTCGTCTACTTCGCGACCCGCATTTGCACGGTGCCGAAGAATTGGCGTAGTGCACCAACAGCCGAAGCGGTTGACGTTACGATGCAGAATGAGCTTCGGCACCAGATGACCGATTACGACCAGCTTATGTTGGTTGGCGTTCGCCGGAAGGAAGCGCGCCGACGTGTGCAGCCGAAGATCAACTCAATGATTGAGCTTTGGAAGCGGCGAGCATCTTCAATCACATAGCGGGAAATTGTGGACAACGTGGAAAACAAACGATTTCTGTTTGTAGTGATTCGAAATCGTTGACGCGCCTATCGGCTCAGATACTATATCTAGTGTTCGAGGTTCCCCCGATTCGCGAACACGACCGCTCACCGTCCTGGCAGACGGAGAAGCGGTCGTCACATAGCGTGACCGCACACGTTAACAATGCTCTGCCGTGCGGGCGTTCTGGTGTTAAGGAGATGTTCTCTCGCTTTGACGATGAGAGTCTACATACTCCGATTCGCTAGGGCAAGGCAGAGCGCAAGGCATAAGGAGAAAAATTATGCCTCATAGTAAGCGCTCGCCGCGCGTAACGGCGGATATGGCTGCGAAGATCAAGCAGCTTCTAGCAGAGAAGATGATGCAGCACGACATCGCTGCGAAGTTCGGTATCAATCCGGGCCGCGTAAGCGAAATCAAAACAGGCCAACGCTTTCGTGAAGTGCGTCCGGAGATCGGTGGCGCACATGCCTAAGAAGCAATCGTCGTCACCTGTATCTACCCTCGCATCGCGAGTTCTCTCAGGCTCCAAAAAGCCAAGCGCAGCCGATGCGAAGCGCCTTGCGGCTTCGGTCTTGTCGCAAGACGAGAAGAAGGGCAAATAGCTCAATCACCGCTGTAGACTGACTGCGGCCCGCCGGTGAAGATCGGCGGGTTTTTCTTTTTTTCAGGCTCGACTTGGATAGAAATGAAAAAGCGTTGAACGATTTCTTAGTGGGTGGCATCCGGAATTGGCTGGAGAAGCTTGAGAACGAGAGGGTCCAGTTCCGGCGAGGTCGCATTCTTCTGGATAGTTTCTACGCCAACTTCATCAACAACCGCGTTTTCAATGTTTTGGCCACACTCTTCACCAATCGAGCGGAGACGAACATAGTCCAGCTCCACGCCGGTATTATCGACTAGGTCAATGGAGCTATCGATCGACTTCCTAGTTTGATCAATAATTTTGGTGAAAAAGAGAGTTTTGCCTTCGGGGGTGAAACCGCGGTAAAGCCCGACGGCCGCGAGGTTGTATTGAAGATCCTCTAGTGCGTTGCCATAAGCTTCCCGCTGCTCGATCGAAATATTAACCTCCGCGTTGCCGATGATTGGTTTTTTAGCGGGCCTACCGTCTTCGCCACGATAGATTTTCCACTTTCGAGCACGAACAGGGCCATTCCGAATCGTCCGACAGGCAGTCATAAGTGCCTCGCTAATCTTCAAATATCCAGCATTACGGTCGGCCGCAATTAGTTGTTCCTTCATCAGGTCAGTTTGACGCCAAGTGCCAACCGTTGCAGCAGCCGAAATGATCAGAGCCAAGGTCGCTATGATGAGCGCAATCCGCTCCGAGGACCCACTCGCGCTACCTGTGACAAAAATCGCGTTTTTCTTATTCCAAGGAAACCAAGCTTCACGAGCGCGTTCGATCATTCATTCCTCGCGAATCTTAAGGTGTAAATCAAGCGAGTTTCGCGTTCAGATTTTGGTTGTCAAACTCAAACGAACTATGGCGCAAATGATACGGAAAGATACCACGGAAAACTGTTACGGTTAGCTTTCACTAATACATCGTAAATCATTGATTTTATTTAGTAAACAAACAATGGCTGGGGCGCCTGGATTCGAACCAGGGATGACGGTACCAAAAACCGTTGCCTTACCGCTTGGCGACGCCCCACCAGAGCTTGAGCGGAAACCGCTTGCTCAAATCGACGCCTGATTAGCAAAGCTCTTCGCCTGTCACAATGACTAAGTTTAACCCGGCGCAGATTTATGCGCTGCGCAGCACCCGCCGTCGTGCTAGGAATTGGCGACGTCATCGGCCCGAGATCATTCCTTCATGGACAGTCCCGCATTCGACCTCGCTTTCGAGCCGGCCTATGGGCAGGCCGTGCCAGTGGCTTCAGGGGTCGAGCGGGTTACGGTGAACAATCCCGGGCCTTTCACCTTTTTCGGCACCAACAGCTATATCGTCGGCTCTTCCTCGGTCGCGGTCATCGATCCCGGCCCGGAGGACGAGGCGCATTATCAGGCGCTGATGGCGGCACTTTCCGGCCGCGCGGTGACGCATATCTTCGTCAGCCACACGCATCGCGACCACTCACCGCTGGCCCGCCGGCTGCAGGCGGCAACCGGGGCGGTGACGGTGGGCCAGGGGCCACACCGGCCGGCGCGGCCGCTGAGGGATGGCGAGATCAATCCCTTTGCGGAAAGCTCGGATCTATCCTTCGTGCCCGACATAACGCTCGGTGACGGCGAGAGCCTATCGGGCGATGGCTGGGCGCTGAGCGCGGTGCTGACGCCGGGGCACACGGCCAATCATGCCGCCTTCGCGCTTCAGGGACGCGACATCCTCTTCTCCGGCGATCACGTCATGGCCTGGTCGACCTCGATCGTCGCGCCGCCGGACGGTTCGATGGCGGATTACATGGAATCGCTCGAGCGGCTGATTGCGCGCGACGACCGGCTGTTGCTGCCCGGCCATGGCGGGCCGGTGACGGAGCCGGCCGGATTCCTCAGGGCGCTGAAGGCGCATCGCCTCAAGCGCGAGCAGGCGGTGCTGGCGCGTATGCAGGCGGGCGACACTGAGATTGCCGAGATGGTGAAGGTGATTTATCGCGATACCGATCCGAAGCTGCATGGGGCGGCCGCCCTTTCGGTGCTCGCCCATATCGAGGATCTCCTGGAGCGCGGCGAGATCGCGGCCGATGGGCCGCCCTCGCTTGCCGCCACCTACCGGCTGTTGTAAGCGGGAGATGGGGAGATTACCATGGCGCGTGCCGCTTACAGCTATCGCAGCGATGCCGATGTGCCTGATTTTGCCGATGACCAGCCGCTTGTTGTTTTCGATGGCGAATGCGTCTTCTGCTCCGGCTGGGTGAAATTCGCGCTGAAGCACGACAGCAAGCGGCGCTACCGCTTCCTCGCCGCCCAGACGCCGCTCGGCGCAGCACTCTACCGGCATTATGGGCTGAATGAGCGCGACTATGAGACCAATATCCTCATCGAAAATGGCCGCGCCTTCTTCAAGTCGGATGGGTCGATCCGCATGGTGGCCGGCCTCGGCTTTCCCTATTCGCTGGTCAGGATCTTCCGGCTGCTGCCGCGGCGGGTGGCCGATGCGCTCTATGAATTCATCGCCCGCAACCGGCTGAAGATCGCCGGCCGGCAAAGCTGCATGGTGCCGACGCCGGAGCAGCGCAGCCGTTTCATCGCATGAGCGGCGAGCGGCTCTCGCTGCTGATCATCGGCGGCTACGGCACGTTCGGCGGCCGGCTGGCGCGGCTGCTTGGCGATCAACCGCGCCTAAGGCTGTTGATCGCCGGGCGCTCGCTTGAAAAGGCCGATGATTTCGTTGCCGATCTCAGATCCCCGAAAGATGGATCCGAGGGCCTCGGAAGCAGCAATCTCGGGGCAACGCTGCAGGCGGTAGCCTTCGATCGTGACGGCGATCTCGCGGAACAGCTGACGCGGCTGCGGCCGGATCTCGTCGTCGATGCCTCCGGGCCGTTTCAGAGTTTTGGGCAAGACCCCTATAAGGTCGTGCGCGCCTGCATCGGGCTCGACATCGATTATGCCGATCTCGCCGACAGCACCGGCTTCGTCGCTGGGATCGGCGAGCTCGATGCCGAGGCGAGAGCGAAGGGGGTTTTTGCGCTCTCCGGTCTCAGCAGCCTGCCGGCGCTGTCCTTCGCCGCGCTCGAAGTGATGGCGCCGCGGTTTTCCCGGATCGATGCGGTGGCCGCCGGCATTGCCCCGTCGGCGCATGTGAAGATCGGGCTCAATGTCGTGAGAGCAATCGCCAGTTATGCCGGCAAGCCGGTCTCGGTGCTGCGCCAGGGGCGGCCGGCGCAGGCGCGCGGGCTGATCGAGGCGATGCGGGTGACGGTCGCCCCGCCCGGGGTGGCGCCGCTCAAGAGCCGGAATTTCCTGCTGGTGGATGCGCCGGATCTGGCGCTGCTGCCGGGCCGCTTTGCCGGCCTGCAATCCAGCTTCACCGGGGTCGGCACGGAGCCGCAGCTGCTGCAGCGGCTGCTTGGGCTTGCGGCAGGTCTCACGCGGCGGAAGCTGCTGCCGTCGCTGACGCCGTTTGCGCGGCTCATGCAGCGGGCGAGCCACGGCCTGGCGATCGGCGAGCATCGCGGCGGCATGTTCGTGCGCCTGAGCGGCCTCGATGCCGCCGGCAAGCCGCTTGCCTGCGGCTGGCATCTGATTGCCGAGGGGGATGACGGGCCGTTCATTCCGGTCACCGGCGTGGCGGCGCTGGTGCGCCGGCTGCTGCGCGGCGTCCGGCCGGAGAGTGGCGCGCGGCCGGCGACGGGGGAATTGCGGCTGGAAGATTTCGAGGCGGAATTCCGGCGGTTCTCGATTGCAACAGGGATCAGGACGGAAAGCGAGGGTGCCGGCCTGCCGCTTTACATCAGGGTGCTCGGCAGCGCCTTCGCGCGGCTGCCGCCGGCCATATCAGCCATGCATGCGGGCGGATATTCGGGCAGCGCCCGTGTCGCCTCCGGGCGGGCGCGGGTCGAGCGCGGCAGCGGGTGGCTGGCGAGGATCGTCGCCCGGCTGATCGGCTTTCCCCCGGCCGGCGAGGATGTGCCGGTCACGGTGCGCTTTACCGCCGATGGCGAGAAGGAGATCTGGACGCGGCATTTCGGGAATAGGTGCTTCCACAGCCTGCAGCTCGAGGGCAAGGGCCGCGACCGGCATCTGCTCGCCGAGGTGTTCGGGCCGTTCCGGGTGCTGGTGGCGCTGGTGCCGGAGGGGGAGAGGCTGCGGCTGGCGGTGCGCGGCTGGTCGTTTTGCGGGATGCCGCTGCCGCTGTTTCTGGCGCCGGGCGGGGAGACGTTCGAGGAGGAACGTGAGGGGCGGTTCCATTTTCACGTCGAGATCGGCGGGCGGCTGACGGGGTTGGTGGTGAGATATACGGGGTGGTTGGTGATGGAGTGAGCCCTCTCCAGCCTCATCCCGAGATGCGTAGCCCGCAGGGCGAAGCCTCGAAGGACGGGGCTGGCCACCTTCGCGATGCCGCGGCAATTCAGCCACCCGCCCTCTTCTTTCGAGGCCCCTGCGGGGCACATCAGGATGAGGGCTGATCGTGGTGCGTGTCGCCGTCTCTCCAGAGGCCGATCGTCGAATTCGCGGCATCGTAAGAATGTCGAGCCTGCCGCACCCTCTCCCGGCCCTTCGCTTTAAGCTCAGGGCGTTCGCCGCTGCAATCGATTCACTGGATCGATTGCTGCCGCTCCGCGGCACCTCGGCTCACCCACTGCAATCGATTCACTGGATCGATTGCTGGCGCTTTGCGCCACCGCGGCTCACCCACCCGCAATCCCCAGCAACTCGGCGTCCAGCGCCTTCAAATAATCCCCGGCGATTTCCGCGCTGAAGCCGAGGTCGTGTTGGCCGTAGCGGGAGGCGACGCGGATGTCGACGAAGGTGGTTTCGGCCTCTTCGCGCAGCCGAATGAGGATATCGAAGCGCAGGCCGAGGATCAGCGTGCGGTTGGTCGCCTGCAGCGTCACGCCGTTGGCGCCGCGGATCAGCTTGGCGACATCGTCGTCATAGGGGCGCGGCGTCGGCACGGGAATGATGCCGGGCGCATCGGCAACGGCCTCGTCGCCGGGCTCGGGTTTGGCCGGTCCGTCCTCCGGGTCGCGGTCCGGCTCGCTGGTGCCGGTGCTTCTGACGATGGTAAAGCCGCTCTGCTTGGCGACCTTGCGCACCGCTTCCAGCACGCGGTCGAGCGCGCCCTCATAGCGCCGGCCGGTCAGCTCGGGATAGGCTGATATCTGCTTTTCGCGATCCTCCGGCGTCACGAGATTGCGCTTCAGCCAGATCTGATCGGATTTCGGGGGCGACAGCCAGTCAGGGGCTGCGACCGGGTCGGTGGAGACGTCGTAGATATCAGGCAGCGTCATGTAGCGCTCGGCGGCGAAGGCGCCGATGCCGAGCGGAAAGGCGGCATAGATCAGGGCGGCGAGTGCGGCCAGCCCGCCTTCGGCGCCTGTCATCCAGAGGCTGCGCAGGCCGACTGCGGCCAGCATGGCGGCCAGCAGCCCGCAGCCGGCGGCGGCGATCAGAAGCAGCACGAGATAGGGGGTGGCGAGGCCGCCGAAGCGATGGGCGATCAGCACCGCCAGCGCCAGAACCAGCGAAAACGCCCCGAGCAGCCGCGAAAAGCGGGCGGCGCCTGAAACGGGACGGTCGAAACGGATGGCCATCAAACTTACCGGTTGCTCGTCAGCGCCGCGCCATCAAACAACGCAAATCGCCATAACCCTGTTTAGAGCAAGATGCCGAAAAGTGTGAAGCGGTTTTCGGACGACATCATGCTCTATTTCTTTGATTTGGATCCGGATTCAGATTTTTGGCCAGCCCGGCCCAAAATCATCCGGATCTGGGCAGGTTCGGCTGAGTTGAAGCTGTTGTCTTGGAATATCAGCCGGAATTCGCCTGGGATGGCCGAGGCGAAAGGTGAGGCGAAGACGGGGCCATTTCATGAGCCCTTGCTGATATGGTTAAAAAGGGTCATTCTGCCGCGGTTTCATCTCCGAATTCAAAGGCAAGGAGAGACGGGATGATTTCACCGGAGATAGCAGCCAGGCCGCAGGCGTCCGCGCTTGGCGGGATCGACCACAGCGAACCGATGCTGCCATTGGAGCTCGTCGAGCTCGAACTTTCGCTCGAAGGTTATGCCGGCGGCGATGCCGGTTTCTGCGAGGCAGTGCGCCAGGCAGCACAGCGGTCGGGCGGCGAGCTGCTGTTCGACCTGCCGGCCGGCGGTCTTATCGCGGATTGCCGGCGCATCGCCGTGCTGCGCATTCCCGATGGCGGCAGTCAGATGCGCGTCGTGCTGGCGCTGCTCGATCATGCCGGCACCGAAATCCGCATGCAGGCGCCCAACGAGGAGACCGCGCATCTGGTGCGCTTCGCCGATGCCTTCATCGAGTTGCTGGAGCGGATCTGACGCGTGATTTTTGCGCAATTTAGCGCCGCTCGGCCGCAGCCTCCGCCAGGCTGCGGAAGGGAAACTTGCGGCCGCATTCGCATTTCAGCATGAAGCTTTCCTGGTGGTTGGACGGCCGCTGCACGCCAAAACCGCGCGGCAGCTGATCGACCTTGAAATCCGGGTGCTTGCGCTTGGGATCGTCGATCTCCGAGGCTTCGGCAAAGCCCTCATTGCCGCATTGCGGGCAGTTCAGTTTCTTCGAAAATCGATCGCGGATGGCCATGCTCGTCCTCATGCTTGAGGCCTTCTCATACAGAGGAATGCCGGCTGGTGAAAGTGGAACCATCTTCCGGCGGTGCCGTTCCCTCCTCGAAAAGGAGGCCATCATGCCGAACAGAGATCCTATTCCGACACCGACGACCGATACGCCGCGCGGGCCGACGCCGACACCCGGCATTCCCGACCGCATCCAGGAAAAACCGCCACTGACGCCTGCCCAGGACCCCGGCGATACGAAAAACCCGCAGGACCCGCCGCTCAATCCGGCGCTGCTGCCGATCGGCGATCCGGCCGGGGCGGCTTGACCGTCACACTCGCTCGTGCTTGTGCGGAGTCTCCCTGCTTTGGCGGCTTTGACGAAAACGCCAACCACACTCTCCGTCATCCCAGGCCTTGAGCCTGGGATCCATGCCACTGCCGCTGATGGATGCTCGGCTCAAGGCCGAGCATGGCGGAAGGTGGGGTGGGCAGGAGAAACCATTCACACGTAGACATCCCTGTCGGCCATCCGCCAGCGAAACCAGAGGCACGCCCGCGGCCCGAAACTTGACGCCCGCACCCGAATGGCATTTCCTCCGGGAAAAGCAAGGAATACCCCGATGCGCACCGCTGTCCTCATCACCCTTCTCGCCGCCATCACCGGCCTGTCCGCCTGTCAGACGATGACGCCGGAGGAGCGGCGGGCGGCGGATGAGCAGCGGTGTTTAAGCTATGGTTTCCGCCGCGGCACCGATGGTTTTGCCACCTGCCTGCAGCGCATCGATCTCGACCGGCGGGCCGAATCGCGGGCGCAGAGTGCCGAGATGATGCAGAGCATGGCCTGGGATTTGAACGGGCCCTATATCTACCGCGATCGCTGGCACCATCATCATTGAGGCCGAGCTGACTACTTCCCCCGGAGGTCTTTCAGACCGCCTGATATGACCGCCTGCGCCGCCGCCAATCTGGCGATCGGCACGCGGAACGGCGAACAGGAGACATAGTCGAGGCCGATCGTTTCGCAGAAGCGGATCGAGGCCGGGTCGCCGCCATGTTCGCCGCAGATGCCGAGCTTCATGTCGTTGCGGGTGCGCCTTCCGCGTTCCGCGGCGATGCTGATCAATTCGCCGACCCCGTCGAAATCGAGTGAGATGAACGGGTCATGCTCGATGATGCCCTTGCGCTGGTAGGTGGGGATGAAGGCCGAGGCATCGTCGCGCGAGATGCCGAAGGTGGTCTGCGTCAGGTCGTTGGTGCCGAAGGAGAAGAATTCGGCGGCTTCGGCAATCACATGGGCGCGCAGCGCCGCCCGCGGCAGCTCGATCATCGTGCCGACGAGATAATCGATCTTCATGCCGGCCTCGCTCATCACATCGCCGGCGACCTCGTCGATGCGGGCCTTGACGTAGTCGAGCTCGGAGCGCAGGCCGACCAGCGGCACCATGATCTCGGGCACGACGGCCGCGCCGGTCTCCTTCGCCGCGGCAACCGCCGCCTCGAAGATGGCGCGGGCCTGCATCTCGACGATCTCCGGATAGGAGATCGCCAGCCGGCAGCCGCGATGGCCGAGCATCGGGTTGAACTCGTGCAGCGCATCGACGCGCTGGCGCAAGGCCTGCGCTTCCATGCCCATGGCGAAGGCGACTTCGGTCACCTCGTCATCGGTCTTCGGTAGGAATTCGTGCAGCGGCGGGTCGAGCAGGCGGATCGTTACCGGCAGGCCGTGCATGACGGTGAAGAGACCGGTGAAATCCAGCCGCTGCATCGGCAGCAGCTTGTCGAGCGCCAGCCGCCTGCCCTTCTCATCGACGGCCAGGATCATCTCGCGCATGACATGGATGCGCTCGCCCTCGAAGAACATGTGCTCGGTGCGGCAAAGGCCGATGCCTTCGGCCCCGAAGGAGCGGGCGGCCATCGCATCGGCCGGCGTATCGGCATTGGTGCGTACCGTCATCCGCCTGGCGCGGTCGGCCCAGCCCATGATCCGGCCGAAATCGCCCGAGAGTTCCGGCTGGATCATCGGCACCTCGCCCTTCAGCACCTGGCCGGCCGAGCCGTCGATGGTGATGATGTCGCCCTTCTTCAGGGTGACGCCAATGCCGAGCAGCCGCTCGTTGCGCTGATCGATGCGCATGGTGCCGGCGCCGACGACGCAGGGGATGCCCATGCCGCGGGCAACGACTGCCGCATGGCTGGTCATGCCGCCGCGCGTCGTCAGGATGCCTTCGGCGGCATGCATGCCGTGAATATCCTCCGGGCTGGTCTCGACGCGCAGCAGGATGACCTTGCGGCCCTCGGATTCCGCCTCGACGGCCTCTTCGGCGGTGAAGACGATGGCGCCGGTCGCAGCGCCGGGCGAAGCCGGCAGGCCGGTGCCGATCACCTGGCGGGTGACGCGCGGATCGATTGTGGGATGCAGCAGCTGGTCGAGGCTGGAGGGTTCGATGCGCAGCACCGCCTGGTCCTCGGTGATCACTCCCTCATCGACCATGTCGACGGCGATCTTCATCGCCGCCCGGGTCGAGC
This sequence comes from Rhizobium sp. BK456, assembly GCF_014194045.1. Classification (NCBI taxonomy): domain Bacteria; kingdom Pseudomonadati; phylum Pseudomonadota; class Alphaproteobacteria; order Hyphomicrobiales; family Rhizobiaceae; genus Rhizobium; species Rhizobium sp. BK456. The sequence continues at coordinate 359,319 of NZ_JACIAO010000001.1, forward strand.
GTTTGCCCGAACGGGTCTGCAGCATCCACAGCTTGCCGCGCTCGATGGTGAATTCGATATCCTGCATGTCGCGGTAATGGATCTCAAGCTCGCTGCAGATGCGGCAAAGCTCGCGAAACGCCTCCGGCATCAGCTTTTCCATCGAGGGTTTTTCAGAGCCGGAGGAAATCCGCCCCTCCTCGGTGATGCTCTGCGGCGTGCGGATGCCGGCAACGACATCCTCGCCTTGCGCATTGACCAGGAATTCGCCGTAGAGCGCCTTCTCGCCTGTGGAGGGGTTGCGGGTGAAGGCGACGCCGGTCGCAGACGCATTGCCAAGATTGCCGAAGACCATCGCCTGGATGTTGACGGCCGTGCCCCAGCCTTCGGGAATATTGTGGAGCTGGCGGTAGGTGACGGCGCGCGCGCTCTTCCAGCTGGAAAAGACGGCGCCGACCGCGCCCCAGAGCTGGACTTCCGGATCCTGCGGGAATTCCTGCTCCAGTTCCTCCTCGATCAGCTTCTTGTAGAGCGAGACGATGTGCTGCCATTCCGAGGCGCTGAGTTCGGTATCGGTTTCATGGCCGAGCTTGGCTTTCTCGTCCTCGAGGATCTCCTCGAAGGCGTCGTTGCCGAGACCCATGACGACATCGGCATACATCTGGATGAAGCGGCGGTAGCTGTCCCAGGCAAAACGCGCGTCGCCGGCATCATGGCCGAGCGCCTGCACCGTCTCGTCGTTGAGGCCGAGATTGAGCACCGTGTCCATCATGCCGGGCATGGAAACACGGGCGCCGGAGCGCACCGAAAGCAGCAGCGGCTGGCTGCCGGAGCCGAAGCGACGGCCGGTGATCGCCTCGATGCCCGCAATGCCGGCGCGCACCTCGGCCTTTACGCCGTCCTCGATATGGCGGCCATTCCTGTAATAGGTGTTGCAGGCATCGCCGATGATCGTCAGCCCCGGCGGAACCGGCAGACCCAGCGCGCACATTTCCGCCAGATTGGCGCCCTTGCCGCCCAGAATCTCGTGATCGCGCGCCCGGCCCTCAGCCTGCCCGTCGCCGAACGTATAGACCCACTTGGTCATCTTCCCCCCAACACCAAACCGGGATTAGCTTAATCCGTTGGTGTTGAAATGAAAATCGACAAATGCGGCAGAATGTTGCGTTGCACAATAAATCTTCGGCAGGGCAGCGATCGAAACGATTGAAACATCGCCCGGCACGAAGACGGCATAAAAAAAGCTTTGCGGGACTGCAACATGTCCCGCAAAGCCTTGTTTCCGTCCGGCCAGGAAAACCGGACGGGGGGTCCCTCAACCCAGGGCACTTTCCTCAAGTAATGGAATGCCCTATCGCTTGGTCTTCACGCAATTCCTGCGAAAGCCGCTTTGCGCGCCTCCTGGAACTGCCCCCGATTTTCCGGCTCTTGCCCTCTGCCCGGAAAACCGCCTGCAAATCCGACAATACGCACATATGACCGCCCACGTTTCCGCAGAAGCATCAGGTTGCGTTGAAACAACTTCTAATGCAAGTCATCGCAAAGAGCATCACCCAAATGGGGTACGAGCCGCAAAGAAGCCGACCTTTTTTGGTGCTTACGAAAATTCCGACGAAAGTGCGGGCCTTTTCAGCAGGTTTCGGCCGTCGGCCTGCGTGTCTCCGCCCCTCCCGGGCCACTCTTTCATGCCTCAGAAATCACGCCGTATGGCGCGCTGTTACGCAATATGACCAAACGCCTCCCGTCAAGCGACGTCTTCTGCCGGTTTCGCCCCTCTCATCGGTCATTTCAGGCCCTCTGAGTCTCGGATCCACGCGCTGCTGCTGATGGCGCTAAGATGGATCCTCGGGTCAAGCCCGAGGAGGACGGAGGGTGGGGTGACCGCCGCAGCAAAACAGCGACGGACGCCAGATATGAATGCGGTGCCGCCTCTTGCCAGGTTCTCCCTTTCCGGGTCCGCGCCTCCTGCCGGTCCCGTCCCCTCAACCTCCGTCATTCCTGGCCTTGAGCCTGGAATCCACGGCCCCACCAACCCCTCAAGCGATCTCGCGCAGGCGTTCGGCGGTCTGCAGGTCGACGGAGACGAGGGTGGAGACGCCTTGTTCGGCCATGGTGACGCCGAAGAGGCGGTTCATGCGGGCCATGGTGATCGGATTGTGGGTGATGATGACGAAGCGGGTTTCGGTCGAGGCCGCCATTTCGTCCATCAGGTTGCAGTAGCGCTCGACATTGTGGTCGTCGAGCGGCGCGTCGACCTCGTCGAGCACGCAGATCGGCGCCGGATTGGTGAGGAACACGGCGAAGATCAGCGCCATCGCCGTCAGCGCCTGCTCGCCGCCGGAGAGCAGCGTCATGGTCTGCGGCTTCTTGCCGGGCGGCCGCGCCAGGATTTCCAGGCCGGCTTCGAGCGGATCGTCGGATTCGATCAGCTGCAGCTCGGCGGTGCCGCCGCCGAAGAGATGGGTGAACAGCCGCTGGAACTGGGCGTTGACGATGTCGAAGGCGGCGATCAGCCGTTCGCGGCCCTCGCGGTTGAGGCTCTGGATGGCGCCGCGCAGTTTGCGGATCGCATCGATGACGTCGTCGCGCTCCCTGATCAGCGCTTCGAGCTTTTCGCTCAGCTCCTTCTGTTCCTCGTCGGCGCGCAGGTTGACGGCGCCGAGCCGCTCGCGCTCGATCCGCAGGCGCTCCAGCTCGCGCTCGACCTCGCGCGGATCGGGAAGCGCCTGCATGGCCGGGCGCCCGGTCAGCTGCAGCGCCTCATGCGGCGCGACATTCAAAACTTCGCGGATGCGGCTTTCGCTTTCCTGACGCTTCTCGCGGGCCGAAACCAGGCGCTCCTCGGCGCGGCCGCGCCTTTCCCGGCATTCGGCGAGCGCGGAGAGCGCCGTCGCCGCCTGGTGATCGGCCTCGCGCTGGATGCGTTCGGCCTCCGCCAGGAGATCGCCGGCGTTGCGGCGCGCCTCCTCGGCCTTCTGCAATTCGGAAAGCAGAGCCCGGCGCTTGTCGTCGAATTCATCCGGCGCCATTTCGAGTTCGGCTGCCTCTTCGCGCGCCTCTTCCTCGCGCTCGCGCAGCGTCGCGACCTGGTCCTCGCCGCTGAGCGCCCGCTGGCGCCAGGTCTCGCGCTCCTGGCCGATCGCCATGATGCGGCGCTGGCGAGCCTCGTTTTCTCGTGCCAGGCTTTCGTGGCGGGCGCGGCTTTCGGCAAGCGCGCCGCGATCGGTCGCGACCTCCGCCTGCTGGAAGCGCAGACGCTCGTCGATCGCGGTCAGATCGGGCGCATCTTCCAGCTCGATGCGGGCGTTCTCTTCCTGGACGCCGATCTCCTCCAGCTGCGCGCCCAGCTGGCTGACCGCCTCGCTGACGACATCACGGCGGCGGATCAGGTCGCCGGAGGCTCGCTCGGCCGCGACCAGCGCTTCGCGGGCTTCGGCCAAATGACGCGCCGACAGCCGGCTCATGTCGCGGGCGTCAGCAAGCCGGCGCTCCTCCAGCCGGATTGCTTCGGCGGCCGCCGCCTGCCGCTCCTCGGCTTCGGCGAGCACGTCGCGGGCAAGGGCTGCTTCGCCTTCGAGCTCGGCCAGGCGGTTCTTCTGGGCAAGGCGAAGGGCGGCCGCACTCGGCGCGTCGGCGCCGGTGACGTGACCGTCCCAGCGATAGACGGCGCCCTCTTTCGTCACCAGCCGCTGACCGGGCTGCAGCGCCGCCATCAGGCGTTCCGCGTCTCCATCGGCGACCAGGCCGATCTGGCGGAGGCGGCGGGTGAGTGCGGCAGGCGCGCTGATATGGCCGAGCAGCGGCGTGACGCCTTCGGGAAGGGCAGGATCGCCGGAACCATCACCATTGTCCGACCAATGGGCCGGCGCCTCGGCAGCAAGCGGCGATTCCAGATCGTCGCCGAGGGCGGCACCGAGTGCGGTCTCGAAGCCGCGGTCGACCTTCAGTTCGTCGGCAACCGGCGGAAATTTGCCGGCCGCGGCACCGGCGGCGAGCATGCGGGAAATGGTGCGGGCCTCGGTTTCCAGCGCATTGAGTGCCGAGCGAGCCTGATCGACCGGGGCGCGTGACAGCGCCTCGGTCTGGCGGGCAGCGGCCAGCGCCTGCTCCACCACCTGGACGGCGGCTTCCGCGTCGGCAAGGGCGATTTCGCCGGCCTCGACGATGGCGCGTTTTTCATCCGGGTTTGGCAGGCCGGCGATCTTGTCGCCGATGGCTGCGAGTTCGTGGTTGGCCTCGTCCATCTGGCGCTCGAGGCGCATGCGGCGATCGGCGAGATCGCGGATGGCGCGTTCCAGCTGGTTGCGGCCGGCAGCCGCTTCGGCGCGCTCGGCCGTCAGCGCGGTAAAAATGCGCTCGCTGTCGGCAAGCTTTGCCGCCGCTTCCTCAAAGGCCTCGCGGGTTTCTTCGGCATAACGGCCGGAATCGGCCAGCACTTCCGCAATCTCGGCTTCTTCGGCGTCGAGCCTTGCCAGGATGACGGCATTGTCGGCCACCAGCCGCTCCTCGCGGCGAATATCTTCGCCAAGCTGGGCGAGACGGCGGTTGAGTTCATCGCGTCGGCGCAGGATGCGGCCGGCATCTTCCTCCAGCTGGCTTCGGGCGATCTGAAGCCGCTGCAGGGCGGCGGCGGCACGCGCTTCGCCGTCGCGCAGTTCCGGCAGCTTCAGGCTGGCAATGCCCTGCTGCTTGGCCGCCTCCATCTGGGCTTGGGCCTTTTCGGCGACGACTGATGTCGCCTGGTTCAGCGCGCTATCGGCCTCGGCCTCGGCCTCCTTGGCCTGCACCCAGCGGATATGTAAAAGCATTGCCTCGCGGGCGCGGATATCGGCCGACAGCGTCTTGAAGCGGTTGGCCTGGCGGGCCTGGCGTTTCAAGCTCTCGATCTGGCTTTCGAGCTGCGAGGTGACGTCATCGAGACGCTCGAGATTGCCTTCGGCGGCGCGCAGCCGCAGTTCGGCCTCGTGGCGACGGGAATGCAGGCCGGAAATGCCGGCCGCCTCTTCGAGCAGCTGGCGGCGGGCCTGCGGCTTGGCCTGGATCAGCTCGCCGATACGGCCCTGCCCGACCATCGATGGCGAACGGGCGCCGGTGGAGGCGTCGGCAAACAGCAGCTGCACATCCTTGGCGCGGCTTTCCTTGCCGTTGATGCGATAGAGCGAGCCCTGCTCACGCTCGATGCGGCGGGTGACCTGGATCTCGTCGGCATCGTTGAAAGCGGCGGGCGCGGTGCGCGTTGCATTGTCGAGATAGAGTGCCACTTCGGCGGTGTTGCGGGCCGGCCGGTTTCCGGAACCCGAAAAGATCACGTCGTCCATGCCCGAGGCGCGCATGTTCTTGTAGGAATTCTCGCCCATCACCCAGCGCAGCGCCTCGACGAGGTTCGACTTGCCGCAGCCGTTCGGGCCGACGACGCCGGTCAGCCCCCGCTCGATGATGAATTCCGTAGGCTCGACGAAGGATTTGAAGCCGACCAGGCGCAGCTTGTTGAACTTCATGCGTAGACATCCACGGCAGGAAGCCCCCTCAGCCGCAAGCTGCGCTGAATACGAAAAACGGGCGCACGGCTTTCGCCGTCGCCCGTCGTTTCGAAACGGTCAGGTTCAGATGAGGCTGTCGATGAGCGCCGACAAGGTTTCAACCGGCATGTCTCCAGAGTAGCGCTTGCCATTGATGAGGAACGTCGGCGTGGCGTTGACGCCGAAATCCTTGGAACCTCTTTCCCGCGTGGCGTTCACTTCATCCAGAAGCTTCTGGTTCGTCAAGCATTTCGTGAAGCTATCCTCAGTAAATCCGGCGAGCTTCGACATCTGCAGCAGTGCGGCGCGGCCGTCATCGGCGGCGGCCCAGACCTGCTGCTGCTTGAACAGCATGGAGACCATCGGGAAATACTGTTCCGGCGTGCTCAGCTGCTCGGGATTGGAAGCGCTGCAGCGGGCGAGCATGAAGGCGGCGGCCGCGCGCGGATCGAAGGGGAATTCGCGGATGATGAACTGCACCTTGCCGGCGTCGACATATTTCTGCTTGATCGCGTCGAAGGTGGTGTTGTGGAAATGGGCGCAATGCGGGCAGGTCATCGACATATATTCGACGATCTTGACCGGGGCATCGGCCTTACCCAGCGCCATCTCCGGCAGCGCGCCGGGCTTCAGCACCTCGGCCATATCGACATCGCCGTCGGATTGCGGCATTTCGGTCGCCGATGTCGCCGCCGTCTGGATGGTATCGACATTGGTGCCGTCGGCCATGGTCTTGCCTGAGGACGAAGCATCGGCAGCGTCCTTGCTGTCGTTGCAGGCGGCAAGCGCTGCGGCAGCTGCGGCGATGGCGATGCCACCAAGAAGGCGGCGTTTCGTCAGTTGCATTTCGGACATCTGCATGGATTCCCCATAACTAATGAGATTGACGGCGTGACTGTGCGATATAACGGCTTGCGGCCGCTCACAAGGCACGGTTCACCAACTTCCTTCAAAGAATTGTGACCGCGGGAAGACGACTAGACCAAAAATTGCGAGATTGGTCCGTCTGCGCATTTTGCCGGTAGATATCGCGGCGGCTGCCAGCCCGTATCGGCTGGTCGATGAAACTCAGTTGTCCAAGCCATAACGCGCCGTCAGGTCGGCCAGCGGCACGGTATCGCCCTCGTCGCGGCGAAGCTCTTCCAAGCGCCTTTCGGCAAGATAGATATCTTCGAGGTCGTCGAGATGCGCGAGGATGGCTTGACGCACATAGAAGCTCTTGCTGCGGCCGGTACGCTTGGAAAGCTCAATCAGCCGCGCTTCGATATCAGGGGGCAACTGCAAGACCAGCATGATTTTTCTCCCGTCTATTATATACGGTATAGCAGACGGTTATTCAGAGGGGTATTTTGAATGCATTCTTTGACGAAGACTTTTCTCTATTACGTTTTTATTGCCTCTGTCGCATTGGCCACGAACGTCACGAGCGTGCTCGCCTCTGAAGACGGCGGTAATATTATTTTCAATCAGATGCTTAAATGTCTAAAGCTGCCAGCGGACGCGCCGAGTGCTTATAGCTTCCTGATTGTGGCGGTCATCAAGGATGGATCTGCCGACTTTTTATCCATCAACTTCCGCACACCACCATCCGAATGGGAAAAAACGGCAGCCCCTTTGATCGCTGATGCGATCACCGAGTGCGAGCCTTATAGCTCGATCTCGGGCAGGATGGAATTTGCTGTTACCCGCGAACTTGTCCAAGCAGGATCAAGAAACTAAGCATGCGGCGATAGGGCGTCTTGCTCATCAGCGTTGATTCCCCCGCTTGCCCATCACCGCGGTCCCCAAGCGTTGGATTGCCTGGCGCAGCTTGTCGTTTTCGATGCCTTCCATCATGCCTTCGAGCTTGCGGGCGGCTTCGCCTTTCAGCGGCGGCGGGGTGCGGGAGCGGCGGATGGCTTGTGAGACCGGCTTTTGGACGATGCGGATCTGGTGGACGGCGGCGAAGCCGAAGAAGCTGTTGATGCGCTGAATGAGTTCGCCCTGGGCATGGGTCAGGAAAAGCGCGCGCGCGCCTTCGCAGGCGATTGTCAGCACGCCGGGGCGGAAGCCGCCGTCATCGCCGCCGCCGCGGGCCCAGGCGATCTTTTCCGGCCGGGTGCAATCGGCGAAATCCTCGCCGGCGATTTCGCTCCACGAACCGAGCAGCGCAGTGTTGATGCCGGCGCGGCGCGCCAGGACGGGATCGATCAGCCCGTTCGCCAGCTCGGAAATCTGCTTTGCACCTTTGCGTGGAGAACTCATCGAAACCCTTGGACACCTCTGCCAATCGCACAGGCAATTTGCATCACCGGCTTGATCGCGCGGCATTGCTTCGCCAAGTATAGGCACTTCCCCCGATCCCGGCAAATCATGACGATCACGACACCCGACACGCCCACCGCAAAACCCCTGCTCGACTGGTACGACCGCCACCACCGCGATCTGCCCTGGCGCATCTCGCCCGGCATGGCGGCCGGCGGCGCCAAACCCGATCCCTATCGTGTCTGGCTTTCGGAGGTTATGCTGCAGCAGACGACGGTGCAGGCGGTCAAACCCTATTTCGCCAAGTTTCTGCAGCGCTGGCCCGAGGTGACCGATCTTGCCGCTGCCGAAAACGATGCCGTGATGGCGGCTTGGGCCGGGCTCGGCTATTACGCGCGGGCCCGCAACCTGAAGAAATGCGCCGAAGCGGTGGCGAAAGAGCATGGCGGCGTCTTTCCCGATACCGAGGAAGGGCTGAAGTCGCTGCCGGGCATCGGCGATTATACGGCCGCCGCCGTCGCCGCCATTGCCTTCAACCGGCAGGCGGCCGTCATGGACGGCAATGTCGAGCGGGTGATCTCCAGGCTTTATGCGATCGAAACGCCGCTTCCGGTGGGAAAGCCGCTGATGAAGGAAAAGGTGGCGCGGCTGACACCCGCGACTCGTCCTGGCGATTTCGCCCAGGCGATGATGGATCTCGGGGCGACGATCTGCACCCCGAAGCGGCCGGCCTGTTCGCTCTGTCCATTCCGCGGCGCCTGCGCGGCGCTGAAGCATTCCGATCCCGAATTCTTCCCGGTCAAGGCGGCGAAGAAGGAGAAGCCGGTGCGGCAGGGTGCAGCCTTCGTCGCAGTCACCGCCGACGGCGAGATCCTGCTCAGGCGGCGCGCCGAAAGCGGCCTGCTCGGCGGCATGACCGAGGTGCCGACAACGGCCTGGACGGCGCGGCTCGACGGCGAGACCTCGGCTGCGGCCGCGCCCTTCGAGGCGGCCTGGCAGGCCTGCGGCACCGTCCTCCATGTCTTCACCCATTTCGAACTCCGGCTGTCGATCTGGCGCACGGCGATCGCCGGCAAGGTGGATGACCGCGCGAATGACGGATGGTGGGAGCCGGTTACAAATCTTGAAGCGCAGGCCCTGCCGACCATCATGAAAAAAGCGATCGCAGCGGCTATTCCTCTCGCGTTCAAAACATCCAAGGGATGACCATGACCACCGAAATAAAACATATCGTTTTCGATATCGGCAAAGTCCTTATTCATTACGATCCGCATCTTGCCTTCGCCCGCCTCATTCCCGACGAGACGGAGCGCAACTGGTTCTTCGCCAATATTTGCACCCATGACTGGAACATCGAGCAGGACCGCGGCCGCACCTGGGCTGAGGCCGAAGCGCTGCTGATTGCCGAGCACCCGGCCCGCGAAGAGCATATCCGTGCCTTCCGCAAATGTTGGCACGAGATGGTGCCGCACGCCTATGAGGACAGCGTCGCAATCATGGAAGGGCTGATCGCCGAAGGGCGCGATGTGACGATGCTGACCAATTTCGCCTCCGACACTTTCCGCGAGGCGCAGGCGCGCTTTCCCTTCCTCACCAAACCGCGCGGCGTCACCGTCTCCGGCGATGTCGGCCTGATCAAGCCGGATCTCGCGATCTACGAGACCCACACGAAAAGCTTCGGCCTCGACCCCAAGGCGACGATCTTCATCGACGATGCGCCTGTTAATGTCAAAGGCGCGAAGGAGTTCGGCTGGAATGCGGTGCTTTTTTCGGGCGCGGACAAGCTGCGCAGCGATCTTGCCGCTTACGGCCTGAAGGTCTGAAGGTCTGAAGTCATGGCTTTCGATCCCGCAGAGGAAATCGACCGCTTTCACGCCGCCATCAACGCTCTCGACTTCGCCGCGATCGAGGCCTATTTCGCCGAGGATGCCGCCTACGTCTCGAACGGCGTCGGCAGCCTTGCCGGGCGGAGCGAAATCATGGCCGCCTTCAGGAAATATTTCGACGACTATCCCGATCAGACGGCGGAAAATTCGCTGGTGGAGACACTGACGCCGCTGTCCGGCCGGGCTGTCTGGTCGCTTCGCGCCACCCACAGCAAGACCGGCAAGGCGCTGATCCGCGAGGGCGAGGAGACGATCACCTTCAACGATGAAGGCCGCATCACCCGGGTCGACGTCACCGATTACAAGGATTTCTGAAGCAGGGCCTCAAATCGAAGACGCCCGGGGCTAAAACCCCGGGCGCCTTGGCCTTCTTCCGCAACTGGAGGAAACCGGAAGAAGGTATTTCGATCCGCCGAAAGTGGTGCTCACTCCACCTTTGCCAGATCACTGCGGATGACGGACCTGAGATCGTCGATCGGGCGCAGGGACTGCCCGTCTTCGAAATGCCAAAAGGTCCATCCGTTGCAAGCATCGAGACCCTGCACCTTGGCGCCGAGACGATGAATGGAGCCGGCGTCGCCGCCTGAAGCCACTGTGCCGTCGGCGCGCACGATGGCGCTATAACGGCGTTTGGCATCGGTCAGCACCTGGCCGGGTTTGATCAGGCCGCTTTCGACAAGCACGTTGAAGGCGACGCGAACCTCGGCCTTCTTGCCGGTCATGACGGTCAGTTCCGCCTTCCCCAGCGGCTCGACGGCGGCGATGCGCGCGGATGCCGCATCGATATAATCCTGCTCGCGCTCGATGCCGACAAAGTGACGGCCGAGACGCTTGGCGACCGCACCCGTCGTTCCCGAGCCGAAGAAGGGATCGAGCACGATATCGCCGGGTTTGGTCGAGGCCATGATGACGCGGGCGAGCAGCGCTTCCGGCTTCTGCGTCGGATGCACCTTCTTGCCGTCCTCGCCCTTCAGCCGCTCATTGCCGTTGCAGATCGGGAACAGCCAGTCGGAGCGCATCTGCACGTCGTCATTGGCGGCCTTCATCGCATCGTAGTTGAAAGTATACCCCTTGGCCTTGGCATTGGGGCTTGCCCAGATCATCGTCTCATGGGCGTTCTGGAAACGGCGGCCCTTGAAATTCGGCATCGGATTGGTCTTGCGCCAGATGATGTCGTTGAGGATCCAGAAGTTCAGATCCTGCAGCGTGGCGCCGACGCGGAAAATATTGTGATAGGAGCCGATCACCCAGATCGAGCCCGTCGGCTTCAAGACACGGCGGCAGGCGAGCAGCCAGGCGCGGGTGAAGGCGTCATAGGCCTCAAAGGAGGCGAACTGATCCCATTCGTCATCGACGGCATCGACCAGCGACTGGTCGGGACGGTGCAGCGATCCGCCGAGCTGGAGGTTATACGGCGGATCGGCAAAGATGATATCGACGGAGTGGGTGGGCAAGGCCTCAAGGGCACTGACGCAGTCACCCTTGATAATCGTGTCGACCCAAGACCCCGGCCGGGAACCCGACTTGACGGAAGCCTTGAGGTCGGCAAGCGGAAAAACTGATGCCATTCTGATACTCACTCATACGCTTGACGCTTAACTCTCCGTTATGGTTACCCAACTTAGTTACCAAAGCCTGAAGCGGTGGCCGATTTCAGGAATTTATTGCGGATGTTATCGCCCCTCCTCACGCCGCATCGTGGACGCTGCGGCTGTCGGCCGGCGCCCCGTCGCGTTCGAACATGCCGTAATCGCGCAGCACGCTGGCGATGCGCAGGCGGTAATCGGCGAAGATGCCGCTGCGGCCGGCTTGCTGGGCGGCCCGGTGGGCTTCGAGGTTGCGCCACTGTCTGACGGCCTCCTCGTCGCGGAAGAAGGAGAGCGACAGCAGCTTGCCGCGGTTCGTCAGGCTCTCGAACCGCTCGATCGAGATGAAGCCGTCGATCTTTTCGAGTTCCGTTCGCAACTCGCCGGCGAGGTCGAGATATTTGTGGCGCTCGCCCATATAGGGCACGACTTCGAAGATGACGGCGATCATGGCAGCACCAGCTTGGCGTGAGGGGCGGAGACGTTTTTGAGGAAGATGCGGTCTTCCTTCAGGATGAAGCCTTCGCGCCTGGCAAATTCGTAATTGTCGCGGCCGAGCGGGTCGGCGGCCAGCCTGGCGCGATAGGCCTCGTAGGCGGCGAGGCTTTCGATGTTGTAGACGCCGTAGGCCGTTGTCGACGAGCCCTCATGCGGGCCGAAATAGCCGATCAGGTCGGCGCCGTTTTTCGGAATGGCCTGGCCCCAGTTGCGGGCATATTCGGCGAAGGCCTCCTTCTTGAAGGGGTCGATCTGATAACGGATGAAGCAGGTGATCATCGGTGTTTCTCCTTTGTGCCTGCTCGTTTTCGCACATTGCCTGACGGCGATGCTTCGGTTACGATCGAAGTATGAAGGAAGGTCCTGACATTGCGCAAATCGGTGCGCTCATCGGCGATCCCGCCCGCGCCAACATGCTGGCGGCGCTCACCGGCGGCCGGGCGCTGACGGCGACCGAGCTTGCCGGCGTCGGTGGCATCACCGTGCAGACGGCGAGTACACATCTTGCCAAGCTTGAAGCCGGCGGACTGCTTGCCCAGCGCAAGCAGGGGCGTCACCGCTACTTCACCTTGGCCGACGAGGCTGTTGCCCGGCTGATCGAAAGCATGATGGGGTTTGCCGCCGGACGCGGGCATCTGCGCCACCAGCCGGGGCCGAAAGAGCCGGCGCTGCGCAAGGCGCGTATCTGTTACGATCATCTCGCCGGCGATTACGGCGTGCGCATGCTCGACAGCCTGATCGCCTCAGGCTCGATCGACGCGGTCGGAGACGGGCTATCGCTGACCGAGAAGGGCGAAAACGATCTCGAATGCATCGGCATCGATGTCGGCGACCTCCGATCGTCGCGCCGCCCGCTCTGCCGCTCCTGCCTCGACTGGAGCGAAAGGCGCGCCCATCTTGCCGGCAGCCTCGGCAAAGCCTTGCTGTCAAGCTTCCTCGACAAGGGCTGGGCGCGGCGCACGCCCGAAAGCCGCTCGGTCCTCTTCACCCCGGAAGGAGACCGGCAGTTTCTGAAGCTCTTTCCGATCGACGCGTAGGTTCGCTGCGGATCTGCACAACCATTCAGCGCCATTCCGGCTGGTGCTGGCTATAGACCACCGGCCTTCCACCCATCCTGCTGCCGCACATGCGCACGCAGCGCCGCGAGTGTGAGCGCCAGTGCGGCGTGATTGCTTTCGGCTTCACCCAGCACGTTTTCGCCTTCCTCGATCTCGCGCAGTTGCGCGCCGTAAAGGCAATCGTCAGACGCCTGGCCGCGGGCAAGATGCCAGACGGCATCCGGCCGGATCTCCCGGCAGAGATCGATGGCGTGATTGACGTCGTGGGTGAACGGCCGCGCCATCAGGAAGCCGTGCTGCGACTTGATGCTGCTCGGCATGTAATCATGGGGACCGTCGAAATCGTTCGGCTCGGCCGGCCGGAGCTGTTTCAGCAAAAAGGCACAGGTGATGAAGGCGTCGATCCGGCCGTCGGGCATATCCGTTTTTTCCAGGGTTTCGATAATGTCCTCGATCGTCATGCAGGCTTCCTCTTGGTCGGTTCTTCGGCGTGCCGCCTCTCCTCTTCCCCATGGCGGCGGTGGCGTCCTCTTCCCCGAGCGCCATCTAGTGCATGAGAATGCCAAAGGTAGTCCCGGGGCTGTAATGGGCCGGTGATCACGCGGATTTCATCGATTTCGCACCCGCCTCGCTTGAGGCAACAGCCTGACGCGCACGTACCGGTCGAGCGGTCTTCGATCTCGGCATAGCGGTCGGCTGCCAGACGGCGTCCGTAGCCGACTTTCAAGGGCTTGCCGCCTCGAACAGAATGATTTTAGGCCCGATCGGCCTAAAATCTGAATCCTGTTCTAAATTAAAGAGTTAGAGCATGATGTCGTCCAAAAACCGCTCACACTTTTCGGCATCATGCGCTAGCAGCCCTTCTTCCTCATTTTCTTTTCGACCTTGGCTCGCCTCTCGGGTCCATCACTGGCATGTTTTCCGCCGGTCAGCCCATTATCCATCATCGCCTGCAGCTGCGCACAGTTTTTGTGGTGCTTGCCGCCCTTGGCGGTGACCTCGGTGGATGTGAAGGCAAAAAGCAGCGCTACGGCTGCCGCCGATCGAACAAGGGCTGAAAGCCTCATGGTCCCTCTCCTCTTGCCCTGCATGGTACGCCCCAGCCCCCGAGCCGGCAATGAGGATGGTGTCGCGCCAGCCCGGGATACTGGTTAAGGGCGAAGCGATCTCATCGGCATCGATGTCGGCGCCCTCCGGATCGGCGCGCCGCCCGCTCTGCCGTTCCTGCCTCGACTGGAGCGAAAGGCTCGCCCATCTTGCCGGCAGCCTCGGCAAGGCGCTGCTGTCAAGCTTCCTCGACAAGGGCTGGGCGAGGCGCACCGCCGAAAGCCGCTCGATCATCTTCTCGCTCGAAGGCTCCCGGCAGTTCGTGAAACTGTTTCCGTCACAGGCGTAGCTTTCCGTTAGAATCTGACGTCCAATCGAGCGTTGGCGCTATGGCGGTTCTGGCCATCGCCGAATTCTCCCCGGTACGATACGGATGCGGCCGCGGCCGCGGTCAACTGCAATGCCACCGATCCACCGGCAACGACGCTGTTTTCGGCATTGCGCAACCCTTTCACGACGAAACTCCCGCCATTTTCGAATGTCAGCGCGGAGAGCGCCGTGTCCTGATCGGCTATCCGTCTCCAGGCGACATCGAAACCGGTTACGACGTTCTTGCCGGCGACCGAAGCCTGCCGTTCCGCACGCAGTCCGACCGTCGTTGCAAACTGGTCTTCGCGCGCGCTTTCTCCGGAAAGGGAAGAAGCGCCGCCATCTTCGTGGAAGCTGTCGCGCTGAGCGATTGCATAATCCAGTCTGCCGAATGGGGTGATAACAAGGTCACGGGAAAGGCCGAAGTCGAATGAGGCCTCGGAAAAGAATTGGGCGGTGCTGCCGCGATAGCTTGCCGTCTGGCTGTCGGAAAAACCGTCAAAGGCGATGTCTCGGCGCGTTTCGATGTCGTACCAGCTGTTCGACGCCCCGAATTTGACCTGCAAGCCGCCGAATCTCTGGCCGGCATAGAGGCCCAAATGCACACTGTCGATATTGGCCGTGGAGCCGAGATCGGGGATCTCGAAAGAGGATTGTCCGACGCCTGCGAAAACGCCGGCCGCACGATCGTCGATCAGCCAGTCGACCCCGTAAAGAACGCCGCCGCGCGCAGTCCTGGCGCTGGAGGCGTTTCCGTCACCCTTCAGCCAGGAGATATTGCCATAGGCGCTCGTCCATACCTTGGCGCCAGTCTCGAAAGCCTCGTCCAGCCGGTCGTAAACCACATTGCGCACGTCATCGGCCTCGCTGAAAAGGCCATTTTGCAGCGAGGCGTGGATCTCGCCGGAGAGCTGGTCGAACGCGTCCCTCGCTTCTGCCCTGTCGCTGTAAAGGATCGCGTTATAGAGCGCGAGACTGCTGGAGCCGCTTGTCTGGTCAAGGAAGTCGAGGCCATAAGCCGACTGTTGCTGATTATACGTAAGAGCGGCACTCGGAAACAGAGAGCCGGGGCTGAGCACAGTCCGCAAGGTCAAGGTTACGTCGGTAGCGGAATAGCTGAGGAAAGACTTCAGGAAGGCAGAATCAATCTCCAGATCGCCGAACGTGCCGGAGACGGTCCCGGCCGAGACGATCGTGTAGGACTGGCCGTTGACGTAGCTGACGGCCGGATCCCACAGGATCGTCTGAACCTTGGCGCCGTTCAGGAAGGCGGTGCCGGTGACATCGACCCTGTCGCTGAGCCCGGTGCTGCCGATCTCGACTTCGAACACGCTGCTTGGATCGAAGTTCAGATCTCCGGTGACCGTCAGGGTTCCGATCGAATTTCCGGGAGCAAGGATGCTGCTCGCTGCAAGCGAAGTCATGCCGACGCTGCCGGTTCCCTGAAGTCTTGCGCCTGACCCAATGTTGACGGCGCCAGCCAGGCTGCCGTTGACGGAGAGCGTACCATCCAGCACATCCGTGTCGCCGCTATAGTTGCTATTGCCCGTCAGATGAAACAAGCCGGCGCCGGTCTTGACGAGGCTGCCGCCTCCAGTAATCGACCCGGCGAAAATGGTGGAACTGTCATCGCCGCCGACATTCAGCGTCGCTGCATTGGAAAGCGTGACATCCCCTCCCGACGAGCCGCCGCCGGCGAGCGATCCGATGGTTTCGGAGGTGGCGACGTCGAGCCCGGCGCCGGCGAGATCGGCAATGGTCACGCGGGCGCCGTCAGCCAACGCGTTGCCGTTCTGGAGGGATAGCCGCCCCTGCTCGATGTCCGTATCCCCCGACCGCGTATTGTTGCCCGAAAGGGTCAGCGTGCCCGCGCCGGTCTTTGTCAGCCCTCCAGTGCCTGATACGTTTCCGGCAAAGGTTACCGCATTGCCGCTCGTATTCACGGTGCCGCCGGCGCCGCCGATGACCACAGCCCGGGAGGCCGGAGACGCAACGGTGCCGAATGTCTGCAGCGTCGCGCCATCGAGGGTCAGCGTATTGGTGGCGCTTCCATCGCCGAGAGATGCGGATGAGGACACGAAGAGGGTTCCTCCCAGCGCATTCATCGCGCCGGAAAAGCTGTTGGGTCCAAAAAGCCCTAAAGTTCCGGCGCCCGATTTTGTCACGGACCCGCTGCCGGATATGACGCCGCTGAACGATCCGCTCGCATCGGAACCGCCAATCGAAAGGCTGGCGCCGCCGATCAGAACCTCGCCGCCGCCGGAAAGGCTCGCAATAGCCTGGTTGAATCCGCCCATATCCAATTGGGTGACGTTATCCATGAAAAGGCCGGACGATGCGGAAAGCGCGTTCGCCGACATCAATTGCAATGTGCCTGCCGAGATGGTCGTTGCACCGGTATAGGACTGACGGCTGCTGAGCGTGAAGGTGCCGGTGCCGGCTTTGGTCAGACCGCCAGCGCCCGATATTTCGCCGTCGAAGGTGGTGGAACTGTCGCCGGCCCCGACCGACAGAACGGCGTTGCTGGCGACGTCGATGGTGCCGCTGCCCGTCAACGCGTCCACGGCTTCGCTCGTATTGATTCTTAGCGCCCCATCGAGGCTGATGTCGGCCGAGCCTCCGAAGACTTTGCCGCCATCGGCGGTCAGTGTCGCGCCGGACAGGACGTCGATCGACAGGGCCCCCTGCGAGACGCCCGACCACAGGAAATCCCCGGAAATCGTCAAGCCGCGGGCGGCGATGATGCCGCCGGAATAATTTCCGGATCCGATTGCCAGCGTTTCCGTCGTGCCGATCATGCCCGCGCCGTACAGGTTGTTGAGCGAGGCGTCGTACGTTCTTAGATCCAGGGTCGAGCCTGACGACAATCGAAGCGAATCGAGCGTCGAAAGATTTGCGGCGGTGGCAGCATCCAGAATGCTCATGGACCGATTGGCCGAGAGTGCGACTTCGCCGACACCCACGAACCTGCCTTGCCAGCTTCCGCTCCGACTGAAGGTCACACGGTTTGCGCCGTCGATCGTTCCATCGAAGGAGAAGTCTCGGATCTCGAGATCCGTATCGCTGAGGTGAATCGTGCCGCTGCCGGCAAGGGAGGCTATCCAATCGCTGTGCGCTCCGAAGTCGATGGTGGCACCCGACGCGACGGTTGTTGTGGTGGCGCGGAGCAGTGCCCCTTGACCGTCGCCCGGGACCAGCAGCGTGCCGGAATCGACATAAACGTCCTGGCTTCCGCCCGAGAAGAAGTTATCCGCAAGCGTGACTGTGCCGGTGTCGCCGGCGCCGCCGAAATGAAGTTCCGCGCCCGTGCCGGCCCGATAAAGTCTGAGATTCAGATCGCTGCCGGAGATGGCGGAGAAACGCACAACGGCACCGTCCATAATATCCATTTCCGGGGCCAGGTTGACGGTTCCGGCCCCCACGGATCTGATCCATCCATCCGTCGACATGTCGACCTGATCGGTTCCCAACTCGCCGCCGTTGCTGATCTCGACATAGGAACTGAGAGAGGAGTCGCCGCGAGCGGTAACGGCCGAGAGAACAAGGGTGATAAAGGCTGAACCGGCAACGGCGAAATGAATGGAAAAACGGCACTGTGCTTTCATCAGAATCAGCTTTACTAAAAAATTGATCGCGGAGGCTGTATAAAATGCTGCCCGCACTCCGGGGAGTCCAAACTTTGCATCGATCATCTGAGCCGGCGGTAGAAAACCTGAGCGAAACGCGCCTTTATCCCGGGGTGAAAGATTTCGCTTCGGACAGTCTGTGGGTCGAAGCGGCCGGCTTGATACGGCATCCTTCCTATGGCAGCGCGCTTCTCGCCTATTGCGACGCGATGACTGCGCGCGTGCCAAAACTGCTGCCGGCGAACAAACTCTTTGCCCAGAAGCAGCGCTACCTCGTCTCCTTCATTCTGATCTGCCTTCATGTTCAGTGGCTTCAGTCGCGTGGCCCGGCGCC
Source organism: Rhizobium sp. BK456 (assembly GCF_014194045.1). Lineage (NCBI taxonomy): Bacteria > Pseudomonadati > Pseudomonadota > Alphaproteobacteria > Hyphomicrobiales > Rhizobiaceae > Rhizobium > Rhizobium sp. BK456. The sequence goes on from NZ_JACIAO010000001.1 coordinate 377,465, forward strand.
TTCGCTTGCGCTTCTTCAACGATCGGCACCCGGCAGCCCGCGCCAGATTGCCGCTTTAATCAGCGGGCTGCGCGACCGTGGTCTCGTCACGGCAAAATCGCTCGAGACGGATCGGCGAACACAAGTCCTGAAGCCTAGCCTGGAATTGATGCGGGAGATTGCCCAATCACCGCTCGCCATTCTGAGCTCATCGGAATTATTCGCACCTCTCCTGCCGATCCGGCCGGATGATCTGGCGACGGACGAGACCCTGCTGGCGCATTGGTTGGCGCTTTCGGCGGAGCGCTACGCGGTGAAGGATGACCTGTTCGGCCCATTTCCTCTAATCGTCCGCCACAGCGAAAGAGACGCCGGCCACCTTGTGTTTTGCGCCGTCATGGCCGAAGCCCTGCGCCAGCGTCAAGGCAAGGCAATCGCCGGAAGCCTGACCTATCGGGCTCTTGCCCAGCGCTTCGACGTCTCTCGCCAGCACATCAGCAATATCCTCGACGAGGCGGCCGAGAAAGGCTGGTATTGCATCTCTCCGGGCGGCGAACTGGCGCTGATGCCCGACGATACGCTCCTTCAGGTTGAGACCTGGGTAGCCGGGCAGATGGCGCATTATCGCCGCCTTGTCTTGGCGATCGCCGGCAAATCGGCCGGGGTTGCCGCGGACGCCGGCGACATCGACCAAAAGTCCGACGTCTTATCCGACTGAATACCTAGATCCGGAACAGCCGGGCAGAACCTTCGTTTGGAAATCAGCTGCCCGCTGCGGCAGTCAGTCACAAACAAACGGAGGATACATCATGATGAAACTAACACATCTCGCCTTGGCAGCGGCATTTCTGGCCGGCACGGCCGTTTCCGGCTTCGCGCAATCGTCAAGCACGGTCGGCACCGGCGGTTCGTCGGCTGGCGGCGGAACTGCGAGCAGCACCGTCGGTACTGGTGGCAGCTCTGCCGGGGGCACCTGCCCTGCCGGCGCGACCAATTGCAATTCCGGCTCGTCCTCGACGATCGGCACCGGCGGCTCGTCGGCCGGTGGCGGCACCTCGAGCAGCACCGTCGGCACCGGCGGCTCTGCCGCGGGTTCAGGCTCCGGCTCGGGTTCTGCTTCGACGCTCGGCACAGGCGGTTCATCGGCCGGCGGCGGCACCTCGAGCAGCTCAGTCGGCACCGGCGGTTCTGCCGCGGGCTCGGGCGATGCGAACTCGGCCTCGAGTGTCGGAACCGGCGCCTCGTCTGCGGACGGCGACAAGACGGGCAGCACCGTCGGAACCGGCGGCAGTGCGGCTGGAACGTCGCATGACGACAAGGGCAAGAAGGGCTGCGCGCCCGGCCAGGTCAAGAAGGATGCCGCCGGCACCAAGGGCTGCTGACGCTATCGGCCGGCGCCTTTGCGGCGTCGGCCAAACCCTTGGAGATAAGACAATGACCCAGCTTTCCACAATCGCACTCAGCGCTTGCCTGGTCTTCGTCGCCGGGCAGACGATGTCGGAGGAGATCAAGCTCGACGACGGAACGACATGCACAATCGTCCAGTCACAGGCCGGAGATATGTCCACCACCGTGACGGCCGGCAACGGGCACGTGTCTTCGTCGACCACAACAGGCAGCGGTTCGGCCGGCTCCTCCTCTTCGTCGTCCGCCTCCGCCGGCTCGTCGGCGGGATCCGGGAGCGTCGACAGCTTTTCCACGGCAAGCATCACAAGGCCCGACGGCACCGTCATCACCAAACGTTCCGACGGCACCTGCTCAATGACGAAACCGACGAAATAGGAGAGGACAATGAAACATATCAACCTTATCGCAGCCGCCTCGATCGCGCTTCTCGCGTCGAGTTCGGTGGTTCTTGCGGAGGATTGCAATGCGGCCGGAACGGTCGGCACTGGCGGAAGCGCTTCGGCCGGCGGCACCTCGGCGAGCTCTGTGGGAACCGCAGGCACGTGCCGGACCGACGGTGGCACCACTTCCTCGATCGGATCGGGGGGAAGTGCAGCCACCATCGATGGCAAGGCGCAAAGCAAGACCCATGTCAACGATAATGGCGACAAGCTCAAGGCACAAACCAAGGCCCAGGCCGTCGACAAGGGGACGTTCAGCAAGTCCCGCACGAAGACCAGCACCGACGGCAGCTCGCTGGAAAGCACGACCCGCACCATGTCGCATGTTCCCGGCGAGAAGCCAGTCAAGAATACCACCAATCAGAAGATCATCCTGCCGGAACAGTAGGTTAGATGGGCTCGCCTCGCACAAACAAGGGCGAGCCCCTGGCCTTGGCGCAATGGCCTCCGGTGCTTAAGGCTCGGCCTTCTTCGAGCGCATTCAACTGCTCATCGCACGAGACAAACACTACAACCTGTTGTTTTTACGCGGATTCGCGAGGTCTCGCTGAGAAATCATTAAGCATGTTCCGATAATCTCAGGTTCTACATTAACGTGAGAACCCGACATGGCGTCGATCCAGCATAAGATCATCATTGCAAGCATCGCGATTTTCGCCTTGGCGGGCGGCGCCACAGGGGTCGGCATCTGGTCTGCCTCCACCCTTTCGGCCAACAGCGCCGATGTCGCCCAGTCGGCGCAAATTCTGCGCAACCACATGCAGGCCGATATGATGCATGACGCACTGCGCGCCGACGTGCTCGCCTCCCTGCTCGCATCCAACCCGGCAGCCGGCATACACGCCGCCGCGGTGAAGGCGGATCTGGCGGAGCACGAGACATCGTTCCGCGAGATGATCGACGCCAACAAGGCTCTTGTCTCCGACGCAAAAACGAAAGCGGTCCTTGCCGACATCGAACGTCCCCTGCTCGTCTATGTGGAAAGCGCCACGAAGATGGTCGATCTTGCGGGCAAGGATCCGGCGGCGGCGTTGAAGGCGCTGCCGGAATTCATGCAGCAGTTCTCGACATTGGAAACGGCCATGGAACAGGCCGGCGATCAGATCACCGCCGTATCGGATGATATTTCCGAGCGTAGCGCCGACATCAAAGCCTCTGTCGATATCACCCTCAAAGCCCTTCTGGCTTCGGCCGCGCTGTTCGCCTTCGGCCTCTATTTCCTGACCCGCAAGACCGTCACCAAGCCGATCCTTTCGCTTTCCAACGATATGCAAAGGCTCGCCGGCGGTGACACGGCCATTGCCTGCACCGGGATCGGCCGCACTGACGAAATCGGCACGATGGCATCGGCTGTCGAAATTTTCCGTCAGGCGGCGATCGCCAACAAGCAGCTCGAGCAGGACTCCGAAACCGCCCGCTTGCAGGGCGAAACCGAGCGGGTCACGGCCCGCAAGCAGGCGGACGAGGATGCGGCCGAACGGCTGCGGGCGGCAACATCCGGTCTTGCCGCAGGCCTGAAGCGGCTTGCCTCCGGCGATCTCGCCTTCCAGATCGAAGAGCCCTTTGCCCCCGACTTCGAGAGCCTCCGGCATGATTTCAACATGTCGATCCGCCAGCTCGATCAGACGCTCGGCGCCATCGCAACGGCCATTGCCGCGATCGACGAAGGCACAAGGGAAATTGCATCCGGGGCCGGCGATCTGTCGAAACGCACCGAACAGCAGGCGGCCTCTCTCGAACAAACCGCCGCAGCGCTCGATCAGATCACCGCCAATGTCTCGAACTCCAGCAAGCGCACCGACGAGGCGCGCACCGAAGCGACGGACGCCAATCGCAACGCCGCCAAATCGGCGGAGGTCGTGTCGCATGCCGAAGAGGCCATGCGCCGCATCGAGGCCTCGTCGCAGCAGATCTCCAGCATCATCGGCGTGATCGACGAAATCGCCTTCCAGACCAACCTGCTGGCACTGAACGCCGGCGTCGAAGCGGCGCGCGCGGGAGAGGCCGGCAAGGGCTTTGCGGTGGTGGCCCAGGAAGTCCGCGAACTCGCCCAGCGCTCGGCGCAGGCGGCAAAGGAAATCAAGGGCCACATCCAGAAATCCTCGGTGGAAGTGGAAAGCGGCGTCAAGCTGGTTCTCGACACCAGCCAGGTGCTGAGCGCCATCAGCGAGCAGATCGCCCGCATCAACCAGCACATGGATGCCATTGCCGTATCGGCAAGAGAGCAGTCGACCGGCCTTGCCGAAGTCAATACCGCCGTCAACTCGATGGATCAGGTGACCCAGCAGAATGCGGCCATGGTCGAGCAATCGACCGCCGCATCCGGTCATCTGGCCGAGGAAGCCGCCAAGCTGCGCGAACTCGTTTCCCGCTTCAAGCTGCGCGCGACGGCGCCGGCGCAATTCGCACGACGGGCAGCTTGACGGCTTCACGGAAGCGATCCGGCAGCGACCGCGGAGCCGGTCGCTTGCCGCATCGCAGCCATGCTTGAGATCAGGTTGAGCTTTCGGCGGGCATCGTGTAAAGCCGCTGCATCCCCGGACAAGACCCAGATTTCCAGCAAGGCGTGAACATATGAACGGCTTCGATCTCATTATCTTCGATTGCGACGGTGTGCTCGTCGATTCCGAAATCATCGCCGCGGAAGTCGAATCCGCGCTTCTGACGGAGGCCGGATATCCGATCGGCGTCGAGGAAATGGGCGAACGCTTCGCCGGCATGACATGGCGCAATATCCTGCTGCAGATCGAGCGCGAAGCGAGCATCCCGTTTTCTGCCTCGCTGCTCGAGAAGTCCGAGCAACTGCTCGACGCCAGGCTGGCGAATGACGTCAAGGCCATTCCAGGCGTCGAATTCGCCGTCTCCAGGCTCTCGATGAAGCGCTGCATCTGCTCGAATTCGAGCACGAAGCGGCTCGACATGATGCTCGGCAAGGTGGGGCTGAAGCCGCTGTTTGCCCCCAATATCTTTTCCGCCAAGGATCTCGGGCCCGACCGGGCCAAGCCGAAGCCCGACATCTTCCTGCACGGCGCAAGTCAGATGGGTGTCTCGCCCGACAAGGTGGTCGTCGTCGAGGATTCCGTGCACGGCGTCCATGCGGCGCGCGCCGCCGGCATGCGCGTCATCGGCTTCACCGGCGCCTCGCACAGCTATCCCGCCCATGCCGACAAGCTGACCGATGCCGGCGCCGAAACGGCGATCTCCCGCATGAACGACCTGCCTGGTGTCGTCGCCGCGCTGGCGGCCTGGGAAGGCGTTCTCTGATCTGAGACAAGCAACGGCGCTCCGTCAGAAGCGGGAGCCGGCCGCCTTTTTCCGTCATTTTGGGGAAGGACGACAACGGTGCCTTCTGTCTTTCAAGACGGTCGATAAGATTTCTGGCGGCTGCAGGATGATTTCTGCCAATTCGGCAATTCTGGTCAGAAACAAGCGTTCGGCATTTTTGGAGAGACGGGCAGCCGGCATCAGCCAAACCGACGATGTCGAACTTCCGAAGCGTCAACGATCATCCGAGCCTTTTCAAGCACGTCGTCGAGATCGACGCTTTCCCCGCGGTCAAGTTCATCGAAGCCATGGGCATCCTGCAGCATCTCGGCGCCCTCATTCGCCAGACAGTGGTCGGGGGCTTTCAACATCACCCAGGTCCGATCTCGATCGAGAACCTGGGCGATGCGATCGAATGCTTCGACCGTCGACGTTGGCAACCTGAGATAGATCTGCGATTTTTCCTTGGACAACATGACTTCGGTCCTCGCAGGGGGGGCGCATCTTCCCGAACGTGCTGCCGCATGCTTTTCCGATGAACCAGGAAGACCGAACTCACCGGGCGGCTTTAGCTGTTCTTCTTGGTCTTTGCCGGCTGGGTATCGAAGCCGATGTTGACGCGCACCAGGGCGCCGGCGCCGACGGGCATTTTGATGCCGTCCTTGCGGAAGATCACCTGGGTGCCCGGCGCGCCCGCCGGGATCTCGGTCGGGAATTTGGTGACTTCGGAATAGAGCACGGTCTCGCCGTCGAGGATGGTGACGCGGATCGGCAGGGTCACCGGGCCGGGAGCGCCGGCCGGGCCGGTGATGAGGCGCAACTGGGCAACGATGGTCATCGTCAGGTTCGCCTCGTTCAGCGTGCACTGGCGGGTGTAATCGCCGAAGGACGCCTGGAAGACGATCTGCTGCGCATCGTCCTTCTTGCCCTTGGCATAGGTGCGGAAGATCGCATCCTGGTCGCGCATGAAGATCTGCGGGCAGGCGCCCTGGACGACGGGGGCGACGGCGCCCTGCGCGGTCTTTGCGGTGCCGATCGAAGGATTGTTCGAGGTCGGATTGGCCGGCGCCAGCGGCATGATCTGGGCGGTGCCGTTCGACTGCGCCGGCGCCGCCGACTTGCTGTCGCCGCCGATGCCCAGCGTATCGCAGCCGGCGAGCAAGGCAAGAATGGAAGCGGAGACGATGAGACGCGAGACCTTGCCGAGCACTATGTTCCACCCTTTGCACAAGCGTTTCTTGGAGGCCCCATGTCTTTTGCGCGGGGCCTTTCATGACGGTTTGCGATGGTCTATATCAGCGGCGCAAACAAAAATCGATTGGGTACGCGCCGTTTTGATGCACTTTTCGCCCCCGGATGCGGGCAACTTCAACAAGATAACGGCGATGGTATGGCCGCAAGCGCAGCGCTGGCCGGTTTCCGGCTGCGCGAGCCACGGCCCGGCCCGGCCGAACTTCCTCCAGCGATAGATCAAGGATGATGAACGTGGACTATATCTCGACCCGCGGCGAGGCCCCTGCCCTCGGCTTTTGCGACGCCCTGCTGACGGGGCTGGCGCGCGACGGCGGGCTCTATGTTCCCCGGGAATGGCCGCAGTTTTCGAAGAAAGAAATCCGGGCGCTGCGCGGCAAGAGCTATCAGGAAATCGCCTTCACCATCCTTTCGCCCTTCACCAATGGCGAGATCCCCGCGGCGACTTTCCGAGCGATGATCGACGAGGCCTACGGCACCTTCCGCCATCCGGCGATCGCGCCGCTCGTGCAGACCGGGCCGAACAGTTTTGTCATGGAGCTGTTCCATGGCACGACGCTCGCCTTCAAGGATGTGGCGATGCAGCTCCTGGCCCGGCTGATGGATTACGCGCTGGAGAAGCGCGGCAAACGGGCGACGATCGTCGGCGCCACTTCGGGCGATACCGGCGGGGCGGCGATCGACGCATTCGCGGGGCGCGAGCGTACCGACATCTTCATTCTCTTCCCGCATGGCAAGGTCTCGCCGGTGCAGCAGCGGCAGATGACGACATCGACGGCCGCCAATGTGCATGCGCTTGCCGTCGAGGGCAATTTCGACGATTGTCAGAACCTCGTCAAAGCGATGTTCAACGACGCGGCGTTCCGCGACAAGGTCGGCCTCTCCGGCGTCAACTCGATCAACTGGGCGCGCATCATGGCCCAGATCGTCTATTATTTCACGACCGCCGTGGCGCTCGGCGGGCCGGACCGGAAGATCTCGTTCACGGTGCCGACCGGCAATTTCGGCGATATCTTTGCCGGCTACGGCGCCAAGCGCATGGGCCTGCCGATCGACCGGCTGGTGATCGCCACCAATGAGAACGACATCCTGGAGCGTACGCTGAAGACCGGCCGCTACGACATGAAGGCAGTCAAGGCGACCAGCTCGCCTTCGATGGACATCCAGATCTCGTCGAATTTCGAACGGCTGCTGTTCGAAGCCTATGGGCGCGACGCCTCGAAGGTGCGCGCGGCCATGGAAAGCCTCAAACAATCCAATGGCTTCGAGATCGGCGAGCAAGCGCTGAAGGCGATCCGCCGCGACTTCCGGGCCGGTCGCGCCAGCGAAAAACAGGTGGCTGAGACGATCCGCACGACATATGCCGAGACCGGTTATCTGCTCGATCCGCATTCGGCGATCGGCGTCTTCGTCGCCAGGAAGAAGGAAAAGCCGAATACGCCGATGGTGACGCTTTCGACCGCGCATCCGGCGAAATTCCCGGCCGCCGTAAAATCGGCCTGCGGTATTGACCCGGCGCTTCCGACGTGGCTTGCTGATCTGATGCACAGGGAGGAGCGCTTCCAGATCATCGAACCGGAGCTGAAAGCCGTAGAGACCTTTATCGGCAAACACGCCCGCGGCAAGACGACGGCAGGCGCAGAAAGATAGCCAATGACAGTTGAGTGCACCCGGCTGAAATCCGGGCTGACAGTAGTCACAGAAACCATGCCGCACCTTGAAAGCGTTGCGCTCGGAGTCTGGATCAAATCGGGATCGCGTAACGAGACGGCAGACGAGCACGGCATCGCCCATCTGCTTGAACACATGGCCTTCAAGGGAACGGGACGCCGCAGCGCCCGCCAGATCGCCGAGGAAATCGAGGACGTCGGCGGCGAAGTCAACGCCGCCACGTCGACCGAGACCACCTCCTACTACGCCCGCGTGCTGAAAGACCACGTGCCGCTCGCCGTCGATATCCTCGCCGACATCCTGACGGAATCGGCCTTCGAGGAGGAGGAGCTGGAGCGCGAGAAGCAGGTGATCCTGCAGGAGATCAACGCCGCCAACGACACGCCCGACGACGTGGTGTTCGACCGGTTCTCCGAGGTCGCCTATCGCGACCAGACGCTCGGCCGAGCCATCCTCGGCACGCCGGAGACCGTCGTCTCCTTCACGCCGCAGCAGATCCGCGGCTATCTCGGCCGCAACTACACGACCGACCGCATGTTCGTCGTCGCCACCGGCGCCGTCGAGCATGACGAATTCCTGCGCATGGTCGAGGATCGTTTCGCCAGCCTGCCGAGCGAGCCTTCGGCGCCGCCGGTCATGGAAGCGGCGCGCTATATCGGCGGCAGCGTGCGCGAACCGCGCGATCTGATGGACGCGCAGATCCTGCTCGGCTTCGAGGGCAAGCCCTACCATGCCCGCGATTTCTACTGTTCGCAGATTCTCGCCAATATCCTCGGCGGCGGCATGTCCTCCAGGCTGTTCCAGGAAGTGCGCGAATTCCGCGGTCTCTGTTATTCGGTCTATGCCTTCCACTGGGGCTTTTCCGACACCGGCATCTTCGGCATTCATGCTGCGACCGGCGGCGAAAATCTGCCGGAGCTGGTGCCCGTCATCATCGACGAGCTGCACAAATCCGCCGATCAGATCCACCAAAAGGAAATCGAGCGCGCCCGCGCCCAGATCCGCGCCCAGTTGCTGATGGGCCAGGAAAGTCCGGCGTCGCGCGCCGGCCAGATCGCCAGGCAGATGATGCTTTACGGCCGGCCGATCTCCAATATGGAGATGATGGAACGGCTCGAGGGCATCACCATCGAGCGGCTGACCGATCTCGCCGGCCGGCTGTTCTACGACACGGTGCCGACGCTTTCGGCGATCGGTCCGCTGGAACAGCTCGCGCCGATGGAAGACATCACCGCGTCGCTTTCGGTCCCGGCACCGAAAACGATGCAGGCCGGCCGCTGAGCCGGCGTTCGTCCTGCCGGGAGTGATGGATGCCAAAATCGGTGTTTCGGTTTCTGTCGCGGCAGCCGGATGCGGTCGAGCTGGAAAACGACCGATATCTCTTGCGCCTGCCGCGCTACCAGGATTTCAACCAATGGCACCGGCTGCGCGCCGAAAGCCGCAAGTTCCTGGAGCCCTGGGAGCCGACTTGGCGGCGCGACGAGCTGACGGAGGGCGCCTACCGCGCCCGCGTCATCCGCGGCAAGCAGGAATATGCCTCGGGCCAGGCAATCCCGCTGTTCATTTTCCTCAAGGAAAACCACACCCTCGTCGGCGGCATCACCATCGGTTATATCAGGCGGGGCGCGGCACAAAGCTGCATGATCGGCTACTGGATGGGCGAGCGCCATGCCGGCCAGGGGCATATGTTCGCCGCCCTTCAAATGGTTATTCCTTATATCTTCACCGGGCTTGAGTTGCACCGTATCGAAGCAGCCTGTATTCCAGATAACGCGCGCAGCATCCGCCTGCTTGAAAAGGCCGGGTTTCAGCAGGAAGGTTATCTGCGCGGATACTTGAAGATCAACGGTCAGTGGCATGACCATGTGATGTTTTCACGTCTCGCCACCGATACGGATAAAGGCAGGAAAACCGACAGCCGATGACCAGAGACCGCATGCTGCCCAAGTCACCGTCCGGACGTTTGATCGCGGTGATCGCAGCCTTTTTGCTGGCGGTGTTCGCCCTTTCGGCGGGCGCGGCCCAGGCGGCCGAACCGGTGAAGATTTCCCGTGACGACACCGCGCTCGACCTGACCGCGACGACCGAAATCTACGTCAACCAGGGCGAGGCCTTCCAGGTTTCGACGGCGGCCGGCGCCGACGGTATCCGCCGCCGCATCGAGGTCAGGGCAAGCTCTGAAAATCACCAGGGCGACTGGGCGGTGTTCGCGCTCGCCAACGTCTCGGAGGAACAGCTGGAGCGGGTCATCGTCGCGCCGCATTTCCGGCTGGTCAATTCCAAGCTGTTCTGGCCGGATCTCGGCTCGCAGCGCATCAGCGCGATTACGCCCAGCGAAGGTTTCGCGCTCGACCGGCAGCCGAGCGACGAGGCCGACGTCTTCCGCATCACGCTGAACCCCGGCGCCGTCATCACCTTCGTCGCCGAACTGTCGACGCCGGAACTGCCGCAGATCTACCTTTGGGAACCGAACGCCTACAAGGACACGATCAACGCCTTCACGCTCTACCGCGGCATCGTGCTCGGCATTGCCGGCCTGCTGGCGGTGTTCCTGACCATCCTCTTCGTCGTCAAGGGCACCTCGATGCTGCCGGCGACTGCGGCTCTGGCCTGGGCGGTGCTCGGCTATATCTGCGTCGACTTCGGCTTTCTCGGCAAGCTGATCAGTGTGGCCTCGGCCGACCAGCGAATATGGCGCGCCTGCGCCGAGGTGGCGCTGGCCTCCAGTTTCGTCATCTTCCTGTTCACCTATTTGAACCTCAACCGCTGGCATGCGCATCTCGGCTACGCGACGCTCGCCTGGGTGCTCGGCCTTGCCCTGCTCTTCGGCGTCGCGATCTACGATCCGTCGATTGCCGCCGGCATCGCCCGGCTTTCCTTCGCGCTGACGGCGGCGACCGGGCTGCTGCTGATCGTCTATCTCGGCTTCAACCGCTACGACCGCGCCATCCTCTTGGTGCCCGCCTGGGCGCTGACGCTCGTCTGGCTGTTCGGCGCATGGCTGACGGTCACCGGACGGCTCGACAACGACATCATCCAGCCGGCCCTCGGCGGCGGCCTGGTGCTCATTGTGCTTCTGATCGGCTTCACCGTCATGCAGCACGCCTTTGCAGGCGGCGCCTTCCAGCAGGGGCTGTTTTCCGATCTCGAGCGGCAATCGCTGGCGCTGACCGGATCCGGCGACATGGTGTGGGATTGGGACGTGGCGCGCGACCGCGTCGTCACCATTCCCGATGTTTCGACCAAGCTCGGCCTGTCCCCGGGCACCATGCATGGGGCGGCGCGCAACTGGCTGCCGCGGCTGCACCCCGACGATCGCGACCGCTTCCGCGCCACGCTCGACGTGCTGCTCGAACACCGGCGCGGCCGGCTGAACCACGAGTTCCGCATCCGCGCCGAGGACGGGCATTTCCACTGGCTGCTGATCCGCGCCCGGCCGGTGCTCGGCTCGAACGGCGAGATCATCCGCTGCGTCGGCACGATCGTCGACGTCACCGAGCAGAAGAATTCCGTCGAGCGGCTGCTGCACGATGCGCTGCATGACAATCTCACCGGCCTGCCGAACCGGCAGGTGTTCCTCGATCGGCTGCAGGCGGTGCTGGCGCTGGCGCCGGGTGGCGATACGCTCAAGCCCACCGTGATGGTGATCGACATCGACCGCTACAAGCTGGTCAATGATGCACTCGGCGTCGCTGCCGGCGACAATATCCTGATTGCGCTGACCCGGCGCCTGCGCCGGCTGTTGAAGCCGCAGGACACGCTGGCGCGGCTCGCCGGCGACCAGTTCGGCCTGATCCTGGTGTCCGAGCACAATCCGGCCAAGGTCGCCGATTTCGCCGATGCGATCAGCAAGGCGATCATGGTGCCGATCAACTTCGCCAACCGCGAGATCATCCTGACCGCGTCGATCGGCCTGACCTCCTGGGTCGACCGGCAGGAGAGCGCCAGCGGCCTGCTCAGCGATGCCGAGCTTGCCATGTACCGGGCAAAACGGGCCGGCGGCAACCGGGTCGAGCCGTTCCAGCCGGCCTTCCGCGACTTCGGCACCGACCGGCTGCAGCTCGAAACGGATCTGCGCCGCGCCATTGAGCGCAAGGAATTGTCGATGGTCTACCAGCCGATCGCCCGGCTTGAAGATGTCGAGGTCGCCGGTTTCGAAGCGCTGATGCGCTGGGAACATCCCAAACGCGGCAATATTCCGCCATCCGAATTCATCCCGATCGCCGAGGCCTCCGATCTCATCGGCCCGCTCGGCATGTTCGCGCTGGAGCAAGCGACCAACGATCTGATGAGCTGGCAGAACCAGACCGGCGAATTGCCGATCTTCGTGTCGATCAACCTGTCGAGCGTGCAGTTGCTCAACAACGAGCTCTATGACGACGTGCGCTCGGTTCTCGCCAAGACCCATTGCCAGCCCGCCCGCCTCAAGCTCGAACTGACCGAGTCCATGGTGATGGAAAATCCGGAACAGGCCCGCCTCGTGCTGCAGAAGCTGAAGGAAGCCGGCATAGGCCTGGCGCTCGACGATTTCGGCACCGGCTATTCCTCGCTCGCCTATCTGACCCGCTTCCCCTTCGACATGATCAAGCTCGACAAGGCCCTGGTGCGCGACGGCAGCGACAAGAAGGCGACCGTGCTCCGCTCGGTCATCGCAATGGCGCGCGAACTTGAAATGAAGGTGGTGGCCGAAGGGATCGAATCCAACGAGGATGCGATCGAGCTCGCCAAGATGGGCTGCAACTACGGGCAAAGCTATCTGTTCGGCCCGCCGATCGCTTCGGAATCCGTGCTGCGACTGCTGCGGGAGCGGTTTCCGCTGACCAAGCGGGCGTGAGCGGAGCGCCCGGTTTCAGCGGTTACCGGTCTCGGCGGCAAAGGCCACCTTTGGCCACTAGACAAAGTGAGAGGCCCGGAGGGAGCGCCCACCATCGCTCGAAAACAGTAGAAACCGGGCTTTCGAGGATGGCAAGGTGAGAATGCCCCCTGTTGTGGCTATTGCATTGCACAAGATGTTCTTGCCTACAATAAGAACCAGCGCGCGGCGGGGCACGACCAAACGCTACTCGAACGTCTCGTTCCTCGTTCTCTCCTCTGCGTCTTCCTGCTCTCTCATTTCGTTTACGATTTTTAGCATGCGCGTCCGTTCATCATCTACAATTTGCGCATCTTCCCCGCTGACTAAAGAAGCCAGGTCACCAAGAATACCGAGCCGCTGCCGCAGCTTCTCCGCTCTCGAACCTGACCAGCTCATAGGCATAAGTCGCCTGATATATGCATTGAGTACCTGCCTTTTGTCGGGAGCGGCCTTGAACACTTCACTTGCGATTTCCGATAAGCCTCTATCGCTATTTTCCTCGCCGGGCTTCTTTGGAGCGTAAAGCACGCATGTCGCGGCGATGAAGAGATAGCGATCTTCCGGGGACACAGAGCACCACTCCAAAGCGGCCTCTAGAGGCACAGCCTCCATAGGTCGACTGCCGCGCTCGTTGTCATGGTCTGCGGCAAGCCGGGCTGCGGTCCGATAGCTACCATCTGGATCAGATTGATAGATCGCATTCAGCGCCAATATCGGTCTCAGCTTGAAAAAAGGCTGCAGTTGTCGGCCACGTCTGAAGGCGTATTTCCTGCGTTTGGATCGCTCCCATAATAGTAGGTTTTGTAAAATTTTATTATCGAGAGACTCGGAAGACGTGTTGTCCAAAGCGAAGGTGATCAATCGACCTAGATGATGATCCACCATGGTGTCATCGACCTTACATGTTGAAAGATCGACGCGAGCTAGGAAAGCTCCGATCCTGTAAGCGATGTCGACAGCGAAGTATTCGCCTCGCTCTTTGGTGGAATGAATTACCATTCCTAACAGATTGATCGCTATCGCACCTCCATCAGGAATTTCTGACAAGGAATTAGCAAGAGCCTCAATGACGTCAGGGGCTAAGATATCCGATGCGCGTCCCCAAGAAATATACCGGTATTGCCAAGATGGCGCGATACCAGCACGCAAAGCTTTGAATATTCGGTCCGCACCATCGCCCTCCAGGCCAACAACCCATTGCAATTCTGGGAACCACTTTCCCCAAATTGGGTCTAGCACTGCATTATCTAGGAAGGTTTCAACGGTCGCCGCATCAACCTCTTGCCAACCGCGCAAAAGCCCTCTGATCGTGTGCAAGCTTACGTCCGCAGGTTTCATCCCTGCTATAATCTCTTTGGCTTCTGAGAGCAGTTTATCTGGGTCGCTTAGCGTTGCTCCTAAACCGTTGCCAAAAGACACGCTTGCTTCATTAGAGCGGTCTGTGAGCAGTTCAGGCAAGAGTTCCGATATGAGCGTCCGCTCATTCGCCGCCAAACTTCCCAGCCGCTTTGCATTCTCAAGCATTTTATTGTGGCGATTAGAGTAGTCAGGCTCCTCACTGTCATCCAATAGATCTAATATACCGGCGTCGCGGGTCAGGACCGTACTGCGGATTTCCCCCAATAGATCATTGGGCGCTAGAAGCCGCTCCAAAGCGTTGAGGCGCTCTAACATGTCTGACGGAATGACTGATTTTCCCCAATGCAAAGTTTCGCGAACACCGATCCAACCATCGATCCAGCCACCTGAAGTAGCGAGCGCATGTGCGATCGCCTCTACCTCGCTGATCATTCCGGCATCTTCACACAGACCGCGTACAGCTCGCCCTAAGAGGTGGCGCACTGGACCGTTGATGTCTTCTGGCAATGCAATCTCAAGGGCAAGCTTTGAAAAGCCTCCATACCACCGCAGGACGTCATCTCGACTTTTCGGAGACCATCCATAGTCCCTCCGACGAGCACCGAAATCTACTTCGAATTGGCTGGAGAAATGGGCTGTCTCCAACGATTGCTTGAGCGCTTCTAATCCTAACCTTGCGAGCAACGGCTTGTTGCTGTGTATCAATGCACGGGTGGATGAAACACGCTCCTCCGGTGACGCATGTGTTCCGGATAAATGGCAACTGAAAAGAGAGACAACTGCCTCGTGAGATGAGCTGCTACGATCTCGAATGTCATCGCCTTCGACGAAAGCAATGAGAGCCTTCAATGCATCGGCAAACATCGCCGAGTCATAGGCTAGAGATTTTACCATCCGCACAAGATCGGATGCGATGTGTACATCTATCGTTGACGTATCGACGTGTTTTACCGACCTGCGGAGAGCAGATAAGCCGGAAATTGGGTCAACGGGCAACAAATTCTTTAGTATCTGCCGCCCGGTATAATCCAAGGTGTGAACGGGATCGAATTGGCCACCGGGCTTTAGAAACTCTGTGACTATCTGCTGAGCGGTGGAAGAGGTATGAAGATAACCGAGCCTACGCGAGCAGGATTTCGCAACCCTTTCAGATGCCTTGTTGATCAAGGTGTCGATTACAATGGAAGGCGGTATATTCTCGATTGCCCTTGCAGCCAATTTGTTTGCAATAGCGTGGGGTAACACTGCCCGCCACTTTCCTCGCTGCTGAACCAAGCCCCTGCGTTGCAATTCCGCGATGCCACGATAGAGCACCGTTGCAGACAGGCCGCTCGTCGATCCAAGAAGCGCTAGTTCGGAACCATCACTCGCGTCATCGCCATCAAATGAGTAGAGAAGGCTGGCCGCTTCGGCACATCGAAGAAGTTCGTCGCTCTCGGTTTGCTTCTGGTTAAAAAGTCGCCTGAATAGTGCATCATCGGTTAGCTGAGCCAGTTCATTGCTGCGTTCAGAGGCACTTGCCAAGGCGAACGCTACGCGCGCATTTCCGTCTGAAAAATCTGCAACTCTGTCAATGTCGCTATCAGACAACTGCGTGTACCGGCGTCCTAGCAACTCTTTAATTACTGCCTCTGAAGAGCCTTCTAGTCGGTAGCAGCTTGTCGCCTCAGGTAGATCATCTCGAATGTCGTATTCCACTGTTAGCAGGGAGATGCGTGACGAGGCCTGTTCTACCATTTCAGCCAAGCGCTTGTGCAGTTCTTGCCCACAGTTGTCGATGATGAGAAACGTCGGCACGCTACCGCCGGCTAACGTTTCTACCATTGTAGTTGGTTGCGGTTCCAAATGGTCTGATAGGTCGGCATATATCACTGCATCCAATGACAGTGCGGGTGTGGCGGTTGAAATACGGGGATCAAAAAGCGCTTGTACTAGTCGCGTTTTCCCAACACCAGAAAGACCAACCAGCCTTACCGTGCGACCAGACGTCAGATCCTGTCTAATGGCATCAATTGCCTCAAGCGCATTGCTGCCTTTGTCAGCATTAGGTGCGAAAACTTTGACCTTGTCGTCAATAAGGTACTCTGATTGGGGATCGCTTTCTCGGTAGGCCCATGCGCCATATGGCTGCCAGCCTTGAATAGGAGCAGCAACGATATCTTTCACCCAAACGCCAATTGAGGGGTACTGCTCCACCCAGTCTGCAAGGCGCCGCGCATCGAAAAAATCTAGTGCGCCTTTGCCATCCAAGCCCGCATCTTTCGCGCACTCTGCCATTTTAGACTTACGAGTAGCGAGCGAGCTGTCCGAGGCACTATCTTTAGTGGAGACGATTATGTACGCATGGTTGTCTCGTAGCAGATCGGCTATCGACGCACCAATAACGCCCGTTGGTGCCATTTCACCGTTTATCTTGGACGGCGGGAATTTTTCTGCCTTGACCTGATAGCCAACACAGCTTGTCGGTAGGTAGCTGCTGTTTGAGGCAAGTGCCGACGATGTGAAGCGCACGTCAATACCACCGTCTTTTGCCCTCTGATCTCCGCCCCAAGTTACGGAATTATTGGCTGCGCCCAGTTTTTCGGCCTCAGCACGGACAAGTCGCGCAACTAGTTCGCGGGCCTGTTCGTCATTGAGATGTTGTATTTCCTCTGAACTGACCAGAAACAAACGGTGGGGCATTGATCACCTAAAGCAAATGTCTGACGGTACGTTAGCTGATAGACCTACCATAGCTGGCGCTGTAGCGTCGCGCTGGTGAAGCTATCGTGCGTCCACACTTTTCCCGCAAGAAATAAGCTGTGCTGGGGTTCACAGCTAGCGTACGGAACCTCTATCGTCGCCGATTCGTCTGAACGTGCGGAAGAGGTTGCCACTGACTGAGCGAGCCTCATCGGAGCCGCCAGTCTCAGCGCCCGATGGGAACACTTAAACCGACCTTCACCCGATCCATCGCGACGAATGTGCGGAAGCGTTTGACGTTGTTGTTGCCGAAGAACAGCCGCCGCGTCAGCGCCTCGTAGTCGGCCATTGCGGGGACGACGATGACCAGGATGAAATCGGCTTCGCCGGTGACGTAGTAGCATTGCTGGATTTCGGGCGCGGCTGCGAACTGGCTTTTGGCCTCTTCGATCTGTTTTGCCGTTTCGCTGATAACCTCCACCTCGACGAAGATGGTGATCGATTGGCCGAGCGCTGCAGGGTCGAGAACGGCGACGTTTGACCGGATGACCCCATCCTCCGTCATACGCTTGATCCGGCGCTGGACGGCGGGCGCGGACAGGCCGACGGCTTCGCCGATCGTGCGTTGCGGCGTGGTGTTGTCCCTTTGCAGGATCGCCAGGATTTTGTGATCGAAAGCATCCAACGGAGATTTTAGCGGCCGGCTCAAAACGGGACTCCAGCGAAACAAAATTGCAAAACCAAGCCCGAAATACAGCGCCTTTTTCACCTCGCCTGCAATATGTTTTAGCCGAACAATTGAAATGAGGCGCTCATGTTTCTGCTGAACACCAATGCCGACTACCGCCAGCCCCTCGACCCGCGAGACGCCGAAATCCTCGGGATGGAGGCGGCAGACGCCGTCGAGCGCCACCTGGCATTCCGGGAAAACCATGCGGAAACGCCGCTCGTCGCCTTGCCGACGCTGGCGGCCGAACTCGGTGTCGGCTCGATCCATGTGAAAGACGAGGGCCACCGACTCGGCCTTGGAAGTTTCAAGGCGCTTGGCGGTGCCTATGCCGTGATCCGGCTGGTCCTCGAGGAAGCAGCAAGGAGGCTCGGCCGTCCCGTCGATGTCTCCGAATTGCATTCTTCCGATGTGCGAGAGGTGGCCGAGACGATGACCGTCGCCTGCGCCACCGACGGCAATCACGGCCGGTCGGTGGCCCAGGGCGCGCGGCTGGTCGGCGCCCGGGCGGCGATTTTCGTGCATGCCGGCGTCAGCGACGAACGCGTCGCCGCCATCGCCCGCTTCGGCGCCGAGATGATCCGTGTGGACGGCACCTATGACGATTCCGTTCGGGAGGCGGCGCGCATGGCTGAGCAAAAGGGCTGGACCATCGTCTCGGACACCTCATGGCCCGGCTATGAGCGCATTCCCGGGCTGGTGATGCAGGGTTACACCGCCCTAGTCCGGGAAGCGCTCAGGGCAATGCCGCAGCCGCCCACCCATGTCTTCCTCCAGGCAGGCGTCGGCGGGATTGCCGCCACTGTCGCAGGCCACATGGCCATCGCCTTCGGCGAGGAACGCCCGACCTTCACAGTCGTCGATCCCGCCCGCGCCGCCTGCCTGTTCGAAACGGCGCGCGCCGGACATCCGGTGACCGTTGCCCATGGCGAGCCGACCGTCATGGCGATGCTCGAATGTTACGAACCGTCCCTCGTCGCCTGGCGTATCCTCTCCCGCGTCGCCGACGCGTTCATGACCGTTGACGAAGACGAGGCGATCGCGGTGATGAAGCGGCTTGCCGATCCCGTTGGAAACGACCCGGCGATTGTCGCCGGCGAAAGCGGCGGCGTCGGGCTTGCCGGGCTGATCCGCGCTGTCGGCGATCCCGCGATCAAACAAGCCCTGTCTCTCGACGGCCATTCGCGCATATTGCTGGTGAACACCGAAGGCGCGACCGATCCCGGCAAATATCAAGAGATCGTCGGGCGATCACCGGCCGCGGTCGCCGCGAAATTCAAGACCGGAGCTTCAGCATGAGCCGCCGTTCAATCGATCCGGCGCGTCTGCTCAGGCGAATCTCCACGCTCGGCGAGATCGGCCGCGATGCGGAGGGACGGCTTGTCCGATTGGCGGCCTCCGATAGCGAAAAGCTGGGGCGCGATCAGTTTGTTGCCTGGCTTGAGGAAGCCGGACTGGAGGTTGCGGTCGACCATATCGGCAACATCTTCGGCATCTGGAATGGCGCGGGCGGGGAGGAAAAGCCGATTATGATCGGCTCTCACATCGACACGGTGATCAATGCCGGCATCTATGACGGATGTTATGGCGTGCTGGCCGGCCTGGAGGTGATCCAGACGCTGAAAGACGAAGGGTTCGAACCGTCGCGCCCGATTGTCGTTGCCGCCTTCACCAATGAGGAAGGGGTGCGCTATGCGCCTGATATGATGGGTTCGCTGGTCTATTCCGGAGGCCTCGATGTCGCCGCCGCGCTGAAGATGTTGGGCACCGACGGCACTCTGCTCGGCGATGAACTGGCGCGGATCGGCTATGCCGGCACCCATGCGCCCGGCTTCATGACGCCGCACGCCTATGTCGAACTGCATATCGAGCAGGGTCCCGTTCTCGAAAGAGAGGGCGTATCGGTCGGCGCGGTCGAGAACCTGCAGGGCATTTCCTGGCAGAGGGTGACCATCGACGGCGATGCGAACCATGCAGGCACGACACCGATCTCGATGCGCCGGGACGCCGGATACGCGGCGGCCCGCGTCATCGCCTTTCTGCGGGACCGGGCGAAATCCTCGAACACCCCGACTGTCGCGACCGTCGGCTGCATCGCCTTCGAGCCGAACGCCATCAATGTCATTCCCTCTCGCGCGACGTTCACGGTCGATCTGCGTGATCCGGACGAAGACCGCCTGAAGGAAGAGGAAGCCGCGCTCGCTGCCTTCCTCGAGCTGCTTTCGGCCGAGGAAAAGGTCGGCATTTCAGCCGAGCGGCTGGCGCGGTTCGAGCCGGTCAAGTTCGATCCGGCGAACGTTCGGCTGATCGAAGCGGCCGCCGGGGATCGCGGCCTGGCGTGCAGGCGCATGACATCGGGCGCCGGCCATGATGCCCAGATGATCGCCCGCATCGCGCCAAGCGCGATGATCTTCGTTCCCAGCCGCAGCGGCATCAGTCACAATCCGAAGGAGTTCACGACAGACGTAGACCTCATCGCGGGAGCGAATATCCTCCTCGACGTCGTTTGCGGACTCGCAACAGGGGAATTGCCCGAATGAGCATGGACAGCCGGACGCTGGAACAGGACATGACCGCCTGGAGGCACGAGCTCCACAGCCATCCCGAATTCGGCTTCGAGGAGAAGCGGACGGCGGCTTTCGTCGCCCGGAAACTGCGGGAGTTCGGGCTCGACGAGGTTGTCGAAGGTGTCGGCGGCACCGGGGTTGTCGGAACGCTCCGGCGCGGCGGCGGCAACCGCTCTATCGCGCTGCGCGCCGATATGGATGCGCTCAGAATTCCCGAACAGGGCGATCGGCCCTATCGCTCGCAGACCGAAGGCCTGATGCATGCCTGCGGCCATGACGGCCATACGGCGATGCTGCTTGGCGCCGCCAGGATGCTGGCGGAGGACGGCGATTTCGACGGCACCGTCCGGTTCATCTTTCAGCCGGCCGAGGAATGGGGCAAAGGCGCCCTGGCGATGCTCGGCGACGGCCTGATGACGCGTTTTCCCTTCGACGAAATCTACGGGCTGCACAACATGCCGGGTCTTCCGCTCGGCGTTTTCCAGACCCGCGCCGGCGCGATCATGTCGGCGGAGGATAATTTCGAGATCGTGCTGAAGGGCGTCGGCGGACACGCCGCGCGTCCGCACTCCGGCAACGAAGTCTTGGTCGCCGCCTGCGCATTGGTGACGAACCTCCAGACCATCGTTTCCCGGCGGCTCGACCCGACCGATATCGGCGTCGTCTCGGTGACCGAACTTCTGACCGACGGCACCCGCAACGCCCTGCCCGGGCTGGCGCGCATCCTGGGCGATGCCCGCAGCTTCCGTCCCGAGGTCAGCGCGGCGATCGAGAAGCAGATGCGCCTGATCGCCGAGGGGACGGCGCTCGCCCACAATGTCGCGGCCGAGGTGAATTATACCCGGGAATTCGTCCCCCTGCTCAACGATGCCGCCCTGGCCGAGGAAGCCTTTGCCGCAGCCCGCAGCGTCTTCCCGTCCGAAAACGTCAAGGTCCGGCGCGAGCCGATGACCGGATCGGAAGACTTCGCTCGGTTTCTCGACCATGTCCCCGGCTGCTTCGTCTTCCTCGGCAATGGCGAAGGTTCGGCGCCGCTGCACAATCCGAATTACGATTTCAACGACGGCGGACTGATCCACGGCGCCACGTTCCACACGAGCATCGTCCGCCGGCGCCTGAGCGCAAGCTGACATCCGCCGTCCTTCACCCCAGCAGGGAGCAACATCATGGCCCATTCACTGAACACCTCCTCCGTTTCAAGTTCGGCCGGCCCCAATCAGCCGAAGCTGGAAACCGAAGAAATCTGGCGTGCGCGCGCCGATCTCGCCGCCTGTTTCCGCATGGCGGCGCACTACGGAATGGAGGAAGGCATATGCAATCACTTCTCCGCCGTCGTGCCGGGCTATGACGACCTGTTCCTCGTCAATCCTTACGGCTACGCGTTCAGCGAGCTGACCGCATCCATGCTGCTGGTCTGCGATTTTCATGGTCACGTCGTTGCCGGAGAGGGAAAGCCGGAAGCGACCGCCTTTTACATTCACGCCCGCATTCATAAGAACATTCCCAGGGCAAAGGCTGCTTTTCATACGCACATGCCCTATGCCACCGCACTTTCGATGACGGAGGGCGAGCCGCTCATCTTCGCCGGCCAGACCGCCCTGAAATTCTACGGGCGCACCGCGGTGGATTCGAACTATAACGGCCTCGCATTGGACGAGCGCGAGGGCGATCGCATCGCCTCGGCGATCGGCGATGCCGACATCGTCTTCATGAAGCATCATGGCGTCATGGTCTGCGGCCCCAGCATAGCGGAAGCCTGGGACGACCTCTATTATCTCGAAAGAGCCTGCGAAGTTCAGACCCTTGCCCTGTCGACCGGGCGAAAGGTCCTGCCTGTCGCTCCGGAGATCGCCGAGGCGGCCTATCTGCAGATGCGTGAAGGCGATCCGGAGTCCGCACGCCTCCATCTCGAATCGATCAAGCGCACGCTCGACCGGACGCAGCCCGAATTTAGAAACTGACGGCCAGCCTCTCCAGCGCGTAAGGTTTCAGCCACGCGTTGCGGGCGGTTCGATCGCCAATCAATTCCAGCGCGAGCACGGTTTGACGACCCGCCGCGACTGCGGCCTTCCCTTCCAATGATGGCCATTGACCTGCGGCCTGCGATGTGCGCCTCTCATTGCTTGCACAAGGAAAATTCCATGCTCAAGTTTCTGCTCACCCTCTCCCTGGGTGTTTTTTGCGTCTCGCCGCTTCAGGCCAGCGAACTCACTCCCGTCACCAAGAGCTGCCTGCCGGGGGACAAACAGCGGCACTGCGAGCGCTGGGTCAAGGATTTCAAGACGGCCATGGATCTGGCGTATAAGGGCGATCACGGCGCCCAGGTGACCGTTGCCTTCTGCCTGTCCACAGGCTGCCATGGCGCAGTCGCCATCGACAAGGTCGCCTCCTGCAGCTGGCATCTCGTCATCGCCAATTCGGGTGCCGCGACGGTGCTCGACAGTTCCAACACCAGGAACACCTGCCGGCCGATGACGCCGGCTGAGAAAGACGAAGCCCGCGCGCTGGCGAGCGATCTCGTCCAGAAGATCTACAAACGGCCCCTGGTCAAGACCGACCAGATGTAATCTGCCCGGGTCCTGGCTCGCGCCGCAACGTCTGCGTGAAAATAAATCTCGTTGCTCTCCCGGCTTTCGCCGCTATTCTCCACCCAAAAGAAAATCGGGCCAAAGAAAATCGGGAGGACCACTGATGATCCTGCACTGCGTATTCCTGCGGCTGAAGACCGCAATGACGAACGAAGACAAGCAGTCGCTGTTCGAAGCGATCGCCGCGTTGAAACAGGTCATTCCGGGCGTAGTGGATATCAAGTACGGGCCGAATGTTTCGCCCGAAGGGCTGCATGGCGGCTTCGTCGACGGTTTTGCCGTGACCTTTGAAAGCCCCGAGGCCCGCGACGCCTATCTCATCCATCCCGAGCATGTCACCGTCGGCGAGCGCATCGTCTCGTCGACGGATGGAGGTCTCGCCGGCATCCTTGTCTTCGACCTCAATATCTAAAGCGCTCCGGGTGATTGGCCGAGCAAGACATAGTTTCTCGCTCGAAACTCGATCTTGACAAGTGCTGCAGATTGACCGCTTGCGCAGTCATGGGAAGCAAAATCCTTTGGCAACATCTCCTCGACCGAGGACGAAACCTCATGCTCTGCCAGGACATCGAGCTTCTGAGAACGTTGGAAGGCTGCAATCTCGATTGCCCCCTTGCCGATCAGCACAAATGCAAAATGCCCTTCGTCGGCCACGTAGTTGCTCGCGGCCAGATATTCGTTCACCCGGACGGCCAATGCATCGCTGGAAGGCAATCGATTCTGGTAGGGCTGGAGCAGGCAAACTGCCTGAGCATCGAAGGACGATATCCGAGAAAACTTCGTGGCCTTGCCAAGCGGGATGTTTCCAAAAGCATCTTCGTCCAAGGCACCAGCCTCGGCCAACGGCCCGCAGGCCATCGCTGCCACCATCGCCAAAAACGCAATAAAGCTGATGAAGCGCATTCTCGTCTCTACCTTCCGCACAGAGACCGAATACAGCCTTGCGTTGCTTCCGGTGTCAACACGCATATCCAAACGATGGCGGCTGTACGCAACCCCATTAAAGCGGCGCGGCACTTTTTCTTGGATTACGTTGAGGGCCGCGACCGAAGCCGCAGCCCTCTCGATCCTCAGCTCGATTTCGCCATGGCGGCGGCGAGCTGGTCGACATTGTATTTGAACATCTTTTCATAGGTCGGCGCCAGCCCCTTGGCGTCGGAAAGCGATTCGACATAGAGCTCGCCGCCAGGCTCGGCACCCGTTGCCTTGGCGACCTGCTTGACGAGCCGCGGATCGTTGGAATTCTCGAAGAAATAGGCCTTCACATGCTCGCCCTTGATCTGCTCGATCAGCTTGGCGACGTCGGCGGCCGAGGCCTCGCTTTCGGTGGACAGACCAAGCGGCGCCAGGAAGCTGACATTATATTCGCGGCCGAAATAGCCGAAGGCATCGTGGCTGGTCAGCACCTTACGGCGATCGTCGGCCACCTTGTCGAATTTCGCGTGGGCGTAGGCGTTCAATTCATCCAACGTCTTTGTGTACTTCTCGGCATTGGCCTTGAAGGCGGCGGCGTCCGTGGGATCGGCCGATGACAGCGCCTTTTCGATATTGGCGACCCAGACCTTGACGTTGACGGGGCTGTTCCAGACATGCGGATCGGTGATTTTTTCGCCGTCCTCTTCCATGGTGCGGGTGTTGATGCCTTCGGAAACGGTGACCGGCTTGCCCTTATAGCCCGAGGCGGTGATCAGCCGGTCCATCCAGCCCTCCAGCCCCTCGCCGCTGACGAAGGTGACCTGCGCCGCGTTCAAATTCTTCGCATCGGCCGGCGACGGCTCGAATTCATGGGGATCGCCGTTCGGCCCGACGAGGCTCGTCACCTTGACGTGCTCGCCGCCGACCTGTTTCACAACATCGGCAAGCACGGTGAAGGAGGCCACAACCTTCAGCGTCTCGGCGGAGGCGGGCATGGCCGACAGCGCCATCAAAGCGGGGATTGCTGCGGAGAGAAGCAGTCTGTGCGATGTCATCGAAGTCTCCTTGGGATCAGCCCTTCAAATGCGGGCGGGGAAAGAAGCGCCGGGCCAGGCCGGAGGGCGCGAAAAGAATAGAAAGGCCGTAGAGGATCGCCGCCGTCATGATGATCGTCGGGCCGGAGGCGAGTTCGAGATGGTAGGAGGCGATCAGGCCGAGATAGCCGGATGCGGCGGCACTTGCGGCTGATATCGCCATCATCACCGGCAGACTGCGCGACCAGAGCTGGGCGACGGCTGCCGGCAGCATCATCAGGCCGACCGCCATCAGCGTGCCGAGCGCCTGGAAGCTGGCGACGAGGTTCAGCACCACGAGCAGCAGGAAGAGCACGTGATAGACCGGCCCGCGCCCGCCGACGGCGCGCAGAAAACCCGGATCGAAGCATTCGGCCACCAAAGGCCGGTAGACGAAGGCGAGGATGACGAGCGTCAGCGAGGTGATCGCGCCGATCAGGTAAAGGGCGGGAGCATCGATCGCCAGGATGGTGCCGAAGAGCACATGCAGGAGATCGATATTCGAGCCGCGTAGCGAGACAATCAGCACGCCGAGCGCCAGCGAGGCGAGATAGAAGCTGGCAAAGCTTGCATCTTCCTGCAGCACGGTCATCCGGCTGACGGCGCCGGACAGCAGCGCCACCGACAGGCCGGCGATGAGGCCGCCGAGGCCCATCGCCGTCAGCGACAAGGAGCCGGCGACGAGGTAACCGATCGCCGCACCCGGCAGCACGGCATGGCTCATCGCGTCGCCCATCAGGCTCATGCGCCGCAGCATCAGGAAGACGCCGATCGGGCCGGAGCCGAGCCCGAGGCAGAGGCAGGCGACGAGCGCGCGGCGCATGAAACCGTAATCGGCAAAGGGCGCGAGGAAGAGATCGTAGGCCGTCATGCCGCCGGCGCCTCTTCGGGTGCGCAGGCATTCGCATCCTCGTCCCAGCGCTCGGCCATGGCGCGCGCCTTCAGGAGATTGACGGAGGACATGACGTCTGCGGTCGCACCCCAGCCGACAAGTTCGCGGGCAAGCAGCAGGGTTTGCGGGAAATGGGCGCGGACGAGTTCGAAATCGTGCAGCACGGCGATCACCGTGCGGCCCTCGCCGTGCCAGCGGGTGACGATATCGATGAGGTCCCTGGTCGTGCGGGCATCAATCGCTGTAAACGGCTCGTCGAGCAGGATGGTGCCGGCATCCTGCAACAGCAGGCGGGCAAAGAGCACGCGCTGGAACTGGCCGGCCGACAGCGACCCGACATGGCGGCGGCCGAAGCCTTCGAGGCCGACGGCGGAGAGCGCCTCGCCTGCCCTTTTCATCTCGGCGGGCGCGATGCGGCCGAAGGCGCCCGTCTTCTTCCAGGCGCCGAGCATGACGGTATCGATGACCGAGATCGGAAAGCGGCGGTCGATCTCCGCCGCCTGCGGGAGGTAACCAAATTCCGCCCGTCCCAGCCGGTGCTCGACCCTGCCTTCGGCGGGGCGAAGCTCGCCCATGATCGCCTTCAGCAGCGTCGACTTGCCCGCCCCGTTCGGCCCGGCGATCGCCGTCAGGCTGCCCGAGGCGAAGGCGCCGGAGACATGATGGACGGCGGGGTGCCTGTTATAGGCGACGGTCAAATTCTCCAGACGGATCAGCGGCGTCATGGCAGCAGAACCGCCCAGTGGATCGCCAGCCAGAGCACGGCAATGACCAGCGCCATGCCGATCACCCTAGATAAAGCCGACTGTCCCAGCAGGCTGACGGAGGGGCGATCGGGGCTCGGGGGCATGGCGCATCCTACAATGTAATAACATTACAGTTATGTTATAACGATTGCGGCGAGAATGAGGCGAGGAGCACGCGGTTATTCACACAATTGGAAAGGGCGATAAACGGTCGCCCTTTATCTGTCAGGATGCTCGTAGTTGCAGCGCTCCGCTGTCCTTGCTTCAGAAGCCACCCCACCCCGAGGATCCTCTCTCGCCTCCATCAGCACCGGGCATGGATCCCAGGCTCAGGGCCTGGGGTGACGGAGGTTTGGGATGCGTTTCTGCCAAACTCCCCGCCGGCGCAGCGGATGGCGCATCGAGCCCGAAGCGAAAGTTCGCTGTCGCGGATGGCCGCTACATGCCGAAACGGCTGTGGAAATCCTGACCCCTGCAGCGCGCTCGAGAAAGGGCGAACCGCCCCTATGCCCATACCCTCAGCGCCCGTTCCATCCGGTCGGCGGCGTAGGTGACGAGATAGGCGATCACCATGTAGATGACGACGGCGATCAGGAAGGCTTCGAGATAGTAGAAGTTCAGCGCCGCGGTCAGCTGTGACTGCGCGAAGATGTCGACGACCTCGATGGCAAATCCCAGCGACAGCGCCTTCATGATCACCATGATGGAGTTGGCAAGATCCGGGATGGCCGCGACGATGACCTGCGGCAGCATCACCCGGCGGAACACCTGGCTGCGCTTGTAGCCCAGGGAGTAGGCCGCATCGGCCTGACCGTTGTCGAAGGAGTTGAGGGCGCCCTTCACGACTTCCGCCTGGAAGGCTGCGACGCAGGCGGTCAGGGCGACGATGAGCGTGATCCAGTTCGGCGTCGAGTGGCCGTTATAGTCGATGCCGACGAGCGAGGTCAGGAACTGCAGCGTCGGCGGCAGGCCGTAATAGGCGAGGAAGATCACAATCACCATCGGAACGCCCTTGAAGACGACCTTGTAGGCGACGACCAGTTCCCGAAGCAGCGGGACCCGCCGGTATTCCACCATCGCAAAAAGGCTGCCGACGATCGTAGAAAAGACGAAGATGCCAAGCGCCATGGCGAGCGTCACCGGGACCGCGCCGAGGATGTCCCAGAGATCGGGCAGAAGGACTTCGGAATCGAACATGTGATGACCTCCTATTCGATCAGACGCTTGCCATCATGGTGGCCTTGGCCAGTGCGGTATTGGGCGCAAACTTTGCGTTTCGCGTTTCGAAAAAGCGCACGACCATCCATGCCACGAGGCATAGCAGCGAATAGATCACCGCCAGCACAAGGTAGGTCTCGAACTGGTACTGATTGTAGTCGCGCTCCATGACGAGATGGGCGGTCGCCATGACATCCGCGGCGCCGATGTACATCACGAGTGCGACGTTGTGGATGAGGTAGATGATCGAATTGCCGTAGCCTGGCAGGGCGATGTGCACCGCCTGGGGTCCGACGACACGAAGGATCTTCTGAAGGAAGGTGTATCCGAGACTGTCGGCGGCGTCATGCTGACCGCGTTCTACGGCGAGGTAGGCTGGCCGCAGAACCTCGGAAAGATAGCCTCCATGGTAGAGGCTGAGGCCGACGATCGCCGCGACATTCGGGGACACGAAGTCCTCGACCTCGAACAGAGCGACGACCAGCGGCAGTCCGTAGAAGGCGACGAACAGTTGCAGCACGACGGGGACGCTCCGGGCATAGGACACGTAGAGGTCAGCCAGCTGGCTGAGAACCGGTATCCTGCGCACCCGGAACGTCGTCGCAATCAGCGCCAGCAGTAAGCCGGCGATCATGGCCGTGAACGTGATCGCAAGCGTCAGCGGCAATGCCTTGAGCAGCTCGGGGATCATGATGGAAAGGTCCACTTTGGAACACTCCTTGTTTCAAATTCAGCCTTGATCGTCGGCCCTGCCTTGGGCGTTACTTCATGTAGGTGGTGATGTCCTCGCCGAACCATTTCTGCGAGAGCTTGGCGAGCGTGCCGTCGGCCTTGAGCTCCTTCAGAGCCTTGTCGATGTCTGCAGAGAGCGCCTTGTTCTCCTCGGAGCGATGGATCAGCACGAAGGTGTTGTTGATCGCGACCGGCTCGCTTGCCTTGACGTTGAGCTTCTGCTGGTCGATGACCGTCTGCTCGCCGAGGTTCGACGGCAGAACCAGCGCGTCGTATTTGCCGTTCTCGACCTCTTTCAGGCGATCCGGATAGGGAATGCCGGCGCTGGAGGCCGTGATCTCGATCTTGAAGTCGGGGTTCTTTTCCTGCCAGGCGGTGGCGAATTTGTAGATGCCGCCGCCGGCCGTCACCGGCACGATCTTCTTGCCGACCAGATCCTTCATCTCGTTGATGCCGCTATCCTTGCGGCTGTAGATCTTGATCAGGCTGGCGCCGATCGGACTCTCGGGAATGAGGAACTGCTTTTCACGAGCGGGCGCCCGGTAGTAGCCGCCGGTCGCGATGTCGTATTTTCCGGTCGCAAGGCCGGTCTCCTGAGCGATGTCGGCTGCACCCTCCATCTCGAATTTGTACTGGGGCAGCTTGGCGTTGATCGCCTTCAGGACGTCGGGTTCGTAACCCTGCGGCTCGACGCCGATGGCACCCCACGAGAGCGGCTTGGATTCGGCAGCCGTGGCGATCTTGATGGTGCGCACGTCCTCGGCATGCGATACGCCCGCTGTTGCGAGGGCCAAGGCAACGCCGGCGACAGCGAGGCCGAAGGTGCGGCGGGAAGTCGACTTGATGGAAGGCATGACAGGCATCCTTTCTTTACTGGATGGAGTGTTCGGAATTCAGGAACTGGGCAAGGCGCGGGTTGGAGGGCGTGTCGAAGATCTCGGCAGGGCTGCCTTGAGCGGCGACGACGCCCCGATCCATGAAGACGATGCGGTTCGAGATGTTCTTTGCGAACTGCATCTCGTGGGTGACGAGGAGCGAGGTGATGCCTGACGACGTGACGTCCCTGATCACCTTCAAAACCTCGCCGACGAGTTCGGGGTCGAGCGACGACGTCGGTTCGTCGAAGAGCATGACATCCGGCTTCACGGCCAGCGCCCGCGCAATGCCCGTTCGCTGCAGCTGGCCGCCAGACAGCTGGGACGGGTAGCTGTCGACCTTGTTCGAAAGCCCCACCCGCTCAAGCTCCTGCAAAGCGATCGAACGCGCCTCCTCCTTCGACTTGCGCTGCACGACGACGAGCGGATCCATCACGTTCTGAATGACGGTCATGTTCTTGAAGACGTTGAACTGCTGGAAGACCATCGCTGTCCGCAGCCGGATCGCCTGGACCGCGGTGCTGTCCGGCTTCCGGTAGTCCATCCTGACCTGATCGAAGGCGATCGTGCCGGAGGCGGGCTTGGCCAGATAGTTGATGCACTTCAGCAATGTTGTCTTGCCGGTGCCGCTGGGGCCGATGATCGACACCACGTCGCCGCGGTTCACCGAGAGATCGACACCGTTCAGGACCTGGGTGTTGCCGTAGGACAGCTTTAGATCTTTGAGCTCAAGCATTTCGGGTCGGTGTCCTTTCGGCAGATAGGTCGGAAAGCGTCGTGGTCTCGTCGTCAGCCCACTCGTCTCCGAGCAATTCGGGCGTGTCGAACGCCTGGAGGTCGGAGAAATGACGCTCGCGGTCGGCGACGAACAACGCCCTGACGATGCCGCGGGCAAGCCGGTCGGCGCCTTCGCTGATCGCGGGAATATCGCCCGTGAGTTTGCCGTGGCTGAGGGTGGCCGGGAAATTGAAGCAGTGGATGCGGGCCAGCGCCGGGCAGGCGCCCGGCTCAACCTCGAGGAACTCGAACGCGTCGCCGAGGTCCGGCGAGGTTTCAAGCTCGTCGTTTCGCATGTCCGCGGGTACGGGAAAGCGGTCGCGCCACAGACGGATATGGGATGCGACGGGGCCAAGTTCCGGCCGGTTCGTCAGGTCGACCTTGAAGCCGGTGCCGAAGATCAGGAAATCGACGGGATAGCTGCCTTTCGGCGTCGTCACGACGATATGATCGTCTTGCTGTTGCAGCCGGTTGATCGGGCTTGCGAGATGGAGATGGGCCTGCGGGAATGCGCTGACACGCAAGACGCTCGGACGCGGCGGCGGCGTCTGCGAGCGCATGGCGTAGTCGAGAAAGCGCCACTTCCAGTCATCCGGCAGACCGGCGAAGCCGTGCACCACGCCCTGGCTGCCGATGCCGGTGAATTTGTTGATCCGTGGCAGGTCGGTCCTGCGCACGAACAGGTCAAGCCGGGCGGCGCCTGCCTCGAGCGCGGTGGCGGCGTTGTCCATCGCCGAGGCGCCGGCGCCGACGACGCCAACCCGCTTGCCGCGCAATGCGGTGAAATCGATTTCGTCGGCGGTGTGAGCCCAGAACTTGCGATCGACGTCATTGGCGATCGGCGGCACGAAGGGGCCGCCCAGGCCGTCCCGGCCCGTCGCCAGCACCACGTGGCGCGCGATTGCCGTTTCGGTCCGGCCATCGTGACGGCAGGCGACGTCGAGCAGGCCGTCGGCGCGCGGACGAATGGCATCGACGGCGACCCCATTGCGCACCGGCAGGTCAAGCACGCGCCGATACCACACCAGGTAGTCCATCCATGTCTCACGCGGCGCCCTGTCGAGTGCTGCCCAGGCATCGCGGCCGTGCAGCGCCTCGTAATAAGCGCGGAAGGTCAGCGCCGGCAGCCCCATCGCCGGCCCGGTCAGTTGCTTGGGAGAGCGAAGGGTTCGCATCCTGGCGAAGGTGACCCACGGCCCCTCGCTTCCGGCAGGCGCCTTGTCGAGAACGACGTGGTTGGCGACGCCGAGCCGCTTCAGCATGGCGGAGGCCACGAGCCCGGCCATACCAGCACCGATGATCACGACGTCGACCACTCCTTGGCCATCGACGATGCGGGGCGGAACCCAGGACTTGGCCGGCAGCTCCAGCCAGGCGAGATCCTGCCGCAGGCGTGCCTCGAGGGCCTCGAGACTGTTCGGAAAGGTCGAGAGGTCGCTCATGACGGTACGTCCTCGGTCATCGGGCTGCCGCCATAGACGGTGTCGGCCAAGGCTTCGACGCCGCCTGCGTCATGCAGCCGGCAACCGGGCATCGCCAGGGCCACCGCGCGCGCCGCATCAATGACGGCGGCGACCGTCGGGGTCAGCGGCATCGCGGCCGGCGAGATGGCGCCAAACAGGAAGGGGATGGTGTGGTCGAGGACGCGCATCACGATCCCCTCGAGCGGAACGCCGGAGACCGTTGCCGGCTCGACGATGGCCGCCCCCAGTCCGGCCCGGACCATGGTGAGCGCCGTCAGCGAGGCGTTGACGTCGATCATCCGTTCCGGCGCGACGCCTACCCGCTCCAGCGCTTCGTCGATACGGTGCCGCAGGCGGTAGGGATTGGCGAGCGTGATGATGCGGCGCTCGGCGAGATCGGAAAGGCGCACCATGTCATCGTTGGCGAGTGGATCGTTGGCGGCGAGCGCAACGACACACGGCGCTTCGGCAATCCAGTGCACGTCGAGGCCGGGATGTTCCAGCGGCAGGCTTGAGATCCCGAAGTCCGCCGAGCGGGCGAGTACCGCCTGCACGACGTTCTCGGCCGCCAGCGCCTGCACATGGAGATGACGCGGTATCAGGTCCGGCGAGACGGCCGCGATCGCCTGGGGCAGAACGCCGGCCGCAAGTGAAGGCGTGGCCGCGATCGTCAGCGACGGCGGCTCATCGAGACCGATGGCATTCGCCCGTTCGCGGATGTGGGCGAGGCTCGCCAGATGGCGCTCCACCTCGGCATGAAAGAGCAGACCGCGCGCGGTCGGGCTGATGCGCGGGCCGCTTCGATGCAGCAGCGCATAGCCGATATCGGCTTCCAGATCCTGGATCAGCCGCGTGACCGCCGGCTGCGATCGTCCAAGCAACCTTGCCGCCCCGGTCACGCTACCGGCGGACATCACCGCTGCGAAGGCTTCAAGTTGCCTTATATCGAAAGAGTTAGAATGCATAGTGGACATCAAACACTCTCCTTCATGTCAGTAAAGCATGACAATTCTCATTTGACGACGGGAAATAGATAAAAAATTCACATCGACTGCTGTTTATCATTCCAATTTGACATAATGAGGCGTCAGGCCTACCTAGGGCTTATGTCCTTTGACGTCTTGAGGAGCTTGTTTTGACACTCATCGAAACTCTTGCCTCCGTGAGCCCGGGTTCAGCCCTCGCGGAAGCCGTGGGGAAACGCGCGGAAATCCTGCGTCTCACTGAAGCGGCCCACGACGCCGTGCTTCTGCCACGCGATCCCGGCGGACTGTCCCACGGCCTGAGGGCCGCGCTCGCCGCCCGCATGGCGCGCCACAACCGCAGCCCGGCGCTCGCAAGCCACTACGACACGCTCGTTGCCCGCGCCGGCGAAGCGGCGACAGCCTTGCTCGCCGAGCCCGACACGAATGTGACGGACCCGCGCACTGCGGAGATCGTTCGTCATGCCGACCGGCTGACGCTCGCGCCGCGCGATGCCACGCGTGCCCATGTCGAGGCATTGGCTCAGGTCGGCGTCACCGACGCCGACATCGTCCGGCTCACGGAGCTTGCGGCTTTCGTCAATTACCAGGTGCGGGTTCTCGCCGGCCTGAAGCTGCTGGGAGAGATGCGATGAGCGAGGTCGTCCACACCTTCACCACCACGGTGCCGCGCTGGCAGCCCTATGTCGTTCCGGTCGATTTCGCGACAGCTACCGACGAGCAGCATGCAGCGATGCAGACGACGCCATCGAACAAGGGCATCTCGCCCTATGTGCTGACCCTGGCGCACGACCCCGAGACGCTCGCGGTCCGCTCGCCGCTGTTCAACCTGATCATGTACGGCAAGGACGGACTGGCGGCGAGCGAGCGCGAACTGGGCGCGGTCGCGGCCTCCGTCGTCAACCGCTGCGTCTACTGCGCGGCCGTCCATGCCTCCCGGTTCAACAATCTGACAAAACGCACTGATGTCATCGAGGCCGTATTCGCCGACGGTCTCGAGGCGACGCTCGACGAGCACCTCCAGGCAATCTTCGACTTCTCAGCCCGACTGTCGACCACACCGCCCAAGGCGGTCGCGTCCGACGCGCAGGCGCTGGCAGACGTCGGGCTCGACGAGTTGGAGGCTCTCGATCTCGTCCTCTCGTCGGCCATCTTCGGCTGGGCGAACCGGCTGATGCATACGCTCGGTGAGCCGATGAAGGACTAAAGCGCGTCACAATCGCGCTGCAACTTGGCCGCCCGAGAGCGAGCCGGTCACACAAGCGAAAAGGGCGACCGAATGGCCGCCCTTCATCCATCAGCAACGGAAGCTCAGAGCTGTTCCAGCATCGCGGCAGCACCCGAGACCGTTGCCTGGCCGGGGCTTTCCTCGACGTTGAGGGCTTTCACTACGCCGTCTTCCACCAGCATCGAATAGCGCTTGGAGCGGAGGCCGAGGCCGCCGGCGGAGAGGTCGGCGTCGAGGCCGACGGCCTTGGTGAAGCCGGCATCCCAATCTGCGAGGAAGTGGATCTTGCCTATGCCGCCGGAGGATTGCGCCCAGGCGCCCATCACGTGCCAGTCGTTGACTGATACAACGGCGATGTCGTCGACGCCCTTGCCAAGGATGGTGTCGCGATTTTCGAGATAACCCGGCAAGTGGTTCAGCGAGCAGGTCGGCGTGAAGGCGCCCGGCACGGCAAAGAGCACGACGCGCTTGCCGGCAAAGAGCTGATCGGTGGTGATTTCGACCGGGCCGTCAGCCGTCTTTTCCTTGAAGGTGGCGGCAGGAAGCTTGTCGCCGATCGCGATGGTCATGGTGTTCTCCTTGGTTCTGGCTTGGGGGTTTCCGGCTTTGGGGTTCTGCTTGGCGGCGGGCGCAGCAGGGGATCGAGGCGACTATAGGAGCCCATCATTGAAAGGCAAGTGTGGTCTCCATCGCCCTTTCGCCGTCGATGACCAGCACGCCCCAGCGCTTGCCGGATATGTCGTAATCTTTCGGCAGCTTGCCGATTGATACATCGACCTTGAAGGTGGCGCCGTCGCGTTTGCCGCCGATCTGCTTGGTGAAGGCATAGCCGCTCGGGCCGGTGACGATGATATCGGGCGCGGCCTTGCCCTCGCCCGGCCCCCTGCCCGGCAAAGCGAGCGTCAGCGACAGCGTCTTCCTATCGGGCGACATCGCATGCGCCGTCACGTCGAAATCCGGCGATGGCGGCTTCGGCAGCCTCGCATCGGCAGCCTCAAGGATCGCCTCCTCCTGCGGGTGCGACTGGATGGCGGGGCCAAGCTTCAGCTGCAAATCCGCCTGGAAGGGAATGCAGATATCCTTGCAGATGCCGATGAAGGCTGAGGCGTCGATCGTAACCGGGCCTTTGCCGGCCGCCGTCAGCGACAGCGGCAGCGTCACCGGCGCGTCATAGGCGATATCCTCGATCGCGCCGTTGAAAAAATGCTTCGGAACGGGATAGGCGATGGTTTCGAGCGTGACGCCACTGCCCGCCGCGATGGTGATCTGGGGCGGAATGCCATTGCCGCCTGGCTCTTTCCAATAGGTGATCCAACCGGGTTTCGGCTCGATCTGAAGAGCGGCGCGGATTTTGCCGGCGGCATCGGGCGCCAGCCCCACGAGGCGCATGCGGCCGCCCTCGTTGTCCGCCCAGGGGCTCATTTCCGCATGGGCGGAATAAAACGGCACAAGGGCTGCGGCCACCGATACAACCGCGATTAAAAGCCTGCGCGGGCCTGAGGAAATAATCATCATGGAACAAAGGTTTACCGAATGTGCTGTTTGGCCGCCAGAAGTCGCGGCGATTTAAATCTTCATTTTCAGTTGATTGATGTGTGACATTGGCCCATGTTTCTTTTGTCGAGGCCTTGGTGCGGTCTAGCAGCAGGAGGAACGATGTCCTTATTGACGCTGAAGAACAGACGGGAACGTGGCTTCTTCGATGGCCAGTTCCTCATCGCCATGCCGGGCATGGAAGACCGCAATTTTGCGCGCACCGTGATTTACATCTGCGCGCATTCGGATGCCGGCGCCATGGGCTTCGTCATCAACCGTCCTCAGAGCCTCACCTTCACCGATGTGCTGCTGCATCTCGACATGATCAAGCAGGAAGATTCGATCGTGCTGCCGAAGCGGGCGCGCGATTTCCCGATCCAGACCGGCGGCCCAGTGGAAAGCGGCCGCGGCTTCGTGCTGCATTCGGACGATTATTCCAGCGACTCCAGCATCCCCGTCAGCGACGACATCTGCCTGACGGCGACGCTCGATATCGTCCGCGCCATCTCCAAGGGCGATGGGCCGACGCGGGCGACGATGCTGCTCGGCTATTCCTCCTGGTCGGCCGGCCAGCTCGAAAGCGAGGTCGTCAACAATGGCTGGCTCACCTGCCCGGCCAATGAGGAACTGATCTTCGACCGCAGCCTCGATGACAAATACGAGCGGGCGCTCGCCGGCATGGGCGTGACCGCTGCGATGCTTTCGGCCGAAGCCGGCCATGCCTGAAAGGCTGGGCTGACGGCAGCGGGAACGAATAGCCAAGAGTGACGTTTCATTTCGGCAAGCATGGACAAAAGGCCCATGCCGACCAAGGAGACATCACTTATGGGTAGCACCAGCGACAAGATTTCCGGCAAGGCAAACGAAATTGCCGGCAAGACCAAGCAGGCCGTCGGCAAGGCGACGGACGATCGCGAGATGCAGGCCAAGGGCGCCGTCCAGGAGGCCAAGGGCAAGGGACAAGTCGCAACCGGCAAGGTCAAGGACAAGCTCAAGGGCGCCGTCGATCGGCTCTGAGCGACAGCACTAAGACGCGCAAAGGACGCTGTGCTTCCAATTTAAGGAATGCGCAGTAGACGCTCATCCTTTGTCACCATGCCTGCTGCGCCCTCGCGCGGCAGGCATTTTTAATCCGTCACCCTCATGATCTGCAGAGATAGATACGATGAAACTTTTTGCCTGCGACAACTGCGATCAGGTCGTCCACTTCGACAACCGGCGATGCGTGCGCTGCAACCATCGCCTCGGCTTCCTGCCCGGCGATCTGGCGATGCATGCGCTGGAGCCGCGCGACGAGACACTCTGGCAGCTCGTTTCCAATCCCGATCGCGACGTCCGCTTCTGCGCCAATGCCGGCCTCGATATCTGCAACTGGCTGGTGGACGGTGACGGCGAGAGTGAATTCTGCGTTGCCTGTCGGCATAACCGGCTGGTTCCGAACACCGATACCCAGGACGGCATCGATCGCTGGCGGCGCATCAGCCAGGCGCAGCGTCATTTGTTTTATTCGCTGCTGCGCTGGAAGCTGCCGCATCCCGATCGGGAGCAAGACCCGCAAGGCGGCCTGGTCTTCGATTTTCTCGAGGATTCGATAGAGAGCAACGGTTATATCGTGCCGGCCATGACCGGCCATGAGGAAGGCCTGATCACCATCCGCGCCGCCGAGGCCGACGATGCCACGCGCGAACAGGCGCGCAGTTCGATGAACGAACCCTATCGCACGTTGCTTGGCCATTTCCGCCACGAAGCCGGCCATTTCATCTGGAACAAGCTGGTGCGCGATCGGGGCGGCCTTGCCGATTTCCGCGCCGTCTTCGGCGACGAACGGCAGGACTATGCGACAGCCCTCCAGAACCATTATGCCGGCGGCGCCCCCTTGGGATGGCAGGATAATTTCATCAGCGCCTATGCGGCCTCCCATCCATGGGAGGATTTCGCCGAATGTTTCGCCCATTACCTCCACATCGTCGACACGCTCGAAACCGCCCGCGCCTTCGGCATCGCTATCGATCCGCGCGGCCACGAGGAAATCGCCGGCGAGGTGGATTTCCTCCCCTACCGGGCAGGCAGCGCCGAGCAGTTGGTCAGCGCCTGGGTGCCGCTCAGCCTGGCAATCAACGCCATCCAGCGCAGCATGGGCCAGCCGGACTCCTACCCCTTCGTGCTGTCCTCGCCGGTCGTCGCCAAGCTCGAATATCTGCACCGGCTGATCCAGGGGGCTGCGACGGCGCCGTAGCGGGTGGGGTGAGAGAGGTCAGAGCACTTTGCGGGGTGCACGTCGCGGGTGGCGCTTGCGCCCTCTTCTCCCCAGCGGGGAGAAGGTTGCCCGAATGGTCGGATGAGGGGCCACACGGCAACAGTTTTATGATTGCTGTTCGCTCACGCGCAGCGCATTCGCGGCTTCGCCGCTCACCCCCTCATCTGCCTGCCGGCATCTTCTCCCCGCTGGGGAGAAGGGAATCGTGGCAATGTCGCATTCGTCGTTCGCCTGTCAGAAGCTCAAGGGAGCAAGGGGAAATGCAATCCTACCCCTAGGCGGCTTTCTAAAACGAAACCGCCTTGCCCTTCTTGAACGGCTCCATGCCCCGGCGCGCCAGTTCATCGGCGCGTTCGTTTTCCGGGTGGCCGGCGTGGCCCTTGACCCAGTGCAGCGTCACCTTGTGGCGGTCACGGGCCGCCTCCAGCGCCTGCCAGAGCTCGGCATTCTTCACCGGCTTCTTGTCGGCGGTCTTCCAGCCGTTCTTCTTCCAGCCGAAAATCCACTTGGAGATGCCGTCCTTGACGTAGGCGCTATCGGTATAGAGGTCGACCTCGCAAGGGCTCTTCAAGGCCGATAGCGCCGAGATCGCCGCCAGCAGCTCCATGCGATTGTTGGTCGTATCCGCCTCGCCGCCGCAAAGCTCCTTTTCGACGTCGCCATAACGCAGCACCGCGCCCCAGCCGCCGGGGCCGGGATTGCCGGAGCAGGCGCCGTCGGTGAAGATATCGACGTGTTTCATAGGCTCAATCCATATTCGGCGGCCGAGCCGACCTGGCGGTGGAAGCGCAGCTTGCGCAGATATTCGAGCGGGTCCTTCTTGGTGACCATGGCGCCTTCAGGCGTCGTCAGCCAGTCATAGAGCCGTGTCAGGAAGAAGCGCAGCGCCGCGCCGCGCGACAGCACCGGCAGAGCGGCGATCTCTTCGTTGCTCAACGGGCGCACGCTCTGGTAACCCTCGAGCATCGCCGTGCCCTTGGTGATGTTATAAGCGCCGTCCTTTTCGAAACACCAGGCATTCAGGCAGATCGAGACGTCATAGGCGAGCAGGTCGTTGCAGGCGAAATAGAAATCGATCAGGCCGGAGAGCGCGTCGCCAAGGAAGAAGACGTTGTCCGGGAAGAGGTCGGCATGGATGACGCCGGCAGGCAGGCCCTTCGGCCAAGCGGCGGCGAGGAAATCGAGTTCGCCGCGGATCTCGTCCTGCAGGCCGGCCTCGACCTCGTCGGCGCGCGCCTCGGATTTCTCCCAGAGCGTTTGCCAGCCGTCGATCGACAGCGCGTTCGGGCGCTTCAATTCGAAACCATCGCCAGCGACATGCATTTCGGCCAGCGCCCGGCCGACTTCGCGGCAATGTTTGGCCTCAGGTTTCCGCAGCCACATGCCTTCGAGGAAGGAGATCAGCGCCGCCGGGCGGCCGGAGAGCGAGCCGAGCAGCGCGCCGTCGCGGCGCGGCAGCGGCAGCGGGCAGGAAAGGCCGCGGGCCGAGAGATGCTGCATGAGCCCGAGGAAGAAGGGCAGATCGGTCTTTTCGACGCGCTTCTCATAGAGCGTCAGGATCAGCGGGTCCTTGGAGGTATGCAGCAGGAAATTGGAGTTTTCGACGCCTTCGGCGATGCCCTTGTAGGAAAGCAGCGTGCCGGCGTCATACTCCGTCAGGAACCACTTCAGATCGTCTTCGGCGATATCGGTATAGACTGCCAAGTGAGGTCTCGCCTTCATGCATTGCGGTGATTGGGCCGCCGGATCGACCATCCGGCGTCGATGGGGTTTCCGTCTGGGGATCAGCCGTTGACGAAGGCCATGTCGGCCGCCGTCAGCTCGATGCTGCGCAATTCGCGGTTGACCAGGAAATTCTCGGTCTCCTGCACCGTTTCGGCCAGCTCGACACGGGCGTCGAAGCGGGCGCGGAAGGCCTCGATGATCTCGTTGACGATGACCTCGGGGGCGGAGGCGCCGGCGGAAAGGCCGAGCGTCGAAATCGCACCGATTTCGTCCCAGTCGAGTTCGGCGGCGCGCTGTACCAGGATCGATTTCTTCGCCCCTGCCCTCAGCGCCACTTCGACGAGGCGCTTGGAATTGGAGGAATTCGGCGCGCCGACGATGATGAAGAGATCGCAGCCGGGGGCCGCCTGCTTCACCACTTCCTGGCGGTTGGTCGTCGCATAACAGATCGAGTCGGCCGCCGGCGCCGTCAGATTGGGAAAACGCTCCTGCAGGCGGGCGATGACGCCGGCCGTATCGTCGACCGACAGCGTCGTCTGTGTGACGTAACCGAGATTGTCGGCGTCGACAGGAATATAGGCGTCGGCATCCTCGATCGTCTCGATCAGCGACACCGAACCCTCGGGCAGCTGGCCCATCGTGCCGATCACTTCGGGGTGGCCGGCATGGCCGATCAGAACGACATGGCGGCCGAGGCGATTGTGGCGCATCGCCTGCTTGTGGACCTTGGAGACCAGCGGGCAGGTGGCGTCGAGATAGAAGAGATTGCGGCTTACCGCATCCTCCGGCACGGATTTAGGCACGCCATGGGCGGAGAAGACCACCGGCTGGGCGCGATGCTCGGCCGGGATTTCGTCCAGCTCCTCGACGAAGACGGCGCCCTTGGCCTCCAGCCCCTCGACGACATAGCGATTGTGGACGATCTCGTGGCGCACATAGACAGGCGCGCCATAGGATTTCAGCGCCAGCACGACGATCTGGATGGCGCGGTCGACGCCGGCGCAGAAGCCGCGCGGCCCACAGAGCCTGATCGTCAAGGGAGGTTTCGCCGCAATATTCATGTCTGTTCCGGATTGAGAGATTTAGGGACCTCTAGCCCAATATAGGTGGAATTTGAAGCGATACTATTGCGCCGGCTGCTTGCCCGGCTTGCGAAACCAGGAGATCCCCACCACGGCAACAAGCACGGCGGCAAGCCCATACCAGGTGAAGGCATATTGCAGATGGTCGTTCGGCAGATCCACCTGGGTAACGCCGCCGATCGGCAGGCCGGCCGGATTGGGAGTTGAGTCGGCATCGACGAAAAACGGAATGACGCGGGCCTTCTCCAGCCCGACGCTTTCGGCCATGACGTCGAGATCCTTCCAATAGAAGATGTTCTTGGCAATATCGTTGTCGGGCACCACCCAGGAAGGTTTGCCGGGAAGTTTTTCGCGGGCGAGACCGGTGACGGTCTGCTGATCCGTCAGCTGGCCCTGCATGCGCATTTCGGGCTCCTTGTTCTCATAGGGAACGAAGCCGCGATTGACCAGGAGCGCGCGCCCGTCGGCAAGCTCCAGGGGGGTATAGACATAGAAGCCGGTCTGGCCGCGCCAGGTGGCGAAGAAGTGGCGCTCCTTGTTGTTGATATAACGGCCGGTGACGGTGACCTTGCGATATTCGATATCGCCGCCGCTTGCCGCCATCGCCTCGATATCGGCAAGCGGCATGGGGGCGGCCACTTGCCGCGCGGCGATATCGGCGAGCAGGCCCTCTTTCCAATGGAGACGTTCCACCTGCCAGGTGCCGAGCGAAATCAGGATGGCAAGGGCGATCAGCACCAGGATGCCAGTGATGACGGGCAGCCGGCGGCGCGGCATGGCATGCTCTATTTCAGTCACTCAGGCGTCCTTCGCGGGCATTGTGGCGGTATTGCATGGCGATCAGGATGCCTTTGAACCAGCGTAGGGTCAGCAGCGACAGGATAATGGTCAGCGGACCGAAGAGCAGAATATGCACCCAGATCGGCGGCCCGTAATTCACCTGCAGCCACAGCACCATGCCGATGACGATGAAGCCGACGATGAGGATGACGAAGACGGCCGGCCCGTCGCCGGCATCGGCGAAGGAATAATCGAGGCCGCAGGAGGCGCAGCGCGGCTTGACCCCGAGCAGACCGTCGAACAGCTTGCCCTGACCACAGCGCGGGCAGCAGCCCTTGATGCCTGTCTTGACCGGATCGACGGGGGGATAATGGGCGCTGTCTTCGCTCATGTCATTCCTTCTGGCCATTCCTTCTCTGCAGTCCATCCTGCCTTAACTCTCCCATAAAGTATTCGCATCCCGAATGGAAATGCCTGCGCGCTTTCGCCTCAGTGATTCGCGCCAAACAGAAGAAGAAGACGGATGACCAATGACAACCATGCCGGCCAGATCATTATCTTGAACGGTGCGCCCAGAAGCGGAAAATCCAGCATTGCGCGCGCAATCCAGGACGAATTCGAGGGGCCGTGGATCAACCTCGGCGTCGACAGCTACAATGCCATGACGCCGGAGCGCTATCTGCCCGGCATCGGCTTGAGGCCGGGCGGCGAGCGGCCGGAGCTCGAAGAACTGGTGCCGTTCCTCTATGCGGCGCTTTATGAATCGATCGCCATGCATGCCGGATTTGGCCTCAATGTGGTGGCCGATCTCGGCCATCATGACAGCTACTCGCAGCCGCTCGGCATTCTCGCCGACTGTGCCAGGCGCCTGGACGGCTTTTCCGTGCTGTTCGTCGGCGTGCGCTGTCCGATCGAAACGATCATGCAGCGCCGGGAATTCAAGCAGGAAGGCCGCGAGACACTGTATGTAAGAGCCACCGAGGAGGTGCCGATCCCCGAGCCGGTGCAGCGCTGGCAGGACGAGGTGCACCGGCCGGGCATTTATGACATGGAGGTCGATACTTCGGTGCTGACGGCACTTGAATGCGCCGAAGCGATCCGCCAGCGCCTCGATCTCAGCATTCCCGAGCCTTCGGCGTTCGAACGGATCGCCGGCGGGCGCTGATGGCGATTGAACTTCAGCCCGTGAAAGAGGACGAGGATTGGCGGGCCTATCATACCATCCGGCGGTATGTGCTCTTCGAATTGCGTGGGCTCGATGGTTACGATGACAATCATCCGGATGAGCATGAAGCACGCCATATACCGC
This sequence comes from Rhizobium sp. BK456, assembly GCF_014194045.1. Lineage (NCBI taxonomy): Bacteria > Pseudomonadati > Pseudomonadota > Alphaproteobacteria > Hyphomicrobiales > Rhizobiaceae > Rhizobium > Rhizobium sp. BK456. The sequence continues at coordinate 419,846 of NZ_JACIAO010000001.1, forward strand.
TCCTGCTGAGGAAAGACGGCCTTGCTGTCGGTACAGTCCGCCTCGATCTGTCGAATGGCGCGGCCGGTGTCGTGCGACTTGTCGCCATCATGCCTGAATATCAGAGACAGGGGCTCGGACGGATTTTGATGTCCGAAGTTGAGAAGCTATCGGCCAAGCACGGCCTCGAACGGCTGGAAGTCCATGCCGCGCCGGATGCTGTGCCTTTCTACGAAAAGCTTGGCTGGGCCATGGTCGATGCCGACAGAGGTAGTCCGCTCATGGCCAAGGAGATTCAATCATCCCATGATGGCGGTGGATCTGGCGACGATTCTTCGTTCCCGCGCCGATAGGCATTTGGAGATCGAGGTCGCATTGCCTCTTGCAACAATTCGATGGTCTGGAAGATGGATCGCCGATGACGAAGCATGGGGCGAGTGTGCGCCTCCTGCCCATCGTGCCCCACCCTCCGTCCTGCTCGGGCTTGACCCGAGCATCCATGCATGGACTCGTCCGGTGCGAGGAGCATGGGGTATGGCCGCGCGAGACGGCAGGAGCGGCGGCAGATTTCGCCAAAAATCTCAGATTGATGTGCAGCTTTCGTCGGATGCTATCGGTCTTCTCCGTGCTTGTGGCATGGATCGTCGGGTCAAGCCCGACGATGACGGAGTGTGCGAGACACCTACTAAAAAGGGCGGACACGAGGCCCGCCCTTTGTTTGGATAATCGCTGCCGTCAGCCGGCTGCGACGGGCGCGCCCCAGCCGCCCCAGACGTAGATGCAGAAGAACAGGAACAGCCAGACGACGTCGACGAAGTGCCAGTACCAGGCGGCGGCCTCGAAGCCGAAATGCTGTTTCGGGGTGAAATCGCCGCGCAGCGACCGGATCAGGCAGACCAGCAAAAAGATGGTGCCGATGAGGACGTGGAAACCGTGGAAGCCGGTCGCCATGAAGAAGGTCGCGCCGTAGATCGAATTCTTGAAGGCGAAAGGTGCGTGGGCATATTCATAGGCCTGGACGCTTGAGAAGAAAATGCCAAGCAGCACGGTCAGCGTCAGGCCCTGGATCAGGCCCTTGCGGTCGTTGTGCAGCAGCGCATGGTGCGCCCAGGTGACGGTCGTGCCCGACAGCAGCAAGATGACGGTGTTGTAGATCGGCAGGTGCCAGGGATCGAGAACCTCGATGCCCTTCGGCGGCCAGGTGCCGCCGGTGTAGAGCAGACGCGAGGCCTGGATTGCCTCGTTCGGATAGAGGCTGGCGTCGAAATAGGCCCAAAACCAGGCGACGAAGAACATCACTTCCGAAGCGATGAACATGATCATGCCGTAGCGCAGGTGCAGCGAGACGACGCGGGTGTGGGCGCCCTCATGGGCTTCCTTCACCGTATCGGCCCACCAGCCATACATGACGTAGAGCACCAGCGCGAAGCCGATGTAGAAGAGCCAGGGGTTGGCGAGTTCGGCGCCCGCGAGCTTGAAAGAGCCGCCGCTCAGGTAGCGCATGTAGCAGACTCCGCCGATCGCCATGATGAAGGCGCCGAGCGAGGCGAGAATCGGCCACGGGCTCGGATCGATGATGTGATAGTCGTGATTCTTCTGATGAGCATCGGCCATGTAGCTATCCCCGGATGTCTTCCTTCACTCCGCTCCCGGCATAGCCGGAAACGAGCCTTGATCAAAGTTTCTTTTCACTTTTTACCGCTCCACCCTCATTCGAAGCCACAGGCTTCGGACCCTCTTTCGGGTAGAACGTATATGACAGCGTGACCGTGTGGATGTCCTTGGACTCCACGGCCTTGACGATTTCCGGGTCGATGTAGAACACCACCGGCATGTCGAGCTTCTCGCCCGGCTTCAGGTCCGTTTCCGTAAAGCAGAAACATTGCACCTTGTTGAAATAGACGCCGGCTTCGCCCGGCGTGACGTTGAAAACCGCCTGGCCGCGCTGGGTCTCGTTCGAGCGATTCTCGGCGGTGAAATTGACCTGGATCGTTTCGCCGATCTTCGGATTGACCTCGCGCTCGACCGGCTTGAAGTCCCATTGCAGGCCGGGCGCGACATTGGCGTCGAAGGTGACGCGCATCGTGCGGTCGAGCACGACGCTCGACACCTGGTCGACGCGCTGCGTCGTGCCGTTATAGCCGGTGACCTGGCAGAAGATGCGATAGAGCGGCACGGCGGCGTAGCTCATCGCGCCCATGCCGAAGACGAAGCTCAGGCACATCATGACGACGGCGCCGTTGTTGCGGCCCTGCTTCTTCGGTGCACCGTTTTCGCTCATCCGGCCATTCCTCCGCCGATCTTCACGATGGTGATCGCGTAGAAGAGGACGACGAGGCCGGCAAGCACCAGCCCAAGGGCGATGTTGCGGTTGCGGCGCGACTTCATCTGCTTTTCGGTGAGCTTGACCGTTTCCATCAGAACCAACCTCCCGCATGCGAGAACAGTACCGACGCCAGCCGGTCGATCATCAGGGCGGAGAACACGGCGAAGAGGTAGAAGATCGAGAAGCCGAAGAGCTTCTTCGCCGGGATCATCTTCAGATCGCCGTCGGGCATACGCCAGACGGCGATGGAACAGTATATGAAGATCGCGCCGAGGGCGGCGGCGACGAGGCCATAACCGAGGCTCGCGAAACCGAGGAAGGACGGCAATACCCCACAGACGGCGGTCAGCACCGCATAGGCGACGATCTGATGCTTGGTCACCCGCTCGCCGGCGACGTTCGGCAGCATCGGCACGCCGACGGCCTCGTAATCGCGCATCTTGAACAGAGCCAGAGCCCAGAAATGCGCCGGCGTCCACAGGAAGATGATCATGAAGAGAACGGTGCTCTCGACCGTCACGCTGTTGGTGACGCAGGCCCAGCCGATCATCGGCGGGAAGGCGCCGGCAGCACCGCCGATGACGATGTTCTGCGGCGTCGAGCGCTTCAGCCACATGGTGTAGACGACGGCGTAGAAGAAGATGGTGAAGGCAAGGATGCCGGCCGAGAGCCAGTTGACGGCAAGGCCGAGGATGACGACCGAGAAGCCGGAAAGCACCAAGCCGAAGGCGAGCGCCTCCGAGGGGGCGATGCGGCCGGCCGGGATCGGACGCTTGGCGGTGCGGCTCATGATGGCGTCGATATCGGCGTCATACCACATATTAAGCGCGCCGGAGGCGCCGGCGCCGACGGCGATACAGAGAATGGCGATCAGGCCGAGGACGGGATGGATGTGGCCCGGCGCCAGCACCAGGCCGGCAAAGGCGGTGAAGACCACGAGCGACATCACCCGCGGCTTCAGCAATTCGAAATAATCGCGCGCACTCGCTTCCGACAATTCGCCGTCCTTTGCAAGCACCCCGTGATTGTCGATAACCGTCATCATTCTGTCCCGAATGTCAGAATACCAGGACGCCGTAACGAATGCGGCGTCCTGATACCCGCGCAATTACTTGATGCGCGGAAGCTGTTCCCACTGGTGATAGGGCGGCGGCGAAGGCAGCTGCCATTCGAGCGTCGTTGCACCCTCACCCCACGGATTGTCGCCGGCGACGCGCTTCTTGGCGAAGGCTTCGAAGACGCCATAGAGGAAGATCAGCACACCGAAGGCCGAGATGTAGGAGCCGATCGAGGAAACATAGTTCCAGCCGGCAAAGGCATCCGGATAATCGATGTAGCGGCGCGGCATGCCGGCAAGGCCGAGGAAGTGCTGCGGGAAGAACACCAGGTTGACGCCGATGAACATGATCCAGAAATGCAGCTTGCCGACCAGCTCGTTATACATGTAGCCGGTCATCTTCGGGAACCAGTAGTACCAGCCGGCGAAGATCGCGAAGACGGCGCCGAGCGACAGAACGTAGTGGAAGTGGGCCACGACGTAATAGGTGTCATGCAGCGAGCGGTCGAGACCGGCATTGGCAAGCTGGACGCCGGTGACGCCGCCGACCGTGAACAGGAAGATGAAGCCGATCGCCCAGAGCATCGGCGTGCGGAACGAGATCGAGCCGCCCCACATCGTCGCGATCCAGGAGAAGATCTTCACGCCCGTCGGAACTGCGATGACCATCGTCGCGAAGACGAAGTAGCGCTGCGCGTCGAGCGACAGGCCCACCGTGTACATGTGGTGGGCCCAGACGACGAAGCCGACGGCGCCGATCGCGACCATGGCGTAGGCCATGCCGAGATAACCGAAGATCGGCTTCTTCGAGAAGGTCGAGATGATGTGGCTGACCATGCCGAAGCCCGGCAGGATGAGGATGTAGACCTCAGGGTGACCGAAGAACCAGAACAGGTGCTGGTAAAGGATCGGGTCGCCGCCGCCTTCCGGAGAGAAGAAGGAGGTGCCGAAGTTACGGTCGGTGAGCAGCATGGTGATGCCGCCTGCCAGAACCGGCAGCGACAGCAAGAGCAGGAAGGCGGTGATCAGCACGGACCAGGCAAACAGCGGCATCTTGTGCAGCGTCATGCCGGGAGCGCGCATGTTGAGGATCGTGGTGATGAAGTTGATCGCACCAAGGATCGACGAGGCGCCGGCAATGTGGAGCGCGAAGATCGCAAGATCGACCGCCGGTCCCGGCGTGCCGCTGGTCGCCAGCGGCGGATACATCGTCCAGCCGCCGCCCGTGCCGTAGGCGCCTGCCGGGCCTTCGACGAACATCGACAGCAGCAGCAGCGCGAAGGCCGGAACGATCAGCCAGAAGGAGATGTTGTTCAAGCGCGGGAAGGCCATGTCGGGGGCGCCGATCATGATCGGCACCATCCAGTTGGCGAACCCCCCGATCATCGCCGGCATGACCATGAAGAAGATCATGATCAGCGCATGCGCTGTGGTGAACATGTTGAACATCTGCTTGGCGCCGTCGATCGCGGCATCGCCCTCATAGCCGTAGACCATCGAGGCCAGGCCGTGGAAGATCTGGATACCAGGCTCCTGCAGCTCCATGCGCATGGCGACGGACAATGCACCGCCGATGATGCCGGCGATGATCGCGAAGATCAGGTAGAGCGTGCCGATGTCCTTGTGGTTGGTCGAGAACAGCCAGCGATTGGCAAAGCTCGGCTTGTGCCCGTGATCGTGATGATCGTGGTCATCATGAGCGTGGTCGTGATGGGCGTGATCATGAGAATGATCGTCGTGAGCGGAAGGTCCAGCCATTGTCCCGATCCCCTTAATTACTGTGCTTCGGCGACGTCGAGGGTCTCTGCGGGACCATCGGTTGCGGCCATGAGTGTCTTGTAGGCGCCGGGCAGGTCGCTGGCGGCTGTGGTCAGCCACTGCTTGTACTTGTCCTCGGAGACGACGCGGATGGCGATCGGCATGAACGCATGGTCCTTGCCGCAGAGCTCGGAACACTGGCCATAGAACAGGCCTTCGCGCTCGGCCCGGAACCAGGTCTCGTTCAGGCGGCCCGGCACGGCGTCGATCTTGACGCCGAAGGACGGCATGGCGAAAGCGTGGATGACGTCGGTCGGGGCCGAGGTCACGAGAACGCGCACCGTCTTGTTGACAGGCAGGACCAGCTCATTGTCGACGGCCAGAAGTCTCGGATAAACCGACTTGTCTTCCTTGCCGGCGGCAGCGCGGTCCTGATCCTTCAAGAGGTAGCTGTCGAAAGCCAGCGGGCTGTCGCCCGAACCTTCATATTCGTAATTCCACTGCCACTGGGTGGCGGTCGCCTTGATCGTCACGTCGGGGTTTTCAGGCAGCGTCAGCTGCGCCGTCAGCAGGTTGAACGAGGGAATGGCGAGAAGAAGCAGCACCAGGACCGGCCCCACGGTCCAGGCAATCTCGATCAGCGTGTTGTGGCTCGTCTTCGAAGGAACCGGGTTGGCGCTGGCGCGGAACTTGACGCAGACGACAATGAGCAGCACCAGCACGAAGAGCGTGATCGGAACGATAAACCAGAGGGTATATTGTTCGAACCAATGGATTTCCCGCATGATCGGCGTCGCCGCCGGCTGCAGCGTTGCCTGCCACGGCAGCGGCTGGTCGGCATATGTGCCGGAAGCAAAAAGCAGACAGACCAGCGTGGTCAGGGCTGCATAAGCCTTCTTCATCACCTTATTATCTCCCTCGAGCGCTTGACCTGCAGAATAGAACGCAGAATCCTTGCCATCTTCAGCGCTTCAAACCACAGTTTGGCATTTGCCGCAACAGGCCAGAGCAATTGTCTATGCGGCATTTTTGCTGAAAGCATAGGCAGGCCGGAAGGGCAAAACATCCCAAGTTTTTCATCAGCATATGAAAAATCGGCTTTCCGGCCAATCCGCGCGCCGCACATTCTTGCCGAAAGGTCCAATTTCCGCCGCAGTCCCCCGGTTTTCACGGGGTGGGGCTTTTCATTTTTGGTGGGCAGCTTCAACAATAGCCGCAATGATTCGATATCCAGAGGTTTCCATGGGTTTCCGTTCCCTCGCGCAGTCGCTTCTCGTGACTGCCAGCATCGCGGCCGCAGCGACGACGCCCGTTTTCGCACAGCAGCAACCGACGCCGGCGCCGGCCAAGCCGCCGGCTGCGGCCCCTGCTCCTGCTGCAACGCCGCAGCAGCCGAGCGCGGCCAATCCGAATATCCAGGTGACACCCGGCCAGACCCAGCCGCAGGCGCCGGGCACGGTGAAATCCAATCACGGCGCATGGTCCGTCGTCTGCGACAAGCCGGCAGGGGCTGCGACCGAACAATGCGCGCTGATGCAGAACGTCATCGCCGAGGATCGGCCGGAGGTCGGGCTTTCCGTCGTCGTTTTGAAGACGGCCGACCGCAAGTCGAAGATTCTCCGCGTGCTGGCGCCGCTCGGCGTGCTGCTGCCGAACGGCCTCGGGCTTAATGTCGACGGCAAGGATATCGGCCGCGCCTATTTCGTGCGCTGCTTCGCCGATGGCTGTTATGCCGAAGTCGTGCTCGAAGACGAGCTGCTGAAGACCTTCCGCAGCGGCGCCCAGGCAACTTTCATCGTCTTCCAGACCCCCGAAGAAGGCATCGGCATCCCCGTCGACCTCAAGGGCTTCGCCGAGGGTTTCGACGCGCTGCCTTGAGATCAGGTGATGTGTGCCGCGGCCTTTCGGCTCCCTCTTCTCCCCTCGGAGAGAAGGTGCCCGTAGGGCGGATGAGGGGGCCGCAAAGCCGGAGCGTCCAACAAGAAGAACGTCCATCCAGCTTCGGCCGCACTGGCATGGTCTTGACTGTCTTCAAGTCGCTTGCCGTGAGCGTCGCCGGACAAGGATTAGGAGAGGGTGTGCTGCGTGGCCCTCTCATCCGCCTGCCGGCACCTTCTCCCCGCGCTTCCCGCTCTTTGGAAGCATTCCCTCTCCTAGATATCCTGCCCAACAAAGAATATTCCGCCGCAGGGCTTCACTCCTTATCATGAGGAGCCCTATCTAGATGCGTAAGCGCATCCCCGAACGCATGCCCATTGGAGCCAGACCATGACCACCGATCTCCTGACGCTATTCGATGCCGACGAAGCCACGATGCGTGGTCTGGTCGCCGAGGCACTCGCCGGCGCCGATGACGGCGAGCTGTTTATCGAGCATGCGCAGGCCGAAGCGCTGACCTTCGACAATGGCCGGCTGAAGGGCGGCAGCTTTAACACCGAGCAGGGATTCGGCCTGCGCGCCGTTGCCGGCGAAGCGGTGGGCTACGCCCATGCCGGCGATCTCTCGGTGGCGGCGCTGAAGCGGGCGGCGGATGCGGTGGGCGCGGTGACGCGCGGCTATTCCGGCAGCTATGCGGCCGCCCCGCAAGGCACCAACAAGAAATTCTACGGCGACCAGAACCCGATCGGCCAGCCGAGCTTCGAGGAGAAGGTCAAGGTCCTGCAGGATATCGACGCCTATCTCAGGGCCAAGAACGACAAGGTGCGGCAGGTGACGGCGTCGGTGGCGGCGAGCTGGCAGGTGGTCGACATCCTGCGCGCCGACGGGCATCGCGTGCGCGACATCAGGCCGATGACCCGCATCAACATCTCGGTCATGGTCGGCGAAGGCGATCGCCAGGAAAGCGGCTCCTACGGCAGCGGCGGGCGTATCGGTTTCGGCGATTTCATCGCCGAGGGCAGCTGGCAATACGGCGCCGACGAGGCGCTGCGCCAGGCGCTCGTCAACCTCGAGGCGATCGATGCGCCGGCAGGCACGATGGATGTCGTTCTCGGTTCCGGCTGGCCGGGCGTGATGCTGCACGAAGCCGTCGGCCACGGGCTGGAAGGCGATTTCAACCGCAAGAAGACGTCGGCCTTTGCCGGCTTGCTCGGCCAGATGGTCGCCGCTCCCGGCGTGACCGTCGTCGACGACGGCACGATCGACAACCGCCGCGGCTCGATCACCATCGACGACGAGGGCACCCCGTCGGGCTACAACGTGCTGATCGAGAACGGCAAGCTCGTCGGCTATATGCAGGATCGGCAGAATGCCCGGCTGATGGGCATGGCGCCGACCGGCAACGGCCGCCGCCAGGGTTATGCCCATGTGCCGATGCCGCGCATGACCAACACCTATATGCTCGGCGGCGACAAGACGCCCGAGGAAATCATCGCCTCGGTGAAGAAGGGCATCTATGCCGTTTCCTTCGGCGGCGGCCAGGTGGATATCACCTCAGGCAAGTTCGTCTTCGGCTGCACCGAGGCCTATCTGATCGAGAACGGCAAGGTCGGCGCGCCGATCAAGGGCGCGATGCTGATCGGCAATGGCCCGGATGCGATGAAGCGGGTGTCGCTGATCGGCAACGACATGAAGCTCGATACCGGCATCGGCAATTGCGGCAAGGGCGGCCAATGGGTTCCGGTCGGCGTCGGCCAGCCGCATCTGCGCATGGATCAGATCACCGTCGGCGGCACCCAGACCTGAGGCGAAAGGAGCCTGTCATGGCGGAGGTCGAGATCAGGCGTTTTGCGGAAGGCGACGCCGATGCCGTGCTTTCGGTGATCCTGCCGATCCAGCGCGAAGAGTTCGGCATCGACATCACCGCCGACGCGCAGCCGGATCTGAGGGTCATCCCGGATTTCTATCAGTCCGGCAAGGGAGAGTTCTGGGTCGCCGTCAAGGATGGCGCCATCGTCGGCACGCTGGGCTTGAAGGACATCGGCAATCATCAGGCGGCCCTGCGCAAGATGTTCGTTGCCGCTGAGGTTCGCGGCCGCGAACATGGGGTGGCGGCGCTGCTTCTCGACCGCATGTTCGCCCATGCCAGGGATGCCGGCCTGACCGATATCTTCCTCGGCACGACCGACAAATTCGTCGCCGCCCATCGCTTCTACGAAAAGAACGGCTTTACCGAGATCGCCAAAAGCGCCCTGCCCCGCGCCTTCCCGCTGATGGCGGTGGACACCAAGTTCTATCGGCATAAGGTCGGCTGAAGGCCACCGGCATGCTTCAGCTCTTCGGCGCCTCCGCCGGCTGAAACAGCCACTTGCGTTCGATCGCCGCGGCAAGGTCGATATCATTGCGGCGGGCAAATAGCAGCAGGTGGCCGAGAAGGTCGGCGGTCTCGTCGGCCAGATCGCGCCGCATCTCGTCAGGCGAGCGGCCTTTCGCACGGCCGCGGCCGGTCAGCCGGTTCCAGGCCTGCGTCAGCTCGCCCATTTCCTCCTGCAGCTTCAACAGGAACCAGTCGGCATCGCGTTCGATGCCGTTGGCGGCGACATGGGCGGCGGATGAGATTTCGAACTGATCGGCAAGACGACGCAACATCGGCGTTCTCCTTTTGTTTATGGAGGAGACGCTGATTCCCGATGCTTGTCCAGAGTCGATTGCCTGACCGCGGCGATCAGCCGTGGTCAGGCAGCAGCATGCAGTCGTAGGAGCGCTGCTTCAGCGCATCGCAGGCGGAAACGGCAGCATCCTTGCTGGCGAAACCGACGAAGCGGGCACGGTAGATCTTGTTGGCGCCCTTGCCGACCGCTTCGGTATAGGGCGAGGCTGAACTGAGCGGCGCGCCGCCTTCAGACTTCGCCTGGGCGAGAAGTGCACGCGCAGCATCGGCGCTCGGGGCGGCCGAGATCTGGATCTGCCAGTCGCCGTCGGACTTTTCTGCCGACATTTTCGGCGCCTTGCCGGCGTTCAGGATTTCGTCCATTGCGACGGGACGCTCCAGCGGCACGACGGCGTCATCGGCATAGGCCAGGCTCTTTGCTGCAAGATCGTCGGCCGGGCGCGGTGCGCTGAGCGGCACCGGAACATCGGAATCGTCGGCGGCAGACGCCACTTCGACAGGCTCCCTGGCGCCGACGCTCGCCACCAGCTTGGCGCCGCCGGAAGAGGAGGCACGGCCGAGATAACGGTCGAGCAGACCGGCCATCTTGTCGTCACGGCTGCGGGCGGTGCGGCCGCCGAGCACGACGCCGACGACGCGGCGGTTGCCGTCCCGAACAGCGCTGACGAGATTGAAGCCGGAGGCGTTGGTGTAACCGGTCTTGATGCCGTCCATGCCCTGGTAGCGGTACATGAGATTGTTGTGGCCGCGCACGGTGCGGCCGCGGAAATTGAAGCTTGCCACCGAAAACAGCCGGTATTCGTTCGGATAATTCTTCATCAGCGCGATGGCGAGCGTCGACATATCACGCGCCGTGGTGACCTGGCGGCCGTCCGGCAGGCCGGAGGCGTTGACGAAGACGGTGCGGCTCATGCCGAGCTGGCGGGCCTTGGCCGTCATCATCCGGGCAAAGCCGCTTTCCGAGCCGCCGAGCTTCTCGCCCATGGCGGAGGCGGCATCATTTGCGGATTTGATGATCATGCCATAGACCGCCTCGCGCACGGTGATCGTGCCGCCGGCCTTGACGCCGAGCTTGGTCGGCGGCCGGGAAGCGGCGTATTTCGACATCTTGATCGGCGTATCCCAGGCGATCTTGCCGCGTTTCAGCGCTTCGAAGGTGAGATAGAGCGTCATCATCTTCGTCAGCGAGGCCGGATGGTTCAGCGTATCGGCGTTCTCGGCGGCGAGAACCTTGCCGGTGCGGGCATCGAGGACCAGTGAAGCGCTGCCGGCCAGGGCCGCAAGAGGCGCCGAAACGGCCAGCGTTACGGTCAAAACAGCCGCCAGAAGCGTTCTCATGCAGTTCCCCTTGATGCGTCGGCGCTCGATCGGATCGGCGTTGTGCCGTAACGTGACAGAAGCGGCAAGTTTGGCGCGACTTTGAGGCAACTCCCACCATTTTTCTAGTCTTTTCATTGCCTTGGTTAACAGGAAATGAAAGGAGCCGTGCGAAATCGGGATTCAGCAAGGCTTAAGTCGCGCTTGCTAGTTTCCAGCAAAAAGCAACGGACGGCGCATGATGGGACAATTCCGGCGACTGGCAAAACGCGCGGCGATCGGCGCCGGGCTCGAGCTTTCCTGGCTGATTGCCGCCGCCGGGCTGATGCGCCAGGCGCGCGGACGCGGCGTCGTCTTCACGCTGCATCATGTCCGCCCGCACGTGCCGGAGGCTTTCGAGCCGAATGCGCATCTCGAAATCACCCCCGGCTTTCTCGATACGGCGCTGCGGCGGCTGAAGCGGGAGGGCTATCGTTTCGTGCCGCTCGATCAGGTGCCGGCGCTGCTGGCCGAGCCCGAGGGCGGAACGCCGTTTGCTGCCTTCACGCTCGACGACGGCTACACAAACAATCTGGAGCACGCGCTGCCGGTGTTCGAACAGCATCGGGCGCCGTTCACAGTGTTCGTTGCCAAGGGTTTTGCCGAGGGCTCGCACAGCATTTGGTGGGAGACGCTCGCCGCCCTCTTACGCCGGTCAGGCGAACTTCACTTCGACTTCGGCCGTGGCAGCGAACGGCTGGCGCTCGACGATCCGCAGCAGCAATGGGATGCCTTCGACCGATTCGCCGCCTTTATCCACCGGTCCGACGAGGCGCGCGCCGTCGCCGCGATCGACATGCTGGCGCGGGAAAACGGCATCGAGCCAACCGATCTCACCCGCGCGCTGGTGATGGAGCCCCGCCAGTTGCAGCGGCTCGCGGCCCATCCGCTCGCCACACTCGGCGCCCATACGATCAGCCATCGGGCGCTGGCCCGCCTGCCGGAGGCCGAAGCGCGGATAGAAATGCAGGTTTCGGCCGATTACGTCGAGGCGGTGAGCGGCATTCGCCCCAAGACGATCGCCTATCCCTACGGCACGCCGGAGGCTGCGACCAGCCGCGAGGCGGCGATCGCCCGCAATCTCGGCTTCGAGCTTGCGGTCACCACCCAGCCGGGCCTGCCGGAGGCGAGGAAAACCGGCTATCTCAGCCGCATTTCGCTGAACGGCTTCTACCAGAAGCGACACTACGTCTCAGCGCTTGCCTCCGGCATTCCGCTGAAGCTGATGGGCAAATAGCGCCGCTTACGGATACATCCTGACCTTCTCCCATGCGCCTTCCGCCAAGGCCCGTCGAAATTCGATGCGGTCATGCAGGCGGAAATTCTGGTCCTTCCAGAACTCGATCGAGGTCGGCCGGATGCGGAAGCCCGACCAGTGGGCGGGGCGCGGAATTTCGCCGATGGCATAACGGGCGGTATATTCGGCCACCGCCTTTTCAAGCGCGAATCGGCTTTCGAGCGGGCGGGATTGTTTCGAAGCCCAGGCGCCGATGCGGCTGCCGCGGGCCCGCGTCTTGAAATAGGCGTCGGCTTCGGCGTCGGTGACGATCTCGACCGGGCCGCGCAACCTGACCTGGCGGCGCAGGCTTTTCCAGTGGAAACACATGGCGGCCTTTTTCTGGCCGAGAATTTCACGGCCTTTCTGGCTCTCGAAATTGGTGTAGAAGACGAAACCGTTGTCGTCGAATCCCTTCAGGAGAACCATGCGGACATTGGGAAGACCATCCTCATCGACCGTTGCCAGCGCCACGGCGTTCGGGTCATTGGGTTCGGAAGCCTCCGCTTCGCCAAGCCATTCGGCAAAGAGCTTGAAGGGTTCGCCACTTTCGGTAAAGTCACCGCTTGTTAACTCGTTTGCCGACATATTGGTTCAAATGCCCCGGATTATTCAAAACTCGCCCAGCTTTTGATAACTGGACAGGATGCAGGGTGGAAGTCATAGCAAAGTCATATCGCCATACAAAGGGCCTGCGGCGTCGCAGCAGCACGTTCTTCGTCATCGGCGCCGCAATGCTTTCGCTTTCCGGCTGCCTGGCAGGCGGTATGGATTTTCTCAGCGAAGCCAAGGTCGACCGATCGGTGGCAACCGGCACGGTGCCGCAGACGCCGCCGAGTACCGATACGCTGTCGGACGAGATGACCGTGCGCAATGCCGTGACCTCGGCTGATGTGCAAAGGCTCGAGGGCCAACCGCTTCCCTGGGCGAATGCATCGACAGGCAGCGCCGGCGTCATCGATACGATCGTCGAGAATAACGAGTCGGGCCAGGTTTGCCGCCAGTTCCGCACGACGCGGCATTCCTATGTCGGCATCGCCAAATTCTACGGCAAGACCTGCCTCGTCGGCGGCGGCAACTGGCAGCTCTTGAGCTTCCAGCCGGAAAGCTGATCCGGCGGGAAAGCTGATCCGGCTCGCCGACAGGTTAACGCCCGACACCTTTCGGCCGAATGCTTAGCAAAGAGCTAACCATTCGGCGCAAAACACCCCACATCTCTCCATAGAAATAAGAAGTGATTAGCAACTCCGACGCACGATCAGCGTTGAGAGTGGTTGTCCCTGCCTATGCGGCGGGATGGCGCGAATTGTTATTGGGCTTTTGATTTCGGAATTTCGGGATGCCGGGCAAGGACGTGGCTTCCCGCATCGCAACACCGGCGGTTTGACATGCGCGATCCTTATAAAATTCTGGGCGTCAAGCGCGACGCGGCAGCGGACGAGATCAAGGCGGCCTGGCGCAATATGGCCAAGTCAGCCCATCCCGACCACAATCAGGGTGACCCGACGGCAACCGCCCGGTTCGCCGAGATCGGCCGCGCCTATGAAACGCTGAAGGACCCGCGCAAACGCAGCCTGTTCGACAATGCCGTGCGGATGGCGGAAGCCAAGAAGAACGAACAGACGATCATGCAGCAGCGCCAGGCCGCACGTGAGGCCGCAGTGCGCGCCAAGGCGGCGCAGGCCAATGCCGAGCGGGTGATGGAAGAGCTTGCGCGCGCCGCCCAGAAGGCCGCCGCCGACGGCTCCAGACAACAGGCAGGATCGGCCGAGCCCGCCGACGAGATGGTCGATCGCATTTTCGGCGCTCAGGCCCGCGCTGCGGCCGGCGGCCAGGCGCAGGCTCGCGCGCAACAGGCGCAATACCAGCAGGCCCAGAGCCAGCAGACACAGAATCAACAGGCCCAAAACCAGCAGGCTGGCGAGGCCGGCAGGCGCGTGGATGGCGACGCCGCCGAGGGTGAAACCAAGGGCGACGAGGAGGCCGGCGAGGCTGGGCCAAATGCCGGCGCCAACCTGCCGCTGCCGCTCAGCATCCTGACATCCCTGGTGCGCCGGTTCACCGGCGTCAAGGATACCGGCGTGGAAAAAGCCCCCGACGAGGTGGCGACGGCGACGGTGACGATCGACGACGTGCTGAAAAGCGGCTGGATCACCGCCTCACTGCCGGAGGGTCGCGAGATCGGTTTCGCGTTGCCGGCCGGCACCAAGGATGGTCACGAGCTGCGGCTCAAGGGACAAGGCTTCAAGCTGCCGGGCATGCAGCGGGGCGATGCCGTCATCAACATTCGCATTGCGCCCGATCCACGCTTCACGGTCGCCGGTTTCGATCTGCATGCGGTGCTGCCGCTCAGCATCGAAAATGCCGTGCTCGGCACCGAGGCGCGTATCGAAGGACCGAGCGGGCCGCTGAACGTGACGATCCCCGCATGGTCCGGCTCGGACAAGACGATTAGAATTCCCGGCCAGGGATTGCCTCGCGAAGAGGGCGGCAGAGGCGATCTCGTCGTCGAATTGCGCATTATCCTGTGGGAAAAGCCCGACGACAAAGTCACCGATCTCATGCGGAGCATGCGCGAAGGCCTGTTCCTGTGAAATATTTATGACTTTCGCACCCTTTGTTACGAAACCTAACAGTTGATGATCCAGGCCAAGCTTGAACCGATTAGCGGCCTATGCCATAGGCAGGATCAATCAGAATTCCTAGGGAGCGAAATATGGCTCAAGCATCCGGCCTCATGGCAGGCAAACGCGGCGTCATCATGGGTGTCGCCAACAATCGCTCGATTGCGTGGGGTATTGCCAAGGCCATTCATGCGCAGGGCGGAGAAGTCGCGCTCACCTACCAGGGCGATGCGCTGAAGAAGCGCGTCGAGCCGCTTGCCGCCGAAATCGGCGCAACGCTGGTCGGACACTGTGACGTTGCCGACGAAGCCACCATCGACGAGGTTTTCGCAAACGTCGAAAAGCTCTGGGGCAAGATCGATTTCCTGGTGCATGCGATCGGCTTCTCCGACAAGGACGAGCTCACCGGCCGCTACGTCGACACCTCGGCCGACAATTTCGCCAAGACGATGCAGATCTCCGTCTATTCCTTCACCTCGGTCGCACGCCGCGCCGAGAAGCTGATGACGGATGGCGGCGCTATGCTGACGCTGACCTATTACGGCGCCGAAAAGGTGATGCCGAACTATAACGTCATGGGTGTCGCCAAGGCCGCGCTCGAAGCGAGCGTCAAGTATCTGGCCGTCGACCTCGGACCGCAGAATATCCGCGTCAACGCCGTCTCGGCCGGCCCGATCAAGACGCTCGCAGCCTCCGGCATCGGCGATTTCCGCTATATTCTGAAGTGGAACGAATACAACGCGCCGCTGCGCCGCACCGTCACCATCGAAGAAGTCGGCGATGTCGGCCTCTATCTGCTGTCCGATCTCTCGCGCTCCGTCACCGGCGAAGTGCACCATGCCGACAGCGGCTATCATGTCATCGGCATGAAGGCGGTCGACGCCCCTGACATTTCGGTCGTCAAGGACTGAAGCATTCCCGGAGCAGAGACCGTGCTTATCTACGTGATCAGACACGGTCAGACCGACTGGAATGCCGAGCGCCGCCTGCAGGGCCAGAAGGACATCCCGATGAACGCCACGGGCCTGGAACAGGCCCGGCAGAACGGGGTGGCGCTTGGCGAAATTCTCGGCGACACGGTCGATGAATTCGATTTCGTCGCAAGCCCGCTGCAACGCACGCGCGCGACCATGGAAATCGTCCGCGGCGCCATGGGCCTGCCGCCGTTTGCCTATCGCACCGATCCGAGGCTGGTCGAGATCTCCTTCGGTGACTGGGAGGGCTCGACGCTCAAGGAGCTGAAGGCCACGCAGCGCGAGCGGGTGGCCGAACGCAATGCTTCGAAATGGGATTTCATCCCGCCCGGCGACGACGCGGAAAGCTACGAGATCCTCTCCTGGCGCACCGGCTCATGGCTGCAATCCGTCGACCGCCCGACCGTCTGCGTCACCCATGGCGGCGTCATCCGCACACTGTTCCAGATGATCGCCGACCTGCCGAAGAGCAGCGCTGCCGAAGGCGGGATCCCGCAGGACCAGATTGTCAGGATCAATACTACTGAGCGGACGATCGTCTGGCTGTAGGGCGTTGCCGCATCTTAGCCCGCGATAGGCTCACTTTGTGGGATTGGGGATGCCGACGAGTTGTTCGGCTATGATGTGGATCGGGATTTCCGGCTGGTTAGAGGTAAAACCGTTCAGCTCGAGAAGGCCGGCTGCAAAAGCGATAAGTTTAGGCTTGGGGGCTTCGAAGGGTACCGGCTTCAATGGCCAGTCCTTCGATATCGTTGCTGCTAGCGACCCAAACGCCAGCCTCTTCATCCCAATAGCACGCACGACGATCGAAGCATGCTTCATGCCATCCTCCGCGGACCCGCCCTACTTGACGATATCGAGATCGTTGATGACGCGCTTGCCGTCGACCTCGGTATAGAAGACGATCACCTTCACGCCGGCTTCGAGGCCGTCGAAATTGAATTCCTCAGGCGCCTGATAGGTTTTGCCGTCGTCGAGCGTCAGCACCAGATTGGCGGTATCGACCTTCTTGATCGTCGCCTCGACATCGGCGCTCTCGGCAAAACCGCTCATCGGCGACAGGAAACTTGCTGTTGCCAAAAGCGTGGCGACGACGAAACGCATGGCGACAATCCTTTTCAGACGCTGCACGAGAACATGACTGGCCACAGATAGCCTCCTGAATATGGCGAAAATTGCCCGGAAGAATGGCTTTTCCCGCCTAATTGATGAATAGGATTTTAAATATAATCAAGACGCCGTGTTAACCGCTGCTTTTGCCTTCCCATGATTTTTGGCATCGCTTGCGGGCAATCGTAAATTAACCCCCACGCCCTAAAGTCGCCCGGAAGACGGGAGTTTCATTTTGCTATTCAGGCTGAGCGACAACAAGCAGTTACGGCGCGTGTTGAAGAATACCCGCGTTTCGTTTCTGGTTTCATCGCTTGTCGCCCTTGTCGTCATCATGGTCGGCTTCGGCCTCGACCGGGCCAATACTCAATCCTATGAGCGCGAACTTCATATCCGCACCGAAAGCGAGGCAAACCTCATCCGCGCCCGGGTGATGGCTGAGATCAATATGGACCTCAGCATGGTCCGCGATCTTGCCAATCTGATCTCCGTCAGTGCGGCAAACGGCGAGGAGATGGAGCGGCAGATCAACTGGCTGCTGATCCAGAATCCGTCCTTCATTCACATCGCCGTCGCACCGGATTTCATCATCGACAACGTCTATCCCCGGCTACCCGGCAATGAGGAGATCGGCCGCGACGTGCGCGCAACGCTGTTTTCACGCCAGGCGATGACGCCGGCGGCCGCCGATCTGTCGGCGCGCTTTTATGGCCCTGTCAGCACCGACGGCCGGGACGGCTTTGCCATATTCTTCCCGGTTTTCGTCAAGGAGAACGGCCAACGGCGGCTCTGGGGGGCGGTCGAGCTCGTCATCGACCAGCAGATGTTCTACGAGGCGACCGGGCTGATGCCGGCGCGCGACCGCGAGAACCGGGAACGTTTTCCGCATCTCAACCATCTATCAATCGCCCTCCGGGATACCGGCTCATCGGCGAGGGCCGCGACAACCGCGCCGTTCTTCGGGTCGTCCGAGATCGATGACAAGGATCCTATGCGCCAGAAGATCGGCTTTGCCGGCGGCAAGTGGGAACTTTCCGTCGTTCCGAACAGCGGCTGGCACGCGATACCGGAGAACCAGACCGAGCTGCGGCTGATCGTCGTTGCCGCCGGCTGCATCATCATCATCCCGATCTTCTTCGCGACCCTCCTGCTTGGGGAGCGCAATCGCAATATCACCGAGCTCGAGACGCGCGAAGCGAAACTCAAGGAATTGTCGCAACGGCTCGATCTGGCGTTGGAATCCTCGAATATCGGCATCTGGGAGCTGGATGATCATTCGAGCAGCCTGCTCTGGGATGCACGTGCGGCGGCCCTGCACGGCAAGCCGGCGCAGGAAGGAAGCCGGGCGCTCGACGAATGGCTAACGGCGATCCTGCCCGAGGACCGCGAGATCGCCGAAGTGCATTTCTTCAGCTGCAGCATCGCCGGTGCCGCCTGCACGGCGCAGTACCGTATCGTGCCAGCCGATGGCGGCATCCGTCACCTGCGCTCGGTCGGCGCCTTCTATACCGATGCCGGCGGCGTCAGCAGGACGATCGGCATCGTCTGGGACGTGACCGCCGATGCGGAGACGACCGATACGCTGCGCAAGGCGAAAGACATGAGCGAGGTCAAGAATGCCGAGCTGGAGCTGGCGCTTGAAGAGCTTTCCAGCCGCGAGGGACAACTCGCCGAGCTGTCGAGCCGGCTCGACCTGGCGCTCAACTCCTATCAATGCGGCATCTGGGAAGCGCGGCCCGACCGGGGCGGCTCGATCTGGAACGAGCGCATGCACGAGCTCTATGGGCTTGCGCCGCGCAACGGCTTCATGACCGAGGAGACCTGGCTTGGCTGCATCCACCCCGAGGATCGGGGTCTGGCGCTCGAAAGCGCGCGCCACTTCAAGAAAAATGGCGATACCCACACCCTCGTCTGTCGGGTGATCGTCGATGGCGGCGCGGTGCGCTATGTCCGCTCCGTCGGCAAGGTCCACCAGACGGGGACCGGCGAGATGAAGATCATGGGCATCGCCTTCGATGCCACCGAAGACGTGCTAATGACGATCCGGCTGAAAGCCGCCAAGGACGAGGCGGTCGCCAAGAATATCGAGCTCGAGCTTGCCAAGAACAGGATCGAGCACAATTCGCTGCACGACCCGCTGACCGCGCTTGCCAATCGCCGCAAGCTCGATATCGCGCTCGAAGAATTGACGAATGACGGCCGCCGGCAGCGGCAGAAATTCTCGATCCTGCACATCGACCTCGACCGCTTCAAGGACATCAACGACACGCTTGGCCATGCCGCCGGCGATGCCATGCTGGTGCACGCCTCGAAGGTGCTCGCCAAGAATGTCCGCGGCAGCGATATCGTCGCCCGCATCGGCGGCGACGAATTCGTCATCCTCGCCCTTGATGTCGGCGACACGGAGATGGCACAGCTTTCGGCGCGGATCATCGAAGAGATGCGCCAGCCGATCGATTTCCAGGGTTTTTCCTGCCGCTGCGGCGTGTCGATCGGCGTGGCGCTTGCCAACGGCATTCACGTCGATGCGCGCAAGGTGCTGATCAATGCCGATATCGCGCTCTACCGCGCCAAGAGCACGGGCCGCAACCGCTTCGAATTCTTCAATCACAATCTCCAGGCCGATATCGTCAACACCAAGCGCACGGCCGACGAGATCCTCGCCGGCATCGACAATGGCGAGTTCACCGCCTGGTACCAGCCGCAATTCTCAGCCCGGACGATGGAACTGACGGGTGTGGAGGCGCTGGTGCGCTGGAAACATCCGACCAAGGGGTGGCTGACGCCAGACAAGTTCCTGCGCATCGCCGACGAGATCAATGTCGTGCAGATGCTCGACAGGATCGTGCTGGAAACGGCGCTGCGCGACAAGATGCGCTGGACGGCGCAAGGCATTGCCGTGCCCAAGGTCTCGGTCAATGTTTCGGCGCGGCGGCTGCATGACGGCAGCCTGCTGGAATCGCTCGCCGACCTGCATATCCGCCCCGGCGAGCTTTCCTTCGAACTGGTGGAATCGATCTTCCTCGACGAGAGCGAGGACGTCGTCTCGCACAATCTCGAGCACATCAAGGCGCTCGGCATCGATATCGAGATCGACGATTTCGGCACCGGCCATACCTCGATCGTCAGCCTGTTGAAGCTGAAGCCCAAGCGCCTGAAGATCGACCGCCAGCTGGTGCAGCCGATCGTCGGCGCAACACAGGAGCGGGCGCTGGTCCGCTCGATCATCGACATCGCCCGCTCGCTCGGCGTCGAGACGGTGGCCGAAGGGGTGGAGACGGCGGCCCATGCCGAACTGCTGCGCGATCTCGGCTGCGACATCCTGCAGGGCTATGCCTTCTCGCGGCCGCTCTCCTTCGACGATTTCACCACCGAGGCCACCGGCACGGGATGGCGGCTGGCATCCTGACCGCCTTCCTTTGATAGGGACGGAAATAGCATTTCCGCCACCGCCGGTTTGACGCAAAGAAAGGCTTTTGCCTCGACGGTTTTTTGGCCTATGAGTGTCGCGCCTTTTCAAGCAATGGCGCAACCGGCTTTGGCGCGCCACCGTGGGAACACATGTCGCACAATACATTCGGTCACCTCTTCCGCGTAACCACCTGGGGCGAAAGCCATGGTCCGGCGCTCGGCTGCGTCGTCGATGGCTGCCCTCCGGGGCTGCGCTTCAAGCTCGAGGACCTGCAGGTCTGGCTCGACAAGCGCAAGCCCGGGCAATCCCGCTTCGTGACGCAGCGGCGCGAGGACGACCTGGTGAAGGTACTCTCCGGCGTCATGCTCGACGCCGACGGCGAGACGATGACGACAACCGGCACGCCGATCTCGATGCTGATCGAAAACACCGACCAGCGCTCCAAGGATTACGGCGAGATCGCCCGGCAATTCCGCCCCGGCCATGCCGATTTTACCTATGACCTCAAATACGGCATTCGCGATTATCGCGGCGGCGGCCGCTCCTCGGCGCGCGAGACCGCAGCAAGGGTCGCCGCCGGCGGCATCGCCCGGCTGGTCGTGCCCGGTGTCACGGTGCGCGGCGCCCTGGTGCAGATCGGCAAGCACAAGATCGACCGCCGCAACTGGGATTGGGATCAGGTCGGCCAGAACCCGTTCTTCTCCCCCGATGCGGCGATCGTGCCTGTGTGGGAAGAATATCTCGACGGCATCCGCAAGACGGGCTCCTCAATCGGCGCCGTCGTCGAAGTGATCGCCGAAGGCGTGCCGGCCGGCCTCGGCGCGCCGATCTATGCCAAGCTCGACCAGGACATCGCCTCGCTGCTGATGTCGATCAACGCCGTCAAGGGCGTCGAGATCGGCAATGGTTTTGCCGCCGCCGAAACCTCAGGCGAAGACAATGCCGACGAGATGCGCATGGGCAATGACGGCACGCCGATCTTCCTTTCCAACAATGCCGGCGGTATTCTCGGCGGGATCTCGACCGGACAGCCTGTCGTGGCACGTTTCGCCGTCAAGCCGACTTCGTCGATCCTGACCGAGCGCCAGTCGATCGATGCCGACGGCAAGAATGTCGATGTCCGCACCAAGGGCCGGCACGACCCCTGCGTCGGCATCCGCGCCGTGCCGATCGGCGAGGCGATGGTCGCCTGCGCCATCGCTGACCATTATCTTCGCGACCGCGGCCAGACCGGCCGCCTGAAATAGGAGCGCCCCATGTCGTATGATCAAAAGCGCGTCGTCGACGCCATCCGGGCTTTCGAGGCCGGCGAGATCGTCGTCGTCATGGACGACAATGACCGCGAGAACGAGGGTGACCTGATTGTCGCCGCCGTGCACACCACGCCGGAGAAGATGGCCTTCATCGTGCGCCACACATCCGGCATCGTCTGTGCGCCGATGCCGAAGGAAGAGGCCAAGCGCCTCAACCTCAACGCCATGGTGGCGGAAAACGACTCGGCCCATACGACGGCCTTCACCGTCTCGGTCGATTTCAAGCACGGCACGACGACCGGCATTTCCGCCGACGACCGGACCCTGACGGTGCGCAACCTCGCCAATCCGAATGTGGGCGCCGCCGATTTCGTCCGGCCCGGCCACATCTTCCCGCTGGTTTCGCGCGAAGGCGGCGTGCTAATGCGCTCCGGCCATACGGAAGCGGCCGTCGACCTCTGCAAACTCGCCGGCCTGCCGCCGATCGGCGTCATCTCGGAACTCGTCAATGACGACGGCACCGTCACGCGCGGCCCGCAGGTGGTCGATTTCGCCGAGCAGCACGGGTTGAAGCTCGTCTCCGTCGCCGATCTCATTGCCTATCGCCAGCGCAAGGAAACGTTGGTCGAGCACGGCACGAGCTTCGACATCGACACACCGTTCGGCAAGGCCAAGGCTCATACCTATTCCCTGCCCTGGGACCCGATGCAGCATCTCGCCGTCGTCTTCGGCGACATCCGCGACGGCGTCGACATCCCGGTGCGCCTGCATCCGGAAAATGTCGCCGAGGATCTCTTCGGCAAGAACAGCCCGGTCGATTTCTACATGCAGAAGATTTCCGAGGAAGGCCGCGGCGTCATCGTCTACCTGCGCGAAGGCTCGGTCGGCGTCGGCCACCACGACAACGGCCGCAAGGCCCGCAACCAGGGCCGCGAAGCCCATGCCGAAGCGCAGAGCCGCGACAGCGAATGGCTGGAAATCGGCCTCGGCGCCCAGATCCTCAAGGACCTCGGCGTCAGCTCGATCAAGCTGCTCACCAGCCGCGAGCGCCACTATGTCGGGCTGGAAGGTTTCGGGATCAAGATCAGCAAGACGGAGATTTGCTGAGGCTCGGAGAAAGCCCCCTCCCCACAAGGGGGAGGGGTTGGGGAGGGGTTTTATCCTCTCCAGCCGTCGAGCAACACAACCTTCTCTACCCCCGCAAACCGCGCCAGCCGCTCCAGCTCGGCTTCCAGCCTCTCAAGCCGCGCGGCTGACGGCTTCACGCCAGGCTCCAGCCAGAGCCGCTTGACATCGAGCGTCGACTTTTTCCGATCCGCCTTCATGTCGATGCGGCCGATCAGCCTGTCACCTTCGAGCAGCGGGAAGACGTAATAGCCATATTCGCGCTTCGGCTCGGGGACGAAAATCTCGATGCGGTAGAAGAAGCCGAACAGGCGTTCGGTGCGGTTGCGGTCGCGGATCATCGGGTCGAAGGGGCTGAGTACGCGGATGCGCGGCGGTGCGCCGGGGTAGTTGTCGAGCGTCGAGAGGAAATCGGCAAAGGCCCAGGAGGGGCGCGGCTTGGCCCCGAGCGCCGGTTCGATCAGCACTTCGGCGAGCTCGTCGCGATGGGCTGATACCCAGGCCTTGGCTTCCTCAGGCGAGACCAGGTTCCAGAAGGCCGATATCTCGCCATGGGTGGCAAAGCCGAGGCGGGAGAGCGCGCTGCGGCAGGCCCAGTCGATAAAGTCCTCCCGGCTCACCTCCGGCTCACGGAATTCGGCCGGGATGACGCGCTCGGTGAGATCGTAGATCTTCTGGAAGTTCGAGCGGCCGGCGATGGCGAACTTGCCGGTGTGCCAGAAATATTCGAGCGCCGTCTTGTTCGGATGCCAGTTCCACCAGCCGCCGGAAACATGGCCGTCGGCCTTGATGTCGCGCGCCAGGATCGCCCCGTCGCGCTCGACGCGCTGATAGGTCTCCTCGAAGGCCGCCTCGAAGCCCTCGCCGCGCCATTTGCGCCAGCGCTCGACGATGACCTTCTCCTGATGGCGGAACTTGTGCTTCCAATAGACGAAGAAGGCGCTCGGCAGGATCGAGGCGTCGTGCGTCCAGTGCTCGAACAGCGCGCCGTCCTTTTCGAGCAGTGCCGTCAGATGCTCGCGCCGATAAGTCTGGTTGCGGGAGAACAGGATCTGATGATGCGCCCGCTCGACCGTCTGGATGCTGTCCACCTGAACGAACCCCAGCTCGCCGATCAGTTGCAGCAGCCCCTGCTTGGTCAAAGCGCGGTTCGGCGGGGCGCTGAGGCCCTGCTTGGCGAGGAAGACCCGGCGGGCGTCGGAATTGGAGAGCAGATTCGTCATGGATACATCATAACGCGGAAAATCTTCCTAGCCACCCGATATCGCTATCGGATGTCGACAGCGAGGTTTGCTCTTTGTAGAAGCACTGCTGTCAGGTCGGCGCCAATGACTGCCCCTCACCCTAACCCTCTCCCCGTTTTGACGTGGAGAGGGGACGTGCCAGACGCAGCGTCGAGGTAGAAGGAGATGGTGCGGCATATCCCCTTCTCCCCGCCTGCGCGGAGAAGGTGGCGGCAGCCGGATGAGGGGCCGGGATCGGCAATCTCCTCCGATGAAAAATGCGAGGAACTGGTTTGGACATACACTTCGAAGGCGCCGGGGTTAGTTTCGGAACGCGGGTGGCGCTCGCGCCGCTCACGCTCGGCATCAGCGGCAAACGCATCGGCGTCATCGGGCTCAATGGCTCGGGCAAGACCACGTTTGCGCGGCTGATCAACGGGCTGACCAAGCCGACGGTCGGGCGGGTCACCGTCAACGGCCGCGACACGGCCGACGAGAAGACGGCGGCAGCCGATGTCGGCTTCATCTTTCAGTCGCCGCAGAACCAGATCATCATGCCGATCGTCCGGGACGACATCGCCTTCGGGCTGAAGCGGCGCGGCTTCACCAAGGCGGAGATCGAGGCGAAAGTCGAGGGCGTGCTGGCCCGCTTCGGCGCCGAGGCGCTGGCCGGGCGGCGGGCGCACGAGCTTTCCGGCGGCGAGCTGCAGGTGGCAGCCCTCTGCTCGGTGCTGGCGACGGGGCCCGGTATTCTGATCCTCGACGAACCCACAAACCAGCTCGATCTCAAAAACCGGGCGCTGGTCGAAGGAATTATCGCCGGACTTGCCGAAAGCGCCATCGTCATCACCCATGATCTGGAGCTGATCGCCGGTTTCGAGCGGGTGCTGCTGTTTCATGAAGGGCGGCTTGCCGCGGATGCGCCGGCGACTGAGGCGATCGCCCGCTACAGGGAGATCGCCCTCTGATGCAGTCGCTCTATGTCGAAGGCAACAGCGCAATGCATCGGCTTTCGCCGCGGGTGAAACTGCTGTCGCTTGCGATCTTCAGCATCGTGCTGTTCATCACCGGCAATCTCGTGCTGCTGTCTCTCGCCTTGCTGGCGGCGGCGATCCTCTATCGCATGGTCGGCCTGCCGATTGGCGCCGCGCTGAGGCGGCTCCGGCCGATCTTTCTGACGATCGCGGTCGTCGCGCTCTTCAACCTGCTCTTCAATCCCTGGCAGCAGGCGCTCGTGCCGCCGCTGCGGCTGACGGCGCTGATGCTGCTTGCCGCCGCCGTGACGGCGACGACGTCGATCACCGCCTTCATCGACGAAGTGACGGCACTTGCCCGCCCGCTGGAGCGTACGGGCCGGGTGCGGGCCGACGATATCGGCCTGGCGCTGGGCCTGGTCTTGCGTTTCGTGCCTGAAATCGTCGACCGTTACCAGGCGATCCGCGAGGCACACAGGGCGCGCGGGCTGAAGGTCCGGCCGGCGAGCCTGCTTGCGCCGCTGATCATCCTGACGCTCAAGGATGCGGATAATATCGCCGCGGCGATTGACGCGCGCGGCATTCGACGGCATGGAAGTTAATCAATTTTAACCACGGAATTCATGATGAGCACCCGCGACCTCGTTCTCACCGCCCTCTTTGCCGCAATCATCGTGGCGCTCGGCCTGCTGCCGCCGATCCCGCTCGGCTTCATTCCGGTGCCGATCACCGCGCAATCGCTCGGCGTCATGATGGCCGGCGTCGTGCTCGGCGCCCGGCGCGGCGCCATTGCCGTGCTGATCGTGCTCTTGCTCGTCGCCATCGGCCTGCCGGTGCTTTCCGGCGGCCGCGGCGGGCTTGCGATCTTCGCCTCGCCGACGGCCGGCTTCCTCATCGGCTGGATCTTTGCCGCCTTCGTCACCGGTTACCTCAGCGAGCGGCTGATCAACGACCGGCAGTCCGGCCTGGTGCAGACGGTCAGCTTCTTCCTCACCGCCATGGTCGGCGGCATCGTCGTGCTCTATGCTTTCGGCATCACCTATCTCGCGACGGTTGCCGGTCTCGGCTTCCCGAAAGCCTTCGTCGGCTCGATGGCTTTCGTTCCCGGCGATGTGATCAAGGCCTTCGTCGCCGCGCTCCTCGGCCGCGCCGTCATGGTCGGCTATCCCCTGCTGCCGGCGCGCGCATAGCCGTCCCAATGGCAAATACTGGCAATGGCCGTCTTCGTCAGAAGGCGGCCATTATGCGTTAATGGCCGCGTCAATCCATCGCCCGCCGTCGGAAGCGAGCCACGCGTCTTTATGCCGGTACGTTGGGATAAGGGATCGTCCGCGTTGCGATCTCGGCATAGCCCCGGAATCCGGGCAACAAAAAACCGCCTTGAGGCGGTCGGGCATTCTATCGATTTGAGATTGATTTAGTCTCCTCCACCTCCGTCGCTGCCGTCACAGCCGCCGCCGTCGTCTGAGGCGTCGAAGCCACCGCCATCGCCGGAGCTTCCTGAACTGCGCTTGCTGCTCGCGATTAGCAGGGCAACAAGAGGACAAAACATGCGAAGGGCATGGCATCCGAGAAAAATGTGTCCAATCAGTATCCTTTCGTTTGCATCGAGAAATCTTGTTTCCCCATGAGAATAATAGATTATTTTCTCGATCCGGACAATTGCTCCAGTATAAAACTTTTATGACATCCTGGATCGCGTCAAAACGCCCTCTCTTGTCACCGCCCTCCCGACCCTGCGCTGCTGTCGCTGCAGCGCAGGGTATCCGGCCCCGGGATGATTCAAGCTACCGCTCTTTGTGGGAAGAGCACGGCTTGCGGGGCAGCCTTGGCCCCAGCCACGATCAGCGGATCCCGATAGAGCCGAGGAGACGGTATTCCCAGCCTGGAGTGCAGCGTTGCGGCCGAGCCCGGCAGCAACGGGAGCAGGCAGCGGGCAACGATCGCAAGGCCGCAGACCTGCTCCGCCAGGCAAGCGCCAAGACGTTCGGCGGTCACCTTGCGATCCTCCGGAGCGGGATCGCCAAGCAGCGCTTTCGCATCAGCCCATGGTGCACCTTTTGTAAATCGCCGGTTCGCCTCACCGACAAACTCGAAAATATCAGCGAGGCCGACATGCAGCTCGTAGGCATCGAAGGCCTCCGCCACCTTGCCCGGAAGGCGGTAAGCTTTCTGCACGAACTCGCTCTCCGGTACGGGCGGTACGATGCCGCCGAACGACTGATATAAAAGGGTAAGCACCCGGTTGGCGAGATTGCCGAGCTGGCCTGCGAGCTCTCCCGCCCATGCGGCTTCGAGACGCTCGCCCGAGAAATCGCCGTCGTCTCCCGAGCGTATATGCCGGAGCAGGTAATATCGCAGCGCGTCCGGCGTTCCGTAGGCGTCGATGATGCCTTCGGGATCAATGCCGTTGCCGGCCGACTTGCCGATCTTCCTGCCGTCCACCGTGACATAGCCGTGCACCAGGATCGACGACGGCGGCGGCAGGCCGGCGGACAGCAGGATGGCCGGCCAGTAGATGGCGTGGAACTTGGAGATGCCCTTGCCGACGACGTGGATGCTTTCTCCGCGATTCCAATAGCGCTGCTGGAGCACCTGATCGGATCCGTGCCCCAGACCTGTAAGATAGTTCGCCAGGGCGTCGAACCAGACATAGACGACGTCACCTGCTTCGGGGCCACCCCCATCGGGAACCGGAACGCCCCAGCCTCGCGCCCGTTCGGCGCTGCGCGACACGCTGATGTCGGTCAGGCCACGCCGCAGCAGGGCAAGGACCTCGTTGCGCCGATGGGCTGGAACGATGCGAAGCTCACCAGTTTCGACGAGTTCACGGAGTTTGCCGCCATATCGGGATAGACGGAAGAACCAGTTCTCCTCACGGACGATCTCAAGAGCGATCCCATGTTCCGGGCAGCGCCCGTCATCGAGTTCCGATGGCTCGTAGAATTGCTCGCAGCCGACGCAGTAGAGGCCCTCATAGGCCTTGCGATAGAAGTCGCCGGTGTCAGCGCAGGCCCGCCATAAGGCGTGGACACAGGCGACATGCCTTGGATCACGGGAGGTGCAGACGAATTCCTGGTTGGAGATATCGAGCCGGCCGCCAAGGCGCTCGAACCTGTCGGCGTTGGCATTGACGAAGTCCCTCACCTGCAGTCCCGCGGCTTCCGCGGCCCTGACATTCTTCAGGCTGTTGTCATCGGTCCCGCACTGGAACCTGACGTCATGGCCGAGGAGCCTGAGATGACGGGCATAGGCATCGGCCTGGACGAGTTCCAGGGCAAAACCCACATGCGGCGCGGCATTCACATAGGGGATGGAAGTGGTGATATAGATATCCGCCTTGTTCATCGGTGTTTCCTTTCGAAGGCTGTTATTGCCGGCGAGACGGATCGACCCATGAAAAAAACCGCCTCGAGGGCGGTTGCTGGTGCATTATGGACGCACGAAACCCGCCACGCTATGAGCGCGGCATCATCATCACGAAAGTGCTGATCACGTTGTTGTCCATACCATTTTTCTAGCATCAAGCGTGGTTTCGAACAAGCGCGCTGTTTGGGCCGGCGCGCTTTGCCCTCCCGTTGAGCGCCCGCCTTGGCGGAGCTTATTCAACGATCGGTGAGCCGGCGGATCGGCATTCCTTCGTGAACCACTCCGTAAAACGACGCACCGGCTTTTTCGCCCAGGAACTGGTGATCAGGTAATATCCCTGGGTCTCGGCGGTCGAGATGTCCGAAAGCACGACGAGGTCGCCGCGATCGATCTCTCGCCGAAACACTTCGACCGGGCATAATGCGACCCCATGCCCGGCTATTACCGCCGTGGCAAGGATGTTGAAGTCCTGAAATATCGGCCCGCGAACCGGCTCGGGCGCCTTCATCTCAGTCTTCCGGAACCATTCTTTCCAGCCGTCGACGGATTCGTCGTGCAGCAGGTCGGCCGCTGCAAAGGGAATACTGCCGACAGTCCAATTCCGCTTGGCCAGATAATGAATGCTGGCCACCGGCTGGTTGCGGCGGGAGAAAAGCAGGCGGCTCTCCCGCCCTCCCGACAGGTCTTCCCCCATGGTGATGAGAACATCCAGGCTTTCGTCATCGAAGCGTTCCTCGGCTCTGGCGTAAACGATCCTGACGTCGAGATCGGGATCGCTCTCCCGGAACGACGGCAGTGCCGGAACCAGCCAGCGCGACGCGATCGAAGGAATGCAGCCGACCGTGATCGAACGCATATTGTGGTCTCTGCGCATGTTGCCGGTTGCATGGGCGATGGCTGCCAATGAGCCGGAGACGGCAAGATAATATTCGGCACCCGCTGGCGTCAGCGCCACGCCGCGCCCGGATTTTTGCAGCAGCTTGCGGCCGAGCCACGCCTCCAGATGTTTGAGCTGATGACTGATGGCCGCGTGGGTCACATGCAGTTCGTCTCCGGCCTTTGAGAGGCTCATCAGCCGAGCGGTCGCTTCGAAGGCTCTCAAGGCGTTCAGCGGCGGCAGTTGCATATGTTCGTATTCCTCACATGAGCGGCAGGGTTCATATGCCACCAGAAATCTCAAGACCTAGTCAAATCCTGCTTATATTGGCGCGACAAAATTCCCGCATCAAACTCACCGCGAGTCGAGTTCAGAGACTACATGTAACTTATTCTAACAGCTTTCTCAATTTTGTTCATTTGAAGCGAGCGTGGATTCCGGTGCCTATTGGGATCACGGAGATCAATGAAATCTCCGCCATTGGCGAGAGGAAAGAACATGTTTGTGAGAAGTCTAAAGGAAGTCGAGCAGACCGAGCGCTTCGTCGATTGGGGCAATGGCACGAGCCATCGCCTGCTGACGAATGATGACGGGATGGGGTTCACGGTCTGCCACACGGTCGTTCGCGCCAACACGCAAGCCCTGCTGCAGTATCGCAACCACCTGGAGGCCTGCTATTGCATCCAGGGCGAAGGCGAGGTCGAGGATATGGACGGCAACGTCTTCCCCATCGGCGTCGGCGACATCTACGTCCTCGATAAACATGATCGCCACTATTTGCGGGGTGGCAAGGACAAGGACCTCATTCTCGTCAGTGTCTTCAATCCACCTTTGAAAGGGACGGAACGTCACGATCTGAACAACAGTAGCGGTTCCGAATACTGAGCCGAGGGACGCGGCGGGGGTGCTGCAATCTTCCTGAGCGGCTCACGATCTTCATCATCCGCCGATCTCCGGCCGGGTCGCCCGTCCTTGGCGAACAGTTTGGCGATGTGATAGCAAGGATCGGAATTGCACGCTCTCGGTGCGGCGTGCCCCGGCTGGGTGGAAGGGTGCTGCCAGTGATCCGCACGAAGGTTGATACGCTGTGGTTCAAGCGGTGCTGCGCGTTTCACCTGCAGTTCCTTCCCGATCGCGAGGCGCTGTCAAAGCTCTGCGTCCTGCAAGACAGCATCGAGCGAGACAGCGCCGCGTCCCTCTCACGCGTCCCGGCCACAAGCCTGCACATGACGGTCGTCACCCTCGTTAATGCGGCAGCCCAATTCGGCATTCCGAACGAGGAGGTCTGGAAGCGGAACGGGGAACAATGGACGGAGATTGTCGAGAGACTGATCGACGAGACCCCACCCTTCGACGTTCATTTTCACGAGGTGGCGGCTTCGGAAGCGGCTATCTTCGTAAAAGCCGAGGAGCCGGCGGAATTGCACAGACTTCGCTCGGCCATTTCACAGGCCATCTGCTTCGAACAGTGGCGTCCAACCCCGCCCCGCATAGCGCATATAACGCTGTTCAGGTTTTTCGCCCAAGAGCCGGTGCCGGCGGTAAGTTTCGACGCAGGCTGTTTACCCATGGGAATGCGAGCTGGATCCCTCACCTTGCTGGAAGAGCACGTTTATCCAAACGTCGATATCAATATCCTCAGCGAACCGGTCCTCCGCGGCAAAAGCGCGGAATGCTAAAATGGTTAGCCCACCGGCGCCAGCCGGCTGATGGCAATCAGCGCATGAGCGGCAGCACCAAGCCGAGCCGGCTCAGCGCGCGGCTGCATTGCATCTCGTTCTTCATACAGGAGGTCTGCGGCGGCAGGCTCCGCCGCAGGTTGGGTTCTGTCGGTTCCAAACCGTCTGACACACTAGCGAACGGCTGCCAGTCTGGGGGCTCTCGCCGACTCCTCGCCTGGTCTGCGTGCCCAGGCTGCGTCCGGCTCGCGGACCTGGGTGCGACGATTGAGTTTAAAACGGCCAACCAGTTCGGTGAGCATTTGGGAATCTACTGCGAGGGAGTGGCCGATCGCCGTACTCTCTTCGACCATCGCCGCATTCTGCTGCGTCATCTGATCGATTGAATTCACTGCGCCGCTGATTTCCTGTAGGCCGATCGACTGTTCGCGTGAGGCAGTGGTGATCGCATCGACTTTGGCGTCGATTTCGGTGACGTAGCTAGCGATTTTTGAAAGTGCCTTGCCCGTTTCGTCGACGAGTTGAACGCCCGAGGCGACCTCATCGGTCGAGTTGCGGATCAGCGCAGTGATCTCCTTGGCTGCACTTGCCGAGCGCTGGGCAAGCTCGCGCACTTCCTGTGCCACGACTGCAAAGCCCTTGCCTGCATCTCCGGCTCGCGCCGCCTCGACGCCGGCATTAAGCGCCAACAGATTGGTCTGGAAGGCGATCTGGTCGATGACATTGATGATCTGGCTGATTTGGCCTGAGGCGTCCGCGATTCGTTTCATTGCCTGGACGGCTTCGCCCACCACCTGGCTGGAGGCGGTGGCGCAGTCCTTGGCTTCGCGAACGAGGTCGCGGGTTTCGGCTGTGCGTTCGGCCGAAGAACGCACCGTTGACGATACCTCTTCGAGGGATGCGGACGTCTGCTCGAGCGCTGCGGCCTGCTGTTCGGTGCGACGTGCAAGATTGTCTGCGGCACCGCGCATCTCCTGCGCCGAGGCCGAGAGATGTCCGGTCTTGGCCAGTACCTGTTCGAGCGTGGCCTGGAAGGTGGCAATCGAATTGTTGAAGTCGTGCCGCAGCGGTTCAAAGTCGGCGGCAAAGGGTTCATCGATCGTGGTACGGATATTGCAGTCCGCCAGTCGACCGAGGCCCGCGCCGAGTGTCTGAACGACTTGCTGCAGCAATTCTGCCTGCTGCGCCTGCAGGCGGCTGCGTTCGGCTGCGTCGCGTTGCGCGACGGCGCGGCTGTCATCCATTTCCTGCTGCAAGCGCTGACGCTCCATACCGGCATGGCGGAAGACTTCCACGGCGCCCGCGATCACGCCGATTTCATCCTTTCGCGACAGGAACGGCACAGATTTCGTGTAGTCGCCGCCTGCAAGCTCCTGCATGTTGTCGGCAATCGCGAAGAGCGGCCTGATGGCGCGACTGCGGACGAACCACAGGCCAAGCAGAAAGAGTGCAACCGAAACCGCGCTGCCCGACAGCGCAAGCGTCCTCGCCCGAACGCCGGCGGCCTCAGCGGCGGTCTCTGACTTTGCCAACCAGACATTGCTAAGCTGCGCCAGAACATTGACCTGCGCTTCATGCGCATGAAACGCGTCCTTCAGGTGATCAAGCGCTGCGTGAACGGCGTGTTCGTCCTCTTGGGAGACGGCAGAGGCATAGGTGCGCTCTACCTCGTCCCAGAAGACGTCCGCCGAGCTGTAGACACCCGACAGCCTGGCGCGGACTTCCGCGGGAAGGTCGGCCTTTGCCCAGAATGCCTTGCGATCCAGGTATCCCTTGTGAAGCTCGACAATGCGGCCGAGATTGGGATGCAACAGCTCGGTATGCACCGCACCCTCCGTCGCCAGCATATAGGCTTCGACGACGAAAATTGGCGGCGGCAGGATATCGGCAACCAGATCCTTGCCCTCGACGAGGCCGTTATAGACCGGACCCCTGACCCTTAACTCCTCGAAGGCCTTAGTCTGCAGACCAACAGCCAGGATCAAGCCTGCCGTAACGATGATTCCAAACAGCATGATGAGGCGGGAGACAGATAGATTTGGCACAGCGGCGACCTTTGTTTTGTTGGGGAGGAGTTACACAGGAGTGGAAAGCTTGGTCGTGGAACC
Source organism: Rhizobium sp. BK456 (assembly GCF_014194045.1). Taxonomy (NCBI): domain Bacteria; kingdom Pseudomonadati; phylum Pseudomonadota; class Alphaproteobacteria; order Hyphomicrobiales; family Rhizobiaceae; genus Rhizobium; species Rhizobium sp. BK456. Next base: position 452,875 of record NZ_JACIAO010000001.1, read on the forward strand.
TGCAAAGTATCTGGAGTTGCTTTGCGCCAGGAACTTGTTGGCAAGTTTGACGACGAAAGGAGGAGACGAATATTTGCCTGCGGCGCAGATTTTGCGGGCAGTAGGAGCATTGCGATTTCGACGGCCACCACGATCATTCACCGGCAATATTCTGGAATTCGCGATCCGATCCCGAATTCCTGAGCTTCCACGTTTGAAGTATAGATTAGCGCTAGCGAGTAACTCGTCAGTAAGAACGCGGCAGCCAGCCAACATATTTCTAATGAACAATAATTGCTCACATCAGAGACTTTGAGCAATTAATGCTCATTAAGCTGCGAATATCTGCCCACTTGGCGAAATCTTGCTCAAATTGATATATGTCGTCTTCACTGCCTTCCGAAGGCCGTAAAAGACGGCTCTGGGCTCGCCAAAAGAGGATGCGCGCGGCAATGCCACTCCGGAATGCAAAAACACCTGAAAAACGAGCGCAACTGATTGAGGTATTCCTCGGAGCGGGAACCTGGACCTATGATCTGATCACGCGGGAACTGACGTGGTCGGACGGGCTCTATCGTCTCGTCGGACTCGATCCAAAAGCCGTTGCGGCAAGTTTCGACCTCTATGAATCCCTTGTGCATCCCGACGACCGTCTAGCGCACGAAGAAATTGTAGAGTTGGCACATGCGAACCAACTGTCCTCGCGCCGCTTTCGCGTCATCCGGCCCGACGGGCATCTTATTTGGCTCGAAAGCAGATTTGACCGCCAATATGACCGCAGTGGCCGGCTGGCCATCCTCCACGGTGTCGTTCAGGACGTAACCAATGATCACAAGGCGCAAATTGCACACAACCGCGCCGCCGCGGCCAATGCGTCGTTGCGTAAGCTTGTGGGTGGCGAGTTCTGGCGCGCCGACAGTCAGGGTAAGCTGCTCGACTATACCAACTGGATGCGCTTCACCGGTCAGACGGCGGAGCAGCTCAGGGATTACGACAGGCTTGCAGCGGTTCATCCTGACGATCGGCAACATTTCCGCACGACTTGGCAGGGAGCGATTGAGGGCAAGTATAAACTGGATCTCTCCGTTCGTGTCCGACGGCATGACGGCGTTTTTCAGCGTTTCGAAAATACGGCGGTTCCCCTACTCGATAACGATGGCGAGATCGTTGAATGGCACGGCGTCTCCAAGTTGGTTGAGGATATTCCCGCGAAACCCAATCTGCAGAATGCGGTCTGCGAAGTTCACATCAGGGCCGCGCGCGCAATGCTCGGTTGGACGGCTCAGGAACTGGCAGAGCGATCGGGCATTTCCTTTTCCACAATACGACGTATGGAAGCGGATGCTCACTCGGTCAAAGCTGAAAACGTCGAGCGGGCGCGCGAAACGCTGGAGATCCATGGCATTACATTCCTGTCTGAACCAAAGGATGTTGTAACGGTGACATTCGCAGCCAAGAGGTAAGCGGTTTCGGTATCGCAATCATGCCGCCGAACCGCTGCCGCGACCGAAGATTTCAGTTTAACCGGAACCAATGGCAACTCGGGGATAGCGACTATCGTCTCACGAGATGGCAGCTTGGGGCGCCATCGGCCTCAAAAGCATGAAACGCGATAAGCGGTAGCCCAACAGTTCCAGCCAGCCGATACCAATCAACGCATCAGCAGCGACACCAGGCCGGCCTGGGAGTTGACCCCGAGCTTGGAATAGATGTTCCGCAGATGAGTTCTGACGGTCTCGTAACTGATCTCGTCGGCGATCGCCACTTCCCTTGCGGAATGACCCGATGCGATGCTCGATGCGATCCGGACTTCGGTTGCGGTCAGCTTGTAGAGCTGCATCAGCAAATCGCGCCGCTCCCTGAGGGGGCTCGCCAGCATCGGCTCGGCAATGAGCGCCACGGTCGGCCCCTCCAGAAACTCGGTAAACGCATCGGACTGAAGCCGGACGAGCGTGAGGCGGTAGTTATCCTGGTCCCTGCCGTTGACGATTGCCGTGTGCGGTTTGGTCTGCATACCGTTTCGGGAGGTCAGGAATTCAAGAACGGCAGCCGACTTCTGGCATTGCAGTCCGAGCTTGCCATCTGCGGTGATCCGCACCGGCAGGCCGGCTTCCATCAAGGCCTCCGCGCTATTATTCCAGCGACGGACTTTCCCTTGCTCCGAAACATAGATCAGGCCGACCCCGATGCTGTCGAACAGGGTTTGGGTTACGTGTTCGTGCGGCGCAAACAGATCGCGCTTGCGAATGAAATCGAACGCCCTCTTCAGATGCGGCGCGAGGATCGTGTAGCGTTGGGCCGCTTCCCTGTTGAGATCGGGGTCGGCCGAAGATGTCGAGGTCGACAAGATGAAGGTGCGGTCTTCCTCGCGAATGATGGAAACACCCACACTCGTTTCGCATCCGGCCTGTCGCTTCAGCCAGTCGTTGTAAAATTCCGATTTGATCAGCTCTTCGCGCGGAAAGATCTCGTCGCCGCACAGGCCCTGGCCGACGGGCACGAGACCCAATCTGGGGATCCAAGGATTGACCGCGGCAAAGTGGCTGCTGAACTGGTCGACCTCGGCCTGCGAAAAGCCCGACATGAAGGGAACATGGGCAACCGACGAGGTCAGATCGTGGTAATGCAGCGCGGCCTTGCCGCCCGGCGACGTTTGCGCAACGCGATCGAGGAAATCCTGCCAGCTGCACTCGCCGAAGAGACTTCCATAAATCAAATCCGTCAAGTGAGATGAGACGTCAGTCGATTGAACCATGATCGATTTTCAACTTCAGCGAATGAAAGCATCTTCGAATAATCAATAGCGTTGAATTCGGAAATGCAACGGAATTCGCGCGTTCAAATCCGGTAGCTGCCGGCTGCGCAATACTACAACCGAAGCATGCTTCAACTTCGACCGTCGTTACATTTGGCTACTGGCGCCTTCCAGCCGGGAAACGCATGGAACTGCGAATGCCCGCGCGCGGCATGGACATTTTGACGCCGCGGGCGATGCCCCGCGGCGTCAAGCAATGGCTGCGGCTGCCCGTCGTCAAACCAGCCCCGGCACGACGAAAACCAGCCAAGCGACGATCGGGCCGATGATGGCAATCAGCGCGCTGTAGATCAGCAGTTGCCTGAGCACCTGCTCTCGACTGTCATCCGGGGCATTCGCGACCACAAGCGCGCCATTGGTGGAGAACGGGCTGGTATCGACGATCGTCGTCGAGATCGCGATGGCGGCGACCACGCCGATGGCACTGACATGTCCCTGCATGAGGAACGGAACGGCAAGCGGGATGATCGCGCCGAGCAGCGCGGTCGAGGATGCAAAGGCCGAGACGATGGCGCCGGTAAAGCAAAGCAGCAGCGCCACCAGCAGCGGCATGCCGAGACTGGATATGCCATTCGCCACGTAATCGACCGTGCCGGCCTTCTCCATGACGCCGACATAAGTGATGATGCCGGCAATCAGCAGCACGGTCGACCAGCTGACCTTGTCGATTGCCGCCTTCTGCGTTTTCGGGGATAGCAGCGCGAGAGCGACGGCGACGGTCATGGCGACGAGGCCGACATTGAACTTGAAAACCAGGGCGCCGATGCCGAGCGCCGTCAGGCCGATCAGGGTGGTAATTCTCTCATTGTTCAGGCGCAGCGTCGCGGCGGTATCGGCCGCCGTACCGTAGGCATGCTCCCGGATGGGTTTTGCCGGCGTGCCGCCGTGACCTCTGATCGACGCCGACACGCCCTCGGGATGCAGTTCGGGCAAAGGGCCAAAGGACGATGCGGGTACCTGCCGCATGACCTTTGCGCCCCCGAAAACGAAGAAGACCAGCACCGCGATCGCCAGGTTGAAGAAAAAGCTGGAGAGAAACAGGGAGGTCGGCGCGAAAGGCAGGCCGGCCTTGGCGACGATCTGGTTGGTGATGCCGCCATAGATGCTGATCGGCGAAAAACCGCCCGCTTGCGCGCCGTGGATCACCATCAGGCCCATCATGACGGGGTGAATGCGGTACTGGATGGCAAAGCTCAGCGCGACGGGCGCAAGAATCGCGACCGCGGCAGGCCCAAGAGCGCCGAAGCCGGTAATGACGGCGGCGACGAGGAACATCACCCAGGGGATCAAGCCTATGTGTCCACGCACCAGGCGGACGGCGCATTCGACCAGCCAATCGATGGTGCCGTTGATCTGCGCGATGGCGAAGAGGTAGGTGACGGCGACGAGCGTCAGGAACAGATCGCTCGGAAAGCCGGCAAAAATGTCGGTGGTTTTCATGCCGATGGTCATCGAGCCAAGCACGAAGGCGCCGGCAAAGGCGAGCGCGCCCATGTTGATCGGCTGGATCGTCGCAACGATGAACATGGCGACCAGCAGGCCTATGGCCAGAATTTCAATACCCATGATTCCCCTCCCTCCGACGCCTCCGGCGCCGTCGCTGCTGTTTGCAATATTGAAGCGGATACCGACGCGCCCTCCTCCCAGAGGGCGGCCGTCTTACGTCCCTGTGTAGAGATCGGCGTATTGCTGCCGCAGGATGTTCTTCTGAACCTTGCCCATTGTGTTGCGCGGCAAGTCCTCGGCGAAGATGATGCGTTTGGGCTGCTTATAGCGCGCGAGGCGATCCTGGAGGGCGCGGACAATGGTCTTTTCATCCAGGCCGGCGTCGGGTCTGCATACGACGACGGCCGTTACGCCCTCTCCGAAATCGGGATGCGGCACGCCGATCACAGCGCTCTCGACGACGCCCTCGATCTGGTCGATCTCGCTCTCGACCTCTTTCGGATAGATATTGTATCCCCCCGAAATCACCAGATCCTTGCCGCGGCCGACGATGTGCACATAACCGTCCCGGTCGATCTTACCGAGGTCGCCGCTGATGAAGAAGCCGTCCGCGGTAAATTCGGCCGCGGTTTTTTCCGGCATGCGCCAATAACCCTTGAAGACGTTCGGCCCCTTGATCTCGATCATGCCGGTTTGTTCAGGCGGCAGCACTTGTCCCGTGGCGGGATCGGTGACGCGCACCGTCACATCAGGCAGCGGCAAGCCGACCGTCCCGGCGATCCGCTTCTCTTCATAGGGGTTGGAGGTGTTCATGTTGGTTTCCGTCATGCCGTAGCGCTCGAGAATCGCGTGGCCGGTCCGCGCCTGGAACTGGGTGTGCGTTTCTGCAAGCAGCGGCGCCGAGCCTGATATGAACAGGCGGATGCTGGCTGCCGCCTCTTTACCGAAGTGCGGGCTTTGCAGGAGGCGGACATAGAAGGTCGGCACGCCCATCAGCATGGTTGCCTGCGGCATCAGTGAAACGACCTCGTCGGCGTCGAACTTCGACAGCAGGAACATCGAGGCGCCGGCGAGCAGCGTGACGTTGGTGGCAACGAACAGCCCGTGCGTGTGGAAGATCGGCAAGGCGTGGATCAGCCGGTCATCGGGGGTGACGCGCCAATAGTCGCGCAAGGTCAGAGCGTTCGAAAGCAGGTTCCCATGCGTGAGCATCGCCCCCTTGGAGCGTCCCGTCGTTCCCGAGGTGTAGAGGATCGCGGCCAGATCATCGGCGGAGCGCGAAGCGTCGACAAAGTCGGCCGGCTCGTCACGCGCCAGATCGAGCAACGAGCCGCTGCCGTCAGCGTCGAGCGTTTCGACGATCGCGCCGTAATGCTTGGCGATTTTCTCCACGCCCTCCCGCGCAGCCGAGGCAACGACCACCAGACGCGGCTCGGCGTCGCCGATGAAGTAATCGAGCTCGGCCAGCGTATAGGCGGTATTGAGCGGCAGGTAGACCGCGCCGATTCGAAGACAGGCGAGGTAAAGGATCAATGCCTCGGCGCTTTTCTCGACTTGCACCGCAACCCGATCGCCGGGGCGAATGCCGAGCGTGTCCATGGCGCCGGCGAGGCGGCCGGAAAGAGCAAAGGCATCGCCATAGGTCCAAGTCTGAGCGCTGCCGATCCGAATGAACGGTGCGTCATCGGGTGCGGCGGCCCGCATGGCGTCGAAAAGATGGTTGCTCACTTTCGCCCTCCTCCAAGCGTTGAGTTCATGATCTGTGCGAAGGCTCGAGAGCCTTGCTGGCCGTTGCCGCCGCGACGGCCTTCGTCGCTCTGGTTGAGCAGGCTTTTGACGGCTGGCGAGGCGATCACTTCGCCGCGCTGCGCTAAGGCCTCGTGGTTGGCCACGATGTCGTCGAGCTTATAGAGGTAGTTGACCATCAGGCCATGCGCCTGCCGGACTGCCTTCGGCGATCGGTCGCCGAGAAAATTCACTCTTTCAAGCCGAGCACCGTTGCCGAGATGGAAGCGGGCCACCGGATCGACCGGGCGGCCCTCCGGCGTCCGTTCGGTCAGGAAGTAGCGCGCCGCAAGCGGCAGCAACACGCGCTCCAATTCGGCGCTGCTCTTCTCCTTGTCGGGCCAGTTCGGGTCATCAAGCAGGCTCAGCGTTTCCAGGGCCGCTTTGGACAAGGACCGGGCGCCGGCCGGATCGCGCGCCTTGGCAAGCCAACGGGCGAAGCCCGGGACAGGCGACAGCGTGACGAAATTCTTCAGGCCCGGCAGGTCTCGCCGCAGGTCTTCCACGACCTGCTTGATCAGGAAATTGCCGAACGAGATTCCGCGCAGGCCATCCTGGCAGTTGGAGATCGAATAGAAGACAGCCGTCGTCGCCTCATCGGCATTGATCTGCTCCCTCCCCTCGTCGAGTACATCGGCGATCGCATTCGGCAAGGATCGGGTGAGCGCCACCTCGACGAACACGAGCGGTTCGTCGGCCAATCGGGGATGGAAAAAGGCAAAGCATCGACGGTCGGCCGGCGCCAGACGGCGGCGCAACTCCTCCCAGCTGGCGATCTCATGCACGGCCTCGTATTTGATGATCTTTTCGAGGATGTTTGCCGGCGTCGACCAGTCGATCGGCCGCAGCGTCAGAAAGCCGCGATTGAACCAGGAGCCGAACAGATGCGTGAAGTCGGCATCGAGCGCGTGATAGGCTTCGGACCGGTCCTTGGAAGCAAGGAGCTGCTGACGCATACGGACCAGTCTGGCGGTGCCGTTCGGCGCATGATTCAACCGGCGCAGGAGCTCCTGGCGCCGCGGCTCCGCGGCCTGATGGAGCGCGATGACGGCGGCAGAGCTTTTGTCAGCGCGGTAATTTTCCATCGCCTGGTCGAGCCTCACCGTGTCGGGCCCGAACGTTTCGTGAAGCATATGGAAGAATTGCTGCGCGCCCGCGCTTTCGAGCGCGCCCCAGCGATCGAGTATCTCGGCCGCAAGGGCGATGCCTGATGCTTCACCCCGACTCGACAACAGCATCTCGCAGAGAGTGTGCAGATCGGCTTTGGCCGCAGCCTGGGTATTGCGCGAGCCGGAAAACAGAAGCTGGCGTCCGTGATCGGTGATACTTTGCAGCATGTCGGTGAAGAAAGAAGCTTCAGGCATGTCATTCTCCCCTCTCTGCAGGCCCGCCACATTATGCGCGCCTTGGACCCCTGCTTCCCATCGAAGGGCTTGGTCTGTAGTATGTAGACTGTCATTCTTCGTACACGAAGTCAATGATCGTGTATACAAGAATGAAATTTATGTATGAAGGATGGGAGAAAAATGTCCGAGAATGTCGGCCGGTGGCTCCGGGATGAGATTGAAAATGCAATACTTTCCTACGAATTCGCCCCCGGCGAACGGCTGGATGAAACCGTGCTTGCCAATCGGTTCGGCGTGTCGCGAACGCCGGTGCGCGAAGCCTTGATGCAGCTAGACGCGATCGGCCTGATAGAAATCCGGCCGCGCCGGGGCGCTGTCGTGATCGATCCGGGGCCGCACCGCATTTACGAGATGTTCGAGGTGATGGCGGAGCTCGAGGGCCTAGCTGGAGCGCTCGCCGCACGCCGGTTGGACAAGACCTCCCGGGAAGCGATCACCGCCACCCACGGCCGCTGCGAGCAGTCCGCCGGCGCCGGCGACAGCGATGCCTACTACTACGACAATGAGGAATTCCATAAGGCCATCTACGCCGCAAGCCGAAGCGATTTCCTGCAGGAGCAATGCGTGCAATTGCATCGGCGCCTGCGCCCCTATCGCCGTCTCCAATTGCGGGTGCGCAATCGCCTGTCGACCTCTTTCTCGGAACATTGCGCCATCGTCGATGCAATCTTCGCCGGCGATGGAGATGAAGCCCGCCGCCTGCTGCGCACGCATGTCGGCATTCAGGGAGAGAGGTTCAGCGATCTGGTCGCCAGCATGGCGGCGAGATGACCGGAGGGCGTGACATAAGCCGAATCGCGTTGGTTTTCTGTTCCTGACGCAAGATAGGGCCGCTACCGATCCCTTATTTAACTCTGCCCGGATCTCCGGCTCACCCAGTCGCCTTCAGAGATCAGCGCTGGACCAACTCCGGGATCGGTTCAATTGCTGTCGACTTTTTGGATGGCGGCTGGAAACGTCCGGGAAACCTCGTTTCCATCAGGAAAGCCTTCGGTCACAACCGTAAATTTGATCCAGCCTTTCCATCCTATAAGACCGGTGCGCTTCGGCGCGATCACCACTACCACGATGTCCTCATTCGGAACAACGTGAACGGCACGAACTCCTGGACCTGGCTCTGAGTGCAGTACTGCGAGTACCGTTCCGCCCCCCGGCTTGGCACCTGCATAGATGGGAGAACCGTCACCTAGTGGTGCGATTGCGCTAATAAAACGCGTGCTGACGTAACCCTCGCCATTGAAGAAAAGAGGACCTTGGTAGGGACGGGGCTCATCATCGCTCCAAGCAGCGCTGACGGACACAAGCAACAGGCCAGTTGCGAGCATTGAAAGTCGCGTCACCGAATGGCTCCTCTAATCCAAGAACCCATAAAGCCAGTCCCGCGTCTCCTCCGGCAAAGACACCGGCTGCTGATCCTCGCCGCTGCGGGCCTGCCAGATGATCTCCACCTCGGCGGCGCGTTCCTCCCCCGTATCGATCGAGACGATGAAGCCGATGGAGCGCACGCCGATCTTGTCGACGGCGGCGGTAAAAAGGGCCGGCTCGTCGTAATGCAGCGGGCGGTGGAGAACGCAGGTAATCTTGCTGGCGATATAGACCGGTTCGTCCTCGACCTCGGGCCGCGCTAACCAGAAGCTCGCAATGACGGACTCGGCATAGGAAATATAGGAGGCCAGAAACATCTGGCCGGTCATATCGACATCGCGAAACGGCACATGTATTTCCGTTACACCCGGGCGTTTCGACTGACTCATCAACAACTCTGCCTACAAAATTCCCCGTTGACGACAGTAGCACGGGGTTTTTCGAAGTAAACCGCTGAGATGACAGGAATTTATAATGCCGGCGGCGGCGAGATGGGGCGCAGGAGCGCTTGTTGAAATCGTCGGGCAATGCCCCATCTGCTGTGGAACATGACGCAAGCGGCCGATAGAGTGTCTCCATGAGCACCCGTCTTTACGAACATCCGATCTTCCTGGAACATGTGACGCCCGCCGGCCATCCGGAGCGGTCGGACAGGATCCGCGCCATCAATGTCGCGCTCGAACATCCGAATTTCGAGCGGCTGGAGCGCCGGCAGGCGCCTGAAGCGAGCGCGGATGCGGTGCTGCTGGCGCATCCGGAGGAACATCTCAAAGCCGTGATGCGGGAAATTCCTGAGGAAGAGGACCGGATCAACCAGCTCGAAGCCGATACCTATGCCAGTCCCAAAAGCCTGCAGGCGGCGCTGACCGGCATCGGCGGTGCGATGGCGGCGGTGGACGACGTCTTTTCCGGCGCCGCCGACAATGTCTTCGTCGCCGCCCGTCCGCCGGGCCACCATGCCGAGAAGATGACGGCGATGGGCTTTTGCTTCTTCAACAATGCGGCGATTGCCGCCCGCCATGCGCAGAAGCGGCATGGCGCCGAGCGCGTCGCCATCATTGACTGGGATGTGCACCACGGCAACGGCACCCAGGATATCTTCTGGGACGACCCCTCGGTGCTGTTCTGCTCGACGCATCAGATGCCGCTTTATCCCGGCAGCGGCGCCAAGGACGAGAAGGGCAGGCACAACACCATCGTCAATGCGCCGCTTTCGCCGAATGTCGGCAGCGACCATTTCCGCGAGGCGTTCAAATCGCGCGTGCTGCCGAGCGTTGCCGATTTCAGGCCGGATCTCATCATCATCTCCGCCGGCTTCGACGCGCATCACCGCGACCCTCTGGCGCAGATCAACCTGACGGGCGAGGATTTCGACTGGGCAACCGGCCGCGTGCTCGAACTGGCCGACCGGCACGCGAAGAACCGGGTCGTCAGCCTGCTCGAAGGCGGTTATGATCTCGAGGGGCTCGCCGAATCGGCGGGCATGCATATTCTGCGAATGATGAAGGGTTGAGAATGACTGACAGCGCCAAGCCGGAGGTATCCGGCCTTTCCTTCGAAAAGGCGGTCGCCGAACTCGAAAGCATCGTCGCCCGGCTGGAACGCGGCGACGTGGCGCTGGATGAATCTATCGAGATCTATGAGCGCGGCGAAGCGCTGAAGAAACATTGCGAGACGCTGCTTTCGGCCGCCGAAAACCGCATCGAGAAGATCAGGCTCGACCGCGCCGGCAAGCCGCAGGGCGTCGAACCGCTCGACGGGGCCTGAGGGTCAGAGCAAAGCTGCCTTTTGGCGCTTGGCGATCGGCTCGCGGCCGATCTATGATCCCCTTCCAATATCATGAGGGGACGGAAACATGACGGACAGATTGAAGGGCAAGGTCGCCATCATCTCAGGCGGCGCGACCGGCATGGGCGGTGCCGCCTCGAAGCTGTTTGCGGCGGAAGGCGCGCGTGTCGCGATCATCGACCGCAATGGAGAAGCTGCGGCCGAGACCGTCAAGCAGATCCGTGATGTGGGCGGCGAGGCCGACTGCTGGACGGCCGACGTCTCCGATGAAGCTGCGGTCAATTCAGCCGTCGCTGGCGTCGAGGAACGCTACGGCGCCGTCACCGTACTTTTCAACCATGCCGGCACCATCGTCATCAAACCCTTCCTGGAAACGACGCTTCAGGAATGGGACTGGCTGCACGCCGTCAATGTGCGTTCGATGTTCCTGATGACCAAGGCGGTGCTGCCGAAGATGATTGCCGCGGGCGGCGGGTCGATCGTCTGCACCTCGTCGATCTCGGCGGTCGCCGCCACGCCGATGGAAGTGCTTTACGACACGACCAAGGGCGCCGTGCATATGTTTGCCCGCGCCATCGCCGTGGAATTCCGCGACCGCAACATCCGCTGCAACGCCGTCTGCCCCGGCTTCATCCGCACGCCGCACGGCCTGCGCGAGGTGGCCGACCTGCAGGCGCTCGGCGTCGACGTCTCTGATGCCGCCATCGCCGCGCAACAGGGTCGGATCGGCGAGCCCGAAGACGTGGCGCGGGCCGCCCTTTACCTCGCCAGCGACGAGTCGAATTTCGTCAATGGCGCCCATCTGTTCGTCGACAACGGCTTTACGGCAATCTGAGACGGGCCGGCTTAGCGCGCGATTGGACGCGCGGCGCTGCAAGCGCTATCTGTGGGCAGTGTAAAGCTGCATCATTCAAACTGCTGCAGCGGCGCCTCAGATCGGAGAGTTCCATCATGTCCTTCTTTCCCGGTAAAGATCCCCTGCCCGGCGATGCCTTCGCCTGTGATGCGATCGAGAATCTGATCATTCCGCGCACCAGCGACATCGGCGGCTTCCAGGTGCGGCGGGCGCTGCCGACGCGGCAGCGGCGCCTTGTCGGGCCGTTCATCTTCTTCGACCGCATGGGGCCGGCGATCCTGAAGCCCAACGAGGCGCTTGATGTGAAGCCGCATCCGCATATCGGGCTGTCGACGGTTACCTATCTCTTCGACGGCGAGATCCGCCATCGCGACAGCCTCGGCACCGAAAAGGTCATCCGTCCGGGCGATATCAACCTGATGACGGCAGGGCGCGGCATCGTGCATTCCGAGCGCACGCCCGACAATCTGCGCGGCCATCCGCTGCTGATGTCGGGCCTGCAGACCTGGCTGGCGTTGCCCGACGACAAGGAGGAAATCGATCCTTCCTTCGCTCATACGGAAAAGTCTGAAATGCCGCTGATCGAGACTCCAGGCGTGCGCGGGCGCGTGGTCATCGGCTCGTTCGAAGGCATGACATCGCCTGTCGGGGTTTTCTCCGACACGCTCTATGTCGATCTCGACCTGCAGCCGGGCGCCAAATTTCCTTTCGGCGCAGCGCATGAAGAGCGCGCCGTCTACGTGCTCTCCGGCGAGGTCGTCATCTCAGGCGACCGCTTCGCCGCCGATCAGCTGCTGGTCTTTCGGCCCGGCGATCCGATCACGCTCGAAGCCGGCAGCGACGGCTGCCACCTGATGCTGTTCGGCGGCGCGGCGCTGAATTCGAAACGTTACATCTGGTGGAATTTCGTTTCCTCCTCGAAGGAGCGGATCGAAAAAGCCAAAGAGGAATGGCGCAGCGGCCGCTTCGATATCGTTCCCGGCGACGAAGAGGAATTCGTGCCTTTGCCGGAAGGCTGACGGCGGCAATGATCGGCCGCCGCCGGTCACCTGCCCCCGAATTTCAACCCGCCGCGAAATACCGCGTCAGTGCACCCTTCGTGCGGTTGATATAGCCATCCTGCCAGCTGTCGTCGACGTTGAGAAAGCCCGACCAGCCCTTCTTTCCCTGGCGCTTCAATTCCGCCTCGACGGCGCGGAAGCGATAGTGGTCATAGACGTCGAGGATGTGGACGGCATAGGCTTCGGCCAGCGCTCGGTCGCCTTTGACGATCAGCATGTTTTCGTCATTGGCATAGGAGGCCTTGAAGCCGAGATTGTGGCTGCCGAGGACGACGAGGCATTCGTCCGACAGGGGATCGATCACCAGCACCTTGTCGTGAATGATGGCGCCCACCTTCTTGGCCGTCAGTTCCTCCGCACCGAAATCCGCCAGCAACTGGCGGTCATCGATGCGCGACGCCCGAACGATCGATACATTGGCCTCGTCGAAAGTATGGGGCGAAACACCCTCTTCATCGTCATCCGGATCGTCGGGATCGTTGTCCTTGCCGGGGACGTAATTGGGCATGGCCTGCGGGCTGGAAACGGCGCCGGTGACGATCAGCTTCTGATCCTTCAGGCCGATATCGATCGCCTCGCCGACGATGCAATCCCGGCCCGACTGACCGGGATAGAAGGCAAGAAAGAGCACCGCATGCTCGGCACGGCGCATCAGGCGATAGACCTCGCGAAGGTCGGGCGGAATTGCCTTGCCTTTTCTGCGGCTTTGCATGTTCGGCGAGAACCAGGTTTCAAGCGAAGCCCCGTTGGCTGTGGGTATAATGGACGGCGTCTCGTTGGAGCGGCGGAATTCCTTGCTCTGCTGGTTGTCGGGCATGCCGTCATCGAATTCGACGGGCGCTTCCAGCGTCTTATTGTCTTTCAGCATCCGATCCCAATAAGCGACATAGGCCGCGGCGACCGCATCGTTCCTGACGATCAAGGCGTTGTTGGACTGGCCGGCAAGCCCGGTGGCCGTCCAGTTGGTGCTGCCGGTGAAAACGCTGCGCGGAGCGTCATCCGCCGGTAGGTGCACGACAAATTTGTTGTGGCCGATCTGGCTCGAATTGTTGAACATCCGGTGGTGGATCTCGACGCCTGCATCGATCAATGCCTTGCGCGCAGGCGCATTGCGCACATCCCAGGCATCCCCGACCTTTCCGGTATTGGCGAGGATGATGCGCAGCCTGTTCTTGTTGGCAAGCAGCAGCTCCAGCAGTTCCTCGTCCTCCAGCTCGTAAAGCGCGACGAGGAAACGGCCCGGTCTACTCATGAATTCCCTGAGCATCGGAATAACATCGCCGGCAAGATATTTGCGGATGCCGTTCGACGGATTGGAAATCATGTCGATCAGCTCATTCGGCTGTTTCACCCCGTCTTCGAGAAGGACGTTGCGCAACCACTGGGCGGCGAGAATACCATTGGTGAAGGTCGACTCGAACTGGCCGCGCTTGCGCGTCACATGGACGGGGTTGGAGGCGACCGCCGGTCCGAGATAACCGAGCGGCCGCGGAGGACCGTCATAGGCCTTGACGGAGATTTTCTCGAAGGTGCCGTCGGCCTTCTTGATCGGCCTGCCGTTGGCGTCGCGCTTGTTGATCTCGACAAGCTGAGGCGTCGGGTCGGGGGCAGCCGCCATGCCCGGCTTCAGATCGCCGAGTGGACGGATCTCGTAGCGCACCCGCACCTCGTCCGGCCGCCGCCGCATTTCATTGCGCCGCTTGCGCAGCGTCAGGTCGCGCCAGGAGAGCTTCTGCACTGGCCAGAGCGATGTCGTCTGCGGCAACCAATGCGGATTGCGCTGTCCCTTGAAGGCGACCCAGGCGGCGCACGTCACTCGGTCATCGCTGCCATCGGGTCTTTTCGACACGTTTCCCTGTTCGTCGAGATAGACGCGAACGACTTCGAACCCGAGGCATCCATCGATCTTGGCGTCTATGTGCCAGGCCACATAGGCGACCTCGTTGTTCACATAGGCATGCGCTGCGACAATCGTTCCCATGGCCCGTCTCCCCAGTGAGCGCCGCAACTCTGCTACCATTCCGTGTCATATTCAAGCTGCTCGCCGGCCCTTCGCGCGTTCGACCACCGTTCGGAAAAACAGGGCGGAACCGGCCAGGATCAGGCGAATGCAACGCGCAGAAATAGAATGTGATATCTCCCGAAACCGCTCACACATTTTTCCGCCATGCTCTAAGGTGAAAACCTTCGGTTCCTGAAAATCACTTGTTTTGCCTCGTTCTAATCGAATAAAGCGGTACAAGGAAAAGTAAGAAAGAGCGCCCGCCCGTGACACAACTGCCGAAGACCCCCCTGCTCGATCAGGTCACCTACCCCGCCGACCTGCGCAAGCTGGAGGATCGCGACCTGCCGCAGCTTGCCCGCGAAGTGCGGGACGAAATGATCGATGCGGTGTCGCGCACCGGTGGTCATCTCGGAGCCGGTCTCGGCGTCGTCGAGCTGACGATCGCCATTCACAGCGTCTTCGACACGCCTGACGATCGGCTGATCTTCGATGTCGGCCATCAGTGTTATCCGCACAAGATCCTCACCGGCCGGCGCGACCGCATCCGCACGCTGCGCCAGGAAGACGGGCTTTCCGGCTTCACCCGCCGGGCCGAGAGCGAATACGACCCCTTCGGGGCGGCGCATTCCTCGACCTCGATCTCGGCCGGCCTCGGCATGGCGATCGCCGCCGATCTCGACAAGAACGACCGGCGCGTCATCGCCGTCATCGGCGACGGGGCGATGTCGGCCGGCATGGCCTATGAGGCGCTGAACAATGCCGGCGCGCTCGATGCGCGGCTCATCGTCATCCTCAACGACAACGACATGTCGATTGCGCCGCCGACGGGCGCGATGAGCGCCTATCTCGCCCGCCTCGCCTCGGGCCGCACCTATATGGGCTTCCGCGACTTCGGCAAGAAGCTGACGGCCTATCTCGGCAAGAACATCGATCGCGCCATCACCCGCGCCGTCGAGCATGCCCGCGGCTACGTCACCGGCGGCACAATGTTCGAGGAGATGGGCTTCTATCATATCGGGCCGATCGACGGGCATTCCTTCGACCATCTGCTGCCGGTGCTGCGCAATGTGCGCGACAATGCGCGCGGACCGGTGCTGATCCATGTGGTCACCCAGAAGGGCAAGGGTTATCCACCGGCAGAAGCCGCCGCCGACAAATATCACGGCGTAAACAAGTTCGACGTCATCACCGGCGCCCAGGCCAGGGTCAAGCCGAATGCGCCGAGCTATACCAGCGTCTTTGCCGAAGCGCTGGTGCAGGAAGCCACCCTCGACGACAAGATCGTCGGCATCACCGCCGCCATGCCAAACGGCACCGGCCTCGACAAGCTCGCCGAAGCCTTTCCGTCGCGCTGTTTCGATGTCGGCATCGCCGAACAGCATGCCGTGACCTTCGCCGCCGGCCTTGCCGCCGAGGGCTACAAGCCGTTCGCGGCGCTCTATTCCACCTTCCTGCAGCGCGCCTACGACCAGGTCGTGCACGACGTGGCGATCCAGGGACTGCCGGTGCGTTTTCCGATCGACCGCGCCGGCTTCGTCGGCGCCGACGGGCCGACGCATGCCGGCTCCTTCGACACCGCCTTCCTCACCACCCTGCCCGGCTTCGTGGTGATGGCGGCGGCCGACGAGGCCGAACTCAAGCATATGGTGCGCACCGCTGTCGCCTATGATGCCGGGCCGATCTCGTTCCGTTATCCGCGCGGCGAAGGTGTCGGCGTCGACATGCCGGTGCGCGGCGAAATCCTGCAGATCGGCAAGGGCCGCATCGTCAAGGAAGGCACCAAGGTGGCGCTGCTTTCCTTCGGCACCCGGCTTGCCGATTGTCTGCTTGCCGCCGAAGATCTCGATGCCGCCGGCCTTTCGACGACGGTTGCCGATGCACGTTTCGCCAAGCCGCTCGACCACGACCTGATCCGCCAGCTGGCCCGCCACCACGAAATGGTCATCACCGTCGAGGAAGGCTCGGTCGGCGGCTTCGGCAGCCAGGTGATGCAATATCTCTCGAGCGAGGGCCTGCTCGACAACGGCCTGAAGATCCGCTCGCTCGTCATGCCCGATATCTGGATGGAGCAGGCAAAGCCGGAAGCGATGAACGCCCATGCCGGGTTGGATCGCGCCGGGATTGTTTCCACGGTGTTCCGGGCGCTTGGGCGCGGGGTTGCGGTTGGAGTGGCTGGGTAGGAGAATTGCGAGGGCGTGCCGTGTGGTCCCCGCATACGCCCTGCGAGCACCCGGGTCGAGCCACGCAGGGGCGCAACACTCCCCTTTCACCACCCATCGCCGTACTTGCTCCAGCGCCACCCCACCCTCTGCCTCGAATCGAGCCCTCCTCCCGCGCGCGAAAGCTCGGCCTTAACTGCACAGCGTATCTAACACTGATTGTGCAGCAGTGAGATCCACGATTTGATGCTTAGCGTCAAACATATGAACCACTGCTTGCAGACGCGCTGCGGCATCGTCGACGCGGCCTTGTCGTGCCAGAACCGGTGCTAGGTGTGTGATGGTGCGAAGCTCAAAAAGTTTTGCTTGCTGCCGACGGGCGGTAGCGATGGCTGTTTCGAACAGCTGCGCGGCGCCCGTCAGATCGCCGCCTTCCGCGGCGATTTGGCCACGAAGGCGAATACATTCTGCTAAGTAAGACGCTTCATCAGTATCGAAAACAAGGGTATCGACGTCATCAAGTATGCGCGATGCGTCTTCGACGCGACCGGCCCGCAGGAGTAGATCACAAAGTGCGCATATTTTCTCAGGGGTATGAAATACGACGCCCTGGCCACGCCAAAGACCAACGCTCTCCCCGACATCATCGATGCCAGCGTCCAGTTCGCCCAGATGCGCGCGGGCATAGCCACGCCACCTAAGGCCGCTGCCTCGACGTGCCGTGTAGCCATGCAGTTCGCTAATCTCGACTATCTTGTCAGCATTTTCTAGCAGTTGTTCATATTGACCGAGTAGCGCCTCCAATTCGCACCGTTCCAGGAGATACCAGGCGAGGTCGAAGGGCTTCTCTAGCTGACCAAAATTTTGAAAAATGCGTTCCTTCGTTTCGACTGCGCCGTCAAAGAAACCCAATATCAGCAATGACTCGCTAAGATAGCCCAGGGCCGCGAGACGCTGATCCACGCCGGCGAACAAAATACGACCGTCTTCGTCGACACTATCAATCAAACTGAGCGCATTCCGCAAGGCATCCGCCGCAATCGACTGTTCTCCCCGGTTGAAGTGAGCCATCCCCTTGGCAGCCAAAAGGCCACTCAGATAGGTCTTGGGAAGGAGATTGGAAGAGCTTGCGAGCTGCTCTTCCACCAGGATCAGGTAGTCGTAATTGCGGCCAGAAGCATAATAAAATGGCGCGAGTGACAGCACTACGTCACATTGCAACTTGACCAGACCAGTGTTTGCGGCGGCAAGATGTGCGTCTTCAAGCGTTTTCCCAAGACGCTCGGAGCGATACCCCTCGGCCTGCATCAAAGCATTCGCCATCGCAAGGTTGAGCCTCGTCATCCGTTCGGCGCCGCCGGATACATCGCCCAGCCTCTTGCTGCACTCGATTGCACTGGCAAAATGCGACACGGCTTCGCGAGTGGCTGCTCGGGCCGCCGCTGCCTCTCCCGCCTGTTGCCAGCGCTCGAGAGCCGCCGCCCAATCTCCGGCCGCTTGCAAATGATGCGCGAGAAGTTCGGGTTGCGCGTCGGTGATTTCGGTCCACCGTTCCTCTAACGCGATTGCGACACGCCTGTGCAATTCCTGGCGCTTGCCGCGTAGAAGCGTGCCATAGGCTACGTCCTGAACGAGCGCATGTTTGAAGAGGTAGGTGGCCAGTGGCCGCGTCCCGCGACAGAATGCAAGACCGGCGGCGACGAGCTGATCCAGCGCTCCATCCAGCTCAACCGCGTTTCGCCGTGCAACGGCTGCCAACAATTCGTAGGAGAATTCGCGCCCGAGAACAGCGCCGACCTGGGCGACCTCCTTGGCGACAGAGCCAAGACGGTCGAGCCGCGCCATCAGTGAAGCCTGCAATGTGGCCGGAACGTTCAACGCAGTCGTGGCCGCATGCGAAAGGACGGTATGGGCGTCGCCACTCTCCAGCACTGCCTTCGTCAGCTCTTCGATGAAGAGTGGCACTCCATCGGTACGCTCGACGATCTCCGCGGCCATTTCGCTCAGCAGTTCTCGGCTGCCGACCACTTGCTCAACGAGTGCTGCGCCTTCACGTGGGCCCAGCCGATTGAGCAGGAGCATCGTTACGTGGTCCCGATCGGTCCACATCGGTTCAAACTCGGGACGGAACGTGACGAGCAGCAGGACCCGCAGGCGAGGCACCCTCTCGATGACGAGGTCGAGCAGCTCGCGCGAACTGGGGTCGAGCCAGTGCACATCCTCGAAAAGCATCAGAACCGGGCCTTGTCGCGACAGTGTCTCGAGCTGACCGATCAGCGCCTCGAACGTTTTTTCTTTCTTTCGCTGCGGCGTGAGCTGAAGAGGTGGGAAACGGCTGTCGATCGGCAGCGACAACAGCTCGGCGAGCAATGTTCCGTCCTCGGGCGAGGCTGGAGCAAGCAGCGCCACCAGTTTGTCGAGCTTCCTGTCCGGCGTGTCCTCCCGTTCAAACCCGGCGGCCCGTTCGAGCTGCGCAATGGTCGGATGGAGCGCGCTGTCCTGGCGATGCGGTGAGCAGAAATAGCGAAGGCGGGTATGCGGCTCATTCTGGATGCGCTCCTGCAAGGCGACGGTGAGCCGGGACTTGCCGATCCCTGCCTCGCCCGAGAGCAGCACGACGCGGCCTTCACCACTTTTCGCGCAATGCCATTGTCGCAGCAGCACCTCGAGCTCTTCCTCACGGCCGATCAGCGACGGCGGTGTGGTCCCGTGCAGCGCCTCGAACCGGCTGGCGACGGCGCTCTCACCCTCGACCTGATATGGACGGATGGGCTCCGGAAACCCCTTCGCAGCGATTGCCCCAAGATCGCGGTATCGGAAAAGTTCCCCGAGCAACTGCCGCGTTTGCGGTGCGATCAGAACGGCATCGGGCTCGGCAAGAGCTTGCAAACGCGCAGCAAGGTTCGGCGTCTCGCCAACGACGCCACGCTCCTGTCCTTCGTCCGAGGTGATCAGATCGCCGACGACCACCTGGCCGGTGGCAATGCCGACGCGTACCCGCAAAGGCTCGGACTGCTGCAGCCGCGCGATAGTGTCCACAAGAGCAAGGCTGGCTCGCACCGCCTGCTCCGCGTCGTTCTCGCGCGCCTGCGGATAACCGAAATAGATCAACACGCCGTCGCCCATGTACTTGGCCACAAAGCCGGAGAAGCGGGCGATCGTATCAGCGACACAGCGATGGAAAGCCCCGATGATCTCTCGCAGATCCTCGACATCGAGCCGCGACGAAAGCGCTGTGGAGCCGACGAGATCGACGAACATGACGGTGAGCTGCCGGCGCTCGGCGACGGGCTCGGCAGCGCTCGAATTGAAGCGATTTGCAGTCCGCCCCAATTCGGCAATTGCCCTGAGAAGCCGCTTGCGATGCCCGAGCAGAATCCCGAGCTGGCAGAGGTCTGCGTCGGTCAGGTCGGACAGAACGTCTGCATCGATCGCATTCTCGTGGAATGCCTGTTCGTATTGCTCGAGGCCAAGGCCTCGCAACCAGGAGGCAATGTCCACGACAGCTTCCCCCTCGCCAGAATTCGCCTTTAAGAACATACTAAACTAAGAGGTGCCGCCGCGTCATCATCATTCCGTGACCGTCGTCAGTTCCCTGAAGCGATAAGTCGCTCCTTTAGCGACGCGGCACGGCGGCGCATATCTCGACCAGGAAGTCCATGACACGGTCACTATGTGGTGGCCACCTTCTAACGCCATTCGGCACGCCGCGGCTACGCGGTTGGTCCAGGTGCGCGCAGAAACATCGGTTGCCGCCGGTTTGCGGCAGAGGACGACGGAGATTGACGCTATGACCCAGCCAGACTCACAGTCGATAGAGCGGATCGCCAGGTTTTTCGTCCACCAGACGGGGCCGTCAAAACGAAGGAAGGCGGTACATCTCTGCACCGCCCTCTTCCTTTGACGCCCCTTCCGAAAGCCACGCTCTCAGAACTCCGTCCACTCTTCCTGAACGGCCGCCGCAGCACTTGCCTGTCTGCCGCCGAAGGCCTTGGTGACCTTGCCGGCGAGGGCGCGGGCCGGTGAGGCGACCGGGCGGGCGTTAGCGGCGGCAATCGTTGCACGCGGCGCCGGGGCAGTCTGGCCGAGCTTGAACTGGTGCAACAATTCGTCCAACGCGTTTGCCTCCTGGGCGAGCGCATGGCTTGCCGCCGTTTGCTCCTCGACCATGGCGGCGTTCTGCTGGGTGCCCTGGTCCATGTTGTTGACGGCGGTGTTGATCTCCTGCAGGCCGATCGACTGTTCGCGGGTGGCGGTGACGATCGCGCTGACGTGGTGGTTGATCTCCTGCACCTCGGCGACGATTGCTTCCAGGGCCTTGCCGGTCTCGCCGACAAGCGAAACGCCGGCAACGACCTGTTCGCCCGATGTGGTGATCAGCGCCTTGATCTCTTTCGCTGCCTTGGCCGAGCGCTGCGCAAGCTCGCGCACTTCCTGGGCAACGACGGCAAAGCCCTTGCCGGCATCGCCGGCGCGGGCGGCTTCGACGCCGGCGTTCAGGGCCAAGAGGTTGGTCTGGAAGGCGATGTCGTCGATGACGCCGATGATGTTGGAGATTTCACCCGACGACTTTTCGATCTGCTGCATGGCGGAGACCGCCCTGCGGACGACTTCGCCGGATTTTTCGGCGCCAAGGCGGGTGCGCTCGACGAGATTGCCGGCGTCCTCGGCGCGCTTGGCGCTGTCGCGGACGGTCGTCGTCACCTGCTCGAGGGCTGCGGCAGTCTGTTCGACGGCGGCGGCCTGCTGTTCGGTGCGGTGGGCAAGATCGTCGGCGGCCGAGCGGATTTCGCCGGCGCCGGCATTGATCGCCGAGGCGTTGCGGCCGACCGATTGCAGGGCCGCCTGCAGCTTTTCAACGGCATGGTTGAAGTCATTGCGCAGGCTGTCATATTGCGGCGCGAACGGCGTCTGGATACGGCCGGCCATGTCGCCATTGGCAAGCTCGGCGAGGCCGCCGGCCAGCGCGTCGATGGCATGGCGGATCTCGCCTTCCTCGCGGGCCTTCTGCTCGTCGCTTGCCCGGCGCTGGCGTTCGGCGTCGCCGCGCATGCGGTCGGTCTCGCCGGCAAGCCGCAGCTTCTCGATCGCCGCCTGCTTGAAGACCAGCACAGACTGGGCCATGCGGCCGACTTCGTCGCCGCGGTCGGTTGCCGGGACCTCGATATCGTTTTCACCGCCGGCGAGGCGATCCATGGCGCTCGTCATGCCGACGATCGGGCGGACGATGGTGCGCGACATCAGCCAGGCGAGCACGGCGGCGGCGAACGAGGCGACGATACCGCCGGCCAGCAGCGTCGTCTTCAGATCGCTGTTGGCATCGGCGCGAATTTCAGCAAGCGCTTCGGACTTTTCGCGGGCGCTGGCCTTGATCTTCGCCGAGGCCTGGCGGAACCCGTCGAGCTGGCCCTTGGTGGCGTTGACGCCGATCTTGACGACCTCTTCGATCGGCATGTCGGTTTCCTTGCGCGCCTTGGTCTGCGGCTCGGCCAGTTCATGGAAATAGAGGTCGGCGGCCTTCTGCATGCCGTCGATCATCTCGACCAGCTGCGGTTCGCCGGCCGCCGTCTGCTTGGCAGCGGCAATCGCCTTCAGCATGCGCTCGCGGTTGGCAAAGACATCGCCATAGGTGCTGTCGCTGCGGAAGAGGATGAAGCCGCGCAGATTGACGGCCTGCTCGAGCATTGCCTGCAGCGCATCGTCGATCTGGTTAACGAGCAGCTCGGACTTTTCCTGCTCGGCAGAAGCAGCCGCAGACGCCGTCGCCTTGGAATAAACAAAAGCGGAAATGGCGACGAAAATGAGAATGAGGGCTGCGAACGTGGCCGCAAGCTTACCGTTCAAGGATATGTTTTTGGCGGACATCGGTGATTTCTCCTGACGACAGTCGACGCGGCGAGAGGCAGGTCGCGTGAGACGCAACCGCCGGGATGTTTGAAGCTGAAAACATGATCGGCGTGGAAACGCTTGCGCCTTCATGGCGCCGAGCAGTTCAGATGAACCGCTGCAATCGCGCTGAACCTATATGGGCAGGCTTTAAATTTGTTTAAATTTGTGCGGCGCAACAGCGGCGGAGCCTGCGGATTATTGTGCCGTTTCCGGCGGATTGAGGATCAGAATGTCGAAGTCCTTGGCGGGATCGAAATCCTCTGCTGTCATCCGGAAGGTCGTCGGGCCGATCTTCTCGACATTGCTGCCGCAGAAGCTGATGAGGCTGCCGGGCTTGCCCTTGTCGATCGTCAGCTGGAAGCGCCGGATCGGCCCCGCCCAGTTGGCGCCGGTCGACAGTACATAGGAGATCCAGCTTTCGGTGTAGTTGGCGCCATTCGTCTCGGCTTCCGCGGCACGCTGCTGCGCGACCCGGACGAAGTCTGCGTCCAGGCAGTATTTGCGGGAATATTCCTCGAAGCGCTCGCCCTTCGGCTGGCCGTTTTCGAGAAAGCTGATGGCGACGGTGCCGCCGACGGCTGGCTGGTAGCGGTGCTCGACGCTCACTTTCTTCTTCGCGGGAAAAGTGGTGCGCCACCAATAGGTCGAGCGCAGCGTCCAGAGCGGCACCAGATCGGCCTCTGCCATCGGATAGATCAGGCCGCGGGCGATCCAATCCTTCCGGATGGTCTGGGGAAGTTTGGCGAGCGCGTCGCGGGTCTTGTCGCTGTAGGGCAGGACCGGAATGTTATTTTTGGCGAGTTCGTCGGTGACGTCGATGCCGAGCGAGACGACACGCTGCTGCAGCTTGGCGGTGATCGGCTTGCCGTCCTGCACGGTGGAGAAATGCAGGAAATTGTCGCTGTCATAATCTGCGATGGCGGAGTTGTTGTCCATCTGACCCGATATGTCGGGCATCGGGAAGGCGACCAGGCTTTCGACATCCTTGTCGGACGTGTTCTCGAACACGTAATCGACCCGCACCTCAGAAGCGGAAATGAAGAGATCCTCTTGCACCATGCTGACATCGTCGGATTGGGCAAAGATCAGCCCGCCGGTCTTGACCTCGGCCATGGTATCGTTTGCCAGCGCCGGCGATGCGATCCCTGCCGCGACAAGAAGAGTGAAGAGCTTCAGCATAAAACACCCCCGTGCCTGCGGCCGCCCCGTAATCGCCGCGGCAGGATTATCGCCGAAAGCTTTCGAGGGTCAATGACGCTGTCTGGAACAAAATGCTTGCAACCGGCGGCTTTGCCGGTCATTCACAGCCGATGTCCGATCAAAGCAGCCAACGCCTCGACCAACTTCTCGTCTCCCGCGGCCTCTTCGCCAGCCGCTCGCGGGCTCGCGACGCCGTGCAACGCGGCACCGTGCGGATCGCCGGCCAGGTGGTGACGAAAGCCGGCGCGCTCATCGGCGACGACGCCAATATCGAGATCGACGATCCGGCGCAGGACTATGTGTCGCGCGCGGCATTGAAGCTTGCTAGCGCCCTCGAGCATTTTCGGCTCGATCCCGCCGGCCATCGCTGTCTTGATATCGGCGCTTCCACCGGCGGCTTCACCGAGGTGCTGCTGCAGCGCGGCGCCGCGCATGTCACGGCGATCGATGTCGGCCATGGCCAGATGCATCCGCGCATTGCGGCCGATCCGCGGGTGACGAACAAGGAAGGCCTCAACGCCCGCCACCTGACGGCCGAGGATATCGGCAAGCCCGCCACATTCCTCGTCTCCGACGTCTCCTTCATCTCGCTGAAGCTGGCGCTGGCGCCGGCTCTCGATATCGCCGAAGCGGGTGCGGTCGCCGTGCTCTTGGTCAAGCCGCAGTTCGAGGCGGGGCGCGAGGCGATCGGCAAAGGCGGACTGTTGAAGGACCCCTCGTCCGCGCCCGCCGTCGCTGCGGAACTGGAGCGCTGGTTCATCGAGGATATGGGCTGGAAAAGCCTCGGCCTCATCCCCTCCCCGATTGCTGGCGGCGACGGCAATCAGGAATATCTTCTGGCAGGATCGAAACCGTGAGCACCGAAACCGTCACCATCGAAAAGCTCGGCGCCCAGGGCGACGGCATTGCCGGCAGCGCCGGCGGGCCAATCTATGTGCCGTTTTCGCTACCCGGAGAAACCGTGGCGATCGCCCGCGTCAAAAGCCAGGGCACGATCATGTCGATCACGACACCCTCGCCCGACCGGCAGGAGCCGCCCTGCCGGCATTTCGGTCCGGATGGCGTCAACGGCACCTGCGGCGGCTGCACGCTGCAGCACATGACCGATAGCCCCTACCGCGCCTTCAAGCGACAGCTGGTCATCGATGCACTCAGATCGAAGGGGCTGACGCCCGATGTCGGCGAGATCGTGCCGGCCCGGCCGGGCGAGCGCCGACGCGTGGTGTTTGCGGCGCGCAAGACCGAGAAGGACATGCTGATCGGTTTCAACCAGGCCGAAAGCCATCATATCGTCGCGATCGAGGAATGTCCGATCTCGTCGGCGGGGATCGTCGCCCGGCTGCCGGCGATCCGGGCGATTGCTTCAGCACTCGCGACCAATGCCGAACCCTTCCGCGTCTCCGTGCTGGAAACGCTGTCCGGCCTCGACATTGCGGTCGACGAGGTGAAGAAGCTCTCCGACCCGCAGCGGCGCAAGGCGGTCGAAACCGTGCTCAGCCTGCGCGGCATTGCCCGTGTTTCTCTGAACGGCGAAATCCTCATCGAGCCGTCGAAGCCGCTGATTGATTTCGGCGGCGTCCAGGTTTCACCGCCGCCGGGCGGCTTTGCCCAGGCAACCAAGCCGGCGGAAGAGGCAATGGCCGAGCTGGTGCTTGCCCATGCCGGCAAGGCCAAAAGGATCGCCGATCTTTTTGCCGGCGCCGGCACATTTTCGCTGCGGCTGGCGCGTGTCGGCCGCGTGCATGCTGTCGAAGCCGAGGCAAAGGCGCTCGCCGCCCTCGACCATGCCGCCCGCAACACGCAGGGGCTGAAACCGGTCAGCATCGAGAAGCGCGATCTCTTCCGCCGCCCGTTGATGACGCAGGAGTTCAAGCCCTATGACGCCGTCGTCTTCGATCCGCCACGCGCCGGCGCCGAGTTCCAGTGCAAGGAGCTTGCCCGCTCGAGCGTGAAGAAGATCGCCGCCGTCAGCTGCAATCCGCTGACGCTGGCGCGAGACCTCGCGATCCTCGTCGAGGGCGGCTACCGGATCACCGGCGTGACGCCGATCGACCAGTTCCTCTGGACCTCGCATGTCGAGGTGGTGGCGACGCTGGAGAAATAGGGGCTGCCGTCGGCTGCTCCCTCCGTATCAATGTCGAGGGGCGACGCCCCCTCTCTATTGGTCGCCGGATTCTTGTTCTTGACCAGCACTCAGCCGCATTGCCCGGGTTCCGAGTTTTGCACCCGTCACCGCATCGATGGCGATCGGCTCGATCTCCGAGCCCGTTTCGACATCGACATAGCGGGCGAGTTCGCCGTCGCAGTGGCGGTGCGCCCACGCCCCGATCATCATCAGCACCGGCAGGAAATCCCGGCCTGCTTCCGTCAGCACGTACTCCTCGCGGGGCGGTCGCTCGGAATAGAGGCGCTTTTCCAGCAGGCCATCGTCGGTCAGCGCCTTGAGGCGCTTGGTGAGCATGGTCGGGACGATGCCGAGGCTCTTCCTGAACTGGTCGAACCGGGTAAGGCCGGTATGGGCGTCCCGCAAGACCAGAATGCTCCACGCATCGCCCACAGACTTAAGACCGCGGGCCACCGGGCACTGGAGGATCGAAGTATTTTTCATTAGGTATCTTTTCGATAGTGACATGATATCTAAAAGATAGTAACACAGCGTCAGCCAATGATCCACTTCAAATGAGAGCTGACAGCATGATCGACAGAACCAAAAACATCGCCCTGGTCACCGGTGCTTCCTCCGGCATTGGCCTTGTCACCGCCCAAACCCTGGTGAAAGCCGGTTATCGCGTCTATGGGACCAGCCGCAAACAGGTTGCCGGCAAGCCCGGGATTACCATGCTGGTCTGCGACGTGACGGATAAGGCCTCGGTGGAGGCGATGATTGCCGAGATCATGCAACAGGCCGGCCGGATCGACCTCGTCGTCAACAATGCCGGGATCGGCCTGCTCGGCGGCGCGGAAGAATCGTCGATCGACCAGGCCCAGCGCCTTTTCGACGTCAATCTTTTCGGCGTCGCCCGCGTCGTCAATGCCGTGCTGCCCATCATGCGCAAGCAGAAGAGCGGCCGGATCATCAATATGAGCTCGATCCTCGGACTTATCCCATCCCCGTACAACGCCTTCTATGCCTCGACCAAACATGCGATCGAGGGCTATTCCGAATCCCTCGACCATGAAGTGCGCAACTTCGGCATCCGTGTCGTTCTCGTCCAGCCCGGCATCACCAAGACATCCTTCGAGGAGAACCTGACGCGCGTCGATCAACCTCTTCCCGTCTACGACTCGGAGCGGACCCGGAGCGAGGCTCTGATGCGCAAGTGGATGGAGACGGGCGACGCGCCACAGGTGGTCGCCGACATGGTCGTGAAAGCCGCAACCGCCAAGAAGCCGAAGCTGCGCTATTCCGCCGGCAAGCAGTCGCGCCAGGTCCGCTCGCTTCGCCGCTTCCTGCCGGAGCGGCTGGTCGACAGCCTCCTGCGCAAGGTCAACGAGTTTCCTGCCTCCTTGTGAGTCTTTAATTTGGAACAGGTTCAGATCCCGGTCGACCTGGCCTAAAATCCGAACCTGTTCCAGGCGAAGGAAACCGCTTCCGAATGCGCAAGACCAAACGACGCAATCCCTATTATAACGGCCCGGTGTCCGATCATTTCGACGGCACGCATTTCTTCAATCCCGACGGTATCGAGCCGCTTGGTTTTCGCGATTTGCTGCGGTGGCAATTCGGCGGCGGCCGCCAGCCTTGGCCGAAATCGGTCCCAAGTCCATACGCGGCGGCCAAGCCGGATACACGTGTCGACGGTGAGGATCTGCGGGTGACCATGGTTGGCCATGCAACCATGCTGGTGCAGGTCGCCGGGCTCAATATTCTCACCGACCCGGTGTGGTCGGAGCGCGTCAGCCCTTTCACCTTTGCCGGACCCAAACGCGTCGTCCAGCCGGGCATTGCGTTCGATGATCTGCCGCCGATCGATCTCGTGCTGATCTCGCACAATCATTACGATCACCTCGATATCGCAACGCTCAAGCGGTTGCATGCAAAGCATCGACCGCATGTGGTGACGCCACTCGGCAACGACACGATCATCCGCCGCGCCGTGCCTGATATGGAGACGACATCGATGGACTGGGGCGAACGCATCGCGCACGCCGGAATCAGCATCGATGCCGAACCCGCCCATCATTGGTCCGCCCGCGGCGGCGCCGATCGCCGGATGGCGCTCTGGGCAGCGTTCGTCCTCTCGACCCCGGCCGGAAAGATCTATCACATCGGGGATACGGGCTTTCATCACGGCGTCAATTACAAGGCGGCACAGCTGAGGCATGGCGGCTTTCGCTTGGCGATTTTACCCTTCGGTGCCTATGAGCCGCGATGGTTCATGAAAGGCCAGCACCAGAATCCGCAGGAAGCGGTGATGGGGATGAAGCTGGCGAATGCGGCCTATGTGGCCGGGCATCACTTCGCGACGTTCCAACTGACGGATGAAGCGGTTGACGCACCGGTAAGGGCGTTGCAAGAGGCAATGGGCGAGCACAATATTGCCGCGGACCGGTTCCGGCCGCTCAGGGCCGGCGAGGTCTTCGATGTGCCCATGCTCTAGCGACGCATGAAGGCTTCGAAGGCGGCCCGGGCCTCGGCGCTTTTCAGACGGGCGGAGAAGTGGCGGGCCTCCTCGTCGATGCGGGCGATGATCTCGTCCCTGTCGCCGCGGACGAGATCGCGGGCGATGCGCATCGCTTCCGGCGGTTTGGCGGCAAGCCGAGCGGCAGTCGCCAGCGTCACAATATCGACCTCGCCGGGTTCGACCACCTTCCAGATCAGACCGGCGTCCTTGGCCTCTTCAGCCGAGAAGGTTTCACCGGCCGCCAGCAGGGCGAAGCCGCGCTGATGGCCCATCAGGCGCGGCGCAACGAGACTGGACCCCGCCTCCGGCACCAGCGCCAGATCGACGAAGGGAGTGCGGAACTGGCTGCGGCTCGAGGCGATCGTCAGGTCGCAATGGAGATGGATCGTCGTGCCGATGCCGATCGCCAGACCGTCGACGCCGGAGATCACGGGTTTTTGGGCTTTCACCAGCGCATAGAGGAAATCGAGGATCTCCTGCTCAAGGCCGCCGCCGCCGACTGCGGCGGCAAGGAAATCGTTGAGATCATTGCCGGCGGAAAAGCAGCCTTCGGTGCCGAGGAAGGCGGTGGCGCGGATGGTCGTATCGGCATCGGCCGATTTCAGGGCATCGGACATGGTGCTATACATGGCGCGGGTGATGGCGTTCTTCTTCTCCGGCCGGTTGAAGCGGATGATCTGGACGCCGGGATGTGCGGAAGGCTGCTCGACGATGATGTGATCGGTCATTGGATGTCCTCAGGCAAGCAGGATGCGGGCGGCGGCAAGGCTTGCCGCGCCATTGACGACGCGGTCGCGAAGGGCTGCGGTCTCGGCAAGCAGGTTTTCGGCGGCGAAGCGGCTGAGCGCGATGCGGCCCTCGCCCCTGCCATCGCCGCTTTCGGCGAGAGCACCCTTGGCGAGATAGCAGCCGGTGAGCACGAGGCCGAACAGGCGCTGATAGGGCGTCGCGCCCGAAAGCGCCTCGGCCGCCTTGCCGTCGGCAAGCATCTTCATGAGCCAGCCAGTCGCCGCTTCGAGATCTGAAATTGCTGCGTCGAGCCTGACTGATGTCTCGCCGAAACCATCGAGATTGGAGCGGCGGGCGCTATCGGCGATCTCCTTCAGCTCGGCGATGAAACCCTTCACCTGCTCGCCGGCGGAGAGCGGCAGCTTGCGGGTGACGAGGTCGATCGCCTGGATGCCATTGGTGCCCTCGTAAATCGGCGCGATGCGCGCGTCGCGCAGGTAACGCGCCGCACCAGTCTCCTCGATGAAGCCCATGCCGCCATGCACCTGAATGCCAAGCGAAGCGACGTCGACGCCGGCATCGGTCGAAAAGGATTTGGCGATCGGGGTCAAAAGCGCGGCGCGCTCCTGCCAGTGGCGGCTGACGTCGCCGGCCCGGTGGGACATGTCGATCGCGTGGGCGCAGGCATAGGAAATGGCGCGCGCGCCTTGGGTCAGCGCCTTCATGGTGAGGAGCATGCGGGCGACATCGGGATGTTCGACGATCGGGCTCATGCCGGCGCCGCTCCAGCCGGGCGCCCTGCCTTGGGTGCGTTCCTTGGCATAGGCGACAGCCTTCTGGGTGGCGGCCTCGGCGATCGCCACGCCCTGCATGCCGACGGCCAGGCGCGCATTGTTCATCATTGTGAACATGCAGGCGAGGCCCTTGTTCTCCTCGCCGACCAACCATCCCACGGCCCCCTTTTCGTCGCCGAACCGGCCGTCGCCATAGATCATCGTGCAGGTCGGCGAGCCGTGGATGCCGAGCTTGTGCTCCAGCGAATGGCAGAAGAGATCGTTCCGGGGCCCAAGCGAGCCGTCCTCGTTCACCAGGAATTTCGGCACCAGGAAGAGCGAGATGCCGCGAGTGCCGGCCGGCGCATCCGGCAGGCGGGCGAGCACAAGATGGATGATGTTGTCGGCCGCGTCATGCTCGCCCCACGTGATGAAGATCTTCTGGCCAAAGATGCGATAGCTGCCGTCGGCGCGGCGCTCTGCACGGGCCTTGAGCACGCCGAGATCGGAGCCGGCATGCGGCTCCGTCAGGTTCATGGTGCCGGTCCATTCGCCTGAGACCATTTTCTCCAGATATTTTTTCTTCAGCGCGGCGCTGCCATGGGTGCTGACCGCCTCGATCGCGCCCATTGTCAGCGTCGGGGCGAGCGCAAAGGCCATGGAGCCGGAATTCCACATTTCCAGCGCAGCGACGTTCAGCATATGCGGCAGGGCCTGGCCGCCGAAAGCTTCGGGCGCCGTCAGACCGTTCCAGCCGCCGGCGATCCAGCTGCGGTAGAGATCGCGCCAGCCATCCGGTAGCCTGACCTCGCCGCCTTCCAGACGGGCGCCCTGGCGGTCGCCGATGTCGGCGAGCGGCGCCACTTCCTCTGTGGCAAACCGTCCCGCCTCGGAGAGGACGGCATCGACCAGATCTTCGCCGAGATCGCCGAGAAGCCCTAGTGAAATCGCTTCGCCCATGCCGGCTACATGCTTCAACGTGAACGCGATTTCCTCGACGGGCGCCTTGTACATTGTTTCCTCCGCAGGACCGGCCTGCATCCCGCGCAAAGCCCTCCGGGGCAAAGGGCTAATTGATTTTTACGTAAACGTCAATTTCGATTTGCCGGTCTGCCATGCCATAATTCGACTGAAACGGCGCCGAGCTCTTGCACCGTCGCACAAATAGCCGTCATGAAGACTCTCTAGGGGGGAACCTCTGAAAACGACATCGCCTTCGCAAAGGATCGGCGACCAATGGATACATTGCCCGTCAACATACCCGGTTTCGTCTGGGCTTATCGCTTCTCCCCGGATGAAAAGACCGCAGTGCGGCTGAACAACAGTGCGACGGTGGCGGATCTGACCGCCGACAATTGTTTCTACTGGCTGCACCTCAACCTTGTCGACGCGCGTGTGCCGGCATTGCTCGACACACTCACCGGGCTGACGGAGGACGCGAAATCGGCGCTGACGACGCGCGACACGCATGCGACCATCACCGTCGACGAGCAGATGCTCTACGGCACGCTCGTCGACTGCCAGCGCGATTTCGCTGAGGATACCAACAATCTCGGCTGGCTGCATTTCGCCATGTCCGACCGCTTCATCATCACCACCAGGCTGCAGCCGCTGCGTAGCGTCGAGCGGGCGCGGACACTGATCGACAAGAATCCGGGCAAATTCTCGCGGCCGGTCGATCTGTTCGAACTGCTGGTGATCGAGTTTCAGCGCACGCTGATCGCGATCGTCATCGAGCTCACCGACGAGCTGAACCTGATCGAGGATTTCGTCTACGACAATGCGCCGCGCGACGAACGGCGGCGGCTGGCACCGGTGCGACGAACCGTGGTCAGGCTGCATCGGCATCTGCGCACGGTGCTGGCGCTGATGCGCCGCGCGGCGGCAACCGACGAGGACGAGATGCCCTTCGGCTTCGACGACGTGGCGCGGCGGCTGACGAGCCGGCTGGAAACGGTCGATCACGACATCTATGCGCTGCAGGACAGGGCGCGCCTGCTGCACGAAGAAATCGATTCGAAACAATCCTCCGAAACCAACCGCCACCTCTATCTGCTATCGATCATGACGGCCTTCCTGCTGCCGCCGACCCTGGTGACCGGCTTCTTCGGCATGAACACCGCCAACCTGCCCTTCGCCGTCGGCGACTACGGCACCGAATACGCCGTCGCCCTCATCGTCGCCTCGATTGCCTTTGCCTGGTGGCTGCTGCGGCGGGTGGATATTCTTTGAGGGTGAGAGGTGCGGTGGGCGTGCTGAGTTTCTCCACCATACGTTGCGGTATCTATCACAGGGCTCACCCGTCATCCTCGGGCTTGGGGAGGCCAACATGGATCCTCGGCTCAAGGCGGAGGATGACGGAGGGCGGGGTTACGTTCGGCCAAACTCACCGTCGGCACAACGCAATTGCGCGACGCTGCGCGTACCCCACCTCGCCCGGAACGGTTCTTGCACGGTTACTAATACATTTACCGTGGGGAGACCAATTGTCATGGAATGGTGCATATCCGAAGAGTTTGTCCCTCTGATGCTCGTTGTGAGTGGGCCGGAAAAATACAAGCGTGTTGCAAGCCTCGTACAGGCTGCCGAGATGCTGACGGTTGGCTGGCCAATCGACGATGGAGACGAATATCTGATTGCGATCAGGGCGTGCCGGGCTGCGATCCATGGGGAAATTTCAGCGCAGGACGCGCGAGCAGCGCTCATCCGTGCCGCCGACGAAGCTGGCATTTCGGTGATTACTGCCGTTCATTGAGTTTCGCAGCCGACGATGAAATGGTCCACGGGCTTTCATGCCAGCGCCCTCTCGTTCCGCTGCATGCGCAGGTCCATGAGTGATTGCTGAGTCCCTGCGCATCGCATCTCGGGCCACCGGCGCTTCTGACCCGTATCTCGCGGAATTAGGCGCAGAGCTTCCCCCCATCCCCCGTCATCCTCGGGCTTGACTCGAGGATGACGGGAGGCGGGGTGATGTTCCGGCCAACTCCTCCGCCGAAGCAACTGGCGTCGCGCTTGCCTACCTCACCTCAATACGGCGAATAGCACTGCTGGCGCGGGCCGTTATAGGGCTGGAACGTATTGTCGTAGGCGCGATAGGACCGGTAGCGGCTGGCGCACCAGGCGACGTGGCTTGAACCCATGCGGGGCGCGGGGGCGACGTAGCGCGGCTGGGCGACAACGGCGCCGCCGATGACCGCGCCGGCGCCGAAGGCGGCGAGCGGATACCAATAGCCGTTATAGTGACGATAGCCCGGGCGGTAATAGGAATATCCGCGATATCCGCCGTAATAGCCGGGGCGGTAATAAGCGCCGGGGCGATAACCTGGCCGGTAATAATCGCGGCGATAGTAGCGGCGGTATTGAACGTTCTCGACGGTGGAGGATTTTTCCACCTGTGGGGCGGTCGGCATCTGGATTGCCTGCGACGGCACGAAGCCTGTCAGAACCACGGCGGCAGCCAGAACTGCAGTCGCGATCTTGTTACTCAAACCGAACATTCTTCTCTCCCATTCAGCAGCGATAACCGCCTGCTCAGCAACGCTTTCGTGCCGGAATGGTTCCGAAAGCGGCCGGGGCCCCGGCTGCTTTCGTATTTTTAAAGAAATCGATCTGAACCGGGCATTAACCGGAGCGAACCACCTTCAATGCCTCACGTCCGACTTGTGTTCAGGCCACGGCGGAGATTTTCGCCTGATCGCCCTGCAGACGGTTGACCATGAAGTTCGAATACCATTCGAGGAACTGCATGACGCCGCCCTCGTGCAGGGAAGAATAGGGGCCGGGTTCATAGGCCGGAGAGTGAATGCCGAAGGCGTTCTCTTCGACGATGCGGCGATCCTGGTCGTTGGTCTCGGTCCAGACGTGGGTCAGTTCCTCGAGATTGTAATCCACACCTTCGACGGCGTCCTTGTGGACGAGCCATTTGGTCGTCACCGCCGTCTCGTTGGCGCTGAGCGGCAGTACCCGGAAGGAGATGGCGTGGTCGCCAAGCAGATGGTTCCACGTCGTCGGATAGTGGAAGAGCAGCATGGTGCCGATATGGCTGATCGAGATATCGTCGGCGAGCGGACGATTGACCGCGCGCTTGCCCGACATGGTGTAGCTCTCGGCATCTTCGATCAGCGGCATGCGGGCGGTGCGGAATTGGCCGTCCGGCGAAATCTGGAATTTGCTCGGCAGGCCGGCGGCCTCGCAGCGCGCCCAATGGCCGGCGATCTCCGGATCGTCGGCGCCGCCATCCGTGCCGGTGACGCTCGGTGCTTCGGGATAGGTGCGGCAGAGTTCGGGATGATTGGCGGCGCAGTGATAACACTCGCGGTTGTTTTCCCAGACGAGCTTCCAGTTGCCCTTCTCGATGATCGTGCTCTGGAAGGCGACCTTGCTCTCGCTGATCCGGTGCGGCGCGACATAGGGCTCGATCTTGTCGCGCACCGGCTGGAAGTCCGGAGCGGTGTTGGCAAGGCAGATGAAGACATAGCCTGCGACGACTTCGCAATGGACGGGCTTCAGGTTGAAGCCGGTCTTGTCGAAATCATCGCCCATGTGGCGGGCGAAGGCGAGCTTGCCTTCGAGATCGTAGGTCCACTGATGATAGGGGCAGACGAGACGCACGGAGGAGCCGTGCTCCTTGGTGCAGACGCGCGAGCCGCGATGACGACAGCTGTTGTGGAAGGCGCGGATGACATTGTCGCGGCCGCGGACGACAACGACGGGATAGGTGCCGATCTGGACGGTGAAATAGGCGCCCGGCTTCGGCAGTTCGCAATCATGGCCGATGAACAGCCAGTCGCGATAATAGATCATCTCCATGTCGAGCTGGAAATAGTCCTCGTCGATATAGAACGGCCGTTCGAGGCTGAAGCCCTCCCGGCGGTTCTTGAGCTGACGCAAAACGTTGCTGCGAATATCCATCTTCATGTCCTCGTGCACCCGGTTGCCGCCCTTACGCAGAAGGCCGGCGGAAGCGCGCCCGCTTCCTTCTCCTTCGGGAGAATTGTTCATGGCAGCCATTTAATCATCTGGGCTGGCTGCCGCTCGGTTGTAATGCGACATCGGCTTCGAAATTGACGACAGGATGCAAGCGGCCCGTCTAGGTCGATCGCATCTGCCGACTCTGCAGCAATTATCGTCAATTGCGACATGGCGTAAAGACCCGCTGCGTAAAGAGGTAAGCCGGCCGGCATAGAAGTCCGTCGCGTTTGCGACATCTGTCGGCATTTGCCTTTTGCCGGCCGGCCGCCGGGTGATTTTAACATCGCCTTAAGCATACCGCCCTATCCTACTGTCGATTCAGACCGACCGAAGAACGCGAACCATGGCCAAACTCCGTTATTTCGACGCGAAAGATGCAAGCAGATCGCAGGAGCCGCAGCTGGTTGCCGCGCATTCCGAATTCCTGCGCACCGGCCGCATTCCCCGCGAGCGACGGCACTGGCTGGCCGAGGAAAAGCGCTATTTCACCCATGACGAGGTCGCTGCCAAAACCGGCCGCAAGCTGCAGGTGGCCGGCGAGAAGACGCATCAGCACATCAACGGCTTTCACCACTCGATCCAGTTTCCGAAAATGATCTTCCATCGGACGCTGGAGGACAGCCCGCATCTCGGCTATTGCCACGTCACCGCAGCACGAACGAAGTTCGCTCACTACGAAGAGGTCAGCTGGGCCTTCTACATCGCCAATTTCTATTCCGACATCGGCGAGAACGACAACTTCTTCGAACGGATCGATGTCGGTTATTCCCGCATGTATTTCGCCGTCGCCATCAAAGCGGGCGAGAATTCCCAGGAAAAGATGACCATCGACCGGTCGGTGCGCGGCAACGGCCTGCTGTTCCGCACCCATGATCCGCAGGCGGCAATCCGCAACATCCTTCTGCTTGGCGCCCGTAACGAACAGCTGCGCGAAATCATCCGCCAGCTGTGACGCCCACCGATGGGTGAGGCAAACATCGCGATTGATCGCAGGCAGCGGAAAGCCTAATGACTGCCGGGACCAAAGCATCGGGCAGCACATGGCACGCATCATCGATATAGAGGCAGACAGGCGGGCAGCACTTGAAGCGGCCTCAGCCGCTCTTGCCGACGGCTTTGCCATCGCCATTCCGACCGAAACCGTCTACGGCCTTGCCGCCGACGCCACCAATCCGGCGGCCATCACCCGCATCTACGAAACCAAGGGACGGCCGCGTTTCAACCCGCTGATCTGCCATATGGCCGATCTTGCCATGGCCGAAGAGCATGCCGAATTCGATCCTGTCTCGCGGGCGCTCGCCGCAGCCTTCTGGCCCGGCCCGCTGACGCTGGTGCTGCCGCTGAAACCGCAAAGCCCGATCCATTCGCTGGCGACCGCCGGGCTCGACAGCGTCGGGGTGCGCGTGCCGAAAGGTTTTGCGGGCGCCCTGATCGGCGCCTTCGGGCGGCCGCTCGCAGCCCCCAGCGCCAATACCTCAGGCGCGATCAGCGCGACGAGTGCGGCTCATGTCGAGGCCGATCTCGGAGCGAAGGTCCCGTTGATCCTCGATGCGGGGCCAAGCGCCGTCGGCGTCGAATCGACGATCGTCAAGGTGGAGGGCGACCGGGTAAGGCTGCTGCGGCCCGGCGGCCTGGCAGCACGCGAGATCGAGCGTGTCGCAGGCCGGCCGCTGCTCAGGGCGAAAACGGCATCGGCGGCGATCGAAGCACCTGGTATGCTTGCCTCGCACTATGCGCCCGGCGCCTCCGTGCGTCTCAATGCGACGAGGGTCGAACCCGGCGAAGCGCTGATCGCCTTCGGCGGCGCGGCAATCTCCGGCACAAACGGCGCCCGGATCGTGCTTGATCTCAGCCCGCGCGGCGACCTTGCCGAGGCGGCGGCCAATCTTTTCGATTATATGAAGCGGGCCGATGCCAGCGGGGCTTCGAGCATCGCCTTCTCGGCCATTCCCGAAGAGGGGCTCGGCGAAGCGATCAACGACCGCCTGCAGCGGGCGGCGGCGCCGCGCGACTGACAGACCCGATCAAATCGACCGAGGAGACCGACCCCGATGAGCAGCACCGGCATTTCCACCGAACTTCTCGGCCGTTTCGCAGCCATCGTCGGCGATAAATACGCGCTTCGGGGCGAGGCCGATCTTGCGCCGCATCTGGTCGAAAACCGCGGCCTCTATCACGGCTCCTCCCCTCTCCTGCTGAAACCCGGCTCGGTCGAGGACGTCTCTGCTATCATGAAGCTTGCGACGGAGACCGGAACGGCGATCGTGCCGCAGACCGGCAATACCGGCCTTGTCGGCGGCCAGACGCCGCGCGCCGGCAAGTCCGATATCATCCTGTCGCTCGAGCGCATGAACAGGATCCGTGACGTCGATCCGGTGGCGAACGTGCTGGTCGCCGACGGCGGCGCCATTCTCGCCGATGTGCAGAAGGCGGCCGAAGCGCATGGGCGGCTGTTTCCGCTGTCGCTCGGTTCCGAGGGCTCCTGCCGCATCGGCGGCAATCTTTCCACCAATGCCGGCGGCACGGCGGTGCTGGCCTATGGCAATATGCGCCAGCTCTGCCTCGGCCTCGAAGTGGTGCTGCCGACCGGCGAGGTCTGGGACGGCCTACGCCGCCTGAAGAAGGACAATACCGGCTACGATCTGCGCGACCTCTTCATCGGCGCCGAAGGCACGCTCGGCATCATCACCGGCGCTGTGCTGAAGCTGTTTCCCCAGCCGCTCGGCCATCAGGTGGCATTCGCCGGCCTGAATTCGGTCGAGGATGCGCTTGCGCTTTTCAACCTAGCCTCCAGCCTCTGCGGCACCTCGCTCACCGGTTTCGAGCTGATGCCGCGTTTCGGCGTCGAAATCACCACCCGCCATATCGAGGGCGCACGCGATCCGCTCGACGCGGCCTATCCCTGGTATGTGCTGATCGACATTTCGACGTCTGACTCGGCCGAGACGGCGGAGCGGATGATGAACGGCGTGCTCGAACAGGGTTTTTCGGCCGGATTGGTGCTCGATGCGGCGATCGCCTCATCGGTGGCGCAGCAGCAAGCAATCTGGCACATGCGCGAAAGCATGTCGGATGCCCAGAAGCCCGAAGGCGGGTCGATCAAGCACGATGTTTCCGTGCCGGTGTCGCGGATCCCGCATTTCATGGCCGAGGCAGCGGAAGCGGTCCTGGCGGCAATGCCCGGAGCCCGCATCTGCGCCTTCGGCCATATGGGCGACGGCAATATCCATTACAATATTTCCCAGCCGATCGGCGCCGACAAGGCCGCCTTCATCGGCCGCTGGCGCGAAATGAACCACATCGTGCATGGGCTGGTGCTGGCGCATGGCGGCTCGATCTCGGCCGAACACGGCATCGGCCAGCTGAAGCGCGACGAATTGGCGGCGATTCGCCCGGCAATCGAAATCGAACTGATGCGCCGCATCAAGCGGGCTTTCGATCCGGCTGGTATAATGAACCCGGGAAAGGTGGTCAGCCTCGAGGTTTGAGGGTGGCGGACGGGGAGAGCCCCTCATCCGCCTGCCGGCACCGACCGGGGTCGAGCCACGGGTCTCGACCCGTCCTTCGGACCCCGCTTGCGGGGCGAAGGGGACTTGCCGCAACCCCTCCGTTCCTCACCAAAGTGGCGCGGGGCACGTCCCCTCGCCCCGTTTTTACGGGGAGAGGGTTAGGGTGAGGGGCAAATCATTGAAACTGACTAGCAATTAGGACGACTGCGTGCCGCCGCCGGTCAGGATCTGCAGCGCCGGCGATTGCTGGGTGGCGTTCTGGACGTCGTACATGGCGGTAAAGCGGCGCAGCAGCTTGTCGACCTTCTTCGGATCCTGGAGATCCTCGAGCTTGACGAAGCGGTTGAGGAGGTCGGCCTGTTTGGTGACATCCATGCCCGACATCTGCGAGGGCAGGCTGTAAGCTGTGGTGATAACCTGATAGAGCGCCTTGTCGCCGAGGATCGAATAGATCGAGGTGATGCTCGGGGCCTTGCGGCTGAAATAAAGCGCCAGGCGCACACCATCGTTGCTTTCGCCCTGCTGGGCTTCCATCGTCTGCTGGACGTAGAGCTCCTGGGTGTGCTCCTCGGCCGCCTTGTTCTGGATGGTGCCCATCTTGGCGCGGGTGAGATTGCCGTCCTTGTCGAAGTTGAAGGCGGCGACGATATCCTGGAAGCGCGCATCGGCCTTGGCGTTCAGGTAGCTCTTCTTGTCGTCGGGATCGGAGGTGAAGATCTTCTTCAGCGTCGCCTTGTCGTAATCCTTCGGGTCGAGATTGTTGGCTTTCAGCACCAGATCCGTCAGGCGGCTGTCGTCGAGGAAATCGTCGAGCGACTTCACCTTGGCCATGCCCTTGGCGAAATAGTCGACTTCGGCAGTCGCGTCCTTCGATGCCTTGTCCTTTACCGGGCCGGCCTTCAGCAGCATGGTCATATGCGCCTTGTAGTCGGTGGCGTATTTGGCCATGGTCGCGTCGGGCAGCGCCTGGAAGGGTGATGCCGCCTTGCCGTCCGGGCCGAAATTGAAGGCGCGGGCGAGATTAGTGATGCGTTCGTCCTTCAGCGAGGCGATATAGCCGTCCGGATCATAGGCGTCGCTCGTCAGGATCTTGCGCATCATCGAGCGCGGCACGTCCTGGTCGGTCAGGCCGAAGGCCTGCAGCGCCACATGATAGGGATCCGGCAGATTGTCGTTGCTCTTCTTGAAATCGGCCGTGGCATTGGTGCGCAGGAAATCGTTGACGGATTTGATCTCGGCAGTATCGAGCAGGCTCGTACTGTCGGCCATCATGCTCGAGTAGTTGGAAGCAACCTCGTCGATCGCCTCTTCGCGCTCGTCGTCATAGCGCGCCATATAATTGTCATTGGTGGTCTGCGCCTGATCGGCCGTCTGGACCGAGCTTACAACCGGCAGCGATCCATCGGCGGCGAAGTTGAAATCGGCGTTGAGATCGGCATAACCGGCGGCTGAGGCAGCCGTCGCATCGGTCAGGTAGCTCTTCAGGTCGGCGTCCGAGATATTCAACGGCAGATTATAGGTGCTCTTCAGGAAATTGGTGATGGCGGGATCGGCGATGAGATCGTCGACATTGGCGATCGTCGCCATCCGGGCGGAATAGTCGTCGGTGCGCGCTCCGGCGGCAAATTTCGTGTTGCGGATCTGGGTGTCCGTCTGCGCCGCCAGTCCGTCCTTGAGAGAGCCGTCGGCCTTGAAATTGAAGGCGGCGGCGACGTCGGCATAGGTGCCGGTGCCGCTCTGATCGGTCAGGATGCTGCGAAGAGCGACGTCGGTAACGGTGGACGGGATGCCGAAGGCGTTGCGCACGAAATTGTTCAGCTTCTGGTCCGCCAGCAGCTGATCGACATTGGCGATGCCTGCGATGGTCGCCTGGTAATAGACGGCCGCATTGTCGGCCTTGCTGGCGGTGCTGGCACTTTGCGCGGCCGTCTGCGAGGCGTAGAGGGTGGCGATCGAACCGTCCGTCTTGAAATTGAAGAGATCGTGGACGTCGCTATAGCCCTGGGCGCTGGCAGCGGCGGGATCGACGAGGAAGGTCCTCAGCGTCGCATCGGAGACGCTGTCGGCGACCTGCATGCTGGTTCTGAGATAGCTGACCGCAACGGGATCGGACATGATGTCGTCGACACTGGTGACACTGTCGATCATGGCGTTGAAGTGGGCCGCGTTCGCCGCCGATTTGTCGGTGGTCGACTTGCGCTGCGTGTCCGTCTGGATCACCGACCCGTTGATCGAGCCATCCGCCTGGAAGTTGAAATCGGCGTTGAGATCGGCATGGCCTTGCGCGGCGGCATAGGCGGAGTCGGTCAGGATGTTCTTCAGATCGGCATTGCTGAAATCCGTGCCGAGACCATAGGCATCCTTGATGTAGCGCGCCATGTTTCCGTCGGCGAGCAGGGCGTCGACATTGGTGATGCCGCTCGATTGAGAGGTCACCTTGTAGTAGTTGGCAGTCTGCGACGCCGCCGACGACAGCTTGTTTGCCTGATCGAGCGTCCGGACGCGCGCCGTGCTCGAGGTGGAGCCGTCAGCCTTGAAGTTGAAGGCGTTGTAGACATTGGTAAAGCCCATCAGCTGGGCATAGCCGGGGTCAGTCAGGACCGTGCGCAGTGCTGCCGCGGTGAAATCGGCGCCCATGCTGTAGGCGGTCTTGATGTAGGAGGTCAGACGTTTGTCTGCGACCAGATCGTCGACATTGGTGATCGTGCCGATCTTGGCGGTATAATAGGCCTGGTTATAGTCGGCCGCCGTCTTGTTGACGTAGACGACGTCGGAACCGACCGAATTGTCGATGATGACCGACTGGGAATTCAGCGTGTAGGTTTCGATGACCGAAGCCTTCTGCGCCGCGGTCTGGGCCGTGCCGGTAACCGTGCCGTCGGCGTTGAAGCTGAACTGGGCGGCAAGCGCCTTGTACTTGTCGCCGCCCTGCGTGTTGACGACGCTCGTGGGGTCGCTCAGATCGCTCGTCAGCACCTGGCGCAGAAAATCCTTCGACGCATAGGTGGGATCGATGTTGAACGTCTTCAGCACGTAGGTGCGAAGCCTCGTGTTGTTGACCAGATCGTCGACGGTCGTCACGCTGTCGATATTATTGCCGTAATAAGTGCTCTCTGCGGACGTCGCCTTGTCGGCATCGATGAAGGACTGCTTGTAGAGGCCGATCAGATCGTCCTCCTGCGCGTCCGTCTGCACGTCCTTCTCGGGCGCATTAAAATTGAAGGCGGAAGCGAATTCGCGATAGCGCGTATCAGAGAGCTTGTTGGCGTAGCTGTTGGGGTCGGTGAGATCGCTTTCCAGCACCTTCTTCATGAAGGCCTTGGCATAGGTCATATCCTCAAGACCATAGGCTTTCATCGCATAGCTGTAGAGCTTGTAATCGCCGAGGAAGTCGTCGACCGAAGTGACCTTGTTGATATGATCGGCGTAGTATTCGGCGTCCTTCTTGACCGTCGCCTGCGACGCGACCTTGTTCAGGCTCGACGTCATATCCTTCGACAGGATCGTGTAAGCGAGGGAGGCCGTAATCATCAAATGCGCCCTTTTCGGCAAAATCTCTAAAAGAACGAACTGCTGGTAAGCATATTTTGCCACGAAAAACTTACCTGAGCCTTACCTCAGGATGCATCACTTCAGCACAGCATGGCGTTCACCTTCCGGAAACCCTGCCGGATTCGGTTTTGATAACCATCAGAGGACGCAAAGTTTTCTTAACCGCAATTTTTAAGCTGTACGGAACGGCAGGCCCCTATTGTCGGCCATAGAGGACGAAAAGTCCCAAGGAGAAGACCGGAAATCGGCTCTCAGGTAAGACAAGGGTAGAATGACATGAACAATCCCGTAATGAAGCCCGCCTGGGCTGGTACGACGTTACGCCTCGATCCGTCCCGCTTTCCGCAGCAGGTCAGCTACGCCATCCATGATTGTTCGGATGACGTGAATATTACCATAGACGAACGCGGCGCGGTCCTGCGCAAGGTCCTCCCCTCCAGCGGCCTGCCGCTCTCGATTGCGCTGCCGAAGCGCGTCTTCCAAGGTGTCGCCGCCCGCGCCATCGACCATGGCGACGGCGAGGTTACCGTCACCCTCGAACTCCATCATGCCGATCCGGAACTGTGCATTCCGCTGCTCGTCGCCCATGATCTCAGCGATATCGCCGCCGACTGGCGCGGCTGGTCGGAAGCATTCCGCATTCCGATGCTGATGGTCGAGGCCGACGGCGTCGCCCGGCCGCTCGAAGACCATATCGGCGGCTTGCGCACCAGCGATCTCAAACCGCGCCGCCGCCATTCCTACTTCGCCAACCGCCGCCCGCGCTTCCTCGTGCGCCGCACCACCGGCCGGCTCGGCGTCGCCATGAAGATCGAAGGCAAGGAAATCATCGCCCGCAACTGAGCGATTTCGCGACACTTCGTTTCGCACGCATTTGAAACCCGGCGCCCGCGCCGGGTTTGTCTTTTCACGCATCGCCCCATTCAGGGAATGGCGAAGAGCAGCGAGACGAAGAGGCCGAAGAAGATGATCAGGCCGACGCGATTGTTCGACTTGAAGAGCGCCAGGCATTGGGCGGCATCATTGATATCGAGCCGGACGATCTGCCAGGCGAACATGCCG
This sequence comes from Rhizobium sp. BK456, assembly GCF_014194045.1. Lineage (NCBI taxonomy): Bacteria > Pseudomonadati > Pseudomonadota > Alphaproteobacteria > Hyphomicrobiales > Rhizobiaceae > Rhizobium > Rhizobium sp. BK456. The sequence goes on from NZ_JACIAO010000001.1 coordinate 495,850, forward strand.
GCGGCCCCGAACAGGGCCAGGAAAGCGATCAGATTGGCGCCGGCAAGCGCGAAAGCGGCAAACATCAATACCAGCGTCAGCCCATAGAGGCCGATCAGCCATACCCGCGTCCTGTCGCCGAACAGGCGCGCGGTGGAACGGACGCCGATCAGCTCGTCGTCCTCCTTGTCCTGATGGGCGTAAATCGTGTCGTAACCGATCGTCCAGGCCACCGAGGCGGCATAAAGCAGGACAGCGGCAAAGGAGAGGCCGCCCAAAATGCCGGCCCAGCCCATCAGCGCACCCCAGGAGAAGGCAAGCCCCAGGTAGAATTGCGGCCAGTCGGTGAAGCGTTTGGCGTAGGGATAAAGCGCCACGATGCCGAGCGAGAGCACGCCGAGGAAGACGGTGAACCAGTTGAACTGCAAGAGCACGAAAAGCCCGACGAGGGCCTGCAGGCCAATGAAGATCTTCGCGTGGGCGCGCGTCACCCGGCCGGAGGGAAGCGGACGCGAGCGCGTGCGGGCCACCTCCATGTCGATCTGGTGGTCGACAAGATCGTTATAGGTGCAGCCGGCGCCACGCATGGCCACGGCGCCGATGAAATAGAGCAAAAGGTGGGACACCAGCAGGCTGCCGGAATAGAGCCCCTCGCCGATCGCCGCATTGGCGGCAAGGGTTGCCGACCAGAAGCACGGCCACATCAGCAGCTGCCAGCCGATCGGGCGATCCCATCGCGCCAGCTGTGCATAGGGCCAGAGCCATGGCGGCAGGATCCGGTAGACCCAGTTATCGGAAGGTGCGTCGGAAACGCGATCGTGGAAGTCGCCGGTATCTTGCATGCCGCCATCTAGCGACCGGCCGGCGATCCGGTCAAGAAGCGATCTCTTGTCTTATGCGTGTCGTTATCCCGGAACCGCTGCACACTTCCGGGCGACATGCATTGGATGTTTAATGCATGTCGTTATCCCGGAACCGCTGCACACTTCCGGGCGACATGCATTGGATCACTGCAGGGAGAAATTGAACTTGTAGGTCGCCGAGACGCCGATCAGGACCTGGTTCTTGGAGCCGCGGTCGCGCACCAGGCTGCTGTCGGCGGCGGGACCGGCCAGCCGCTTATATTCGAGGAAGGAGCTTGCCGAGAGATTTTCGGTCGCCTTCCACGTCAGTGCTGCGCCGGCGCCGTAAGACTGCATGCCCGCCGTCGGCTTGTAAGGATCAAGGCCGCTTTCGGCGGCGTGCTTGGCGCTGACGCCATAATAGGCGTCGTAATAGCCCCTTGTCGCAAATGTCGCGCGCGGGCCACCTGACAGCTGCAGGTCGGGCGCGATATCGGTGAAGGCATCGATCGCCAGATCGGCGACAACGCCGTCATGCGAGCGGATGCCCTGGCGGACTTCGGCGCGGGCGCGCAGGAAATCGGTGGGGTAGACTTCTAGGAAACCGCCGGCCTCAGCCCCCCATTTGACCTTCCTCAAGCCCTTCAGCTCATGGCCGTCGCCCTCGTCGCGCGATGGCACGAACTTGCCGACGATGCCGGCGCGGAAGGCGCCCTTGTCGATCAGGGCGAAGGAGGGATTGTCGTTACGCGATGAAAAACGCGGGCCGGCGCCTTGGCGGCCGACCGAGATCAGTGGGCTGAACTTGAATTCATTGTGCGACGAGCCCTCGAATTTTGGCGCCGAGAAGCCGGCGACGCCGACGTTCAGATACCAGTCGCCCGACCAGAAATGCTGGCCGCTTTCCTGCGCCGCCGCTGAACCGAAAGATAAAAAGGCAATAGCCAAAGAGATCGATACGACTGATCGATGAGACACGTCCGCACTCCAGAAAACGCAAAAACAAAGCCGCGGAGAGCGGCGACGGTTACATTTATAGTGGGGTCGTTACCCCAATGTTAACCACGGGGGACAAAGGGCGCTAATGAAAGTCATGTCGTCGGCCCCACACGGCTGATGGCATCCTATCTCTGATTCCACCGGCGAATGACCGGTTCCGTCAGATCGTGTTCGTAACCGAGCACGCTGATGCTGGCCGTATCCAGCACGAAATGCGCGCCGCCTTCCGGCGGCAGGCCGAGCCAGCGGGCGGCGAGCACGCGCAGGAAATGCGAGCTGGAAAAGATCAGGATGCTGTCCGCCGCCTCGCGAAGCGCGTGGATGATGCTATCTGCGCGAGCGCCGGCGTCGGCCGCCGTTTCGCCATTCGGGCAACCGTCGCGAAAGAGCTGCCAGCCGGGGCGCTCCGCCAGGATTGCCTTCGTGGTGACGCCTTCATAAGCGCCATAGTCCCATTCGGCGAGATCGTCGCGGATCACCGCGCCCGATCCGAAGCCGGCGAGCGCGCAGGTTTTACGGGCACGCGCCGACGGGCTCGACCAGACGGCGGAGAAGGCGTGGCCGGCGAGTCGCTCGGCAAGCTTGCGGGCGGCGGCCTCACCATTCGCCGTCAGCGGAATATCGCTGCGGCCGGTATGGCGCCCGGACAGGCTCCATTCGGTTTCTCCGTGTCGAACCAGGTAGATCTCGGGAAACGCACTGCTCATCGGCATGTCCTTTCATCGCGTCCGGCTGCCGCTCAGAAGGTCACCTTTTCCAACGGCGGGCGCCTCGCCTCGAATTCCTTCAGCTTGGCTTCGTTGCGGGCGATGTAATTGCGGTTGTCGGGAACGGTGAACTGGTTCTTGGCGATCTGGATCTGCAGGATGAAGAGCTCGTCCCAGCGGAAGCCCATTTCCGAGCCGGCCAGGTAGAATTCCCACATGCGGAAGAACTGCTCGTCGTAAAGCGCCACCGCTTCGGCCTTGCGGGCCACGAAGCGCTCGCGCCAGTGACGCAGCGTATAGGCATAATGCAAAGGCAGGATTTCGACATCCCTGACCAGGAGCCCGGCCTTTTCGAGCGGCGGCAAGACTTCGCCGACGGAAGGGATATAACCGCCGGGGAAAATATATTTCTCGATGAAGGCATTGGTGCCGAAACTCGGCTTCGGGCGGCCGATCGAATGCAGCACCATGACGCCGTTGTCGTCGAGCAGATCCGACACCTTGCGGAAGAAATTGGGGTAATTGCCGATCCCGACATGCTCGAACATGCCGACCGAGACGATGCGGTCGAATTTTCTGCCCGTCAGGGTGCGGTAATCCTGCAGCTCGAAACGCACGCGCTCGGCAAGGCCGCGCTTTTCAGCACGAGTGCGGGAGACCTTCAGCTGTTCTTCGCTGAGCGTAATGCCGGTGAAATCGGCTCCCTCCGTCGCCTCCGTCAGGTACATGCCCATGCCGCCCCAGCCGGAGCCGATCTCCAAGATGCGTTGGTTCGGCTCGAGCAGGAGCTTGGCGGCAATATGGCGTTTCTTGGCGAGCTGCGCCTCGTCGAGCCCGATGCCCGGGGGTTCGAAATAGGCGCAGGAATATTGCCAGTCCTCATCTAGGAAGAGGTCGAAGAGCTTGGCTGACAGGTCGTAATGATGGGCGACATTGTGCTTGTTGCGATTGACCGGCACGCGGCTCTTCAGCTGCTGCCAGGCAATTCGGCCCAGAAGCAGTGCTGCCATCTTGAAATCGAAGATCTCGTTGGTGGTGTTCTGTTTCACCATCGACAGGAAATCGTAGATATTGCCCTCTTCGAGAATGAACCGGCCCTGCATATACATCTCGCCGAGCTTCATCGTCGGGTCGCGCCGGATGGCGTCCTCGGCCTCCTGATCGGCGAGGCGGGCGGCAACCATGTCTCCGCTACCGTCGCCGATCAAATAAGTGTCGCCATTGGCAAGGGTAAGTTTCAACGAACCCTTGCGGATGATTTGCTGGACGATCGAAAGGAAAGCCGACGCCATGGACGCCTCGCAAATGTGACAGGATGGTCACATCAACTTAATAACTCTCCTTCGCCTTACAAGCGCCGGATTTAGCACTCCGTTCAGAACGTTGCCAAACTGTTGCATTTTTGCCGAAATACAGGCTAAACCCTTATTTTCGCTTCATCGCTTCGGCCAGTGCCGCGCCAAAAGCACCCTGGCTCTCCGGCTTGGGAGCGGCAGGCCGGCGCTCGTTCTGTGGCCGCGAGCCCTGGTTTCCGCGAGAATCACCACGCGGCGGCGGCGCTGCAGAACCGTCGTCGCGCTTCATCGACAGAGCGATGCGCTTACGCTTGGCGTCGACCTCGACGACCCGCACCTTGACGACATCTCCCGCCTTGACCACCTCGTGCGGATCCTTGACGAAGCGGTCGGCAAGCTGGGACACATGCACCAGACCGTCCTGGTGCACGCCGATATCGACGAAGGCGCCGAAGGCGGCGACGTTTGTCACAGTGCCCTCCAGCATCATGCCGGGCTTCAGGTCGGAAATTTCGTTGACGCCCTCGGCGAAGGTGGCGGTCTTGAAGCTCGGACGCGGGTCGCGACCAGGCTTTTCCAGTTCCGAGATGATGTCCCTGACGGTCGGCAGGCCGAATTTCTCGTCGATGAACTGGCGCGGATCGACCGATTTCAGCACGGCGCTGTCGCCCATCAATGCGCGCAGGTCACGGCCGCAGGCGGCGACGATCTTCTTGGCGACGCCATAGGCCTCCGGGTGAACGGAGGAGGCGTCGAGCGGCTCCTTGCCGTTGGGGATGCGCAGGAAGCCGGCGCATTGCTCGAAGGTGCGGCCGCCGAGGCGGGCAACCTTCAACAGATCGCGGCGCGTCTCGAAGCGGCCCTCGTTGTCGCGGTGGCGGACGATGGCGTCGGCGATCGAGGGCCCGAGGCCGGAGACGCGGGACAGCAGCGGCGCCGAGGCGGTATTCAGATCGACGCCGACGGCGTTCACCGCGTCTTCGACCACAGCATCGAGCGAACGCGACAGCTTCTGCTGGTCGACATCGTGCTGATACTGGCCGACGCCGATCGACTTCGGCTCGATCTTGACGAGTTCGGCGAGCGGATCCTGCAGACGGCGGGCGATCGAGACGGCGCCGCGCAGCGACACGTCGAGATCGGGAAACTCGGCCGCTGCGGTTGCCGAGGCTGAGTAGACCGAGGCGCCGGCTTCCGAGACGATGACCTTGGTCGGCTTCGGCGCCGGCAGTTCGGCCAGCATGTCGGCCACCAGCTTTTCGGTCTCGCGGCTGCCGGTACCGTTGCCGATCGAAATCAGCTCGACATTGTGCTTGCGGATCAGCGATGCGAGCTCGATCTGGGCGCCGCGCACATCGTTTCGCGGCTGGAAGGGATAGACCGTCGATGTCGCAACCACCTTGCCGGTGCCGTCGACGACGGCGACCTTGACGCCGGTGCGGATGCCGGGATCGAGACCCATGGTGGCGCGCGAGCCGGCGGGGGCGGCGAGCAGCAGGTCCTTGAGATTGCGGGCGAAGACATGGATCGCCTCCTCTTCGGCCCTCTCGCGCAGCTCCCGCATCAGGTCGAGCGACAGCGACATGGAAAGCTTGACGCGCCAGGTCCAGCTCGCGACCTCTATCAGCCAGCGGTCGCCGGGGCGGCTTGCGCCGATCTCATAGGCCGCAGCGATCATGCGTTCGACCGGCTTGTTCGGCGAGGCGGTCTCGGCGTCGGCCTCGATCGTCAGCGTCAGCACCTCCTCGTTCCAGCCGCGCAGCATGGCGAGCGCGCGGTGGCCGGGGGCGGTCGCCCAGCGTTCGGAATGGTCGAAATAATCGGAAAATTTTTCGCCCGCCGCCTGCTTGCCGTCGACGACCTTGGCCTTCAGCAGCGACGCCTGGCGCATATGGGCGCGCAATCTGCCGAGCAGATCGGCATTTTCGGCAATGCCTTCGGCGATGATGTCGCGCGCGCCTTCGAGCGCCATCTTCACATCGGGCACATCAGCCGTGACGAAGCTTTCGGCAAGCGCCGCCGGTTCCCGGCCGCGCTCGGCAAGGATCGCCTCGGCAAGCGGCCCGAGGCCGCGTTCGCGGGCGATTTCGGCGCGGGTGCGCCGCTTCGGCTTGTAGGGCAGGTAGAGGTCTTCGAGCTCGGCCTTGGTTTCGGCGCCTGAAACCTTCGCCATCAGCTCGTCGGTCATCTTGCCCTGGCCGGTGATCGATTCGACGATCGCGGCGCGCCGGGCCTCGAGTTCACGCAGATAGACCAGCCGCTCGGCGAGATTGCGCAGCTGCGTATCGTCGAGCCCGCCCGTCACTTCCTTGCGGTAGCGCGCGATGAAGGGCACGGTGGCGCCTTCGTCGAGCAGCTCGATGGCGGCTTTGGCCTGTTCCGGACGAGCGTTGATTTCGGCCGAGATGCGGGCTGCGAGAAAACGGAGGTCAGCGGCCATAGGATTTCCTATTTCGACGAAAGTTGCGGGACCATAGCGGCGAAAAGCGGCAAGGCAATGCCCGACTGTGGTTTCCACAGCGGAAGTTATTGGATTGGGGGATCATCGGCATTGCGCCGCGTAGCCCCCTCATCTGCCTGCCGGCACCTTCTCCCCCAAGGGGAGAAGCGAAATCGTAGCAGCGTCTCGCCCTCCTGGAGGTACTGTTTGCGGAGCCGAGGGCAAGCGGCCTGCTCCTGTCTTCTCCCCAGCGGGGAGAAGGCGGCCCGAAGTGTCGGATGAGGGGGCCACACGGCACAACGCCTACCAACCGTTCACCCCATTGCTCTCTTCCGTTTTTGCGGTTGTGCAGATGCGGCATTCTTTGATAGCAGAAGCAACGTTTTGGATCGCCCTGCCCGCGGGCGCAAGGAAAAGTGTGACATGCCAAACCTTCTTCTCGAACTCCGCTCCGAAGAGATTCCGGCCCGCATGCAGCGCAAGGCTGCCGGCGATCTGAAGAAGCTCGTCACCGATGCGCTCGTCGAAGCGGGTCTTTCCTATGAGGGCGCCCGTGAATATTGGACGCCGCGGCGGCTGGCGCTCGACATTCACGGCCTGACGGCGCGCTCGGCCGACGTGCGGGAGGAGCGCAAGGGGCCGCGCACCGACGCCAATGAGAAGGCGATCGAAGGCTTTCTGCGCGGCGCCGGCCTTTCGTCGATCTCCGAGGCGCAGGTGGTCAGCGATCCGAAGAAGGGCGATTTCTACGTCGCGGTCATTTCCAAGCCCGGCCGCGCGGCGGAAGAGATCGTCGCCGAGGTGATGCCCGGCATCATCCGCGATTTCCCCTGGCCGAAGTCGATGCGCTGGGGCAAGGCGTCCTCCAAGGCCGGTGCTCTGCGCTGGGTGCGGCCGCTGCAATCGATCGTCTGCACCTTCGGCCCCGAGCATGAGGAAACCACCGTCATCCCCTTCGAGATCGACGGCATCATCGCCTCCAACATCACCTACGGCCATCGTTTCCACGCGCCCCAGGCGATCACCGTCCGGCGCTTCGACGATTATGCGGCAAGCCTGGAAAAGGCAAAGGTCATCCTCGACGCCGAGCGGCGCAAGGATATCATCCTGCACGACGCCCGCGACACCGCTTTTGCCAACGGGCTGGAGCTTGTCGAAGACGAGGGCCTGCTGGAGGAAGTCTCCGGCCTCGTGGAATGGCCGCAGGTGCTGATGGGCAGTTTCGAGGAAGATTATCTCTCCATCCCCTCCGAGATCATCCGGCTGACCATCAAGACCAATCAGAAGTGCTTCGTCACCCGCAAGCAGGGTGAGGAAACGCTGTCGAACAAATTCATCCTGGTTTCCAATATCCAGGCACATGACGGCGGCAAGGAAATCGTCCACGGCAACGGCAAGGTGGTGCGGGCCCGGCTTTCGGATGCGCTGCATTTCTGGAAGCGCGACCAGGGCGACCTGCCGGATCTGGAGACTTTGAAGGCGTCGGCAGCAAAATTCGACCTCGACCTGAGGAAGCCGCTCGACCAGCGCATGGCCAAGCTCGATGCGCTCGACGTGACCTTCCATGCCAAGCTCGGCACGCAGGGCGCACGTGTCGCCCGCATCCGCGCGCTGGCGGAGGAATTGGCAAAGATCACCGGCGCGGATGCGGCTCTCACCGATCGCGCCGCCGTGCTCGCCAAGGCCGATCTGCGCACCGAAGCGGTCGGCGAATTCCCCGAACTGCAGGGCCTGATGGGCCGCAAATATGCGGCGCTGCAGGGTGAGAATGGCTCGGTTGCCGCAGCAATCGAAGACCACTACAAGCCGCAAGGCCCGTCGGACCGCGTTCCCGCCGACAAGGTCGCGATCACCGTCGCGCTCGCCGATAAGCTGGACACGCTGATCGGCTTCTGGGCGATCGGCGAAAAGCCGACAGGTTCGAAGGATCCCTTCGCGCTGCGGCGTGCCGCCCTCGGCGTCGTCAGGATCCTGCTGGAGCGCAATGTCAGGCTGCCGCTGCTGAAGATCATGAGCCGGACGTCGCTGCTCGCCAAGACAGGCGGCGAGTCCGTGTTTTCATTCGCAGGCGATCCGGCCGAGACTTGCTTCGACCTCCTCTCCTTCTTCCACGATCGCCTGAAGGTCTATCTGCGCGACCAGGGTGCCCGCCACGATCTGATCGACGCCGTGCTGACGGCCGATGCCGACGATCTGTTGATGGTGGCCCGCCGCGTCGAAGCGCTGACGGCCTTCATCACCTCGGAGGACGGCAAAAACTTGCTTGCCGGCACCAAGCGCGCCACACAGCTGCTCGCCGCCGAGGAGAAGAAGGGCACTGTGATCGCCGATGCCGTTTCGCCGGCGCTGCTGAAGCTCGATGCCGAGAAGGAGCTGTTCGCGGCAATCTCCAGTGCGTCGACGGAAGCGGCCAATGCCGTCGCCGGAGAAGATTTCCGCTCGGCGATGGCAGGGCTTTCCCAGCTGCGCGGCCCGGTCGACCGCTTCTTCGAAGACGTGCTCGTCAACGACGAGGACGCGGCCATCCGCGCCAACCGCCTGGCTCTGCTGCGGCTGATCCGCGAAGCGACGGGGACGGTGGCGGACTTCTCGAAGATCTCGGGGTGAGAGCGGGTTGGGTCGGTAATCTTTCTACCTCTCAAGTTGGGCCTACGGCTGCCGGGTTAGCACCGGAATTTGCCCCTCACCCTCACCCTAACCCTCTCCCCGTTCTGACGAGGAGAGTCGAGGTGCCCTGCAAGAGCTTGTGGGGAACGGAGAGGTCGCGGCATATCCCCTTCGCCCCGTTTACGGGGAGAAGGTGCCGGCAGGCGGATGAGGGGCTGCTCCCGCCGGGCGATTTCATCCATGACGACGCCGGCGCCGGCATTTTATCAGATCACGAGATCAAACGCGTTGCTGAATGTTTCCAAAACAGTACGGCCGCCGGAAACCGGCGGCCGCACAGGCTCTGGTGATGGAACTCGCGGGGCCGTTTAAGCGGCGCGACGACCCTGATGCATGGCCGGAGCCGCGCCGGACCTGCCGACGCGGAAGCCGCGGATCAGATCAAGCAGCTCGTCGGTGTCGCTGGCCAGCGTTTCGGCCGATGCCGTGGTTTCCTCGGCCATGGCGGCGTTCTGCTGGGTAGCGGCGTCGAGTTGGTTCATCGACGATGAGATCGAGCGCAGCGTCGTGTCCTGCTCGGAGGCGCTGTGGGCGATCTTGGCGACGATCTCGTTGGCGGCCTTGATCTGGTCGGAGATGCGCTTCAGCGCCTCGCCTGCCTCGCCGACCAGGCGGACGCCGTGCTCGACCTGGCTGGAGGAGCGGGCGATCTGGTCCTTGATCTCCTTGGCCGCGGCGGCGGAGCGCTGGGCGAGTTCGCGCACTTCCTGGGCGACGACCGCAAAGCCCTTGCCGGATTCACCGGCGCGGGCCGCCTCGACGCCGGCATTCAGCGCCAGGAGGTTGGTCTGGAAGGCGATTTCGTCGATGACGCCGATAATCTTGGTGATCTCCGACGACGATTTCTCGATGCCGCTCATCGCCTCGATCGCCTGGCCGACGATCGCATCGCTGTGGGTGGCCTCGTTGCTGACCGAGTGGACGCGCTTGCTCGCCTCATGGGCCCCATCGGCCGTCTGGCGGACGGCGACGGTGAGTTCGTCGAGGGCCGCCGAGGTTTCCTCGAGGCTCGCCGCCTGGCGCTCGGTGCGCTGCGACAGCTCGTTGGAAGCGCGGCGGATTTCTTCCTTGCTGGTGCCGATATCGGCGCCCTTGGCGCTGACCTTGGCCATGGCGGCTTCGAGATGCGACAGCGCATCGTTGAAGTTGTCGCGAAGGGCGGCATATTTCTGGCCGAGATCGGCGCAGCGGACGGTGAGATCGCCACGGGCAATCATCTCCAACGCCTGGCCGATCGTCGCCATCACGCGGACCTGGAGTGCCGTCTCGTCCTGTTGCTGGCGCTGATTGTTTTCGCGCTCGTTTTCCAGCGCCAGCTGCTGGGCCGCCTCGCGATCCGACATCGCATGGCGTTCGCGGATCTTTTCCTGCAGCGACTGCGTGGCTTTCGCCATCAAGCCGACCTCGTTGTTCATGGCCGTATGCGGGATGGCGATGGAAACATCCTCTTCGGCGACAGCCTTCAGCGCTGCGTGGACGCTGTTGAGAGGGCCGGAAATGCCACGGATTACGACGTAGGCGGCCGCCATGGCAAGGAAGAACAGAACGATGCTGCCGGAGAGCGCGGTCAGGATCGTGCTGTGGATCTGCGCATCGAGATCGTCCATATAAACCCCGGTGACGACGACGACTTTCCATGGCTCGAAGGCCTGTCCATAGGCCGTCTTGCGATAATCGCCGGCCGGCTCGCCCGGCTTGCTGGTGGAATAAAATTCGACGAGACCGCCGCCCCGCTGGCCGAGCTTGACCAGTTCCTCGCGGTAGAGCTTGCCCTTGCTGTCCGGCTGGCCCTTGAGGTTCTGCCCGACTTTCGCGGCGTCGTAGTGGAACAGCATCTGGACGTCATAGCTATAACCGAAGAAATAGCCGTCCGGATCGTATTTCATGCCGTTGACGGTGGCGTAGGCCTGCTTCTGGGCATCTTCGAGCGTCATTTCGCCCGCGGTGACCTTAGCCTGGTAAAGCTTGAGAACGGAGACCGCCGACTGAACCTCGGCGCGGAGCATGTCATAACGCTCCTTGTAGATCGCATCGACCGAGGAACGGATTTGCAGGGACGTGGCAACTGCAAAGGCGATCATCAGGCCGACGACCAGCAGTATGAGCTGCTTCGATATTTTCAGATTTTTCATGACGCCTCGCAACGGGAACGGTGAGTGCAGTCCGGTGCGGTTTCCTACCGCCTGTGCGAGCGCGCCAAAACGGCGACGCATCTACCGCTGCTCAAACAACATGCTGCGACCGGGTAAATAACCATTGGGGCTCACCCCATAAGAAATGTTTAATTTTATTATAAGTGACGGGAATTTCCCTAAAATTTCAGGGGTCGACTGAGAAGCAAAACGCTCGATGTTCGCCGATAATTGGATCTCATTTGCTTGAAGTTCTTGAATAAGTTGTTGTCTGCGAGCCGGACGCAAACCGCCTAGGTTTTCGCCATCACGCACAAAAGAGAATGCACCCCCGCTTCTCTTCGAGGGTGCATTCGGTCCACCTGAGGTGGAACCCCAAACGATCGAAACCTTGATCGGGCAGGGGCAGGGAACTTTAGAAACGCAGCTTGAATTCCGAAACGTTCAGGGCTGCCGGTTGTTCCGCCATGCCGGCCACAACAGGCTTGGCATCGCCGCCGATGACGGCCGCGGTCGTCGCGCTCATATCGATGCCATCCGCGGATGGGGCTGAAGGCGCGGCAGCGATCATCGCTTCCGGTGTCGCCTTGCTGACGAAGACGACGGGCGAGCCGCCCATCCAGCCTTCGGTGCGATAGATTTTCTTTTCGCCGCCGACATCGCGGACTTCACTCGCCTGGAGGACACCGGGCTTCAGCTCCGGCACCGTATAGTCCTTCTTGACGAGTTCGGCCTGGAGCGGCGGGCAAGCGGCACAGCTTTCGGTGATGATGCTGCCTTCAGCCGGCGCCGCGGTCTTGCCGATCACCTCGATCGAGGAAGCCATCGCCGAACCTGCCATCAGCAGGATTGCCGCACCGAGGAAAATCTGACGCATCAACGCAACTCCGTCTCACTATGAGAGCGGTATAGCGCAGCTTTGTTTCCATCCCGTCAGGGGAAAGGGTAAAAATTTAAAGAACGCGGCGGTTTATACTGTGTCCGCACCTGTTTCGCGCTCGATCGCCCGCCAGCCGATGTCGCGCCTGGAGAAGCCGTTTTCCCACTTGACCCTGTCGAGCAGCGCGTAAGCGCGATCCCTGGCCTCGGCGACCGTGCCGCCTGACGCGGTAACGTTCAGCACGCGCCCGCCGGTCGCAACCAGCGCGCCGTCCTTCAGGCCCGTGCCGGCATGAAACACCTTCTCGCCCTCGCCTGCCTCAGGCAGGGAGAGGATCGGCGTGTTTTTCGCGTACGCGCCGGGATAACCCTTCGAGGCCATGACCACCGTCAGGGCCGGATCGTCGCTCCATTCGGCGCTCACCTGGTCGAGCGTGCCGTTGGCGGTGGCGAGCAGCAGCGGCAGCAGATCGCTCTTCAGCCGCATCATCATCACCTGGCATTCGGGATCGCCGAAGCGGACATTGTATTCGATAAGCTCCGGCCCCTTGCTGGTGATCATCAGCCCGGCGAAAAACACGCCAGAGAAGGGATGGCCGCTCTCGGCCATGCCGCGCATCGTCGGCTCGATGATTTCCTTCATAGTGCGCTCGACCATGTCGGCGGTCATGACCGGCGCCGGCGAATAGGCGCCCATGCCGCCGGTATTGACGCCGGTATCGCCCTCGCCCACCCGCTTGTGATCCTGGGCGGTCGCGAGCGGCAGCGCATTCCTTCCGTCACAAAGGCAGAAGAAGCTCGCCTCCTCGCCGTCGAGATAGGCTTCGACGACGACTTCGGCGCCGGCAGCGCCAAAGGCGCCCTCGAAACAGTCGTCGACGGCAGCCAAGGCTTCATCCAGCGTCATCGCCACCGTCACGCCCTTGCCGGCGGCAAGGCCATCGGCCTTGACGACGATCGGTGCGCCCTGATCGCGAATATAGGCCTTGGCCTTCGGCGCATTGTTGAAGCGCTGATAGGCGCCTGTCGGAATGCCGTAGCGGGCGCAGATATCCTTGGTGAAACCCTTGGAGCCCTCGAGCTGGGCGGCGGCTGCCGAGGGTCCGAAGACGGTCAGGCCATCGGCGCGCAGCCGGTCGGCAAGGCCGGCAACGAGCGGCGCCTCGGGGCCAACGACGACGAAATCGATCGCCTTGTCCTTACAGAAGGCGGCAACCGCTTCATGATCCTCGATGTTGACGGGCGCGAGCACGGCGTGTTCGCCAATGCCGGGATTGCCGGGCGCGGCATAGAATTCACTCAGCAACGGCGATTGCGCCAGCTTCCAGGCGAGCGCATGCTCGCGTCCGCCCGATCCGATCAACAGAACCTTCATGCGCCACCCTTTCCTTTTGCCTCTGGCGGTTAAGGGCCAAGGGGCGAAAGGTCAAGCGGGAAAGCTTACCAGCCCCCGCCTCCCCCGCCTCCGCCACCGCCCCCCGACGAACCGCCGCCGCCAAAACCGGAGGACGAGCTCGACGGCGGCGGCGAGGGTATGGTCGAGGCGATGGTCGAGGCCATCGACGAGGAAAAGCCGCCGACGCGGTCGGAGAAACTGCCGCTGTTGAAATTGCCGGAATACCAGGCGGGCGCATAGGCGGCGGCCGCACCGGCCGCGGCGGCTGCAAGCCAGGTCTCGAAGGTGCGCGACCAGGGTTTCTCGACACCGAGCGCCACCGCATAGGGCAGCAGCGTCTCGAAATGCTGCGGCGACATTTCAGGCGCGCCTGCCGTGTTCATGCGGTCTTTTTCGGCCAGCGTCAGATATTGGCGCAGGCCGTCTATGCCGTCCATCATCCGGGCGCCAAGCGGGGTCGGCGCGCCCATGATGAAGAAATAGAGGATGTTGAGCAGCACGATGCCGCCGACGGCAAAAAGCATCGGCGTTTCGTGCAGTTGCACCAGCGACGAAGCAAGCGCCAGGACGACGACGGCAAGAATGCTGATGCCGACGAAAACACCGACCGCCGTGGCAATGATGGCGACGATCTTGCCGAACAGCGAGTTACCGCGATGCATCGACCTCATGAAACCGGCGACGAAGACGGCAACGAAAACCGCGATCGCCGTCGGGACCAGCATCAGAGCGATCGTGTCCGGCTGCAGCGAGCCGAAAACGAACAGCGCCACCAGGGAAGCGGCGCTGAGCGCGATGCCGCCTGCGGTATAGGCCAGGTTGGAATTGTAATATTTGCCGCGATGCTCCTTCTCGATCGCCGAACGGAAGGCCTGGCCGACGGATTTGACGCGCTCGCCATTGGCCTTGTCGATCGTCAGCGTCCTGCCTGCGCCACCGACAGCTTTCAGAAGCTCGGTCTCGCCGGCCTGGAATTTCTCCTTGCCGAGCGCTTTGCCCGTGCCCTGGATGACGATCGAATTCTTCAAGTCTTCGAGCTTGACGTAGCCGCGGACCGCAAGATTGAGCGCGGTTGAAGCAAGCGCCGTCCAACCTCCGCCGGAGAAACCCTTGTTGTCGATGTAGTTGACCAGCGCCGGCGAGATGCCCTCAGGCGCGTCCCAGCGCGGCACGACGACGCCGCGGGCGGGATCGCGGCCGACCTTCAGCCAGGAACGAGTGTAATAAGCGAAAACCAGGATCAAGCCGCCGAAGCCGATGAAATAATTGCGGTTATCCTTGAGCCACCAGGTGCTTTCCATATCGGCGCTCGGCGGATCGATCGAACCCTTCGGCATGCGGATCGCGAAGGTCAGGCCCTCGCCGGCGGCAAGCGGCGCGGTGGTGGCAAAGACCAGGCCGGCGCCGGCTTCATCGACGCGGGCGTTCTTCCCCGTAGCGCCCTGAGGGCCGGTAAAGAAGACCGTGTCGGTGGCGGCAACACCCGGCGGCAGTTGCACCGTCGCCGTGGCCGACCGGATCGGGAAGATCCAGCCATTGCCGGTGACGTTCCAGTAGAGTTCGGCATGATCGTCGAAATAGCGGATCTGGCGGTTGGTCTTGTAGGTGAAGACGTAGCGGTGACGGCCCGGCGTCACCGACACATCGGCGGAACCGGCATAGATGCGGATGCCGCCGGAAATCGATTCCGTGTGCCAAGGCTCGTCTTCGCCGTCGCGGGTGACCGACACCATATCGAAATCGACGCTACGGCGACGGCCTTCGGCGTCGGTGAAATAGAGCGGGAAGTCACGGAAGATGCCGTGATTGATCCGGTTGCCCTCGGCATTGACGGTGATCGTTTCCGCCACCGTCATCGCGCCGCTCTTTTCGAGCGTGATGGCGGAGGCGAAACTGTCGATGACCTCGGCGGCGAAAGCCGCCGGGGCCGCCAGCATAAAGAGCAGAGCAAAACAAAATCCGAAAAACCGACGCCCCATCCCTGTCTCCCCGCCGGCAGCCTCGGCTGCTTCTAGTCAATCCTTGTTCTGATATGTCACGCCGAGGGCGGCGAGCGTCCGCCAATAGGCGGGGAAGGTCTTGCCGACGCAATCGGGATCAAGAATGGTGATGCCGTCGATCTTCAGGCCGGCGAGCGCGAAGCTCATGGCGATACGATGATCGGCGAAACTGTCGATCTCGGCCGGAAGACGCTTTCCCGCAAGGGCCGGATCGGACTTTACGATCAGATCGTCCCCCTCTTCGCGGGCAAGGCCGGGGAGAATGCGGTTGAGGCCGGAGGAAAGCGCCCGGATGCGGTCGCATTCCTTGACGCGCAGATTGGCGATGCCGACGAAGCGCACCGGCGTCTCGTTGAAGGCGGCAAGCACGGCCAGCGTCGGAACGGCATCCTGCATCTGCGAGCCGTCGATTTCGGGGGGCAGCTGCGGAAAGCGGGCGATCATGTCGTAGGCGCGCGCGTCCGGCTGCGAAAAAGCGTCGGCGGGAACGCCGAGATCGATCGCACCGCTGGTCAGAACTTCGGCGGCCCAGAGATAGGTCGCAGCCGAGGCATCGGGTTCGACGATGAAGTCGGCGGCGCGGTAGCCGGTCGGCTCGACCCGCCAGGTGACCGGGCTGGTCTTTTCGACCTTGGCGCCGAAGGCTTTCATCGCCGCCGTGGTCAGATCGATATAACCGAGTGCGCCGATATCCTCGCCGACGAGCTCGATATCGACCGGCCGGTCGCCGCCGGCCGCCATCATCAGCAAGGCCGAGACATATTGGCTGGACAGGCCGCCATCGATGCGGATGCGGTCGGCCTGGAAGCGGCCGGTGCCCTTGACGGTGACCGGCGGGCAGCCGGTCTCGGCGGTCGCATCGATGCCGAGCGTGCGCATCGCCTCAACCAGCGGGCCGATCGGGCGCTTGCGCATATGTTCATCGCCGTCGACGATCACGGTGCCATCGACCAAGGCGGCGGCCGCCGTCAGGAAGCGTGTCGCCGTGCCGGCATTGCCGAGGAAGAGCGGTGCTTTCGGCGGCTGGAGCCTGCCGCTGCCGGTGACGACGAAGGTTGTGTCGTCGGGCTCGTCGATCGAAACGCCCATGGCGCGCAGCGCATCGGCCATATAGCGCGTATCGTCGCTCTTCAGCGCGCCGGTCAGCCGGCTCGTGCCCTTGGCAAGGCCGGCGAGCAGCAGCGCCCGATTGGTGATCGACTTGGAGCCCGGCGGCATGGCGCGGCCCGAAAGCGGCTTGTCCGGCGGGATGATCGTGAGTTTGGCTGTACGTGTCATGCTGTTCTTCCGTCCATCGTGCCGCTGCACAGTTTTGCGCGACATGCTCTTGCCGGCCGCAGTCTGCCCCTGCTCTTAATCGCTTTTTCGCAAAGGCAAAATGCCGGATCGTCAGAATTTAACGCTGGGGACGGCGCGATCGGCCTCGTTGGTGATTTCGAAATAGTCCCGCTTGGCAAAACCGAACTGGCCGGCGACGAGATTGGAGGGGAAGCTTTCGACCTTGACGTTGAGGTCGCGGGCCGCACCGTTGTAGTAACGCCGCGCCATCTGCAGCTCGCCTTCCATGGTTTCGAGCGAAGCCTGCAGCTCGGCAAAATTCTGGTTGGCCTTGAGATCGGGATAGGCCTCGGCGAGCGCGATGACCCGGCCGAGCGCCTGGCCTAGCAGCCCTTCCGCCTGCGCCCTGCCGGCGACATCACCTGCTGGCACGGCCTGCGCCTTGTTGCGAAGCGCAACCACCTCTTCGAGCGTCGACTTTTCGTGGGCGGCATAACCCTTGACCGTCTCGATCAGGTTCGGGATCAGATCGGCGCGGCGCTTCAGCTGCACGTCGATGCCCGACCAGGCTTCTTCAGCCATCTGCCGCGAGCGAACCAGGCCGTTGTAGATGAAGACGACATAGAGGGCGACCAAAACGATGACGCCAAGCGCAATATACATCGCGAATCCCCTGCAACGAAGTAATCTTGGTGCAAAGACTACGCAGGATTCCCAGTTGCCGTCAAACACCGATATGCGCGAGAATTCGGGCCGTCGTCTGCTCCGGCGAAAGGTCCGTCTTATCAATTTCGACCGTGTGCTCAGCCAGTCCGCGCAACAGTTTATAGTTTGCCCGGAGCTGTTGCAGCCTCGCCGTATCCGTCAGCTTGAGCGCCTCCGATCGGCCGGGGGAGACGAGGCGCCTGGCATTTTCCTCCGGCGCGCAGTCGAGGAGAACTGCGACCAGATCCGCGCCCCTGCCGGCAGCCAGATCGAGATACCAGGAAAACGTCGCACTATCATCCGCGTCATCCGCAAGAGCATCGGTAAAGACGAAGCTGTCGGCCGGATCGGCACGCACGGCATGGTCGAAAACCGCCAGCAAACGGCCGACGGTCAGCTTCCCGGTGCCTGGCCAGCCGTTGATATGGACAATACGGCTGGCAGGCTTTTGCGTCACGCTGCCTCTTTGCCCAGATTGACGCCGCCGGCGTCGGTCAGGAGGAAGGCTTCGCCGCAGGCCTTGGCGAGCGTGCGCACGCGCAGGATATAGCTCTGGCGTTCGGTGACCGAGATGACGCCGCGGGCATCGAGCAGGTTGAAGACGTGGCTGGCCTTGATGCACTGGTCATAGGCGGGGAAGACGCATTTGTGCAGGCGCTGGTTGGCGTTGTCGCCAGGCGCGCCGGCATCGAGCAGCGCTCGGCATTCCTTCTCGGCATCGACGAAGTGGCGATGCAGCATCTCGGTATTGGCGAATTCGAAGTTGTGACGCGAATATTCCTGCTCGGCCTGCAGGAAGACGTCGCCATAGCTGATCTTCTCGTCGCCTTCGCGGCCGTTGAAGTTCAGGTCGTAGACATTGTCGACGCCCTGGACATACATGGCGAGGCGCTCGAGGCCATAGGTCAGCTCACCGGCGACCGGCGCGCATTCGATGCCGCAGACCTGCTGGAAATAGGTGAACTGCGAGACTTCCATGCCGTCGCACCAGCATTCCCAGCCGAGGCCCCAGGCGCCGAGCGTCGGGCTTTCCCAATCGTCCTCGACGAAACGGATGTCGTGCAGCAGCGGGTCGAGGCCGATCGCCGCGAGCGAGCCGAGATAAAGCTCCTGCAGATTGGGCGGGTTCGGCTTCAGGATGACCTGATACTGGTAATAATGCTGCAGGCGGTTCGGGTTTTCACCATAGCGGCCGTCGGACGGGCGCCGCGACGGCTGGACATAGGCGGCCTTCCAAGGCTTGGGGCCGAGGGCGCGCAGAGTGGTGGCCGGGTGGAAGGTGCCGGCGCCGACTTCCATGTCGTAGGGCTGCAGCACCGCGCAACCCTTGTCCGCCCAGTAGCTGTGCAGGGTCAGGATCAGCGCCTGGAAGGAGCGCTTCGGGTTCATATGGTCTGGGATGGCTGACATGAAACGGCACCGATTGCGTGGGGATTATCGGCGCGACAGGTGCCATGGAGGGCGGCGGGGGTCAAGGGTTTTGCGAGAGTGGACCGGCCCGTATGGAGAGGGTCTCTGCCCTCACCCTAGCCCAACGGGGGACGTGCCCTGTGAGGCGTCGGTGCGGGACGGAGAGGTCGCGGCATATCCCTTCTCCCCAGCGTGGAGAAGATGCCGGCATGCAGATGAGGGGTTAAGCGGCAAAGCCGCGAATGCGCTGAGCGCAACCGAAGGGCAATTAATGCCGTGCCGTGCGGCCCCCTCATCCGACCCTTCGGGCCACCAGCCTGGGCGAGCCACCGGTCTCGCCCGTCTTTCGGACCCCCGCTGGGGAGAAGGGAGAATCGACGCCCTATTCCTCATCCCGCTTCAGCCGGTATTCGCCGGTGACAGGATCCTTGACCAGCGTGCCGATTGCGCCGGTCTGGCGCTCCCTTTCGGCGCGGCGCGATT
The DNA here is from genome assembly GCF_014194045.1 of Rhizobium sp. BK456. NCBI lineage: Bacteria > Pseudomonadati > Pseudomonadota > Alphaproteobacteria > Hyphomicrobiales > Rhizobiaceae > Rhizobium > Rhizobium sp. BK456. The sequence continues at coordinate 515,062 of NZ_JACIAO010000001.1, forward strand.
TTTCGGCGAGCTTGCGGGCATCGGAGACGAAGCGGCGGTAGAGCCACCAGGCCGAGAAGACCAGGACCAGGATGGTGATAAGCTGCGCCATTTCCCTCTCTCGCTCCCCTCAAAGCCCGAAACGGCTCCACAATGCTCTTTCTTCGGCCGCTTCGACAAGCCCCGTCGCGAGACCGGATGCCGCACTTTCGAGCGAGACCGGCGACACGCCGGGAACACGGCGGCCGAACAGGCCGCGGCCGGCGGCGACGAGTTCCAGCTTGGTCTTCTGGCCGTAGCGCCGCTTCAATTCCTGGCGCATGTCGCCGAGACCGTCGACGAGGCCGAGTTCGAGGCCGCGGGTGCCGCTCCAGAACAGGCCTGAGAAGACCGCCGCATCGTCCCTCAGCTTGCCGGCGCGGCGCTCGCGCACCATCGAGATGAAGACCTGGTGGATTTCGAGCTGCAGGCTCTTCAGATATTCGATGTCCTTTTCCTTTTCCGGCTGGAACGGATCGAGGATCACCTTGTTTTCGCCCGCGGTGTAGACACGGCGCTCGACGCCGATCTTCTTCAAAAGTTCGGGAAAGCCGAAACCGCCGGAGACGACGCCGATCGAGCCGACGATCGAGGTGGCGTCGGCAATGATCTCGTCGCCGGCGAGCGCGATCATATAACCGCCCGAGGCGGCGACATCCTCGACGAAGACCAGGACCTTCTTCTGCTTCTCGCGGGCGAGTTCGCGAATGCGGGTGAAGATCAGGCGGGACTGGACGGGCGAACCGCCCGGCGAATTGATAGTTATGGCAACCGCCGGCGCGTCCTTCATGGCGAAGGCCTTTTCCAGAACCGGAGCGACATTGGCGAGATTGAGGGCCGGCCGAAACGGGCCGCCGCCGCTGACGATCGGCCCCTGCAATCTGACGACCGGGATGGTGATGCCGTTCTTGCGGAACCGTTTCGGCAGCAGCTTTCTCCAGAATCCGGCCATCTCTAATCCTTCGCTTTCGGGTCGCACGATCACGTCAATGACGATCGGCATCCATGTATGCGCTGGAACGACAAACGCAATGGCCGCGTTCTCGAAAACATCGGCCCTGAAAACAGCGGATTGATTTTCTTGTTGCGAATGACTTGCATTATCATTCTAATTCGTCATAGTGCCACTCACGACTAATAGGTGGAAATCGTATGGACGCCCTGAATCCGAATGCAAACCGCGGCTGGCGGCACGAACGGGGAGAGGCGTCGCTATCAGATGTCTATCGCACCGTCGGAACCGGGCGTCATAGCTCAAGGTGGCGGCGGGCGGCAGCTTTTGCCGGACCCGGCTACATGGTCGCCGTCGGTTACATGGATCCCGGCAACTGGGCGACTTCGCTCGCCGGCGGCTCGAAATTCGGCTATGCGCTGCTCACCGTCGCGCTGCTTTCCAACCTGATGGCGATCGTGCTGCAATCGCTCTGCGCGCGCCTGGCGATCGCGTCCGGCCGCGACCTGGCGCAGGCCTGCCGCGACGCCTATCCGAAATGGGTTTCGGTGCCGCTCTGGGCCTTTGCCGAAATCGCGATCATTGCCACCGACATCGCCGAGGTGATCGGCACGGCGATCGGCCTCAACCTCTTGATGGGCATCCCGCTCGAACTTGGCGTGCTGATCACCGCGCTCGACGTCTTCGTCATTCTCTTCCTGCAAAAGCTCGGTTTCCGCTGGGTGGAAGCCTTCATCATCGCGCTGCTCGGCGTCATCGCGATCTGCTTCGGCGTGCAGATCCTGCTGGCCGATCCGCAGTGGGGCGCCGTCGTCACCGGCTTCTTCCCGACGACGGAGATCGTCACCAATCCTGAGATGCTTTATCTGGCGCTCGGCATTCTCGGCGCGACCGTCATGCCGCACAATCTCTATCTTCACTCCGGCATCGTGCAGACACGGGCCTATGGCCATACGGTTCCCGAAAAGAAAGAGGCGCTGACCTATGCGACGATCGACTCGACGGTCGCTCTCTGCTTCGCGCTGCTGATCAACGCCTCGATCCTGATCCTGGCGGCTGCCGCCTTCAATGCGCATGGCAGGACCGATGTCGTCGAACTCGGCGAGGCGCATTCGCTGCTGTCGCCGCTGCTCGGTCTCGCCATCGCGCCGACATTGTTCGGCATCGCGCTTCTCTGCTGCGGCCTCAACTCGACGGTGACGGCGACGCTTGCCGGCCAGATCGTCATGGAAGGTTTCCTGAAAATCAAGCTGCCGCCATGGATGCGCCGGCTGATAACCCGCGCCATCGCCATCGTGCCGGCGGCGATCGTCACCATCTGGTATGGCGACCAGGGCACGGCGCAGCTTTTGATCCTGACACAGGTAGTGCTCAGCCTGCAGCTTTCCTTCGCCGTCTTCCCGCTCGTCATGTTCACCGCCAACAAGGCCAAAATGGGCGAACTCGTGGCGCCGCGCTGGCTGAGCGGCATCGCCTATCTGATCGCGGTTGTAATTGCCGGCCTGAACGTCAAGCTGCTTTTCGACTTCGTCACCGGCTAGCTGCTGGGGATCGAAGCCTGGCATAGGCGGCCCGGCCATTGTTGAAATCGTCGACGAGAGGGGAGAACTTGTGGCTCCCCTCTTCGTGCATGATGAGGGCCGCGCGCAGCGACAACCGCGCCCGCGATCCCTTGATCGCGGTCACCAGGATACGCACGGCGTTTTCACCCTGTCGCGGATGGATTGCGGTGATCTCGATGCCGCCGAAGCGCCGGCCGCAGGCATCGATGATCTCGGCGATCGATTGGGGTCTGGCGATCAGCGACAATTGCCCGCCCGGGATCATGACCGCACCCGCCGTGCGGATCCAGCTTTCGAACAGGCCGTCGGTCATCGCATGGGCTTCGGCTTTCAACGCATCCGGCGTGCGCCGATCGCCCACATGGTTGAAGGGCGGGTTCATGATGACGTGGTGGAAACTCTCATCGATGAGGCCGGCATCGTTGCGTGCTCTGGCGGTCAGCGTCACATCGGCTTCGACGACGCTGACGCGGGTAGCAAGATGGGCGTTTTCAGGCAGCAGGATGCTGCGGCGGGCGTAATCGGCCATTTCGGCCGAGCGCTCGAACAGCACCACCTCAGCATCGGCAAGCCGCGAGGCGACGGCAAGGCCGGCAGCACCAGCGCCGGCGCCGAGGTCGGCGACCTTGACCGGACGGTCGTCGGCAACGAGGGCGGCGAGCAGCATCGCATCCATGCCGGCGCGATGGCCCCTGCCCCTCGGCTGCACCAGGTGGAAGGCGCCGCGATGGAAGGCATCGATGGTTTCGGCGGGCTCCCCGGTCATCCTCCGCTCACGTCCTGTCGCGCAATTCGTCGCCGAGGCCGGCGTCGATCAGGATGCGGCGGGCCTGATCGGCCATCTCCTCATCCACGAGCAGGCGGCGCGGCAGCATGCCGAGCGAACCTTCCAGCACGCTCATGCCCTGATCGGCGATGAAGCAGTGTATTCCGGCATCCTTCATCAAGCTCTCGGCAAAGGAGAGCAGAACAGCGTCGTTGGCGCGGATAAGTTCATGCATTTGCCGTCGTTTTCCTTCCAATTTCGCCTTGCGCGACAATTCACCCCTTGCCGCGTCCATCGCCCCTTTCTATTGTCAGATGCAAAGAATGAACAGGAGTCCGGGTCGTTGGGCGTGGTCATACCGCTTGAAGAAAGCAAAAACAAACTGGCATCCATCAAGCCATTGGTCGATCTCACCAGGGCGGACATGGAGCGGGTGAACCAGCTCATTCTGTCCAAGGCCGGCTCCGACGTGCAGATGATCCCCGAAGTGGCGAACCATCTGATATCGTCCGGCGGCAAGCGGCTGCGGCCGATGCTGACGCTGGCGGCCGCCTCGCTGTTCGACTACCGGGGCGAAAACCACGTCAAGCTCGCCACCTCGGTCGAGTTCATGCACACCGCAACGCTGCTGCATGACGACGTCGTCGACGAAAGCGACCTGCGCCGCGGCAAATCGACAGCGCGGATGATCTGGGGCAACCAGGCAAGCGTGCTGGTCGGCGACTTCCTGCTCGGCCAGGCCTTCCGCATGATGGTCGATGTCGGCTCGCTCGATGCGCTCGACGTCCTGTCTTCCGCCGCCTGCATCATTGCCGAAGGCGAGGTGCTGCAGCTTTCCGTCGCCAAGAACATGGAGACGACGGAGGACGACTATCTCTCCGTCATCCGCGCCAAGACGGCGGCGTTGTTTGCCGCCGCCGCCGAAGTCGGGCCGATCGTCGCCGAGGCCGGCAAATCCGGCCGCAACGCGCTGAAATCCTACGGCATGAATCTGGGGCTCGCCTTCCAGCTGGTCGACGATGCGCTCGATTACGGCGGCAAGGCGGCCGATCTCGGCAAGAATGTCGGCGACGATTTCCGCGAGGGCAAGATCACCCTGCCGGTCATTCTCGCCTATCGCCGCGGCACCGAAGACGAACGCGCCTTCTGGCGCGATGCGATCGAAGCCGGCAACAGCACCGACGCCAACCTCGAAAAAGCGCTGGGGCTGATCACCAAATACGGCACGCTCGCCGACACGATCGGCCGGGCGATTCATTACGGCACGATCGCACGGGACGCGCTGGCGCCGCTGCCCGATACCGTATGGAAATCCTCCCTGATGGAAGTGATCGACTTCTGCATCGAGCGCGTCAATTGATCAAACGTCCTTGATCTTAGGCTGAATTTCTTGCGGCGCCGCTTCAAAAAAGCCATCCTGTTATGAATCAGTGAACACAACTGGTTTTGCGACCGGCACCATTGTCGGGACGCTGTCGAAGAAAGGTTTCCTAATGCGGCAGAGATTTGCCATCCGTCTTCTTACGAGCGCAGCGCTTGCCGCTGTCCTTTCGCTCAGCGGTGTCGGCGGCGCGAATGCCGAGGATGCGGCCAAGCCGAGCGATGTGGCGAAGACCGATAGCTTCGATGCCGATAGCGTTACCACCTTCTCCGGCGCCTTCCTTGCGGCGCGCACGGCCGATGTCGATCATGACTACGAGACGGCGATCGAACTCTACAAGAAGGCGCTGCAGATTGAGCCCGGCAATCCCGAGATCCGCCAGCGGCTGATGATCTCGCTGCTGCTCAATGGCGACATCAAGGACGGCGTCAAATATGCCAACGACCTGAAGGGCGATCCGTCCGTCGAGCGCATTACCACGATCGTGCGCGGCATGGATGCCGTGCGCCGTGATGACTACAAGACGGCCGAGAGCATTCTCAAATATAACGGGCCGAACGATCTCGACCGGATGATGAACGACCTGCTGCTCGCCTGGGCCCGCGTCGGCGCAGGCCGCGGCAAGGAAGCGCTCGCCATGGTCGAGAAGATGAAGGGGCCGGACTGGGTCCGCATCTTCCAGAATTACAATGCCGGGGCAATCGCCATCGCCACCGGCGACGTGAAATCGGCCCGGAAGCATCTGAACGATGCCGTGCTCGACAAGGAGGGAGGTGCGACGGCACCCGACACCTTCATGCGCGCAGTGATGGCGCTGGCCCGTCTCGAAGCGACACAAGGCAATAAGCAGAAGGCGCTCGACGCCGTTTCCGTCGGCGACAATCTGCTGCCGAACTACGCGCCGCTGAACGCGCTGCGCGACAGTATCGGAAAAGACGAGAAGCAGGAGCAACAGGTCAAGACGGCCGAAGAAGGCGCTGCCGGCGTACTGTTCTCGGTCGGCGGGGCGCTGAACCGCGATGGCGCCGAGGACATCGTTTCGCTTTACCTGCAGACCGCCAATGCGCTCGACCCGAACAGCGCCGATACGCTGGTGCTGCTCGGCGGCATCGCCGAGAAGCAGAACCAGATGGATCGCGCCATCGCGCTTTACAAGAAGGTGCCGGAGAATTCGCCGATGCGGCGGATCTCCGAGCTGCAGCTCGGCCTTGCCCTAGCCCAGGGCGGCAAGGTGGACGAAGCGCGCAAGCACCTGCAGGCGCTGATCGCTTCCGACCCGAAGGATATCCGCAGCTATCTCGCCTATGGCAGCGTGCTCTCCGACGCCAAGGACTACGAGGCGATGGCCGCCAATTACGACAAGGCGGTCGACGCGATCGGCCCCATTCCCGGCCGCGCCAACTGGAGCGTCTTCTTCCAGCGCGGCATCGCCTATGAACGGCTGAAGAAGTGGGACCAGGCGGAACCGAACTTTCGCAAGGCCCTCGAACTCAATCCCGACCAGCCGCAGGTGCTGAACTATCTCGGCTATTCCTGGATCGACATGAACCGGAACCTCGACGAAGGTCTCGGCATGATCAAGAAGGCCGTCGACCTTCGCCCCGACGACGGCTACATCATCGATTCGCTCGGCTGGGCCTATTTCCGCCTCAACCGTTTCGACGATGCCGTCGACGAGCTGGAGCGGGCCGCCCAGATCAAGGCCGGCGACGCGACGATCAACGACCATCTGGGTGACGCCTACTGGCGCGTCGGCCGCAAGCTTGAGGCCGTCTATCAGTGGAACCGGGCGCTCGCCTCCGAGCCAGAAGCAGCCGAGATCCCGAAGATCAAGGACAAGGTCGCCAATGGCCTGCCTGCCGTCAGCGACGATGCCAAGGCGGCCGACAAGAAGCAGCCGGATCCGGCCCCGGTCACGCCGCCGCCGGTCGACAAGAAATCCTGACGGGCGACAAACATGCCTGAAGCAGGCCTGGCCGAGGCGTTCGGCGTCACCGAAGAGGCGCGCGCGAAGATCAATCTCGCCTTGCATGTGACGGGCCAGCGGGCAGATGGCTATCATCTGCTTGATATGCTGGTAACCTTTGCCGATTGCGGCGACCGGCTGGGCTTCCTGCCTGCCCAAGTCGACGCCTTCACCCTGTCGGGCCGCTTCGGCGAGATGCTTGCCGGCGAAGGCGGCACCAATCTGGTGCTGCGGGCACGCGATCTCCTGCGCGAGCAGTTCGGCGCCCTCGCCTTCCCCGTCCATATCCACCTGCAAAAGAACCTGCCTGTTGCCTCCGGCATCGGCGGCGGCTCGGCCGATGCGGCCGCGACATTGCGCGGGCTGATGCGGCTCTGGGGCATGAGCCTGCCGGTGGAGGCGCTTGCCAGCCTGGCGCTGAAGCTCGGCGCCGACGTGCCGATGTGCCTTGAAAGCCGGCCGCTGATCGCCCGTGGCATCGGTGAGGAGATCGAGGCCGTGGCTGATCTGCCGGCCTTTGCCATGGTGCTTGCCAATCCGCTGAAGGGTGTTGCGACGCCCGAGGTGTTCCGCCGGCTGACGACAAAGAACAACGCGGCCCTGAGCCTCGCAACCGGTGTATCCGGGAGTGCCGGCTGGCTGGCAGTCATCGATGCCGCCCGCAACGATCTGGAACCGCCGGCGCGCCAGCTCGTGCCTGAGATTGCAGTCATCTCTGAGATGCTGCAGACCCGCGGCGCGCTTTTGACCCGCATGTCCGGCTCCGGCGCTACCTGTTTCGGGATCTTTGCCAACATGGCTGAGGCGCAAGAAGCGGCTGCAGCCCTTCACGACGAGCGGCCCGACTGGTATTTCCAGGCGACGGAAACGGTTTCGGGAGGCATGTGATGGCAGGTCTGGACGAGAAGCGGCCCTTCATCGCCGTCGGTATTGCGGTTCTCACCGTCTCGGATACGCGCACGCGGGAGACGGACAAGTCAGGCGACACGCTGGCGGCGCGAATCACCGAGGCGGGCCACCGGCTGGTCGACCGGGCGATCGTGCCGGATGATCGCGAGAAAATCGCCGCCCGGGTGAAGGCCTGGACCGAGCTGGATGAGATCGACGTCGTCATCACCTCAGGGGGCACCGGCTTTACCGGCCGCGATGTGACGCCCGAAGCGCTGGAGCCCTTGTTCGAAAAGCGCATGGACGGCTTTTCCGCCGTCTTCCACCGCATCTCCTACGACAAGATCGGCACGGCGACGATCCAGTCTCGCGCCACGGCGGGCGTTGCCAACGCCACTTTCATCTTCGCGCTGCCGGGGTCGCCCGGCGCCTGCCGGGATGCCTGGGACGGCATTTTGAAAGCACAGCTCGACTACCGCAGCCTGCCGTGCAATTTCGTCGAGATCATGCCGCGTCTGGACGAACACCTGAAACGCGGCGCGATGAAATAGGCTACCGAACCCGGCTCGCTATGTGGCAAGGCCCGGCAGAGTGGGCATCGTTTCCCAGCTGTCAACCGACAGCAGGATGCAGCTTATGCCGTGAACATCCGTGACGACGAGCGTCCAGGTGCCGCTTTCGGCGGCATAGACCTCAAGAACGGCGTTCTCGTTGACCAGTCCGACCGCTGTCAGCTTTTCGGCGAAATTCTTGTCCAGGAAATTGACGACCTCGGATCGGCCTGCGCAACTGAGCATCGTCTGCGATGCTGCCGAATGCGGATGCGCGATCACCAATGTCGGCAATATGACGGCCAGCAGGCCGTAGAGCATATTGCGTACCATGACGCACCTCCTTCCGCCGGGAACCCGGCAGAAGAGGAGATTGTCGCCGACCTGTTCTGCCGTCCACCGGCATCCATGGCCATCCGTTGCGAAGCGAGGCGCTTCGGCGGCGCCATGGAAGAATTATAGCGCAAAATCCGATTGGGCGCCATCTTTTGCGCGATGGTGGGTTGCAATCGCCGACGTTATTGCGGGACCAGCCCCTCATCCGGCTGCGGCCACCTTCTCCCCGCTTGCGGGGCGAAGGGGATATGCCGCAACCTCTCCGTTCCCCGCTAACGTCTCGCAGGGCACGTCCCCTCTCCCCGTTCTTCACGGGGAGAAGACGTTTTCGGCGCCAACCAGATATGCGCGGTCAAGCCCAGCTCAAGATTGAGAGCGAAATCGTCTACCGAGCGGCGCGCGCCACCCAGGAAGGAATCAATTCACTGGCGAGCTTGCGCGGCTTCTGGCCCTTGGCGAATTCGGCAAGGGCCATGCCGCTTTGGGCGGCGGCGAGCGCCTGGTTCTTCGGCATCAGCAGACCGAGTTCCAACGGCGGCGCGGCGCGACCGATGCGCTTCAGAAACGGGCGCCGGTAGCCGCGCGAGGCGGTGAAGCGCGCCGGCAGCTTGTTCAGCGCCATATATTCGGCGATCTCGTCGATCCAGCCGGCCTGAGGCCGCGCGCCGGGCTCGACGAAGAGCAGCCATTCGCCGCGGGCGGAGCGGACGATGTCCTTGATATCCCAGTGCAAATAAAACCGGCAGCCAGCGGCGTCGGCGACCCGCGAGCTGCCGTCGCGCGAGCCGTGATCGAGCACGACCACATCGCTGACCAGCCCCTCTACCGCGCCTGCCACCAATACCGATAAAGTCTGGGCCAGCTCAGTTTCCTGATCCTGACATTCGAGAACAACCGTCAACATCGCCCATTCATAATGCGCCGTACAAATTATTGCCAGCGGCGTTTTCCGCATTTTGTTCTTGCATTGTTCTTGTTTTGCGGATAGGAATTTAATCATCAAAACGGGCGGAAGCGATGGCTTTTGCCGCGGGAGAATCCGATGAGAGAGCAGTCCTTGGCAGGGCAGGCCGCATTCGCGCCTGCCAATACGGCAGATATTGCCGATGCGATGATCGTGTCCTCCGGGCTGCGGATCGAGGTCGATCGGCGCCGTGGGCGCGGGGCGGGATTGAACCCGACAGGCAGGTTCGAGGCGCTGCAGCGCGAGACCTTCGACGATGGCTGGCAGACGCTGGAAGAGCTGCCGCCGTTCAAGACGGACGTGCAGATCGAGAAGCCGCGCACGGCCATTACCCGCAACGAATCGCCTGACATTGGCTTCGACCGCTCGATCAATCCCTATCGCGGCTGCGAGCATGGCTGCATCTATTGTTTCGCCCGGCCGACGCACGCCTATATGGGGCTTTCGGCGGGGCTTGATTTCGAGACGAAGCTCTTCGCCAAGCCGGATGCGGCAAAACTGCTGGAACGGGAACTTGCCAAGCCGGGCTACAAGGTGCGGGCGATCGCAATCGGCACCAATACCGACCCCTATCAGCCGATCGAAAAGGAATGGCGCATCATGCGCGGTATTCTCGAGGTCTTGAACAAGGCGAACCACCCGGTATCGATCGTGACCAAGTCAGCGATGATCCTGCGGGATCTCGACATTCTGCGGGAGATGGCGGCGAAGAACCTGGTGCGCGTCGGCATCTCGGTCACCACGCTCGACCGCAAGCTTGCCCGGACGATGGAGCCGCGCGCCGCCACGCCGCCGCGCCGGCTGGAGACCATTCACACACTGTCGGAAGCCGGCATCCAGACGGCTGTGATGGCTGCACCGCTGATCCCGGCGCTGAACGATCACGAGCTGGAGCGCATCCTCGAATCGGCCAAGGCTGCCGGCGCTGCCGAGGCGAGTTATGTCATCCTGAGACTGCCGCTCGAGGTCAGCCCGCTCTTCCGCGACTGGCTGCTGCAGCATTATCCCGATCGTTACCGGCATGTGATGTCGCTGGTGCGCTCGATGCGCGGCGGCAAGGATTACGATGCCGAATTCGGCAAGCGCATGAAGGGCGCCGGTCCCTATGCCTGGCAGATCGCCCGACGCTTTGAAATGGCCGCCAGGCGTTTCGGCCTGACGCGGCGCGGCATGCCGCTGCGCGACGATCTGTTCGTGCCGCCCGATGGCAGCGGCGTGCAGCTGTCGCTGCTCTAGGCTTTGTCTTACGCAATTCTTGGCTTCTCGCTTTGTCTGGAATTGCTTTTTGACTTTTTACGCAATTCCGGACGGAAAACCGTGCCGCACTTTTCCCGGAATTGCTTCAAGCTTGCGCATCGGCTGCTCAGAAAAACCGCCCTGTTTTCGAGCCCCGAGCGCAATTCCCGCGGATGGCACTGACCGCCACCATCCGCCGGACCCGGTCCCCGACCGCCGCCCTGATCGGGGACTTGCGGGCAATCGGGTTGGCGTGCGAGGCTCAGCCGCATGAAACCTCGCACGCCACCCGATTCTCCCCAGCTGTTCCAAGCGGTTCCCCTCGTGCCGGATTTCCGGCTGGAGCTCAAAGCCCGCAAGGCCGGCCACTGGCCGGTCGCCGGCGCCGACGAGGCCGGCCGCGGGCCGCTCGCCGGGCCGGTCGTTGCTGCCGCCGTCATCCTCGACCCGAAGCGCATCCCGGAGGGGCTGAACGATTCCAAGCAGCTTTCGGCGCAACGGCGCGAGGAGCTGTTCGTGCAGATCCTGGCGACCGCCACCGTCTCGATCGCCTCCTCCAGCTCGACACGTATCGACGAGACGGATATCCGTAAGGCGAGCCTCGACGCCATGCGCCGCGCCATCTGCAGCCTCGCCATCCCGGCAAGCTACGTGCTGACCGACGGGCTCGACGTGCCGCCCGGCCTCGATTGCCCCGGACAGGCTGTCGTCAAGGGCGATGCCCGTTCGGTCTCGATCGCCGCCGCCTCGATCGTCGCCAAGGTCACACGCGACCGGATGATGGCGCGCGCCCATCACGTCTTTCCGGATTACGGCTTTGCCGCTCATGTCGGCTACGGCACGGCGCAGCACCGCGCCGGCATCGAAAAACTAGGCCCCTGCTCCCTGCACCGGATGAGCTTTCGGCCGCTGCGCAAGGTCGAGGACGGTCCTGAGATGGACGAGCTGATCTCGGAATAGGTCTGGACTCCAGACTGCCGAGAGCTGCTTTAGGCCCCCTCCCCAACCGGACAGGCTCGGATTTCATAAAAGGAACTATCAACAAGAAAAGGCCGGGACATGCCCGGCCTTTTGCTCATTTCATTCGATACTGCTCAGTTGAGCCGCGTCTTGACCTGGCCGACGGCGTTGCCGAAGAGCTCGGACTGGACCTTGGCGTCGGCCTGCTTGGCGAGCACCGTTTCGGCAGCCGCGATCGCGAGATCGACGGCGGCGGAACGGACCGCCTTCATCGCTTCGGCCTCGGCCTGCTTGATCTTCTGCTCGGAAAGCGCCGTTCGGTTGGCGACGAATTCTTCCGTCTTCTTCTTTGCTTCGGCGGTTAGCATTTCGGCTTCGCGCTCAGCGGCGGCAACGATGTGGGCCGCTTCGGCTTCGGCTTCCTTGCGCTTGCGCTGGTATTCGGCCAGCAGGTGCTGGGCCTCCTCGCGCAGGCGCTTGGCTTCGGCCAATTCGTTGCGGATCTGATCGGCGCGGTCGTCGAGCGACCGTGCCATCATGCCCGGAACCTTCAGGTAAACGACCAGCGCCAGGAACAGGACGAGGCCGACAAAGGCGAAGAAAGTTGCGTCTAAGGCAAATTCCATCGATCAAGCCTCCTTCTTGGCGGCTGCGACGGCAGCGGCGACATCGGCCTTGGCGACGGTGCCGCCGATCAGTTGATCGACCACGGCAGCCGCGGTTTCCTCGGCAATGGTGCCGACATCGGCAAAAGCCTTCGCCTTGATTTCGCCGATGCGGAGCTCGGCAGCCTTAATCTTTTCAGACAGGCTCGCCTCGACAGCGCGGCGATCCTCTTCGGCCTTGGCCTTGGCGGCGTCGCGTGCGGCGGAGCCGATCGCGTTGGATTTGGCGCGGGCAGCAGCCAGTTCACCTTCATAGGTCTGAACAGCAGCGTCGGCTTCCGCCTTCAGGCGGCCCGCTTCTTCCAGATCCTGGGAAATGCGCGTATGACGCTGGTCGAGGATCGCCCCGATACGCGGCGCGATGACCTTTTGCATGAGCAAATAGAAGACGGTGAACGTGATCACCAGCCAGAGCAGCTGGGACGCGAAGGTCGTCGAATCGAAAGGCGGGAAAGGGCCACGGGCGTGCTCGCCGCCGGCAACACCAGTCTCGGTATGGACCTCGCCTGCGGCCGGAGCGGCATGCGCATCCGTACCCGTCGCTGCCGCCGGTGCTTCTTCAGCGTAAGCCGGGGTCACAAAAAACATTCTCACCTCCAGGTGGACTGCAAATGCAAAGGATCACGGCTTGCGGTGGCAGGCCGTGATCCATCTATTCGCCGATATCAGACGGCGAAGAGGAGGAGGAGAGCGACGAGCAGCGAGAAGATGCCCAGAGCTTCCGTAACGGCGAAGCCGAATACCAGACGGCCGAACTGGCTGTCAGCGGCAGACGGATTGCGCAGTGCGCCGGAGAGGTAGCTGCCGAAAATATTGCCGAGGCCGAGAGCCGTACCGGCCATACCAAAGCAAGCCAGGCCTGCACCGATGTACTTTGCTGCTTCCGCTTCCATGTTGAACTCCTTTGAAATGGTTGTTGCGGCGAATGACTGACGCCCTATGACGTCGATGTCGTTATCCTTAGTGCCCGCCCGGATGGATTGCGTCGTTTAGGTACATGCAAGTGAGCACCGCAAAGACGTAAGCTTGGAGGAAGGCGACGAGGAACTCGAGACCGGTCAGCGCGACGGTCATGATGAGGGGAAGAACGGCGCCGCCGACACCGACTGCACCAAGGGCTCCAAGCGAGGCGACGAAGCCTGCGAACACCTTCAGCGTAATGTGACCGGCGAGCATATTTGCGAAAAGACGAACGGACAGTGAAATCGGGCGGGACAGGAACGAAATGATTTCGATCGAGACGACCAGCGGCAGCAGGATACCCGGGACCCCCGAGGGCACGAAGACATTCAGGAAGTGGAAGCCATGCTTATAGAAGCCGTAGACGAGAACTGTGCCGATGACGAGGATCGCTAGTGCGAAAGTGACGATGATTTGGCTGGTGATCGTGAAAAAATACGGGAACATGCCAAGCAGGTTCGCCGTCAACACGAACATGAAGAGCGAGAAGACCAGCGGGAAGAACTTCATTCCCTGCTTTCCCGCGCCTTCCTTCAACATGTTGGCGATGAATTCATAGGACATTTCCGCAACCGACTGCGAACGGCCAGGTACGATGGCGCGGTTCGAGGTTGCGAAATAGAGGAAGCCTACGGCCACGGCGGCCGAAGCGACCATGAAGAGCGATGCATTGGTGAACGAGAAATCAATCCCGCCGATTTCGATCGGCACAATCTTGAAGATCTGGAACTGATGAGTCGGATCGTTGGACACCGCTTGTTCTCTCTCTTTGGCCCGCAGGACGCGGGGTCATTGCACTGGACCGGGACCGGTCCTTACTTCTTGTCGTCCTTATCGTCCAGAGGATGGGCCACCACCCCCGCAGAACGCAGCACGTTCAGAACGCCGGCACAGAATCCGAGAAGCAGAAGAACAATCATCCCCCAAGGCGCCGTGCCAACAAAACGGTCGAAGACATAGCCAAGGACAGCACCGACGACGATTGCGGAAATGAACTCGCTGGAAAGCTTCATCGCCTGGGCATAACCTTTGCGGCTTACCTCGGAACGGGCTTCGCTTGCCTCTTCCACTTTCGCCTCCACGCGCTTGGTCGCGAGTTTCGCTTCCAGTTGCGCACGGCGCTTCTCAAGACTTTCTTCGCGGTCATCCGCCATGGATCTCTCCTCGCCTGCCCGTCGCCCGCACTCCCGCTACCCCGGTCATTCGGACCCCGGACGCGAAGGTTGAAACCCTTCCGGCCCGTTCTGAAGTCGCGCGCAACATAGTTTTAGGGATTGGTATAGTCAAGGCGTAGGCAGCTTCTGTCCAGCCATAAAATAGTTTTGTCAAATCAAAGAGATAAGTCGTTTCTGGGTCGATCTGTTAAATTCGATGGAAAGAATCCGCTTTTCAGCCCGGCAAATCCGCTTGCCCGAGCGAATTATCTCAGCTCCAGCCGCCGCCATAGGTGCGATAGAAGACGTGAAGACCGATGCGGCCGACCTTTTCCATGGTCTTTGCCCATTTCGGCCTGACATAGACGGCATGGTAATGCGTCGCCGAGCCCACCTGCGGCAGCCAGATCTTACCTGATGTCACCGCCATCGCCACATCGCGGGCCATCCGCCAGTGATATTCCGAGTTCACCCTGTCCTTGATGCTGTCGCAGGCGAAGGAAAACTGGCAGCGGTTGCGCCAGTCCTCGTTCTGGTAGACGACGCCGCAGATGGTTTTCGGATAGGACGGGTTGCGGACGCGGTTGAGGATGACCTGGGCGACGGCCGCCTGGCCCTTCACCGATTCTCCCCGCGCCTCGAAATAGATGCCGGAGGCAAGGCACTGCTGCTCGCGGGCGGAAAAGACGCTCGGCGACAATATGCTGGCGGCCCAGGCATGGTCGCGCGGGCCGATCTGCGGGACGAAGCGGCCGCTATCCTGCTCGGTCAGAATGGAATCGAAAGGCGATTGGCGGGAATAGTCGGGCGCCGCCGGCCCATAGGCCGTGGCCAGGACATCGGCCTTGTCGCTGGTGACGAGGCTTGCGAGCATTGCCGGCACGCCACTATCGGTCACCACCGGCTGCTTCTTATAGAAAGAAGTGGCGATCTCGATTTCCTTGCCTTGGATCTTCGGCTTGACGAAAGCCGACCTGTCCTTGAGATCGAAACTCGGGGTGAAGAGCATCCTGGTGCGCTCGAGGATCGAACCGGCGGAAAAATCCTTGGGCGGCTGCATCTTCTCGACGGCGACAACGCGGCCTTTCTTGGTGCCGCGGTTGACGCGATCCTCGTCGGGCGTGTCCTCGTGGCCTTTTTCCTTGGTGAAAGCCACCTTGCGGCCATCGGGAAGCACCATGCCGGCACCCGACGAGATCGAGCCCGTCACCGCCG
Organism: Rhizobium sp. BK456; assembly: GCF_014194045.1. Classification (NCBI taxonomy): domain Bacteria; kingdom Pseudomonadati; phylum Pseudomonadota; class Alphaproteobacteria; order Hyphomicrobiales; family Rhizobiaceae; genus Rhizobium; species Rhizobium sp. BK456. The sequence goes on from NZ_JACIAO010000001.1 coordinate 530,636, forward strand.
GATCGGAAAAGGCAAGTTCGGCCTGATGGATCGAGCCGGCAGGCGAATTGGTCAGCACCATTCGCCAGCTCTCCCCCTCCCGATCGAGACCGGCGAGCATGGCGGCGAGATCCGCATGAGACGCGACGCTCGGGAAGATCAGCCAGCCGGCGAGCCCGAAGATTGCGGGCGACACCCAATTCTCGGGAAGAAGACGCAGCTTGCTACGGGAAGAGCTCTTTCGACGCAACACCAACTCCGGGCATGGAACGCGGGAACATTCCATCGAAAATCTCTCATTAACCTTGACGTCGGGTTAACGGGGCGTGCCGGAATGTGACCATGCGAAGTTTTGCATGTTCTAATGTGGCTTGTTTGACAGGGACGCATCCCCACTCTCCGTCATCCTCGGCCTTGAGCCGAGGATCCATGCCGCGGCTGCTGTGGATGCCGTGTGGATGCTCGGCTCAAGGCCGAGCATGACGGAAGACGAGGTCGCGGAAGGAGCCAGACAGCGCAGACACGCGTGTCGGGAATGTCGCCCGCACCTGTCAAATAATAACGTGCGACCCCAGTTCCACCACGCGGTTGGCCGGCAGGCGGAAGTAGTCCGAGGGGTTGGCGGCGGCGTTGGCAAGGGCGATGTAAAGCCGGTCCTGCCAGTAGGGCATGCCTGATTTGGCGTCCGGCACCAGCTTGCGGCGGCCGAGATAGAAGGAGGTCGACATGATGTCGAACTTCAGCCCCGTCTTGCGCAGCGTCGCCAGGGCCTGCGAGACGTTTTGGGATTCCATGAAGCCGAACAGCAGTTCAACGCGGGAGAAACGCTCGGAAATCTGCTCGACCTTATAGCGGTCGTGGCTCGGCACGCGCGGCTTGTTGACGGTGCGGATCGTCAGGATGACGTTGCGGTCGTGGAGCACATGGTTGTGCTTGAGATTGTGCAGCAAGGCGGCGGGGGCCGATTCCGGGTCGCTCGTCAGGAAGATCGCGGTGCCCGGGACCTGGGCCGGCGAATGTTCGCTCTTGCGCTCGATCGAGCTGACGAAGGAGGGGAGCGGAATATCGGTGTGGCGGGTCTTTTCCATCAGGATCGCGGTGCCGCGACGCCAGGTCCACATGATGACGGTAAAGGCGGTGGCGATAAGGATCGGGATATAACCACCGTCGTGGATCTTCAAAAGGTTGGCGCCGAGGAAGATCAGTTCGAGCACGACCAGCGGCGCAAGCGCGATCACCGCCACCGGAAGCGACCAGTTCCAGCGCGCGCGAACGAATTCGAAGGCCATGATCGAGGTGACGACCATCGCACCGGTGACGGAGATGCCATAGGCGGTCGCCAGCGCATCCGAGGTCTTGAAACTCAGGACCAGGAAGATGACGCCGATGAACAGCACAGCATTGACCGACGGCACGAAGATCTGCCCGGTATTGGTTTCCGACGTGAAGAGGATTTCCATACGCGGCAGGAAGCCGAGGTTGATGCCCTGGCGCACCATCGAGAACGCGCCCGTGATGACCGCCTGGCTGGCGATGATCGTCGCGGCAGTCGCCAGGATGACGACCGGCAGCAGCGCCCATTTCGGATACATCAGATAGAAGGGATCGGACATCGTCTCCGGATTGCCGAGAACGAGAGCGCCCTGCCCGAGATAGTTCAGCGTCAGCGCCGGGAAGACCAGCAGGAACCAGGCCCACTGGATCGGACGGCGGCCGAAATGGCCGAGATCGGCATAAAGCGCCTCCGCACCGGTCACCGTCAGGAACACGGCGCCGAGCACGACGACGCCGTAAAAGCCCTCATGCAGCAGAAAGCTGACGGCATAATAGGGGTTGAAGGCGGCGAGGATGCCGAAATCGTCGGAGATATGGGAAATGCCGGCGGCAGCCATGACCAGGAACCAGACGGCAGTGATCGGGCCGAAGAACCTGGCGACGGCGCCGGTGCCGCGCGATTGCACGACGAAGAGCAGCGCCAGGATCACCACCGAAATCGGCACGATATATTCCGAGAGCCTCGGCGTGACGAGTTTCAGGCCCTCGACCGCCGAGAGTACCGACAGCGCCGGCGTGATCATCGCATCGCCGAGGAAGAGGGCAGCCCCCATCAGGCCGAGCAGCATCAGTATGGCGGTATGGCCGTTGGCGGTTTTCATCAGAAGGGCGAGCAGCGACAGCGTTCCGCCCTCACCTTCGTTGTCGGCGCGCAGCAAAAACAGCACATATTTGATGGTGACGATGATCGTCAGCGCCCAGATCATCAGCGAGATCAGGCTGATGACCTCGAAACGGGTGACGCCGTCATGGGCGACGGGCTTCAGCGCCTCGCGAAAAGCATAGAGCGGGCTGGTGCCGATATCGCCGTAGACGACACCGACGGAACCGAGCGCAAGATAGAACAGCTTTTTCGGCGTCATCTGGGATTCGTTCGGATGGCTCTCTTCGGACATGAAGTTGCAACAGGCTCCTCAGAGCCAGCCTTTCCAGCGGAAAAAGAAAAAGGGGATGACGGCTGATATCACCATCAGGGCCAGCGAATAGGGATAACCCGCGGCCCAGGCCAACTCCGGCATGACCTGAAAATTCATACCATAGATGGAGGCGACCAATGTCGGCGGCAAGAAAACCACCGAGGCAATCGAGAAAATCTTGATGATCGAATTCTGCTCGATGTTGATCAGCCCTAGCGAAGCGTCGAGCAGGAAGGTGATGTTGCCTGCAACGAAGGCGGCATGCTCCGACAGCGACTGGATATCGCGCGAGAGGGTGCGGCAGAGTTCCTTCGTCTCGCGGTCCTGCTGGACCGCCGGAATCGTGTGGAAGAAGGTCAGCAGGCGGGACAGCGAACCGAGGCTGTCGCGCACCTTGCTGATCATCCGGTGATAACCGGCGATATCGCGCAGCTTCTCCTCGAGATAATTCGAGGGCTTGCGCGTCTTCTTCGCCCGATCGCCGAAGACATGCATCGACAGGATATCGAGGCGCGAGACGGAGACCTCGAGGATCTCGGCGGTGCGGTCGACGATCGTCTCCAGCAGTTTGGCGAGAAGGGCGGCGCCGCTGCGCCAGTTTTCCGGCAGCCGGTGGAGGGCAGCGATGAACAGCGCAAAGGATTTGGGATGGGCGTAGCGGATGGTGACAAGCCGGTTTCCGGCCAGGATGAAGGCGACATCGGTCAGCGTCGGCGCGTCGGTATCGGCCTTCCAGAGCAGCGAGGCGGTCATGAAGACGGCGTCGTTTTCGACGTAGAGACGGGCGGAGGGCTCGATATCCTTGAGGTCGTCCCGGGTCGGAACCTCGATGCCGAGCACCTTCTCGACATAAAGCTCCTCGTCGCGGCTCGGCTCGATCATGTCGATCCAGACGACATCCTCGGGGAAGGATGCGGGATGCGACAGATCGCGGATCTCGACCGACCTGCAATTGGAACAGTAAGCGGTGATCACCGGCAGCCTTTCCATGCGGCCGCCAGCGCGGCAACGCGAGGGTCGCTCGTCCCAGGTCCCAACGGAAGCGGATCAAAAAAGGTCATACAACTCCGGCTGCATCCAACCTTGAAGGCCGGCATGCGCATTGTGCTCCACCGCATCGCAGCGATCAATCCTTCGATCGACAAGACAACTCCGAACTTGCAGGCGGGCCGAAATCTTCCAAACGAGGACGGCCGTCATTGAGCATCTGCAGCAAACGCCATCATGGCGCCGCGGCATATGCAGCAAAGCCGTGAAATAATCAAGACATCTTCCGTGAAGCGCGGCTTTTCACCACGTTTCCCCCACAATTTGGGGTACTGGCGATCGCGATTCGGCCGCTCGGAGCAGCCGCCCGGGTGCCGATGACAGCGCTTATTCGAAGACGATTGTCGGGGCGGGACGCTGGGTCTGGCCGCCGAGCTGCTCCCAGACCTTGGCGGCGATGCCGCGATAGATGCCGGCGACGACGCCGTTCGGCTCGGAGGCGACAAGCGGCGTGCCGGCGTCGGAGGTCTCGCGAATATTCATCGTCAGCGGCACTTCGCCGAGGAAGGGCACACCGATGCGCTCGGCCTCCTTGCGGGCGCCGCCATGGCCGAAGATGTCGTAGCGGGTGCCGGTATCCGGCGCGATGAAATAGCTCATATTCTCGACGATGCCGAGCACCGGCACTTCGACCTTGCGGAACATGTTGAGGCCCTTGCGGGCATCGATCAAAGCGAGGTCCTGCGGCGTCGAGACGATGACGGCGCCGGCAAGCGGCACCTGCTGGGCCATGGTCAGCTGCGCGTCGCCGGTGCCGGGCGGCATGTCAACGACGAGCACGTCGAGCTCGCCCCAGGCGACTTCGCGCAGCATCTGCAGGAGCGCCGACTGGACCATCGGACCGCGCCAGATCATTGCCGTCTCCTCGTCGACGAGGAAGCCCATCGACATGACCTTGAGGCCGTAATTCTCCATCGGATTGATGATGCGGCCATCGATCTGGGTCGGGCGGCCGGATATCTTCAACAGCCGCGGCATGGAGGGACCATAGATATCGGCGTCGAGAATGCCGACGCGCAAACCGTTGGCAAGCAGGCCGAGCGCCAGGTTGACGGCGGTGGTCGACTTGCCGACCCCACCCTTGCCCGAGGCGACGGCGATGATGGCGCCGATGCCGGGGACGCCGATCTTGCCGGCCCGCGGCGGCTGTTGCTGCGGCGCGTGCGCATGGCCACCATGGTCATGCCCGTGATGATCGTGGCCGGCATGGCCGTGCGACGGGTTCGGCACCGGGCGGGCAGCCGGAGCGGCGGCGGCAGCTTTCTTGTCTGCGGTCAGTGCGACGAGCGCGCCCTTGACACCAGGCATTGCCTTGACGACGCGCTCGGCGGCGAGCCGCATCGGCTCCAGCTCCTTGGCACGATCGGCCGGAACGGTGATAGAGAAATAAACCTTGCCGTCGGAGATAAAGACGTCGGAAACCATACCGAGCTCGACGATATCGTGCTCGAGATCCGGTCCACGCACGGTCTTCAGCGTTTCGAGAACCTGTTCCTTGGTGACGTCGGTCATTCCACCCTCACTGCTGCTTCCCGATCACAGATAGTGGAGACGGACGCCTTCGCCAAACAAAATCATCGGCGGGAAAATCGATTTGCCGGCTTGCAAAAAGCGCCGGGGAGAACGGGCAATCCGTTGCGGCCATCAAGTCCGCCGGGCTTTCGCCCTGATGGCCGCAACGGTCTCCCCGAGAACCGGCGCAATCCGGGGCGAACTAGAGCAAGCCGACAAAAAGGCCAGCGAAAAATGAAGCGGGAGGGCCAAATGGCGCGCAGCTGTGCAAGAGGCGGTGCCAAAACGCAACAACCGCCGCCGACACCGAAGGCTTGGGAAAAGCGGCATCGGCGTCGGGCAGCGGTGTGCGGCCGCGCCATTTCCTGGCGCTGGTCCAAGTCCCCTCTGGGCCTCTGGCAAAAGAGAAGCAGAAAGCGTGCCAGACGGAAAATCGGCGGAAATGGCGCAAACGCCGGCTGCGACGGCCGCCATATGCCCAAGCGCTGGGCGCCCGGCGAAGTCCCGCTATGCCTTTTGCACCTTATTTGATCAGGCCGATCCGAAGCGCCTTGGCCACCGCCTGGGTGCGATTGACCGTATCGAGCTTCTTGGTGGCACGGTTGAGGTAGTGATTGACCGTGTGCTCGGAGAGGGTGAGGATTTCGGCGATTTCCGCACTGGTCTTGCCAGCCGCTGTCCAGTTGAGGCAATCGATTTCCCGGTCGGTCAGCGTGTCCGTAATGCGCGTGTCGAGGTTGCGGATCTCGGCAAGCCTGTCATAGACATGGATCGAGATATAGCAAAGCTCGCGCATCTCCGCCGGGCTGAAGGGCTCGCGGTCGCCGGCGAAAGAGATGGCGCCGCGCACGCCGGATGGCTCATGCGTCGGGAAATAGGCGCCGCGCATCATCCGGAAACGTTCGAACAGCGAGGCGACGAGGATGGACTTGCCGTCGTCGCGCGACCAGTTTTCGCGAGACATGTCGTAGAAAAAGGGCCGCGCTGATGTTCTGAGCCGCCTGAGAACCGGGCTGTTGACCAGCAGTCCCTCCTGGTCGTAGAGCGCCAGAAGCTCGGCCGGCCAACTGGTGATGACGGTGCTGCCCTGGATATCCAGGGAGGTGACCGGCGGCAGATTGAGAACCAGGAAGGCACGGCTGCGATAGGCTTCCGTCACACGTTTCAGGAACCGGAAAATATCGAACTGGGTCTTCAGGCCGGCTATTTCCTGGATGTAATCGTCGTCTTCCTGGGATGTTTGCGACAAGGGTGCCATCACATTTCTTCATCTTCGGCGCAACGGCCGGTTCGATTGCCTCGGGGAATGACGATCGCTGATTGGATCACATGGAATCGGCCTCGCCGCAGAGGCGTTCGGCCGGCAGGTGGTTAATCGATTTCGCGGACTATTTGCAGTTGTCGTGATTCGCCCGAAAATCTCAATATCGCCCTCATCATAAGCATGCTCTCCGATCGCATTTAGCGGCGCGGGCCGAGCCGAACGCGCATATCTTCCATGATCCTCCCAGCTGCCAGCTGAACTGGAACGGCCCATTGGCGCAGAAGTTCCATCGACAGACGATAGGCCGGGCCGGTAATCGAAATGCCGCCGATAAAGCTCCGATCCTGCGACCATAGCGGAGCGGCGACACAGCGGATGCCGGCCTCATGCTCCTCGCGGTCGAAGGCATAGCCCTGGTCGGTGATCTCGCGGATTTCGGCAAGCAGCGTTTCTGCCGAGAGATGGGTCGAGGCGGTAAAGCCGGTGAAGTTCAGGCCGGCGAGGAGATCGGCGAGGAGATCGGCCGGTAGCAAGGACAGGGCGGCCTTGCCGACACCGGTGCAGTAGCAGGGCGAGGCATTGCCGATCTGCGAATACATGCGCACCGGCTGACGACCGTCGACCTTGTCGAGATAGATGATCGACTGGCCCCTCAAAACACCGAGATGCACCGTTTCGCCGGTCGCCTGCTGCAGAGCGGCAAGGTGCGGCTCGGCAATCAGCCGGAATTCATTGCGCGCCCAGCTGCGTGCCGCAAAATCGAGCAGGCGCAGGCCCGGCGCATAACGGCCGTCGCCATCAAGCTCAAGCAACCCTTCCTCCACCAGATGGCTCAGCTGGCGATGCAAGGTGCCGCGCGGCTGGCCGGCAAGGGCGAGGATATCGGTGAAACGCAGCGGCGCATCGGCATGGGTGACGAGATCGAGCAGAACCATCAGTTTGCCGAGCGTGCCGGTCTCGCGGCTCTGCGCCATGCTTTCGCTATTTGAATTCATCGTCTCGTCCGCCCTTGACAGCAAGGCCAGCATAATTTGATAATTCCATATAGTCAAATATAGTTCCAAATAATGGAACGCATTGAATATCAAAAGGCGACGGCGATGCCAGCACAATTTCCGGAGTTCAGAGACCGAACCGTGCTGGTGACGGGTGGCGGATCGGGCATCGGTGCTGCGATCGTCGAAGGCTTCGCGCGCCAGGGCGCCAAGGTCTCGTTCATCGATATCGCCGAGGCTGCCGGCCGCGAACTCGCCGAAAGGCTGTCGCGGGAGACCATGCATCCAGTCTCCTTTCACCATGCCGATCTGCGCGACATCGAGGCGATCCGGCGCACGGTCGATAGCGTCATTGCCAGCTCAGGGCCGATCCGCGTGCTGGTCAACAATGCCGCCTGGGACGACCGCCATGAATTCGACGCGGTGACCGAGGCCTATTGGGACAACAACCAGGCGGTCAACCTCAAGCATGTGTTCTTCACCTCGCAGGCAGTCGTGCCACCGATGCGGGTGGCCGGCGGCGGGGCGATCATCAATATGTCGTCGATTGCCTTCAAGCTGAACATGGGCGGCTTTCCCGCCTATGCGGCAGCCAAGGCGGCGGTCGTCGGGCTGACGAAGAGCCTGGCGGGCAGGCTCGGGCCGGAGAACATCCGGGTCAACTGCATTCTGCCCGGCATGGTCGTCACCGAGCGGCAGATGCAGCACTGGCTCACCGAGGAGAGCATTGCGCGCTCGGTCGAGGACCAGTGCCTGAAGGTCGCGCTCAAGCCCGATGCGATCGTCGGTCCCTGCCTGTTTCTTGCATCCGACTGTGCGGCTGGAATGACCGCCCAGTCCCTGATTGTCGATGGAGGCGTTCTGTAATGGCAAATCCCGCTTATGTCGCGGTGGACTGGGGCACCAGCAGCTTCCGGCTCTGGCTCATGGGTAGGGACGGCACCATCCTTGCCGAACGCCGCAGCGGCGAAGGCATGACGAGCGCGGCAAAGACCGGCTTTTCCACCGTGCTTACCGGCCATCTCACAGCCATTGAGGCGCCGGAAAACCTGCCGGTGATCATCTGCGGCATGGCCGGCGCACGGCAGGGCTGGGTCGAGGCCGGTTATATCGATGTGCCGGCGCCCCTTGCCTCCGTCCTCACCGGGGCGGTCTCCGTGCCAGGCGAAAGCTGTGACATCCGCATCCTGCCCGGCCTTGCCCAGCGGGATATGGCGACACCCGACGTCATGCGCGGCGAGGAAACCCAGCTTCTCGGCGCGCTCGGCAGCGCAAGCGCGGGCGCCCAGGCGGTCTGCATGCCCGGAACCCATTCGAAGTGGGTGCATGTGGGCGACGGCAAGGTCACCGGTTTTTCGACCTTCATGACCGGCGAACTTTTCGACGTCATTAGCAAACACACGATCCTTTCGCATGCCGTTGCCGGCGCCGAGGAGCAGCCGGCCGATGCGGCCGCCTTCGAGGCGGCGGTCTCGGCCGCTTTCGCGCGGCCCGCGCTTGCCTCCAATCTGCTCTTTACCGCCCGCTCGGGGCAGCTCCTGCACGGAATCTCCGCCGCTGCCGCGCAGGCCCGCCTCTCCGGCACGCTGATCGGTCTCGAAATCGCCGGTGCGCTGCAGGAGGCGGCCAACTCAGGCATCACCCTGGTCGCTTCCGGGCGCCTGCAGGCGCTCTATGAACAGGCCTTCAAAACCCTTTCACTTCCCTTCACCGCCATCGATGCGGACGCCGCCGTGCGCCGCGGGCTTTCGGCCGCCGCCGAAGCCATCTGGCCGAATTGAGAAAGCCGACACGATGAACCGTATCCCCTTCCCCGACATGAAGCGCCCGCTGATCGCCATCCTTCGCGGCATCCGGCCCGACGAGACCGAAAGCGTGGTCGGCGCCTTGATCGACAATGGCCTGACGGCGATCGAGATCCCGCTGAATTCGCCGGAACCGTTCAAATCGATCGAGATCGCCGCCAAGATGGCGCCGCCCGAGGTGCTGATCGGCGCCGGCACGGTGCTGACGGTCGAGGCGGTCGACAGCCTGCATGTGGCCGGCGGCACGCTGCTCGTCACGCCGAATGTCGAGCCCGAGGTGATCATCCGGGCGCGCCAATACGGCATGGTGACGATGCCTGGTGTCTTTACCCCGACAGAGGCGCTCGCCGCAGCGCGGGCCGGCGCCACCGGTCTCAAATTCTTTCCGGCAAGCGTGCTCGGTCCTTCCGGCATCACGGCGATCCGGGCGATCCTGCCGCCGGAACTGACGATTGCCGCCGTCGGCGGCGTGTCTGACAAGAATTTCGGCGATTACACCAAGGCCGGCATCTTCGCCTTCGGTCTCGGCACCAGCCTCTACAAGCCCGGAATGACCGCAGCAGAGGTTGCCGAGCGCGCCAAGGCGACCATTTACGCCTATGATGCAGCCATTGGGAGCGTGAGCGTATGACCGATATCTACGAGTTCGAGGGCAAGACCCTTTGCAACACCAATTCCGTTCTCGGCGAAGGCCCGACCTATGATCCGGACAGCAACACCGTCTGGTGGTTCAACATCCTCGGCAAGGAACTGCACGAGCTCAATCTCTCGACGGGCGCCAAAAAGGTGCATCCATTGCCTGCCATGGCGAGCGTGCTTGCCCGTATCGACGCCGGCCGGCAGCTGATCGCGACGGAGGAAGGGCTTTTCGTTCGCGATGTGGCGAGCGGCAACCTCACCTTCTATGCCGCGCTCGAAAACGACAGGCCGGAGAACCGTTCGAACGACGGCCGCACCCATCCTTCCGGTGCGCTCTGGATCGGCACGATGAGCAAGCGGGCGGAAAACCAGGCCGGCGCCATCTATCATATCGCCGGCGGCAAGGTGACGAAGATCTTCAACGGCATCAGCATCCCGAATTCGATCTGCTTCTCGCCGGACGGCACGATCGGCTATTATACGGATTCCCGCCTTAATCGACTGATGCGCGTCATGGTCGATCCGAACACCGGCATGCCCTCGGGCGAACCGATCGTGCTGGTCGACAGCGCCGACGAGCCCGGCGACATCGACGGCTCGGTGGTCGATGCCGATGGTTATATCTGGAATTCCCGCTGGGGTGCTGGCGTCGTCGACCGCTACAATCCCGACGGGTTGCGCATCTCGCGCTATAAGGTTCCCGCCGTCCAGCCCTCCTGCCCCGCCTTCATCGGCGTCAATGCCGACCGGCTGGCAGTGACGACCGCCTGGGAGGGCCTCGACGAAGATGCCCGTTCTGCGCAGCCGAGCGCCGGCGCGCTGCTCGAACTCGGCATCGAGGTCAAAGGCGTGTTCGATCCGGTCTACGTGATCTGAAGACAGCTTGCCCGTAACAACCAGAGGCGCTTCCGGCCGGAGGCGCCTTTTCTCGTTCTGGTGGCGGTTGCGCGATAAATGTTCCGTGAAAATCGAGAAATTTTCCGTGTTTTCAACCGGAACCATTCGGCGCACCAGTCATTTTCCTTTCGAACCGGCGCGGCAATGAAACAGAAATTGCCGCGTCAGCGACCACTCTAGGAACTGAAGGTAGGTTCGAAATGACACGCAAACTCTTGACGACCGTTGCCGCTGGCGCACTGTTTGCCACGGCTTTCGCACCGGCGGCATTCTCGCAGGCGGCGCCGCAGCCCGCGGATCCGGCTGCTCCGACACAGGCAGCTCCGGCCGATCCGGCAGCACCGAAGCCGATGACCCCTGACGTCACCAAGCCCGCAGGCGATGCCGCACAGGCTCCGGCTGCAGCCCCGACGGCAGACACGGCGCAGGCCGGCTATATCACGGAGCAGTCTCCGGACCAGGTCAGCGCCAACACCTATATCGGCCAGTCGGTCTATAACGGCAACAATGAAAGCATCGGCAGCGTCAACGACCTGATTCTCAAGAAGGACGGCGGTTTCGTTGCTGCGATCGTCGGCGTCGGCGGCTTCCTCGGTATCGGCGAAAAGAACGTCGCCGTCCCGATGGAGAAGATCACCGTCGCCCAGAATACTCAGGATGGCAGCGTCAAGCTGACGACAAGCGAAACGGCTGAATCGCTGAAGGCTGCACCTGAGTTCAAGACGCTGGCCATGCAGTCGGCCGAAAAGGCTCCGGCTGCAACCGGCACCGACACCACGGCCACCGGCTCGACAACGCCCAAGTAAGTTGGCGTTTAGACAGCCCGGCCAGATATACCGCGCGGTAGTATAGCGTAGGCGATGGCGCTCCTAGGGGCGCCATCGCTTTTTGCTATGTCGGTCTTTGGAGCATGATAAACCGCTCACACTTTTCGGCATCATGCTTTATGCGCTGACACGCTCCGCCATGGCGGGATCGTAATAGTTCTCGTGCAGAAAGCGCAGTGTGGCGATCCCGTCCGCCGGGCGGCCGAAATGATAGCCTTGGCCCATGCCGCAACCGAGCATGCGCAGCTTCACTGCCTCGGCATAATCCTCGATGCCCTCAGCCACGACTTCCAGCTCCAGGCCGTCGCACATGGTCAGAATCGCCTTGATGATGTGTTCGGAGGCGCGGTCGGAGTTGATGCGCGAGACGAAGGCGCGGTCGATCTTGATCTTGTCGAAGATGAAGTCGCGCAGGCGCCCGAGGCTCGACTGGCCGGTGCCGAAATCATCAAGCGAAATACGCACACCGGCGGCGCGCAGATCGGCGATGATGCGGTGGGCGGTATCGGCCGAGCTCATCACCGCGGTTTCGGTGATCTCCAGCTCCAGGCGATGCGGATCGAAGCCGACCCGACCGAGGATCGACAGGACGCTGCCGCTGGTGCCTGGATCCATCAACTGAGCCGAGGAGAGATTGAACGACAGGAAGAGTTCGCGCGGCCATGAAAGAGCTGCTTCGGCGGCTTTGCGCAGCAGCGCTTCCGACAGTGCATCGATGAAACCACGTTCTTCGGCGAGCGGCACGAAGACGCCGGGAGAGACGAAGCCGAGATCGGGATCGTTCCAGCGGGCGAGCGCCTCGAAGCCGACCACCTGATTGTTGGAGAGCGAGACGATCGGCTGGAAATGCACGTCGATCGCGTCGGAGATGATGGCGTTTCTAAGCGCCTGCTCCAGCTGCGTCGCGCGTTTCATTTCCTGGGCGATCTCGCGCGAATAGACGGTGATCTGGCCGCGCCCGCGGCGCTTGGAACGGTAGAGGGCGGTTTCGGCGCTCTTCAGCAGCTCTTCGCAGTCTTCTCCGGCGAACGGGTAGATGGCAAAGCCGAGGGAGGCGGAAAGACGGACGTTGCGGTCGCCGAGATCATAGGGGGCCGACAGTATTTCACGGATCATCTGGCCGAATTTTTCGGCACTCGCCCGCTCGAAGATCAGCGGCAGCACGAAGGCGAATTCATCTCCGTCATGGCGGGTGACCAGCGCGCCATCGGGAATGCAGGCCCTGAGGCGATGGGCGACCTGACAAAGGATCTCATCGCCGGCAGCCGAGCCGAAAAGATCGTTGATCGGTTTGAAACTGTCGAGATTGGCGATGCCGATGGTGAAGGGAGCCGGGTCGCTAGCGCGCTCGGAAGAGATCTGCAAGACCTTGTCCCGCATGCGATTGCGGTTTCCCAATCCGGTGAGCGGATCGGTATAGGCCATCGCCTGAAGCTCATTCTGACCGACGGTCAAGAAAGCTGTGTCCGCCGATTTCATCATTCACCCGAGCTTTCCCGCGCCATGCAAAGAATGACCGGCATGTCTTAACAATTTGATAGTAAATCAGCAGGCATTGCCGCTAAAACCACCCCAGAATCCAGGAGTTGACCGGTAGTCCCGGCTAAAGTCGTTAATTTTTATGTCGTTAGCCGGAACCGCTAAGAGGTCCTGATGACATGTATCAGCCTCGCGCCCGTATGCCTTCATCCAGCAGATGCCTCTGGAAGACAGCCTCGAGCATATCGGGGCTGACCGGTTTCATGATGACATCGTCCATGCCTGCCTTGACGCATTCGGCGCGGTCTCGTTCGAAGGCCTGGGTGAGCACGCCGATGATCGGGGTGTGGCTTGTCCCGCCGGATTCTTCCATCTGCCGGATGAGGCGGGCAGCCTCGAAGCCGTTGAAGCCCGGCAGCGAAATATCCATCAACACGATCTGCGGCCGGTGCTCGGCCCAGAGACGCACGGCTTCATCGCCGGTCGCCGCGATCATATGGCGATAGCCAAGGCCTTCGAGGATCTGCGAAAAAACGATCTGGTTGATATCATTGTCTTCGGCGACGAGAACCTGCAGGCCGACGACGTCGTCAGAAATGCTGATTTCCCAATCCGATTCGGCACCGGCGGCGCCATTGCGGCTGTTGCGATTGAAATGGCGGGCGATCTGGAAGGTGAGCTCGTTGGCGATCTGAAAACCGTCCATAACAAGCGCCGGGATGCCATATTGCTCTGACAGCTCGAGGCAGCGCATGCCCATCTGGTTGTCGATGATCAAGAGATCGAGCGAGATGCCGGAGGAAGTGGCGATTTCCAGGAACCGCTCCTCCTCGTCCTCGCCGCGGACCGAGCAGGATTCGAAACCGTATTTCGACAGCGTCCGCAACGCGGCGGTCTCAGCGGCAAGGTCGGACGTGACGACGAGGACCTTGCGGCCGGAAAAATTCTCCGGAACGATCGCTTCCATCGCCGCCGGCTCGCGGCGCTCGACAGCGCTCGGTACCGGCACATAGGCGCGGCGATAGCTTTGATTGCTTGAGGTGGTGATCGCCGATGCCCGGCCGAACTCGTCGAGATCGGCGCCATCGCGCGGCAGATCCTGCATGGTCGACACGAGGAAATAGCGGCCCGGCTTGCCGATGCGGTGCTTGCGGCTGACGATGTCGCGCTCGATGCCGTCGCGGGAGATCTGCCGCTGGCGGGAGACGGACATCTCGCCGGTCTCCAGCACATGACGGTCGCTTTCTTCGAAACGCTTGGCGATCTCGACGGAAAAAAGGTCGCTGCTCTTGCGCCCGAGCACCTCGTCGGCGGTCGTCTGATATTTCTCGCAAAAGGCGAGATTGACCGCGACATAGGTGAGGTTGCGGTCCTTGACGAAGAGCGGGAACGGCAGATTGTCGAGAATGTCCTCGGTGAGCTGCACCCGCTCCAGATCCGAGCGCCATTGCTCTTCGCGCTTCTTGTCCTCGGAAATATCAGAAATGATGGTGACGCCGTAACCGCCGGGGAGCCTGCGTTTGACGAAACGGACCCAGCTGTCGGCAGCATGGCGCTCGACGGCATCGAAGCGCTCGCGCCAATGCGAGGCGATTTTCTGCGACAGCCAATCCTCGCGGCTCAGCGAGCCGCGCTGCTTCACGTCATATTGCTGGCGAATGCCGGTGTCGTAAACCGCGCCGAGGAAATCGCGAAGCCGCGTGCCGGGCTTCAGCATCTCGGGGGGCAGCGGGAAGAATTCCAGCGTCTGGCGGCTGGCGAAGATCAGATGATCGTTCTTGTCATAGATGATGAAAGCTGACGAAAGGCTGTCGCACACCACATCGAAAAGCGCCGTCTGCAGATCGGCTCCGGCGGAAATCCCGTCGGTTTCCGATGATGTGTCCGCCTTATCGAAGCCGGCACTCATGCTGTTGCGTCCCACATCTGTTCGATTTCGAAAGCTTCCGGAGGTATTTGAATAGAAATGCCATTTTTATGTTAAAACCGGCTTAACACTACAGCGCCGCGGGTCCTTTCCAGGCGCGCATAGGGCGCAATAACACTTTGAACTGCTGCATAATTTCATCAGTAAATCGGTTCCGATTTAAGCATGAATTATGCAGCGGCGATTCCCAGGTTGCGGGAGCCTCGGATCACGCTTTGGGAAAGCCCGCCGAACCCTCTTCCCTCCGGCCCGCGAATCCTCGAAAATAGCCCATGGCCATCAGACAGCTTTCCGAAACGCTCATCAACCAGATCGCCGCCGGCGAAGTCATCGAACGGCCGGCGAGCGCTGCCAAGGAACTGATCGAAAACGCGCTCGATGCAGGCGCGACGCGCATCGAGATCGCCACGGCAGGCGGCGGCAAGGCACTGCTGCGGGTGAGCGACAACGGTTCGGGCATGGATGCGGCCGATCTGGAACTGGCGGTCAGGCGCCACTGCACCTCGAAACTATCGGAGACGCTCGAGAATATCCGCACGCTCGGCTTCCGTGGCGAGGCGCTGCCCTCGATCGGCTCGGTTGCAAGGCTCAGCATCGCCAGCCGCCGGCGCGACAGCGCTGGCGGCCACGAGATCGCCGTCAACGCCGGCAAGATCGCGCATTTGCGCCCGGCCGCCGCCAATCCCGGGACGATCGTCGAAGTGCGCGATCTTTTCTTCGCGACCCCCGCGCGGCTCAAATTCCTGAAGACCGAGAAGGCCGAGGCCGGCGCCATTACCGAGATCGTCAAGCGCATGGCGATCGCCTTCCCGGCCGTGCGCTTCGTGCTGTCCGGCTCCGACCGCACGACGCTGGAATTTCCGGCGACCGGCGACGACCATCTGGCGCGCATGGCGCAGGTGCTCGGCAAGGACTTCCGCGACAACGCCATCGCCCTCGACGCCGTGCGCGAGGAAATTTCGCTCACCGGCTTTGCCGGCGTGCCGACCTTCAATCGCGGCAACTCCGCCCATCAATATGCCTTCGTCAACGGCCGGCCGGTGCAGGACAAGCTGATCCTGTCGGCGATCCGCGGCGCCTATGCCGAAACCATCCCGTCAGGCCGCCATCCGGTGGCGGTGCTATCGATTACCCTCGATCCCGCCCTCGTCGACGTCAACGTGCATCCAGCAAAATCCGACGTACGGTTCCGCGACCCCGGCCTCGTGCGCGGCCTCATCGTCGGCGCCATCCGCGAGGCCCTGGCGCGTGACGGCAGCCGGGCGGCAACCACCGGGGCAAGCGACATGCTGCGCTCCTTCCGTCCCGGTTTTCAGCCCTACGCGCAACGGCCACAGACGGCATGGTCGGCCGAGACCTCGCCTTCCCGTCCCTACCAGCCGGCAAACGGTTTTGGTGAACGGCCGCAGGCCTCCTTCGACGGGCTCTCGATGCCGACGGCACGGGCCGAGCCGCCGTTTCCGCCGCAGCCGGCAGCAGCCGACACCACCGCGCGCTATCCGCTCGGCGCGGCGCGGGCGCAGATCCACGCCAATTACATCGTCGCCCAGACCGAGGACGGGCTCGTCATCGTCGACCAGCATGCCGCGCATGAGCGGCTGGTGTTCGAAGCGATGCGCAAGGCGCTGCATTCGAAGCGGCTGGCCTCGCAGGTGCTGCTCATTCCGGAGATCGTCGATATTCCGGAAGAGGATTGCGACCGGTTGATGCAGCATGCGGGCGAGCTTTCCGAACTCGGCCTGGCGATCGAGCGTTTCGGCCCCGGGGCGATCGCCGTGCGCGAGACGCCGGCGATGCTCGGCGAAGTCGATGCGCATGGGCTGATCCGCCAGCTTGCCGACGAGATTGCCGAATGGGATACGGCGTCAGGCCTGTCGGCCAAGCTCGAATATGTGGCGGCGACCATGGCCTGCCACGGATCGGTGCGCTCCGGACGACGGCTGCGGCCGGAGGAAATGAACGCGCTGCTGCGGGAAATGGAAGTGACGCCCGGCTCCGGCCAGTGCAATCACGGCCGGCCGACCTATATCGAATTGAAGCTCAGCGATATCGAGCGGCTTTTCGGCAGAAGCTAAAAAAGCTGGAAAAGCCGCCTTTACGGGAGTATGGCAAACGGATGAGAGGCTGCAGGGAACGGAGCGCATGAATTTGTTCGAAGGGCACGGAAACCGCGAAGCGAAGATCCGGTATCTCGATGGCGATTTCCAGATTCTCTCGCCCGGCTCCTGTGTCGTCTGCGCAATGACGGGAAAACAGATCCCGCTCGACGAACTGCGCTATTGGAGCGTCGCCCGCCAGGAGCCCTATGCCGACGTGATCTCGGCGATCGAAGCCGACAAACGCGCCGGCGTGCTGCCGAACCAGCGGCGTTAAAGCGCGGCCGCGTGCGAGAGGCCGCAGGTCCGGCCCGCCCCACGAAGGACAGGCCGTTTGCTAGGCAACAGCAAGGTCGATATGCGCTCTCTGCAAATTGCACAGAGCGGCAACGGTTTACTTGAATTGCGCCATATTCTCGGGCGTCACGAGCGCGGCGCCGGAATCGATCAAAGACTCCACCGTCTCTCCGCGAATCGATTTTACCAGCGCATCCACACCGAGTTCAGCCATCTTGGTGGGGAATTGCGCCACCGAAGCATCCTCGACTCCGCTCTTCAGCGCTTCCTCTTCACCACAGCAGAAGTCGAAACCGACCAGCACAATCTTGTCATTGGCAGTGCCGGCGTTCTTGATGGCGCGCGCAGCGCCAGCAGCGGGCGGGCCGCAAGCGGCATAAATGGCCTTGAGGTCCGGGTTCTTCGTCAGCAGGTCTTCGGCGACACTGATCCCGAGTTCCTCAGTGCAGTTTGTTGCGCCTTTCCCGACGATCTTGACGTCAAGGCCCTGCAGCCCTTCAAGCATGCCCTTCACACGGTCATCAAGCGCTGGCACACCTGGCACACCCTCGAGAATCCCGAGCGTATCGCCCGCTTTGAGAACCGTTTTGAGATATTCGCCCGCGATTTTGCCCGCGGCAAAATTATTGGTCGTGGCAAGCGCCGTTCTGCCTTTCCAATCCGGAATATTGTTATCCATCAGGACGACCTTGACGCCGGCTGCCACCGCCTTGTCCAGAGCCGTGGACACGGTAGGATCGACGGGCGTTAGGGCGATGCCCTGCACGCCTCGTGTCACCATCGACTCGATCTGTGCAATCTGGCCCTCGATGTCAGTCGCGGACGTCCCCTGTCCGTAGATGATCTCGACGCCGGGATTTCTCTTTGCATAATCTTTTGCTGCGTTCTCCATTGTTGCGAAGAACGGAACCGGGAACTTGGTTATAAAGCCGAGCTTGACCGGCTCCTGCGCCAAGGATGGGACTACAGCGAGAGCCAGAAGCGCAAGAGCTCCCAGCAGGGATTGCGGTTTCATCATAACACCTCCCATGTTTCGATCGCCCTCCTCTAGAGCGATCTCGTTGTCCACTGCCCTATCGAAGCAGTGATCTCCCTTAAGCCTCGGCGCCCACAATCATCGCGACAAGGTCCTGCTTGTTCGCTTCGGCTGGCTTCAGTTCACCCACCTTGCGACCCTGCCGCAGCACCACGGCCCGATCGGCGATTTCGACGACATGTTCCATATTGTGCGTGATTATGATCACGGCATTGCCTTCGGCTTTGAGCTGATTGACAAGGTCAAGAACTTGGCGAGATTCTCGCACGCCGAGGGCGGCCGTTGGCTCGTCAAGGATCACAAGCTTGCGCGCAAAAACAATGGCGCGCGCGACCGCGATCGCCTGTCGCTGTCCACCAGACATCAGCGCGACCGGCGCGTCGAACCGCGGCAGCTTGACTTTCAGGCGATCGATCACACGCGCTGCTTCCCGCTTCATCACGCCGGTGTTGAGGAAGCGGAGCGGGCGTGGCAGCCAGGAAGGGAAAGAGATTTCTCGCCCGCAATAGAAATTCTGCACAGGGGTCAGATTGTCGAAAAGCGCCAGATCCTGATAGACGGTTTCAATGCCGGCGCGGCGGGCCGCCGCCGCTGAATGGAGCAATACGGGAGCACCATCCACGAGGATCTCTCCTTCGTCGAGGCAATGAAGCCCACTAATGCATTTGACGAGCGTCGACTTGCCGGCGCCGTTGTCACCCAGAAGAGCGGTTACCTCGCCTGCATATGCATCAAAGCTTACATTTTTCAGGGCATGAATGGCGCCAAAGCGCTTCTGCGCATTTCGAACCGAAAGGACCGGTGGAGCGGATGCAGCGTTCATTGCACTCTCGCCGATTGAAGCACACGCGCGCGCGCCTCGAGATGGTTACGAAGCACATCGGCCTCAACGGCGATGACGATGACGAGACCGATCGCGATCATTTGAAAGAACACGTCGACGCCGAGAAGGTTAAGGGCGTTGCGGATGACGCCGATTAGCACGGCGCCGATCAGAGCGTGGCCGAGATGGCCTCGTCCGCCGAGGAAGCTGGCACCGCCGATTATCACCGCGGCAATCGTATCGAGCTCCAAGAGATTGCCGTAGATCGGCGAGGCGGCGCCGGTTCGTCCCGCCAGCAGCACCGCGCCGGCGCCGGCACAAAAGCCTGAGATAATGTAGGTCGAGAGCAGAACGCCCTTTACCGGTATACCCATGCTTCTGGCGGCATTCGGCGAGCCACCGACCGCATAGATCCATCGGCCACAGACCATTGACTTCGTCAAAATCAGAAAAAGAAGCCCGAAGATCCCGACGGCAAGGAAGGAATTGGGCACACCAAACGTCGTACCGCCGCCGATCGCAGTAATTGCATTGGGCATCCCGCGCATGGTGGTGTGGCCAGGGGCCAGTGCCAGTGCAAGGCCACGGCAGATACTCAAGGTCGCGAGGGTAATAATGAAGGGGTGTGGCAGCCTGCCATAGACAAATACCACGCCGTTTACCGCCCCGATTGCAGCACCCGAAAGCAGCATGGCCATAATGACGGCGATCGAGGCATCAACCTGCTGATAGACCAGTCCGCCGATGACTGTCGCGAGCGCGAGATTCGAGCCGACAGACAGGTCGACACCGCGAGTCAGGATAACGAGCTGCTGCCCCATCGCCACCAGAGCAATCACCGCCGTCTGCGCCAGGATGTTCCCCAGGTTGCCGGGCTTTAGAAAAGCCGGCGTGATCAGACTGACGATGGCGATGAGGATGATGAGGATCAGCAATGGGCCTAAGCTCAAAAGCTTCAGTCCTAATGTGATGCCAGATTGTCTCGGGTGGAAGGTTGCACCTTGCGAACCTCCAGGTCGGGACGAATTCTGAGGCAGAATCCCAGAGTCTTCCAAATTTCCCCAGCCTCCCTGGTTTTTTATACATAAGAAACATATGATACACGTACGTCAAATTGTTTCTTATGGATATCTAAACATGCCGGGAGTTGTGCAATGAGGACGGATACGACCTTTAAGAGGGCCTTCAATGATATGATCGATATCATTCGGACATCCGGTCTTGGGGAGGAATTGCCGTCCGAAAACGCACTGCGCGCCCAGCTTGGCGTGAGCAGAACGACGGTGCGGAAGGTGCTGGCGGCGATGTCCGCACGTGGGATCATCATATCCGAAGCGCATAGGCGGATCATACGCGAGCAGCCGCGGCAGATAGAGCGTTATCCGAAGGAAGAGACCTTAGCCATCTCGGAACAGGTCGAGACGAGTTTCATGGAATGGATGCTGCGCGGCGATGCCTGTCCGGGCACAGAAATCAATGAGGCTGAATTAGCTCGGAAATTCGGCGTCGCGACAACCATAGTCCGTGAATTTCTCAATCGATTTCAGAAATATGGGCTGATCGAGAGGCGTCAGAATGCAGGCTGGGTTTTTAAAGGGTTCACCGCGAGTTTCGCACTCGAACTGTTCGAAATCAGAGAAATGTTCGAAATGCGCTCCGCACGTCTCTTCGCTACCCTGCCCGACAGCTCACCCATCTGGAAGCAGGTGCGTGCAATACGAGCGGCGCATTTGGAACTGCTCGCGGACATCGATGCCCGGTTTCAGGATTTCTCGGAACTGGACAGCCGGTTCCATCGCCTGATTGTGGCTGTCGCGCCAAACCGCTTTATCGAAAGCTTCCAAGACGTGATCGCCATGGTCTTCCACTATCACTATCAGTGGAACAAGCGGGATGAACGCGCCCGGAATGAGGTCGCCATTGGGGAACATCTCGCGCTGATCGATGCCCTCGAAAGCCGCAATGTCGCGTTGATCGATCACGCTTGTCGGTCGCATCTGACCTCCGCCCGTGAAACTTTGCTTCATTCGATCGTGTAACCACATTGCGATTGGGGGTAGCAGAAAGCCGACGAACCGGCGGACAAGAGGCCGGCGATCCATAGCCTCCGCAAACCAACGCGAGTTCGCGGCAGTCTTTTAGAGCGGCCCAGCCTTTCCGGGCATCGCTTTAACGCCGGCCTTCATCTCCCTTAGGCGCCGCTCGCGGCAGGCAACGATCGCCCGGTCGATGATCAGGCTCGGGGCGAGGTGATCCTCGAACACCATGTCGACCTCGATCACCTGGCACTTTTCCGCGAGCTGTGCCGCCCTGCCGGGATGGCCGGAAAGGCGGACGAAATCCTTTGAGGTGGTGACGATCAGCAAGCCCTGACGCTCGGCGGTCGTCAGGATGTCGTCGATCTCGTCCTCGGTCAGGTGCTCGTGGTCGCCGAGGGACTTGGCGACGGCGATTTCGGCGCCGCGCGATTCGACCGTGCGGAAGAATTTGGCGGGATCGGCAATGCCGGCAAAGGCGAACACCTTCATGCCCGCGAGCGTATTGTCGCCGCGCACTTTCAGCGAGGCGGTGAAATAGGGCTTTGCGGCGCGTGCCGCCATGCGGACGATGCTGTCGGCGGCATTGCCGCCGCCGACCTTCAACAGCGCGGTGGCCGAACGCAGTTGCTGGCGGATCGGGGCGCGCACCGGGCCGGCCGGCACGATATGGCCGTTGCCGAGGCCGCGGGTCGCGTCGATGACCAGCAGGGCATAATCGATCACCAGCCGGGCGCTCTGGAAACCGTCGTCCATGATGATGAGATCGGCGCCCTCCGCGACCAGACGCTGTGCCCCGTCGACGCGCCTCCGCGAAATCACCGTCAGCGCCTCCCGGGCAAGCAGCAGCGGCTCATCGCCGACGGCGACCGCCCGGTGATGATCGGGATCAACCACGGTCGTCACATCGAGCGAGCCGCCGTAACCGCGGCTGAGAAAGCCGGGTTTCAGCCCTTTCGCCTTGGCGGCGCGGGCAATGGTCAGCGCCGTCGGCGTCTTGCCGGCGCCGCCGACGGTGAAATTCCCGACGCAGATGACCGGAATGGCAACGGAGGCGCGGCGCGCATGGGCCATGCGGTGGCCGGCGATACGACCGTAGAGAAAGGAAACCGGCAGCAGCAGCCAGGCCCGCCAATCGGCTTTCCTCCACCAGAACGGCGGCGCTTCGGATATCATCTTGCCGTTCCGCTCCCCTGCCCGCCTTACGGCAACCAGCCCCTTGCTTTTCGACCGGCCGGATTGAGAAGCCAAATTCAATGAAAATGCAAGCCCTTACCAGTCAGGCCGGCTGCAGATCCGGCAGCAGTGCCTCGAGAGCGGTGATATCGTCGAGCACATGATCGGCGGCGGCGGCCAGCGAATCGCGCGAACCGGTTCCGGTCAGCACCGCGATCCTGAGCCCCGTTCCGGCATTCAGGCCCATGTGCAGATCGTGATTATTGTCGCCGACCATCGCCACTTCCTCGGGCGAAAGACCGGTCGCAGCGCAGAAGCCGAGCACCATGCCCGGCTCCGGCTTGACGCCGAAACCGCTGTCATATCCGGCGATATAATCGACATAGCGGGCGAAACCGAAACGTTCCGCGGTCTGGCGGATCGAGCGCTCATTGTCGCTGGAGGCGACGCCGAGCTTGAAGCCGCGCCGATGCAGCCTGGCGAAGAAGTCAGCGAGATCGGTTACCGGCACGGAAAATTCGGCGGCGTTGGAAAACAGCTCGTCGAGGCGCACCGTCAGTTCGCCGACATCGACCATCGAACCCGCGGCAACCAGACCCTCGGCAATCTGGCGGGTATTGCCGGCGGCAAGCAGGCTGTCAGGCACGATATGGCCAGTTACCGGATCCATGCCGCAGGCAGACAGCAGCCGGTCGGCGAGAAGCGGATCGCCTTCAGCGGCGATACGGGCAAGTTCGCGGTTTACCGGCAGCCAGCTCTCGTCATAGTCGAGCAGCGTGCCGTCCTTGTCGAAGAGAATGCCTTTGATTAGGGACGCTGCCGCCATGCTTTATCCTCAGAGCTGGGCCACGGCCTTGGGCAGCAGCCGCGCCTTCACCGTCAGCGGATTGATATAGGGTTCCAGCCCCTTGACGGTCGCGGTCAGCGCACCGCGCATCTCGTGCACGGCGGTGATGCCGGCCTCGATCATATTGCGGCGGGCTTCGTCATTGGTCAAAAGGTAATGCACGCCCTTGGCCAGCATTTCGGTATCGCGCACCATGCGGGCGCTGCCGCTGCGGGCAAGCTTCTGATAGGCATCGCGGAAATTCTGCACATGGCCGCCGGAGAGAACGGCGCAGCCGAGCATGGCGGGCTCCAGCGGATTCTGGCCGCCTTCGGCAAAAAGCGAGCGGCCGACGAAGGCGATTTCCGTCAGTCGCAAATAGAGGCCCATTTCGCCGATCGTATCGCCGAGGAAGATATCGACATCGGCCGACAGGACATCGTCGCGGGTGCGGCGGGCGACCTTCAGCCCCAGCTTGACCAGAGCCGCCTCGATCTCGTCGCAACGGTCGGGATGGCGAGGCACGATGATCGTCAGCTGACGATCGCGCTCCCTCAGCGCCCGATGAACGATGGCAGCGGCATTCTCCTCGCCGTCGAAGGTCGAGATCGCCGCCCAGGTCTTGCGGTCGCCGATCTGCTTCTTGTAGCGGGCGAGGACAGCGCTGTCATAAGGGGGTGCGTCGGTATCGACTTTCAGATTGCCCGAGGTGATAACGGGAACGGCGCCGAGATCGCGGAAACGTTCGGCATCGATATCCGACTGGGCGATGACGAGGGCGAGATTCTCGAACAAGGCTTCGGCGATTGCCGGCCGGCGGCGCCAGCGGGCAAAGGAACGATCCGACATGCGGGCATTGATCAGGATCTGCGGAATTCGGCGGCGGCCGAGTTCCAGCACTGTTGCCGGCCAGATCTCGGATTCGGCGATGATGGCGCAATCGGGCGCCCAATAATCGAGGAAGCGGCTGACCGAGGGCTTCAGGTCGAGCGGCACATATTGGTGGATCGCGTCATTGCCGAGGCGCTCGGCGGCGAGCCTGGCCGAGGTGATCGTGCCCGTGGTCAAGATGACATGGATGTCGCGGCGGCGGATTTCGCGGATCAGCGGAATGACGGCATTGGTTTCACCGACACTTGCAGCATGGAACCAGACGAGCGGGCCCTGCGGCCGGTTGGCGCTCGGATAGCCGAAGCGTTCCAGGCGGCGCGCCCGGTCTTCCTTGCCCTTGGCCGTGCGGTAGGTGATATAGAGGCCGACGACAGGAGAGGCCACGGTTCCCGCCAGACGGTATGCGCTCAGACCGAACCGAGCCATCCGGGAACTCATTGCGCCAGTCTCCGATCCAAGATCGACATCAAACCCATTCCCTCATTATCGTTGCGGCCGGAATGGCCGATGAATTTGTTCAGAATGCGTCAAACGATCCGGATCGACGGACGGCCGGTGCACGAACCCGGCGCGACGAACCGCAGGCCGCCGATACGTGCCGCGGCCGATGGCCGAGATCGGCTGCTTCAGGCCTTTTCCTGCGGATCGAGCAAACGATGCATGTGGACGATGAAATAGCGCATATGCGCATTGTCGACCGTCTGCTGCGCTTTCGACTTCCAGGCCGTCAGCGCCGTGGCATAATCCGGGAAAATGCCGACGATATCGAGACCCTTCAGATCGCGGAACTGGACGTTGTCGAGGCTTTCCAGTTCGCCGCCAAAAACGAGATGCAAAAGCTGCTTCTTGTCACCGGAGTCAGTCATTTTTTGTTCTCTTTCTGCTATTCTCCTCCGCCACCCCATCTGCGGGATTTTGACGGAAACGTCAACTGTCTCGTCGTCCCGCAAAGGCCGCGAGAAACTCGCTGATGCGGGGCGTCGGTGCTGCGCAGAGGACGTTGTGGGTCACGTCGGCGCGATTGTAGACGATCGGCCTGCCGTCGAGATCGACGAGGCCACCGCCAGCGCAGCTAAGGATCAGATCGGCGGCGGCCAGATCCCAATCATGCGAATTGCTCTTGACGAAGGTGCCTTCGAGACGACCGTCCGCCACCATGGCGATGCGATAGGCAAGCGAGGGAATGTGTTTGTGGCGGCTGACCCGGTCGCGAAACTCCGGCGGAAAGGTCGTCAACAGGTCCTCGCCGACCGCAAGGCGGCTCGTCTCCTCCGGTCCCGCGGCGGAGACGGTGAAGGGCACGCCGTTTTTCAGCGCCACGCCGCCGTCGACGGCCTCATAGAGTTCCTCGAGCGCCGGGGCATAGAGCACGCCGGCGACCGGACGGCCGCGATGAACGACCGCGACGCTGACGCACCAGAGCTTCTGCCCGCCGAGAAAGGCGCGCGTGCCGTCGATCGGGTCGATGATGAACAGCGTCTCATGCGAGAGGCGGCCGGCATCATCGTCGGTTTCCTCAGACAGCCAGCCATAATCTGGCCGGGCCTTGCGCAGAATGGTTTCGAGCGTCTTGTTGGCGGCGAAATCGGCGGCGCTGACGGGGGAGCGGTCGTCGTTTTTCCACCAGACCTCGGGAGACTGGTTGAAGAAACCGAAAGCGACCGCACCGGCCTCTTTCGCAGCATCGACGATCAGCGTGAGATCGCTCTGCCAACGGGGCTTTTCCCTATCGCTCATCCCGTCAAATCCGTCCAACTTTCGTTTGAGCATGATGTCGTCCGAAAACCGCACACACTTTTCGGCATCATGCTCTACCG
Source organism: Rhizobium sp. BK456 (assembly GCF_014194045.1). Lineage (NCBI taxonomy): Bacteria > Pseudomonadati > Pseudomonadota > Alphaproteobacteria > Hyphomicrobiales > Rhizobiaceae > Rhizobium > Rhizobium sp. BK456. The sequence continues at coordinate 556,476 of NZ_JACIAO010000001.1, forward strand.
CCCTGCCAGGGTCATGCCTTCGATGGCGAAGGTCGGGGCCGCGACGCCGAACTTGCGGTCGATGTCGTTTGCCGGCGTCAGGCGCATGAACATCTCCTTGAGATTCGAGGCGATCGTCACCTCGGAGACCGGGAAGGTCAGTTCGCCGTTCTCGATCCAGAAACCGGTGGCGCCGCGGCTGTATTCGCCGGTGATCATGTTGACGCCGTGGCCGATCAATTCGGTGACATAAAAGCCATTGCCGACGCTGCGGATCAGTTCCTCCGGCGTGATGTCGCCGGGTTCAAGGGCAAGATTGGTGGAGGACGGCGAAACGGCAGTGCCGCCGCGCACGCCGCGGCCGTTGGTCTGAAGGCCGAGCTCGCGACCGGTCGAGGTCGACAGGAACCAATGCTTCAAGACGCCGTCCTCGATCATCACCATCCGCTCGCCCGATACGCCCTCGCCGTCGAAGGGCCGCGAGGAGGGGCCGCGCACGATCAACGGATCGTCGGTGATAGACAGGCCCGATTTCAGTACCTGCTGACCCATCCTGTCGCGCAGGAAGCTCGACTTGCGGGCGACGGCGGCGCCATTGATTGCGCCGGCGATATGGCCGACGAAGCCGCGGGCGACTCGCGGATCGAAGATGACGGTGACATCCTTGCCGGTCGGCACCTGGCGCGGGTTGATGCGCTTTATCACTCGTTCGCCGGCTCGGCGGCCGATCACGGCGGGATCGTCGAGCTCGGCATAATAGAGCCGGCTGTCGAAATCATAATCGCGCTCCATGCCGGTGCCTTCTCCGGCGATGACGCTGACGGAATGGCCGAAACGCGAGGCCATGTAGCTGCCTTCGAAACCGTGCGAGGTGGCGAGAACCAGGCCGCCCATGCCGGCCGAGGCACCGGCGCCGGAGGAATTGGTGACGCCCTCGACCGCAAGGGCCGCGGCCTCAGCTGCAAGGCCTGCCTCGCGCAGCATCTCGGAGGAGACCTCGGTGGTATCGAGCAATTGCAGGTCGGGGTAGGATTTCGCTAGGCTCGCCTCATCCGCGAGGCAGGCGAAGGGATCTTCCGGCGAGACTTTGGCCATGGCGACGGCGCGTTCGGCCAGCGCCTGCAGATCGAAGCCCGGATTGGCCGAAACGCTGGCAACGCGCTTGCCGATGAAGACGCGCAGCGAAAAATCGTCGCTTTCGGAGGATTCCGTGCCCTCGACCTTGCCGAGGCGGACGCTGACCGATTGCGAGCGCGACCGGACGACGACGGCGTCGGCGGCGTCGGCCCCTGCCTTCCTGGCCAGATCGATCAATTGACTTGCGCGGGAAAGAAGTGTCGAGGAATCGATTTCAGAGGACATGATTTGGCCTTTCCTTCGGCTTCCATTTATTGTGCACTCACCCAAGCATCAAGGCCGCCGCCGCCGATTCTTTGTCGGGGCTGCCGGCCTGTTCCCCGCCGTCGAAAGAAATCGCCCCGATGTCCGCGTCCAATGCCTTTTTTTCCGAAACGATCCTGCTGCTCGGCGGAGCGGTGGTCGCCGCGCCGATATTCAAGAAGCTCGGGCTCGGCACGGTGCTCGGCTATCTCGCCGCCGGCATCGTCATCGGGCCGGTTTTCCACGGCATCACCGATGGCGAACAGATCCTTGCCGTCGCCGAACTCGGCGTCGTCTTCCTGCTTTTCATCATCGGGCTGGAGCTGAAACCCAGCCGCCTCTGGCAAATGCGCCGCGACATTTTCGGCCTCGGCACGGCGCAGGTGGTGGTGACCGGGCTGGCGCTGACCGCGCTTGCCTGGTTTTCTGAGGTTCTCGACTGGCGCGGCAGCATCGTCGCCGGCTTCGGCCTGGCACTATCCTCGACGGCCTTCGCCATGCAGATCCTCGAGGGCGACGGCGACGTCAACACGAGGTATGGGCAGCGCTCCTTCTCGATGCTGCTGTTCCAGGACCTTGCAATCGTGCCGCTCTTGGCGCTGATCACCGTGCTCGACGGCGGCGGCAAGGGCAGCCCTGCGCCGCTCACCGATTTTGCGGTCGCCGTCGGCGCGGTCGCGGCGATGGTCGTCATGGGGCGCTACCTGCTGACGCCGCTCTTCCAGGTCATCGCGCGCACCGGTGCGCGCGAAGCGATGATCGCCGCCGCCCTCTTCGTCGTCATGGGATCGGCGAGCCTGATGCAGCTTGCCGGGCTTTCGATGGCGATGGGCGCCTTCCTCTCCGGGGTGATGCTCGCCGAATCCTCCTATCGGCACGAGCTGGAGGCCGATATCGAGCCCTTCCGCGGCGTGCTGCTCGCCATCTTCTTCATCGCCGTCGGCCTGTCGCTGCAGCTCGACGTGCTTGCCGACAACGTGCTCTTCGTCATCGTCGCGGTGCCGATCATCATGGCGGTCAAGGCGATCATCATCTACGGGCTCTGCCGGATCTCCGGCTCTCCGCATGATGATGCGATCCGCATCGCCTTCCTGCTGCCGCAGGGCGGCGAATTCGGCTTCGTGCTGTTTACCGCGGCGGCGACCGTCGGGCTGATGTCGGCGAGCACGGCATCGCTGCTGGTCGCGATCGTCACGCTGTCCATGGCGCTGACGCCGATCGGCGCGGCGCTTGCGAAGCGTCTGCTCAGCGGCGACGAGCATGAGGAGCTGGACGAGGATTTCGAGGGCGCCGGCGCCGACGTGCTGATGGTCGGCTTCTCGCGTTTCGGCCAGATCGCCGCGCAGATCCTGCTTGCCGGCGGGCGCAGCGTCACCGTCATCGAATTTTCGGCGGACCGCATCCGCCAGGCCTCCTCTTTCGGCTTCCGCATCTATTTCGGTGACGGCACCCGCAAGGACGTGCTGCGCTCGGCCGGCATCGACCGGGCAAAGATCGTGCTCGTCTGCACGCAGAAGAAGGAGGTCACCGACAAGGTGGTGGAGCTGGTGCAGGCGGATTATCCGCACACAAGGCTCTACGTGCGCTCCTACGACCGTATCCATTCGATCGAACTGCGCAACAAGGGCGTCGACTACGAGTTGCGCGAAACGCTGGAATCCGGCCTGCTCTTCGGGCGGCGGACGCTGGAGGCGCTCGGCGTTCCCGAGGTCGACGCCTATGAGATCGGCGAGGATATCCGCAAGCGCGACGAGGCGCGCCTGGTGCTGCAGGTGTCGGAAGGGCTGCAGGCCGGCCGCGACATGCTGTTTTCCCACCCTGTCCGCCCCGAACCGCTCGTGAAGCCGAAGCGCGCCGCCGATCCATTCGAGGACGATCCGCTGGCGGGAACGGTGGATGCGACGGCGGAGGCCTGATCGCCGCCGATCGGCTTGTTAAATTGACGCATTGAATATGCGCTCGGCGGCGTCTATCAGCGGGTGATCGGAGAGGGACACTTGATCAGACGGGCGAGACAGATGGAGCAATGGGCACTGCGCATCCTGTGCGCGGCGACGTTGGTTTTTGTCGCATTCGCCCATCAGGCTCCCGTCGCCGGTGAGTCCGGTCCGACCGAACTCGCGCAATATGTACTGCCCGATGGAACGCTGCCGTCGCTTTGCGCCACCGTCAGTGACAAATCCGATCAAGGCCAGCACGACAAAACCCATTCGCATGGTTGCGAGGCCTGCCGGATCGGCGCCTCGACCCTGCTGCCGGCGCCGATGGATGTCGCCGGTGCTCCGATACCCTTTGCGGTCGCGGTCGAACTGCCGATCCGGGCCGAAAGCTTCCCTCGCCGGCTTTTCCCGCCCAATACCGGTCCCCGCGCTCCGCCTTCCGATCCGATCCTCGCCTGAACCTCGTGTTGCGGCAGGCGCCGTGACGCCTTTCAACGCCGGCCGAACTGCTTCCCGCAGCCGGCCGCGGATACGGATCCATCCTCATGTCGACTATCACTGCCGCCGGACCGGCGGAGGACGCCGCCAGCGGCGTTTCGCTCTACCGCGCCATCTGGCGCTGGCATTTCTTTGCCGGGCTTCTCGTCATACCCTTCATGCTCAATCTGGCCGTGACCGGATCGCTCTATCTTTTCAAGGACGAGATCAACAACAGCTTCTTCGGCTACCGTTATACCGTCCAGCCCGCCGGCCAGGCGCTGCCGGCCGAGCGGATCGCGGACATCGCCACCGCCGCGGTGCCGAGCTCGGCGGCGACCTCCTACAAGGAGCCGGCCGGACCTGAGCGATCGGCCATCGTCACCGTCGCCAGCGATGCCGGCACGACACTGGTCTTCGTCGACCCTTATGCCGGCAAGGTGCTCGATGTGGTCGGATCGACCGATGAGTTCAATTATGTCGTCAAGCGCATCCACAGCCTGGCCTATTTCGGCGGTATAGCGAACCGGCTGATTGAGATCACCGGCGGCTTTGCCATGGTGCTCGTCGTCACCGGCATCTATCTCTGGTGGCCGCGCCGCCAGACAGGCGGTGTCGTCAGCGTGCGGGGAACGCCGGGCCGCCGGGTTTTCTGGCGTGACCTGCATGCGGTGACGGGCGCCTTCGCCGGGGTGCTGATCTTCTTCCTGGCGATAACAGGCATGCCATGGTCGGGCTATTGGGGCGCGAACGCCAATGCCTGGCTGACCGAACACGGCCTCGGCTATCCCGTCCAGCTCTGGGACGACATGCCGAAATCGCAGAAGGTGACCGAGGACATCCTGCCGAAGAGCGGCTGGATCGTCGAAAAGGCGCCGGTTCCGCTTTCCGATATCGCCGCAGCACAATCGGCCAAGCCGATCGGTCTCGACAAGGCCGTGGAGATCGCCAGGCGGCTGGGCATGGCGCCGGGCTTCGACGTGGCCATTCCCTCCGACGAGACGGGCGTCTATACCGCCTCGCTCTATCCCGACGATCTGGCCAACGAACGCACCATCCATATCGACCAGTATTCCGGCAAACCGCTGATCGATATCGGCTTCAATCAGTATCCGTTGCTCGGCAAGGCGATCGAGTGGGGCATCAATGTCCACCAGGGACAGGAATGGGGGCGTTTCAACCAGTTGCTGATGCTCGCGACCTGCCTGGCCATCGTGCTCAGCTGCGTGAGTGCCGTCATCATGTGGTGGAAACGGCGCCCGGCCGGCCGGCTCGGCGTGCCACCCATGCCGCCAAAACGCGCGGTCTATTACGGCCTGTGGCTGATTACCACAATCTTCGCCGTCGCCTTCCCGATGAGCGGGCTCGCCATTGTCGCCATGATCGCCTTCGACCAGATCGTCGTGCGCTTCGTGCCCGTGTTGAAACGCGTTGCCGCTTAAGGGAGACCATTCGATGAAGATGATCATTGCCCTTCTAGCCTGCATGCTTTTCGCATCCATGGCAGCCGCGGACGACGATCCGCAGCAGGCGATCCCGGCAAGGCTGAAGCTGATGTTTGAAAGGCTTGATAAGCCATTGGACATCGCCCCGGTCGTCGTCCAGGCCGATTGGGCGATCGCCGGCTGGCGCCAAGCTGGGCGCGGCGGACGCGTCTTGCTGAAAAAGACGCATCATGGCTGGAGCATCTATCTCAGTAGCGGCGACAGCCTGAAGGATGCCGGGACGCCGGAGAAAATCGGCCTCCCGGCAAGTGACGCGGCCGGACTGGCTGCGAAGCTGAAAGAGGCCGAGACAAGCCTTGATCCCTCCGCGCTGGCGCTGTTCTCAAGCTTCGAAGGCACGGTCATGATGATGAACGCGGCGTCAAACGGGGCGGGTGGCCATGAGGGCCACGCCCAATAACACCGTGTCCTAGCGCTTCAGCCGCGCTTCGATTTCCCGGTCGAGGGCGAATTTCAGCTCGTCCTTGACGCCGACCGACATGGCCAGCACCTCGCGGGCCTTGAGGAAATCCATGACGCCGGTGCGGCCGACCGCCGGGCGCAGGAAGATGTGCGGCTGGCAGAGCTTCAGCTTCAGCGTGATCGCCGTCTGCATCATCAGCTGGCCGGAGCCGAAGATGCTCTCCATGCGGTTCGGAATATGGGTGCCGTCGCCTTCCGGCGCGCCGACGACATCGATGCCGACGACGATATCGGCAAGATCCATCAGCGGTTCATAGGGCACCGGATTGCTGATACCGCCGTCGATCATCACCCGGCCGCGCAGGCGCACCGGCATGAAGACGGCGGGAATGGCGGAAGACGCGGCAAGCGCCGGAAACAGCTCGCCTTCTTCGATGATGACTTCGTTCTGCCCGTAATAATCCGTGGTGATGACCTTCATCGGCACCAGCAGATCCTCGAAGCGGGCCGGCAACTCGGCCGGCAGAAAGGCTTTCAGGATCCGCTCCAGATTGAACTGGCCGATGCGGATGCCCTTGGCCACCGCATCGCGCACCGTCGCCGGCCGCAGGCCCCAGATGCGGGCGACGACCGCCGTCTTGTTGCCGACGGTCGTCAGCGCATGTTCGCGGATTTCGGCCCCCGACATGCCGGCAGCCATGCCGGCCCCCATGATCGCGCCCATCGACGAACCCGATATCGCCACCGGGCGGATGCCGAGTTCGTCGAGCGTCTCGATGATATGGATGTGGGCAAGTCCGCGCGCGCCACCGCCGCCGAAAGCGACGGCGACCGTTGGAAGATCGCTGATCGCAGGCAGTTTCGGACTGATGATCTCTGCCTGCTGCACGCCCCGCCCCCGCTTATTGCGGCTGATACCGGAAGAAATGCACCCTCGTATCACCAAAGATGCGGTTTTCGAGGAAAACATAGGAAGGATGCACGGATACGACAATATCGGCGCGTTCCTCGAGCACCGCGATCGCGCCGGGCCTGAGCCAGCCGCCGCCGGCCGCCGCCGCCATCGCCTTTTCGCCGAGGCCTTTGCCATAGGGCGGGTCGGCAAACAGCACGTCGAAGGCTTCGAGATTGCCGACGCTGCCGAGATCGGTCGCATCGCGGCGCAGGATGCGCGTGCGGCCGTGCAGGCCGAGCGCATCGATGTTTTCCCAGAGCAGCGCCCTGCCCTCGACGCTGTTTTCGACGAAGAGCGCGTGACGACAGCCGCGTGAAACGGCTTCGAGACCGACCGCGCCGGTTCCGGCAAAAAGGTCAAGGATCCGGGTGCCATCGACGCATTCCGGATAGGCATGGCTCAATATATTGAACAGGCTCTCGCGCGTCCGGTCGGCAGTCGGCCGGATCTCGTTGGATTTTGGCACGGCGAGAGGCCGTCCGCGAAATTCACCGCCGACGATCCGCACCGCGCGTCATTCCCTTTCCTTTTCCACCACCTCTGGACGGCCCGCCCGCGGGCCTGTCGCCGCCCGGTCTGTCGCCGCCTGATTTGGCGTCCTTCGGCTTACCGGAAAAATTCTTGGCCGCGCCCGGCTTGGCGCCAAAGCCCTTGCCGCGCGGCTTATCGCCCGAAGACCGGCCGCCCGCAGATTTGTCGCCGAAGGATTTCTCGCCACGCGGACGCTCGGAGCGGCCTTCGCCGGCAAAACTTCTGGCTGCGCGCGGACGTTCATCACCGTCCTCGCGCGGCCTGCGTTCACCCCGCGGCTTATCGCCGAAGGGGCGGTCGCCACGCGAAGGACGATCCCCGAAAGGCCGGTCACCGCGCGGACGCTCCGAACGGGCATCACCGGTGGAGGATCTGGCGGCACGAGGGCGTTCGTCACCATCGCCACGCGGTTTGCGATCCCCGCGCGGCTTGTCGCCGAAGGGCCGGTCGCCACGCGAGGGACGATCACCGAAAGGCCGATCGCCGCGCGGACGCTCGGGGCGGCCTTCACCGGCAGAGCTTCTGCTACGCGGACGTTCGTCACCCCCTTCACGGGGCCTGCGGTCGCCGCGGGCCGGGCGGTCGCCAAAACCGCGCTCTTCACGGCCCGGACGATCCCCGAACGGACGCTTGCGGCCGCGGGCTTCGCCTTCATCCTTGCGATTGGGCTGCTCGCTCGAGCGGATCCATTCGCCGTCCTCTTCGCGCACCCGATTGATCTGTGTGCGCGGGCGATCCTCGATATGGTGGGAACCGGTGCTTTTTGCCGGCACCTGCTCGCCGCGCCGGCGCGCGGTCTGCTCATTCTTGGCAGCTTTCGCCGCAGCTTTTTCGCCGAGCGGCCGGGCGCCCGGCGCCATCCAGACATTGGCGCTGCGGCGCTGGCCGAGCGGCTGGGGACGTTTCGGCTTGTCGTCGTCGAAGCGGCCGCCATCGCGGCGGTCGTCATCTCTACGCCCGCCACCGCGGCGATCGTCGCGCTTGGTGTCGAGGCGGCTCAGCGCCCGTTCGCGCTTGTCCTCGTCGCGGCGCGGACGCTGCTCGCGCCTTTCCGGTACTGGGGCTTCAGCCCCTTCCTCGGCGGCAACCGCCGGCGCGTTATAGATCGGCGCATCGAAATTCGCCTTGGCTTCCTCGATCAGGCGCGGGCCGAGCTGGTCGCGAAGCGTGCGGCCGCGCACTTCGATGACATGGCCTTCCGGTAAGTCGCCGAGCTGGAACGGGCCGTAGGAGATGCGGATCAGACGATTGACGTCAAGGCCGAGCGCGCCCATCACGTTCTTGATTTCGCGGTTCTTGCCTTCGCGAAGACCCATGGTGATCCAGACGTTCGAGCCCTGCGTGCGGTCGAGCGTCGCCTCGATCGAACCGTAGAGCACGCCGTCGACGGCAATGCCGTCCTTCAGCTTGTCGAGAGCGTCCTGATCGATGTCGCCATGGGCGCGGACACGGTAGCGGCGCAGCCAGCCGGTCGCCGGCAGCTCGAGCGCACGGGCAAGACCGCCGTCATTGGTCAGCAGCAGCAGGCCTTCGGTGTTGATATCGAGACGGCCAATCGACATGACGCGCGGCAGTTCTTCCGGCAGGTTGTCGAAGACGGTCGCGCGGCCTTCCGGATCGGCATTGGTGGTCACCAGCCCGGCCGGCTTATGATAGAGCCACAGCCTGGTGCGCTCGATGCCGCGGATCGGCACGCCGTCGACCTCGATGCGATCGGCCAGCGTGACGTTGACGACAGGGGTGTCGAGAACCGCGCCGTTCAGCGTCACGCGGCCTTCCATGATCATGCGCTCGATGTCGCGGCGGGAGGCGACGCCGGCGCGCGCCATCACCTTGGAAATGCGTTCGGCCTTGGCCTCGCCTTCGGTCTCGGCCGCGATCGCAGCCTTTGCCGGCTTCGTGCCGCCCGACTTCGCGCCGGCCTTCGGCCCGCTGTCGCGTGAAAAGGGCTTTGCGCCCGGGCGTTTTGGCTTGTCTTTGGGTGTCATTTGTTGTTTGCCTGCCTTTTGGGCCTGTCTATCAGGTCACGCATCTGCGGTTAAGTGGAAATTCTTGCGATCGTGAAGACAAATCGTTTCATGGAGATGGCGCTCGAAGAGGCACGCGCCGCCGGAGACCGCGGCGAGGTGCCGATCGGCGCCGTCGTCGTCATCGACGATATTGCCGTTTCGCGCTCGGGAAACCGCACGCGCGAGCTTAATGACGTGACCGCACATGCCGAAATCGCCGCGATCCGGCTGGCCTGCGAAGCTCTCGGCCAGGAGCGTCTTGTCGGCGCCGATCTTTATGTGACACTCGAGCCTTGCACCATGTGCGCGGCAGCCATCTCGTTTGCGCGTATCCGCAGGCTCTATTACGGCGCCGAGGACCCGAAAGGCGGCGGCGTCGACAATGGCGTGCGATTTTATGCGCAACCGACCTGCCACCACGCACCGGAAGTCTATTCCGGCTTCAACGAGGTGCAATCGGCCGATATATTGCGAACATTCTTCTCGCAAAAGAGAGAGGCGCCGTAGTCTCTACAGCGCCTCGCGTCTATTCAGGCAGATAAGGAGACTATTGCAGGAAGTTCCACCACTGCTTGCCGCTGTTGGCGATCGCCGCATCCTTCTTGCGCTTCTTCTGCTTCTTGAGTTCGGGCTCGCCGACATCATCGAGCTTTGCCGGGTCGTCGACGGTGCGGTAGCCGGGCGGCGGATCGGAAATATAGCGGCGCTGATCGACATAGGAGCCCTTCTGCAGGGCGCGGGCTTCGCGATAGGCCTTGGTCTGGGCTTCGGTCGTACGCCGGCCGCCCTCGATGGCGGAGCTTGCCAGCGGCGAGCGGTAATTCGGATTGTCGGAGTTGGCGTCGGCTTCCCCGACCAGGCGGGCGCGGGTTTCCTCCGGCGATTCAATCCACTGCGGATTGTCCTTGTTGGCGACGGTCGGCTGTGGCGCAACGAGAGTTTCCCTCTGCGCCTGGGCCGGCAGCACCAGCGTCGGGCGCGGCGTGTATTTGACGCCCTTGTTCTTCGGGTCCGGCCCGGTCAGCGACACGGACTGGCCGAGATCGTCGGTCAATTGCTCCATGGCGGTCTTGTCGGTGCCGTAGGTCGGGCTGCTGGCGCAGCTGGAGACCAGGGAGCATCCCGCCATGACAACAGACAGGCAGGCGCCCATACGGAACCAATGCGTTGCGAACATGAAAACCCTTCCAGCCACCGGTGCAATCGTTGCCCTACCGGACAACCGTCCCCCTGACGCAAAAATCCGGCCATTTTCAGGCAGCTTTTACCGGATGAACCGCGAAAACGCAATTCACCCGGCAATATTCTTCACGCGAGCCGGGCAAGCTCGCGAAGCGCGGCAGCGTCACGGGCCGAGACATCGGGATATTCCGGATCGGAACCGACATCCCTGGTGATGCGCCAGGAGCGGGCGCATTTTTGGCCCTCCGCCAGCTTCGGCACGACGCTGACCAGAGGCACCTCGGCAAGGCGGAAAGCCTCCGCCGGGCCTTCGCCGGCCGCAATCTCGATTGCCGAGGTGATGCAGACTTCGGTGAAGTCCTGGCCTTCCAGCGCCTTCATCAGTTCCGGATCGGCGATGTGGACGACGGGAGCGGCTTCCAGCGAAGAGCCGATGCGCTTGTCCTTGCGCTCGATTTCCAGGGCGCCTGTGACAACCGAGCGGACAGCGCGGATCTTCTTCCACTTCTCGGCCAGGGCATCGTTGCGCCATTCCTTGGCAACAGGGGCAAACTGCTCCAGATGCACGGAAACGGCGGACGGGTTGCGCGACAGCCAGGCCTCCTCGGTGGTGAAGGGCAGCATCGGGGCAAGCCAGGTCACCATGCAATCGAAGATCTGGCGGATGACATGCAGGCTGGCGCGCCGGCGCAGGCTCGACGGCGCGTCGCAATAGAGTGCGTCCTTGCGGACATCGAAATAGAAGGCCGAAAGCTCGACATTGGCGAAATCGATCAGCGCACGGGCGATCTTCTTGAAATCGAAGGCATCGTAATTCTCGCGCACCAGCTCGTCGAGTTCGGCAAGCCGGTGCAGCATCAGCTGCTCCAGTTCCGGCAGATCGGCAAAAGCGATCTCCTCGCCCTTGTCGTGGGCAAGTGTGCCCAGCATCCAGCGGATGGTGTTGCGCAGCTTGCGATAGGCGTCGACATTGGTCTGGATGATCGTCTTGCCGACGCGCAGGTCGTCGGCATAGTCGGAGGTCATCACCCACAGACGCAGGATGTCAGCGCCGGCATCCTTCATTACTTCCTGCGGCGCGGTGACGTTGCCCTTCGACTTCGACATCTTCTCGCCCTTCTCGTCCATGGTGAAGCCATGGGTGAGGACGGCGTTGTAAGGCGCGCGGCCGCGGGTGGCTGCCGATTCCAACAGCGACGAATGGAACCAGCCGCGATGCTGGTCCGAGCCTTCGAGATAGAGATCGGCCGGCCACTTCAGGTCCGGACGGTCCTCCAGCGTGAAGGTGTGCGTCGAGCCGGAGTCGAACCACACGTCGAGGATATCCATGACCTGCTTCCAGCGGGAATGGTCATGGTCGTTGCCGAGGAAGCGCTCCTTGGCGCCATCGGCAAACCAGGCGTCGGCGCCCTCCTGTTCGAAGGCTTCGAGGATACGGGTGTTGACGGCTTCATCGACCAGGACCTCGCCCTCATCGTCGGCAAAGACGGCGATCGGCACGCCCCATGCTCTCTGACGGGACAGAACCCAGTCCGGGCGGCCCTCGATCATGGCGCGCAAGCGGTTCTGGCCGGCGGCGGGCACGAAGCGGGTGTCGTCGATCGCACCCAGCGCGCGCGAACGCAGCGTCGTGCCGTCGGCAAGCGTCTTGTCCATATAGACGAACCATTGCGGCGTGTTGCGGAAGATCACCGGCTTCTTCGAGCGCCAGGAATGCGGATACTGGTGCTTCAGCCGGCCGCGGGCAAAGAGCGCGTTGCGTTCGATCAGCGCCTTGATGACGCGGTCGTTGGCATCGCCCTTCTTGCCGTTGTCGTCGATGACGCGGGCGCCTTCGAAGCCGGGGGCGTCCGATGTGTAGAAGCCGCCGTCGTCGACCGGGAACGGGATCTTGGTGTCGATGCCGCGGGCCTCAAGCGTGCGGACAGCCGACATCCAGGCATCAAAGTCTTCGCGGCCGTGGCTGGGCGCCGTGTGCACGAAACCGGTGCCCGCATCGTCGGTGACGTGATCGCCATCGAGCAATGGCACTGGGAATTCATAGCCGCCGTCCAGACCCTTGAAGGGATGCGCACAGGCCATCGCTGCGAAGTCGGCCGCGGAGACATCGCTCAGGCGCTTGTACTGCAGCTTGGACTTGGCAAAGGACTCCTCAGCCAGTTTATCGGCAAAGATCAGCTTTTCGCCCGGACGCGGACCAAAATCGTTCTCGGCGGCCGTCACCTCATAGAGGCCGTAGGAAACACGCGCGGAAAAGGAGACCGCGCGGTTGCCGGGGATCGTCCAGGGCGTCGTCGTCCAGATGACCACGAACGCATCCTTGAGCGCAGCCGGACCTTCGACGACGGGGAATTTCACCCAGATCGTGTCGCTCTCATAGTCCTGGTATTCGACCTCGGCCTCGGCCAGCGCCGTGCGCTCGACGACCGACCACATGATCGGCTTGGAGCCGCGATAAAGCTGACCGCTTGCGGCGATCTTCAAGAGTTCGCCGGCGATGCGCGACTCCGCGTGGAAGTTCATCGTCGTATAGGGATTGTCGAAGTCGCCCTCGATGCCGAGACGCTTGAACTCTTCTGCCTGGACCTTGATCCAGCCGGCGGCGAATTCACGGCATTCCCGGCGGAATTCGTTGACCGGGACCTCGTCCTTGTTCTTGCCCTTTTCGCGGTACTTTTCCTCGATCTTCCATTCGATCGGCAGGCCGTGGCAATCCCAGCCGGGCACGTAATTGGCGTCGTAGCCGCGCATCTGGAACGAGCGGTTGATGACGTCCTTGAGGATCTTGTTCAGCGCGTGGCCGATGTGGATGTTGCCGTTGGCGTAGGGCGGGCCATCGTGCAGCACGAATTTTTCGCGGCCGGCGGCAGAGGCGCGCAGTTTCTTGTAGAGACCCATCTCCTGCCAGCGCTTGACCAGCTCCGGCTCCTTCTGCGGCAGGCCGGCACGCATCGGGAAATCGGTTTCGGGCAAATAGAGGGTCTTCGAATAGTCGATCTTTTCGGCTGTGTCGGTCATATCGGGACAATCGTTTCTGGCGGCCCAGGAAGGGGCGCAACGGCGTGAAAAAGCTGGTGACGGAAGCGCTCATATCCAAGCGCCAAAAACCCGGACCTCCCGGCCGCTTAGCGCGCGCGGAAGGCCGGGCCGATAATTCGCATCATCATTGCCAGCCGATATTTTGTCATCGCGCCGGTTCATAGGCGTTTTTGCCGGGAAAAGGAAGAGGCCGGCTGCCACAACGGAAGCAATTGAAGATGGCGCCAAATGCGCATATATATTGGGGCAAGTGGCATAAAGGTCATTCACGGCAATGCTTGGTTTTCTTCAGACACCAGAATCGATGACTATACGCGAGCGCCTCGAGATCGCTTCGCACGGCTCCGTCCAGGTTTATGACGGAGCAATGGCATTGAAATTGACAGAACTCGGCTTTTCCGTGGAGGAAATATATCGTTTCGTCGCACCGCGCCGAACTCTGGCGAGACGCAATGCGAACGGCGAGCCGCTGACGGTCGAGGAAAACGACGGCGCCTTACGCATCGTGCGGATCGCGGACATGGCTAAGCGCATTTTCGGCGACAGAGCCGTTGCGTTCGATTGGCTGCGCAAGCCCAATCGCGGCATGGACGGCATCGCGCCGATCGATCTGCTGGAATCGGAAACCGGCGCCCGCCTCGTCGAGCAGGCCCTGCACCAGATCGACCACGGGATTTACGTCTAGGCCATGATCTTATGGCGTATCTCGAATTATGCCGATCTTTCCGGACGCGGCGGGCTGCTTGCACCGGGACGATGGCATCATCAGGGAATTCCCGTCGTCTATTGCTGTGATCACCCGTCGACTGCGCTCCTCGAAATTCTGGTACAGGTCGACCTGCATCAAATTCCGAGAGATTTTCAGCTCCTGAAAATCCGTTGCCCGGATAACATCGAAGTCTTCGATATCGGGATCGATCCTGCTGCGATCAACCAGACCAGCCTGACGCGCGACCGTGGCAACAAATTACTGGAAGACAATGAATTCTGTCTCCTGCGCGTCCCATCGGCAATCATGCCAGAGGCCGCGAATATTCTTATCAATCCGCGTCATCCGGACGCGTCGCGCCTGACGATCGAAAAAACGATCCGCTATCCTTTCGACAGCCGGCTATTGCGCTGAGGAAAAGCAGAGTTTCTGATCAAGCGCGCCGAGCGGCTTGACACCTGCAAGCAGCGCCCTCGCCTCTTCCTCATCGCGCTTAATCTGGGCGACCAGCGGATCGAGGCCGTCGAATTTTAGCTCGGGGCGGAGATAGCCGAAGAAGGAGACGGAGCAGAGCTCACCGTAGAGATCGCCGCTGAAATCGAAAAGATAGGTTTCGAGCAGCGGCGCGCCGTTCTCCGTCACCGTCGGGCGGCGGCCGTAGCTCGCGACGGCGTCGTGCAGCGTGCCGTCCTGGCGGCGGAAGCGGACGGCGTAAATGCCGGCAGCAAGTTCAACCTCCGGCGGCAGGCGCATGTTGGCAGTGGGAAAACCGAGCTGGCGGCCGAGCTTTTCGCCGTCGATCACCTCGGCCTCAACCGTATAACGATAGCCCAGCATGCCGGCGACTTCGCTGACGCTGCCTTCTTTCAGCAGCGCGCGGATATGGCTCGACGAGACGACATCGGCATTTTCGTCGCGGAAGGCATCGATCAGGGTGACGCCGAAGCCATAGGTCTGGCCGGCATTCATCAGGAAGGCCGGACCGCCCTCGCGGCCGCGGCCGAAATGGAAATCGAAACCGGTGACGACCTCAGAGGCGCCGAGCCAATCCTTGAGGATCGAATGGATGAAATCATCGGCCGAGCGCTGCGAGAACTCGTAGTCGAAGGGGTATTCGATCACCGCGTTGAAGCCCAGCGTTTCCAGGATGCGGGCCTTCAGCGGCGCAGGCGTGAGGCGAAAGACCGGGGTCTCGGGCCGGAAGACCGTGCGCGGATGCGGCTCGAACGTCAGCACCAAAGCCGGGATGCCGCGCGCCTTGGAGATTTCGAGTGCGCGGTTGAGCACCGACTGGTGGCCGCGGTGCACGCCGTCGAAATTACCGATGGCAATGACGCCGCCCTTGAGATGGGCGGGCAAGGGTTCCCGGGTTTCATTGCGGTGGAAGACGGTCATCGGCTGGCTTCTCTTTATGCAAGGCGTGTCTTCATGCAAGGCGGGGCATCCACCACTTCGGCGCGGCGTTTTCCCGATCGAGATAGGCGTTGAGGATCGCCTCGTCGGTCTCGCCGTTCAAGGTGTATTCCCGGGCGTGGATACCGCCGCTGATGTAGAGAAGGTCGAGGCCATAATTCAAGGCGCCGCGCACATCGGTGGGCATGCCGTCGCCGATTGCCAGCACGCGCTCGACGGGGAAATCGCCGCGAAGCTCGCGGGCAGCGGCCAGCGTCGCCTCATAGATCGGCCGGTGCGGTTTTCCGGCGATGCGAGTGCTGCCGCCAAGCTGCTCGTAATAGGCGGCCATGGCGCCGGCGCAGGGGATGATGCGATGGCCGCGCTCGACGACGAGGTCGGGATTGGCGCAGATCATCGGCACCTCGCGGGATTTGAACTCCAGAAGCATGTCGGTGTAATCCTCCGGCTTCTGGGTCTCATCGTCGAAAAAGCCGGTGCAGACGAGCGATTGCGCTTCTTCAGCCGGCCGGCGCTCGACATCGAGGCCGTCGAGCAGCGGGCTGTCACGCTCGGGGCCGAGCAGAAAGACCGTCTTCGGCCCTTCGGCGATCAGCCGGCGCGTGACGTCGCCAGAGGTGACGATCCGGTCATAGGCGCCGTCGGGAACGCCGATCTGGCGCAGTTGCTCGACCACCTGCCAGGAAAGGCGCGGCGAATTGGTGATGAGGACGACGGCGACGCCGCTGGCGCGGGCCGCTTCAAGAGCTGCGGCCGCCTTCGGAAACGGATCGACGCCATTGTGAACGACGCCCCAGACATCGCAGAGCACCACGTCATAGTGAGCTGTGATTTCCGAGAAGTTTTCTATCCGCCTGGCCATTCCGATTTCCCGATTTGCTTCAGTCACCGGTGACATTGCAAAGGCGCAAGGCGATGGCAAGGAATTTTCTTTGCCGTTCGCCCAGCATGCCGGTTTCGGCGGCAATCTCCGCAATTCTCCGGCCTCTTCACAATTCCGGCACAAAAATTCGTGATTGCTCTCATTGACTCCTCTCGGAGCCATCCCTAAATGCTCGTCGCTAGCACTCACTGCAAGGGAGTGCTAACATCTATCCATGTGGGCCGCTCCGGCCCGCGAATGTCATTCGATCGAGGGATTAGACAATGGCAAGCACCAACTTCCGCCCCCTTCACGACCGCGTCGTTGTTCGCCGCGTTGAGTCCGAAGCCAAGACCAAGGGTGGCATCATCATTCCCGATACCGCCAAGGAAAAGCCGCAGGAAGGCGAAATCGTCGCCGTCGGTTCCGGCGCTCGTGACGAGTCCGGCAAGGTCGTCGCACTCGACGTCAAGGCTGGCGACCGCATCCTGTTCGGCAAGTGGTCCGGCACCGAAGTCAAGATCGACGGCGAAGACCTTCTGATCATGAAGGAAGCCGACATTATGGGCATCATCGGCTGATCAGCCGCTGGCCTTTCCGACGTAGCCGACGGGTCCCAAAACCCGGACACTCGAATTGAGGAGTTTCAATCATGGCATCTAAAGAAATCAAGTTTGGTCGTACCGCGCGCGAAAAGATGCTGCGTGGCGTCGACATTCTCGCCGATGCAGTCAAGGTAACGCTCGGCCCGAAGGGCCGTAACGTCATCATCGACAAGTCCTTCGGCGCTCCGCGCATCACCAAGGACGGCGTTTCCGTCGCCAAGGAAATCGAACTCGAAGACAAGTTCGAAAACATGGGCGCCCAGATGGTCCGCGAAGTTGCTTCGAAGACCAACGACATCGCCGGCGACGGCACCACGACTGCAACCGTTCTTGCCCAGGCGATCGTTCGCGAAGGCAACAAGGCCGTTGCAGCCGGCATGAACCCGATGGACCTGAAGCGCGGTATCGACCTCGCTGTGGCCGACGTCGTGAAGGATCTCCAGGCCAAGGCCAAGAAGATCTCCACCTCTGAAGAAGTTGCACAGGTCGGCACGATCTCGGCAAACGGCGACAAGCAGGTCGGTCTCGACATTGCTGAAGCCATGCAGAAGGTCGGCAACGAAGGCGTCATCACAGTTGAAGAAGCCAAGACCGCCGAAACCGAACTCGAAGTCGTCGAAGGCATGCAGTTCGACCGCGGCTACCTCAGCCCCTACTTCGTGACCAACCCGGAAAAGATGATCGCCGACCTCGAAGACGTCTTCATTCTCCTTCACGAGAAGAAGCTCTCGAACCTGCAGTCGATGCTTCCGGTTCTCGAAGCTGTCGTCCAGACCGGCAAGCCGCTCCTGATCATCGCTGAAGACGTCGAAGGCGAAGCTCTTGCTACGCTCGTCGTCAACAAGCTGCGCGGCGGTCTCAAGATCGCTGCCGTCAAGGCTCCTGGCTTCGGCGACCGCCGCAAGGCCATGCTCGAAGACATCGCCATCCTGACCGGCGGCACCGTGATCTCCGAAGACCTCGGCATCAAGCTCGAGAGCGTCACGCTCGACATGCTCGGCCGTGCGAAGAAGGTTTCGATCTCCAAGGAAAACACCACGATCGTCGACGGTTCGGGCGCCAAGTCCGACATCGAAGGCCGTGTTGCCCAGATCAAGGCCCAGATCGAAGAAACCACCTCCGACTACGACCGCGAGAAGCTGCAGGAACGCCTTGCCAAGCTCGCTGGCGGCGTTGCCGTCATCCGCGTCGGCGGCTCGACTGAAGTCGAAGTGAAGGAAAAGAAGGACCGCATCGACGACGCCCTCAACGCGACGCGCGCTGCCGTTCAGGAAGGCATCGTCCCCGGCGGCGGTATCGCACTCTTGCGCTCCTCCACGAAGATCACCGTCAAGGGTGCAAACGACGACCAGGAAGCCGGCATCAACATCGTTCGCCGCGCCCTGCAGTCGCTGGTTCGCCAGATCGCTGAAAACGCAGGCGACGAAGCCTCGATCGTTGTCGGCAAGGTCTTGGACAAGAATGAAGACAACTACGGCTACAACGCCCAGACGTCCGAATTCGGCGACATGATCTCCATGGGTATCGTCGACCCGCTCAAGGTCGTTCGCACCGCGCTGCAGAACGCTGCTTCTGTCGCATCGCTGCTGATCACCACCGAAGCCATGATCGCCGAACTGCCGAAGAAGGATGCCCCTGCCGGCATGCCTGGCGGCATGGGCGGAATGGGCGGAATGGACATGATGTGATAGGCGAAAGCCTGCACTGATCACCATTCCGGCATCCGGAATAGGAAGGGCGGCCCTCGGGTCGCCCTTTTCTTTTGCGCTCAAAGCGATTCGGTCCGTTGCGCGCAATTTTATGGCGCGTTGCCGGCTCCTGCCCCGGAAACTTGCGCGAAACTTGCGTTGGCGCGTTTTTTCAGGCCGCCGGCCTCGGCGCGGGAATGCGGTGTTGGGGCGCCATTTCTGACCTCATATCGAGTGGAATGGTATCCAAATCGCGCGAAATTGATGTGTCGGCGCGGCTTTCCCGCTGGATAAGGCGAGAGTGGCGGCATCCCAGGGGAAAATGCCGATCCGAACACCCCTTAAAAAGCCGTTGCCGTTTGTTCAAAAGCTCCTATAAATCCGCGCTGCAATTGAAGTGCGCCTACCAAACGGGCGCGAGAGACGATCCTTGACGTTCCGCCGGCCCGAGGGCCGCGGCAACAATCGCCGGTAAAAGCACGGGCATCATGCCTGCTGCTGCGTGATCCTGTTTTTGTGTTTACCGAGCGTGCGGCGGAGGAGCTGCATCCGAACGGGGGAACGCCTTGTTTAAGATCGCCAAAGCCAATGCAGCCGTACCTTTGACACCCGGCTCGCTGGAGCACCACAATCAAAATGACGAGATGGTGGCTCAGTTTTCGATTTCCGAGGCCTGGACCGGAGATTTGTCGAGCGGCATGCTCCGCCTCGGCGAATGGAGCGCGATGCTGCACGGCCTCTCCGCACGAGACTGCGGGCTATTGAGCCTGATCCGCTGCTATGACAGCAAGGACCGCGGCCACATCCTGGAGCTATTCGAGCAGGCGGCGACGCTCTGCTCCTCCTTCTGTTTTTCGACGACGATCATCATGCCGAACGGCTTGCGCCAGCCGCTCTTCTGCATGGGCGAGTCGAACGGGCTCGAGGAAAAATACAGCGGCAGCATGGTCGGCGTCTTTATTTTTCCGCGCTTCAAGCTCGAAGGCGCAAGGCAGATCACAAGTCCGCGATAAGACCACCCATGCAGAGCAAAAAGGCCGTCTCCGAGTTCCCCGGGGACGGTCTTTGTGTTTTCCGGCAGTCCCTACTCCGGCTTGACCGGAATGTTGAGCCCCTTCTCGCTGGCCGGACGGGCGATGCAGCGCTGCAGCCAGTCCATCACGGCGGGGAAATTCGCATAGTCGAGAACCTCGCGGCCGCCGTAGAAGATATCGGCGCCGCGAACCCAGGTGAAGGTGGTGATGTCGGCGATCGTATACTGATTGCCCATGATCCACTGCCGACCCTTCAGGCGGCCTTCGAGCACGCCGAGCAGCCGCTTGGATTCGTCGCGATAGCGCTCCACCGGATAGGAATTGTTGGCGACCTTGTCGGCGGCGAATTTGTAGAAATGCCCGAACTGGCCGAACATCGGGCCGATACCGGCCATCTGGAAAAACACCCACTGGATGCATTCATAGCGGCCGGCAGCATCCTCGGGGATGAGCTTGCCCGTCTTTTCCGCGAGATAAAGCAGGATGGCGCCGGATTCGAAAAGGCCGATCGGTTTACCATCAGGCCCGTTCGGATCGATGATCGCCGGAATGCGGCCGTTCGGGTTGAGGGATTCGAATTCCGGCGACTTCTGCTCGTTGGCGGCGAAGGAAATATAATGCGGCTCATAGGCGAGCCCGAACTCTTCGAGGGCGACCGATACTTTCACCCCATTTGGGGTCTGCAGGGAATAGAGCTGGATGATGTCGGAATTTTTCGCCGGCCAGCGCTTCGTGATCGGAAATGCGGACAGATCTGCCATCGGATTCTCCTTGTTGGGCGCCGACCATAAGAGACCGGGTGCGGCAAAGGCAAGCGGCCGTCCGCAGGAGATCGTTCCACATTATTGAACGAACTGTCCGCGTCTGTTTATCTATCCATAACGGAGGAAAAGAGCGACATAGGACGCATCCGAGGTCCACACGGTGCCGGGGCACCAAGATCTCCAGAGCCATTCAAACGGAGACTGCATCCATGTCGAACGCCATTATCCTGATTGCCCGCATCCTTCTGTCTTTCATGTTCGTCCTTTCCGGCTTCATGAAGCTAACCGATCCTGCCGGTACTGCGGGCATGATCGCAGGTGCCGGCCTGCCGGCCGCAACCCTGTTGGCCTATGTCGCAGGCCTTTTTGAACTGCTCGCCGGCCTTGCGGTTCTCACAGGCTTCCAGGTCCGCATTGCCGGCTGGCTGCTGGCGGGCTTCTGTGTCTTCACGGCGGTTGCCTTCCATCTGCCCTACGCAAGTGGCGCGGATCTCGTGAATATTCTCAACCAGATCATGGTCATGAAGAACATCACGCTTGCCGGCGCGTACATATTGCTCGCCACCGTCGGTGCCGGTGCCTATTCGATTGACGCCCGCCGCGGCGCCTATGCGACTGCCTGATCCAGCAGACATCCTCCCAGACATGAGAGAACCCGCCGTCATTGAATTGACGGCGGGTTTTCTTATGCATTGATGGCTAGATCAGAGGGCGGCGCGCACCGCGTCGATAATCGCCTGCACGACGGGTTCATCGGCATGGCTTTCCTTGCGGGCGCGCACAAGGCAGGCCTGCGAATGCAGGATAACGCCGTCCTGGAGCACCTTCAGATGGTTGGCGCGTAGGGTCGAGCCGGTGGAGGTGATGTCGACGATGATATCGGCCGAGCCTGAGGCGGGAGCGCCCTCGGTGGCGCCGAGGCTTTCGACGATGCGATAGAGCTGGATGCCGTGCTGGCTTGAAAAGAACTGCTGGGTCAGGCGCCAGTATTTGGTGGCGATGGCCAGGCGCCTGGAGTGGCGGGCACGAAAATCGGCAGCGACATC
Organism: Rhizobium sp. BK456; assembly: GCF_014194045.1. Classification (NCBI taxonomy): domain Bacteria; kingdom Pseudomonadati; phylum Pseudomonadota; class Alphaproteobacteria; order Hyphomicrobiales; family Rhizobiaceae; genus Rhizobium; species Rhizobium sp. BK456. Next base: position 577,996 of record NZ_JACIAO010000001.1, read on the forward strand.
GCCGAGATCGGCCATGGTCTCGACATCCAGCCAGATCTCCGGCACGGCGACGACGACATCGGCATGGCCGAAACCGAGGCGGGCGCAGAATTCGACGCGCTTGTCGACCTCGGCAAAACCTTCCCGCATCAGATCCTCGCCGGTGACGCCGAAATCGACGGTGCCGTTGCCGAGTTCCCGGGAAATTTCGGAGGCCGAGAGGAAGGCCACCTCGACATCGTCCCAGCCTTCGACACGGCCGCGATAGGAGCGGTCGTTGCCGACGGCCGTGATCGTCATGCCGGCCCGCTCGAAGATCGCCGAAGCGTCGTCCTTCATCCGGCCCTTGGAGGGAAGCGCGATGGTGATGGTCATACGGCTGCCCTTTCGGTTTCGATGCGGTCGAGCCAGAAGGAGAAGCCGACAGCCGGAATGCGGTCCGTCGCACCGAGGAAAGTCAGGAGCCTATCGTAGCGGCCGCCGCCGGCCAGAACCGCGCTCGATCCCTCAGCCGTCACCTCGAAGACGAGACCGGTATAATAATCGAGCGGTCGTCCGAAGGCGGCGCGGTAGTCGAGACAGGAAAGATCGACGCCGGCATCGGCAAGGGCGCCGACACGACCGTTGAAGCGGGAAAGCGCATTGCCAAGTTTCAGGCCGGCAGCATCGGCAAAACCGGCCAGTGCTGCGGACGCATTGACGAGCGGTACGTCGAGCGACAGGAACTCTTCCAGCACATGGAAGGCTGCATCGTCGAGGCGCGTTTCGGAGAGGATGAGCTTTTCCTTGAGCCGCCGGGCGATCTCCAGCGGCGAGCGACCGGCATTGGTCGAATAGCCCGTCGCCTGCATTTCCTGCTCGAGATGGGCGACCAGCGCCTGCTCGTCGCCTGACGCAACAAGCTTGGCGATATCGTCGTCGAGGCCGGTGACGAATTGCGGGCTGACGAGACCGGCCAGCAACGCTTCCAGCTGCGTCATGTTGCCGAAGGCGTGGATCAGCCGCTTCTGCCAGCCGAGCGGCAGGCCGAGCGCCTGGACAACGGCCTCGAAGACCGCCTGGTCGCCCAGCGTCACCGACAGGCGCCGGCCCGGCAGCAGACGGGCGAGAATGCCGGTGGCATCGCCGATGGCGCGGGCATCGGCGCTCGGTATGTTGATATCGCCGAGATCCTCGATGCCGGCCTGATAGAACTCATTGGCGCCATCGCGGCGCTGGCGAAAGACCTCCCCGAGATAGGCGTAACGCTTCGGCGTGCCGGTCGCCGTCTCGATGTGGCGCAGACAGACGGGAATGGTGAATTCGGGGCGCAGGCAGAGGCTGGCGCCGGTTTCACTCTCCGTCATGAAGATGCGGCGACGCAGATCCTCGCCGGCGATATCGAGGAAAGGTTCGGCCGGCTGAATGACAGGCGTATCGATGCGCTCGGCCTTGCGGGCGTCGAATTCGGAAAGCAGGTCGTTGGCAAATTCGGGGAGGTTGATCAGGGGCATGGTGTCGCTCCCGGGAAAAGTCCCCTCCCCAACCCCTGCCCACAAGGGGGAGGGATTATCCCGTGGCGACCGTCGAAACAAATCGAAAGAACCGTCGAGGAAGCAGACGTTGAGTTGGGCACAGCGTCACCACTTGAAGCCCCTCCCCCTTGTGGGCAGGGGTTGGGGAGGGGTCTATTGCGCATCGCCCGCCCTCTTCCGATCCTCCGCCTGCGCCGCAAGGATTTCCCTCACCTTGGCGACCAAGTCGGCTTCCGGCGTCGTCTCCTGCGCCACGCGGGCTTCGCGCCAGCTGGCATTGTCCTCGATCTCGCCGGAGAGCCGCTTGCCCTCGATCAGATCCTTGATCTGCACCACACCGGTTGCGCGTTCGTCGCCGCCCTGGATGATGGCGACGGGGCAGCCGCGACGGTCGGCATATTTCAGCTGGTTGCCGAACTTCTTCCAATTGCCCTGGAACATCTCGGCGCGGATGCCGGCGGCGCGCAGTTGCTGCGTCATCTTCTGATAACGGCCCATCGCCTCGACGTCGCCATCCATGACGGTCACCAGCACCGGCTCGATCACTTCGCTGGCGCCAAGCTTGCCGAGGTTCTTCAGCGCCGTCATCAGCCGGGAGACGCCGATCGAAAAGCCGGTGGCCGGCACCGGCTGGCCCATGAAACGCGAGACGAGACCATCATAACGGCCACCGCCGCCGACCGAACCGAAGACGACCTTTTCGCCCTTTTCGTTGGTGACGTCGAAGCTCAATTCGGCCTCATAGACCGGGCCGGTATAATATTCGAGGCCGCGCACGACGGAGGGATCGATCTTGATGCGATCGGACTCGTAGCCTGCGCTCTTGACCAGCGCGCCAATGAAGTTCAGTTCCTCGACGCCTTCGCCGCCCTTCGACGTTCCGGCAACGAGTTCGGCGAGTCGGGCAGCGCTTTCGGCGTAGTCCTTGATGCCGACGAAGAACAGCACCTTGTCGATCTGCGCCTGGTCGAGACCGGCGCCCTTGGTGAAGTCGCCGGATTCATCCTTGCGGCCGGGGCCGAGCAGCAGGGCCACACCTTCGGGGCCGAACTTGTCGAGCTTATCGATGGCACGCAACACGTTCAGCCGCTGGCCGGCCTTGTCGTCGCCGCCGAGGCCGATCGCTTCCAAGACGCCGTCCAGAACCTTGCGGTTGTTGACGCGGATGACGTAGTCGCCGCGCTTGATGCCGAGCGCCTCAAGCGTATCGGCCATCATCATGCACATTTCCGCATCGGCCTGGACGCCCGGCGCGCCGACGGTATCGGCATCAAACTGCATGAACTGGCGGAAGCGGCCAGGGCCCGGCTTCTCATTGCGGAAGACGTAGCCGGCGCGATAGGTGCGGTAGGGAAGCTGGATCTCGTTGAAATTCTCGGCGACATGACGGGCAAGCGGCGCCGTCAGATCGTAGCGCAGCGACATCCATTGCTCGTCGTCATCCTGCAGCGAGAAGACGCCCTCGTTCGGCCGGTCGCTGTCGGGCAGGAACTTGCCGAGCGCATCGGTATATTCGAACTGCGGCGTTTCGAGCGGGTCGAAACCATAATGCTCATAGACTTCCCGGATCTTTGCCGTCATCTCGTTGACGGCGCGGATATCGCCGGCCGTCCGGTCGACGAAGCCGCGCGGCAGGCGGGCCTTGAGCTTTTGCGGTTTCTTCTGCTTGTCATTCATTTCCGGGAATTCCACTGACTGTGACAGTGGCGGTTTCCTAGCGGATTGGGCGGGGAGCGGCAAGGGCGAAGGGTCTTGAAGCCGCAAGCCGAATCGATTGAAGCAGAGGCGCCTATCAGAATGCGGATATGCTCATGATCACCGAAACGCTTCTTTATGCCGCGACATGGCCGCTGACCGGCAAGGCGCATCGCAAGTTCATCCGCTATTCCGTCAATCTCTGGTCGCGGGCCGGGCGTTGCGCCCGGGGTTGGGCCGAACATGAGACGATGAGCCGGAACGCGATCCGCGCGGCGGCGGCTGGTCTCAGGCAGAAACGGACCGCCGTCGTGCTCGGCTCCGGCTTGTTGCGCGACGTGCCGATCGACGAACTGGCAGGCGCGTTCGATACCGTCGTTCTGGTCGATCTCGTTCATCTCGCCTCGGTGCGCCTATGGCTGGCGGCCAAGGGCTATCGCAATATCAGGCTGATCGAACGCGATCTCTCCGGCTATGACGATCTCGCCGCCGGCAAGGAGCCGGAGCCGCTCGGCTTCCTGCGCACCGTGCCCTATCTCGATTTCGTGGTTTCGGCAAATCTCCTGTCGCAGATCGGCCGCGGCGTAAAACGGCGCTGCGACGCCGAGGCGGCCGGAATGCCTGAAGATACGGTGGAACGGCTGATTGCGGCGCATCTCGTCGGGCTTTCGGGGCTCTCCTGCCGCCATTGCCTGGTGAGCGACATCGCCTATGCCGTCATCGACCGCAACGGCCGGACGCATGAGGAGGCCGACCTGCTGCACGGCATCCCGCCGCCGCCGGTCAAAGCCACCTGGACATGGCCGGTGGCGCCGCTTGGCGAGGAGAGCCGGGATTACCGGATCGAGCACAAGGTGATTGCCGCCTGGTGACCAGGATGTGACCGCCGATCGGCTTGGCTTGCATCCGGCATTCCCCTATATGAAGGACGATGCGCACGCTCGCTCTCATCACGATGGTTCTCGGCTGGCTGGTCTACAGCGCCATGTCTGCTTGGGCAGGCTGTCCGACCTGTGCGTCGATGAGTGCACCCGCCGCCGCCGAAGCCGGCATGCATCATGAGATGGCCGGCATGCAGATGCCTGACGCGGCGGGCAAGGCGGATCCCTTGAAAGACCCTTGCACCAGCGGCAATGCCGCGCATATGCCGCTGTGCGCCGCCTGTCTTCTGCTGCCGCCGACGGTGACGGTCATGGATGGCGGAAAGTCCGTTTTCTTCTATCCCGCCCCCGCGCTTGCGCGCGCTCTGGATGACAGAAGACCCGCACCGCAGGCACCCCCTCCCCGACTGTCCTGATATCACGCTGATGCATTGAGAAGCGAGCGGCCTCAGTCGCCCGCGAACCTATTGTCAGACAGAGGAAGGATCTTTCATGTCTCTGAAAATCATCCCGTTTACCGCCATGCTCGCCATCATTGCCGCTCCCGTCCTTGCCGAAGACAAGGCCATGGATATGAGCAAGCCGATGGGCAGCCACGACGCGGCAAGCCATGCCTTCACCGAGGCGAACGACAAGATGCACAAGAATATGATGATCGAATATAGTGGCGATGCCGACGCGGATTTCGTCCGCGGCATGATCCCGCATCATCAAGGCGCGATCGACATGGCAAAGATCGAGCTTCAATACGGCAAGGATCCGGAAATCCGCAAACTCGCCGAAGGGGTGATCAAGGCGCAGGAAGCCGAGATCGCCGAGATGAACGCCTGGCTTAAGGCCCACGGCAAGTAAGTATCCCTAACCGGTGAAGGGGATTTCAGACAAAAGGCCACGGTTCGTGCCGTGGCTGCCCCTCACCCTAACCCTCTCCCCGTCCTGACGGGGAGCGAGGTGGGAACCGAAAGGTTGCGGCATAGTCCCTTCGCCCCGCAAGCGGGGAGAAGGTGCCGGTAGGCGGATGAGGGCCCCCTGTCGGCGATCTCAGCCTTTCGGCTCGAAATCGGCCGGGCGGCGGCCGGCGCCTTGTCGCTCCAGCATCCAGCCCGGATATTCGGGGGCAAGCGCGCTGACCTCGTCGAGCTTCGTCATATCGTCCCCGTCGAGCTTCAGCTTGACGGCGGCAAGATTCTGGTCGAGCTGGTCGACATGCTTGGCGCCGATGATGACGGTGGTGACGAAAGGCTTGGCGAGGATATAGGCGAGCGCCACGGTGGCGACGCTGACGCCGTGCTTTTCGGCGACCTCACGCATGACGGCGACGCAGGCCCAGGCCTTGTCCTTATCGACCGGCGGGAAGTCGAAACTGGCGCGGCGGCCCTCGCCATTGCCGGGCGCGCCGGGACCGTATTTGCCCGACAGGAGACCGCCGGCGAGCGGCGACCAAACCATCAGGCCGAGCTTCTCCTCCTGCATCATCGGCACGATGTCGCGTTCGAGGTCGCGTCCGGCGATGGAATAATAGGCCTGCACCGTCTCGAAACGGGCAAAGCCGCGGCGTTCGGAGAGGCCGAGCGCCTTGGAAATGCGCCAGGCCTGCCAGTTGGAGACGCCGATATAGCGCACGAGGCCGCGGGACACGAGATCGTCGAAGGCGCGCAGCGTCTCCTCGATCGGCGTCACCGTGTCGGTCGCGTGGATCTGATAGAGGTCGATATGATCGGTCTGCAGACGCTTGAGGCTCGCCTCGACCGAATCCATGATGTGGCCGCGCGAGGCGCCGCGGTCGTTCGGCTTCTCGCCCATGACGCCATAGACCTTGGTAGCGATGACGACGTCCTTGCGGGGCACGTCGAGGTTCTTCAGCGCCTGGCCGAGCAGCCTTTCGGACTCGCCGGCGGAGTAGACATCGGCCGTGTCGATGAAATTGACGCCAGAGCCGAGCGAGCGCTCGACCATCCGGTCGGCGGCATTCTGGTCGACATCGGCGATGGCGCCCCACATGGTGCCCTGTTTGGCTTCGCCGAAGGTCATGGTGCCCAGGCAGATTTCCGAGACGAAAAGTCCCGTATTTCCGAGTTGATTGTAACGCATGGTCGAAAAAATCCTTTGTGTCTGCCGCAAGAGGGGCTTGCGAACCTAAGAACTTCATTTTTTGATTATTGGCCTGCGCGTGACAGGCACAGCCGTGGCTGGCTGCAGGGTGAGGCAAACTCGATGTAGTGCGGCGGCGGCGCTTTTCAACGCCGCGCCCTTTGCAGCCCGGGAAACCGATGCCCTTGTCTCGACACAGGCGACCGATAGATTTCCGGTCATATTTCAAGAACAGGATGATTTTGGGCCGGGTCGGCCTCAGATCTGAATCCTGTTCTCAATTTTAGAGTTAGAGCATGATGTCGTCCGAAAGCCGCTCGCACTTTTCGGCATCATGCTCGAAGGTACGCATATGACGACGCGACCACTGACCACGATCGGGTTCGATGCCGACGACACGCTCTGGCAGAACGAACAATATTATCGGCTGACGGAAGCGCATTTCACCGGGCTTCTTGCCGATTTCGCCGAAGGACCGAAGATCTCCGAGCGGCTGCTGGAAGCTGAGAAGCGCAACCTTCGCCATTACGGCTTCGGCATCAAGGGTTTTACGCTGTCGATGATCGAGACGGCGATCGAGATCACCGAAGGCAAGGTTCCCGCCGGCGTGATCGCCAAGATCCTCGATACGGGCCGCGATCTTCTTTCCCATCCTGTCGAGACCATGCCGCATGTGCGCGACACGCTGGAAGCGCTTTCCGGCAAATATCTGCTTGTGATGATCACCAAGGGCGACCTGTTCGACCAGGAGCGCAAGCTCGCCCAGTCCGGGCTCGGCGACTTCTTCGATGCCGTCGAGATCGTCTCCGACAAGACGGCCGTCACCTATCGTCGCATCTTCGCCAAGGTCGGCGATGGACCGGAACGGGCGATGATGGTCGGCAATTCGCTGAAATCGGACATCGTGCCGGCGATCGCCGCCGGCAGCTACGGCGTCTTCGTGCCGCATGAACTCACCTGGGTGCTGGAACATGTGGACGAACCGACGGAGGCGCCGCGATTTCGCAAGATCGGTCATCTCGGCGAATTGCGTGACCTCATCGACCGGCTGGCATAGGCGGGCCGCTCGCCCGCCTTTATTGCTGTTTGGCGGGCGCCTTCGGGAACAGCGACGGGCGTTCTGGCTCGGCCGGCGGCTGCGGCTGTTTCGGGGCAGCCGCCAAAGGCTCGATCAGGATGCTGAAGGGGGCGCCGAGGCCGCGGCGCGGCGACACCTTGGAATAATAGGGACGCATCAGCCAGGTGGTGTTTTCCTTGACCGTCGTCTCGAAGCTCATGCCGTCCTCGTCGGTGCCGAAGAAGGCCTCGTCATCCGGTTTCGACAGGTCGAAGATTGCCAGGAAGGCGAATTTGCTCTTGGTGGCAAAGTCGATCTTCATGTGCTGGCCGGCGCGCACCGGCAGCGTGTAGACATGGCCGTTGCCGAACTTCGTCCAGCCCTTCAACTGCATGGTGACGGCCGGGAATTGCAGCTTCTCCAGCTTTTCACCGGGATCCAGCTGCGGCGTCTGCGCCAGAGCGGGGACCGTCAGGAGAAGGAGGGCAGCGGCGGCGATCAATGTTCTCACGGATGCATCTTCTTTCATGGTCGGACCAAAACGGCGCGCATCGCCTCGACCTCGGGCCGGCAGAAACAGCCCTCCAGATGATCGTTGACGAGGCCCATCGCCTGCATGAAAGCATAAACTGTGGTCGGGCCGACAAAGGTCCAGCCGCGTTTCTTCAGATCCTTGGAAATGATCGTCGAGGTCGGCGTCGTCGGATTGGCGACGATATGCTCGCGGTCGACTACTCCGGGCCGTTCGTTATGACCCGGCTCATAGCGCCAGAAATAATGGGCGAGCGAACCGAATTCATCTCTCAGCGCAATAGCGCGCCTGGCATTGTTGATGGTCGAGACGATCTTGCCGCGATGGCGGATGATGCCGGCATCGGCAAGGCAGCGGGTGACGTCCTCGTCGCCGAAGAGGGCAACCTTTTCGAAATCGAAGCCGGAAAAAGCGGCACGGAAATTCTCGCGCTTGCGCAGGATGGTCAGCCAGGAAAGCCCGGACTGGAAACCTTCGAGGCAGATCTTCTCGAAGAGGCGGATATCATCGGTGACAGGGCGGCCCCATTCCTCGTCATGATAGCGGAGATAATCCGGCAGATTGGCGTGCCAGTGGCAGCGGCTCCTGCCGTCCTCGCCGATGATGATGCCTGTCTCGCTCATGTCCGCTTCATTTCCGGGTCCGTCCGTTCGCCGGTCCGCCTGGTTTTCCGGTCATGATTCCGGCTTTACCATTTGCAAACCGTCTTTCCAAACCGAACGGTAACCCTGACGAAAAGTTTATTCGGCCGGTCGGGTTTTCATGAATCGATCTTTACCATTCGCTGGCGGATTGGGTGGCAGCGTCTTTCCCGGGTGGAACATCTCCGCCCGGGCGGACGTCTCCGCCAGCGCATTTTCGGCCATTTGTAGAGAGTCCGCCCGATGATGAAACAGCTTGTTCTTGCCGCAGCCCTGTTCGGCATATGCTCCACGGCCGCCCTTGCAGACGACCGCTACGCCACCCGTCCGCCGGTCGTGCTCAGCCCCGATCTGACCGCACCCTGGATCAACCAGCTCGGGGGCGGCACGGTTCGCCCCGTCGTCTATCAGCGACCGGTCGTCCAGTTGCAGCAGCGCGGCCTTTTCCAGCGCCGCGTCATCCGCCAGGCGCCGCAGGTCGCACCGCAGACCGTTTCGGCGATCAACCCGGGCATACCGGCGATCCGCCATCCGATCGAGCCGCAATTCCTGCCGCAGATGGTCGATTACGACACTCAGGAAAAGCCCGGCACCATCGTCATCGATACCAATAACCGCTTCCTCTATCTGGTGATGGATGGCGGCAAGGCGCGGCGTTACGGCGTCGGCGTCGGCAAGCCCGGCTTCGAATGGGCCGGCGCCCACAAGATCACCCGCAAACAGGAATGGCCGGACTGGACGCCGCCTTCCGAAATGATCAGCCGTGAAGCAGCCAAGGGCCACTACCTGCCGGCGCGGATGGATGGCGGTGCGGAAAACCCGCTCGGTGCCCGCGCCATGTATCTCGGCTCGACGCTTTACCGTATCCACGGCACCAACGCGCCTTGGTCGATCGGTAGCGCCGTCTCCTCCGGTTGCATCCGCTTGCGCAACGAAGATGTCGTCGATCTCTATGACCGCGTCCGCGTCGGAACCCGCGTCGTCGTCATGTAACGGCACATACAATATCTTGGAAGCCGCAAGAACAGCCGGCTTCCTTCCCCGAAATTGCTTTATCCGGCCGGGCCGATCTTGAATCGGGCAGAAGTTCATGTAGCTTCAGGCAGATTTGCTTGAGGGGAATCGATCATGATCAAATTGATGCCAGGTCTGGCCGCGGCCGGACTTGTCCTGTCCTTGATGTCTACATCCGCCTTTGCCGCGCCTGCCGGCTCCGACAACACCCAGCGCCCGGCGCACGTCGTGCGTGTGGCGCAGATGCCGAAATATGTGAAGCCGCAGTTCAAGCGCAAGAAAGTGCGGCTGGTGACGACGGAAGCCGCCGGCACCGTGATCATCGATACCAACAACAAATATCTCTATCTCGTCGAAGGCAACAACCGGGCCACCCGCTACGGCATCGGCGTCGGCCGCGACGGCTTCGGCTGGTCGGGCGTCGTCAAGATCGGCCGCAAAGCCGAATGGCCGGGCTGGACACCGCCGGCCGAGATGCGCCGCCGCGAAGCCGCCAAGGGTCACATCATTCCCGCTTTCCAGGAAGGCGGCGAGGATAATCCGCTCGGTGCGCGGGCCATGTATCTCTACCAGGGCGGCCGCGACACGATCTTCCGCATCCACGGCACCAACCAGCCCTGGACGATTGGCCTCAACATGTCTTCCGGCTGCATCCGGATGATGAACGAAGATGTGACGCATCTCTATGATCGCGCCCCTGTCGGCACCAAGGTGATCGTCATCGGCCCCGGCAACAGGCAAGGCAAGGTCGCGTTCGAGGACAGAGGCATCGACGTGCTCCGCACAATGTTCGGCGGCTGAGCAACACTCACGAAAAAAACGAAAGGCGCTTTCGGATGCGCCTTTCGTTTTGCTTAGACATTGCGGCACAAAGCTGGCACATCTGCCGCAAGGTCGACTTATTTTACAATATCGGGGCTATTCAATGACATATGCGCTGCGTTCCTCAGCATCCCTGCTTGCGGGCATTGCGTTTTTCACGATCTGTTCGGCAGCCTCCGCTTCGGCGGAAGATCTGCAATTTTCTGTCTATGGCGGCTACCAGACGGCACCGCACAGCGGCGTCGATCTCTCCGACGGCACGCATTTCACCGCCGGCTGGGAAGGCAAATCCTTCGGCGCCCCGCCTTATTACGGCGGCCGCGTCACCTGGTGGCTCGAGAACTTCAACAAGCCGAACTGGGGTATCTCGCTCGATTATACCCATGACAAGGTCTATGCCGACGACGATACACTGGCCAAGACCGGCTGGTCGCATTTCGAATTCACCGACGGCCTGAACCTCCTGACGGTGAACGGGCTCTATCGCTTTCAGGATCCGAGCCGCCGCTGGACCCCCTATCTCGGCGCCGGTGTGGGCGTGAACATTCCGCATGTCGAAGTGATTCGCCCCGAAGGCAAGACCTGGGCTTATGAATTCGGCGGCGTGACGCTGCAGGCCCAGGCCGGCGTCGACTTCAAGGTGACCGACCGCTGGTCGACCTTCGTCGAATACAAGGGCACCTATTCGCGCATCGACGTTCCGATCGACAGCGGCGTGGACCTGAAGACCAACATCTTCACCAACGCCGTCAATGTCGGCGTCTCGTTCCACTGGTAATTAACTCATTAGAGCGGTCCAGCTTTTGGGGCCGCTCTATTTTTTTGCTAAGGCGCAATTCCAGACGGAAACGCGCTTCGTGGTTTTTCTGGCATTGCTCTATTTCTTGCCGCAGCTGACCTTGCCTTCGACGGCATAGGGTTTTTCACCGCCTTCGATCGTCAGGGAATAGGTGCCGCTGAAATTTGCCGCCGGCTTGCCGCGTTCGCCGGCAACCACGACCAGATCCAGCGTTGCCCCGCCGGTGTCATCTTCGCCGCCATCGAAGACCTCCAGAAGCAGATCGCCGTCGCGCGACCAATGGTTGGTCAGATGCTGCGATTCGAAAACACGCTTGCCGAACACGGTCGCTTGGGCCGGATCCTTGACAACAAGCGCGCCGCGGAAATGGTTGAGCTTGTGGCCGGCTTCGCTTTCGAAACCGCTTTCGAGCGTGAAGCGCGCTTCCTTGTCATCGGCGGAACAGAAAAAACGGCTGTCGGCATGGGCGGCGCCCGCCGCACCGAGCAGTCCCGCAAACACGATCATTCCCCGCCACATCGTCTAAACTCCCGAGACAGGCCCGACAGGCCTTTCACGTCAGCCTAACGGCAAACCTGTTAATTTTTCCGGCACAGCGCCGCCATAGGCCCAATCGAGCAGCTCGACCGTATGCAGGATCGGCATGCCGGTGCCGGTGGCGATCTGGGTGATGCAGCCGATATTGCCGGTGGCGATGATGTCGGCCTTGGTGGCTTCGATGTTTTTGACCTTGCGTGCCTTCAGCGCAGCCGAGATCTCCGGCTGCATGATGTTGTAGGTGCCAGCCGAACCGCAGCAGAGATGGCCTTCGGCGGGATCGCGCACCGTAAAACCCGCCGCCTTCAACAATTGCTTCGGCGTCAGCGTGATGCGCTGGCCGTGCTGCATGGAACAGGCGGAGTGATAGGCGATCGTGATGCCCTTCGGCGTGTGCACCGGCAGCTCGAGGGTTGCCAGATATTCGGTGATGTCTTTGGCGAGGCCCGAGACCCTCGCCGCCTTTGCGGCATAGGCGGGATCGAGGCGCAGCATATGGCCGTAATCCTTGATCGTCGTGCCGCAGCCCGAGGCGGTGATGATGATCGCGTCGAGCCCTTGCCCTTCGATCTCGCGCGTCCAGAGATCGACATTGGTGCGCGCACTGGCGAGCGCCTGGTCGGCGCGGCCCATGTGATGAACCAGCGAACCGCAGCAGACCTCGCCTTCTGGCAGCACCACCTCGACGCCGAGCCGGGTCAGCAGCCGGATCGCCGCCGCGTTGATACCGGGATCGAGCACCGGCTGGGCGCAGCCGGAGAGCATCGCCACCCGGCCGCGCCGTTCCGTTTCGGGCAGGTAGCTGCCGGGTTTTGCCATGGCTGAAGCGGCGGGGATGCGGCGCGGCGCAAGCGCCAGCATGGCGGCGAAGGGCTTGAGAGTGGCCCCCAGCATCAGCCCGGCGAAGGGCCGGCCGAGGCGGGCGAGATTGAGCGCCAGGCGAAATCGGCTGGGATAGGGCAGCACGGCGGCAAGGATCGCCCGTGTCAGCCTGTTCATCAATGGGCGCCGGTAGGTCTTTTCGATATGGGCGCGGGCGTGATCGACAAGATGCATATAGTCGACGCCAGAGGGACAGGTGGTGACGCAGGCAAGGCAGGAGAGACAGCGGTCGATATGGGTGACGACCTCGGCATCGGCCGGCCGGCCGTTTTCCAGCATGTCCTTGATCAGATAGATGCGACCGCGCGGGCTGTCGAGCTCATTGCCGAGCGTCACATAGGTGGGACAGGTGGCGGTGCAGAAACCGCAATGGACACATTTGCGCAGGATCTTCTCGGATTCGGCGACATCGGGATCGGCGAGCTGGGTGGGGGTGAAGTTGGTTTGCATTAGCGGGGCCTCCGCCTTGGGCGCGCTGTACCCGGGGCGCCCCCCTCTGTCCTGCCGGACATCTCCCCCACAAGGGGGGAGATCGGATGGGATTGACGGCCTCCCCAAACAACGAAATTGCTGCGACTGCGATACGCCAGATAGGAAGCGATCGTCCCACCTCTTGCCGATCTCCCCCCTTGTGGGGGAGATGTCCGGCAGGACAGAGGGGGGTACTCCGCGCACAGGCTCATCTTCTCACCCCATCTTCCCCGGATTGAAGATCCCCGCCGGATCGAACTTCTCTTTCACCCGCCGCGACAGCATCGCCACCGCCTCGGCCTCCGGATGAAACGCCGCGGTTGCCGCCCGCACCTGCTCCGATGCACGGATCAGCGTCGCATGGCCACCGCCGAGCGCCTTGATGTAGCGGCGGACCAGCTCGCCTTCGGGGCCGGCTTCCATGCGCAGCCAGACGAGACCGCCCTGCCAATCATAAAAGGCATCGACGCCGGCTTCGAGGCGAAGGGCTGCAACCAGCAGATGGCCGGTGCCGGGGGCGACCGAGACGCGCCAGACCGGCCGCGCCGTGCCGTCGGCATAGGGCAGCACATCGCGGATTTCTTGCCAGAGCCGGCGGCTTTCCGGCGCATCCAGCCGCGTGACCGCTGCGAAGGCCGACATTGCTGCCGCAAGTTTTTCCAAGCGCGCGTCAACCGAACCGGCGAGACCTTCGATGCGCAGCACCGTCGCCTCGCCCTCGGGCAGGTTTCCGGCGAGGAATTTCCAGGTCACCGTCAGCGGCAGATGGGCGGCGCCGGAGACTTCGACCGGCAGCGCCATTGCCGCCGCCATGGCGTTGGCCGCCTCGGCGTCGTTGAGGCCCGACAGTACCACCGTGCGCTCGGTCTTCGGACGCGGCGGCACCCGGAAGGTGACTTCGGTGAGGAAGCCCAGCGTGCCGTGCGAGCCGGCGATCAGCTTCACGAGGTCGAGGCCGGTGACATTCTTCATCACCCGGCCGCCGGCCTTGATGATCTCGCCCTTGCCGTTGACGAAGCGTACACCGAGCAGGCTGTCGCGAGCGGCCCCCGCAACGAGCCGTCGCGGGCCGGAGACATTGGCGGCAAAGACGCCGCCGATGGTCGGCTCGCCCGATGTGCCCATGACAGGGCGATGATCCATCGGCTCGAAGACGAGCATCTGGCCGCTCTCCTCAAACGCCGCCTCGACCTCGGCGAGCGGCGTTCCCGATCGCACCGTCATGACCATTTCGCCGGGATTATAGGCGACGATGCCGGCAAGCCCGGTCGAGCGCAGCCGGTCCTCGGCGGCAACGGCATTGCCGAAGCCTGCGCGGCTATCGCCGCCGCAGATAGCCAGCGGTCGGCCGCTCCCGGCATGGGTGCGGACGATCGCTGCCGCCTCTTCCTCGCTCGTCGGCATCAGATCGATCATGCGGCGGGGCGCCCTTCGAGCGGAAAGACCTTCGACGGATTGAGAAGCCAGCCGGGATCGAAGGCGGCGCGCGCCGCCATCTGCTGGGCGAGATCGACTTCCGAATATTGGTGCCGCATCAGGTCGCGCTTCTCGATGCCGACGCCATGTTCGCCGGTGAGGCAGCCGCCGGCATCGACGCAGAGTTTGAGAATATCGTTGCCGGCGGCCTCGGCGCGGGCGGCATCCTCGGGATCGTTGGCGTTGAAGAGGATCAGCGGATGCATGTTGCCGTCGCCGGCATGGAAGACATTGGCGACCCGCAGGCCGTAATGATCGATGATCTCGGCCGTCTTTTTCAGCACATGGGAAAGCTGGCTGAGCGGCACGGTGCCGTCCATGCAGATATAGTCGGCGATGCGTCCGGTGGCGCCGAAGGCGGATTTGCGGCCCTTCCAGATCAGCGCCGCTTCGGTCGCCGACTGACATTCCCGCACCGTCTTGACGCCATGCTGGCGGGCGATCTCGACAATGTCCTTCAGCGTGGCGTCCATTTCTGCTTCCGAGCCTTCGACCTCGACGATCAGAAGAGCGCCTACGTCGAGGGGATAACCGGCATGGGCAAAGGCCTCGCAGATCTCGATCGCCGGCTTGTCCATGAATTCTATCGCAACCGGGATGATGCCGGCGGCGATGACATCGGCGACACAGGCGCCGGCCTCTTCCGAAGCTTCGAAGCCGAAGAGCACCGGGCGCGCGCCCTCCGGCTTGGCGATCAGCCGCACTGTCGCCTCGGTGACGATGCCGAGCTGGCCTTCGTGACCGCAGACGAGGCCGAGCAAATCGTAACCGGCGGCATCCAGCGCCTTGCCGCCGAGTTCGATCACCGTGCCGTCGACCAGCACCATCCGGACGCCGAGCAGATTGTTGGTCGTGACGCCGTATTTCAGGCAATGGGCGCCGCCGGAATTCATACCGATATTGCCGCCGATGGTGCAGGCGAGCTGCGAACTCGGATCGGGTGCGTAGAAAAAGCCGTCCGCCGAGACGGATTCCGAAATATTGAGATTGGTGACACCGGCTTGAACCACCGCGACCCGGTTCGGCAGATCGATCTCGAGGATGCGGTTCATCTTCGACAGGCCGAGTACGACGGCATCCTCCTGCGGAATGGCGCCGCCCGAAAGCGAGGTGCCGGCACCGCGCGGCACGACGGGAATGCCGTAGCGGTGGCAATAGCGCATGACCGCCGAAACCTCAGCCGTGCTGCGCGGCAGGGCGACGGCGAGCGGCAGGCGGCGATAGGACACGAAAGCGTCGGTCTCGAAGGGAACCAGTTCGCGCGCCTCATGCACCAGGCATTCCGGCGGTAGAAGATCGGTGAGATCGGCGACGATCTGGGCTCGGCGCGCCAGGACATCGGCTCGGGGTTTGAGAAACGGGATGGCGTCGGACATGGCGTTCTCCCTAGCCCCTTTCATCGGGAAAATGACGACAGGAACCGGCCGCGAACCTTCTGCCGCCGATAAATCGGCTTAGCACTTTCCCGAAAGCGGCGCAAATGCTAAGCACTTATGCCAAAAGGGGAAAAAATCGAAAACCGTATGACCAATCTGGGCGATCTCGAAATCTTTGCCAAGGTCGTTTCGACGGGCAGCATGTCGCTTGCCGGGCGGGCGCTCGGCTTTTCCCCGGCCGTCGTCTCCAAGCGGATCAAGCGGCTGGAGGACCGGCTCGGCACCCGGCTGTTGCAGCGCACGACGCGGCAGATCTCGCTGACGGAAGCCGGCCAGGGTTTCTACGACCGCGTCCTCGGTATCCTCGCCGGGCTGGAAGAGGCGGAATTCTACATTTCCGGCCGCTCGGCGCAGATGCACGGGACGCTGAAAATCTCGGCGCCGACCTCCTTCGGGCGCATGCACATCGCGCCGCATCTGAAGGCGTTCATGGAGACGCATCCGGAGCTGGCGATCAACCTGGTGCTGACCGATGAATTCAGCGACATCGTCGGCGGCGGCTTCGATCTGGCGATCCGCATTGCCGAACTCACCGATTCGAGCCTCGTCGCCCGGCGGCTGGCGCCGGTGCGCCGGCTGCTCTGCGCCTCGCCGGATTATCTCGCGGCACACGGCAAGCCTAGAGATATCGACGATTTGAAACATCATCGCTGCCTGCCGGCGCACAATGGCGACACTTGGCGGCTGAACGGGCCGGACGGAATGCTCAGCCTGCGGCCGGAGGGAATGCTGGTCACCAATTCCAGCGAGGTGATCCGCGAGGCAGTCATCTCAGGCCTCGGGATCGCGCTGCGCTCCACCTGGGATATCGGCGAAGAGCTGAAAGCCGGGAAGCTGGTGCAAGTGCTGCCCGCCTATGAGGGCTCGCACAATGTGGCGCTGTCGGCCGTCTATCCCAGCCGGCAATTCCTGCCGGCCAAGGTGCGGCTGTTCATCGACTATCTCGCCGAGCTTTACGGACCTGTCCCCTATTGGGAACGCTGACGGCGGTGCTCGCTCAGCGCGCCAGCCTCTCGATGACGAGATCCAGCAGGGCGCGCAGTCGCGCCAGGCGCTTCATGTCGCGGTGATAGCCGATCCAGGTGTCGCGGCCGGGCGGCGCCTCACCGAGATCGACCAGTTCGATGGCAGCAAGCGAATCGCCGAGAGGCCGCGGCAGGACGGCGAGCCCCGCTCCATTGGCACAGAGCGCCGCCTGAACATCGCGGCTGTTGCTGCGCATGACAATTTCGGCCCGCGGCAAGAGCCGTTGCAGCCAGCCGGCATCCGGCATGTCGCCGAAAGCTTGGTCCATGGTGACGAGGCGGGCGCCCACCCCGTCAAATGCCCTCGGGTGCGGCGCGCCGCGACGGATGTAAAGGCCGTATTTAATATGGATAAGCTTGCGGGATATGATCTCCGCTTCCGTAAAGGGCTGAATACGAAAAACGAGGTCGGCTTCGCGTCGTGGCAGGCTAAGCAGCCGGCTGTCGGTCAATAGTTCGACCACCACCTTGGGATGGAGTTGCGAGAATTCCGCCAGCACCGGCGAAAGCACATGCGCACCGAACCAGTCGGACGAGGACAGCCTGAGAAAACCACCGAGCTGGCGGCTGCCACCGGCAAGGATGCGCTCCATAGCAAGCGTCTCCTCCTCGATGCGTTCGGCACCGGCGAGCACGGCCGCGCCTTCCTCGGTCAGCACGAAGCCCTCAGTCGTGCGCTGAAATAACGTCTGCCCAACAGACGCTTCCAGGGCACGCAACCGCCGGCCCATCGTCGGCTGCGTCAGACCGAGGCTGCGGGCTGCGGCTCCGAGCGTTCCGAACCGCGCGATCGCCAGAAAAATCTTCAGGTCGCTCCATTCCATCGCGCGTATCCATCAAACACAAATGCATGGGCTGCAGTCTTTTTCTTTTATTTTCATTCGCGTTTCAATGAGCGATCTTTCTTCCAGGAAAGCCCGTTGCGACCGTAGACGCCGCGCGAACGAAGGAGAATTGCATGTCGAGACAATCAACGATGAAAGTGATGCTGGCGGAATCGCCGAATTCGCCATTACGGATCGCCGATGTTCCGAAGCCTGTGCCGGGTGAAGGCCAAGTCCTGGTGCGCATCTTGGCGAGCGGGGTCAATCCGCTCGATCTCAAGATCAGAGCCGGCAATGCGGCCCATGCGCGCCACCCGCTTCCGGCCGTGCTTGGCATCGATATGGCCGGCATCGTCGAAGAGATCGGACCTGGCGTCGGCGGTTTCCGTCGCGGCGACGCCGTCTATGGCATGACCGGCGGGGTCGGCGGCGTTCAGGGATCGCTTGCCGAATTCGCAGCGGTCGACGCCGCGCTGTTGGCGCCAAAGCCGCAGAACCTTTCGATGCGCGAGGCAGCCGCCCTGCCGCTGATCTCCATTACCGCCTGGGAAGGGCTGGTCGACCGCGCCGGGGTCAGCGCCGACCGCAAGGTCCTCGTGCTTGGCGGCGGCGGTGTCGGCCATATCGTCGCCCAGATCGCCAAGGCTGCTGGAGCCGAGGTCTATGTCGTCGACGGCGCTTCGAAAGCGGACTATCTCGCCGGCCTAGGTGCAACGCCGATCGATCGTGCCGCGGAAACAGTAGAAAGCTATGTCGCTAGACATACCGGTGGCAAAGGTTTCGATCTGGTCTACGACACGGTCGGCGGCCAGGGGCTCGATACGGCGTTCCAGGCCGTCAGCCGGTTCGGCCATGTGGTGAGCTGCCTTGGCTGGGGAAATCACGCGCTGGCGCCGCTCTCCTTTAAGGCGGCGACCTATTCCGGGGTTTTCACGCTGCTCCCGCTTCTAACCAGCGAAGGACGCCCACATCACGGCGAGATTATGCGGGAAATGACGAGACTGGTCGAAGCCGGCAAGGTGATGCCGAGGCTCGACCCGCACCGCTTCACACTTGACGATACCGACGAGGCACATCGGCTGATCGAAAACCGGCAGGCGGACGGGAAGGTCGTCGTCGACATCGACGGATCTCACGGTGCCGAATGACTGGAACAGGATGATTTGAGGCTCCGGTCGGCCTTAGATCTATTCCTTCGCTAAATGAGAGAGTTGCGCCTGGTGTCGTCCGAAAACACTCACATTTTTAGGCATCTTCCTCAGCACGTGAGATCAAGATAAGCATTCGCCACCATCGCGTCGATATCCCTGGGCACCGGCACGACGCAGGCTTCGGGACCGGCCTCGCCCCTGGCGATGCGTTCCAGGCAGCGGGCCTGCAGGGTGAAGCCGAGATCCATCGATTCGACCGTGTTGCCGAGCGGCCGTGGGCCGGCGAGATTGGCCATGTGGCCGCCGCCCAGCACGTGGAAGGAGCGGCCGTCCCGCAGATGGAAGGTCTCGATATGATCGGCCTCGTAGCGATCGATGCCGATGACATCGGGATGGCGGCGGAAGGCCTCGACATCGATCTCATGCGGGAAATGGCCGCCATTCATCAGGATCGCGCCATCCTTGACGAGCGGCAGGTCGGCTGCCGTGACGATGCCGGCAAACCCGGTGACGGTGACGATTATATCGGCCGAGCGGATTGCCGCCTCGCGCAGCGGCGTGGCGAAACCATCGAGATGGGCCTCGAGTGTCGTCACGGCGTCGATTTCGACGACGCTGACGGTGGAAAAAGCGTTGCGGAAACAGGCGGCCGTGCCCTTGCCGCAGGCGCCGTAGCCGAACACCGTCACGCGTTTGCCGTTGGTCGAGCGGTTGGTGAAGCGCAAATAGCTTTCGAACAGGCTTTGTCCGACGGCATGCCTGTTTTCGGCGAACTGCTTGATCGGGCTGTCGTTGATGATGAGGATCGGCATATTGAGGCGTTCGCGCAGCGGCAGCAAGCGGGTGCGGCCCGAGGTAGTTTCCTCGGTGCCGCCACGGAGATTGGCATGGGGTTTTTCCGCCGCGATGGCGAAGAGATCGCCGCCATTGTCGAGCAGCAGATCCGGCCTTTCGGCTATCACCGCTTCGAGGCTGGCATGATGGGCGGCCGGATCGATCGTCTGCGTGGCGAAGACCGTAAAACCCTGCGAACGCAGAAACTCGACCGTCGAAGGCTGGGTGCTGTTGAGATTGCCGGTGCAGATGAGGCGCGCCCCGCCGGCGCGAAGCGTCATCAGCAGCGCCACCGTCTTCGGCTCAAGATGAATGCCCGTGCCGATCGACAGTCCCTCGAAGGGCCGCGTCCGCTCGAATTCGGCTGCCGTCGCCTTCAGCAGCCGGCAGCTGCCGCCGATCCAGTCGATGCGCGTCGCGGTCTTTTCCATCATCTCATCCCTGTTGCCGATATCCCGCTATTTCTAGCGATGCCACAGGGCGGCGACTATGGAGTTTATTCCGATGTTGGAGCAGAAAAACTGCCCTTTCCGCGCCCGGATTGGCGCAGCCAGCCGGACAAAGCAGCGAAAGCCGGACGTTTTGCATCCGGCGTGCGGCAGCAGAGGCTGTAGCCGGACGGCCGGGCGATGAAACCATAGGGCGCGACCAGCTGCCCGCGCTGAAGATCGTCCTCGATCGAGGCGCGCGGCGCAAGGGCGATGCCGAGCCCGGAGCGGGCGGCACCGAGCGCCAGCAGCAAATCCTCGAATTCTTGGGCGCGGGAAAAGATGACCGGCGGCGTGCCGCTTTCGGCAAACCATTCGTCCCAGAGTTTTGGAACGCTGCGGCTCGCAAGCATTGTCAGCCGGCCCATCGCCGCCGGGCTCTCCGAGAGCGTCGCTGCAAGCGCCGGCGTTGCGACCGGACCGAACTCGTCTTCCATGAAGCGCACCGCGGTCACGCCGGCAGCCGGCCGGTATTCGCCGCCCATGATCACCGCGTCCAGTTCCGGGTGCATTTGCAATGGTTCGACGACGGTCATCGGCACGATATCGACCGCCGTATCGCCGAGGTTCGCCTGCATGTCGGCAACACGCGGCATCAGCCACCAGACGGCGAAGGCGGAGGGCACGCCGAGCCGGATGCGGCCCGGCACGATGCCCGAGAGCTCGTAAGCAGCGCGTTGCAGAATGTCGAAAGCCGCGCTCGATGCTGCGGCGAAAGCGCTCGCCTCTCCGGTCGGGACCAGCCGGCGGCCGTCACGAACAAAGAGCTTGCGGCCGAAGTGACCCTCCAGCGTGGCAATCTGCTGGCGCACCGCGCCGCGCACCACCTTCAGCTCTTCGGCGGCCTTCAGAATGCTGCCGTGGCGGCAGACGGCCTCGAAGGCGCGGACGGCATTGAGCGGTGGAAGACGCATGATTACCACGATCAGAAATGACAGTGGATCACTTGATCTTGCCATTGAAGGAAAGGCAAGACCGCGCCATATTGAACACCTGTGCAATGCGACGCATTCGAGACACGACGTGACGGATTTCTGAGCCTGCCCCAGCTCGATTTCCCTTATTGAACGGCGATCAAATCCCGTTTCGGAACGTCCGCGGCTTTGGATTGTGTAAGCTTTTCGTGATACACGTATATGAGTGATTCCTAACAACCACTGCGAAGGTGACCCGACAATTGACTCTTCTCGCCCGATTGGCATCCGATGTGCAACTGATGTTCCGGCGTCCGCCGCGACAGCAATACGGTGCGATCTGCTATCGGGTGAAAAAGAAGAGTGACGATGTCGAGGTGATGCTAATGACGAGCCGCGACACCGGCCGCTGGGTCATTCCCAAGGGCTGGCCGATGACGGGTAAATGCGCTCATGAGGTCGCCGCACAGGAGGCCTTTGAGGAAGCCGGCGTCCGCGGCGCGGTCGAGACGGAGACGCTCGGCGCTTACAGCTATTCGAAAGTCCTGCGGGACGGCGTACAGGTGGCCTGCAAGGTGCAGGTCTATGCGCTCGAAGTCACCGACATGGCGAAGAACTTCAAGGAAAAGGGTGAACGCCGCATCGAATGGGTCTCGTTCGACGAGGCGGCGGGGCGCGTGCGCGAGCCGGAACTGCGCGGCCTTTTCCTGGCCTTCAAGCGAAAGATAACTGAGCGGCTTTCGGCCAAAGCGGCAAAGCAGGGATCTGCGGGAAAGCAAATCCCGGCGGAATGAATCCTGCCATCTTGCGCTGCTAGGAAAGTGGCGTAGAAGCAGATTTCATCCCCCGGAATAAAGAATGCCGCCACGTCCCACAGTCCTCACGAAACGCACGCTCGACAAGGATCTCGACAAAATAACCCATGCCGAGGAGGCGGCGAAGCATGTTTTGCGGCGGCTGGTGGCGCCTGGCCTCGGGTTGATCTTTGTCGGCCTCGCCATGCTGTTTGCCGGTGTCTATGTGCTCGACCAACCGGGAGCGGTGCTCGTCGTGGCGGCGGCGGCGCTTGCCGGCTACATGGCGATGAACATCGGCGCCAATGACGTGACCAACAATGTCGGTGCGGCCGTCGGGGCGCGCGCCATGACGATGGGTCAGGCGCTGGTCATCGCCGCTATTTTCGAAGTTCTCGGCGCCACGGTCGCCGGCGGCGAGGTCGTCAAGACGATTTCCTCGAATATCGTCGATACCGTCGAGGTGCCGCAGGCGCTGCTCGGCTGGATCATGATGGCAGCGCTGATGGCGGCCGCCCTCTGGATCAATCTCGCAACCTGGATGAATGCGCCGGTTTCCACCACCCATGCGATCGTCGGCGCGGTGATCGGCGCCGGCATCGCAGCCGTCGGGACGGAACCGGTGAACTGGCGGGTGATGCTGGAAATCACCTCGAGCTGGATCACCTCTCCGCTGATCGGCGGACTGATCGCGGCCGGACTGCTTTATTTCGTCAAGACGCTGATCATCTATCGCGACGACAAGATCGCGGCGGCTCGGCGCTGGGTGCCGGTGTTGGTCGGGGTGATGGCCGGCGGCTTCATGGCCTATATGGTGCTGCAGCTGTCGCCCACCGGCAAATTTCCGTCTTTCACCATCATCCTTATCGGCATCGGCATCGGGCTGGTGAGCTGGCTTATTGCCCGGCCGCTTGTGCTCGCCCAGGCGCGCAATCTCGAAAACCGCAACAGCTCGCTGCGGCTGCTGTTCCGGCTGCCACTCATCGGCTCGGCGGCGCTGCTGTCCTTCGCACATGGCGCAAATGACGTTTCGAATGCGGTCGGGCCGCTTTCGGCGATCGTCCACTCGGTCGGCATCGGCGGCGGTGACGGCGTTGGCCATCCGCCGCTCTGGGTGATGCTGATCGGCGCCTTCGGCATCTCCGTCGGCCTGCTGCTGTTCGGGCCGCGCCTCATTCGCTTGGTCGGCGAGGAGATCACCAAGCTCAATCCGATGCGGGCCTATTGCGTCGCGCTATCGACCGCCTTCACCGTCATCGTCGCCTCCTGGCTCGGTCTGCCGGTCAGCACCACGCATATCGCCGTCGGCTCCGTCTTCGGCGTCGGCTTCTTCCGCGAATGGTACACCCGCCATTCGAAGCGTCGCATCGCCTATATCAGGCGCAGGGCCGAGAGCTTCGATATCGACGAGCCGGAGGATCCGAACATCCACGAGACGCGGCGGCGCTATCTCGTCCGCCGCTCGCATTTCATGACGATCATTGCCGCCTGGATCGTCACCGTGCCGGTTTCGGCAGCGCTTGCGGCAGTGATTTATTGGGTTATGTTCGCGCTTTTCGTCTGAAACTCACGGGTCCTAAATGCGCGCCAATTTCCGCATGCAACGGCTTTTCGTCGACGCGCCGCTTTCCGGCGGCGCCGCCCTCGAGGCGACTGCCGACCAGTTCAACTATCTCGCCAATGTGCTGAGGATGGAAGAAGGTGGGGAAGTCCTGCTCTTCAACGGCCGCGACGGCGAGTGGAAGGCCACCCTCACCTTCCCCACCCGCAAACGCATCCTGCTGACGGCGATCGAAGAGACGCGGCCGCAGCCGGCACCCTGCGACCTGCATTATCTCTTTGCGCCGCTCAAGGTCGGCCGCATGGATTATCTCGTGCAGAAGGCCGTGGAAATGGGCGCCGGCCTGCTGCAACCGGTCATGACCCAGCACGTACAGGGTAAGATCACCAATCTCGACAAGCTGCGTGCCAATGTCGTCGAGGCGGCGGAGCAATGCGGCGTTCTCGGCATTCCCGATGTCGCCGAGCCGGTGCGGCTTCTCGACCTGCTCGACCGCTGGCCGAAAGAGCGGCGCATCATCTATTGCGACGAGGGCGATGCCGGGCAAAACCCGCTGCCGGTGCTGTCGGCGATCCGGGAAAGGCACCTCGCGCTGCTCGTCGGGCCGGAAGGCGGCTTTTCCGAGGAAGAGCGGGCGCGGCTTCGAAGCCTCGATTTCGTCACCGCCATTCCGCTTGGACCGCGCATCCTGCGGGCCGATACGGCAGCCGTTGCGGCGCTCGCCGTGGTGCAGGCGGCGATCGGCGACTGGAACTGACGAGAAAAACGGGTGGACATGGAAATCGTTGTTATTTTTTTGATGCGTCATTGAAAGAATTTCACTTGCAACATACGTGACTTGGGTCCTAATCAGCCTTCCAGCTGCCCGGCCCCTGGGCGCCTTTTTGAATACAGGTACCCCGCATGGCCCGCGACACCACCGACCAGACACCGCTCTCTTCGGTTCAGGATCTGACCGATTATATCGCCGCCGGCAACAAGCCGCGGGAGCGCTTCCGGATCGGCACCGAACACGAGAAATTCGCCTTCTTCCGCGCCGACAACAGCCCGGTTCCCTATTTCGGCGATGCCAGCATTTCAGCCCTTTTGACCGGCCTGCAGGCGAAAAGCGGCTGGGAGCCGATCATGGACGGCGGCAACATCATCGGGCTTGCCGAGCAGAGCGGCATGGGCGCGATCTCGATCGAGCCCGGCGGCCAGTTCGAACTCTCCGGCGCACCGTTGGAAACGATCCACGAAACCTGCAGGGAATCGAACCAGCATCTGGCGACGCTGCGCGAAATCGCCGAGCCGATGGGTATTCGCTTCCTCGGCATCGGCGGCAGCCCGAAATGGACCTATGCGGAAACCCCGCACATGCCGAAATCGCGCTACGAGATCATGACCCGCTATATGCCGAAAGTCGGCAGCCAGGGTCTCGACATGATGTACCGCACCTGCACGATCCAGGTGAATCTCGATTTTTCCTCTGAAGACGACATGCGCAAGAAAATGCGCGTTTCGATGAAGCTGCAATCGCTGGCAACCGCCCTCTTTGCATCCTCGCCCTTCACCGAGGGCAAGCCGAACGGGCTGCTCTCCTGGCGCGGCGATATCTGGCGCGATACCGACAACCGGCGCTCGGGCTTGCTCGATTTCACCTTCCGCGACGATTTCGGTTTCCGCGACTATGCCGAATGGGCGCTCGATGTGCCGATGTACTTCATCGTTCGCGACGGCCGCTATCACGACTGTACCCATGTCACTTTCCGCCAGTTCATGAATGGCGCATTGAAGGGTGAGATCGCCGATCCGGCGCCGACGATGGGCGACTGGACGAACCATCTTTCGACGCTCTTCCCCGACGTGCGGCTGAAGCGTTTCCTGGAAATGCGCGGCGCCGACGGCGGCCCGTGGCGGCGCATCTGTGCCTTGCCGGCCTTCTGGGTCGGTCTGCTTTACGACGATGCCGCACTCGACGCCGCCGACCAGTTGACGAAAGATTGGAACTTTGCCGAGATCGGCGCACTGCGCGATGCCGTTCCGGCGCAAGGGCTGAAGGCTGAATTTCGCAGGCATCCGCTCTTCGACATGGCGCGCGAAGTGGTCGGCATTTCAAGGGCCGGCCTCAAGGCGCGCGGCAAGCTCAACCGGGAAGGCCAGGACGAGACGATCTTCCTGGCGCCGCTCGACGAGGTGCTCGCCAAGAAGGCGACGCTCGC
Source organism: Rhizobium sp. BK456 (assembly GCF_014194045.1). Lineage (NCBI taxonomy): Bacteria > Pseudomonadati > Pseudomonadota > Alphaproteobacteria > Hyphomicrobiales > Rhizobiaceae > Rhizobium > Rhizobium sp. BK456. Next base: position 603,615 of record NZ_JACIAO010000001.1, read on the forward strand.
CGAGGATCTGCTTTCGCTCTATCACGGCCGCTGGAACGGCTCCGTCGAACCGGTGTTCGAGGATTATCAGTACTGAGCCTGCCCGGGGTCTTCGCCAACTCGGAAAACCACCCGGCAGCTTTGCAGTACGGCTTTAAGTTCTTATGGCAAAAAGCCGTTTGCACATTTCCTTTTCCGGATATAGTGGCGTGACACGCGTCACGACTCGGGGAAAGGGACCTCCATGCTGCCACTCTTCGACATGATGATGCAGGCGCAGAACGGCGCGGCGATGGAAGCGATCGCCCGCCAGTTCAACCTCGCCCAGGAACAGGCAACCAAGGCGATGGCGGCGCTGATGCCGGCCTTTTCTGCCGGCCTGAAGCGCAGCACCAGCAACCCTTATGACTTCGTCGGGCTGATGCAGGCCGTCTCCTCCGGCAATTATGCGCGCTATTTCGAGGATATGAACCGGGCCTTCACGCCGGAGGGCATTTCCGACGGCAACAATATCCTTGCCCAGCTTTTCGGCTCGAAAGAGGTTTCGCGGGCGGTCGCCGCCCAGGCCGCACAGATGACCGGCATCGGCCAGGATATCTACAAGCGGATGCTGCCGGTGCTGGCCGATACGCTAATGGGCGGGCTCTTCAAGCAGACGACCGGCCAGATGGCTTCGCCGATCAACCCCTTCGTCAATACGGCGATGGGCGAGACCATCCAGCAATGGCTTGAGAGTACCGGCTTCGCGCCGAAACCGAAGGCCGCGCAGCCGAGCATCTTCGACAATCCCTTCACACAGGCGATGCAGCAGATGTTTTCGGTGCCCAAGGCCGAACCGGCACCTCAGCCGAACCCCTTCCTCGACAACCCTTTCGCCAAGGCCTTCCAGGAGATGATGGCCGGGCTTGGGCAGCCGGCGGCGGCCAAGCAACCGGCTGCCAAGACGCAAGAGGCGCCGAAGGAAGAGGCGAAGGTCACTGCCGACAGCTATACCGAGATCCTGAACGCCATGTTCGACAGCGGGCTGGAAGTGCAGAAGACCTACCAGAGAAACCTGGAAGCGATCTTCGAAACCTACCGACCGAAGCCGCCTGAAACCAAGGCATAAAAAAACCCGGAGATGGCTTGGGAAAAGCCGGTCTCCGGGTCAAGCGGCAGGGCTATTGGCTATCACCCTGCGGGGAAACTCGACGCTCCTATTCGTTGTAGGAGCGGAAGAGCTGCAGGCGCCAGCGATTGCGCGCCGAGCGCGTCAGATGTTCCGATGGGTCCTCGAAAAAGGTCGAGGCCAGAAACGCAGAGGTCAGGTCAGCCCTGCTCAGGCCGATATCCCTCAGCTGACTGTCATTCAGATCGTGCAGCGTGTTGATCTCCATGCGATTGCGGAACCCGCGAAAGAGGGAGACCAGCGGAGCGAGGCCTGCGACCAGACGCTGGAAAAGCGTCGGGGCGAGCTTGCCGCAGTCGAGTTCTGTTGTCCGGTTTGTCATAAGCATCGAACTCTCCTTTCTCGAGGGCACGCAACAACCCACCCCTCCCGCGAGGTCGTGCGGGAAGGGATAAGGCTGAATTCTGCTTGGACAGGCAGGGCGTCTGTCCTTCACTTTGCTTGATTTGCATCCCGAAGATGCCAAAGACCTATTGATCAGTCCAACGAATGTTTCTAATGATTATCATCAGCTATCTTTATGGGTGACACAATGTCCGCGCCTCTTGATCTCGACCAGTTGCAGACTTTCATCGCCATCGTCGATTCCGGCAGCTTCACCAAGGCCGCCGACAGGGTCTACAAGACCCAATCGGCCGTTTCCATGCAGATGCGCCGTCTCGAAGAGCGCATCGGCAAGCAGTTGTTCATCAAGGACGGACGCGGCAACCGGCTGACGGTCGAGGGTGAAAAACTGCTCAACTATGCCCGGCGCATCATCCGTCTCAACAATGAGGCGATCGCCGCCTTCGACGACAACAGGCTGGAGGGGACGCTGCGCATTGGCACGCCTGACGATTATGCCGACCGCTACATGCCCGAAATCATCGGCCGCTTCGCCAAGACGCATCCGAATGTCGAGCTCTACATCGTCTGCGAGCCCTCGGTGGATCTGGCCGAGCGCATGCACAAGGGCGAACTCGATATCGCGCTCGTCACCCACAATCCGCGCGAGCGCATGTCCGATGTGGTAAGAACCGAGCCGCTCTGCTGGGTGGGTTCGGCCAACCATCCGATCCGCGACGACGCGCCGGTGCCGCTTGCCGTCGGCCGGCGCGATTGCCAATGGCGCCAGCTCGCCTGCTCGGCGCTCGATGCGGTGGGGCGCGAACACCAGATCCTGTTCACCAGCTGGTCCTGCACCGTCGTTGCCGCCGCCGTGCTTGCCGGCATGGCGGTCTCGGTGATGCCGGAATCGGCGCTGCGAACCGGCATGAAGGTGCTGAGCCAGGCGGACGGCTTTCCGGCGCTGCCGCCGGTGCAGATCGGCATCATGAAGCGCCCGGGCGTTTCGCTCTCGCTGATGAATGCGATCACCGCGCATATCACCGCCTGCCTCGACAACATCACGCCGGCCGTCGTCGACGATACGCTGGAGGCCGATGTCAAATCCGCCCAGGCACGCCTTTATCCGCGGCTGAAGGCGGCCAATATGGTGCCTAGCTGGTAAGAGGTAGAAGCTGAGTACCGTCAGGCGGCGCGCTTCGCGGTCGCGGCGAAAAGGGAAGCGCGGATGACGCGTTTCCACTCATCGAGCATGCGGCGCGCCAGGGCCTTGTCGCTGACGGCAGCAAGCCGGATGACGGCGCCGATCAGGTGGCTGAACAGGTAAGTGCGCGCATACATCTCTTCGTCGCAAAGGTCGGGCGCCAGCCGGCGCACGGCCTCCTGAAAGATGCCGGCGACGCGGCCGCTATGCTCGATGTTCAACTGCAGCAGATCCTGGTCGGTCTCCGTTCCCATCCAGACGCCGAGATAGACGGGATCATCATGGTAGGACTCGTAATACCAGTCGATGATGTCGCAAACGAGGTCGAGCGCCTGGTCGAGCGTCTGAACGTCGGCGAACATCGTCGCCGTCTTCGCCTGGATTGCCGCGGCGTGCTGGTCGAACAGAGCTTTGACGATCGCCGCCTTTTCGGGAAAATACTGGTAGACCGAGCCGATCGGCACTTTGGCGGCAACGGCAAGTTCCGTCATCCGCATGGCGCTGACGCCCTTTTCGGCAATGATCTTGGCGGCGGCGGCGAGAATGACGTCCAGCCTCTGGATACTGCGCTCCTGCTTCGGCTTCCTGCGCAAGCCGATCCGATCCATGCTTTCTACGCCCATGTCGTTCCCGTTCTTATTGTTCGCGCGGGGTAAGCATCATGCCAAATCAGCGCGTCGGGCGGGTATGACATTGCAGGTCTTCATCAGTCGTAAATGAAAACACTCGCATTTTAACGACCGGCAAAGCCATGTGAAATCAGGCCTCTAGATCATATCATACTAATTGATCAGCGGTGGAAAGACCTGAAATAGTTGTAGGATTCTTTGACCGAAGAGATATCCATGCCACTGCCCGAGACGAGCGACAATTGCTGTCCACCCGGGCGCCTGACGAGGCTTCGCGCCGGTCCTCAGCCCATCACGATCCATGCGGCGAGCCAGACCCACATCGCTCCCAACGCCAGGTATCCAGCGGCGAAAAGCGGGCTGCGGTAGCGCAGATCGTTGCTGGTGACATGGACGGCGGCATGGGCGTACCGCAGGGCGACGAAGAGCCAGGCGAGGCCGACGGCGACGACATTATCGGACTCGGTGACATAGAGAAGAATACAGCAGGCATAGAACAGCACGGGCAGTTCGAACTGATTGGCGAGGCAGTTTTTGACGACGAGGCTTTCAGCCGGCTCGCCGCGATTTTCGCGGTAATCCGATTTCGCGACGTTGCCGGCGCGGACCATTTTTGCGCGCCGCTGCCCAAGAAGGGCATAAAGACCGTAGACCAGCGCCACATGGGCAAGGAGTGGCCAAAAGATTTGATAGCCGGTCATTTCGGCACTTCCTTTTCCGCTTTCGCATGTCGCGAGGAGCATTAGCGGAAAGGTTAAGCGGATGCCAGGGGCGGCTCGCCGCTGGCATCCTCAAAGCCGATATTGTCTTTACACCTGGGCGCTGCCGCCATCGACGAAGAGTTCGGCCCCGGTAACGAAGCTGGAATCATCCGAGGCGAGGAAGAGTGCGGCAGCGGCAACTTCCTCGGCACGGCCAACCCTGCCCATTGGCACCTGAGCCGCCAGGGCATCGAGCAAGCCCTGCTGTTGGGCTGGATCCTTACCCGCCAATTCGACCAGTCCGGTCGTTTCCGTCGGGCCAGGACTGAGCGTGTTGATCCGAATGCCGCGATCCTTCAAGTCGAGGATCCAATTGCGCGCAAAGCTGCGCAAGGCGGCTTTCGATGCGGCGTAAACGCTGAAGGCGGGTGTGCCGGTCGAGCCTGCTGTCGATCCCGTCAAGATGATCGACGATCCTCGCGAGAGCAGCGGCAAGGCCTTCTGTACCGTGAAGAGAACCCCCTTCACGTTTCGATCGAATGTGTCGTCATACTGCTCTTCCGTGATTTCGCCGAGGGGCAACATGGAGCCGCCACCTGCGTTGACGAAGAGCACGTCAACTCTCCCGGCCTCGGCCTTCACCTTCTCATAGACGCGATCGAGGTCGGCGAGATTGGCTGAATCAGCCTGAATACCCACAACTCCGCCGCCGATCTCAGCGATTGCTGCATCGAGAACATCCTTGCGACGGCCCGTGATGAAAACCCGTGCGCCCTCGGCCACGAAGCGCTTGGCTGCGGCAAGGCCAATGCCGGAAGTGGCGCCGGTGATAACCGCAATCTTCGAATTCAATCGTTGTGTCATTGTCGTCTCCTTTGGTTCGACTGAAGCTGAGATATGGACGGGGGTATCGTTTCGGAATAGAAAGAATTGAAAGCCATTGTTTCAGGAATGAAATGAACAAATTTCCCGATTTCGAGGGACTGGCAATGTTCGCAAAGGTCGCCGAGGAGCGTTCTTTCGTTCGGGCTGCGCAGACGCTCGGCGTGTCGGTGCCGACGGTTTCGCGGGCCGTAAGCCGTCTTGAGCAGAGGTTGGGCGCAAGGCTCTTCAACCGCACCTCTCGACAACTCGCTTTGACCGATTTCGGCCTGCGACTGGTCGAAAGCGCCGCACGGATCTATGCCGAGGCCGAGATGGCAGAGGACACCGCCCGGGAGCTTGCCACCCGACCGAAGGGGCTCATCAGGCTTGCCGCGCCGATGGACTTCGGGACACGCTGGCTGGCCCCAATCCTGCCTGACTTTTTCGAGCTCTTTCCGGAGATTTCGATCGACCTGCACATGAGCGATGCCGTCGTCGATATCGTGGGAGACGGCTTCGATGCGGCACTCCGAATCGCGGTACTACCGGATTCGTCATTGGTCGCGCGCAGGCTGGCGCCGGTGGATCGCTTCATTCTCGCAGCACCCGCATACCTTAAACAGTACGGCGTGCCGGAACATCCCCGCGAGCTAACGGCTCACCATTGCCTCGGGTACGCCTACAGGGCGCGACAGGATGTCTGGCGCCTGCGCAATAGCGAAGGCAAGGAGGAGGTCATTTCACCAAGCGGCTCTCTCAGGGCCACCAATTCGCAAGCATTGGTTCCGATGGCGCTACGGGGCCTCGGGATCATCGAACTCCCCGAATTTCTCGCGCATGACTATCTCGTCGACGGCCAATTGACGCCAATCCTTCCCGACTGGACGCTGCCCACCGGCGCACTGTATTTCGTCACACCTTCGGCTCGGAGCCGGCCAGCGAAGGTCGAGGTCCTTGCCGATTTCATGATGGCGAGACTGTCAAATCCGGTTTGGCGGAGGAGGAACTGACGCCGCTTCAATCCCGGCCTGGCGACAGCCAACGGGCGATGGCAAGCCTGACAAGGACGATGCACGAGATGGCGAGGCTGGCGAATTTCAGCCTTGTCATCCATGGCAGCAGCTGTGCGGCAAGGCCTGCGGAAGGACTGTCGCCGAAGGCGATAAGGCTCGAGATGTTCTCGCCGTAGTCGGCGACGCCGTAGACGAAGGGCAGCAGATAAATCGCCTGGCCGACGAGCGGATGCGATCGTCCGAACCACGCGCCGAGAGGGCCAAGCTTGAGCGAGGCGAGAAATAGCAGCGCCGTCAGCAAGGCAGGAAAGATCAGTTCCGGCCCGAAATACATGGCGCTGAGCAGCTTCGCCGCGGTCTCGTTCTGATCGAGCAGCGTCTGCATGTGGAAGACGGCCGCTTCGTCGTAACCGGCGAAATATGTATCGAGCACCGCCTGCCCGGTTTCATGCTTGAAGGGAACGACGAAGCCGAAGGTCGTCCAGGCGAGCACGGCAAGGCAGAGGCCTGCGAGCAGCGCGATGATCCAAAGGGGAATCCCGCTGCCCGCCTTCATGATCAGAGACCGGCGCCCGGATAGTTCGGGCTTTCGCGGGTGATCGTCACATCATGGGCGTGGCTTTCGCGAAGGCCGGCGCCGGAGATGCGCACGAAGGTCGCGCGCTCCTGGAAATCCTTCAGGTCCTTGCCGCCGACATAACCCATGGCCGCCTTGAGGCCGCCGGCGAGCTGGTGGACGACGGCCGAGACCGGTCCCTTGTAGGGAACCTGACCCTCAATACCCTCCGGCACGAGTTTCAGCGTGTCGCGCACCTCAGCCTGGAAATAACGGTCGGCCGAGCCGCGGGCCATGGCGCCGACGGAGCCCATGCCGCGATAGGCCTTGAAGGAACGGCCCTGGTAGAGATAGACCTCGCCCGGGCTCTCATCGGTGCCGGCCAGCAGCGAGCCGATCATGACGGCGGAAGCGCCGGCGGCGATCGCCTTGGCAAGATCGCCGGAAAATTTGATGCCGCCATCGGCGATGACGGGCACGTCCTGAGCCTGTGCTGCCTGAACCGCCGACATGATGGCGGCAAGCTGGGGAACGCCGACGCCGGCGACGATGCGCGTTGTGCAGATCGAGCCCGGGCCGATGCCGACCTTGACGGCATCCGCACCCGCATCGATCAGCGCTCTGGTGCCGTCATAGGTGGCGACGTTGCCGGCCATGATGCGCACCGAGTTGGACAGCTTCTTGACGCGGGTGACGGCATCGAGGACGCGCTGCGAGTGGCCATGGGCGGTATCGACGACCAAGAGGTCGACGCCGGCCTCGATCAGCCGTTCGGCGCGCTCGAAGCCGTCATCGCCGACGCTGATGGCGGCGGCGGCGCGAAGCCTGCCCTGCGCATCCTTGGAGGCGTTCGGGTTCAGCTGCGACTTCTCGATATCCTTGACGGTGATCAGGCCGACGCAGCGGCCTTCGGTATCGATGACCAGCAGCTTCTCGATCCGGTGCGAATGCAGCAGGCGCTTGGCCTCCTGCTGATCGACGCTCTCCTTGACGGTGACCAGATTGTCCTTGGTCATCAGCTCGTGGATCTTCTGCTCCGGATCGGAGGCGAAGCGCACATCGCGGTTGGTCAGGATGCCGACGAGGCGGCCCGACTTCTCGACGACCGGGATACCGGAAATGCCGTGTGATTTCATCAGACCGAGTGCTTCGGCAAGCTTTGCCTCCGGACCGATGGTGACCGGATTGACGACCATGCCGCTTTCGAACTTCTTCACCTGGCGGACCTCTTCGGCCTGCTCGACCGGCGTCAGGTTGCGGTGGATGACACCGAGGCCGCCGGCCTGGGCCATGGCGATCGCCAGACGGCTTTCGGTGACGGTATCCATGGCTGAAGAAAGGATCGGGATGTTGAGTTCAAAATCCCGGGCGATGCGGGTCGCGATATTCGTCTGGCCGGGCATGACCTCGGAGTGGCCGGGCTGCAGCAGCACGTCGTCGAAGGTAAGCGCGTCCGCGCCGGTTGCCGTTTCAATGATGCGTGCCATGGCCAAATTCCTTCATTTAAGAAAATGCAACCTGGCCCGGAAACGAATCGTCCGCCCCGGCGGTGTGCATGGGATTGCTTGGAAGTTGGCGAGGGCTGGTAACACGTCTATGACAGGAAGGAAATAGCAAAAAGCCCGGCGTGTCCGCCGGGCTCGTCATGGGTGCCATGCACAGAGAGCAATTCCGGGAAACCCCGAACGGCTCTCGATCAGATGTCGAACTGATAGGTCTTCGGCACGAAGCGATAGCCGCCATCCTGCTTCTCGGCAAAACCGACCGCCGGGAACGGCATGTGATAGCCGAGGAAGGCGATCTTCTCGCTCGCGATCATGTCGAAGACCTTGCGGCGGGTGGCCGCTGCCTGCGCCTTGTCCATGTCGAAGCGCACTTCCCAATCCGGTCGCAGCAGCGACAGGATATAGTGATTGGCGGTATCGCCGGTGAGAACGAGGCGCTTGCCCTCGGATTCGACGTGGAAGACCATATGCCCCGGCGAGTGGCCGGCCGCCAGCATTGCCGTCATGCCGGGCGCGACACTGTCACCGTCCTTGATGAAGGTGGTCTTTTCGGCAAGCGGCGCAACATTGGCAAGCACCGCCTTGTGGCCGCCTTCGGCCGGCGTTCCCTCGCGTGCCTTGTTCGACCAGAAATCATATTCGGCCTGGCCGACGACATAGCGGGCGTTTTTGAAGGCCGCCGCGCCGTTTTCCATCAGGCCGCCGATATGATCGCCGTGCAGATGGGTGAGCGCCACCAGGGTGACGTCGTCGGTCGAATAGCCTGCGGCCTTCAGCCCCTTGGTAAGCTGGCCGGCGCCCCGTGCGCGGCCGCTTTCGCCAAAGCCGGTATCGATGAGGATGACATCCGAACCGGTATCGATGAGCGCCGGCGTATAGCCGTTCACGAATTTGTCGGCCGGCAGGAAGTTTGCCGTCAGCAGCGCCTGAACTATTTCGGGGGCCTGATTGGTCCCGAAGGTTTCATAAGGCTTTTCGGAGACATTGATGCCATCACGGACGACGGTGAACTTATAGGAACCAAGCTTGAATTGATTGATCTCGGGCAAAGGCGTCAAATTCATTTTATTGCTTTCTCCAGTCGCGGCCGCTTCGGCCTTCTCTCTTAAAATGACCGGCGCCACGAGCAGGCCGAGGCCTGCCGCAAAAAGGGTGCGCCGCTTTATTCCCGACGAAATTGCCATATGTCCATCCTTCCATGACGTGCTGCATCGCCGCACGGCCCCCGATGTCGATTCCAGCCGGATTTCTTTTGCCGACGGAAAAGACATATCTCAATCTTGACACGCGACGTTGTCGGACAAGCCGTTTCACGCAGACGTGAAGCAAACGTGTCGCCGAGGCGGATTGAGGGATTGGCAGGCTCCTGATGTGGGACTAAACAGCACGGGCCTTCCCAGCTCCCATCTGCAGCCCACCAAGGCCTCCCGACTATGAACCGCATCGTGCCGCTGATCCTCGCCGTCGCTCTTTTCATGGAGCAGATGGACTCCACCGTCATAGCAACCGCGCTGCCGGCGATCGCAGCGGATCTCAATGTCGGGCCGATCACGCTGAAACTGGCGCTGACCTCCTATATGGTGGCGCTGGCGGTGTTCATCCCGGTCAGCGGCTGGATGGCCGACAGGTTCGGCGCCAAGAAGATCTTCCGCCTTGCCATCTCGGTCTTCGTCATCGGCTCGATCTTCTGCGCCATCTCGTCCAACCTCGTCGAATTCGTGTTCGCCCGCTTCCTACAGGGCATGGGCGGAGCGATGATGACGCCGGTCGGCCGTCTGGTGCTGGTGCGCACGACGAAGCGCAGTGATCTGGTCTCGGCCATGGCGCTGCTCACCATCCCGGCGCTGGTCGGCCCGCTCACCGGTCCGCCGCTCGGCGGCTTTATCACCACCTATTTCAGCTGGCACTGGATCTTCCTGATCAACGTGCCGGTCGGCATCATCGGCATCTGGCTGGCGACGATCTTCCTGCCGGAGGTCGAGGCGACGGCGCCGCCGAAGCTTGATTTCACCGGTTTCATGCTCACCTCGCTTTCGGCCGCGGGCGTCGTCTTCGGCCTGTCGGTGGTGAGCCTGCCGGCCCTGCCGCCGATCATCGGCGTCACCGCCACCGCGATCGGCCTCATCTGCGGCTTCCTATATATTAGCCATGCCAGACGCCACCCGGCGCCGATTCTCAACCTCGACCTGTTCAAGAACCCGACCTTCCGGGCCTCGACCCTCGGCGGCACGCTCTTTCGCATCTGCGTCGGCGCCATGCCCTTCCTGACGCCGCTGATGCTGCAGCTGGGCTTCGGGCTGACGCCATTCCAATCCGGCCTGATCACCTTTGCCGGCGCTATCGGGGCGATCACCACCAAGTTCATGGCAAAGCGCGTCTTCGCCGCTGCCGGCTTCCGCACGACGCTGCTTTGCGCCGCGATGGTGACGACCCTCGTGACCATCGTCACCGGCCTGTTCACGCCGGCAACGCCGCATCTGGTCATCATCGGCGTGCTGCTCATCGGCGGCTTCTCGCGCTCCTTCATGTTCACCGGCGTGAATGCGCTTGCCTTCGCCGATATCGACGATGCCGAAGCCAGCCAGGCGACATCGATGAGTTCGGTGATGCAGCAGGTCAGCCTGGCACTCGGTGTCGCGGTTGCCGCCGCGATCCTGGAAAGCTCGATCTATATCAGGGGAGAAGCGTTGCAGGTCGCCGATTTCCACCTTGCCTTCTATATCATCGCCGGATTGACCGTCATCGCCACCATTCCCTTCGTCAGAATGGACCGCAATGCCGGCGCACTGGTTTCCGGCCACCGCTCCAAGGTGGTGACAGTATCGACTGTTGAAGCCGAGCAGCCGGTCAAATAGGTTCAAGGTGCTACAACGTCCCTTGCGCCTCAAAAGGACGCGCGGCGCTGTCGTATTATTCCGGATTTTCGCAAACGGCAGAGAGCTTGTTGCCGTCGAGATCGCGCACATAAGCGGCATAGAAATGGGCGTGGTAGGGGCGAAGGCCCGGCCCGCCTTCATCGACGCCGCCTGCCGCAATCGCAGCCGCATGGAAAGCATCGACGGACGCCCGGGTTTCCGCCGCGAGCGCGACCATGGCGCCGTTGCCTGATGTCGCCCGGCGGCGATTGAAGGGCGTCACCACCCAGAAGCGGCAGCGCGTATCGCTGTCGGCGGAATAGCCGATTTCCTCTTCCGAATAGTGCTGGCGGCGATAGCCGAGCAGCGGCAGCACGGCATCATAAAACTGTCCTGCGCGATAAAGGTCGTTGGTTCCGAGCGTGATGTACAGAAGCATGGGATCAGCAGTTCAACTCTTGAGACCGTCATCATCGGTCCGGACCGGCTGAAGATCAAGCTTTCTCAGCGTCGCCTTCGACCTTGCGCCCCTTGAAGCCCTTGGCCAGCAAAAACATCTCGACCGATTCGGCGCGTGAGGCATTCGGCTTGACATGAACGACCTGGCGGAAGTTCTGCTTCAGCATAGCGAGCAGCTCACGCTCGGTGCCGCCCTGGAAAGTCTTGGTGAGGAAATGTCCGCCCTCCCCCAATACCTCGACGGCAAATTGCGCCGCGACTTCGCAGAGATGCATGGTGCGCAAATGGTCGGTGCGGTGGTGGCCGGTGGTCGGTGCTGCCATGTCGGAGATGACGAGATCGGGCGTGCCGCCGACGGCTTCCAGCAGCTTTTCGGGCGCAGTGGGATCGAGGAAATCGAGCTGCAGGATCTTGACGCCGGGCAGCTGCGCCATTTCGAGAAAATCGATCGCGGCCACACGGATATCCTCGTCCGTCGAGCCGGTGACCTTGGCGGCGATCTGCGACCAGCTGCCGGGTGCCGCACCCAGATCGATGATGCGCTTGGCGCCGCGCAGGATATGGTGCTTCTCGTCGATCTCCAAGAGCTTGAAGGCGGCGCGGGCGCGATAGCCCTCCAGCTGGGCGCGCTGCACATAGGGATCGTTGATGTGGCGCTGCAGCCATTGGCGGGAGGATGCCTTCATCTTCTTGTTCTTGACGCGCTGGCCGAGCTTGCGGCCGGTGCGGTTTCCCGCGATCGGTGCCTTGGTCATGCGTTCTCCTTATCTAGCACGCTGGCCGCGGCGGTTGCGGTTGCGTCGCCACACGCCGTCATCGGCCATCATGTCGGTGAGCAGGCCTTCCCTCAAGCCGCGATCGGCGACCCGCATGCGCGGGCTCGGCCAGCGGCGGCGGATCGCCTCGAGGATGGCGCAGCCGGCGAGTACCAGATCGGCCCGATCCGGCCCGATGCAGGGATTGGCGGCACGGCTTTCGAAATTCCAGGAGAGCAGCTTTGCCTGCATAGCGGAGACCTCGTCGTCGGACAGCCAAATGCCGTCGACCTTGCGCCGGTCATAACGCGGCAGGTCGAGATGGACGCCGGCAAGCGTCGTCACCGTGCCCGATGTGCCGATCAGATGGAAATCGCCGGTCTGGGCGACCTCGATCTCCGGGCAATCGAAGCCTTCGAGCATGCCGCCAACTTCGCGCACCATGCCTTCGAAAGCTTCCGGCGTGACGTCGCGCCCGCCATGACGCTCCGACAGCGTCACGACGCCGACCGGCAGCGATGTCCAGTGGGTGATGTGATTGGCCAGCCGGCTGTAGCGATTGTCGCCGATGCGAATGACGGCGATCTCCGACGAGCCGCCGCCAATATCGAAGAGCACGACGGAGCGGGTTTCACGCCCGACCAGCGAGGAGCAGCCGGAGACGGCGAGCCGCGCTTCGGTCTCTCGATCGATGATCTCGAGCGCCAGGCCGGTTTCGGCAACGACCCGGGCGAGGAATTCCTCACCATTGACCGCCTGGCGGCAGGCTTCGGTGGCGATCAACCGCATGCGGCGGATCTCCCGGTTTCTGAGCTTGGAGGCGCAGATCCTCAGCGCTTCGATCGCCCTTTCCATCGCCTCGTCGGACAGACGGCCGCTGGCCGCCAGGCCTTCGCCAAGGCGCACGATGCGGGAGAAGGCGTCGACCACCCGGAATTGCCCCGGGCGGGTCGGCTGGGCGATCAGGAGACGGCAATTGTTGGTGCCGAGATCGAGAGCGGCGTAGAGTTCGTCCGGCCACGCATGTTCGCCGGCCTGGCGATCCCCTGGATAACCGGAATTGCTATGACCATCCTGGCGCCCCCTGCGGCCGGCATTTGCGCTGTTCTGCGCCTCGCGCGACTCGGCGCGCTGCACGGTCTCTTCGGCGCGGCTCTCCTGCTGCGGCGGGGAAGGTTTTGCCGCCGTCAGCGGCCGGCCCTGAAGACCGCGCTTGCCGCGATGTTTGCGGCGGTTACGCCGGCTCGGCGTCTGCTCGCCTTCGGCCCGGGCAGCATTGCTTGCCGCTCTCGCCTGTTCCATCGCTTGGGGATGAGATGAACCGTCCTGCGCAGCGCCTTGGCCGCCACGGCGGCGACGCTTTCGCTTGCGGGCCGGACTTCCGGCCGCATCTTCCATCGGGCGCGCAGACTGCCCGGCATTGCCGGAAAGCTCATGCGAAGCGGGATGAGCCGCGCTGCGGGATTGCCCGCCACGCTTGCCCTTGCGGCGCCTGGACTTCTTGCCGTCCTTGCGCCCTGCCGCCGACGCCCCGTCAAATTGCGGCTTTGCGCCGCCTTCGGGGTCTTCCACGTTGTTTTTCCACCGCGCCGCGCAACTCCCTGAGGTATGCAGCAGGCGCTCGTTCGATTTTTGCGTTGCGGCAAGAATATCAGCGCCCGCCAAAATCACCAAATTCTTTTTTGTGAGCGGGATTTGGGGATCCTTTCACCGCTTCGCGGCAGCACCGAATTTTTTCAAAACGGGTATTTGCAATCCGCCCGCTTTTGGTTATAAGCGCCGCACAGCAGCCAAGCCATGCTTCGGCGGCGACTGCTGGGGAATAGTTCAATGGTAGAACGACGGACTCTGACTCCGTTAATCTTGGTTCGAGTCCAGGTTCCCCAGCCAAACAATTTCACTGATCAAACATTTGTTGAATCCAGACGGCGACGATTTCCCGAGCGGGTTGCCGTGTTCGAACGGCTCGGGAAATTGACAGGAAAGGTGCTTCCGTCAACGGGCTGATCACCCAGACGGCATAGCGGCGATCTTATCACTGGCATGTTGCCCAGGCGCCAGCCCTGCGACACCGTCTGTGTCGCAAAGATCGTCGCGGGGATAAATGCTGGTTTGCCTGATATCAGGCCGCTGGGTCGGACGTATTCTCGAACTCCAGGAACCAAGCATAAGTGGCTCGGATGCCATCCTCAAGCGAGATGCGCGGCTTCCAGCCCATGTCCTGCAGCTTCTGATTGCTCATCAGCTTTCGCGGCGTACCATCGGGCTTGGAAAGATCATGAATGATCTCACCCTCATAACCGACAACGCGGCAGACCAACCGCGTCAATTCGATAATTTCGAGATCCGTCCCCGAGCCGACGTTGACGTGCTGCGAGCCCGAATATGTCTTGAGAAGAAACACCAGCGCGTCGGCGCAGTCATCGACGTGCAGAAATTCGCGGCGCGGGGTTCCGGTGCCCCACACCACCATATGCGGGTCTTTGCGAAGTTTCGCAGCGTGCGCCTTGCGGATAAGCGCCGGCAGCACATGGCTGGATGTCAGGTCGAAATTGTCGCCCGGGCCATAAAGATTGGTCGGCATGGCCGAAATATAATCGCGGCCGTATTGCTTACGATAGGCTTCCGCGAGCTTAATACCGGCGATCTTGGCGATCGCGTACCATTCGTTGGTCGGCTCGAGTGCACCGGTCAAGAGAGCCTCTTCGGGAATCGGCTGTGGAGCGAGCTTCGGATAAATGCAGCTTGAACCCAGGAACAGCAGCCGGTCCACTCCCCCCTGGTGGGCGGCTTCGAAGATGTTCGCTTCGATAATCAGATTGTCATAGATGAATTCTGCCGGATAACTGTCATTGGCGAGGATACCGCCAACCTTGGCAGCGGCGAGAATGATCGCGTCGGGTCGGTTTGCTTCAACAAATTTCTCGACCTCGTCCTGCCGCTTCAAATCGACCTCACGGCGCGTGGCCGTGATGACGCTGCAATCTTCGGATTGAAGCCTGCGCACAAGAGCACTGCCGACCATACCGCGATGACCAGCAACCCAAATCTTCTTGTTGGACAAGTCGTACACTTAGATCTCTTTCCGGCTGTTTTGCGCCTTCCAGTGCTTGACATCCTCGCGCACCATTTCGGCGGCGAGTTCGCGAACCGGGGTCTTGTGCTGCCAGCCCAGCTTCTGGCGCGCCTTGGTCGGGTCACCCAGCAGAAGATCGACTTCCGTCGGGCGGAAATACCGAGGATCGACTTCCACGAGGCACGCACCGGACGCGGAATCATAACCCTTTTCGTCTACGCCGGAACCCTTCCATTCCAAAGCAATACCGACGTCTGCAAACGCCCATTCGACAAACTGGCGGACACTCGTTGTCTCGCCTGTCGCCAAGACATAGTCATCCGGCTTGTCTTGCTGCAGCATGCGCCACATGCCTTCAACATACTCACGTGCATGACCCCAGTCGCGCTTGGCGTCAAGATTGCCGAGGAAGAGCTTATCCTGAAGGCCGAGATGGATGGCGGCTACGGCCATCGTGATCTTGCGCGTGACGAAGGTCTCGCCGCGAAGCGGGCTTTCGTGATTGAAAAGAATGCCGTTCGACGCATGCATGCCATAGGCTTCGCGATAATTCACCACGATCCAGTAGGCATAGAGCTTGGCTGCGGCATAGGGAGAACGCGGGTAAAACGGCGTCTTCTCGCTCTGCGGCACTTCCTGCACAAGACCGTAGAGTTCCGAGGTCGATGCCTGGTAGAACCGGGTCTTTTCCTCGAGCCGCAGGATACGGATCGCCTCGAGCAGCCTCAACGTCCCGATACCATCGGCATCCGCCGTATATTCAGGCGTTTCGAAGCTGACGCCGACATGGCTCTGGGCGGCAAGATTGTAGATTTCATCGGGCTGCGTCTGCTGCACGATCCGCAGGAGGTTGGTCGAGTCGATCATATCGCCATAGTGCAGAATGAAGCGTGGATGCGCCTCGTGCGGATCCTGGTAAATATGCTCGATACGGCCGGTATTGAAAGACGATGACCGGCGCTTGATACCATGCACCGTATAGCCCTTGCTCAGAAGCAATTCGGCCAGATAGGCACCATCCTGACCAGTCACCCCAGTAATCAGCGCGGTTTTTGTCATTTTTTCACATCGTCTTTCGATACAATCTTCGGGACGTGTTTATGGAAACGGCCGAACTAGCGCAACCCCCATGTGACCGCGGCCTGGCCAGCGAAATAAGCATGCTCGATCTCTTCGGTTGACGTGAGATCGGCACGATGAGACTAGAACACTCCATACTGTCAGAACTCCAAGGGAGAAAATATGATCCTGGTGACGGGGGGAGCTGGTTTCATCGGTGCGAATTTCGTGCTCGATTGGCTTGCGCTTCATGATGAACCGATCGTCAATCTCGATGTGCTGACCTATGCCGGCAATCTGGAGAATCTGGCCTCCGTCTGGAACGACCCGCGCCATCTCTTTGTCAAAGGCAGCATCGCGGATTACGATCTCGTTGCGGGACTGCTCCGGTCCCATAGCCCCCGTGCGGTCCTGAATTTCGCCGCCGAAAGCCACGTCGACCGATCGATCCACGGGCCCGAAGAATTTATCCAGACGAATATCGTCGGCACGTTTCGCCTGTTGGAGGCCATCCGCGGATTTCTTGCCTTGCAGGATGAAACCTTCCTGGAAAGCTTTCGTTTTCTCCATGTGTCGACGGACGAGGTCTACGGTTCGCTCGCACCCCTGGAAGCCGCCTTTAGTGAAGATCGCAAGTACGAACCAAACAGCCCTTATTCCGCGAGCAAGGCGGCCAGCGATCATCTGGTTCGCGCCTATCATCACACCTACGGCTTACCGGTGCTGACGACGAACTGTTCGAACAACTACGGCCCCTATCATTTTCCCGAGAAGCTTATTCCCCTGGTCATCCACAATGCCCTCTCGGGCAAACAGATTCCGATCTACGGGGACGGAATGCAGGTACGCGACTGGCTTTTCGTCAAGGATCATTGCAGCGCGATCCGACGCGTTCTGGAGGCTGGAAAAGCCGGGGAAACCTACAATGTCGGCGGCAGGAACGAACTGACGAACCTGTCGGTGGTCAATACGCTCTGCGGGATCCTTGATGAATTGAGGCCACGGCCCGACCGGGCAAGCTATACGTCGCAGATGACTTTCGTGCGCGACCGCCCCGGCCATGATCGCCGGTACGCCATCGATGCGGCCAAAATCGAGCGGGAACTGAACTGGCGCCCAAGTGAGACATTCGATACGGGCATCCGCAAGACCGTCGAATGGTATCTTGCCAATGAAGCCTGGATAGAAAGCGTCACGAGCGGCAATTACCGCCAATGGATCGACCGTCAATACCAATAGGTTGGAGGACGCCAGATTTCTCGCGCCCGCTAAGGTGACCTCAATATCTGATGAAACGGTGGAGGAAACGTTTGATCGGCAGGGGTACATGACGCTGCACCCATCTGCGGAGCGCCACGGCACGAACAGGACGTAGGCCGCCGGAAAAGCCCGGCGAAATCGTCCTGATCGCATCCAGCGCTCGCATCAAGGCACGCTCGTAAGCTTCGTAAGCAACGACCGGTTCCTCGCAGACGGAGGTGTAGAATGTCGACAGTCGATTGAAATCGCCATTGGCCAGCAGCTGGAACTGATGGAAGTGATAGAAGATCAGAGGTGAGCCGTCGACCTCGATCTGACCGGACGCATCCTGCGTAAAATGCAGTTTCTCGTAATTCCAGGGGGCAACGCCGGCGCCCGGATGTTCGATGATGTGGCAATGCAGATAGAGATCCGGCCATTCGTCCAAATATTTCTGGTCGCCCATCTTGCCGTCTTCGAGGCGGTAGTAACACCATTCGATGCATTGCTCGCGCCAGCGGTCCAGGCAGCGCATTCCCTCCTCGTCGCGTCGGAAACTCACCCATTCCACGCAAAAGCGACCGTTCACCTCCCTGTCCTGCAGCCGCGGGGCAAAACGATGTTCGATAATCGCGATGGAATTATCGCCGATTTCATCGAAGATGGGTTGGATCGGCGAATAAAACAGCAGATCCGAGTCGAGATAGGTGATGAAATCGATTTCCGGGTGATGCTGCAGCACGAAGGTCGGCAGGCAGGGAGACAAGGTCCAGCAATACTCGGCGACGCCGCGCGATTTCTTGGCCTCCAGGAGTTCCGGCGTCTCCAGGTCGGCAAGCGCGATGCAGTTGATGTAGGACCTGTTGGAGGCGGTCAGTATCTCCTGCGCCTGCTGATCCATGCAGAGCACAAAAATATGCGCGTCTGGGCACCACTGGACGAGGCTCTCCATCATAGCCATGCCCTTGATGAGATAGCCACTGTCGAAAAGGGTACAGAAGTAGGTCGTCATGATTGAGATTGTTTCCTGCACAAATAGGTGCGGCTTGCATTGCCCTTGCTGCTGTCACGCGGGTCCGCATTCTCGTTCAGCGTGAAGGTCGCCAGGACTTCGAGGCCGTGAACCCGAAAGCTATCCAATAGCTCCGGCTCGGAAAAATGGATTTCCATGGTCTCGACGCCATAGGCCTGCTTGCGGAAATACTTGGTGGGTTCACCGTAGACAATGGGAGTGCGGTGAAAGATGACGTAGTCTTTGGCGACGCGGGCGCTTTCTGCAATCGCCGCTTCATAGTCGGCGATATGCAGCAGACAGCATCCCGAAACCACAACATCATAAGCATTGTCCTGATAGCTGAGCCGTGTTGCATCCTCCACATCGAACGACAGTGCCGGATAGATGCGGCGCGCCATCTCGATGAAGGCATCGGAATAATCGCAGCCGTGATACCGAAACGGCAGGCCATTTACCTCAAGCACTTCGGAGTAATATCCGCTGGAGCAACCGATTTCGAGCAACGAACCGGCCGCCGGAAGATTGTCGATCTTACGCAGCGCGGCGGTAAAGACATCGAATACATCGATGGAAGCACCGCCGCGATATTCCTTCAACTGGCGCTCGACGAGCGCTCTCTGGCGTGCAGGCAGATCATTCGCTTTCCACGATGCAGCTAGGCGCCAGCTTTCGCTGTCTCGCCGAGCTGAATCGATCTCGACGTAGTGGGACGATACCGATGCAGCCGGCAGCAGCCGTTCACGCAATCGCTTCAGCTGGCTCTTCAATACCGGAAAGCGGTTGAGAGTCGTACGAACAAATGACATCAACCCTGATTCTCCAGATGTCTCTCGAGGATCGGCATCAACTCTTTCATTCTCGACTTGTAGGTGTGATCTTTCAGCGTCCTCGCCTGGCCGGCCTTCGCGATGGCATCGGCCTCGTCGGGATGATCTATATAGTAGCGGATGAGTTCCGCGGCTTCTTCAGGACTGGAATAGGCAACGACCTCCTTGCCGACGTCGAAAATCTCACCGAGATTGTCTTTTTGGTCGGTAATGAGCAGCGATCCGACACCGGTCGCCTCATAAAGCCGCATGTTGTTGGCATTGCTCTCGGCAACATTGATATGTCGGTTGACGGTGATCCGGCTACGCGCCAGAGCGCGGTACATGTCCGGACCCCAGACTTCCCCATTATGACGCTTTCGGATGGGAGATGAGCGTGGAAGTGTCGCCGCACCATAGCCAAAAAACTGTATCGGCGTGGTTTCGGCGAGATGTTCGAGCATCGGGATCGCCTTGCCATGATGACGGCTTATGCCGCCGACGAAACTCACCGGCACGTCGCGTGGGACATCGCCGAGGATATCGAGCACCCGGGTATCGAAGCCGATCCTGAAATATTCGGATTTTATGCCCATTTCATGAAAACGAGGTACGAAATGGGGGAAGGAGGTCAGAATGAGGTCATAGGGCCGCAGAAAGTTGTCTGGCGGCAGGGGACAAGCGATTTGGCCGACGATCAAAGGCACAGTCTTTTTCAACCCCATCAGAGCATGAGGCGGAAAAAAACTGAGATCCTGACAATAAAGGACGTCCGGCTTGAATGATCGAACCCGCGCCATTGCGACTTCCAGCAGGCCGGGGAGCGCTGCCAGGCGCGCACCGATATAAGGCAGCCTAAAAAAACGATGCGGCAGTTTCATCGCCCATGGGCTGAATGGTTCGTTGTTCTCCCGCGCCCAGGCCGATTGCAGCGGAACGCAATTGCCGACGATATCGATGACATCGCAGCCGAGCTCTTTCAGGTGGCGCGAGTAGAAATCGGACGTGCCGAAAGCAGCCTCAAGCAGAGCGTCCGTCTGCTTTTGGGAGGAGGCGGACCTCAAATCCCGATTGCGATGATAATGCATCGTCAGGAATCGGGAATAGTAGGTATCGAATACGGCAATCCGCATGACGCTGATCCTAGTTCTCTGTCGCGGAGAGCCGGAGTTCGACCAGGAGACTATCGCCCTGCCCCGTTGCATCCAGAGCCCGGTTCATAAAGCCCATCATGGCGCCGGCAAGGCGTGCGCCGCGCGTAACGGTGACATTGCGGAGCTTTCGAACAAAGCTCGGGGGCTTCTGAGAACTGCCGCTTTCCGACCAGGTATTGGAGGCCCTTCCCTCCTGCCGCTGCTCCTGCGAGGTTCGCAGTTGGAGCACCGACCACAAATTGGGAGTGATCGTCCTGATGCGCTTGACATCGTAACCGGATTTTCGCGCAAGCAACGTGAAGGAGGTTCGGTTGAAATGGTTCTGATGGTACGGAATGTGCCAGTTTATCCAACGCAACTTCCAGAGCTTGCGATGAAAGGAACCGGTATTCGGGAAAGCCAATATGACGCGTCCGTCTTCATTGAGACGGCCCTTGAGGGCCGCCAGCATCGCAAGCGGATCGGGCACATGTTCGATGACCTGGTTCAGCACGATCAGATCAAATTTCTGATCTGCGAACGGCACGTCATAGATGTTGCCGATATGAACGCGTAAGCCATATTTTTCGGCAATTGTCCGAACGTTCGGATCAGCCTCCACACCCCAGCATTCCACGCCGAGCTTTTGCATCTCCAACAGAGAGAGGCAGGAGCCACAGCCGATATCCAGGACTTTCTGCCCCGGCTTGGCGAGATAATGCCCCTGGTTGTCGGTGCCGGCAGCCCACCGGCGGAATCCGGCAAGAGGTTTCTCGACAAGAGCGGCCTCTTTTTCAAGCGCATCAAAATCGATCTCCCGGCGGGGATAATAATTGCTGTAGAGCGCCGGCAGATCCTCTTCCGTCAGCCGTGGCGCAGTCGACATGTGGCCGCAAGAAACGCAGCGGTCTATCGAGTAGACGCCGGGGCAGCCGTATCGATCATCACTGATGCGCTCGATAAAGGTTCGCATCTTCGATCCGCACGCGATGCACTGCTGGTGCTGGCCGCCGCTCATATCGTTCCTTCCTTCCGTTTCGCCAATGACCTCCACGTTGAAAACGCGCGGCTGCAGGAGAAATACGCCATACGGATCGGCGCAGTTATGCGTTGCACCGGTGACCCGACAAGCGAGTAAAAAATAAGACGCTGAAACACGTTGTGCGCCGAACGCCTGCCAAACAACCGCTTTCGCCACGAAAGGCTGGACGCGTCGTTTCCATATACCGGAGGCGAATAGACGATTGCCTTGCTGCTGACAACCAGAGGCACTCCCGCACGCGCAAAGCGCATGGCGATTTCGTAGTCGGCCATGTAGTGCGGCAACAGGTTCGGTCGCATACCACCATGTCTGCGAAACAGGATCGCCGGGTAAAGCGTTCCCCGGCCACTCAGTGCATCAACACGATACTGGCGGGCGGGCGACTGTTTTTCCGTTTCGCTCAATTCCGAAAGCAGATCCCAGACAGCAAGCCGATTGATGTTGACCCTTGCCCCAATACTGACAAGCGGTGGATCCCGCCCCTCTTCATGGATGACGCTTCCGACCGCGGCTCCGCCGTTTTCTTTGGATGCCTGCACCAGCGCTTCAACAAAATTGTCGCCAAACCAGGTATCATTGTTGAGAAACAGGACATAGTCGTCCGGTCGGCAGCCGGGAAGCACATGTTTCAGTCCTTCCTCGATGGCGCCGCCCCACCAGAGATTACCGTCGCCTCGGATTTCGGTCAGATCGCTCTGCGATTGCAGGTATTTTGCGGTTCCATCGGTCGAACCGTCGTTGACGATGACGATCGTCATGGCGTCAAAGACGGTCTGCTTCCGAAGAGCTTCCAAAACCTTACGGGTATGTTCAAGGCGGTTGAAAACCGGGATAATGACGTTCACGCGCATTCGCTAGCTTTCCAGCTTCTCGAGAAACCAGCCAACATACGGCCATTCGTGCTGCTGAGGCGCTGGTGTAACGCCAATGCCCCAACGCTTCAGTTCTTGCAAGGGCGGCGGCGTCACTGAGCCAAATGTCCCGGCCGGCTGGAAACGATCCAGCACCTCATATCCATGCCTGGCAAAGCCGTCCTGCATTTCATCCGCGTTCAAGAACCATACCGGGTAGCTCGCGCTGTAGATCCACGCGGGCACATGCTGCACGAAAGGTGTGGCTGCGATATCGAACTGCGCTGCTGTCCTGTCAATCAGTATGAACTTGACGCCCTTCGACAGAAGATTTTCAAGATATTCAAGAGGGTATTCAAGATATTGGAGAACGCCGGACAGCAGAACGACATTGGGCTTCACCCGATCAATCGCCTCATCCAGACTGTCGGAAAAGCTCAACCGCGCATCTTCAAATTCCGTTCGGCCCGCGATCACAAAATGCGGCTGCTCGACGACGCACCATTTCAGTTCCGCAAGATGCGCCAATGCCGAGCGGTGCTGAAAATAAGAACTTCCCAACGCGCCCCCAAAATCGACCACCCTCAAATGAAGATCAGACCGGGATGCAACATAAAGAAGCCAGGCAAGCAGGGGGTGCGAATAGCTTCTTTCCGTGAAAACGACCGTGTCTCGCTCATATTCGGCACGACCCTGAACAACTGCACGTGTCGCTTCAACAACTTTGGCAAGAATAGCCGGCGCGTCATATCCATCTGCAGCAGCCAGTGCCGAGCGCCAATCGTTGTGAGGCCCGTCGAAAACGACGTTGTGACGCCGAAATTCGCTCAAAACGTCCTGTTCGCGGGCTTGCGGCGATTCCCGCGTGACCTCAAGCAAACAATGAATTCCCGGGAGCGAAAAATTAATCTGCCTCATTCTTCAAACCAAGCTTCGAAAGGCCGTCGGTCAAATTCGTCCAGCGCCCCACCGGGTGTAGAATTGACGATACAGATGCCATTCGCTTTCGCTATGTTTGCGATGGCTCGATATTGTCGCCACAGCCGCGCCAGCGTTTGAAAGTCATCGTGACGGTTCGTTCTCAAGGTGCCGTCCGCATTCGCGGTGCTATCCATGCCCTTTTGGACCTTGAGGTCGAACGCATATTGGTAGCTCGATGACAGGAAATGATCATGGTCGACGCCGAGCAGAATGATCTCCTTGAAACCCAGGTACATCGCTATCATCAGGGCCATCACCGGCACCGACTCGACACGCGGCACCGGTCGAGAAATATCGACGATTTCGTCCGATCGCTTATCGTCGAAGCTTTCGCCCAGCAGCAGATAGCGAACCGTTCGCCCTACAAACAGATTGTGTTTCCGCACGAGTTCCGCTTCCGTGGAGCTGAGGAACAGTTCCGCAGCTCCCAGATGTGAGTGCATCTCCTCAAACCAGCGGATCACGTCCTCGGATGTCATTAATCCATAGGTAATCTGCGGAACACAATGATAACGAGATTGGAACTTGTCAAAATCGGAATGCAGGTAGCCGTTGGAAACGGTGATAACGTTTTGGCCTTGAAGCCGCGACAGATCCAAGCCCTTGACGCTCGGGCCATTTCCTAAGATGAAACAGCGTTGGCCGGCGTGCAGACCGGCAAGCTGTCGATTTCCTGCCAGGGATCTCGCAACATCAGCAGAGATTTTGTGACGACTACTTAGCCTGCGCCTTAACTCATGCACACCATAGGGAAGCAGCATGGAGCCAAAGGTCAAAACCTTTCTCAGGGCTGCAGCCACTTCACCACCTCAAACACTTCGGCATATTTTACACCGATGCGCTGGCCGGCGTTTTCCGCTTCATTGCGGAAGAAGCTCACCCATTTCCGCCCTGTACGCTCCATCTCGGATTCATGGGCAAGGATCGCCTTTTCCTTCTGGTCCCAGTGGGAGGTAATATCGACGTAGAAATTCCCCCGGAAATCGACCGTCGAGTGATACCAGTTGCTGCGGTACATCAGTAGGCGCGGCACATGGCGGCAGCTATGCAGCGAGGCGCGCGACAAGGCCAGATGGTCATGGTGGATATCTCCGACCCAGTGGGTGTAGACCATGTCGATCTTCAGATCCTGCACCAGCTTGAGGATCTCGATATTCAGCGGATCGACGAATTCGATCTGGAGCGTTTTGAACTCGCCGCAAAACATCTTGTGGACGCCGAGAATTTCCATCGCAGCATCCGCTTCCGCCCTGGCGACCTGGCTGCTGCGCACGGACTGATCATATTGGTTGGAAAAGCCGGATACGGTTGCAACATAGACATAAACCGTGTCGCCGTTTGCCGCATGGCGTGCCAGTGCACCGCCACAGCCGAGCTCCACGTCGTCAAAATGGGCACCGATCGCGAGAATATTCATTTGCAACTCCAGAGCAGGTCACGCGTGCCTGCAATACCACAATTCAGCAGTGTGTCGAGGATGCTGAGATAGGGCATGAACTCGCCGAAAGGCTGCGGGTATACGGGATGGACGAAATGTTGCCATTCGATCTCGACCCCCGCTGCCTCGAACACCTCAGGCCGCATGTAGTCGCGCGCGCCCAGGCCTGAGAGGTAACGCGTTGCTCCGACTTTGCGCAGCAGTTCGACGAGCAACTCATTCTTATGCCCCTTGGGGCTTAAAGTGCTCGACCGCACCGTCGGCATGGTGATCTCAAGCATCTCCAGAATGCCTTCGAGGAAATGCATGTTGAAATCGGCCAACAGCTCGAACCGCTGGCCGTAGAGGGCCTCGATACAGGGAAAGACTTCGCTCCAGCCCCCGGACTTGCGATAATTTTCGCGAAGCAGGGAAAGGTTCTGATCGATCCATCCGGTGCCCGGCGCCAGTTCCACCTCGTTAATCGGAGTGCCGAGACTCGGCTTTTTGATTCCGACGGTGAGCCACCGGTCACCTTGCGCGGTCTTGATCTTATCGCGGTGCGTCCAGCTTTTGCTTGTGCCATGGACGAACTGGACGTGATCCAGAACGATATAGAGGTCAGCGTTCAGGAAACGCTGAAAAAAGCCGAGATATGAAGCGAAGTCCGGCTGATGAATAACCGCCGTGATGGTCATGCAGCCAATCTTTCCAGCAAATCGGCAACACGCCCTACGCCGCCGAGGTCGACCCTGGTCATGGCAGTCTCGCTCATGCTCCTGATGGGAAGCGCCTCTTCCAGGATGCCCAGATCGAATGCCGAGTGATGTCCGGCAAAGAACGCGGCCCCCAATCCTTCCAGAGCACGGCCGACCGGGATTTCGAAAGCCTCGTTGGCGATCACCACGCACGGCAGGCCGGCCGCACAGGCTTCGAAGGGCGTAACGCCACCGCCGGTAATCGCCAGATCGTGCCCATACATCTCTGCCGCAAGCGACGGCACCTGGTTCAACAGCTTGAACCGATCCGGCTCTGCGGTCGAGACGACTTCTTCAAGCTCCGCCATATGCTGGAAGCTCGGGCCCGTGACGATGGTGACTGGAAAAGGCTTGCCGCTCAGCCATTTGGCGACGCGCACCGTCACTCCGTAGGTATCGGCGCCTCCGAGCGTGACGAGTATCGATGCAAGGCTTTGCCGAACTCTGCGATACCTGGCGATTTCAGGATTGAGTATCATGTACTCCACCCCCAGCCGAACATCCTCGCCCTTCAGATCCTCCGTCTTTTCGAAAAGGAGCGCGCAGATATTCATGTCGGCAAGTTCTGCGCCATTGCCGCGATCATCAAAAGTCACGAGCTTGGCGCCCAAACGCTTGATCGTTTCGCTGTGAGGTCTTCTCGTATTGAGGCGGTCGTTGATCCAGATCGGGGAAGGAACGGCGGGGTCGACGAAAGCCTCTTCCCATCCCGTGACGGCGGCGAGATCGTAGAGCGCGACATCAAAGCCGCGCTCCCGAATGATTCTCAGCGAATTCGGATGATTATTCGCCAGGAAACGGACCGAATACCCGCGCGAACGCAGTTCGGTGGCGAGCGTCAACGACCGAAACAAATGCCCCATGCCGCGGGCATGCGAACTCTCTATGCAGAGGACGAACATAGTCTGATCGCTTCCTCTGTCCCAAGCCAGGTCCCACCCGCCTGGGCGGCGAGCGCACAGGCACGTCGCCAGTCTTCCTCGGTATCCACCGTCAGACGCAGGTTCGGAGCGACTTTGGCCGGCGGAATATCGAGCTGACCGAGCTTGAAGAGCTCGGGCCGAT
The DNA here is from genome assembly GCF_014194045.1 of Rhizobium sp. BK456. Taxonomy (NCBI): domain Bacteria; kingdom Pseudomonadati; phylum Pseudomonadota; class Alphaproteobacteria; order Hyphomicrobiales; family Rhizobiaceae; genus Rhizobium; species Rhizobium sp. BK456. Next base: position 630,069 of record NZ_JACIAO010000001.1, read on the forward strand.
CGGTGAAGTATTCGTTCACATGTTCGCGATGGTGCGGCAGTTTCCCGTCGCGATGACTGCGCGACAAGGCTTCGAATGTAAATATCTCGGCGCCGACACCGATGGGCAGTTGTCCGAACGCGTGCGTGTAGTCAAACCCGTGCTTTTGGTGCAGGGCGATCAGCCTCTCCAGCTCCTCGATATCAGTGAACGGATTATCGGCGGTCAATCGCACGATATCCGACATCCCAAGCGATCTTGCACATTGGAAATAACGATCGAGAACATCGGCTTCGTCGCCGCGAAAGCAGCTTACGCCGTGCTCGAGGCACCAAGCTTCGACAATGTCGTTCTCGCCGGCCGATGATGTCGCGACGACGATCTTGGCCGGCCGCTTCAACATCTGAAGCCTGCCAAGGACATGTGCGAGAAGGGGCTTGCCGGCAATGTCGCGAAGGACTTTTCCCGGTAGCCGCGTCGATCCCATCCGCGCCTGGATGATGATTCCAAGCGTCACGCCAGATCGCTCCACTGGAGGACGGCGTCGCCTTCGAGATCTCTTAGCAGTCGTCGCCCAGTGAGAGTTTCCAAATGCTTAGGCTCGATTCCCGTCCCCGGTCGCTTAACCGAAATGTCGCCGGCGGAAATGACGTCACCGGCTTTGAGCCGTCTATTGAGAACGACGCTCTTGCGGTTGTTCAATCTGGTCGTCGCCTCACTTGCAGCCGGCTCTTTGCGACCGCTGCCTTTCATGATCTCGAATGCGCGTATCGCATCCACAAGCCATTTCATTTCCGCTGGATCAGCCGAAAGCATGTGATCGGGACCATCGGCGGCTTTGTCGTAGGTGAAATGCCGCTCGATGACCCGGGCGCCCATCGCGACCGCGCAAAGGCTCGCGACAGGGTTCAATGTATGGTCGGAATAGCCAACATCGAGATCCGGAAACGCCTTCATCATCGTTTGCATCGCACCCAGGTTCACATTTTCCGGATGCGTCGGATAGCTTGTGATGGCGTGCAGCAGGATGAGCTTGTCGTTGCCGGCTTCCTTGATGGCTGCGACGGATTCCCGAACTTCTTCGAGCGTCGACATGCCCGTCGACAGGATGATCGGCTTGCCCGTTCTTGCAAGATAGCGGAGAAAGGGGATGTTGACCGCATCGTCCGAACCCACCTTGTGGGCCCCAACACCGCATCTCTCCAGCAGGTCGACATCCGTCTCATGCGAGGGAGACGAAAACCAGTCCAGGGCTTGCTCCTCGGCATAGCGGAAAACCGCTTCGTGAAGCTCGTGACCGATTTCATATTTACGGAAAAGCTCGAATTGCGAGGTAACGCCGGTGTTTTCCATGTCGAACATGGCATTCCGGCTCGACAATGTTTCGGCCCGATAGGTCTGAAGCTTGACGGCATCCACGCCTGACGCCTTTGCCTCGTCGATCAGGCGCTTTGCCTGATCGAACGTCGTAAAGTTGCCGCCGATCTCGGCTATGATATAGCAGCGATCGGGCCGGTAGTTGCGGAACATTCGTCACTCCCTGTAATTCACGACCGGCAAGCTGCCTTGCGCGCTGATGGCATGCCCTAGGAGTATGCGCACATTGCGGTCGATTATCGCCCGATTTCCTGGTTCCGGTCGACGTAATTCCGGACAATGACCTGCCTGCCGCAAATCTGTGCGGTTTCGTCGTTGGTCTCTCTCGGCAGGTAGCACCTGCGGCAGACCTCGCTCTTCAGGAAGCCCTGCGGTTCCTTGTGCAGAGCCCGGACGGCGTTCATTTTTTCCCCGTGCCATATCTGGTGCACGGTTTCGGTGTTCGCATTGCCGATAACCTCGCGGTTCTCCTCATCGTTCGAGCACTTCATCACCAAGCCGTCGGCACCGATCACCAAACGCTGGTATTGCTGCGGGCAGGTGAAGTTGTCGAGATAGGCGATGTCTGAATCGTTGCCGAGGTAGTCGATCAGCGGATTGAAGGCGACGAGATCCACGTGCGGCGCGAAAGTGTCGTAATAGAGATCGGGGTTTTCCCGGATCGCCGGCCAGATGCCCTGCACCTTGATGACAGGACGGTGGAGACCGCGCTCGTCCTTGTATTTCTTTATGTCTTTGATCTTGTCGAGCAGGGCTTGGAACTTGATCGGCTTGCGTATCTTCTCATAGGTCTCACCGGTGCCATCGATCGAAACGGTAATCCAGTCGATGCCGGCATCGACGAGCTGGGCGAAATAGTCTCTGTTGAGCTTGAAGCCGTGCGTGAGGGTCGAGACTTCTTTGATGCCGTGATCCTTGGCATAGCGTACGCAATCGGCGAAGCGCTTGTGCAGCGTGGCTTCGCCGCGCAGCGACAGACGGATCGCAGGAACCTTGCCGCCGATCTCATCGATGATGCGGCAGTAGAGGTCCCAGTCCATCCGAGTGGTGTTGACGCTCTTCTTGAACTCATCGCTGATCGTATAGCACATCGGGCAGCGCAGGTTGCAGATCGACGCCAGCTCGAGATCGACCAGCAGCGGATAATCCGAAACCTGCTGGTTCAGGGCATATTCCGACCACTTGCGACGGTAATCTGCGTATTCGGCTTCCCAACCCTCGCCACGGTATCTGTCGAACGCGGCTTCGCGCTCGTCCGTGTCCATCGAGTAGTTGCCTTTGTTGATCGGAACGTAACGCTCGTTCAATTTAAGACTCCTTCATCAGTTCGCGGATGCCGGCGGGCAGATCCCATTCTGGCCGCCATCCAAGAACAGCGCGAGCCCTTGTAATATCGGCCCGCACGTCAGGTATTTCATTCCGCCGAACGGCGCAAGATGACACTACAGGTAGAGCAGTGCCGGCGGCTTCTTGCAAGATATCGATGATTTCCTGCACCGAATACGACCTGCCGGAGCCGATATTGATGCAGTGGTAACCTTCCGGCACGCCCATGGCCTTGGCAAAGGCGCTCAGGACATCGTCAACGAAGACATAATCACGCCGCGGACTGAGGTCCATGACCTGTATGTCCTGCTTCGCCCGTATCCGGTTCAGAAGTGTCGGTATCAGGAACTCCGGGCGCTGCCCAGCCCCATATATATTGAAAAGCCGCAATACCACGACCGGTATTTGCTCGTGTGTGGCAGCAAACTCACAAAGTTGTTCGGCAAGATGCTTGGACAACGCGTAGGGGTTATTCGGCCTGACCGGATCGCTTTCCTGGATCGGCAGTCGCTCCGGCACTCCGTAGACATAGGCGCTTGCGAATACGAGCTTGGCCTTGTGCCGCTTGCACCAGTTCAGAGCATGCTGCGTACCGAGAACATTGGCGGCCATGAAACTCGGGCCTTGCGACCAGCTATCCGGGACAAACGTCCGGCCGGCAAGATGAAACAGCGTGCCGGCTGCGGGAAGTTCCTGCCAGATTCCCTCTTCGCTTATATCACCATGCGTTCGGTCAACCGCAAGCACGTCGACACCGGCCTTTTTAAGCCTCTCAACCAGACGCTTCCCGAGAAAGCCGCCAGCACCGGTGACGATTGCATCAACCATTCAAGAACCTGGATTGCATGGTTTCGAACTGCTCGATCGCCAGTGCATAATCGTCGGGCCGTCCGATATCGAGCCAATAGCCTGGAAAATCTCGAACCGTTGCCGGTTTTCCGGCCGCAAGAAGATCAAGCATCAGTTGGTCAAAACCGTAGGCGCCCCGTTGTGGTATGTGCTCGACCGCCCCCGAAGACACCATGTAGACGCCCATGCTGACTTTGTACTCAGCCGTCGGCTTTTCCCGGAACCCCGTCAGCAGCCCCGCCTCGCTGGTGTCCAGAACGCCGTAGTCTATCCGATGCTCCCGTGTCTTTGACGAGATGGTGAATATATTCCCCTCCCGGACGTGAGCGTCATGAAAATCGGCATAGTTCAGGTCCGTCAGGATGTCTCCGTTCATCACCAAAAAATTCTCAGGCAGATCCTTGATCAATCGTAGCGGACCCATGGTGCCGAGCGGCTGATCTTCGAGCGAATAATCGATGCGCACACCCCATTTGTCGCCATCCTGGAAAAAGGCTTTGATCAGTTCAGCCTGATGGTTGACGGCAAGCGTTATATGCTGAAACCCGCCTGATATCAGCTGGCGAATGATGACCTCTAGAATGGGATAATCGCCGATCGGCATCAGCGGCTTTGGGAGCACGACGGTATAGGGCCGCAGCCGCGTTCCCATCCCTCCCGCCAGAATGACTGCACGCCTAGACATTGAAGATATCCGCCTTATATCGTGCCAGATTGTCAGGCTGACGCAGCCATTCAATCGTCGCCTGGAGCCCGTCTTTCAAGCTGTAGCGCGGCGAAAATCCCGTCAGAGACTTGATCAGGCTGTTATCACAGCACAGGCGTTCCACTTCGCTGTTTGCGGGACGCAAACGCTGTTCATCGCATTCAATCTCGATGTTGACGCCGATGATATCGGCGATCAGCCGAACGGTATCGCCGATCGATATCTCGCCGCCCGAGCCGATATTTACCGTCTGTCCGATGGCTTCGTCGCAGGCCGCGAGCGCCAGAAAGCCGTCGCATGTATCCTGCACGAAATTGAAATCCCGGGTGGGCGAGAGCGCACCAAGTTTCAGCGTCGTTCGTCCACTCAGAAGCTGCGAAATCACGGTTGGAATAACCGCCCTTGCAGATTGTCTCGGGCCGTAGGTGTTGAACGGCCGTGCGATCGTCACCGGCAGATCGAAGCTCGAATGATAGCTGTAGGCGATCGCATCGGCGCCGATTTTGGACGCCGAATAGGGCGACTGCGCCTGCAGGGGATGGCTTTCGCTGATGGGCACAAAACGTGCGGTCCCATAAACTTCGCTCGTCGAGGTCTGGATCACTCTTCCGACACCGGCGTCGAGAGCGCCTTGAAGGACGTTCAGCGTCCCATGCACATTGGTATCGATGTAGCTTGAGGGAGCCTGATAGGAATAGGGAATCGCAATCAGAGCGGCGAGATGAAAGATCGTGTCGACACCTTTGGCGACAGAGCGCATCTGAGCGGGATCACGGACGTCTCCGAGGATCACCTCGAACTTGCCGCGGTATTCGGACTGATCGAGCCAGCCCCAGCTGGAAAATGAGTTGTACTGGCAGAGGGCGCGGACTTCCACACCCGATCTCACCAGCGTCTCGACAAGATGAGAGCCGATGAACCCATCTGCTCCGGTGACAAGCGCCTTCTTCATTTCAAAACACCTTCAGAATCGCGGTGGAAGACCTTTTCAACCTCCCAAGGCAACTGTATCGCCGAAATCGACGGCTTCCGCTGTTGACCAAGCATCTGGATAATTCCGACATTATCCTCCACGTCAAACCGAATACCTTCGGCGACGGAATATATCGAGAACCGGCTCGATATGCCCAGTCGGAGGTAGAAGGTGCCGGTATTGAGAAGATATCCCGGAAATTTTACCCGAGCGCGATAATAACCGGCTGGCCGGGTATCCAAGCGCCCGACGTCGAGCTCAGGATCGGAAAGGCTGACAAGCGTGGTATAGCCGTCCTCCATCATGATCTGCATCCCGACCGAGAGACCGGAAAGAGGCTCCCTCAGCTCGTACTCGACCTCGACGGAAAATCCCTTCGACAGTTCCAGTGTTCCCGAAGCCTCGTCCTTCTCATTCAACACTGCGACACGGCATATAACCGCCTTGCCTTCGACGTCCTCGGGATTGACCGAGTAACTTGCGGTGCCGCCGAATTCCGGGCGATCGAGATAGGCCTTTATCACATCTGCCGTATCGCCCATCGCAGCGACTTTGCCATCGGCCATCAGAATCGATTTCGGGCAGATGCTGCTGATCGCCGTCATATTGTGGCTGACGAAGATAATCGTTCGACCGGCCTTCGTGACCTCCTGCATGCGCCCCATGCATTTGTTCTGGAAGTTGACGTCGCCGACGGCCAATACCTCGTCGACCAGGAGTATTTCCGGCTCGAGATGCGCCGCGACGGCGAAGGCCAGACGCACATACATGCCGGACGAATATCGCTTCACCGGCGTGTCGATAAATTCGCCGATCTCCGCAAACTCGACGATTTCATCGAATTTCGACCTGACCTCGGCACGGCTCATCCCGAGGATGGCGCCATTGAGATAGACATTCTCCCGACCGGTGAGTTCCGGATGAAACCCGGTGCCGACCTCAAGCAGGCTCGCAATTCTGCCCCGTATTCCAATGAAGCCCGAATTGGGCATGGTGATACGCGACATCACCTTCAACAGTGTGGACTTTCCCGCCCCGTTCCTGCCGATAATCCCGACGATCTCGCCCTGTCCGACTTCGAAAGAGACATCATCCAGCGCATGGAAGATGTCTCCCTTCAGCCGCGACTGTGCGCCGCGGTCGGACGTATGGTCGGATACCGAAACGTTCGGATCCGGAAGGTTGCGCCACTTCGCCCACCAGCTCTGAAGGTCGCGATAGAGGGTGCCGTGATTGATCACGCCAAGACGATAGAGTTTGCTGACGTGCTCCGCTCGAATAACGATGTCGTTCATCAGACGGTATCCATCGCATTGGCTTCCGCCCGCGAAAAAAGTGCCAGCCCGAACAGGGTGATTGCGATCGTCACTGCAAAATTGGCGAGGCAAAGACCAATGGGCAAGGCGGGAGCGTCGAATAGCGCCCAGCGGAAGGTTTGAACCGGCGTCGTCATTGGATTGAGGTAATAGAACCAATGATACCGTTCAGGGATCTGGCTGAAGGGGTACACGATCGGCGTGCCATACATCCAGAGTTGCGTCATGAACCCGACTGCGTAAACAAGATCGCGGAAACGGACCGTTAGCGCCGAAACGACAAGCCCGGCACCAATGCCCAGCACGGCGATATAGAGTAGCACCAGCGGCGTCAGCAACAGGAACCAATAGTTCAGGGCCAGATCTGGATTGGCAATTTTGAGGCCAATGGAAACCGTCAACAACAGCAGGAACTGGATCGCAAAAGCGACAAGGCCGCTCATCGCAACGGATAGCGGCACCACAAGTCTCGGAAAGTAAACCTTTCCGAACAGATTGGCGTTCTTCGAGAAGACCTCGGAGTTATTAGTCAAACAGGCAGCAAAGTAGCTCCAGATAATCGTGCCCGACATGTAAAACAGGAAGGGCGGAAGGCCATCGGTGGAAAGATTGGCGATTTTGCCGAACACGACATAATAGGTCATCGCCGTCAGCGACGGTTGGATGATATACCAGACCGGCCCGAGAATGGTCTGTTTGTAAAATGTGGTGAAATCCCGCTTGAAAAACATCCAGACGAGATCGCGATATTGCCAGACAAGGCCGAGATCCGGCGTATTTCCCTTGGAAGGCTTGATAACGATATCCCAATCGTCATCGGCACGTGCCGAGGCTGGTCCTTTCAGGTGCTCTGTCATGCCGCCAACTTCAGCTTTTCTGGCAGCGCCGCAAGAAGGCTGCAGACACGCTCTATCTCATCGCCGCTATGCCCGGCGGAAATAGGCAGGCTGAGCTCAGTGGCATGCAGCTCATCGGCGATGGGATAATCGCCGGAAAGAATGCCTTGCATTGCCTTCTGCCTATGCGGCGCGATCGGATAATGTATCTCGGTCTTGACTCCGTTATCGAGCAGCCACTGACGCAATTCGTCGCGGGCCGGGTGACGTATCCCGAAAATATGAAACACGTCATACTCGGCAGGTCGACGAAGCGGCTGTGCGAGCCATTTGGGCAGATTGGCAAAATAGATATCGGCCAGCGCCCGCTTATGTTCAGTGACCTGACCGAGGGAACGCAGTTTGACCCGCAGGAATGCCGCCTGCATCTCATCAAGCCTGGAATTTACACCGATATAGACGTTCTCATATTTCTTCTTCGAACCGTAGTTGCGCATGTGTCTCAAGCGATCTGCAAATTCGTCATCATCCGTGACGATCGCGCCCGCATCTCCGAGAGCTCCCAGATTCTTGGTCGGATAGAAGCTGAAGCAGCCGGCAATTCCGAAGGTGCCGGTCAGTTTGCCGTCATAGCGCGCGCCATGAGACTGCGCGCAATCCTCGATCACCCTCAGACCATGCTCGCTTGCAAACGCGGCGATCTCGGTCATCCGGCACGCTTTGCCGAAAAGATGCGTGACACAGATTGCCTGCGTGTGGCGAGTGAGCGCCGCAGGAAGGCGCTCCGGATCGATATTGAAGGTTTCGCGTTCGGGCTCCACCAGAACAGGTTTGTGGCCGGCGCGAAGAATTGCCAGAATAGTGGCTATATAGGTATTGGAGGCAACCATGATCTCGCTGCCTTTCGGCAGATCGAGCGCTTCGATTGAGAGGATCAACGCATCCAGACCATTGGCCACGCTGATGCAATGTTTGCTTTCCGCAAAGGCGGCGAATTCAGCTTCGAATGAGGAGACCTCATTGCCAAGTATGTACCACCCGGAACGAATGACACGGGAAGCAGCCGCCTCCAACTCTTCCATTAGCGCGCGGTTGGCCTGCGCAAGACTTTCATACTCAATCATCTCAGAGCCGCTCATAGGGGGTGTCGATGTAGTCGTCCTTATCATATCCGCGTGAGGCAAAAACGAGCAGGATCGAACCGGGACCGAAGGTCATTTCGTGCCAGTCCCTTGGCTCTACCAGCAGGCACTGGTCCGGTGACGACAAGGTGATCTCTTCCCGGGCCTTTCCATCGTCCATCAAAATCATCACGCTTCCCGAAAGCGCCACCAACGCCTGTCGAGTCTGGTGATGACGATGGCCACCGCGCGTGTATCCGTCGGCTCCATAGATCCAAAAGCTCCGGACGACCGGAAATGGCAGTATTCCGTCCATGACGGTCAGCGCGCCTCGTCCGTCGGACATCGTCTTTAACGTAAGCAGGGTAAAAGCAGACAAGATTGGTTTTCCAGTTTTGTCGGTTCAGCCGGTTGGGAAATGCGGAGCTGGCTCCCTCACCAGGCTGATGAGGTATCGACCGTAAGAGCTCTTTACAAGTGGAGCCGCCAGCCTTAGCAATTGCTCGGCATCTATGTATTCCAAATGAAAGGCGATTTCTTCGGGGCAGGCAATCTTCAGCCCCTGGCGCCGCTCGATGGTGGCAATGAATTGACTGGCTTCAAGGAGTGAATCGTGCGTGCCCGTATCAAGCCAGGCATGCCCTCTTCCCAGGACGGCAACATTCAGCCTGCCGGTCGACAAATAATGCCGATTGATGTCGGTAATTTCGGTTTCACCGCGCGGCGAGGGTTTCAAACCGGCAGCAATGTCAATCACGTCATTGTCGTAGAAATACAAACCCGTCACCGCGTAAGAAGAGCGGGGCCTGGATGGCTTTTCCTCCAAGGTGAGGACTTTCCCCTCACCGTCAAATTCTACCACCCCATACCGTTCGGGATCGTGGACTTTGTACGCGAAGATCGTCGCTTCGTCCGATCTCGCCGAAGCCGCGGATAAATCATGCGTCAGGAGGTTGCCGTAAAAGATATTGTCTCCGAGCACGAGGGCGGTTGCCTCTTGCCCGATGAATTCCCTGCCGATCGAGAATGCCTGAGGAATGCCTTCGGGCGCGGCCTGCACGGCATATTGAAGGTTCAACCCCCATTGGGCGCCGTCACCTAGCAGCTGTTCAAAGCGCGGCGTGTCCTGTGGCGTCGAGATAATCAGGATATCCCGGATACCTGCGAGCATCAGCGTTGACAGGGGATAATAGATCATCGGTTTGTCAAAAACCGGAAGAAGTTGCTTCGAAATGGCGAGGGTCGCGGGATGGAGCCGGGTACCCGAGCCCCCGGCGAGCAAGATGCCCTTGCGCAGCTTTTTCTTCGAAGACAAGAGACCTCCTGCAACTGGTAAATCCGCGCGCATTCACGAGGCTTCGTGATGACGTCGCTGTTCGACATTGCTCACTACAGATAGATCGATCGGCATGCAATGCACTTACCGAGACGGGAAGTAGCCCAATCTCTCATCAATCGAGCATTGATCCAGGATAATCTGCAGTACCGGATTGCGACGCCGCCTTTCCGTCTGCTACGGCTTGGCCAGATTTCGCCCCTTAGAATGTGAGCAAGACACCCTTCAAAATGGCTGCAGACACTGCCGATCCACGCCCTCCCCGGATAAGTCTCATCACCGTTTGCTGGAACGCAGAGCGGACCATTGCCGATACGTTGCGGTCCATCGACCAACAAACCTACCGCGATTTCGAGCACATCATCATTGACGGTGGCTCAAGCGATTCCACACTCGCCATCATTGCTTCGGCGCCGGCGGAGAACCGCCGCGTATTTTCGGGACGGGACGGAGGTATCTATGAGGCCATGAACAAGGGGATTGGCCTTGCGAGCGGCGAGATCATCGGCTTCCTGAACGCGGATGACACTTTCGAGAGCAGCGGCTCCCTCGAAACCGTGGCGGCCGCGCTGGACGATGAAGCCTATGACGGCTGCTATGGCGATCTCATTTATGTTTCCAACCAGCATCCCGATCGCACAGTCCGTTATTGGAAATCCTGTGCGTTTGAACCCGGTTTCTTTAGACGGGGCTGGTGTCCGCCGCATCCGACATTCTATGTTCGGCGTCGCATCTATGACCGGTTCGGGACGTTCGATCTGCGTTATCGGCTGGCAGCCGATGTCGAGCTTATGATGCGTTTTCTGGAAGTTGCGCGCATCAGGACCGTTTATATTCCCCGCGTATTGGTGAGGATGCGCTTGGGGGGCGCCACAAACAAGAACATTCAAAACATATCGCGTCAGAACAAGGAAGTGCTGCGTGCCCTTGCCGACCACGGCCTGGGGGTCTCGATCCTCACGTTCTGGGCATCGAAGCTTGTGAACCGTCTCGGTCAGTTCGTGAAACGAGATCGATAGCAGGATTTATCACGCCCGATTTCAGGCCGGGCCAATGGCAGGTCAGGCAGCCACCCTCCCCCGCACTCCATCGGCAATCGCCGCCATCCTGTCCGCCGCTGCATGGCCGATCAGCATGAAGGCGTGCGTTCCGTTCGACCAGTAGACGACGTTCATGCCCTTGCGGCTTTCGAGATCCGGCGCTTTGGGACCGGCATCGGAGCGGACGATGCAGAGCGCCATCGGGCCGGTTTCGGGGTCGAGATAGGCGATCTGGGCGAGCGGTTTGCCATCATATTGCAGCAGCAGAGCACGTTTGAAATCGATGCCCGGCAGCGAAACGGATTCGGGGGAGAGCGATAGGCCGAGCTTTTCGTCGAGGCCTGCGAGCTGGGTGGCCTGGTCGTCTCTTGCGGGCACGGGACCGGCAAGAGTCTCCGGTGTATAGAGCGAGATATAGTCGGCGACCACGGCGCGCCATTCGCTGTTTTCGTCCTTCGCTGAAACGCCTCTGCCGATGGCGAGGACGGCGCGGTCGATAGCGACGCCGGCGACAAGTGAGGCGGCAAGCGCGCCGAGGAAGCGGCGGCGGCTGGCGGATACAGGCGTGGCGCCGGGTTTGGCGCTCTCAGGCACTGGGATGGCGGCGAGCATCGTTTCCAGTTTCTCGCGTGGAGCCTGCGACAGCAGCGGCGCAAAGGCCTGCTCGAAGGGCAGGCTGGCGCGGGCCAGGAATTCCAGCCGCTCGGCGACAGCCTTGTCTTCGTTCACCAGACTTTCGATGCGCGCAGCTTCGTCAGCCGTCAGTTCACCGTCGATGAAGGCGGTCAGGTCCTCGTCGGAGGGAATGGTGCGTTTCGTATTCATTGCCGTCCCCCTTCCCGCTCGTCACTGGCGAGCTTGGCGCGGGCTGCCGCCAGCCGGCTCATCACGGTTCCGATCGGAATATCCAGTATGCTTGCAACCTCGCGATAGGAAAGCCCTTCGACATAGGCGAGGAACACCACTGTTCTCTGCGCCTCGGGCAGCGCATTCACCCGTTTCAGCACCTGACCCGCCATCACATGGGTTTCGGTGTCGTGGGCGCCGTCGAAGGTCAGAGCCTCCCCGGCATCGACGAAACCCTGGCCCTCACGCACCCGGCGGGAGCGGACCTCGTTCAGCCAGATCGAATGCAGGATCGAAAACAGCCAGCGGTCGAGCCGGGTGCCGGCGACGAACTGATCGGCGCGTTCCAGCGCGCGCAGGCAGGTCGCCTGCACCAGATCGTCGGCGACATCACGCTGATGCGAGAGAACGAGACCATAACGCCAGAGCCTTGCCAGATTTTCCGTCAGGCCGCTCTTGATATCCGCTGCGCTCGCGATAGCCGCCTCCGACGATCCTGCCTGCCTCGGAACCGCCGGACGAACCGGCGATTCCGTTCTCGCGCGACTATAGGCAGGAAACGAAGTGCGCGCGACCGACATTCTTACATCCCTCCCCCGTGGTTTCCCGTTCCCGCCCGGTGCCGGCAATCAGATCTTCGACGGATCGATGATGGCTGCGCTCAAGTCCTGATATTCCTCGCAGTCGGTGCCGCAGATCGACTTGATTGACTTCAACTGGTCCTTTGCCAGATCGAGCCTGCCCTTGATGACATAGGCTTCGCCGAGATATTCACGGACCTTGGCGTATTGCGGATCCATCTTCACAGACTTGAGATAATAGGAAATGCCTTCGTCGGTGCGGCCGAGCTTGCGGGTGGCGTAACCGCGATAATTCAGCACCTCGGCGGTGTTCTGGTCCTTGACCGTGTCGAGCATGGCAAGCGCCTCCTCATAGCGACCGCTCTTGGCCAGTGAATAGGCGTAGTCGGTGCGGTTCTCGTCAGAGACGTTGGCGCTCTGCTGCTTGACGCATTTCTTGCTCTTCTGGTCGTAGATCTCACCCTTCTTGCAGGTCGGCATCGTGCTGTTGTCATTGCCGGCTGCGAAGACCGGGCCCGAGAAAACGGAAGCGGCAAGGCAGCCGCCGAGAATGAGGGAAGCAATACGGATTGTCATGATCGTCATCGGAAAACTCCTCGAAAGTGACGTTGCGAGGAGAAAACACCGCTGCCCCGAGCTTTATTCGGCAGCCTCTCTATTTTCTTCATCACGGCTTCGTGAAGCCACCGAGGCCGAATAGATCGTCGAAACCGGGTGTTCTCAACGTTACGCCGGGAACGACAAGGAGAACTTAGTGACCGATACCGTAAAACTCGTCAGCCTCGCCGTCGCCGCACCCGAACATGTCATTTTCCAGAAAGAAGCGGTCGAAGCCTCCGGCCGGCTGTTTGCCGACCGTTTTGAGGATTTCCGCCATCTTGCCCGCGTCTTCGACAGCGCTGGCATTCAAAAGCGCCATGCGGCGCGACCGCTTGCCTGGTTCGACGAGCAGCATGGCTGGCAAGACCGGATGCAGGCCTATGCGGAGGTGGCAGCTGAGCTCTTTGTCGAAGCCGCCAGCTCAGCGCTTTCCCGGGCGGGGCTTGAAGCCGGCGATGTCGACTGTGTCGTGACGGTCTCGTCGACCGGTTTTACGACGCCGAGCCTCGATGCGCAGATGGCGCGCCGGATGGGCTTCAGGGCCGATATCGAGCGCGTGCCGGTGTTCGGGCTCGGCTGTGCGGCCGGTGTGTCGGGCTTTGCGATCGCCGCGCGGCTGGCGCGCAGCCGGCCGGGCGCCGTCGTGCTCTTCGTCTCGATCGAGCTCTGCACGCTTGCCTTCCGGCTTGACGAGCTGACGCGGCCGAACATCATTGCGACGGCGCTTTTCGGCGACGGTGCCGCCGCCTGCGTGCTGCGATCCGGCGAAGGCGGGCTGGCGGAGGTGGAATCGACTGGCGACCATCTCTTTCCCGACACACTCGACATCATGGGCTGGAAGATCGACGACGGCGGTTTCGGCATCGTGCTGGCGCAATCCCTGCCGCCTTTTGCCGAAAAGGAGCTGGGCCCGGCGGTGACCGCCATTCTGGCGCGAAGCGGACTGACACCTGCAGATATCGATCGCTTCATCTGCCATCCCGGCGGCACCAAAGTCCTGGCGGCGATGGAGAGCGCGCTTTCGCTGACGCCGGGCACGCTCGATCACGAGCGCGGCGTGCTTGCCGACTACGGCAATATGTCCTCGCCGACCATTCTATTCGTGCTGGAGCGGGCGATCCGCGCCGGATTGCCGGAGCGCTCCGCGATGATCGCCATGGGGCCGGGCTTTTCGGCGAGCTGCGTGACGCTTCGGAGGGTGGCATGATCTGGCCGTCGATCGCGCTCCTTGCCTTCGTGACGCTGCAGCGGTTTGGCGAACTCGTGCTAGCCCGGCGCAACACCGCCGCCCTTCTCGCCAGAGGCGCCAGGGAACTGGCGCCGGAACACTATCCGGCCATAGTGGCGCTGCACGCCGGCTGGATCATCGGCCTCTGGCTGCTGGCACCCGGCAGGCCGGTCGAGCTCTTCTGGTTTGCCGTCTTCATCGGGCTGCAGGCGCTGCGGCTTTGGGTTCTGGCGACGCTGAAAGACCGCTGGACGACGCGCATCATCATCCTGCCCGGCGCGCCGCTCGTCACATCCGGCCCCTATCGCTTCCTCCGGCATCCGAACTACGCGATCGTCGTCGGCGAGATCGCCGCCCTTCCTCTGGCGTTCGGTCTGCCCTTTTACGCAATCGGCTTTTCGCTTCTCAACGCCTGCATCCTCTATGTCCGCATGAAGGCCGAAAATGCCGCACTGAAAAGCGCAATGATTTTGAAATGAAGGCGATTTTTCGTTTGCCCGGCGGTATCGGCAGGGGCATTTTCACTGCGATAACAAAGTGGAATGCAGGGAAATGACGAAAAACGCAATCGTGCTCGGCGCCGGCATCGTCGGCGTGTCGACGGCTATCCATCTTCAACGGCGCGGCCGGCAGGTGACGCTGGTCGACCGCAAGGATCCGGGCAACGAAACCTCCTTCGGCAATGCCGGCCTGATCCAGCGCGAAGGTGTTGCGCCCTACGGCTTTCCGCAGCAGCTCGGCCTGTTGCTGCGTTATGCGCTGAACAACCGCATCGATGCGCATTACCATCTGCGCACGCTGCCGAGCCAGCTTGCCTTTCTCGCCCGCTACTGGTGGAATTCGAACGCCCGGCGCCACGCTCTCATCACCCGAGCCTATGCGCCGCTGATCGAAAATTCGATTGCCGAACACAAGGATCTCATCGAGGCGGCGCATGCCGAAGCGCTGATCCGTAGGGACGGCTGGATGAAGATCTTCCGGACTGAGGCCAAGCGCGATCAGGCCTTAGCGGAGGCAGCACTCTGGCAGAGTGAATTCGGGGTGGAATATGACGGCCTGACTTCGGCCGACATCGCCCGCATGGAGCCTGACATGACAGGCGATTTTGCCGGCGGCATCCGCTGGCGTGATCCCTGGTCGGTGCTCGATCCGCATGCGCTGACATCGGCCTATCGCGGCTATTTCGAAAGCCTCGGCGGCAGGTTCGTCACAGGCGACGCCGCCTCGCTTGGCCAGTTCGGCTCCGGCTGGAAGATTATGACCGGGGAAGGCCCGCTCGAAGCCGACGATGCGGTGATTGCGCTCGGCCCCTGGGCAGCGCTCGCAACGCGCCGCCTCGGCTATTCCTTGTCCCTTGGCGTCAAACGCGGCTATCACATGCATTATGCCGCCAAGGGAAATGCGGTGCTCAACAACTGGATGCTCGATGCCGAACGCGGCTATCTGCTGGCGCCAATGCGCCGCGGCATCCGCCTGACGACCGGCGCGGAGTTCGCAACGCTTGATGCGCCGAAGACACCGGTCCAGCTCGACCGGGCCGAGGCGGTTGCCCGCGCGATCTTTCCGCTCGGCGACAGGCTCGATCCCGAACCCTGGATGGGCGCCCGCCCCTGTACGCCGGACATGATGCCTATCATCGGCAAGGCGCCGCGCCATCAGGGCCTGTGGTTCGCCTTCGGACATGCCCATCACGGGCTGACGCTCGGGCCGGTGACCGGCCGCGTGCTTGCCGAACTCATTACCGGCGAGACGCCGTTCATCGATATTGCGGCTTATTCGCCGCAGCGTTTCAACCCGTGACGCCGAGCGTGGCAAGCCCTTCGAGAGCCGCTACCGCGATGCCTTCCACAGTATCGTCGATATTGACGGTGACGACACCTTGCTCGCCGGTGGGCACCTCAAGCGTTGCCAACTGGCTTTCGAGCAACGACACCGGCATGAAATGGCCTTTGCGCTCGCCCATCCGTTTGGTCAGCAAGGCTTTGGAGCCTTCGAGATAGACGAAGAACAGATTGCCGCCGGCCGCAGCCCGCAGCCTGTCGCGATAGATGCGCCTCAGCGCCGAGCAGGAGACGATGATGCCCTCGCCTTTCTCAAGCGAGGTCTTGATGTCGTCGCCGATGAGGTCGAGCCAGGGCATCCGGTCCGCGTCGGTCAGCGCAATGCCCCTCGACATCTTCTCGACATTGGCGGCCGGGTGCAGTGCATCGCCTTCGACGAAAGCCAGGTGCAGGGCTTCCGCGAGCTTTTCGCCGACGGAGGATTTGCCGCAACCGCTGACCCCCATGACGATGATCGCATGAGGTTTGTTCGTCCGCCGTTCCGGCATGTTTCCTCCTGAACCTTCCAACCTGTCGGTCATTCCGGACGGAAAACCGCTTCACACTTTTCCTGGAATTACTCCATTTTCCCGCTCAATCGAGCGGGAAATGACAGGCATATTGTTGGGCATCCTCTCCCCTTAATTCGGGAGAAACCTGGCGGCAATAGTCCTGCGCCTTCCAGCAGCGCGGGTTGAAATGGCAGCCGGACGGCGGCTTCAGCGGCGATGGCAGTTCGCCCTGCAGGCGGATGCGGTTCTTCTCGCGCTCGGGATCGGCGATCGGCGTCGCCGACAGCAATGCTGCCGTATAGGGATGGCGCGGCCGGGCGAAGACCTCGGCGGCGGGACCGGTCTCCACCGGGCGGCCGAGATACATCACCATCACCTCGTCGGCGATATGATGGACGACGGAGAGGCCGTGCGAGATGAAGAGATAGGCAAGGCCCATCTCCTTCTGCAGGTCCATCAACAGGTTCAGCACCTGCGCCTGGATCGACAGGTCGAGCGCCGAAACCGGCTCGTCGAGCACCAGCACCTTCGGCCGCAGCATCAAGGCGCGGGCAATGGCGATGCGCTGACGCTGGCCGCCGGAGAACATGTGCGGGTAGCGGCCATGATGCTCCGGACGCAGGCCGACGCGGGCCATCATCTCCTCCACCTTGCGGCGGCGGGCGGCGGCGTTGAGATCGGTATTGATCTTCAGCGGCTCTTCCAGGATCGAGCCGACCTTCTGGCGCGGGTTGAGCGAGCCGTAAGGATTCTGGAAGACGATCTGCACCTGGCTGCGCAGGCTGCGGTCGCCAACTTGGGCGGGCTTGCCGTCGATCAGCAATTCTCCCGCTGTGGGGTTCTCGATCATGGTGACGAGGCGGGCGAGCGTCGACTTGCCGCAGCCGGATTCGCCGACGACGGCAAGCGTCTTGCCGGAATGAAGGCTGAAGCTGACGCCGTTCAGCGCTTTGACCGTGGCATCGGCTTTGAAGAGACCACGGTTAACGGTGTAGAAGCGGGCGAGATCCCTGCCCTCAAGAACAGCGCCTGTCATACCAGGTCTCCTGCGGTTTCAGTGGCCATGACGCCGGGATGGCCGAGCGGCTTGCCGTTCTTCAAAGGATAATTGCACAAAGCCAGCCCGAGCTCCGGTCCCTGGCGTACGACGCCGCGATCGCATTCGACCGTGGCGTAGCCACAGCGCGGCGCGAAAAGACAGCCCGTAGGGCGGCCGTGCTGGCCGGGAACGACACCGGCGATCGAGGGAAGACGCTGGCCGACCTCAGCGCGTTCCGGCAGGGCGGCGAGAAGCGCTGCGGTATAAGGGTGGTGCGGATCGCGGAACAGCGCCTTCACCGGCTGCTCCTCGACCTTCTGGCCGGCATATTGCACCTGCACGCGCTCGGCAGTTTCGGCGACGACACCCATGTCGTGAGTGATCAGCACCAGCGCCATGCCCTGCTCTTTCTGTAGGCGCACGAGCAGATCGAGGATCTGCGCCTGGATCGTCACGTCGAGCGCGGTCGTCGGCTCATCGGCGATCAAGAGCTTCGGATTGCAGGCGAGTGCCATGGCGATCATGACGCGCTGGCTCATACCGCCGGACATCTGATGCGGGAAGTTCGACAGGCGGTCTTCCGGCGCCGGAATGCCGACGAGGTTCAGAAGCTCGATCGAACGTTCGCGGCGCTCCTTGCGGTTGAGGCCCATATGGACGCGCAGGGTCTCGCCGAGCTGGAAACCGACGGTGAAGCACGGATTGAGGCTCGACATCGGCTCCTGGAAGATCATCGCCATGTCCTTGCCGACGATCCTGCGGCGCTGGCGGCCGGAGATGCCGCGCAGATCCTGGCCGTCGAATTGCATGCGGTCGGCAGTGATCTTCGCCGTCCAGGGCAGAAGCCCCATCAGAGCGAGCATGGCAACGGATTTGCCCGAGCCGGATTCTCCGACGACCGACAGGATCTCGCCCTTGTCGCAGGCAAGCGATACGCGGTCGACGGCGCGGAAGAGACCTGAAGAGGTCTGGAATTCGACGGTTAGATTTTCAATTTCGAGAAGTGGCATCACGACCTCTTCAGCTTGGGGTCAAGCGCATCGCGCAGGCCGTCGCCCATCAGGTTGATGGCGAGAACGGTGATGAGAATGGCAAGACCGGGGAATGTTACGACCCACCAGGCGCGCGAGATGAACTCGCGGGATTCGGCGAGCATCGTGCCCCATTCGGGTGTCGGCGGCTGGGCACCCATACCGAGGAAGCCGAGGGCGGCGGCGTCGAGGATCGCTGCCGAGAAGGCGAGCGTCGCCTGGACGATCAGCGGCCCAAGACAGTTTGGCAGGATGGTCTTGAACATCAGACGGAACGTCCCGGCGCCGGCAACACGCGATGCGATCACATATTCCTTCTCGCGCTCCGTGATGACGGAGGCGCGCGTCAGCCGCACGAAATGCGGCTGGTTGACCAGCGAAATCGCGATCATCGCATTGGTCAGGCCCGGGCCAAGCACAGCCACCAGCACGAGGGCGAGCAGCAGCGACGGGAAGGCCAGGATGATATCCATCAGCCGCATGATCGCCGTATCGACCTTGCCGCGGAAATAGCCGGCGACGAGGCCGATCAGAACACCGCATACGACCGAAAGGGTGACGACGACGACGCCGATGAAGAGCGAGAAGCGCGCGCCGTAGATCAGGCGCGAAAGGATATCGCGGCCGACGGCATCGGTTCCGAGCGGGAAGGAGATGCTGCCGCCTTCCATCCAGGCCGGCACGGCGAGCAATACCTGGCGGTTCTGCTCGTTCGGCGTATGCGGCGCAAAGACCGGCGCGAAGACAGCGACCACAAGGATAATGACGAAGACCACGAGGCCGATGACGGCGCCCTTGTTGCGGGAGAAATAATGCCAGAACTCCGCAAGAGCGGATGGCTGGCCGGTTTTGACGGTGACGGTGCTCATGAACCGCTCCTAATGACGAATGCGCGGATTGATGAAGCCGTAGAGGACATCAACAATCAGATTGACCAGCATGATGACGCCAGCGATCAGCAGGAGGCCGCCCTGGACCACGGCGTAGTCACGCTTGAAGACCGAATCGACCATCCATTTGCCGATGCCCGGCCAGGAGAAGATCGTCTCGGTGAGAATGGCGCCGGCCAGGAGAACGCCGATCTGCAGACCGATGGTGGTGATGACCGGGATCATCGCATTGCGCAGCGCGTGCACGCCGACGACGCGCAGCGGCTTCAGGCCTTTCGAGCGGGCCGTGCGGACATAGTCCTCGCCGAGAACCTCGAGCATCGCCGAACGCGTCTGGCGCGCAATCACGGCGAGCGGAATGGTGGCCAGCACGATGGTCGGCAGAATGAGATAACTGACGGCCGAGGCGAAGGCGCCCTTCTGGCCGGACAGCAGACTGTCGATCAGCATGAAGCCGGTGACCGGCTTGAAGAAATACATCAGCGAGATGCGGCCGGAAACCGGCGTCCAGCCGAGATAGCCCGAGAAGAAGATGATCAGCAGCAGGCCCCACCAGAAAATCGGCATGGAATAACCGATGAGGGCGACACCCATCACGCTTTGATCGAACCACGTGCCTCGCTTGACGGCAGCAAAGATGCCGGCGGGCACGCCAAGACAGACGGCGAGCATGATGGCACAAAAGGAAAGTTCGAGCGTTGCCGGAAACAGCGTCAGGAATTCGCCGAGAACCGGCCGCTTGGTGACGATCGAGGTGCCGAGATCGCCGTGCAGCACTTTTCCGAGATAATCGAAATACTGCACATACATGGGCCGGTCGAAACCGAGATCGTGCATGATCTGGGCGTGCCGTTCCGGCGCCATGACACGCTCGCCCGATAAAAGCATGACGGGATCGCCGGGCAGCATGCGGATGAACGAGAAGGCAATGAGGGAAACGCCGAGGAATGTCGGGATCAGCACCGCAAGGCGGCCGATGAAAAAACGCAACATGGCAGATGTCCAATAGTTTCCGGCGGTCAGGGGGTGCCTGACCGCCGGCTGCGCCCAGCTCTGCCGGGCATTCTTACATTTTTCTTGTTATTCGGATACGTCGACGCCGTCGAAGCGGTGAATGCCGAGCGGATCCATGAAGAAGCCGGAGACCTTCTTGCTCATCGGAACGAACACGAGCGAGTGATCAAGCGTCGCCCAGGGGGCTTCCTTCTTGAAGATCAGCTGTGCCTGCTCATAGGCCTTGGTGCGCTCGCCGACATCGGCGGTCAGCTTGGCCTTGGTCATCAGGTCGTCATATTCCTTGTTGCACCACTGAGCACGGTTGTTGCCGCCGACGGCATCGCAGCCAAGCAGCGTATCCATGAAGTTGTCCGGGTCGCCATTGTCGCCGGTCCAGCCGAGGATGACGGCGCCGTCGCGCTTCACGTCGGAGGAGAGCTTCAGATATTCGGCCCATTCATGGGTGACGATCTCGACCTTGACGCCGGCCTTGGCAAAATCGGCCTGGATCAGTTCGGCAGCGCGGCGCGCGTTCAGCATGTAGGGACGCGAAACCGGCATCGCCCAGACCTTCATGCTGAGATCCTTGACGCCGGCATCGGCGAGAGCCTTCTTGGCGGCATCCGGATCGTACTTGTCGTCCTGAACGGCGTCGTTATAGGACCACATCGTCGGCGGAATGGGGTTCTTGGCAACGGCGGCCGCACCCTGGAAGACGGCGTCGATGATCGCCTGCTTGTTGATCGCCATGTTCAGCGCGCGGCGAACTTCCGGCTTGTCGAAGGGGGCCATCTGCGTGTTGTAGGCGAGGAAGCCGACATTGAGGCCGGCCTGTTCCATCACCGTTAGATTGCCGTCCTTCTTCAGCTCGGGAACGTCAGCCGCATTCGGATAAGGGATCAGGTGGCATTCGCCGGCCTTCAGCTTCTGCGCGCGGACGGCGGCGTCAGAGGTGATGGCGAAAACCAGATCGTCGATCTTTTCCTTGCCCTTGAAATAGGTTTCGTTGGCCTTGTAGCGGATGACGGCATCCGGCTGATAGGCGACGAAGGTGAAGGGGCCGGTGCCGAGCGGCTGCTGGTTGAGCTGCGCCATCTTGCCGTCGGCGGCAAGCTTGTCGGCATATTCCTTGGAAACGATCGAGGCGAAGTCCATGGCCAGGTCGGCAAGGAACGGCGCCTCGGGATGGTTGAGCGTGAACTTGACGGTGAGGTCGTCGACCTTCTCGATCGACTTGATCAGATCCGGGAAGCCCATGCCGGCGGCGTATTCGTAAGAACCGCCCTCGACATACTTGTTCCACGGATTGTCGGCCTTCAGCTGACGCTCGAAGGAGAACACGACGTCGTCGGCGTTGAAATCGCGCGTCGGCGTGAAGAAGTCGGTGGTCTGATACTTGACGCCGGGATGAAGCTTGAAGGTGTATTCCGTGCCATCGGCCGAAACGCTCCAGCTGTCGGCGAGGCCCGGTTCGATCTCGGTACCGCCATGCTTGAATTCGACCAGGCGGCTATAGACCGTGCGCGACGAGGCGTCGAAGGTCGTGCCAGCCGTATAGAGGCTCGGGTCGAAGCCTTCCGGCGAACCCTCGGAGCAATAAACAAGGGTCTTGGACCAGGCCGACGTCGCCATGACCGAAATCAGGGCCGTCGCTGCCAGCATGACAGAGATCTTTTTCATAATATTGTTTCCCGGTTGTTCTTTTTTAATGTCTGGAGACCGCAGATATGCATCCCGATCGACGGTCGATGGAACGACATTTATCTACTGAAAGCAACGGGCTACGGAGAAAATTTTTCCAGTTGGACAATTTTAGAAATTTTCAATCAAAAATCGGCCTCATTTGGACAGATTCGGATAAAAACGTCCGGGATTTCGTCGTATTTTGGATAATTGCGCCCTTTATGCGTGTCGTGGTCGGTCAGAATCGCCTGCCAGGCTTGAGACGTTTATTCTCGCCGAACCGGTAGACGCGGCAAAATAAAAACCGCGATGGCCGGGGCCATCGCGGTTTCAGAACTCTGTCCTGCTCTTTTAAATTCAGGCGGCGGGCGCAACGATCGCGGGTTTGCGATATGGCTGCTCGCCGGTGATTCCGAGAAGGAAATTGATCTGCGGACGCGCCTTGACGAGGTCGTCGATGGAATATTCCGACAGCACGGCGAAGAAGGCGTTGAGCGCCTTGCGCAGCGCCGAATTCAGGCCGCAGCTGTCAACCAGCGGGCATTCGACCACGCCATCATCTTCGAAGCATTCGGCCATGGCGAAACTGTCTTCCGTCACCCTGACGACGTCGAAGAGCGTAATGTCGGCCGCCGGCTTGCCCAGGCGCACGCCGCCATTGCGACCGCGCACGGTTTCGACGAGGCCGGCCTTGTTCAGCGGCTGGAGGATCTTGAAAAGAAACAGTTCGGACACGCCGTAAGCCCTGGCAATTTCCGGAATCCGGCTCAAGTGCCCGTCGTTGGCAGCACAATACATCAACATGCGAACCGCATAGTTGGTCTGCTTCGTCAACCGCATGCCATTCTCCTGACTCGTGCCTGTTCAGACCTATATAGGCGGTTTGGTAGTTTTGAACAATTCCAAAATATGAAATTCGCATTCAGCTTATGAGGCCAAATGACGCGACGTCAATCCTGCGCCGAAATCTTCTGGTTGCAATCCATAATGTCATGCCCGCGCCCGGCGCGCGCCGGGACGGTCGGAGATACCGGTGCGGTGTGATGGTTTCCAAGACAGTAAATAAAACGGGGGCCATAAGGCCCCCGAATTGCAAATCGATTTATCGTCAGATCACTTCATTGTTGGCATGACGAACTCAGCGCCGCTCTTGATGCCGGAGGGCCAGCGGGCGGTGACGGTCTTGGTCTTCGTCCAGAACTTGATCGAGTCCGTGCCGTGCTGGTTGAGGTCGCCGAAGCTCGAGGCTTTCCAGCCGCCAAAGGAGTGATAGGCGAGCGGAACCGGGATCGGAACGTTGATGCCGATCATGCCGATATTGATGCGCGAGGCGAAATCGCGGGCGGCATCGCCGTCACGGGTGTAGATCGCAACACCGTTGCCATATTCGTGCTTCATGGGCAGCGACAGGGCCTCTTCGTAATTCTGGGCACGAACGACGGAGAGGACAGGTCCGAAGATCTCGGTCTTGTAGATGTCCATCTCGGGTGTGACGTGATCAAACAGGCAGCCGCCGACGAAATAACCGTCCTCATAGCCCTGGAGCTTGAAGTCGCGGCCGTCGACGACGAGCTTGGCGCCTTCTTCGACGCCGCGGTCGATCAGGCCGCGAACACGGGTATAGGCATCCTTCGTGACCAGCGGGCCCATGTCCGCCTGGTCGTCGGTGTAGGGGCCGATGCGCAGCGATTCGATCTTCGGGATCAGCTTTTCGACGAGGCGGTTGGCGGTGTCCTCGCCGACCGGTACGGCAACCGAGATCGCCATGCAGCGCTCGCCGGCCGAACCGTAGCCTGCGCCCATCAGCGCGTTGACGGCCTGATCCATATCGGCATCCGGCATGATGATCATGTGGTTCTTGGCGCCGCCGAAGCACTGGGCGCGTTTGCCGTTCATCGCCGCCGTGCCGTAGACGTAGCGGGCGATCGGCGTCGAGCCGACGAAGGAGACGGCGCCGATATCGGGATCGGTGAGGATCGCGTCGACGGCACCCTTGTCGCCGTTGACGACGTTGAGGATGCCGGCGGGCAGACCGGCTTCGATCATCAGTTCGGCAAGACGAATCGGCAGGGAGGGGTCACGCTCTGAGGGCTTCAGGATGAAGGCGTTGCCGCAGGCGATCGCCGGCGCGAACATCCACATCGGGATCATACCGGGGAAATTGAAGGGGGTGATGCCGGCGCCGATGCCGACCGGCTGGCGGATCGAATACATGTCGATCGCCGGACCAGCGCCCTCGGTGAACTCGCCCTTGGCGAGATGCGGGATGCCGCAGACGAATTCGCAGACTTCCAGGCCGCGGATGACGTCGCCCTTGGCATCCTCGATCGTCTTGCCGTGCTCCTTGGAGAGCATCTCGGCGAGTTCATCCATGTGCTTGTTCAGGAGTTCGACGAATTTGAAGAAGACGCGGGCGCGACGCTGCGGATTGGTGGCAGCCCATTTCGGCTGCGCAGCCTTGGCATTTTCGACGGCGGCGCGCAGTTCCTCGACGCTTGCGAGCGCGACCGTCGCCTGCACTTCGCCGGTTGCCGGATTATAGACATTGCTCACGCGGCCGCTGGTGCCGGCGACCTGCTTGCCGCCGATGAAATGACCGATCTCACGCATGGATGCTCCTCCTGTTTTTGGGATGGCCCACAATCGCACTTCAATTTGCACAAATCAATGCGCTGATATAAGTAACCGTTGTGCGTAAATTATAGTGCCACCATTTGCATCAGGCGCTGCTGCTGCTCTCAAACTTGGAACGGCAGTCGGACAAGTCAAATCCCAAGGGGAGATCAAAACGATGAGCCGCAAACCCGTCGTCAGAATGGCGGAGCTGGAGATCGATCCGGACATGCTTGACGCCTATCGCGCCTTGCTCACCAGAGAAATCGAGGCATCCGTAGCGCTAGAAGCCGGCGTCCTTTCTCTCAGTGCCGTTTGCATCAGGGACGTCCCCAACCGGATTCGCATTCTCGAGGTCTATGCCGACAAGGAGGCATACGAGGCCCATCTGCGGACACCGCATTTCCTTGAATACAAGGCCGAAACGGCCGGCATGGTGACATCGCTGACGCTTCTCGACGTCGATCCGATCGTAATGCGGGCCAAGCCATGAACTGGGACGACGTGCGGATTTTCCTTGCCGTCGCCCGTACCGGGCAAATCCTTGCCGCCTCGAAGCGGCTGGGGCTCAATCATGCTACGCTCTCGCGCCGGCTGACCTCGCTGGAAGAGGCGCTGAAGACGCGGCTTTTCATCCGCCGGACCAATGGCTGCGAGTTGACGGCGGAAGGCGAAGTGTTCCTGGCGTCCGCCGAGCGGATGGAAACGGAAATGCTCGCAGCACAGGCCAGCCTCGGCCACACCGATACGGCGATCGCCGGGACGGTACGCGTCGGCGCGCCGGATGGTTTCGGCGTTTCTTTTCTGGCGCCACGCATGGGCCGGCTGATCGAGCGTCATCCGGCGCTGAAGATCCAGCTCGTCCCGGTGCCGCGCTCCTTTTCGCTGTCGCAGCGCGAAGCCGATATCGCCATCACGCTGGAGCGGCCCGAACAGGGCCGGCTCGTCTCCTCCAAGCTCACAGATTACACGCTCGGCCTTTATGCCTCGCGGGACTATCTCGCCTCTCGCGGCACGCCTTGTGATATCGAAGCGCTGAAGGCGCATCCGCGTATCGGCTATGTCGAAGACCTGATCTTTACCGCGTCGCTGAATTTCTCCGGCGAGGTGATGCGAAGCTGGGATGCCAGCTTCGAGATTTCGACGTCAATCGGGCAGACCGAGGCGGTGCGATCAGGCGCCGGCATCGGCATTCTGCACGATTATATCGCCCGGCAATATCCAGAGCTCCAGCGCATCTTGCCGGATGTGTCCATCAGACGCGCTTACTGGACGACCTATCACGAAACAGCCCGCGATCTGGTGCGCGTCAGGAGCGTTGTCGATTTCCTGCAGGAACTCGTCGGCGCCGAACGGCAGATCTTTCTTTAGTTCTCAGAGACGTGCTTGGCCGGTTCGTCGTTTTCATCGGGATTTGGAACCGGCGCCTCGTCCGGCAGCCTGTCCGGCTCCGGTTCGATGATCGGCGGCACCGGCTTCCAGCCGGGTGCCGGCATCGGCGGCTGATCGGGAATGGGTTCGTTGGGCACGGACATGGCCGCCTCCCTTTTGATGATAATGGATTAAACTGACGTCGGGCCGGCCTATTTGTCCGGCTTCAGCACATCGGCAGCACGCATCGGCATGCTGTCGATGATGGCGAAAAGCTCGCCATCGGTGATCGGTTCGCTGACCTTGAGTTTCACCGTACCGTCCTTGCCGACAAGGAAGGCGGCAAATTCCCCAATCTCGGCCGCCTCGAGATCAAGGCGGATCGCCTCGCCGTCAAGCCCGTCCGCCGCACCGAAGAGCGGCCGGATAGTTGCGCCCGAGATCTTGAGCACCACCAGATCACGCTCGTCTAGGGCTGAGCGGTCGGCCAAAAGCTGATTTTCCTGCCGGGCGGCGCGGGCATTATCCTTGTCGGCAAAAACGACGAAGACGCGGTTCTTCCACTGGAACGCCGCGAGGCTTTCGACCGGTGCATAAGCACTGTTCGTCTCGTCGATTTTGGTCGCGCCGTAGAGAAGGGTTTTCGACATGCATATTCTCCCGTTAACTTGGAGAACGGGTCGGGACGGCATGGGTTCCATCGAAATGGCTGGAAGCGGGGTTTCATTCTTATCGTGGAGAAAATGGTACGGTTGGGGGGTCTCGAACCTCCGACCTCAGGTGCCACAAACCTGCGCTCTAACCAACTGAGCTACAACCGCATAAATCACGCTTGGCGCGACGGGGGTCACATACGAGGACTTGGCGATGAATTCAAGCCCCATTCCTCGTCAATATACAAAAAGGCTGGACGCGTGGTCCAGCCTTTTGTCTCCGACCGGTTAAGATCGATCAGGCAACCTTGAAGGAAGCCATGGCCTTTTCGGCGGCGTCCTTGGAGGGCTTTGCGAGCTTTTCGGCAACCTGCTTGGTGGTTTCCTGGATCGACTTCGCCTGTTCGACGGTCAGCTCGGCCTGCTTGCGGATGAAGGCGGTCTGCAGCTCGAAGAATTCGGCGGCGGACTTGACGCCGAGCAGTGCTTCGAAATGCGAGAGCGAGTTCTCGGAATTGACGCGCAGGATGTCGATAGCCTTCAGGCCGAGTTCGACGCCGCCGGCCTGTGCCGTCTGGACGGTGGCTTCGAGGGTCTTGCCGGCTTCTTCGCCAGCGGTCTTCAGCTTGGCATAGGCGTCTTTGGACTGCTGAGCGCCTTTTTCGGCGAAATCACGGAAGGATTCCGCGAACTTGGACGGGTCGAAAGAAGCGATTGAAAAAACGTCGTCGGTCTTTATGGTAGCCATGGGTCGCATCCTTTGGGCTGAGGCAGTCGCTGCCTGCAATAGTTGGGATGATGCTTATATAAGACATTTCATTGTGCATTGCAACAATTATTGTGCAATGCACAAGACGTTAACCTTGCCGGCCGAAAACCCCCTGCTCTTCTGGACCCGCATGCGCCCCGCAGTTATTAATAAGCCGTTAATTTAAGAAGGCCGACAGCGACAAGGTTCGATCATGCCCGCAGTCCAATATCCGTTCATCGATATCGCCGTGCATGCACGGGTGCGGGAACGTTTTTCACGCGGCGAGGCGATGGTGCTGTTTTCGGCCGACCTTGCCCGCCTGCTCTGGGCAAACGGTGCGGGCGCCGAACTTTTCGGCCATTCGGCCGTCTATGATCTGCTCGATCAGGGCGTCGACCGCACGGATATCACCTTCCGCCAGCTGGAAACGGCCGCGCGCCAGCTTGCCGATATCGGTGACCACAGAAGCCTGATGATCCGCGTCGCCAAGGGCTTTCAGCGTGTGCAGGTGCAGGCGGCAGCCGAACTGATCCGGCTTTCTTCAGGCGAAAAGGCCATGCTGTTTTCGGTCCCGGTCTCGACAAAGCCGCTGACGTCAGGCGCATCGGCGGCGCAGATGCTGCAGGGGCTCGATGACCCGGACACCCATATGGCCGTGATCGGCGCCGACGGCGACGTCATCGCCGCTTCACCCGGCTTTGCCTCGCTCGGGATTTCGGCGCAGACGGCAAAGACCTTGATCAATCTTGCCGGCGCGCATCCCGACCGGCTGGTGAAGCGACCCGTTGCCACTAGCAGAGGCAATCTTCCGGCTGCGGTCGGCAAGCTCAGCGACGAGCCGGCGCTCAACCTGCTCTTTGCCGTGGAGACGGCGATCGGCCATCTCGACGCGATCGACGCAGCCGCGTCAAATCCGATCGATACCCCCGCCCTCGACTTGATTGATGCGCCCGTGCAGGAAGAAAGCGTGCCGCCGGCCGAAGATTTCCGCGACGAGCCCGTTGCCCACACAGGCTTTACCGAGATCATTGAGGCGGTCTCGGGGATCGAGGAAGTCGAGGAAACGCTCGAGGACATCACCGGCGAAAACGACCAGCCGGTGGAAAGCGCAGCGGCAACCGCAGACGAGATGGCCGAGGACGCCGGTCTCGCCGAGGATGCGGAGCCGGAAAGCGACGGCGGCGCGATCGACGGCAGCGCGGATGAGTCCCACGAGCCTGCTGCGATCATCGAGGACGACCTTGCCTCCGTCACGCAGACGGTGGAAACGGCGACGACGGCGGAACCGCCTGTTGAAGCCGGCGAAACGCCGGTCGAAGAGGCGCCGGAAGCCGTTCACGAAGAGCCCGTCGTTGCACCGCCTATGGTCGCCGACGCCTCCCCTGCTCCTGAGCTTGCGGCTGCGCCAGGCTTCGTCTTCAGGCCGAACAGCCGCGCCACGCGCTTCGTCTGGAAGATCGACGCCGAGGGCCGGTTCAACGAGGTCAGCCATGAATTTGCCGAGGCCGTCGGTCCGCATGCCTCCGAGATTATCGGCTCTGCCTTCGGCGATGTCGCCGCCCTCTTCAATCTCGATCCCGACGGCAAGCTTGCCGAAGCGCTCGCCCGCCGCGACACTTGGTCGGGCAAAACCATCCTCTGGCCGGTCGAAGGCACAAGCCTCGTCGTTCCCGTCGATCTGGCGGCCCTGCCGACCTATACCCGCAACCGCGACTTCGATGGCTTCCGCGGTTTCGGCGTCGTCCGGCTTTCCGATGCGCAGGAAGATCCGCTGGCGCTCGGCCTGACGCTCGGCCCGGATGGCGTCGGCCATGATGCGGCAAGCCTCGGTCCGGTGACCGAGACCGTCGCCGAGGCGGTACACGAGATGCCGGCAGTGCAGGAAGAGGTCGCGAGCGAACCCGCCCTGACGCAAGAGGTCGAGGAGCAGGCGCCTGCGGCAAGCGAGCCGCAGCCGGAGACGGAGCTGGCGTCTGAGGAGATTGCAGCCGAGCAGGCGTCCGACGAACCGCCTTTCCAGCAAAACGCTTCGGAAAAAGCAGACGATAGCGCCGATGCCGGCGATATCTCCGCCGCCGAACCGGCAACGAAAACGTCGAACGAGCCGCCGGCGCTTCGCATTTCGGAAACGCCCAACCGCCGCTTCTCCGACAAGATCGTTCAGCTCCATAACAGCGGCGCCGCACTGACGGCCGCCGAACAGGCCAATTTCCGCGAGATCGCCAAGCGTCTCGAGGCCTTCGGCGCCAGCAAGGACGAAGCTGCTGCGCCGGCGCGGAGCGAACCCGCCGCCACGGAAACGGCCAGCTTCGAAGAGGCTTCCGGGGCCGAAGAGTTCAAGGCCGAAACACCCATTGACGACGACACGGAAGCGCCATCGCTCGAGGAGATCGTGCCACAGGAGGCGATTTTCGAGAATGCCGCCGACGCCCAGCGCGACGACGATGGTGCCGAGGAGCCCGATGTCATCGATGAGGACGAGGTGACGGAAGGGCTGGGGGAGACGGTCAGCCAGATCGAGGTTCTGACAAGCTTCATCCCGCCGCGCGTCAAGATGACGGACGGGCTTTCGCTGGGAACGGTCGACCAGCTGCCGGTCGCCGTGCTTATCCATGTCGGCGATGCGCTGATCCATGCCAATCCGGAATTCATGCGGCTGACCGGCTACGCGTCGCTCGATGCTTTGCGCGAGGTCGGCGGCATCGAAGCCCTGCTGCAACGCCGCGAACTCGAGGAAAAAGCCGCCGGCTCCGGCACCATGATGCTCGTCAAGGCAGACGATAGCCTAGTTCCGGTGACGGCGCGGCTGCAATCGGTGCGCTGGGAAGACGCCAACGCGCTGATGCTGGCGCTCATGCCGGTGGAAGGCAAGGAAGACGGCCGCGGCGACGCAAGCCGCTCCGAGGGCCGGACAGAAGCGCGGCCCGAGCGGATGGTCGAGAAGGTCGCCAAGCTTCAGGTCGAAGTGGAGGAATTGCGCTCCATCCTGGAAACGGCGACCGACGGCGTCGTCGTCATCGGCACCGAGGGCGACATCCGCTCGATGAACCGGTCGGCGAGCGCGCTTTTCAATTACGACGAGCAGGAGACGCGCGGCAAACCCTTCGTCATGCTGTTTGCCCATGAGAGCCAGAAGGCGGTGCTCGACTATCTGAACGGCCTCTCCGGCCATGGCGTCGCCAGCGTGTTGAACGACGGGCGCGAAGTGATCGGCCGCGAGGCCGCCGGCGGCTTCGTGCCGCTGTTCATGACGATGGGCCAGCTCACCTCCTCCAACGGCTATTGCGCCGTGATCCGCGATATCACCCAGTGGAAGCGCACCGAGGACGAACTGCGCAACGCCAAGGGCGCGGCCGAAACCGCCAATGCCCACAAGACCGATTTCCTCGCCCGCGTCAGCCACGAAATCCGGACGCCGCTCAACGCCATCATCGGCTTTTCCGACATGATGGCCGGCGAGCGCTTCGGGCCGATCGGCCATCCGCGTTATATCGAATATGCCAACGACATCGGCCGTTCCGGCCGGCATGTGCTGGATATCGTCAACGACCTGCTCGACATTTCGAAGATCGAGGCGGGCGAGATGGATCTCGATTTTGCCGCCGTCGGCCTCAACGAGGCGGTCTCCGAGGCGGTCGCCCTGGTCCAGCCGCAAGCGAACGGCCAGCGCGTCATCATCCGCACGGCGCTGTCGCATGCGGTGCCTGAGGTCGTGGCGGATCTGCGCTCGATCAAGCAGATCGCGCTCAACATCCTGTCGAACGCCATCCGCTTCACTCCGTCAGGCGGGCAGATCGTCGTTTCCACTTCCTATGAGGCGAATGGCAGTGTCGTGCTGAGGGTCCGCGATACCGGCATCGGCATGACGCGCAGCGAACTCGATCAGGCGATGAAACCGTTCCGGCAGGTTTCCTCGACCCAATCGCGCCATCGCGGCGACGGCACTGGGCTCGGCCTGCCGCTGACCAAGGCGATGGTCGATGCCAACCGCGCGGTGTTCTCGATCAATTCGGCGCCGAACGAGGGCACGCTCGTCGAGATCACCTTTCCATCGCAGCGGGTGCTGGCCGGCTGAGCCATAAAGAAAAGGCAGCCGAGGCTGCCTTGAATTTGGTGCTGTTCAACAAGAGCTCAGTCGATCACCATCATGTATCGAAAGCCCTGCTGCATGATTGCGCGTCTAAGACGCGCGGCGCTGTAGGGCTCCAGGCCGCCTCGTTCATACACGGCCCCCAAGTTGGCTTTTAGATTTGACAAACCTTTCTTAACGAAAGGTTTCCATGACAGTGCATCGATGAGTGATAAAAGATTGTAGCTTCCAATCCGCTATCAATCCTTGAGCTCCGCCAGCCCGGCAAAGAGCCGCAGCGCCTCGGGATTGGCGAGCGCTTCCTGGTTTTTCACCGGCCTGTTGTGAACGACCTCGCGCACCGCAAGCTCGACGATCTTGCCGGACTTAGTGCGGGGAATGTCCGCAACCGCGATGATCTTTGCCGGCACGTGCCGCGGCGAGGCGCCGGTGCGTATCCGCGTCTTGATCGCCTTGACGAGATCGTCCGTCAGCGTCACGCCTGATGCAAGGCGGACGAAGAGGATGACACGGACGTCGTCGTCCCACTCCTGGCCGATGCACAGTGCCTCGGCCACCTCCTCCATCTGCTCTACCTGATTATAAATCTCGGCCGTGCCGATGCGCACGCCGCCGGGATTGAGCGTTGCATCCGAACGGCCGTGGATGACAAGGCCGCCATGCTCGGTCCATTCGGCAAAATCGCCATGGCACCAGACATTGTCGAACCGGTCGAAATAGGCGGCACGATATTTGGCGCCGTCGGGATCGTTCCAGAACATCACCGGCATCGACGGGAAGGCCTTGGTGCAGACGAGTTCACCCTTCTCGCCGCGCACCGGCTTGCCGTCGTCGTTCCAGACATCGACCGCAAGGCCGAGGCCGGCCCCCTGGATCTCGCCGCGCCAGACCGGCTGCAGCGGATTGCCGAGCACGAAGCAGGAGACGATATCGGTGCCGCCGGAGATCGAGGCAAGCTGCACATCTTGCTTGATGCCCTCGTAGACGAAGGTGAAGCCCTCAGGCGACAGCGGCGAGCCGGTCGAGGTCATCAGCCGCAGGCTGGAAAGATCGTGGCTGTTGCGCGGCGTCAGCCCGCTTTTGCGCACCGCATCGATATATTTTGCCGAGGTGCCGAAGATCGCGAAGTTCTCGGCCGCGGCATAATCGAACAGCACGTTGCCGTCGGGCGCAAAGGGCGAACCGTCGAACAGGCAGAGCGTGGCGCCGCTGGCAAGGCCGCTGACCAGCCAGTTCCACATCATCCAGCCGCAGGTGGTGAAGTAGAACAGCTTCTCGCCGGCCTCCAGGCCGCAATGCAGCCGCTGCTCCTTGAGGTGCTGCAAGAGCGTGCCGCCGGCCGAATGGACGATACATTTCGGCACGCCCGTGGTGCCGGAGGAAAACAGGATGTAGAGCGGATGGGCAAAGGCGAGCGGCTTAAACTCGACCTCTTTTACCTGATAGGGCGCGACGAAGGCCTCCAGCGTCGAAGCATCAGGCGTTTGCCGCGCGACCGCCTCGGCATCGCCGGCATAGTGGACGACGATCGCCGGCACGCCTAAGCTTTTCGCCACCGCGGCGACCTTGGGGCCGACATCCTGCAGCTTGCCGGAATACCAATAGGCATCGCAGGAGATGAACAGTTTCGGGCCGATCTGGCCGAAACGGTCGAGCACGCCCTGTTCGCCGAAATCTGGGGAGCAGGACGACCAGATGGCGCCGATCGAGGCGGCCGCCAGCATGGCGGCGACGGTCTCCGGCATGTTCGGCATCATCGCGGCAATGCGGTCGCCCTCACCGATGCCCTGCGCCTTGAAAGCCTGCTGCAGCTTCGAGACCAGCGCCCGCAGCCGGTCCCACGACCAGCGGTCGTCGGCTTTGTCCTCGCCACGGAAGATGATGGCATCCCCCTCACCGCGCCCCGACAACAAGTTCTCGGCAAAGTTCAGCGTGGCATTCGGAAAGAAGCGAGCCTCCAGCATCCGGTCGCCATCGATGAGCACCTCTGCGCCGCGCTCTCCCTTCACGCCGCAGAAATCCCAGACGGCCGACCAAAAATTCTCGCGCTCGGCCACCGACCAGGCATGCAGATCTTCAAAGCCGGAAAGCGAAAGCCCGAAATCGGCATTGCAGCGCGCCATGAAGGCGTGGATCGGGCTTTTTGCGACGGCTTCCGCCGAGGGCACCCAAAGTGGTCTGTTATCCTGCATTCAATCCTCCTCCCAATCCCGCCTTTATATCATGCTGCATTGCATTATAAAGTGCGGAACCGACGCGATCCCAGCCTATGCATTCAGAAGGTCGATGCGTCGCTTCGAAGGTCTGCAGCATGCCTCGGCGCGTCTGAATAGGGGCGCGGTGCTGCAGGGGATTTGCATATGCCCGATATTTCCTATATCCGGCGAAATCAGCGCTTAACGGGATAACCGGCGGAATTGCCGGCGGAGATCATGAGCACGTCAAGACATCGCAGGTGGCGCAGGAAGATCGGACCCGTTTCGCGCTGGCTTCCGGCCTTCGCCCGTCTGTCGACGGTGTTTCTGCTGATCGCGCTGGGGCTGTTCGTAGCGCTAAGGGTCGCCGCACCCTATCTCATCACCACCGGCTTCGTGCGCTCGGGTATCGAGGATGCGCTGTCAAAATGGACAGGCTACCATGCCGAGATCAAGGGCAGTCCGGTTCTCGAATTCTGGCCGACGCCGCGCATCACGCTGAACCAGATCACCATCCGCCAGCCGCGCGAAAGCGGCGACAAGCTGCTCGGCAGCATTGACAGCCTGTCGGCCGATTTCAGCCTCATCGACGCGCTGAGAGGCCGCACCAGCTTCCACGAATTCCACCTGGTGCGCCCCAACCTGGCGCTGACGCGCGACGAGAATGGCCTGATCGACTGGAGTTATGCCGGCCTGCTTGCCCGCGCGATCAGCGGCGTGCGCACCGAAAACGGCGCCGAGGTGCTCGATCCCGATCTCGACGCCGAGATCGGCGCGGTGACGGTCGAGGACGGCACGCTTGCGGTGACCGACATCAAGACCGCCAAAACCTATCGTTTCGACAGCGTCACCGCAGATATCGCCTGGCCGAGACTGTCCGGCGCGATCTCGGCTGTTGTCATCGCCCGCATCAACGGCGAAGACCTGAAGGTCGATTTCGCCTCGCGCCAGCCGCTGCTCGTCTTTGCCGGCCGGAATGCCGAGACGCGGACGTCGCTGACATCGAACCTCTTGACGGCGCACTTCCAGGGAATTGCCAACATCGCCAGCCTTTTGGCGCTTTCCGGCAATATCACCGCCAGCATTCCCGATATGCCGGCGCTTCTTACATGGTCGGGCAAATCCATCCCCGGCATCGCCACGCTGAAGAGCGCCTCGCTGGAATCCGACATCATGTCGTCGGGCAACGGTCTGCGCTTCAACAATCTCAGCCTGTCGCTGAACGAAGCGAGCGCCACCGGGGTGATGGACCTTCTCACCCAACCCGGCAAACGGCCGAAGATCGGCGGCACGCTCGCCTTCGACCAGATGAACCTCAAGCCGTTCCTCGACGCTTTCGCGCTGAGACTCGCCGCCGGCGAGGCGGAGGAAATCTCCGCCGGGATAAACGGGCCGCTGCGGCTGCTCGATGTCGATGTCAGGCTTTCGGCGCGGCGCGCCCAGATGGGTCTCTTCGAGCTTTCCGATGTCGGCGCCAGCATGATCGTTGCCGGCGGGGAAGCGAAATTCGACATCGGCGACAGCCGGTTCGAAGGCGGCGAGATGACCGCGCATCTGGAAGCGACCCAGCGCGACTTCGACGGCGGCGGCAAGCTGCAGCTGTCGATCCGCGATGCCGATTTCGCAGCCCTTGCCGAGCGCCTGCAGCTGAAGGGACCGCTGCCGCTGGCGACCGGATCGCTCGATCTCGACCTGCAGTCGCCGAAGGCGATCTGGACGACCGGTCTTGCCGACGTCACCGGCAGGCTGCACTTCTGGACAAGGGAAGGCACGATCCCCGGCATCGATGCCGCGGCACTGAGGACCCAGGCAGCCCAAAAGCCATTCTTTCCGCTGAGTGCTGCGGCAGGCGGCGCCTTCGCTTTCAACCAGTTGAACCTGCAGGCCGATTTTGCCAACGGATCCGCCGAGATGCACGATGCCCGGATCGCCGGCACGGCCGAGACGCTGACGCTATCCGGCGTCATCACCTATCAGTCGAACGGGCTGGCGCTGTCTGGATCGCTCGAAGCGACCGATCCGGCCAAGGCGGCGGATCTGCCGCTTCTGCCGTTCTTCATCGGCGGATCCTGGCCGAACCCGGTGATCTCGCCGGTGCCGCTCTTGGGCACCACCCCTCACGCGCAGTAGGATCAAGCGCCGGCGGCGGCCGCGCGTTCGTCCCGTTGGCGCTGGATTTCGCGGCGCTTGGTGACGATCGAGGCGCAGATGACGCCGACCGCGACGATGCCGATCAGGATGGTGCATACCGCGTTGATCTCGGGCGTCACGCCGAGGCGCACCTGGCTGTAGATCCGCATCGGCAGCGTGGTGGCGCCCGGCCCCGAGGTGAAGCTGGCGATCACCAGATCGTCGAGCGACAGGGTGAAGGCCAGGATCCAGCCTGAGACCACGGCCGGCGCGATGATCGGCAGAGTGATCTCGAAAAAGGTGCGCACCGGCGGCGCGCCCAGATCCTGCGCCGCTTCCTCGATCGAGCGATCGAAGCTTAAGAGGCGCGACTGCACGACGACGGCGACGAAGCACATGGTCAGCGTCGTATGCGCCAGCGTGATCGTCCAGAAACCGCGATCGAAGCCGATCGCGACGAAGAGCAGCAGCAGCGACAGGCCGGTGATGACGTCGGGCATGACGAGCGGCGCGTAGATCATGCCCGAAAACAGCATGCGGCCGCGAAAGCGGGTGTAGCGCACCAGCGTCAGCGCCGCCATCGTGCCGAGGATGGTGGCGAGCGTCGCCGACAGCAGGCCGACACGGATCGTCACCCAGGCGGCGTCGAGCAGGCCCTGGTTCGAGAGCAGCGAGACATACCATTTGGTTGAGAAGCCGCCCCAGACGGTGACGAGCTTCGATTCGTTGAAGGAGAAGATCACCAGAAGCACGATCGGCAGGTAGAGGAAGGCAAAGCCGAGCGTGACGGAGACAATGTTGAAACGGGTCCATTTCAGCATGGCTTATTTCCCCCGCTCTTCGGCCTTGGCCTGGGCGTTCTGAAAGAAGACGATCGGGATCACCAGGATCATCAGCAGGATCGTCGCCACCGCCGAGGAGACCGGCCAGTCGCGGTTGGCGTTGAACTCGTTCCAGAGCGTCTTGCCGATCATCAGCGTCTGCGAACCGCCGAGCAGGTCGGGAATGACGAACTCACCGACAGCGGGAATGAAGACCAGCATGCAGCCGGCCACCACACCGGGGATCGACAGTGGAAAGGTGACGCGCCAGAAAGCCCGGATCGGCGTGCAACCGAGATCCTGTGCGGCCTCGATCAGCGTACCATCCATCTTTTCCAGCGCCGAATAGAGCGGCAGCACCATGAACGGCAGATAGGAATAGACGATGCCGATATAGACGGCGGTCGTGGTGTTGAGGATGATCAGCGGGCTGTCGATGATTTGCAGCGACTGGAGAAGCTGGTTGAGAAGCCCTTCCGGCTTCAGGATCGCGATCCAGGAATAAACCCGGATCAGGAAGCTCGTCCAGAACGGCAGGATGACCAGCATCACCAGCGTCGGGCGGATCGTGCGCGGCGCCTGCGCCATGCCATAGGCGATCGGATAGGCGATCAGCAATGTGAGGAAAGTGGCGATCCCGGCAATCACCACGCTTGAGATATAGGCATTGAAATAGAGCGCGTCGTCGGTGAGGTAGGCGTAATTGTCGAAGGACAGTTCTCCGATCTTGCTCCAGAGCCCCGCCCAGCCGTCGGCAAGCGAGAAGACCGGCTCGTAAGGCGGCATGGCGATTGCCGTCGTCGACAGCGAAATGCGGAAGACGATGAAGAACGGCGCCAGGAAGAAGAGCAGCAGCCAGGCATAAGGGATGGTGATGACGAGCCGGTTGTAGAGGCCGGAGGTGAGCTTGCCCATGATCTCAATCCTTCAAGAGAACGCCGGCGTTCTCGTCGAACGAGATCCAGACTTCCTGGTCGTAGGTGAAGGGGTCGTCGACGGAGCGCTGCGCATTGAGGGACGATGCTTTGACGATCTTGCCGCTCTGCAATTTCACGTGGAAGACGGTCATATCGCCGAGATAGGCGATATCCCAGAGTTCCCCGCTGGCGGCGTTGACCGAAGCGTTGGCGGGCGCTTGACGCAAGACCCGCATCTTTTCCGGCCGGATGGCGAAGCCGACGGCGCTGCCTGACGGCGGTGCCTCCGGCGCGGCGACGCGCACGCTGAAGCCGCTGTCGACCGATATCTCGACGGTGCCGTTGCCGGATGAGGCGACCTTGCCGTCGAAGATGTTGACGTCGCCGATGAAATCCGCAACGAAACGGGAATTCGGCGCCTCGTAGATCTCGGCCGGTGTGGCCACCTGCACGACCTTGCCGTGGCTCATGACGGCGATGCGGTCTGCCATGGTCATCGCCTCTTCCTGGTCGTGGGTGACGACGACGAAGGTGAGGCCGAGGCTCTGCTGCAGATCCATCAGTTCGAACTGGGTTTCCTCGCGCAGCTTCTTGTCAAGCGCGCCGAGCGGTTCGTCGAGCAGCAGCACCTTCGGGCGCTTGGCGAGCGAGCGGGCCAGCGCCACGCGCTGGCGCTGGCCGCCGGAAAGCTGGTTCGGCTTGCGTGAGGCGAACTGCTCGAGCTTGACGAGCTTCAGCATCTGCGCGACGCGGTCGGTCATCTCATCCTTCGCCATGCCGTCCTGTTTCAGGCCGAAGGCAATATTCTTCTCGACCGTCATGTGCGGGAAAAGCGCATAGGACTGGAACATCATGTTGACCGGTCGCTTATAGGGCGGCGTGCCGGCCATGTCGGTGCCATCCAGCACGATCTCGCCCGCGGTCGGCTGCTCGAAGCCGGCGAGCATGCGCAGCAGCGTGGACTTGCCGCAGCCCGAAGCGCCGAGCAGCGCGAAAAACTCGCGGTGATAGATATTCAGCGACAGATTGTCGACGGCGGTAAAATCGCCGAAGCGCTTGGTGACATTCTTGAAAGCGATGAAGGGTTTTGCAGAGGGATCGGTCCAGGGCGCGAAAGCGCGGCGGATATTGCCGAGAGACTTCATATTATTCCCCGAATACAGGTTTTTTCCGGCCTCCACCCGGGCCGGTAATTGAAAGGCCCGGACGTTTCCGTCCGGGCCTAAGGCTGCATTACTGGCCGGTGACGACCTTCGTCCAGAGGCGCGTCCCCAGGCGCTGCGTTTTCGGATCCCACGGCTTGACCGTGAAGAGGTTCTTCATCACCGCCTCTGTGGGATAGACGGCCGGATCTTCCAGAATGTCCTTGCTGACGAACTGCTGCGAGGCCTTGTTGCCGTTAGCATAGAAGGTGTGGTCGCTCGCCTTGGCGATGACCTCAGGCTTCATCATGTAGTTGAGGAATTCGTGGGCTTCGGCGACGTGGGGCGCATCGGCGGGGATGGCCATCATGTCGAACCACATCTGGGCGCCCTGCGGGGGAACCGAGTAATTGACCTCGACACCATTCTTGGCTTCGGCCGCGCGGTCGCGCGCCTGCAGCATGTCGCCGGAATAGCCGAAGGCGATGCAGATGTCGCCGTTGGCAAGCGCATTGATGTATTCGGAGGAATGGAACTTGCGGACATAGGGGCGCATAGCCGTCAGCAGTTCTTCGGCCTTCTTGAAATCCTCAGCCTTCGTGGAGTTCGGGTCGAGGCCGAGATAACGAAACGCCGTGGTGATGACGTCCTTCGGCGTGTCGAGCACGTAGATGCCGCAATCCTTGAATTTTGCGGCGACCTTCGGATCGAAGATCACTTCGAGGCCGGGCTTGGCATCGGGACCGAGGATTTCGGCGACCTTCTTGACGTTATAGCCGATGCCGTCGGTGCCCCACATGTAATCGACCGCGTGTTCGTTGCCCGGGTCGTATTCGGCGGTCCGCTGCTGGATCAGATCCCACATGTTGGACAGGTTCGGCAGTTTCGACTTGTCGAGCTTCTGGAAGACGCCGGCCTGGATCTGGCGCTGCAGGAAGTCGGCTGTGGGAACGACGACGTCATAACCGGTGCCGCCGGCCAGCAGCTTGGTTTCCACGGTCTCGTTGGAATCGAAGGTGTCGTAGACGACCTTGATGCCGGTTTCCTTGGTGAAGTCGGCAAGGATGCTGTCGTCGATATAATCCGACCAGTTGTAGACGTTGACCACGCGCTCCTGCGCAAAGGCCGGCGCGGCGGCGAGCAGCGCGGCAACGGCGGCGGCCGTCACACTTGCAATGATTGACCTCATGACTTCTCCTGTTTGTTCAAAGAGCCCGCATCCCCGGACATCTTTTCCCTCTGGTTTTGCCAGCAGACTAAGAAGGAATTTCACAGCCCACAAGCGCAAAATCCTGCGCCTTCAATGATTTCACAATCACTGGAAATCGAAGGCGCTGAGCCCGGCCACCATCTCGTCGAGCCCGAGCGGCCGCGTCACCGGCGGCTCGGCCCGGGAAAGGCAGCCGCGCCGCTCGCAGAGGCGACAGGCAGGGCCGATCGCCACCGGCTCGAGCGCTGTCGCCTGGCCATAGATCAGCGCCTCGCCAAGCGCGGCGTCGCAGCCGATCAGCATCGCCGTGCGCCGCAGCCTTTCACCGAATTCGACGCTAGGCCCCTCCAATGTGCGGGCGACCGTCAGGAACGAGGCGCCATCCGGCATGACCACCGTCTCTGCCAGGACCTGGCCCGGCTGCAGGAAGGCGGCGTGGAGATTGAGCTTCGGACAGCCGCCGCCGAAGCGCGCCTGTGGAAAACCCTGGGCGCCTGCCCGGCGCAGCCGATGGCCCGCCGCATCGATCTCGATCAGGAAGAAGGGAATGGCGGCGGCACCTGGGCGCTGCAGCATCGTCAGGCGTGCGGCGGCATGGCCGAAGGAGACGCCGAAGCGGGCGCGCAGAATGTCGATATCGTAGCGCGTCGACTTCGCCGCGGACAGAAAGGCTTCGTAGGGCATGGCCAGCGCCAGGGCGGCGATGCGGGCAAGCTCGAAGCGGGCGATGCGGCGCGCCTCGGCGGAGGAGAGCGAGAGATCGTCGAGTTCGGCGTCGATGGCAGGCAGCAAGGCAAGCGTCGCTGCCTCAACTGATATCTCGTGGGCGCGGTCGGCCGGCGACAGGCGCTCCGAGATGAAAAGCCGCATCGAATGGCGATCGAAACGGCGGCGCAGATCCGGCATGACGTGCACCGGCAGGACCCGTACCGCGATGCCGCGCTCGGCGCGCAGCCAATCCTTCAGGCCGACAGCAAGATCGAGGCCGCCGGGAAGCGTTGCGGCAAAGGCTTCCGCCGCCGTCTCGATCCGCCCGAAATAGGCGGAGCGGCGTTCTAGCGTCTCGCGCACCTCGTCGAGCGGCAACCGGCCGGCGGCGACGGGCGCATGGCCTTCGGCGGCCATCAGCGCCGTCAGATCGGACAGTCTTGCCGCCTGCTCGCGATAGGCGCGGTAGAGCTTGATCATGCCGCTTGCCGCATTGGGCGCGGCTTCGGCCACCTCGACCAATTCCTGGTCGCCGGGCAATTCGCCCGCAAGCAGCGGATCGGCGAAGACCTCCTTGAGCTGGCCGAGACTGCCGCCGGTCTGCCCGCGCAACTCCTCCAGATCAACCCGGTAGACGGCGGCGAGCTTCAAGAGGAGCTGCACCGTCAGCGGCCGCTGGTTGCGCTCGATGAGGTTCAGGTAGGAGGGCGAGATCTCCAGCGCCTCGGCCATGGCGGTCTGGGTCAGCGCCAGCGCATTGCGAATGCGCCGCAATTTCGGGCCTGCGAATATCTTGCGTTCCGCCATTGTCACACCCTTTGACAGGCCCGCGGCGTCAACATTTACAAAATTTTACAAATTCACAGCGCCGCTCTGTCAATCCTCGTCATCTTAACCTCTTTCCCACCTGGAAATCAAAGGTTTTCCTGGTCATGCCGGGAGATATTGTCAATCTTGTCATCAACACCCGCAATATCGTTTTTTCGTGAGGAGATCAGCATGACCGATTTTTACAAACTTGTTCCCAATGCGCCGGCAGGCCGCTTCGACGGCATCGACAGGCCCTATTCGGCCGATGACGTGCGGCGGCTCAGGGGCTCGGTGGCGCTGACCCATACGCTGGCCGAAATGGGGGCGGACCGGTTGTGGCGGCTGCTGCGCCAGGAGGATTTCGTCAATGCGCTCGGTGCGCTTTCCGGCAACCAGGCGATGCAGATGGTGCGCGCCGGGCTGAAGGCGATCTATCTCTCCGGCTGGCAGGTGGCGGCCGACGCCAATACGGCATCGGCAATGTATCCCGATCAGTCGCTCTACCCCGCCAATGCCGGGCCGGAGCTTGCCAAGCGCATCAACCGCACGCTGCAGCGCGCCGATCAGATCGAGACCTCGGAGGGCCAGGGGCTTTCCGTCGACACCTGGTTCGCGCCGATCGTCGCCGATGCCGAAGCCGGCTTCGGCGGGCCGCTCAACGCCTTCGAGATCATGAAGGCCTATATCGAGGCGGGGGCGGCCGGCGTCCACTTCGAG
Source organism: Rhizobium sp. BK456 (assembly GCF_014194045.1). Taxonomy (NCBI): domain Bacteria; kingdom Pseudomonadati; phylum Pseudomonadota; class Alphaproteobacteria; order Hyphomicrobiales; family Rhizobiaceae; genus Rhizobium; species Rhizobium sp. BK456. Next base: position 672,282 of record NZ_JACIAO010000001.1, read on the forward strand.
GACCAGCTTGCCTCGGAGAAGAAATGCGGCCATCTCGGCGGCAAGGTATTGATCCCGACCGCCGCCCATATCCGCAATCTCAACGCCGCCCGGCTTGCCGCCGACGTCATGGGGGTCGCGACGCTGGTGATTGCCCGCACCGATGCGGAAGCAGCAAAGCTGCTGACCTCCGATATCGACGAACGCGACCAGCCCTTCGTCGATTATGATGCCGGGCGCACCGTCGAAGGCTTCTATCAGGTCAGAAACGGCATCGAACCCTGCATCGCCCGGGCCGTCGCCTATGCGCCCTATTGCGACCTCATCTGGTGCGAGACCTCGAAGCCGGACCTCGATCAGGCGCGGCGTTTTGCCGAGGGCGTGCACAAGGTCCATCCCGGCAAGCTGCTCGCCTATAATTGCTCGCCGTCCTTCAATTGGAAGAAGAACCTCGACGAGGCGACGATTGCAAAGTTCCAGCGCGAACTCGGCGCGATGGGCTACAAGTTCCAGTTCATCACGCTCGCCGGCTTCCACCAGTTGAATTACGGCATGTACGAACTGGCGCGCGGCTACCGGCAGCGGCAGATGTCGGCCTATTCAGAGCTGCAGCAGGCGGAATTCGACGCCGAGGTCAACGGCTATACCGCCACCAAGCATCAGCGCGAGGTCGGCACCGGCTATTTCGACGCCGTGTCGCTCGCCATCACCGGCGGCCGGTCATCGACCACGGCAATGCACGATTCAACCGAACATGCGCAGTTCAAACCGGCTGCGGAATAGAGCGAAGAAGAGGAGAAAGTCATGGCATCCATTTCACGCGTCAGGGAACGGGCCGAGGAACAATCGACCAGCATGAGCGAGGATCAGCAGACGACGATCCGCATGCTCGCCAATGACCTGCATCGGCTGAACCAATCGGTCATGAAGGCCGTCGAGGCCGGCGTCTCGGTCGAGCTGGTGCGCTCGGCCCGCCATCACGGCGGCGACGGCAACTGGGGCGACCTGCTGATCCCCGTCGTCGTCACCAACCGGCATTGAAGAGAACGCCCGCGCATCTTAAGAAATGCGCGGGCGCTTCATCGTAATTTCAGCCGCGGCTCGGCCGTTTTCCGGCAAAGAGATCGGCATAACTTCTGATCAGCTTGGTCATGCGGTCGGCGACGGTGCGGATCTCCGGGCGATGGCGGTCCTCGGCGTTCATCACGATCCATTGCGCATGGCGCAATTCCGGCAGCTCGCCGCCAAGGCGCTGCAAATCGGGATGGAGATCGCCGACAAAACAGGGAAGCACCGCCTTGCCCGCGCCGGCGCGCACCAGATCGGGCAGCGACCGCGGCCGGTTGACGCTGGCGACGATCGCGGCTGCGGCATTGGCGTGCGGCCAGCGCAGATAGGCGGAGATCGCCTCCTCCTCGGCAACGGCAATCCAGCGCTCATCGGTCTCGGCGGCGTTGCGTCTGATATAGACGGCATAGGCCACCTCGCCGAGCCGGCGGGCGGCAAGATTGGCCTCTTCCGGCTCGAAGGCGCGAATGCCGATATCGCTCTCGCGATAGGCAAGGCTTGCGCGCGCCTCGCCGATCGTCAGCGAAATGGCAAAACCATCGCCCGGCATGCGGATGGCGGCGAAATTCTCCGTCAGCAGCCAGGCGACCCAGGTGCCGGCGGCGATCCTGACGGTCGTGCCGCCCTCGCCCGATTGCCGCCATGCCTCCACCTTGCGGGCGGCGGCCTCCATCTCCTGAAGGTGATCGAGCAGTGCCTGGCCGTCCTGGGTCAGGCGATAGCCGGTCTGGCTGCGTGAAAACAGGGCGCGACCGACCTCCTGTTCGAGATCGAGCATGCGCCGGCCAACCGTCGCGGGGCTGAGCCCGCTTGCGGTGCTTGCCCCCGTCAGGCCACCGAGACGGGCGACCTGCAGGAACAACTGGTAGGAATCCCAATTCGCGTTTTTCATCAATGAAAAACATAGCGGGGTTTTCCCTGTTTATGAAGAGATATTCGATGCCTAAATCAGGAGATGTCTTCTACAGAAAGGACATCGCCATGATCGATCTGATCACCATCGCAGCGACCCAGGGATATCGACACACTTGCAGGCCGGGCAGAGGCAAGACCGACGAGGATCGGTTCTATGCCGAGTTCGGCGACAGCGGTCTCGTCAATTTCGCCGCCTGGCTGACCTCGCTCGATCTCAGTCTCAGACGACGCCGCAAAGCTGCAGCGCAATCCAGCGGCGGCTGCGCGCCTCAAGCGACCTTCCTGGCCCCAAGATGAGCGGCGGCGGGCTCGGCAATGATCCGGAACCGCTCGATCAGCGCCATCAGCGTATCGGCCTCGCCGGCAAGCAGGCGGCTTGCCTGCGTGGTCTCGGCCACCATCGAGGCGTTTTTCTGGGTCATCTGGTCCATGGCGTTTACCGAACCGTTGACCTCCTGAAGTGCTGCCGACTGATCGCGGCTTGCGGTGGCGATGGTCTCGACATGGCCGCTAATCGCGATGATCTCATGGCTGATCGCTGCGAGGACGCTGCCGGTCTTCTGAACCAATTCGGAGCCCACCGTCACCTCGCGGCTGGATGTCTCGATCAGCGATTTGATCTCGCGCGCTGCATCGGCCGAACGCTGGGCGAGTTCGCGGACTTCCTGGGCGACGACGGCAAAACCCTTGCCCGCCTCGCCGGCGCGCGCCGCCTCGATGCCGGCGTTGAGTGCCAGCAGATTGGTCTGGAAGGCGATGTCGTCGATCACCTCGATGATCTGCTCGATGCGCTGCGAGGCCTCTTCGATGCGCTCCATCGCGGCGATGGCATCGCCGACGACGGCGCCGGAATTGTCGGCGGTCTTCTTGGTCGCGGCGACGACGCTGTTGGCTTCGCGGGCGCGCTCGGCGGAAGAGCGAACCGTGACGGTGATCTCCTCCACCGCCGCGGCGGTCTCTTCGAGGCTTGCCGCCTGCGCCTCGGTGCGTTTCGAAAGCTCACTTGCTGAAACCGAGACGGCGCCGCTGTTGCGCTGGATGGTCGAGGCGCTGTCACGGATACCGGAGAGCGTATCCTGGAGCCGCAGCAGCGAAGCGTTGAAATCGACGCGCAGCTGCTCCAGCCGGCCGACGAAGGGCGTGCCTATCGTTTCCGAGACATCGCCCTGCGACAGGCGTCCGAGGCCGGCGGCAAGCTGGTTGACGGCAAAGTCGATCTGGCTGTCGAGCGAGCGCTTGTCAGCATCGTTCCTGGCGCGTTCGGCATCGCTCAAGGCGCGCTGTTCGGCGGCCTGGGTTTCCAGATCGCGCCTGGCACGGGCGCTGTCGCGGAACAGCGCCAAGGCCCGGCCGATATCGCCGAACTCATTCTTCTTCGCGACGCAGGGGATCGCGCCGTCGAGATCGCCCGAGGAAATCGCGTGAACGCTCGCGGTCAGCGCCTGCAACGGCTTCACCGACAGGCGGATTGCATAGAAGGCGAGAACGCCGACGATGAGCATGACGATGGCGCCGACGCCGAGGACCAGCATCTGCAGCTCATACATGCGCTGGTAATAGACCTCCATCGGAATGCCGATGAAGAGAATGCCGACATTGGCATTCGATGCATTCTTGACCGGGAAATAACCGGTCATGAACTTGCGGCCGAAAAGCTCGGCCTGGCCATAATAGGCTTCGCCCCTGGCGAGAACCGGCTGGGCGGGGTGCTCGGCGACCAGCTTGGTGCCGACGGCGCGGTCGCCGTTTTCCTTCTTCACGTTGGTGGAGATGCGGACGTAGTCGCCGCCCTGCTTCTGGAAGATGGTCGCGACGCCGGCGATCGACTGCGCCGTGCGGTCGACCAGCGAATGATCGGCAAGGGCGGGGATGGCGTCTTCCGTTACGGTCGCGAGTTGGTTGTCCTTAAGCTCGACCCTGGCGCCTTGATCAGCTGCACCGTAAAGGACAGCCATGGCGCGGGTGGCATCCCTGGCATCGGAGACTGCCCCGTCCATGACATAGCGGCTCAGATTGTAGTAGGTCGCGCCGACGATGGCGGCCGTGCTGACGGCCAGCAGACAAAGCGTGATCGCAACGATCTGGCGGACGATTGACGTAGAAAAAAGGCGCAGCATCAAAAACCCCCGGCAGAAAACAAGGGTTAAATTAGACGAAAAGCGTTAAGGAAAATTTTCCGTATATCAGGGCCGCAGGCAGCGCGATTTGAACGCAAAACGGCCCCGGAATAAAACCGGGGCCGTTCGATTGAGGGCAAATCGGGCGGCGATCAGGCGGCGCGGTAGACCGGGCTGGCTGCCGCCTCGCCGTCGATCTTGAACTGCTGGATCAGTCTGCGCAGGGAATCGGCCTCGTCGGCCAGTTCGCGGCTGGCGGCAGTCGTTTCCTCGACCATGGCGGCGTTCTGCTGCGTCATCTGGTCCATCTGATTGACCGTCGCGTTGACGCTCTGCAGCGCGTTGGACTGGTCGTGGCTGGCGCGGGCGATCATCTCGACATGCTGGCTGATCGTGACGATCTGGGCGCTGATCTTGGCAAGCACCGTGCCGGTCTCCTGCACAAATTGCGAGCCGGAGCTGACCTCGTGGGTCGACTTGTTGATCAGGCCCTTGATTTCCTGCGCCGCGGCTGCGGAGCGCTGAGCGAGTTCGCGGACTTCCATCGCCACCACCGCAAAGCCCTTGCCGGCTTCACCGGCGCGCGCCGCCTCGATGCCGGCGTTCAGCGCCAGCAGGTTGGTCTGGAAGGCGATCTCGTCGATGACGCCGATGATCTGCTCAATCTGGCGCGAGGCATCCTCGATGCGACCCATCGCATCGATCGCATTGCTGACGACGACGGCAGAATCGTCGGCGCTGCGCTTGGCCTGGCGGACGATCTGGTCGGCATCCTTGGCGCGTTCTGCCGAAGAGCGGACGGTGACGGTGATCTCATCGACGGCGGCCGCGGTCTCTTCGAGCGAGGCAGCCTGCTGTTCGGTGCGCTTGGACAGATCCTCTGCCGACTGGGCCATCTGGTTGCCGTTGCCCTGAATCAGTTCGACATTGTCGCGGATCTGGCTCATTGTCGCCTGCAGGCGCACCATCGACCCGTTGAAATCCTGGCGCAGCTGTTCGAGGCGGCCAATGAAGGGCGTTTCGATCGTCGTCGAGATATCGCCCTGCGACATGCGTTCGAGGCCGGCGGCGAGCGCATTGACGGCGAATTCGATCTGGCGATCCATCTCGCGCTTTTCGGCGTCGTTGCGCTGGCGCTCGTGTTCGGCGGCGGCGCGCTCCTCGTCGCTCTGCTCCTCGATGCGGATCTTCGAGATGGCATTTTCCTTGAAGATGCCGAGCGCGCGGGCCATGTCGCCGATTTCATCGTGGCGCTGCTCGCCGGAGATATTGGTCTCCAGCGCGCCTTCGGCGATACGGCGCATAGCCCCGGTGATCTGGCTGATCGGGCGCTGCAGCGTCAGCACCAGGGCAATGCCGCCGAGGATCGACAGGAGAATGCCGAGACCGGTGGTCATGACGGAGATGCTGTTCGCCTGGGTGCGCTCGGTGCCAGCCGTCTGCTTCTGCAGCTCGGCGAAATCGGTCAGCTTCGTCCAGATCTGGTCAAGCTCCTGGCGGGCTGCGGCATAGGCCGTGACGCGCTCGGCGATCGTGTCGACGATCTTCGAGCCGCCGCCGGAGATGGCGTCGAGCGCGGGCTGGATCGCGCCCGATATGCCTTCGGCAAAGCCCATGCCCTTGGCGCTGGTGATCAGCACCTGCATGTCCTTGCCAAGTGTGCCGGCCTGCTGCTGCAGGCGCACGAGGTTGTCCTTGCTTGAATTGGCGAGGAAATCGGAAAGCACGATCTGCAGCGCATAGACGGAATTTTCCAGACGCCTGGTATCCTGAAGGACGGAGTTGGTCTGGCCGATGCGGCCCTCGAGGTCGGCGAAACGCTGTGTCGCCTCGCGCATCTTCTGGGTTGCGGTCAGCTGCGTATAGGTCGAGGTCTGGCGGAAGCGCGACACGAGCCGGCCGAGTTCGGCAATGTTCTCATCGGTCGGAGCGGGCATCGCCGCGATCGCCTTGATGCTGTCGATGGTCGCGGCCAGTGCGTCGATGACGTTCTTCTGGTTGGTCGGAACCGAAATGGCGATCAGGCGCTGGGATTTGATGATCGCAGGCATCTGTTCGTTGATGTAGGCGATCTTTTCCTGCGGCGTCTGCGGCTTGCTGTAGCCGCTGGCAACGGTGCCGAGGAAGTCGCCGCCCTTCAACAGGCGGTCGGCCGTGCGAAGCGTGATGGTGGCGGCGCCCTCGTCCTGCTGAAGCGCGGTCTGCAATTCCTCGGCCTGATAGGAGACCGTGAAGCGAGTGCTGATCAGGCTCTTTTGCGCTGCGTCGATCTGCTCATGCAGTGCCTGCTCCTGCTCATGCAGGCCCCAGAGCTTGTCGACGACGCCGGATATATCCTTGGTGCGGCGCGATGCTTCGGCCAGGCTATCGCGGCCGGCAGCCTCTTCACCGACCTGGTTCAACGTCGCATCGAGTACGCCCTGCTGGGTCTTCAGATCCGCAAGCAGCTTGTCGCGCGCCTGCTGGCTGGTGATGCGCAGGAAATCGTCCATCGAACCGTAGAGATCCTTGAACCCGCTCAACGACTGCAAGACGCTGTTGGATATTTCCATACGCCCCTGCAGCAGTCCCGAAGCGTAAAGGCCCGTCAGGCCGACCGCCGAAATGGTGACGACGAAAGGCAGAACGAAGATCAGGACCTTCGTCTTGATCCTGAAGCGGGAAAGAATCTTGTCAATCAACATGGCGTTCCGGGCCTTTCATACACCACTCCTCCCGCAGGCGGCCATCTGGCGCCAGCCGGGTACACATCGAGCTGTTCGTAATTTACATTGGGGAACCCGGAAGCCAGGCGGCAGTCATTGCCAGTTCATGTCCAAACAACTTTGGAGACGCCCAAATAATCGCGGGCAATTGTGTCAGATTAGATATTAATTTTCGGATAAGCGGTTGCGGCGAATGAAGCCAAGGCAGTGAAATAGTTGCAATTTTGTAGGCCGTGGTGCAGCGGGGCGGCGCAATTGCACCGCGACCTTCGTTGCGGGCCTGAAGACAGGATCAGAGGACGTGCGAAAGAAGCAGCGCGAGGCTGGCGGCGGTAGCGCCGGCTGCGAGCATCAGATAACGCAGGGCGACCATGCGGGCGTTCGGCTTCGCCTCGGCAATTGCGATGGCGCGGGCGCGTCGTGTGTTTCCGGTCATGCTCGAAACCTCACTTCTGTCTGACACGACAATCCAACAAAACGGCTTGCTGGTAAAGCTTATTTAGGAAGAGCTTTGCAGATCGCCAATTGAGACAGGATGGCGCACCTCTCTTAAGAAGTCTTGAATCGGTATTACCTAAAGAGCCTCGCATCGAATTTGATTCAAGCGATGCGCCACAGACCTTGTTTTATGCATGTCGTTGTTCCGGAACCGCTGCACACTTCCGGGCGACATGCATTGGATTTACGCATATTCGCCGGCGGCAAATCCGGAGGCCCAGGCCCATTGGAAATTATAGCCGCCGAGCCAGCCGGTGACGTCGACGCATTCGCCGATGAAATAAAGCCCGGGCACGGCCTTGGCCTCCATGCTGCGGGAATCTAGCGCTGCCGTATCGATACCGCCGAGCGTCACTTCAGCGGTGCGGTAGCCTTCCGAGCCGGACGGCTTGACCGTAAAGTTCTGCGCCGCCGCGGCAAGGCGCAGCAGGGCCTTGTCGGGCAGGTCGGCCATGTTGCCGGCGATCTTTTCGCGCTCGACGAGAAATTGGGCCAACCGCTTCGGCAGGATGTCGCCGAGTGCCGTCTGCGGCGACTGGCGGCCATTCAGCTGCTTTGCCGTCTTCAGATGTGCTCCGATGTCGATATCCGGTTCGATCGAAACGACGATCTCGTCGCCTTCGCGCCAATAGGAGGAGATCTGCAGGATGGCGGGGCCGCTGACGCCGCGATGGGTGAACAGCAGCGCTTCGCGAAAGGCGGTCTTGCCATGACGGATTTCGGCCGGGGCGGAAATGCCGGCAAGCGGAGCGATGGCCTCGAGCAGGCCGGGATCGAGCGTCAGCGGCACGAGGCCGGGGCGGGTTTCGAGCACGGGAAGACCGAACTGCTCGGCCAGGCGATAGGCAAAGCCGGTGGCGCCCATCTTCGGGATCGACTTGCCGCCGGTGGCGACGATCAGCGCAGAGGCTTCAAAAGCATCTTCACCGGTCGAGACGCGAAAACCCGCCTCCACCTTTTCGACACCTGTTATCTCGGTGCCGAGATGCAGTTGCGCGCCGGCGCTGCGCATCTCCGTCAGCAGCATGCGGATGACGTCTTTGGCGCTATCGTCGCAGAAAAGCTGGCCGAGCGTCTTTTCATGCCAGGCGATGCCGTGCCGGTCGACCATGGCGATGAAATCGGCCGGCGTGAAACGGGCAAGCGCCGACTTGCAGAAATGCGGATTGGCGGAAAGGAAGTTCTTCGGCCCGGCATGGATATTGGTAAAATTGCAGCGGCCGCCGCCCGAGATGCGGATCTTCTCGCCGGGCGCCCTTGCATGGTCGAGGACCACGACGGAGCGGCCGCGATTCCCCGCCCGGATGGCCGCCATCATGCCCGCCGCCCCGGCGCCGATGACGATGACGTCGCTTTTGCGCTGCAAACCCGTTTCCCCGATCAAGACAGCGCCTTCTTTTTCCATCAAAGGGCGAAAGTCAACGTTCTCAACCTCTCGCCAATTGGCAAAGTCCGGTTATGATGGCGCCACGATCAACCAAACCGGTGTGTCATGTCTCCAAAAAAGACGACGCTGAAGCCTGCCAGAAACGTGCCCGCCTCGAAGAAAACTCCCCCGGACCCCGGGTCTCTGCGCGGCGTTGCGAACTGGAAGGAAGCAGCGCGGTGGCTGAGGGACAGGGGCATCGAAGACATCGAATGCATCACGCCGGACCTTGCCGGCGTTCCGCGCGGCAAGATGATGCCGAGCTCGAAATTCACCTCGAACACCTCGCTGGCGTTGCCGTCGGCGATCTACCGGCACACGATTTCGGGCGAGTATCCGGAGGAGACCGAAAGCTTCCGCTACGAGCCGCGCGACAGCGATCTGAAGCTGATGCCCGATCTTTCCACGCTTTCGGTCGTGCCCTGGGAGACCGACCCGACGGCACAGGTGATCTGCGACATCGTCGATTCCGACGGCGGCGAAGTGCCCTATACGCCGCGCAACGTGCTGAAACGCATCCTGAGCCTCTATCACGACCGCGGCTGGAAGCCGATCGTGGCGCCGGAGATCGAATTCTACCTGGTCGCCAAGAATGACGACCCCGACTATCCGCTGCACCCGCCCAAGGGCCGGTCCGGCCGCTCGATCCTCGGCGGCCAAGGCTATTCGATTGCCGGGATCAACGAATTCGACGAACTGATCGACGACATCTACCATTTCTCGGAGAAACAGGGCCTCGAGATAGATACGCTGATCCACGAAGAGGGACCGGCGCAGCTCGAGATCAACCTGCGCCACGGCAATCCGATCGAACTTGCCGACCAGGTGTTCCTGTTCAAACGCACGATCCGCGAGGCGGCGCTGAAGCACGACATCTATGCGACCTTCATGGCCAAGCCGATGCAGGCCCAGCCGGGTTCGGCGATGCATATCCATCAGTCGGTTGTCAATATCGAGACGGGCAAGAACGTCTTCTCTAATGCGGACGGATCGGCCTCGAAGGAATTCTTCCATTTCATCGGCGGCATGCAGAAATTCGTGCCGAGCGCGATGGCGATGCTGGCGCCCTATGTGAATTCCTACCGGCGCCTGCAGCCTGATATGTCCTGCCCGGTCAACAATGCCTGGGGTTACGACAACCGGACGACGGCCTTCCGCGTTCCGGTATCCGATCCGCAGGCCAGGCGCGTCGAAAACCGGCTGCCGAGCTCGGACGCCAATCCTTATCTGGCGCTTGCAGCCTCGCTTGCCGCCGGCCTGCTCGGCATCATGAAGCAGATCGAGCCGACGGCGCCGACCGAGGATTCGGCCAATGAAGGCTCGATCGACCTGCCGCGGGGCCTGTTGGAAGCCGTGGCGCTGCTCGAGGACGAGCCGGCTTTCGAGGAGATTTTCGGCAAACAGTTCATCGGTCTCTACGCCGGCGTCAAGCGCGGCGAGTTCGAGACCTTCATGCAGGTGATCAGCCCCTGGGAGCGGGAATTCCTTCTGCTCAACGTGTGAGGCAGCGCCATGGCATCGCAGGAGACGTGGCAGAGCCCGATCTCGCCGGGCCTATCCTGGTATCAGGCAACCGTCGGGGAGCGGCCGAGCTATGCCGCTCTCGACGGCTCGAGAACATGTGATGTCGCCATCATCGGCGGCGGCTATACCGGCCTGCAGGCCGCCTACAATCTGGCCAAATCGGGCGTCTCCGTGGTGCTGATCGAGGCCTGCCGCTTCGGCGACGGGGCGTCCGGGCGCAATGGCGGCCAGCTCGGCACCGGCCAGCGATGGTGGCCGGAAGAGCTCGAGGAGAAGATCGGCTACGAGCGCTCGAAGGCGCTGTTCGATCTTGCCGAGGCGGCCAAGCGCCATCTCCTCGATTTCGCCAGGGAGCATCAGATCGAGATCGATTATGTGCCCGGCCAGCTCAACGTCGCGCACAAGGCGAGCTATGAACGCGACTTTCGTGAGAACGCCGAAATCGCCGCGCAGCGCTACGGCTATCCGCATATCAGCTTCATGGACGAGACGGAAACGCAGGAGCGGCTCGGCTCCAAGCGTTTTTATTGCGGCGTGCGCGATGTCGGCACCGGCCATATCCATCCGCTGAAGCTATTGATCGGCCTGGCGCGGGTCGCAGCCAACGCCGGTGCTGCGATCTTCGAGATGACAAAAGCAAAGGCGATCCGCCAGGGCGGCGGCAAGGTGACGATCGAAACGGACAAGGGAACGATCACCGCCAGCCGCGCCCTGATCGCCTGCAACGGCCATATCGGCAATCTGGAGCCGGTGACGGCAAGTCATGTCATGCCGATCCGCTCCTTCATCGGCGCCACAGCTCCGCTCGACCGGCATCCCGACGTGCTGCCGGGGGGCGAGGCTGTGGCCGATTCGCGCTTCGTCGTGCGTTACTTCCGCCGATTCGAAGGCCGGCTGCTGTTTGGCGGGCGCGAGGCCTATACTGCAGACAATCCGCGGGACATTTCGCAGCATATCCGCCGGCAGATCGCCGAGATCTATCCTGAACTGAAAGACATCGAGATCACCCACGCCTGGGGCGGCACTGTCGGCATCACCATGCCGCGCCAGCTGTTCGTGCGCGAGGTGATGCCCGGCGTCACCTCGATCGGCGGTTATTCCGGCCATGGCGTCATGCTGTCAAACTACTGTGGCAAGCTCTACGCGGAAACAGTGCTTGGAAAAGCCGGCGATCTCGATCTCTTCGCGTCGCTCGATATTCCCGCCTTTCCCGGCGGGCCCAGAATGCGAGCGCCGCTGCTTTTCCTCGCCTTGTCGTGGTTTGCGCTTCGCGACAAGTTTTAGTCTGATTGCGGATTTCCTCTTCCGGAAATTCGCACTAAAACCGGTGCCTGACAGATTCATTGCACTGCACACTGGCTTTTTTAAATCGATTAGATTAAAAGGGCCGCCAACCAGCCTGATTGAGAGACAAGCTCATGAGCAGCCAGATTATTCCCGTTGAGCCTTTTGATTACGTCGTCTTCGGCGGCAGCGGCGACCTTGCCGAACGCAAGCTTCTGCCCGCGCTCTACCATCGCCAGATCGAGGGCCAGTTCTCCGAACCGACCCGGGTGATCGGCGCTTCGCGCAGCCCGCTTTCCCATGAGGAATACCGCAAATTCGCCAAGGATGCGTTGAACGAGCACCTGAAGAAGGGCGAATATGACGAAGCTGAGGTGGAGAAGTTCTGCGCCCGCCTCTACTACGTCTCGGTCGACGCCCGCACGGACACCGGCTGGGACCAGCTGAAGAAGCTGCTCGACGAAGGCAAGGAGCGCGTGCGCGCCTTCTACCTCGCGGTCGCGCCCGGCATCTTCGGGGATATTTCGCAGAAGATCCACGACCACAAGCTGATCACCAAGTCGACCCGCATCGTCGTCGAGAAGCCGATCGGTCGCGACCTCGCCTCGGCACTGCAGCTCAACGACACGATCGGCCGCGCCTTCAAGGAAGAACAGATCTTCCGCATCGATCACTATCTCGGCAAGGAGACGGTGCAGAACCTGATGGCGCTGCGCTTCGCCAACGCGCTCTATGAGCCGCTGTGGAACGCCAACTATATCGATCACGTGCAGATCACGGTGGCTGAAGCGGTCGGCCTCGAAGGCCGCGCCGGCTATTACGATACGGCCGGCGCGCTCCGCGACATGGTGCAGAACCACATTCTGCAGCTGCTTTGCCTGACGGCGATGGAAGTGCCCTCTTCGATGGATTCGGAAGCCGTCCGCGACGAGAAGCTGAAGGTGCTGCGCGCGCTGAAGCCGCTCAATGCCTCCAATGTCGAGCAGGCGACGGTCCGCGGCCAGTATCGCGCCGGCGCCTCGGGCAGCGGCCCGGTCAAGGGCTATCTCGAAGAGCTCGAAGGCGGCGTCTCCAACACCGAGACCTTCGTCGCCATCAAGGCGGAGATCAACAACTGGCGCTGGGCCGGCGTTCCCTTCTATATCCGCACCGGCAAGCGCCTGACCGGACGCATGTCCGAGATCGTCATCACCTTCAAGCCAATCCCGCATGCGATCTTCGACCAGGCAGCCGGGCGTATCGTCGCCAACCAGCTGATCATCCGGCTGCAGCCGGATGAGGGCGTCAAGCAGTCGCTGATGATCAAGGATCCGGGGCCTGGCGGCATGCGCCTGCGCAACGTCTCGCTCGACATGAGCTTCGCCCAGGCCTTCAACGTCCGCAACCCCGACGCCTACGAGCGCCTGCTGATGGACGTGATCCGCTCTAACCAGACCCTGTTCATGCGCCGCGACGAAGTCGAAGCCGCATGGAAATGGGTGGATCCGATCCTGAAAGGTTGGGAAACCACCGGCCAGCAGGTGCAGGGCTATACCGCCGGCACCTGGGGCCCGAGCCAGGCCATTGCGCTGATCGAGCGCGACGGCCGCACCTGGCATGACGATATCTAAGGGGAAACCGATGGCATCGACCCTGCATTCCTTCGCCAGCCCCGCAGATCTCGCCGGCAGCCTCGCCGACAAGGTTGCCGATACGCTTTCGGCGGCGATCTCAGCCCGTGGAACGGCGTCCATCGCAGTTTCCGGCGGCTCGACCCCGAAGGCCTTCTTCCAGGTGCTGTCGACGCGCGACATCGCCTGGGACAAGGTGACGATCACGCTTGTCGACGAACGTTTCGTGCCGGCCGACAATGCGCGCTCGAACCATATGCTGGTCGATGCCAATCTCTTGCAGAACAAGGCGAAGTCGGCGCGTTTCGTGCCACTTTACCAGCCGGCCGCCGCCGTCGAGGAAGCCGCGCGGCTTGCGACGGAAAAGAGCGCCGAAATCGGCATTCCCTTCGATGTCGTCATCCTCGGCATGGGCGGCGACGGCCACACCGCCTCGTTCTTTCCCGGCGGCAGCAATCTTGCCACGGCGCTCGACGCATCGACGCCGCGCGGCGTCATCACCATGGAAGCGGAGGGGGCCGGCGAGCCGCGGCTGACCTTTACCTTCTCCAGTCTTCAGGATGCCGCACTCCTGGTTCTCCATATTGAGGGCGAAGGCAAAAAAGACGTTCTCGCCAAGGCAGAAGGCAGCGGTGAGGAGGCAGACATGCCGATCCGCGCCATTCTGCGCCGGGCCACTTCCCCGGTCGAGATCTACTGGGCTCCCTGATACGGCCTCACAGCCGCCGGAGCCGGCGAACACATTGAGACGAACCAGAACAAGGCAGGGATCTTCCATGTCCTCTCACGCACGCATTTCTGCGATCACCGATCGCATTGTCGAACGCTCGAAACCAACCCGCGAGCGGTATCTGGAGCGCCTGCGCGCCGCCGCTTCCAAGGGCGTCCAGCGCTCGGTGCTCGGCTGCGCCAACCTGGCTCACGGCTTTGCGGTCTGTTCCCCCGCCGATAAGGATGCGCTCGCCGGCGACCACATCCCCAATCTCGGCATCATCACCGCCTATAACGACATGCTCTCGGCCCACCAGCCGTTCGAGACCTATCCGGCGATCATCCGCGAGGCGGCCGCAGAGGCAGGCGGCGTGGCGCAGGTGGCGGGCGGCGTGCCGGCGATGTGCGACGGCGTCACTCAGGGACAGCCGGGCATGGAGCTTTCGCTCTTCTCTCGCGATCTGATCGCCATGTCGGCGGGCGTCGGCCTGTCGCACAACATGTTCGATGCCGCCCTCTTCCTCGGCGTCTGCGACAAGATCGTGCCGGGCCTCGTCATCGCAGCCTTGTCCTTCGGGCACCTGCCGTCGATCTTCGTTCCGGCCGGTCCGATGACGACAGGCCTGCCGAACGACGAAAAGTCGCGCGTACGCCAGCTCTTCGCCGAGGGCAAAGTCGGTCGCGCCGAGCTGCTGGAGGCTGAATCGAAGTCCTACCACGGCCCCGGCACTTGCACCTTCTACGGCACCGCCAATTCTAACCAGATGCTGATGGAGATCATGGGATTCCACCTGCCGGGCTCCTCCTTCATCAATCCCGGCACGCCGCTGCGCGAAGCGCTGACGCGCGAAGCCGCCAAGCGGGCGTTGGCTATCACCGCGCTCGGCAATGAATTCACCCCGGCCGGCGAGATGATCGACGAGCGCTCGGTCGTCAACGGCGTCGTCGGCCTGCATGCGACCGGCGGCTCGACCAATCATACGCTGCACCTCGTCGCCATGGCGCGCGCGGCCGGCATTCAGCTCACCTGGCAGGACATCGCCGAGCTTTCGGAAGTGGTGCCGCTGCTTGCCCGCGTCTATCCAAACGGGCTTGCCGACGTAAACCATTTCCAGGCGGCCGGCGGCATGGGCTTCCTCATCAAGGAACTCCTGAAGCATGGCCTGGTGCATGACGACGTGCGCACCGTCTTCGGCCAGGGTCTCGAAGCCTATACGGTCGATGCGCGGCTCGGCGAAAACGGCACAGTCCAGCGCGAGCCGTCGCCGGAGAAGAGCCATGATCCGAAGGTTCTCTCCAGCATCGAAACGCCGTTCCAGGCCAATGGCGGGCTGAAGATGCTGCGTGGCAATCTCGGCAAGGCGGTCATCAAGATTTCAGCCGTCAAGCCGGAGCGCCACATCATCGAGGCGCCGGCAATCATCTTCCACAGCCAGCAGGAGCTGCAGGACGCCTTCAAGGAAGGCAAGCTCAACCGCGATTTCATCGCCGTCGTGCGCTTCCAGGGACCGAAGGCGAACGGCATGCCGGAGTTGCACAAGCTGACGCCGCCGCTCGGCGTGCTGCAGGACCGCGGTTTCCGCGTGGCGCTGTTGACCGACGGGCGCATGTCGGGGGCCTCGGGCAAGGTGCCGGCGGCAATCCACGTGACGCCTGAGGCGGTCGACGGCGGCCCGATCGCCCGCATCCGCGGGGGCGACATCATCCGCCTGGACGCGATCAAGGGCACGCTCGAGCTGCTCGTCGATGCGGCCGATCTGGCCGAGCGCGAGCCGGTGACCGTCGATCTCTCCGACAATGAATTCGGCATGGGCCGCGAACTCTTCGCGCCGTTCCGCCGCGCCGTCGGCGCTTCGGATCAGGGTGCGAGCGTGCTCTTCCACCACTGAGCGTGGTCGCTGGAGACAAACAAAAACCCGCGGGCGCGCGAAGCACCCGCGGGTTTTGCTATCCAGTCTTTATCCGTCAGGCGCGGATATCGAGCACGTAGTCGCGATGCGCCGGATGGGTGCTGTAGACGAAAATCTTGTTCAGCTCCTTTTGCGTCAGCAGACGCAGGAAGCGGACTTCGATCGTATTGTTGGCGTTGACCTTCATCAGTATGCAACCGACCTTGGTGATGCGGGCATCCGGAATATCCAGATAGAACTGCTTCGGCAGGTTGAACTGGGTGAGGATCGCGAGTGTGGCGCTGCTCATCGAGATCCGGACGATATCGCAGCGGCGCGAAGCCGCGTGCATGACACCCTTTTCCGTATATTCGATGCGCGCGGCATTCATCGTGTCCTCCATCTTGAACCGCTGCTCGCGGTCATACATGAAGGATTCTTCCTTGCTCAGGAAATGAGATTTTGGCTGTGACGGATTGGAAGCGGCCACGTGCTTATCCCCCTCATAAATTGACCGGGAAAAGGTAGCAGCCGATCTTTAACAGAAAGTAAGAATCCGGTCCGTCAAGTATAATTCTCGGGATTATTACCCCAAAAATGGCTCTCTCATCTCCGGTAGCTATGGCCGGTCGCATCAAACAGATGCAACTTCTGCCTGTCGGCGGCAAAACGCATCCTCTGGCCCTTCTTCACATCGTAGATGCCGGGCAGCTTGACGACGATCGGCTCGCCCGGAACCAGGCCTTCGATATAAAGCAGCGTGACTTCGCCGAGCGCTTCGACGATCGACACCTCGCCCTCGAAAAGATAGTCGGCGCCGTCGGCGATCCTCAGATCCTCCGGACGAACGCCGAAGCTTGCCTGCTTGCCGGCTTCGGAAGCGCCGGTCGCTACATCGAGGGTCACCGACATGCCGCCGGTCAGCGTCACTGTCGTCTGGTTTCCGGTCGCAGCGACCGTCGCCGGGATGATGTTCATCGCCGGCGAGCCGATGAATTTCGCGACGAAGAGGTTGGCCGGGCGCTCGTAGAGTTCCAGCGGCGCGCCGACCTGCTCGATATTGCCGGCGGAGAGAACGACGATGCGGTCGGCAAGCGTCATCGCCTCGACCTGGTCGTGGGTGACGTAGATCATCGTCGTATCGGCCATCTGTTCGTTCAGGCGGGCGATCTCGATGCGGGTGGCGACGCGCAGCGCGGCGTCGAGGTTGGAGAGCGGCTCGTCGAACAGGAAGACCTTCGGATCCCGGCAGATGGCGCGGCCGATCGCCACGCGCTGACGCTGGCCACCGGAAAGCGCCTTCGGCAGGCGGTCGAGATATTTGGTTAGCTGCAGGCTCTCGGCCGCCGCCTTGACGCGGCGGTCGATCTCCTGCTTGCTTTCGCCGGCGATCTTCATGCCGAAAGCCATGTTGTCGAAGACGGTCATGTGGGGATAAAGCGCATAGGACTGGAAGACCATGGCGATGCCGCGCTTGGAGGGCGGCACGTCATTGACGAGATGGCCATCAATATACATCTCGCCGCCGGTGATCGCCTCGAGACCGGCGATCATGCGCAGTAGCGTGGACTTGCCGCAGCCGGACGGGCCGACGAAGACGATGAATTCGCCTTGCTTGATATCGAGGTCGATGCCGTGGAGAACGTCCACGGAACCGTAGGATTTGCGGATATCCTTCAGCGTCAGTCCAGTCATGTCTCTCTCCCCTGCTGATCCTTAAGCGAGACGGGCGAAATACGCCCCCCAGGCCGGAATATCGATCTTGTCGCCATAGTTGTTGCTGATAAAGCCATGCCCCGTCAACGCCTGCCATTCTCCCGCAGGCAAAGTGACCCCGGTTTCGGCCGGGCTCATGTTGAAGATGCAGAGCAGCTTCTCATTGCCGTATTCGCGGGTGAAGACCAGCGCGTCGCCCTGCGGCTCCTCGAATTCGATCTCGCCCTTGGCAAAGGCCGGGTGCAGCTTGCGGAAAGCGATGAAGCGGCGATAGTGCTCCAGCACCGAAGCCTCGTCGCCCTGCTGGACGCTGACGGCGCGCAGGATATGCTCGACCGGCACTGGCAGCCAGGGTTTCACCGTCGAAAAGCCGCCCTGGGCGACCTGGCTGTCCCAGACCATCGGCGTGCGGCAGCCGTCGCGGCCCTTGAACTCCGGCCAGAACTGGATGCCGTAGGGATCCTGCAGATCCTGGTAGGCGAGATCAGCTTCAGTTAGCGCCAGTTCCTCACCCTGATAGAGGCAGACGGAACCGCGCAGCGTCATCAGCAGCGAGGCATAGAGCTTGGCGAAGGCGTCGTGATCGGCGACCAGCCCGCCCCAGCGGCTGACATGGCGCATGACGTCGTGATTGGAGAAAGCCCAGCAGGCCCAGCCATCGGGTGCTGCGGCTTCGAAATCCTCCATCACCTCCTCGACGCGCTCGGCGGTGAGCGGATCGGGGGCGAGGAATTCGAAGGCATAACACATATGCATCTTGTCATTGCCGGAGGTGTATTCGCCGACGATTTCGAGGCCGCGCTGGCTGTCGCCGACTTCGCCGACGGCGGCAATCGCCGGAAATTCTTCCAGAACGGCGCGGAAGCGCTTCAGGAAGGCAAGGTTTTCCGGCCGGTTCTTGTCGTAGACATGCTCCTGGAAATTATAGGGATTGACCGCCGGCGCCGTCGAGGCGTTGCGGCGCTCAGGCGCAAGTGCCGGATTGTCGCGCAACAGCGGGTCGTGGAAATAGAAATTGATGGTGTCGAGGCGGAAGCCGTCGACGCCGCGATTGAGCCAGAAGCGCACGACGTCGAGCAGACGGTCCTGCACCTCAGGATTATGCAGGTTCATATCCGGCTGCGAGGTCAGGAAGTTGTGCAGGTAATATTGCATGCGCGTCGGATCCCACGCCCATGCCGAGCCGCCGAAGATCGACAGCCAGTTGTTCGGCGGCGTGCCATCCGGCTTGGCATCGGCCCAGACATACCAATCGGCCTTGGCATTGGTCTTGCTGGAACGGCTCTGCACGAACCAGGGATGCTGATCCGAGCTGTGGGAGATGACCAGATCGATCATCACCCGGATGCCGAGGCGATGGGCCTCAGCGATCATCGTGTCGAAATCCACCAGCGTGCCGAAGATCGAATCGACATTCTCGTAGTCGGAAACGTCGTAACCGAAATCGCGCATCGGCGAGGTGAAGAAGGGCGAAATCCAGATCGCATCGACGCCGAGGCTTGCCACATGCGGCAGGCGGGCGGTGATGCCCTTCAGGTCGCCGATGCCGTCGCCGTTCGAATCCTGGTAGGAGCGCGGGTAGATCTGATAGATCACCGCGCCGCGCCACCAGTCTTTATCGGGGGTCGAGATCGATTGGGGAGCCACGGTCATGGAATATCCTGTCTGAAGTCACGTTTGGAAATTGTCAGCCTCCCTTGACCGAACCCGCCAGCAGGCCACGCACCAGATAACGCTGCAGCCCGAAGAAGACGAGCAGCGGCACGATGATGGTGACGAAGGCCGAGGCCGTCAAAATCTCCCAATTGCCGCCGCGCGAGCCGAGCAGCGCGTTCAGGCTGCCTGTGAGAACGAGGTGGTCCTTGTCGGTGCCGAGGAAGACCATAGCGACGAGCAGGTCGTTCCACACCCACAGGAACTGGAAGATGGCGAAGGAGGCGAGTGCCGGGAAGGACAAAGGCAATACGATGCGGGTGAAGATCTCGAAGTCGCTGGCGCCGTCGACGCGGGCGGATTCGATGATCTCCTTCGGCAGGCCGGCGATATAAGCCCGCAGGAGATAAATGGCGAGCGGCATGCCGAAGGCGGTGTGGGCGAGCCAAATGCCGGGATAGGTCTTGGACGGCTGGCCGAGCAGGTTGCCGATTTCGTTATAGAGGCGCAGCAGCGGGATCAGCGACATCTGCAGCGGCACGACAATGAGGCCGACGACGAGCGCAATCAGCAGCGCGCGGCCAGGAAATTCCATCCAGCTCAGCGCATAGGCGGCAAAGGCGGCGATCAGGATCGGGATAATCGTTGCCGGGATCGTCACGGTCAGCGAGTTGATGAAGGACTGGCCGATGCCTTCGCCCCGCAGAACCGTGTTGTAGTTCTGCAGCGTGAACTCTGGCGGCGCGGAAACCGACGCATAGATGCGCCGCGGCCTTTCGTCGGGCGAAAAGGCGGCGTTCTTCATGTAGCGATAGCTGCCGTCGCTGTTGATCAGCAGGCTTTCGCCGTCGCCGAGATCGGCGGTCTCGCCTGCCTTGAAGGCGGCCGGCTGCTGGACGCGGTTGCCGAAGGCCTTCACCGAACGGCCGGTCTGTCCCTCAAGCACGTTGCCTGTGATGACATAGGTTGCGCCTTCCTGCTGCTGTTGGTCCGGCGTGCCCAGGCGGACGGCGACGGTCTGCGTCGAGCCGACAAAGGCTGTCCACCAGCCGGAGACGACGATCTGGTCCTTGTCGCGGAGCGCGCTGACGAAGATGCCGAGCGTCGGGATCAGCCAGACGATGACGATCAACAGAACAGCGGCGTGAACGAAGAGACGGGCGGGGCCGATCTTGAAGTAGCTTCCGACAGCGGTCATCTCAGTGGCCCTTCAGTTCGCGGTTGGCGCGGCGGACGTTCCAGACCATGATCGGCGTGACGGCGAGCATGATGATGATGGCGATGACAGCACTTCGGCCGGAATCGCCGCCGCCGCGGAACAGCCAGTTGAACATCAGGTTCGCCAGCACCATCGACTGCCACTGGCCGTTCGTCATGGTCAGCACGATATCGAAGACCTTAAGGACGAGGATGGTGATCGTCGTCCAGACGACCGCGATCGAGCCCCAGACTTGCGGCACCATGATGCGCCAGAAGATCTGCCAGCCGTTGGCGCCGTCGATGACGGCGGCCTCGATGGTCTCCTCGGGAATGCCGCGCAGGGCGGCCGACAGGATGACCATGGCAAAACCGGTCTGGATCCAGATCAGGATGACCATCAGGAAGAAATTGTTCCAGAAGGGAACGGAGATCCACACCTCGGGCGTGCCGCCGAACGTCTGGACGATGGCGTTCAGCAGGCCGATCTGGACGTCGTTGCCGCCGCGATACTCATAGATGAATTTCCAGATGACCGATGCGCCGACGAAGGAAATCGCCATCGGCATGAAGACGATGCTTTTGGCGATATTGCCCCACCAGATGCGGTCGGTCATCACGGCGATCACGAGGCCGAAAAAGGTGCAGGCGGCCGGCACGACGGCGAGCCAGAGGATGTTGTTGAAGATCGACTGGCGGAATTCGCGGTCGCCGAGTGCCCATTGATAGTTGGCGACGCCGACGAACTGCTGGCCGGCGCGGTCGTAGAAGGAGAGGATGAAGGTCGCAACGACCGGATAGACGAGATAGACGACGAGCAGGAAGAGCGCCGGACCGACGAACAACCACGGCCGCACGAGGGCACGGCGGTTGAGATTGCGCGAGGCGGCGCGGATGTCGCCATCCTTGACCGGCAAAGCGAGATCCAGGATCTTGTTCGAAAAATAGAAATAGGCCGAGCACGCGAAAACGGCGACGACCACGACGCCCAAAGCGGACACTATCTGCGACAGCATTTCGTCCCTCCCCTGCTTCCCCTGATCTTATTGCGACCGGTTGTTATTCTGACGGGTCAGCGCCGGTCATCGTCAATCTGTTGTATTGCCCAATCACAATATATCCTGCGATGGCCGGGCTCTTTGCGAACCCGGCCAGCCATGCAGGCCATGCCGCCGGCAAGCCGGCGGCATCATTTTGGAAATTACTTGATGCCGTCCCAGGCGCTCTGGATTTCGCCAGCAGCCTCCTGAGCCGACTTGCCGCCGACGAAATCAACCATGCCCGTCCAGAAGGCGCCGGCGCCAATCTTGCCCGGCATCAGGTCGGAACCGTCGAAGCGGAAAGTGGTGGCGGAGGTCAGGATCTCGCCTTCCTTCTTCATCTGCGGGTTGGCATAGGCCTCGGTGCTGACGCCCTTATATGGCGTCAGGAAGCTCGACTGTGCCATCCAGACCTCATGCGCGATTGGGGTCTTCAGGAAGTCGATGAAGGCGCGAGCCGTCTTCGAGTCCTTGGCGATCGAGACGAGCGTGCCGGCGCCGAGAACCGGCTTGCCGAGTTCGGGATGCGACGCATAGGTCGGCATATAGAAGAAGTCGGCATCCTGGCCGAGCTTCGTGCCCTCAGGGAAGAAGGACGGAATGAACGAGGCCTGATGGTGCATGTAGCACTTCGGTGGAACGGAGAAGAGACCCTTCGGGCTGTCGCGGAAGTCGGTCGAGGCCACGGCCGCGACGCCGCCATTGACGTATTTCTCGTTCTTGGCGAACTTGCCGAATTCGTCGATCGCGGCAACTACGGCCGGATCGGTGAACTTCAGCTCGTTGGTCGTCCACTTATCATAGGCCTCAGGCGGCTGCATGCGCAGCATGAGGTCCTCGACCCAGTCGGTCGCCGGCCAGCCGGTGGCACCGCCGGAACCGAGACCGATGCACCAGGGAACGCCGCCATCCTTGACGATCTGATCGGTCAGGGCATGCAGCTCTTCCATGGTCGTCGGGATCTTGTAGCCGGCTTCCTCGAAGTTCTCAGGAACATACCAGACGAGCGACTTGACGTCGGCCTTATAGGGGAAGGCGTAGAAGGCTTCCTTGCCGTCCTTGCCCTTATAGGTGCCGTACCCGACCCAGCTGTCGCCGGCGCCGTAATTGTCCTTGATCCACTTGGAGTTTTCGTCGCCGAGCGGCGTCAGGAAGCCCTTGCTGGCGAGATCGGCAAGGAGGCCCGGCTGCGGCAGAACGGCGATGTTCGGCGGCGAGCCCGCCTGCGTGTCGATGACGATCTGCTGTTCGTAGTTTTCGGAAGAGGAGTATTTGACATCGATGCCGGTGGCTTCGGTGAAATAGGCCAGAACGCTCTGGAAGAACGCCTCGTCCTCGCCGCGCCACGGCCCGAAGATCGTCAGCGGCTGACCCTTCAGATCGGCATGAGCGGCCTTGAATTCGTCATAGCTCTTCCAGTTGAACTTGGAATCCTGTCCCGGGGCAAATTTCAGATCGGCCGCGGATGCAGCACCGGCAAAAAGCGCTGCCACGGCAACGCCCATCAAAAATGACTTTTTCATGTGATCAACCTCCCATCACAATCCCAACCGCGCCGAATTCCCTTTAAAAGAAATTTCAAAGCGCTTTGACACCCAACTCATTCCACTTTCGGTGGAATGGAGTCAAGTCATTTCACGAAAACCCGCCGTGAACCTGGCCATTATCACGGTGCAGCAGCGGCTATCGGGAAATATGGAGCGATTTTTCTTGAGTCAAGCGCGCCAGATGCTACATAATTGAAAGCGCTTTGGATGCCACTGGGAGGCGGCAGGCCTTTAAGAAACGGCCGACGGGCGGGCCGGGAGGAAGCATAGCAGGTGAATCTCAAACAGCTATCGGAAATGCTGGGGCTGTCGCAGACGACGGTGAGCCGAGCGCTCAACGGTTATCCCGAGGTCAATGAGGCCACCCGGGAGCGCGTGCTTCAAGCCGTCAAGGAAACCGGGTATCGCCCGAACAAGGCGGCGCAGCGGCTTGCGACCGGCAAGGCCGGCTCGATCGGCCTTGTCATGCCGACGGCGCCCGGCCACCAGTCCGACGTGCATTTCGGCGAATTCCTGGCCGGGCTCGGCGAAGAGGCCGTGCGCCACGACTTCCACTTCGTCATCATGCCGGCCGACCCGGATGACGAAGTTGCAGCGCTCAGACGCCTGGCGATCAGCGGCAATGTCGATGCGCTGTTCGTCGCCTATATGCGCGGCCACGACCCGCGGCTTCCCATGTTGAAATCGCTCTCCATGCCCTATGTCGTACACGGGCGATCCTTCGGTTCCGAGCCGGACTATCCCTATCTCGACATCGACAATGAAGGCGCCTTCTACGATGCGACGCGGCTGCTGCTGCAGCTCGGCCATACGCGCTTTGCGCTGATGAACGGGCCGATGCATCTCGATTTCGCCATCCGGAGGAAGAACGGCGTCATATCGGCGCTGGCCGAGCGCGGGCTGGCGCTCCACGAGGATTGCATCAGCCATGCGCTGATGACGGATGAGCAAGGGTTGCTGGCAATGGAACATTTCCTGCAGCTGCCGGCGAGGCCGACGGCGATCCTCTGCGCCAGCACGGTGCTGGCGCTCGGCGCGATCCGCGCGGTCAACCAGGCGGGATTGCGGCTCGGCGAGGACATCTCGCTGATCGCCCATGACGACGTGCTGCCGCTGTTGAAGCCGGAAAACTTCTCCGTGCCGCTGACGACGACGCGCTCTTCGCTGAGAGCCGCCGGCGTTCGCATCGCACAGCGGCTGATCGGCACGGTGAAGCAGGCAGGCCCCTTTCCCGAACAGGAACTCTGGAAAACCGAACTGATCGTCAGAGCCTCGACCGGCCCTGCCCCGCAGCAGCTCTAAAGCGCGTCGCGATCTTTCAGATTCGCTCCTCGCGCTTTAGCCTTTTTTGAGCATGTCGTTTGCGGCAAAAGCGCTTAGCGCTTTGCCTGGGCAAAACCGCCCCACACTTTGGTGCGACGCGCTTTAGCTCTTTATTTTATGCATGTCCTTATCCGGAACGGCTGCACACTTCCGGGCGACATGCATTGATCAAAACTGCGGCGGGGTCTGCCCTGCGGCGCGATGGGCGGCGATGACCGTGTTGGCCATCAGCATGGCGATGGTCATCGGCCCGACGCCGCCGGGAACCGGGGTGATGGCGCTGGCGACTTCGGAGACCTCAGCGAAGGCGACGTCGCCGACGAGCCGGGTCTTGCCCTCGCCCCTTTCGGGGGCTGGCACGCGGTTGATGCCGACATCGATGACCGTTGCGCCCGGCTTGACCCAGTCCGCTTTGACCATTTCCGGCCGGCCGACGGCGGCGACCAGAATATCGGCGTTGCGGCAGACCTCGGCGAGGTTCTTGGTTCTGGAATGCGCGATCGTCACCGTCGCATTGGCATTGAGCAGCAATTGCGCCATCGGCTTGCCGAACAGGTTGGAGCGGCCGATGACGACGGCGTTGAGGCCGGAGAGATCCTCGCCATGGGTGCGGCGGACGAAGACCATGGCGCCTGCCGGCGTGCAGGAGACCAGTCCGGTCTTCAGGTCGCCGATGGCGAGCTTGCCGGCATTGGCAATGCTCAAGCCGTCGACATCCTTTTCCGGCAGGATCGCCTGGATGATCGGCTCGCTGTCGAGCGGCTTCGGCAGCGGCAGTTGCACCAGGATGCCGTGGATCGACGGATCGGCGTTGAGGGTGGCGACGAGGGCTGCCAGATCCTCCTGGCTGGTCTCTGCCGGCAGCGTGTGCTGGACGGATTTGAAGCCGCATTCCTTGGCCATGCGGCCCTTGGAGCCGACATAGGCGTGACTTGCCGGATCGTCGCCGACGATGACGACCGCAAGACCGGTGGTGACGCCGCTGCTCTTTTCCAGCGCTGCCGTCGCACTCTTGACCGTCTGAATGACCGATGCAGCTACGTTCTTGCCGTCGATTACTGTCGTCACGCGTCTCTCCGCCCTGTTTCGCGCCAATCTATGGATAATCGGCGAGCGTCAAATGCCCGCTAACGCCCTATCCTGTCGGAAAGCAGCAAGGCAATATCAAAAATGCAAGGAAATGACCGTTCAGCGCAGCGGCTGCCGCGCCTCGAGGCCATGAACAAGAAGCCGGTCGCGCAGGCCGGAGATTTCGGAGCGCAGCGCCTCCATCTCGTCGACCTCGGCCGGGACCGGCTGCGGTAAAGATAGCGGTTGAGACAGCGGCATTTCCTCTTCGGCTGCGGCCACGGGTTTACGCAGGCGCAACAGGAAGGCCGCAGCAAGACCGGCGGCGAGACCCGCGGCAGCACCGGCCAGCGAGCGGCTGGTCAGGCCCTCGGGCGCCGATACCGCCGTCGCCAGCGCCGGCTTCATCAGAGTGATATGGCCGTCGGCGGCCGTTCCCACCGAGGCGGAGGCCGCATCGTCCAGACGCGAACGCGCGGCGGCCGCCTTCTCGCTGAGCTCGGTCAGCCGGGCAAGATCGACGCCGGTATCCCGGCTTTGCGCAATCAGAGTGTTGCGCCGGTCGTTCAGGCCCTTGCGCGCATCGACGGCGGCCTTGGCGGCGACGTTGGCGGCCTGGGCAAGGCGGGTAAGCTCCTTGCCCATGTTCTCCTTCAGACCATCGATTTCGGCCTGCTGCTGCAACAGCCGCGGATGGCGCGGGCCGAGTTCGGCTGAAAGCTGCGCCAGCGCCGTCCTGGCGACCGCATATTTATCGCGCCAGTCCTGCAGCGCCGGCGAGAGCACATCGGAGGGGAGAGAACCATCGAGCACGCTGGCGAGTTTTGCGGCTTTCAACCGATCGGTCGGCGCCTTGGCCTCCAGAATAGTCTGGTCGGCCTGTTTTAGATCGGCATCGAGCCTGTCGATCTGGCGGCGAAGATCGACCGCCACCTTGACGTTGCCCTCGCCGCTCTTTGCCGTGAAGGCTGCAAGTTCCGCTTTCGCCTCGTCATAGGCCTTGCGCAAGGCGGCGTCGCTTTCGGTGTTGCCGCCGGTACCGTTCGCCGGGGAAACCGCTTCGGCAAGCCTTGCGGCGATACGCATGGATTTGCCGCTGTCGCCGGTCGTCACCCGCACGAGGATCGTGCCGGCAGCGGCATCGGGCAGGATCTCGACCGAACGCTTCAAGCTTGCCTCGGCGCGCGAGGCCGGGTCGGCAGCAGCCCCGGTCGCCGACAGCAGATCGAGCGCAACCCCGAGCGCATTGGCCTTCTGACCGGCAAATTCTGGATCGTGATCGAGTTTCAGAGCGGCGACCGTCGAAGCAACCACCCGTGCCGACATCAGTCCTTTCGCCGCAGCTTCGGTGAAGGCGGCCCGGCTTGCGGCATCGGTCTTCACCGCAAGCGTTGCTTCGGCACGGTAGAGGGCCGGCGAAGCCGGCATCAGCATCGGCAGACCGGCGCCGATCATCGTCGCTGCGGCGACCGTCATCACAAGTGCGCTGCCGCCGACGCGCCGCCGCGGCGCTGCTGTGCGAGGCTCCGCCGGTTCCTCACGGATCGCTGCCAGCGGTTCGGGCGAGATCATCGGCTCGATGGCCGGAGCAGCCGGTTCCTCACGGCGCGGATGTTCCTGCGGAAGCGGATGGCCGATGTCGTTGGCGGCCCGCAGGTGATTGCCAAGGATGGTTTCGATGCGATCGACCAACGGTGGCGTGCGCGCGGCTTTGGCGCGTTGCTCTTCCAGCGCGCGACCGATGGCGCGCAGCAGTTCGGCCTCGGGCGGTGCGATATCGGCCCGGTTCGACCGGGGCACGCCGCCAGGCAGTCCATAACCATCGCCATGGGCGCGCGCCGGTGCGGCCGCCGCCGGCCGGGTGGCTGCGCGATCGTGAAAGCTGCTTCTGGCCCTGATATCGTACATTTGCGCCACATCTCATGCACATGATGGCCGAATTCGCTCATCCGCACGGATGCAGATGATTAAGCCAGTCTAAATATTCATGGCAAAGAAATGGTTAACCGCAGCGTGTCAGAACTATGCATAGCTCCTCAAATCGGAATCGATCCAAGGATACATTCCAAAGTCCTATAATGTCTCGGAAAGACGCGAGGGTCAGCTTGCCTTCTTGTGTTCCGACCGTGGCTGCAGCGGGGTGTTGTGTTCTTCCGGATGGCTGAGGATTCGCTCGCGCCGGCGGAAGCGGTAGCGCAGGACATGGAAAAGGAAGACCGGGATGCCAACGACGTAGCGGCGCCAGAGGCGCGTCGGCTCCTGCAGCAGGCGATAGGCCCATTCCAGCCGCATCATCCGCACCGTCCTCGGCGCACGCGGGACGGCGCCGGAGACGAAGTCGAAGAGAGCGCCCACCGTCAGCACCAGGCGCGCATGATCGGCACGGATATTGTCGTGGACCCATTTTTCCTGCAGCGGCGTTCCCATGCCGACGATCAGAATGTCGAGCTTCTGGCGCTCGATCTCCTCGGTGACCTCAGTGGAATCGACCTTGTCGAAATAACCGTCGGAAACCACGACGAATTCATGCCAGGGCGTATGCCTACGGAAATTTTCAGCCGCCGCCTCGACGACCGAACGCGTGCCGCCGATCAGACCGATGCGGCGCGGAGCCTCCATGAAGGTGAGGAAGGCCGGCACAAAATCGGTGCCGTTCAAATTGGCGGGAAAGGGCGAACCATGGGCGATCTGCGATGCGATGTTGAGACCGATGCCATCCGGCAGCACCAAATTGTGCGACATGATCCGGTAGTAGTCGTCATCGTGAAGCGCGGTCAGCATGTTGTGGGCGTTGACGAAGCAAACCACGGTCTGGCCGACGGGAATGGAGGCCAGCTCGTTGATGAAAACGAGGGCATCGTCCCAGCCGAGATCGCAGACCGGCAGATCGAAGATCGTCCGCCGCGATGCGAGCACCGCGAAGTTCGCAATCAGATTCATTCCTACCTCCTGCCTAGGATGCTTCATGCGCCCGACATCCCGGAAAACAAGCCCACACCTCCGCACCGGGCCTCGAAAGCCCCGGTCGCGTCCCGCGTGACGGCGTCGCCCCGATTTCGGAAGCGGCACATGTCAAGCTGTGACAGCTGGTATAACAGGACGGTTTCAAACAACCCTTAGGAAAATTCCTTGAATTTCCCTGCTCGCATAAGTGGTTTGTTAACCACCAGCGCCAATGGAAAACGGCGCCTTCCGGCGCCGTTGTTCGTCGATATCATTGTCGTGCTTAGTGAGCGGCTGGCGCCGGCGCTTCACCCGCCGGTGCGGTCTCGACGATCTTGACGGGCGTGCCCACCTTCTTCGGCGCCCCGGCCGAGCTTTCCTTGACATCTTCCTTGGAGAGATAGTCGAGCTGCTCCAGCATCACGTCGGCGACATATTCGCCGCCGAGGCGCTCGTTCATGCCCTTCTTGATCTCTTCGCGGAAGGCCTTCGGATCGAAGGATTTGATGTGGGCGATATCGACCATCTTGTTGCCGACGAGCAGGCTGAAAAGCTCGTCGGTGGTCATTTCGGCCAGCGGCAGCGTCACGCCTTTCAGCATCTCCTTGTTCATCATGAAGGAAACGCGGCCGAGGAAGTAGCCGGTGATCGCACCATTGCCGATGATGGGTACCGTGATGGTTTCACCCTTCACCAGTTCAAGCGCGCTCTGTTTGGAATCCGTTGCCGCGGGCGCCGGCGCGGTCGCCAGGTACACGGAGAAATAGACCGATGCCAAGGTGATGGCGCAAACCCAGACACCGGTGAGGACGAGCTTGATCATCAGTTTCCACGCGCGGCAAATTGTTCTTGGGAATAGGTCCCGTCGGCATCGGCGTCCTGAACGGCGTTCTTCAGCAGATCGGCGACAGCGCGGACC
Organism: Rhizobium sp. BK456; assembly: GCF_014194045.1. NCBI lineage: Bacteria > Pseudomonadati > Pseudomonadota > Alphaproteobacteria > Hyphomicrobiales > Rhizobiaceae > Rhizobium > Rhizobium sp. BK456. The sequence goes on from NZ_JACIAO010000001.1 coordinate 701,414, forward strand.
GCTTCGAGATGCGCCTCGACCCGACGGGCGTTGAGAACCAGCTTCTTCTTCAGCCCGTGCAACTGATCGAGATGGGCAGCGGCAAGCTCGGCCGGATCGGTGTCGCGGAAAAGCATCGACAGCTCATAGAGGCAGCGGCTTTTATGCGCATTGGAGACCTTGAGATCGAACTGCGGATCGCTGCCGATCCGGGTGTTCTCATTGTCGATGATCATTTCGAGGCGTCCGAGAACGGATTTGATTCTGTATTCGTTCGAAACTATTTCCATTGTACCCTCGATTATGCGTCGCTTGGAGCACCATGCCGAAAACTGTGCGCGGATTTCGCGCGACATGACGCTCTAACTATTTCATTGAGAACAAGATTCAGGTTTTAGGCCAACGGGCCTCAAATCATCCTGTTCTGTCGGCCTTGGCTTCAGCGGTGGGCGTGCCGAATGTCTTGCGCTGGAAGTCGTCGATCATGCTGAGCGCAGTGTTGCGGTCATCATTATCGGTTGAGGCATTGACGATCTTGCCTTCCTGTCGGCGCAGCTGCTCGGCGTACATCTGCTTGGCGATGCCGATGCCGTCGCCCTTGGCCATGGTGTTGCCGAGCTGTTCGGCCATCATGCCCTTCCAGATATCGCCGGTCGCGCCCTTGCCGTAGACGTCTTCGCTTTCGCTCGGCAGCATGGACTTGACGAAATTCTGCAGCACCATGGCCTCGAATTTCCGGTAGCTTTCCGGCACTTCCTCGGCCTTCGTGCGGTTCTGGATGTTGTTAAGGCCGCTTTTCTGGCTGATATGGTCGAGGACGTCGACCGTATTGGAGAAGCCCTTGCCATTTTCGGCGAGGCTCGTTGCGGCAAAGGCCGCACGATTTGCCTTCAATTTTTCCTGGGCCGCCTGAACCTCCATGGGGTCGGCAGCTTTGACAACGTCCAGGACCAGATCACTGGGAGGCGAAATAGCCACGTTACAATCCTCTAATTTAAGATCGTAACGACTATGGGTTTCGAAGCTTGCTGGAGGCTGGCGTTGCGAATTGCTGATCGATGACATCGTAGACGGCATTGTCGTCGGCCTCGCGGCGCTCGGCCTCGAGGGCTTCTTTCATGCCTTCTTCGAAACGGTCGCCCTTGGCGCGCTCACGCGCCAGCCGCATTTCGTGAACCTCCTGCATGCCGGTCAGCTGCAGGTCCTTGATCGAAAGCCTGCCGAATCGGTCGGCGTAATTCTGCGAAAAGGCATGGTGGACCGGGTCCATCGAGCCGAGTGCAAGGATCACGTCATCCATCGCCGCATTGACCTCGACGCGCTGGCGGCTGGTTTCGGCCAGATCGTTCTCGGCCATCCTTTCGATATGCCGTTGCACCGAGAGCAGTCGCTTAAGCTTCTGGGAGCGGTTCTTATCGATCATCGCCTCATCGCCCGATATAGATCGAGCCGAAGGACTGGCCGAACTGGCTGACCAAGGCCGCAATCGAGAAGTAGATCAGGAAGAGCCCGCCCATCAGCAGATAGGGCGTCGAGATGAAGTAGACCGGGATCTGCGGCGCCAACTTGTTGATGAAGCCGATCGAGACGTTGAAGATCAGGCCGTAGATCAGAAAGGGGCTCGACAGCCGCAGCATGATGTAGGTGGTCTGCTCCAGCGTGTCGCTAAAGGAGATCAGCGTCGCCCGCATCTGCATCAGGCCGCCGAAAGGCATGGTCGTGTAGGAATCGATCAGCGCCCGAAAGACGATGTGATGGAAGTCCATGATGAAGAGGATCATGATGCCGGCAAAGGTGATGAAGCCGGAAAGGCTGCTCTCCGGCGTGTCTTCGATGATATCGGCCGAGCCCGGCTGGGTATAACCAACCATGGTGGCAATGATCGTCGCGGCGAACTGCATGCCGAGCGTGTAGATCCGCGCCAGCATGCCGTACATCACGCCGATCAGCGATTCGCTGACGATCAGGCCGATATAGGTTCCGGAACCGGTGTGGACGGCCGGATAGACCGTGTCCCACAGCAGCGGCATGACGGCGATCGACAGCGCGACGGCGATGAAGACGCGCAGCTGTTCGGGCACGCGCGCCGAGGAAAAACCCGGAAGAGCCAGCACACAGCCACCGATCCGGCAGAAAACCAGAAACAGTGCGAGAACGGTCCCTTGCGGGTCTGTTATCATGAAATAGAGCCCAAAATCTTTATCTCGATGCCCTTGGCCAGTTCGACATGCGACAGGACCGGCAGCGTGGCGAACAGGCGTTCGATGATCATGCGCACATAGGAGCGTGTTTCCGGCGAGGTGACAAGTGCGAATGGCAGACCGCGATCCATGAACTCACGGATAACTTTGGTGGCCTGTTCGCTGAATTCTTCCAGGTTACGCGGATCGATGTCGAATTCGATCACCTCGCCCTTGGCGTCGCGCTTCAGCGCCTGGTGGAAAGCGAGATCCCATTTGCTGCCCAGCCTGAGGACGCGCAGCACGCCGTTGTCGGCAAGGTCGCCGCAGAGCTGCTGGGCCATGCGGATGCGGACATGCTCGACGATCTGCTCGGTCTTCCTGACATGCGGGGCGAGTTCGGCCACCGCTTCGAGAATGAGGTGCAGGTTGCGGATCGAGACGCGTTCGGCAAGCAGGAGCTTGAGCACCGCCTGCAGGCCCGAATAGGACATATGCGACGAGCAGATCTCGTCGGCGAGCTTCTTGTATTCGGGGTCGAGCCGGTCGATCAGCACCTTGACGTCCTTGTAAGACAGAAGCTGCGGCAGATTGTTGCGGATGACCTCGCTCATATGGGTGAGCACGACGGAAACGTTGTCGATCGGCTGGAAGCCCTCGCGTTTCAGATCGTCGGCAAAGTTTTCGAGGATCGAGACGGCCGGCATGCCGAAGGCGGGTTCGCGGATTTCATCGCCGGGGATGCTCGGCCGGCGGCCGGCGCCGGTGACGACGAGGACTTCGCCGACGCGCAGCAGGTTGGAGGCGACCGTCGTGCCGTGGATGCGGATCTGGTAGGACTTCTCGGCGATGGCAATGTCGTCGGTGACCTTGATCTCGGGCACGACGAAACCGTATTGGGTGGCGAACTTCTTGCGCATCTTGCCGACGCGGAAGGCGAGTTCCTGGTGGGCGCCGAGTAGACGGGTCGAGACCATCTTGCCGAGCGCAAGCTCGATCTCGGAGGTCCGCAGCACCGACTTGACCGAATCCTTTTCCAGCTCCTTGCTCTGGACGACCTTCTTTTCCTCCTGCTCGCGGCGAAGCTTGTTTTCAGCCTCGACCTGACGCGGGATAAACCAGGCGCCGAAGGCAAGAAGACTGCCGAGGATCACGAAGGGGACGAAGGGCAGTCCCGGCATCAGCGCCAGGACGAACATCAGCACGGCCGAGACCGAGAGTGCGCGGGGGTAACCGCTCAACTGGTTGACGACCGCCTGGTCGGTGGAGCCGGTCGTGCCGCCGCGCGAGACGAGAAGGCCGGCGGCGAGCGAGACGATGAGGGCCGGCATCTGCGAGACGAGGCCGTCGCCGACGGAGAGCTTGACGAAGACGTCGGCTGCTTCGCCGATCGGCATGCCGTGGCGGAAATAGCCGATGATGATGCCGCCGAAGACGTTGATGGCGGTGATGATCAGGCCGGCGACGGCATCGCCGCGCACGAATTTCGAGGCACCGTCCATCGCACCGAAGAACGAGCTTTCCTCTTCGAGTTCCCGGCGCCGGCGCTGGGCTTCCCTTTCATCGATGATGCCGGCCGAAAGATCGGCGTCGATCGACATCTGCTTGCCGGGGATGGCATCCAGCGTGAAGCGCGCGCCGACTTCGGCGATACGCGTGGCGCCCTTGGTGATGACGATGAAGTTGATGGTGATGAGGATCAGGAAGACGATCAGACCGATGACGAAGTCGCCGGACATCACCAGGCTTGCGAAACCGGCGATGACGCCGCCGGCCGCGTCATGGCCTTCATTGCCGTGGGACAGGATGACGCGCGTCGTCGCGATGTTCAGCGCCAGACGGGTCATCGTCGCGATCAGCAGAATGGTCGGGAAAGACGAAAAATCGAGCGGTTTCTGGATCCACAGCGCAACCATCAGGATAAGCACCGAGAAGGCGATCGAGAAGGCCAGCCCCATGTCGATCAGAAATGGCGGGATCGGCAGGAAGAGAATGCAGATGATGCCGATGATGCCGAGGGCAAAACCGACATCGCGCAGGCTCGGGGCGACTTTCGGAAGGGGGATTGCAGGTGGTTGCGCCATATCAGTTCCGTCTCTTCATGAGAGGAGGCGGACTCGGTCCGCCCAATTCGGATCGAGAGTTAAATGGCGAAGCTTGCGCGAAGGTGGCTCAGAAACCGGACTGGATGCGCGAAAAGACGAGATTGGTGAAAATCGAGATCTGCGAGCCGACGAAGGGTGCTGTGACGCCGACGGTGATCAGCACGGCGACGATCTTCGGCACGAAGGTCAGCGTCGCTTCCTGCACCTGGGTCAAGGCCTGGATCAGGGCGATGACGAGACCCACGACCATCGCAGCAATGACGGCCGGACCGGCGGCAATCAGGACGGTCCAGATCGCAGCCTGGAACAGATCCAATGCATCAGCTTCATTCATCTGAAGGCAACCTCATATCGCCTCGAAGCAGCCCGCCGTGGCCGGGCCGCTATTGATTGGTGTCCCCCGGCGCGTCGGCGCCGTGGTATCAGGTATCGCTGTCGCTGGTCGGCGCCTTGTCGGCAACAGTGATTCCCGCCTGGACGAGTATATTACCGCCATCGGTGGTCGTCGCAATGATGCCGTCGGAATAAACCTTGACGGATTCGATGGTGCCTTTGACGGTGCCGTCTGCGCTTTCCATGTATTTGCCGACGTAGCTGCTGGCCTGGGTGAGGCTTGAGCTTGCCAGCAGCGTATCCAGCTTGGTGTTGGTCTGGATCGTCTGCTCGACCTGCGAGAAGCTTGCCAGCTGCGACATCTGCTCGCTGGCATCGACCGGATCGGTCGGATCCTGGTTCTTCATCTGCGCAATGAGCAGCTGAAGGAAATTGTCGTAGTTCAGCGTCGCCTTGCTCTGGGCCGAACTGGTCGAGCTCGTCGTACTCGTCGTGCTGACGCTTGATGTCGCATCTACCGCCATGGTGCAATCTCCCTGCGAATCTGCTCGACCATTGTCGGCGGCATCTCGTGGTTGTTGAGGATATTGTCTTCGATCGCGTAGAGGCCACGGATCGCCTTCAGCGCATCGAAAGCGCGGCCGGTCGAGACGAGCGCATCGATGCGCTTCAGTTCGGCGAGGATTTCCTCGTTTTTGAAGCAGCTGAGCAGCATGGTGATCGACTTGCGGAACATCGCCGTCGAGTGGTCCTTGCCCTCGGGATTGATGAGGATCATCTGTGCGATGAAATACAGCTGACGCAGGGGCGTGGTGGCGCCTTCGGGCTGGAGGACGTGGTTTTCGAGAAGGAACGTCACATCATTCAGGAATTCCAGCGCGACCTTGCGGTCGACACGCAGGACGGCGCCGTTGATGAAGATTCTTTCTCCGGCTTTCAGAGAAATGCGAAGTGTACTTTTCATTTAAGTCCATCCCTGATGATGGTGGTAACGTCGATGATGCCCTGGTAGTTATTCGACAGACGTTTTCGGATCCTGTCGCATTCCTTCAAAATCCAGATCGCGATCGAGATGAGGTTGGCCCTGAGCTCGATCTCCAGCTGGTTGTCGGGATGCTTCAGATCCTCGATGAAGCTGATCCATACCCTGCGCGTATAAAACAGGGCTTCGATGGCTTCCCGGCCGTATTTTTCCTTTTCGCGCGCCAGCGACAGCAGATCTATGGACCGGTCAAGAACCTGCCATTCCCGCTCTTTCGCGTCGGCCACCGAGTCCTGCATGACTTCGGCATAAGAGAACTGATACATTCATGCATCCTTCTTAGTCTTGCGCGCCTTTGCTCATCAAAGGTAGTTTACGAGACTCAACTGCTGGATCTTCGAGACGATCGTGTAAGCCGTTTCAAGCTGCGTTTCCAAGGTCTTGACGAGGGTCGAAGCCTCGTAGGGATCGACGCCCTGAAGGTCGACGAGCTTGTTCTTGATGATGTTCGACTGGGCGTCGAGGGCGTCGTTGGACTTCTTGACGCGCTCCTGGGAAAGACCGAGCTGGCTTGCCTGCGTCACGAGGCCGCTGGTCGCCTTCGTCGTGTAGCTGATTGCCTGCTTCGACACCGTGCTCATCGCGTCGCTGCTCAGGTCCTGGCCAAGCAGCGCCGAGGTCATCACCGAGGCGAGCGCCATGTAGCGCATGCCTTCGGAATTGGCGTTGGTCGAGGATTCGATGACTTCCGAATTGCTGATGCGGCTCGTCATGTTCTGGCTCGATGCCTGCGACCAGCCGGTCGTCGCATTGGTCCAGTTTGCCTCGCTGAACATCGGCTCGACCATCGTCGTAATGAAGGTCTCCATTTCGTCGCCGGTGAGATCGCTGACGCCCTTGCCGAGGCCCGTCGCATATGTATTCAGCGCGGTGACGATATCCGCGCTCGTCGCCGTCGTCTGGTCAGTCAGCGGCTGCACATCGGTGTTGATGCCGGAGAACAAGTATTCGCCGTTCACCATGGTATTGGCCGTGTCCATCATAGTGGACAGCGCGCTGGTCGCCGACTGGATGGCGACGGTAATGCTGCCGGGATCGTGGCTGCCCTGGAGCGCCGTCAGCTTCGAAACGAGACCGTCGCCGACGTCCTTCATCTTGGACAGGCCGAGTTGCGAGGATTCCATGCGCGCGGTGACGAGCGAATTGCTCGATTTGATCGTGTCGATCCTGTCGACCTCGCGGCTGAAGTCGACGCTTCTGGCGGCGTTGCCGCCGAGCGAGACACCGATGTCGGCATAGACACCCGTCGTTGCCTCCATCGTCGCCTTCGTCATCTGGTTCTGCCCCTGACGAATGGTCAAGCGCATCGCATTCTGAATGGCTGAACTTGAAATAAATGAGCTCTTCATGGCTTAACTCGCAATATCCAGCAATGACTTCAACATTTCGTCGACAGCGTTCAGGATTTTGGTCGCCGCCTTGTAAGATTGCTCTATGTCAAGGAGCAGCGTCAGTTCCTCGTCGAGGTTGACACCCGTCTCGTTGGAATAGGCTTCGTCCGAGCGCGACAGCGCCGCCGAGGTGTTTTCCGCCGCGGTCGTGGCATTGCTGCGATACTGCTCGAGCCAACCGAGGGAATTCGTGGCGTATTCCATGATGCTGACGTTCGAATCGATGCCCGTCGAGGTGTCGAATCCGGCCGTCGTCCCCGTTGCCGGATCGAAATCGATATCGGAGCCCAAGGCATTATAAAGACTATCGAGGTCCGTCGTATAACCACTGAGGTGGGTAGGATTGTTGACGACGCCGTCAGCGTTGACGCCGCCATCGCGCAGGCGCATCGGGTCGCCGCCCTGCGAGGTGATGACGGTGCTGCTGACGGTGATGGTCGACGCCATACCGGCAACCGCGGTGCTGCCGGCCTCGACCGTGTCGCCGCTCCAGGTGAAGAGACCTGTCACATAGGCCGGGGTCCCCGACGTGCTCTGCTCCTTGAAGAGCGATACCAGGCCGCGGGCGATTTCATCGAGCTGCTTCTGGAAGTTGGGAGCGATCTCGTCACGGACCTGCAGGAGCGACTGAAGGCTTCCCTGCCCCGTCGCCGTCGATCCGCTGCCACGCGGAAGCGCGACACCGTCGATATAGACCGAATTGCCGGCGATGGTGGCATTGTAGGCATCCTTGGCCTGGAACGTCACCGTGCGCGGGATCGTCTCGAAGAGAATCGTCCCGTCAGACGTGCTCAGCACCATGTCGTTGTTGTCGCGCGTCGTGGCGCTGACGCCGACGATCTGCGAAATCTGCTTGAGGGCCTTCTCGCGTTCGTCGAGAGCGCTGGAGGGATCCGCGCCCGTGGCCGTGGCGGTCTTCACCGCATTGTTGGCGGTCTCGAACTGGCTGAGCAGCGTATTCAGCGTATCGACCGCGGTAGCGATCTGCTTGTCGGCGCTGGCGCGGACATCCTGTACGGAAGTCGACGCATTGTTCAGCGAGTTGGCGACGTCCTGGGCGGCGGTGATCGCGCCCTGGGCGGCGACGGTGCTGCCGGGCGTCGTGCGGAAGGCCTGAAGTTTCTGCTGGAAAACACCGAGATAGGTGGATGGCGACGTCTCGTAGTCGTTGCCACCCATGATCGACTTGAGGTCCTCGAGACCGCTGAGCAGGGTTTGCTGGGCGCTGTCCTGGGAGGACGACTTCAGATATTGGCGCAGCAGCGCATCTTCCTGCGCCCGGTCGATCTTGACGACCTGCGCGCCGTTCAGGGACGTGGTGAGCATCGCCTGCCGGCGCACGTAATCCTTGTTGCCGGCATTTGAAATATTGTTCGATACGACACTGCTCTGCGTGCCGGTATTGTTGAATATTCCCTGCGCGGTATTAAGTGCGGACGTGAGCGACATGGCTTACCCGTTACCCTGATTATCTCTTGAGGTTGACGAGGACGTCCATGATGTCGGACCCCGTCTGGAACACCTTGGAATTGGCGGTATAGCTGCGTTGGGATTCGATCATCTCGGTGAGTTCGCCGGCAAGGTCGACGTTCGAACCTTCGAGAGCACCCGACTTGATCGTGCCGAGGCCGTTGGTCTGCGGGAAACCGGTGACAGTGACGCCCGACTGGCCGTTGGCGCTGTAGACGTTTCCGCTCATCAGCGTCAGCTTGTCCGGACTTGCGACATTCGCGAGCGGAATGCGGTAGAGCGGCTTGGTACTGCCGTCCTCGTATTTGGCGTAGACGATGCCGTCGCCGTCGATCGTTACGTCCTTGACCGGGCTTGCGGCTTGACCGTTCGGCGTGCCGGTGCCGGCAAACTCGGCGCCGAGCTGCGTGAAGCCCGTGAGATCCATGTCGATATCCAAACCAGTTACCGGATCGGAGATCGTGACGGTGCCCGTTGAGTTGGTGATCTTGCCGGTTGAGTCGAACTCGAGCGTGGTCTCTGCCACGGTGCCGCCGGTGGGGGTGGTGGTACTGTAGGGGAAGGAGGTCGTTCCGCCGGTTGCCGCATCGGCGTTGCGGAAGATCGCAACCTCCCAAGTGCTGGCGGTGCCGGTTGCCGGCGGTGGTGTAGTAACCGAGGTCTTGGTGAAGTAGAAGTCGTACATCACCTTGTTGCCGAGCGTGTCGTAGGCGACCATCGAGAACTTCTTGGTGTCGGTTGTCGGGGTGCCGGTTGCGCCGTTGTCGCTCGGAAGCGTCGCAGGAGCGACCGGAGCAACGTTAGCGTTGGAATTAAGGTTGCCCTTGAAGACGCCTGACGTCGAGGCGATGGCAGTTAATCCTTCCTGGTTGACATTGACGGGAACGAGGCCGTCGAAGCCGTTGACGACGACGGCGGGAGCGCCGGAGTCGTAGGAATAACCCATCAGGCCGAAGCCGGCGGCGTTGACGAGATTGCCTTCGTCGTCCTTCGTGAAGTCGCCGGCGCGGGTCAGGACAGGCGTGCCGTCGGCGCCCTGGACGATGAAGAAGCCGTCGCCCGAGATCGCAAGGTCGGTGGTGGAGGTGGTGTAGGAAATATCGCCCTGGTCGGAGACGGCCTGGCGGACGGAGGTCTGAACGCCGCCGGAATTGTAGTTGCCGCCCGAGGATGGCAGAACCAGCGACGAGAAGCTCGTCGACACGGCCTTGTAACCGGTCGTGTTAACGTTGGCGATATTGTCGGAGACCGTGCTGAGGCGGTTCGCCTGCGCATTCATGCCCGATACCGCCGTCTTCATGCTGCCGAAAATGCTCATCTGAAAACCTCGTTTTACCTGTTAAGCTCGAGAGTATTTGTCGGGCCTTGCGTGAAGCTGTCTGTGATGGCGCGCTGCGAGGCCAATATCGAGGTTCAGCCGGGCGTCGCCGCCCGGCCGGAAAAATCAGGCCCAATCGATGCAGTAGCCAAGGAAGCGCTTGGAATCGACCGGATCGACGCCGAGCTTCTTGCGCAGCTTCTTGCGCAGCTTCGAGATATGGCTTTCGACGACATTCTCCTCGACCTCCTCATCGAAGATGCCGTAGATGGCGTTGAAGATCTGGGTCTTGGTGACCCGGCGACCGCGATTGGCGATCAGATATTCGAGGATGCGGCGCTCGCGCCGGGGAAGCGCGAAGACTTCGCCGTTGATCTCAGGGTCGCGGCCGTCCGAGAAGACGCGGATCCCGCCGATTTCGGTGTAGTTGGCAATCGCCTTCAGCCGGCGCCGGATCGCAGCCGCCCTTGCCAGGATTTCGCGCGGATGCACCGGTTTGCGCACCACATCGTCGACGCCACAATCGAATAGCGCAAGGGTGTTTTCGAGCGAGGGCTGGTCGCTGACCGCAATTACCGGCGCCATCGACCGGTCCCGGATCGCCCGGGGGAGTTCGAGGCTGCGCTGGCCCTGACCGATCAGGAAGGCCTCGACTGCCGCAATATCGGAATCGGCGGCGGTCTGTACCCACTCGCCAAATTCCGCTGGATCAAAGCCGGTGGAGGGAATGCCCTCACGACCAAACAGAGATGTGTATCCATCTTTCACGAGCTCACGCTCATCAACCACGACGATCATTCGTCCGCCTCCGAATCAGTGTGGCACTTCGATGATCTATGGGTACGAATCGCACGAATCGGCGACAACTCGTTAAAGTTAATGGCAGAAACTAATAATTGATTAAGATCTGGGTAGCGATTTGATCTATATCTAGTGGGTCTAGCTGTTTATGCACACCAAAATTTCGTGGAAAAGTTAACGGCCCCTTAATTATGACTTGCGCAGGGGATTCATGCCGGATTCCTGCCATATTGTGACACAGTTTCGTCACAATGGGCCCATTCCATCTTTGGTTGAATTAATTTCGGCAAAAGTTACTCGCATTGGGAGTCCACTTGCCGTAGCCCGTGGCGACCAGATTGGCGATGACGCGGCAGACATATTGCTTCTGCGCGGGGTCATTGTTGGGGCCAGCATGGTATCTGGCTACCGCCATCGTCCAAGTCTCGTGACGGTCATGCAGGTCGCGGAGGAATTTTGCTGCATACTCGACGTTGCGATGCGGGTCGAACATATCCTCGGCCGAGCCAAAATTTTCGCCATGATAGTAATGGTTGATCTGCATGCAGCCGATGTCGATGAGCTTGGCGCCGCTGCTGCGGGCGACATCGAACTGCCGCATCGCGTCCTGTTCGGAGGGCGGAAAGATCGCCTTGCCTTCGACGTTCATTGCATAGGGATAGAGCGAGCCCTTGCGGCCGGTCTCCGTCAGGCCGACCGAATAGAGGATGCCTTCCGGGATACCGTATTTGGCAGCTGCCGAGTGGATCTCACGCTCGCAGGCGCCGGTGGAGGCTTTGACCTCAGAGGTAAACGCCGCCAGTGCCGCCGCTGCGGCCAGCATTAGCGTCTTCAATACCGGTCTCGCCTGCACCATTGAAGCCTCCGTCCGCCCGCTGTGCCGTCTGATTGTGACGCTCGCGCGCCTCGCCGCCCTGCCCCTGCTGGGCGAGCGACTGCTGCTGGGAGGCCTGGCCTTGACTGCCTGCCTGGTTGCCGGCGTCGCTACGCTCGACCGGCGCCATGCTGATGGTAACGTTGTCGACGGCGTAGCCCTGGCTGCGCAGTGCTTCGAGAATCTTGCCGTGATCTTCCTTCATCTGACGGTAGGCCGCGCCGGTTTCGACCTTGAGGTCGACATTCAGGGCGTCGCCGGACAGGCGCATGGTCGCCGTCACCATGCCGAGATCGAGCGGATTCATCTGGATCTTCAGCGTATTAACCACCTTGCCGGTGCTTGTCCATTCCGCCGCATTGGAGAGCGCCGAGCTCGGTTCCATGGCGCGCGCCCATTCTGAATCGCCGGAGAGAGCGGCAGTGAGGGCGGCGGAATTCGAATTCTGCATCAGGCCGATATAGCGGCGCGACTCGAGAACCGAAACGTTTTCGACATCGGCTTTCTTGGCGCTGTCCTTAGGCCCGGCCTGATCGGTGCCGAGGTGAACATCCATCGACACGCCACGGCCATCGGCGCGGCTGATCCTGAACGTCCTGCCGTCGGCGGCTTCGGCATTCTCCGATCCCGGCACCTTGACGTCACCTACCATGCCACTGTCGACGTTGCCGCTGACGGCCGCCAAGGCGTCGGACGCATGGCCGCCTGCCTTGGCTTCGATATCCTCGATCTTCTTGTCGGCTTCATCGGCTTTGGCGGACGCATGATGGACGCCTGCGGTCACCGGCAAACCAACGGCGCCGTCGGCAGGTCCCTGCTTCAGCAGGCCGAGGACATCGGAAATGCCGCCGTCATTATCCTCACTGTCCTTGTCCGTATCGGTATCCAACGCGTCGGCTTTGGCATGCTTGCCGCCTTTGGCCGCCTCGGTCGAGCGGTCTTTCGGGTCGACCTTGCCGAAGGCGATATCCGCCTGCACCTTGACTGCAGCCTTTGCGGGCTTTGCCGCGACGACATTTGCGATGGTCTCCGGCGGCCCTTCAGCCTGCGCCTTCAAAGCGGCATCGCCGAGATCGATCAACGGCTTTGCGCCATTGCGGCTGCGGATGGTCCGCGCCACTTTCTCGGCGCCGGCATCGGCAACTGCACCCTGATCCGGCTGCGCATCGTCGGCGTCGTCATTGACGGCGCCGTTGCTTGCCTTGGCAAGCGCGTCGGAAAAGCCGTTCTTTTGGCCGCCAGCATCGTCTTTGCCCATCGGCCGTGCAGATTTCACAGCCGCGGCAGAATCAGGACCGGCGGCTCCGCCCAAGACGCTCATATCCATCATTGTTCGTTGCCTTCCTGCGCCAGAAGACCGTCGATCTCGTCGAGCTTAGACCGATTGGTCGTCACAAATGCGTTGAATGAGGGGTCGGTACCCTGGCTCTGGCCAGTCGATGCCACACCTCCCGGAACAGGCTCGGAAAGCGCGCCTGGCGCTCCCGGTTGCGGAGCTATAGCCGCAGCCTTTTCAGAAGTGATTTCTTGATCAGAAGTGTTAGGGCCCGAGGCTTGCGTCAGGCTTGCCGGGTCGGGAGCGCGCAGGATCTGCTCGGCAACCGATCGTGCCGCCTCCTGCAACGCCTGATCCCGCGGCGAAAGCGTGTCACCGGCGATGCCGCTGACATTCTTCGCTGCCCGGTCGATATCCTCTGTGGTAAGGCCGGCCATGCCGCCATAGAAATCCGCAAGAGGACCGAAGGCATTGTCAGTGCCGGCGCCAAGCGACTGCACACGGTCGACCGCCATATGGGCCAGCTGCGGCTTTCCCGCGATCGCCGCAGCGCGGGCGATGCGCAGATAGACCTCGCGCTGGCGCGGCGCGTCCATGAAGGACAGGATGTCGATGACATCCTGCGGCTTCACGTCGTGATCATGGCCGACGACGAGTGTCACGAAAAGGTCGGCGAACTGGCTGGCATAAGGCGAATGCAGGAAGCGCCTGATATAGCGCTGCGAATAGGCCATGCCCCTGTCGAGCATCCCCTTGTCGACGCAGATGGCGACGGAGCGGCGCAACGCCGCTTCCTCGACGATCGTGCCGGGTGCCGCAAGGCGCGCCTGGTCGTAGAGATCCAGTGCGTCTGTCGGCTTCGTCGCGATCAGCACATTGCCGCCGATCAACGCAAGGTATGGGCCGATCTTCTTGTCGCGGTATTCCCTGGCCGTCTCCTCCAGGGTCTTGGCGACGAGCAGCCCCTTACCGCTCAGATATTTTCTGAGCACATCGGTGACACGGTTGTCGAAATAGCCGTTGACGTCGTGGGCGATCAGATATTCGAGCGTCTGCGGATTGCCGCCGCTCATCGCGTAGATCAGCGCTGCATCGACGTTGCGGTCGTCATCGAAGACCGAAGTATCGACGCTGCGCAGCCGCTCGTCGATCGTTCCCAGCATGAAGCGCTGCATCTCTCCGGCCGAATGATCCCCGGAGACGACGGAATCCTGCACAAACTGCAGCGACCGCAGCATCTTGTACGGTGCAAGATCGTCCGGATCCTGCGCCTTGGCTGCGGCCGGCGAAAGCATCGCCAGACCGAGAGCCACAAATCCGACATAGCGATGCTGCCGACGCGCCATCCTGTTATCCTCGATCCGCCTCCACCAGGATCTCGATCCGGCGGTTGGTCGCGTTGAACGGGTCGGACGGCAGCTTCAGCCGGCGGTCGGCAAAGCCCGAAACCTGGGAGATGCGTTTTTCGTCGAGCCCGCCGCGCACAAGCATATAATAAGCGCTCTGGGCGCGGTCCATCGAAAGCCGCCAGTTTTCATTCTGCGCGCCCTTATACTGGCGCCCGTCCGTATGGCCGCGGATGGCGACCGCGCCGCCCCTTTCCTTCAGGATCGCGCCGATCTTTTCCATGGCGAGCACCATCTCCTGGCGGGGAACCGCGGAACCGATATTGAACATCGAGTCGTCGCTCTGGTCGGAGATGCTGACGAGCAATCCGCCTTCGGATGCCGTTACGGTCAGGCCTTCGGCAAGCTTGCCGGCAATGCCGCCGATCTGCTGAGCGATCTGCTCCTGCAGTTGCTCGGCTTGTTTCTGCTGCTGCTGTTCGGTCTCGGCCGCGCTCTTGTCCGCATCCTTCTGATGATCGGCGTCCTTCTGCGCTGCATCCTTTTGCGCTGGGGCCTTCTTGTCCTCAGCCTTCTTATCGCCAGACTTCTTGTCATCCGGCGCCTTGCCATCCTTGGCCTCGGCCGCGCCCTTGGCTTCCTGAGCGGCCTTCTGATCGGTGGTCAGCGGTGTCGGCTTCATATCCTCGACCTTGGCCATCTCGGTTGTCGCGCTTTCGGCCGCCTGCTCGTCGCTCTTGCCGGGAGGCGCGGACTTGCCGGCTGTCGTGACCTCAACCTGCTTCGTCCAGAAATCCGGATCGAAGGGATCACGATAGGCTTCGCCGCCATCGGCGCCGGTGGCCGGGCCGGAATCGGCGGCACCGCCATCGCCCTTGGCGCTGACATTGGCCTGCTGGCCGACTTCCTGCGCGATCTCGGCCAGAACCGAATACGGATTTTCGAAGAAATCGGCCTCGGAATAATTGGTCTGGTCGCCTGATGTCGATGTCTGGTCGTCACCATCCGCCGAAGCCTTGCCGTCGTTCGGATTTTCTTCCTTCTGTTTCGACTTCTCCTGCTTCTCCTCGCCTTCGGCGTTGTCGACGGGCTTCTTCAATCCCTTCTCGGTCGGCTTTTCGTCGGAAAGCTTGATCGGATTGAAATAGGTCGCGACCGAGGCCTTGGTCTCCTCGTTGGCGGCATTGACCAGCCACATGACCAGGAAGAACGCCATCATCGCCGTCATGAAGTCGGCATAGGCAATTTTCCACGCACCGCCATGGGAGCCATCGTGATCACCGCCGCCATGTCTCTTGACGATGATGATCTCGTTCTTGCCGTGGTGGTGGTTTTCGCCTTCGCTCATTCGAGAACTTTCTTCAAGCTGGCTGCCCAGGCGGACATACGGGTGACGATGACGGAGTCGCCGATTTCGACGGCAAGATCGATATCGTCAGTCTCAATGTGTCGAACCGCCTCGGCATGTTCACCGAGCTCGGCGGCTAAGAGTTCGAAAAGCCGGCTTGGCCCGCGGACGACGATCGGTCCGGCAGCGCCCTCGAGGATCGAGTCGCGCAGCAGCACGGCGAGGCTTTCGGCTGCCCTGGCGGCAAGCGCTTCGGTCATCACGGGCGCGATGGCGATAGAGGCACCGGCACTGACCAGCTGCGCGACCTCTTCGGCAATATCGCGGACGCGGGATGCAATGACCGCTGCCGCCTCGACTTCGTAGCGAAGCCTCAGCTCGGCGAGCTCACGCGCGTGAGCCTCGGCCAGCGTCCGCGTCTCGCGTTCGTATTTTTCGGTCAAATCAGCGGTCGCTGCGGCATGACCTTGCGCATAGGCATTGCGGCGCTCCGCCTCGACGTCGATTACCGGTTCGCTCGGCATTTCGGGAAAACCGTCGCCGCCGAAATCGTCCATCTCGATGATCGGCGCTGACGGTTCCGGTTCACCGAAATCCTTCAAATACCGGGAAAGCGTAATGCTCATAAAAAACCATCCAGCATTCGGGAGGCATGCAGCATATCCACCCCCGCTCAAAACGAACTTGCGCGCCGGCACGTCGCTTCGAACGGGCAAGGGCTTCACCTTGCACCGGCACGGATTCGGACGATGCCTTCATGCCGGAAACTAGGAAGTCAAACTTGCGCGAGGATGAATGGCACCGCCATCCGCGATCGCGCCCACCTTTATTCCAGCAGGATCAAAATCTTGCTCGAAGCCGTGTTGAGGATCGAGATCGCTTCGACGGCCATCTGCTTCTGGGTTTCGATCGCCTTTTGCCGGATCGAAGCCTCGTCCATGTCGGTATCGACGAGCGCGCCGACGCTCTTGTCGATCGAATCGGAGAGATCGGCCGTATAGTCCATCTGATCGTCGATACGCGTTTTCATCACACCGATGGAAGCGGCCGTCGTCGTCAGCGAGGAAAGCAGCGAGTCGGTCACATCGAGCATATCGGTGAGTTGCGCATCGGTCGTATTCTTGTCGATCGCAATTTCCGTGCCCGTCGCCGGCGTGGTCGAGCTGGCGTCCAAAAGGTAATAGTTGCGCGCCGTCGCGCCGCTGTTGTTGATCGCATTGGCATCGACCGCCTTGGTAAACAGTCCGCCGCTCGCATCGTTCTTATCGATGAGGATGGTTTGCGACGAGGGGAAATCGATGGTCTGAGCTTGATATTCGCCAGTCGGCGCGCGCACGAAACTCGAAATCACCGACCATGTCGGCGGCGCGGCGGTGTCGCCGTTCAGCAGCCAGTTTTCGCCGGCAAACGACGTCGATTCAACGACGGTCTTCAGCTGCTCCTTATATTCGCTGATCTCAGCATTGATCTTGTCCTTGTCGGTGCCGGGCTCTTTTGCCGCAACCAGCTTGGCGCGAATCTGGCCCATAAGATCAATCGCCGAGGTCATCGCCGTGTAGGTCGCATCCACCTTGGCAGCGCCGAGTCCAAGCGCATCTCCGATCGTGCCCAGATTGGTGCTGTCTGAGCGCATGACGGTTGCGATCGACCAGTAGGACGCATCGTCGGAGGCCGTCTCGATACGGTAACCCGAGGAAACTTGCTGCTGTGTCTGGTTGGCTTCTTTGTTGATGCTGCGTAGCACCGCAAGCGCATTCACCGCGGCCGCGCTGGTAATCTTAACGGTCATCGACAGGTCTCGGAATAAGGTCAAGGGGCAGGCCGGAATGCCGGCGGCGACTGAAGTGGCGTCATGCCTCCGGTAGAGTTTCTACCGGCGTGTCGCAAAAGCAAATCAACTGAAAGCGAAGGTAACTCGATATCAACCCGTTGGGCAAGAGCGCAGCGCCGAACGCGCCGCGTCGATCGCGACGCAATTCAAGCCATTGATATAAAAGAAAAAACCGCGCCGTTTCGGACGCGGTTCGTAGGCTTTTCGCTTGTTGCCGGACGAAGGCGCAAGATTCGGTCCAGCTTCAGCGCCCGATTTAGCTGCGGAACAGCGTGAGAATGTTCTGAGCGCTGGAGTTGGCGATCGACAGCGACTGGATCGCCAGTTGCTGCTGCGTTTGCAACGCCGTCAGCTTACTCGATTCCTCCTCCATATCGGCATCGACAAGGCGGCCGACGCCCGAGTCGATCGAGTCGCTGAGCGCGCCGACGAAATTTTCCTGCAGTTCGATTCGCGTGGAAATCGAGCCGAGCTGCGATGCGGCCTTGGTCATCGCGTCCAAGCCGGCCTCGATCGAGGTCAGGGCCATGGAGATCTCAACCGAGCCGAAGGTGCTGATGTCCATCGAGTAGATCGAGCCGATCGTACCGTATGATGTGCCAATAATGCCGGAGCTCGTCTCGATCGAGCCGACCGAGTCCATGCCGAAGAGGACGTTGCCCGTGGAGCTTGAGTCCAGGATGTAGTCCGTCGTCTTGACGGAGACATTGCCGTTGCCATCGCGCACGAAGGTGGAAACCACGCTCTTGGTGCCGTCAGCGCCGGCAACCCAGTTTTCACCGGAAAAGGAAGCCGATTGGGCAATGCTGAGCAACTGCTGCTGCAACTGGCCGATTTCTTCCTGGACCTTGGTCTTGTCGACGCCCTTTTCGGTCGCGGCGACGATCTTCGCCTTGATTTCGCTGATGACGTCGATAGCGCTGTCCATGGCGGAATAAGCGGTATCGACCTTGGCGGCACCGAGGCCGAGAGCGTCGGAGACGGCGGAAAGTGCCTTGTTGTCCGAACGCATGGTCGTTGCGATCGACCAGTAGGCGGCGTTGTCGGACGCTTTTTCGACGCGATAACCCGACGATACGCGGTTCTGCGTAGCCTCGAGGCCGTCATTGATTCCGCGGAGTGTCTGAAGGGCGGCCATCGCCGCAACGTTCGTCAAAATGCTGGTCATGAAATGATTGCCCCTTGTCGGCAGTTGATAAAAAGGGACATTCCGGAAGCTACCGGGAACGGGGACCAGCCTCATGCCTGTTAACCGGTTCTTAAATTTGGTTAACCCGCCGTCTCGTTGACCTGAGAAAACAGCATTATGGTTAATCAACCGTTAACAGACATTAA
This sequence comes from Rhizobium sp. BK456, assembly GCF_014194045.1. Lineage (NCBI taxonomy): Bacteria > Pseudomonadati > Pseudomonadota > Alphaproteobacteria > Hyphomicrobiales > Rhizobiaceae > Rhizobium > Rhizobium sp. BK456. The sequence continues at coordinate 720,043 of NZ_JACIAO010000001.1, forward strand.
AAAAAAGCCGCGCTCCATTGAAGCGCGGCTCGTTTCCGAAGTCCCGCCGGAGACCGGCGGGCCGATATTTCCGAGGGTTATTAGCCGCGGAACAGCGTGAGGATGGTCTGCGAGGAGGAGTTCGCGATCGACAGTGACTGGACGGCCAGCTGCTGCTGGGTCTGCAGAGCGCTGAGCTTGGAGGATTCTTCTTCCATGTCGGCGTCGACGAGACGGCCGACACCGGAGTCGATCGAGTCGCTGAGAGCGGATACGAAGTTTTCCTGCAGTTCGATGCGCTTGGAGATCGAGCCGAGAGCAGCGCCGGCGCTGGTCATGGACTTCAGAGCCGCTTCGACATTGGTCAGAGCCGTCTGGATCTCGCCGAGGGTGAAGTTGGTGATGTCCATCGCGTAGACAGAACCGGTGGCGCCGTTCGACGTGCCGAGGATACCCGTGGAGGTTTCAACAGCGCCGCCGCTCATGCCGAACAGAACATTGCCTGCGGAGCCGTCGTCGAGAACGTAGTCGGTCATCACGACCGAGACAGCGTTGGAGCCGTCACGAACGAAGGAGGCAACGACGTTCTTGGTGCCGTCGGCGCCGGCAACCCAGTTTTCACCGGAGAAGGAAGCCGACTGAGCGACGCTCAGGAGCTGCTGCTGCAGCTGGCTGATTTCTTCCTGGACCTTGGCCTTGTCAACGCCGTTTTCAGTGGCGGCAACCAGCTTGGCCTTGATGTTCCCGACGACATCGATGGCGCTGTCCATGGCGGAATAAGCGGTATCAACCTTGGCGGCGCCGAGGCCGAGAGCGTCGGAGACGGCGGAAAGCGCCTTGTTGTCCGAACGCATGGTCGTTGCGATCGACCAGTAAGCAGCATTGTCGGAAGCCTGGCCAACGCGATAGCCGGACGAAACGTGAGCCTGGGTTGTCTGGAGACCCTGGTTGATGCCACGGAGAGTCTGGAGGGCTGCCATCGCAGCGTTATTGGTGTTGATGCTCGTCATAGTTTGTTTGCCCCTTGTTGGCAGATTTTAAAAAGGGACATTCCGGATTTTCGGCCGGCCCACAGCGATCAGCATCATGCCTGTTAACCAGTCTCGTTAAGGTTAACTCGCCGTTTCGATGGGCCTAGAAAACAGCAAGATGGTTAAGGAAAGCTAAATTCAAAATGGAAATAGCGTAAAAATATCTGACACTTAGAAGGTTTTTCATTAACCTTATGTTAAAACATTTCGCGGCCGGGAATGACCCGGCCGCGAAACTTGAAAACCTTTGCCGACCGCTCTTAGCGGAAGAGCGACAAGATGTTCTGCGAAGAGGAATTCGCAATCGACAGCGACTGGATCGCCAGCTGCTGCTGGGTCTGCAGGGCGCTGAGCTTGGAGGATTCTTCTTCCATGTTGGCGTCGACGAGACGGCCGACACCGGAGTCGATCGAGTCGCTGAGAGCGTTGACGAAATCGTCCTGGTTGTCGATACGCTTGGAGAGCGAGCCGAGAGCAGCACCGGCGCTGGTCATGGACTTCAGAGCCGCTTCGACGTTGGTCAGAGCCGTCTGGATCTGGCCGGCGGTGAAGTTGGTGATGTCCATCCCGTAGATTGAACCGGTGGCGCCGTTCGACGTGCCGAGGATACCCGTGGAGGTTTCGACCGAGCCGCCGCTCATGCCGAACAGAACGTTGCCTGCAGAGCCGTCGTCGAGAACGTAGTCGGTGGTGGTGACCGACACGGCGTTGGAGCCGTCGCGGACGAACGAGGAAACGACGCTCTTGGTGCCGTCGGCGCCGGCAACCCAGTTTTCACCGTTGAACGAAGCCGACTGAGCGATGCTCTTCAGCTGTTCCTGCAGCTGGCTGATTTCTTCCTGGACCTTGGCCTTGTCAACGCCGTTTTCAGTGGCGGCAACCAGCTTGGCCTTGATGTCGCCGACGACGTCAATGGCGCTGTCCATGGCGGTGTAAGCGGTGTCGACCTTGGCAGCGCCCATGCCGAGAGCGTCGGAAACGGCAGAAAGCGCCTTGTTGTCCGAACGCATGGTCGTTGCGATCGACCAGTAAGCAGCGTTGTCGGAAGCCTTTTCGACGCGGTAGCCCGACGAAACGTGGTTCTGCGTGCTGTTCAGGTTCTGGTTGACGCTGCGTAGCGTCTGGAGAGCGGCCTGTGCGGAAGAATTGGTGTTAATGCTTGTCATAAATCTGTCCCCTGGAAACTAGATACAAAAAGGAGGACATACCGGACTATAGTACCGGCGATGACGGACCAGCTTCATGCTACTCGGCGCCTTTTTTTGTTTGGCCCAAACCCGTCATGTCCAGGGCAATCTCGCAGCCAATGCTTGCCAACTTCTTAAAAACAGAGGCCCCGTGCCGGCTCCTTACATCGCATAGTTAATGCCGGCTGAATCTATTCCTTCGCATGCTAACATGCCGAGAAAGAAACCGTTTTCTCTCATGAAGGAAGCGCCTTCATGCGGCACACCGGTTTCAAGCAAGGTTCACCTGGCAGTGTGGCAGGCGCCGGGATAGCATCATCGGATCGATCCGCCCGTTTTCGGGGAGGACGGCTCGGGCGTGCGTCGGCGATCGACAGAAATGCCAGAACATTTCCTTCACGGAGTTGGGTTTTGAACAGCAAAGTTTCGTTCTCTGCGGCATCCAGAGATTACCAGGCGGGCCGCTACACACAGTCCCTGGCGACGCTCAACCAGCTCATGGATATCCAGCAGGACGCCAAGACCTATGCGCTGCTGGCCAAGAACCTCCTGCAGCTCGGTTTCAAGGCCGATGCCGCGAAAGCCTATGGCTTGGCCGGCAACTGCGAAGGACCGAATGCCTACGAATACCAGAAGCAGGCTGCCAAGCTGCATTATGAGATCGGCAACGAGGATGATGCTCTGCTGATCGCCATGCGAAACCTCGCCAAGGCCAAGGACGACGCAGAACTCGCCTTCATCATCACGGCGATCTATCTGAAGCGCCAGCAGCGGGATATCATTCGCCCGTTCAAGACGGTGCTGTCACAGAGTGCCAATCCCGATCATATGCGCCTGGCGGCCCTGCTGCTGAGCGACGATCTGAACGACGCAACCAACCAGAGCCTCTCGCGCAACCTCTTCAAGCGGTTTCCGGGCAATCTCGCATTCCGCTTCCTGCATCTGGTTTTCGCCCGCGAATTCAACGAGTTCGAAGAGGCCAGCAAACATCAGGCGGTGATCGACGCTGCACTCGCAAAGGGCGATATCGAGATCCTGCGCAAGGACAACCCGTTCTATCATCTGCACTGGTGCGGCAACGAGGATTTCAACCGCTATGCCACGATCGGCACCACCCCCCTCAACCCCGAACGGGTGGCCTTCCGCCGCAACCAGCCGCACACGTGGTCCGACAAGATCCGGATCGGCTACATGTCATCGGACTTCTGGGATCGCCATGCGACGATGAAGCTCCTGCAGCGGATCCTGGAACTGCACGACAGGGACCGGTTCGAGGTGACGCTGTTCTGCCATACGGGTCCGGAATACCTGAAGCACAACGTTACCGACCGCAGCCGCTGGGGCCGGATCGTCGACGTTCACGGCTTCTCCGATCAGGCGGTGCTGGCAGTCGTGCGCGAGCATAATATCGACATCATGGTCGACCTGAAGGGCCATACCTCCGGCAGTCGCGCGACAGCCTTCAACCTGCCGCTGGCGCCAGTACACGTCGGCTGGCTTGGTTTCCCCGGCAGCACCGTCAATATCGATCTCGACTACGTCATCGGCGACCATTCGGTACTGCCCGAGGTGGCCAAGCCCTTCTACCATGAGAAATTCTGCCGGTTGCCGGAAAGCTATCAGCCGAACGACCCGATGCATCGCCCGAAGCCGCGCCCCGTCACCCGCGAGCAGCTCGGCCTGCCGAAAGAGGCCTTTATCTTCGCCTCGTTCAACGGCAACCGCAAGATCACGCCGGAGACGATCGACAGCTGGTGCCGCATTCTCAAGCGGGCGCCGAACAGCGTGCTCTGGCTGATGGCGAACACGCCGCGCAACCAGGCGAATCTGTTGAAGCACTTCCAGACGGCAGGCATTTCGCCCAAGCGGATCATTTTCTGCCCGCGCGCGCCCTACGAACAACATATCGACCGTCAGCAGGCGGCCGACCTCGGCATCGATACCTTCCCCGTCAACGGCCATACGACCACCTCGGAGCAGCTCTGGGGCGGCCTGCCGGTTCTGACCTTCAAGGGCACCAACTTCGCCTCACGCGTCAGCGAGAGCCTGCTGCGGGCCATCGACCTGCCCGACCTCGTCGCAAGCGACCTGCAGGCCTATGAAGATATGGCCGTCGAACTGGCGCAGAACCCCGGAAGGATCGCCGAATACAAGGCGCATCTGAAAGAGAAGCGCTATATCGCACCGCTCTTCGACGCCGAACGTTTCTGCAATCATCTGGAGCAGGCCTACGAAATCATGGCCGAGCGCGGCAAGCAGCGTCTCGCCCCCGAGCACATGGACATTGCGGCGCTGCCGCCGCGCACGGTGCCGTTCGGCGCCGAGTGAGCCTTTCAATCGTCACGAAAACCCGCCGGAGCGATCCGGCGGGTTTTCTCGTTGGCGAAGATGGGAACGGGCGAAGATAGGAGCGGCGGCGGGTCAGTTGAACGAGCGCACCAGACTGCCCACCAGCAGGTTCCAGCCGTCGATCAGCACGAAGAAGAGAATCTTGAACGGCAGCGAGATCGACGTCGGCGGCAGCATCATCATGCCCATCGCCATGGTAATGGTGGCGACGATGAGGTCGATGACGAGGAACGGCAGGACGACGAGGAAGCCGATCTCGAAGCCGCGGCGAATTTCCGAAATCATGAAGGCCGGGATCAGCACGCGATAGTCGATCGGATCCGTCGTCTGGATAGTCTGGCCGCGTTCACGCGCCAGATCGACGAATAGCGCCAGATCCTTGTCACGGGTGTTGGCCGCCATGAAGGTGCGGAAGGGTTCGGCAATCCGCTGGACGGCCTCGGTCTCGTTGATCTGATTGGCAAGCAGCGGCTGCACGCCGTTCTGCCAGGCCTGATCGAAGGTCGGCGACATGACGTAGAAGGTCATGAACAGCGACAGCGACAGGAGGATCATGTTCGAAGGCGTCGACGAAAGGCCCATCCCCGAGCGCAGGATCGAGAAGGCGATGATGAAGCGCGGGAAGCTTGTCACCATGATCAGGATGCCCGGCGCGACCGAAAGGATGGTCAGCAGGCCGAACGTGCGGATGATCCAGGCGGCGACGGAGCCATCGACGGGTACGTTCAACAAGTCAGTCGGCAGCTGCTGTGCCACCGCCAGTTCCGGTACCGCCATCATGGCGGCAAGGAAAACTATGAGACGAATCATTCGATGACAAATGTCCTGAACATGACCTTCGATACCCGCCCTTGCGAGCGAAGGTCAACACGTTCCTGTATGTCATCCTTGAGATATTGAAAGCCCCGCGGCCCCTCGATCTGCTGCAGGGAAACGGTCCTGATATAGGCGAGGATATCCTGGTGGATATCCTCGGAAACCTTGACATCCGGCGGTCCGTTGAACAGCAGCGCGACTTCGAGTCGGACCCAGTTTTCCGAGGGGTAGGCGAGGTTCGAGGTGATCGGCTCGAGCTGGACAACGTTGTTTGCCTCGGTCGAGATGTGGGCCAGGCCTTCCTCGGCCTTTTTCTTGGCCTCGGCGTCCTTGGCCTGCTCGGCCTCCTTGGCGCCCTTGATGTTGGGCGCGACGATCGTGCCGACCGCCCAGCCGCCGCCGGCGCCGAGCAGCGTCAGGACAGCGATACCGATGATCGTCATCAGCGTGGCGGATTTCTTCTTTGGTTGACCTGTGCTTGCGTCTGGCTCTGCCATCGTCGTTCAGCCTCAAAGCGGCGAGAAAAGATCGACGGCCTGCTGGCCGCGCGGAGGCTGCTGCACTTCCATCAGGCGGCCGCGGCCACCGTAGGAGATGCGGGCCTCGGCGATCTTGTCGTAGGAAATCTGGTTGTCGGCATTGACGTCCTGCGGGCGAACGATACCGGCGACGTTCAGGATCCGCAGTTCCTGGTTCAGACGGACTTCCTGCGAGCCCGAGATGACGAGGTTACCGTTTTCGAGAATGCCGGTGACGACGGCGGCGACCAGAAGGGTGATCTTGTCGGTGCGCTCGATCTTGCCCTTGCCGTCGGTGCTGGTGTCGGAACCATAGGTGAGGTCGGTCTTGGACTCAGGCGTCCAGCCGAAGATCTGGGCGTTGACGTCCCAGTTCATGCCGCTCGAATTGGTGCGGCTGCGGTTGGTCTCGTTGTCGAAGGAGGCCTTGTCGTTGATCTGGATGTCGACGGTCAGGATGTCGCCGACATTGAGCGCACGCGCATCCTTGAAGAGCGCCGCCTGCGAATCGCTCCACAGGGAATAACCCTGCGCCACGGCGCGCGGCTGCTTCGGATAAAGCGCCATCTGCGGCGTCTGGCCATAGGCCAGGCCGCTGCCGATCGGGCTCATGGCCGGCGCGCGGCCGATCTCGCTGACTGCCGTCGGAGACTGGCAACCTGCAAGGAGTGCGAGGGCGGCGATCGCGGCCGGGAAACGCATATTCATGAAGGATCCTTCGACGTATTGGGATCGGACGCACTGGCGATGACGCTGGCGATGGCCGCGGCCTTCTTCGGGTCCATCTCGTTGAGGATGAGGCTCGACTGACGCGGGCCGAGCCGCATGATCACGGCGGAGGCCACCTCGATCTTCATGTCCTGCAGTTGCAGTGCGGCCGAATCCGGCTTCATCTTCTTGTAGATCTCAGTGAGGCCGGCTTCCGCCTGCTTCAGGAAATCGTCGCGCCGCTTCAGCCAGTCCTGGTACTCGGCCTTGCGCTTATCCATTTCCGCCATGCGGGCGTCGATGTCGGCGCGAAGCTTTTCCAGCTCCTGCTTCTGCAGGAGGTAACGCTGGTCGCGGGCGGGGTCGGCAATGTTGGTGCAGAACTGCTTGACTTCGTCCTGGGAGGTGATGTCGCCCGCCGGCGCATGCTCCTGCGCGAAGGCGCCCGGGATCGACAGAAGAACGAGGCCTGCTGCCGGCAGCGCCAGCCGGCGCGCCAATTGCGGGACCGTCATGTCTTTGATGATCTTTATCATTGCAGCACAAGCTCCGCCTGCAGGGCGCCCGCCGACTTGATGCCCTGGAGAATGGCGATGATGCCATCCGGCTTCACGCCGATATTGTTGAGGCCGGCAACGAGGGTCCTGAGGTCGGGACCGTCGATGATCGCGACGCGCCCGCCGGTCTGCTCAGCCGCGATATCGGTCTGCGGCTGGACCGCGGTGCGGCCACGCGAGAAAGGTTCGGGCTGGATGATCTGCGGCGTCTCGGTGACCTGAACCGTCAGGGTGCCGTAGCTGACGGCGACCGGCGAGACGCGGACGTCGGAGCCGATGACGATCGTTCCGGTACGCTCGTTGATGACAACCTTGGCCGGCGTATCGGTTTCGACGATGAGATTTTCGATGTCGGCCATCAGCCGGGTGAGATCGGCCGTGCGCGGCTTCTGAATCACCACTTCCTGCGAATCCTTGGCTTCGGCGACCGGGCCGCCGAAACGTGCTGAGGCATAACCATTGACGATGTCGGCGATGCGGATCGCCGTCGAGAAGTCGGGATTGCGCAGCTGCAGGACGAGATTGACCGAGTCCTTGAAGCGGGACGGCAGTTCGCGTTCGATGATCGCGCCGCCGGGCACGCGGCCGGCGGTGGTCACACCTTCGGTCACGGTCGCCGCCTGGCCCTGGGCCTGGAAGCCGGTGACGATGGCAGCGCCCTGGGCGACAGCGTAGATCTGGCCGTCGGCCCCGGAAAGCGAGGTCATGACGAGTGTGCCGCCGCGCAGCGATGTTGCGTCGCCGAGCGAGCTTACCGTTACGTCGATGCGGCTGCCGGGGCTTGCGAAGGGCGGCAGGTTGGCGGTGACCATGACGGCCGCCGTGTTCTTGGCGTTGGACTGGCCGCCCTGCGTCGAGATGCCGAGATTCTGCAGCATAGCCCGCATCGACTGCTCGGTGAAAGGCGAAGCACGGAAGCCGTCGCCGGTTCCTTGCAGTCCGACGATCAGGCCGTAGCCGATCAACTGGTTGTCGCGTCCGGCCTGAAGGGAGGCGATATCCTTGATGCGGGATGTCAGCGCCCAGGCGGGCGCGACGTCGACGAGGCTCATGGCAAGCACCGCGACAAGGGTCAAGAACCGGAAGAACAATTTCATTTTGCCCTCACATGGACCGTGCCGTCCGCAAGCACCGTGCCGCTGACGATGACGCCGGAATCCATATTGCGCGCGCGGATCAGCTGCCCTGTGGCGCCGTCTTCGAGCGGCGAGCCGGCGGCTGAGATGGTCATCGCGCCGAGCGAGAAGACCAGGCGGATCGAAGAACCGCGGGTCACCGTATAGGGCTCACGCAGACCCGAAACCGAAATCGTGCGGCCCGGCAAAAGCGTGCGCTTGGAGACCAGGCCTTCGACCTGGGAGATGGATTTGGCGAAATCGCCGGAAAGGTTGGGGTTGGTGACCTCGACCTCCTGAAGCTGGCTGGCCGACAATGTGTCGCCGGGGTAGATGATCGTCGTCGGGACGACGGCATAACCCATGCCGGCATCCACGTCCGCGGGCAAGAAAATGCCCGTGACTGCGATCGTGGCTGCCGCCACCCATCCTGAGATGTGTCCTGCCCGGCAAAACATCATGTTTCGGCCCTTCCCTTTACTTCAGGTTCTTGCTGACGATGGAGGCCATTTCATCAGCGGTGGTGATCACCTTGGAATTCATCTCGTAAGCGCGCTGGGCCGAGATCAGCTCGGTGATTTCCTTCACCGGATCGACGTTCGACGATTCCAGATAGCCCTGCTTCATGTAGGCGAAACCTTCCTCGTCAGGATTGCCCACGACGGCTTCGCCGGAGGCTGCCGTTTCCTGGAAGAGATTGTCGCCGAGCGGCTGGAGACCAGCCTCGTTGACGAAGTCGGCAAGCGTCAACTGGCCGAGCACGGTCGCATCCGCCGCACCCGGCAATTTGGCCGAAACCTGGCCGGAGCGGCTGATCGTCAGCTCGGTCGAGCCCGTCGGGATGGTGATGCCGGGCAGGACCTCGTAGCCGTCGATGGTGACGAGCTGGCCCTGGTCGTTCTTGTTGAAGGCGCCGGCGCGGGTGTAAAGCGTCGTCCCGTCGGTCGACTGGATCTGGAAGAAGCCCTTGCCGATCAGCGCCACGTCGAGGTCGTTGCCGGTCTGGGTCAGTTCGCCTTGGAGATGCAGGTTGCGGACCGCCGATGTCTGGACGCCGAGGCCGATATTGGCGCCTTCGGGAACGACGGCCTGGTTGGCGCGGTTGGCGACGCCCTTGGCGCGTTCGGTCTGGTAGAGAAGATCGGAGAATTCGGCGCGGGCGCGCTTGAAACCCGTCGTATTGATGTTGGCGATATTGTTCGCGATGACTTCCAGATTGGTCTGCTGGGCATCCATGCCCGTTGCTGCAATGGCGAGCGCTCTCATGTGTTCGTCCTCAAATCAGTTACATCTGCATCTTGGTGACTTCGAGAAAGGCCGAGACGACCTTGTCGCGGATGGCGATCGCCGTCTGCAGCGTCTGCTCGGCCTGGAGCATGGAATCGACGACTTCACGCGTCGTCGCCGTGCCTTTGATCCCGGCAAACGACATGCTTTCCGCACCCTTCAGGCTGCTGACCGCGTCGCTTGCCATGTTGCCCATGACGGAGGCGAAGCTCATATTATTGGCCGCACCTGCGGTGCCTGGCATGGTGGCGGCAGACGACGAGGCCGAATTTTCGGTGTCGACGGCGCCGAGCGCACGGGTCATCGAAAGGTTGCTGACATTCTGGACGCTGCTGATCATTATTATTGGCTCTTCAGGAGATCGATCGTGGAGGAGATGAGATCGCGGGTCTGCTTGATGGTCTGCAGATTGGCGTCATACGAGCGGTTGGCTTCGCGCATGTCGGCCATCTCGACCAGGATGTTGACGTTCGGCAGCTTGACAACGCCCTTCTGGTCCGCAGCCGGATTGCTGGGGTCGAATTCGGTGCTGAAGTCGCCTTCGTCGACGCCGACCTTCTTGACGTCGACCGTCTCGACGCCGCTCACACGATCCATCTGCTGGCCGAAGGTGATGGTCTTGCGGCGATAGGGGTCGGCACCGGGCGTGTCACCGGTCGAGCGGGCGTTGGCGATGTTTTCCGAAACGATGCGCAGGCGCGTCGACTGCGCCTCGAGCCCGGAACCGGCGATTTTCATTGCTGCTGAAAGCGGATCCATGACTTTTACTTCCTGACGGTCATCAGCATCATGCGGTTGAAGGAACTGACCAGCGAGGTATTCAGATCGTATTGGCGCTTGATATCGCCGGACTTGGAAAGCTCCTCGGCCAGACCGACCGTGTTGCCGGATTCCTGGACGCCGATTTCCTGGTCGAGTGAGGCGTCCTTGACGTCGATATCGCCGCTGGCGCTGAAATCATTGCCGCTGAGATGGGCCGGATTGGTGCGCGCCATGGTGATGTCTGATTTGTCGAGCACGGCGTCGAAGGGCGTGACGTCCTTGGCGCGGAACTTCGGAGTATTGGCATTCGCGATGTTGCCGGCAACAACCTGCTGACGGATCGTCAGCCATTCCGCCTGTCGCGAAGCCAAGTCGAAAAGTTGGATCGGTTGCATGAGACTCTCCGTTTTTACTGTCCCCAACCTATTGCGGTAATCTTGCGTGGGACTTACGGGAGTTCAGGTTTCAAGGCGCTTTTCGGCGAGCGGGGGGGCCAAAAAAACCGAGGCCCCGGCCGGTTCGCGGCGGAGCCTCCATTGCCTCCGGCGTTGGCCGACAGGTTCAGTTGTTCTGGTAGGTCTCACCCTTGGAGGTGACGATCATCCACTTGCCCCCGCGCTGTTCGATTGTCGCAAGGCGGCTCTGATCCGGCAGTATCGAGCCGACGCGCACCACATACATGCCGGAGGTATCCTCGATCAGCGCCCGCCCATTGGAGACGTGCAGCAGGCGGAAGGACGACTTGCCGGGAAAGGGCTGATCCTCCAGGATGGGGCGGCCCTCGCGCTCCTTGCCGAGGTCGGAGACCGTTGCCGTCGTCAGCGGATCGATCGGCGGCGCCTTCTTGTCCGGCTCGTTCTTGTTGACCATGGCCAGCGGCGAGACGCTGAAGACATTGCGCGCCGGCCAATCCGGCAGTTCGCGCGAATTGTCGCTGGCGGCGACATTGATGCCGAATTTGTCTTCATTGAAGAAAACATACCAGGGAAAGAACGCAGAGGCGCCGGCAAGCGCCAGGCCGGCAAAGGTCAGAAACCGATCCAAGCGGGCGGCCTTCCCGCGCTGCTTCGGGGAAGCGATGCGTTCGTCGTCGAATTCAGTCACATCTATCTCCTCTGGATGGCTCCGCCCTGATTGCCGACACCGGCTGCAGCCTTGAGGGCGCCGGCGAGATCGGCAAAGGCATCGGGCGAGTTGCGATCGCCCGGCGACTGTTTCAGGACGTCGTAAATGATCGGGACCTGCTTGACCGCCATGTCGAGATCGGGATCGGCGCCCTGGCGGTAACCGCCGATCAGGCGCAGGTCGCGCGTTTCCTCGAAGCGGTGGATCAGCACCTTCAGCCGCGACACCAGCTTTTCCTGGTCCGGCGTCCAGGCCTTGCGGGCAAGACGCGAGATCGAGGCGAGCGGATCGATCGGCGGATAACGCCCTTCTTCGGCGAGACTGCGCTGCAGGACGATATGACCATCGAGAATGCCGCGCGTCGAATCGGCGATCGGGTCGTTGTGGTTGTCGCCGTCGACGAGGATCGAGATGATCGCGGTGATTGTGCCGGCGCCCTCGGGGCCGGGACCGGCGCGCTCCAACAGGCGCGGCAGCTCGGTGAAGACGGAAGCCGGGTAGCCGCGGGCAATCGGCGGCTCGCCGGAGGCGGTCGCCACCTCGCGGATCGCATGGGCGAAACGCGTGACGCTGTCGACGATGAACAGGACGTTCTCACCCTTGTCGCGGAAATGCTCGGCGATGGTGACCGCCGTCAGCGGCGCCATCTTGCGCAGCATCGGGCTCTCGTCGCTGGTGGCGACGACGGCGATCGCCTTCTTCATATTGCTGCCGAGCGTATCCTCGATGAATTCGCGCACCTCGCGGCCGCGCTCGCCGACAAGCGCAATGACGACCTTGTCGAAGGCATCGGCGCGGGCGAGCATGGACAGAAGCGTCGACTTACCGACGCCGGAGCCGGCGAAGATGCCGAGGCGCTGCCCGAGGCAGAGCGGCGAAAAGATGTCGATGGCGCGCACGCCGGTCTTGAAGCCGGCCTCGACACGCTTACGGGTCATCGAGGGCGGCGCGGTATTGGAGATCGAGCGGCGGTCGAGGCCCTCGGCGATCGGGCCCAGTCCGTCGATCGGCTCGCAGAGCGAGTTGACGGTGCGCCCGCACCAGCTGTCCGACGGGGAGATGCGGAAGGCGCCCTTGCGGATGACGGTATCGCGGATGCCGATCGGCTCGCCTGGCTCGATCGGGCAGACATAGATCAGATCAGGCTCGACGCGAACGACCTCGCCCAAATGGATGCCGGTTGCCGATTTATGGGCGACGAACTCGCCGAGGCGAACATGGCGGGAAAGACCGCGAACCGTGTAGTGACCGGCAGCGATGGTCTGCACGCGACCGCCATGGGCAACCGAAAACTCCGGCGATGCGTATCGCTCGACGAGGCCTGCCAGATGCGCCAGCTTCGGGGAAAGACCGTCCTCGGACAGCAGCGTGGTGTTCATGCTTCAATCCCACCCGAAAATACGACGCATTTTCGATCTCTGTTCTTATGCATGTCGTCCTCCCAAAACCGCTGCACACTTTTGGGCGACATGCATTAGCGGCTACCCCCAAGCGTTTGGACGGCTTCCTTGAAGGAATCCTCGCTGTCGCGCATCAACGACGAGACGCTTTCGAAGGCGCGGTTGACTTCGATCAGCTGGGTAATCTCGCGCATGGCGTTGACGTTCGAGTTTTCGAGATAACCCTGCTCGACACCGACATTGAAGCGGTCAACGACGGCGCGCGGCTGGTCGGTGGTCATGATGCCGCTGTTTTCGTAGCGCAGATAACCCTTGCTGATATCGGCCTCGAACAGGCCGAGCGATCCAACCTGGCGGTCACCCTGATAGATGATGCCGTCGGTGCCGACGGCCGGCTCGCCGCCTTTGGAGTTGAGCTGGATCGGCGCGCCGCCGGCGTCGAGAACGGGATATCCGCGGATCGAAACCAGTTCGCCGGTATCCTTTAGGGTGAAGCGGCCGTCCCTCGTCAGCACGCGGCCAGCGGGCGTATCGAGCGAGAACCAGGCATCACCCTTGATGGCGAAATCAAGCATGTTGCCGGTGTGCTGCAGCTCGCCGTTTGACTCGTTCAGATAGTCATTGCCTTGGGAAACGAAGGCGACCTTGGTGTTCAGCTTGTTCTTGGTTGCCGCCACCATCTCGTCGAACTTCACCTCGGTGGCGCGAAAACCGGTCGTGTTCACGTTCGCCATGTTGTCTGCGATGGTGTTCAGGCGCTTTTCGAGAGCCATCTGCGACGACAGAGAAACATAAAGACCGGATTGCATGTCGGTAGGCTCCAAGCATTGGCGATGAACGGAACGAAAAACCGGGCGTCGTCTTATGAGGTTCGGCCGGGATTTCGCTGAGGCGGCATCTCAGAAACGGGTGCAGGCACCCATTCGTCTCCTTAAGACTGACGCCAGATGCTTGCGCGAAGCTGGCACGCGGAAATGCCTGGCGCGCGGCCCGTTCATCAGCCTCACGCAAGGCAGAAACCCTAACCGTCTTAGAGAAAAGTAACGTTCAGATTGGGCTGACGATGAATATCATTATCGGATTTATAGTGACTTGCGGCTGTGTCATCGGCAGCTTCATGGCAATGGGCGGCCACGTGGACGCGCTGTTCCAGCCCTTCGAATTCGTGATCATCGGCGGCGCCGGTCTCGGCAGCTTCATCATGGCGAACCCGATGAAGGTGGTGAAGGATTCCGGCAAAGCGCTCGGCGAAGCCTTCAAGCACGCCGTGCCGAAGGAACGCAATTATCTCGATACGCTCGGCGTGCTCTATTCCTTGATGCGCGACCTGCGCACCAAGTCGCGAAACGAAATCGAAGCCCATATCGACAATCCGGCAGAATCGACGATCTTCCAGTCGGCCCCCACCGTTCTGAAGAACAAGGAATTGACGGCCTTCATCTGCGACTATGTGCGCCTGATCATCATCGGCAACGCCCGCAGCCACGAAATCGAAGCGCTGATGGACGAAGAGCTCAACACCATCATGCACGACAAGATGAAGCCCTACCACGCGATCCAGATCATGGGCGATTCCTTCCCGGCGATCGGTATCGTCGCGGCGGTTCTCGGCGTCATCAAGGCGATGGCTCACATCAACGATTCGCCCGAAGTGCTCGGTCACCTGATCGGCTCGGCGCTGGTCGGCACCTTCCTCGGCATCCTCCTGTCCTACTGCGTCTGCTCGCCGCTGGTCTCCCAGATCAAGATCGTGCGCAACAAGCAGCATCGCCTTTACGTCATCGTCAAGCAGACGCTGCTTGCCTACATGAACGGCTCAGTTCCGCAGGTCGCTCTCGAATACGGCCGCAAGACGATCTCGGCTTACGAGCGTCCATCCATCGATGCGGTCGAACAGGAAATGATGAACCCAGGCGGCGAAAACAAGGCGGCTTAAATGACCATGAGCAATGCTTCGCACGACAAACCGGCAATGGATCCTGCCCTTCTCGCCAAGCTGACCGGCGGGCTCGGCGACAAAGGCAGGGTCGCCAAGATCTGCAGTTCCTTCGGGGAAGTCTACAGCGAATTCTTTCCCGACGTCATCAAGAGCGAGACCGGCCTCGACGTGACGGTCAATTATCTCGGCTGCGAGATCGGCTACAAGAACCACCTGATCGACGACCTGAACTCGAACATCACGCTCGTCGACGTGACTCTGCGAAACTGGTCGCAGAACATCACGCTTGCCTGCGGCAACGGTTTCGTCATCACCCTGATGGAGCACCTGCTCGGCGCCACGGCCGATACGATCGAGGAGCCGGCCGACCGGCTGCTGTCGATCATCGAAATGGACCTGGCGGTGATGGTCTTCGACAAGATCGCCAAGGTGCTGCGCTCAGCCGTCAACGCGCCCGGCGGTTTCGAACCGAGCCTCTCGGTCCCGCACGCCCTTGAGATGCGCGCCCGGCCGCCGGAGGACCGCCCGGACGAATTCGCCGCCGCCATCAATATGTCGATCACGCTTGCCGGCATCGTGTCGGAATTTTCGCTGATGGTTCCGCAGACGGCGCTGCTGAAAACCAAAGTGACGCCGCCGAAGCCGAAGCGCCAGTCAGGCGGCAGCTCAGCGGAATGGACAGAACAGCTCGGCGATCAGGTCCGCCGCTCGCAGGTCACGCTCGAGGCCAAGATCAGGCTGCAGGACCTGACATTGCGCACGATCTCGAAGCTGATGGTCGGCGATGTCATTCCGTTCCGTGACCATGGCGACGTGCGCGTCGAGGTCAGCGCCAACAGCAAGGAATTGTATGTGTGCGAGTTCGGGCGTTCAGGCGAAAACTACATGGTCCGCGTCAAGGATACGATGAACTCGGATGACGAACTCATCCGTCATTTAATGAATTAATCGGTTCTCTGGCTTTCGGGCTGCAAAGGCAGTTTGAGGCAAGTTTCAACTGGAATAGTGATTTCATGGCTACGAAGAAAACACAGCAGAACAGCGACCTCTCCCTGGATATGCCGGGCAGCGAAGCGGATCTCGATCAGGCGATCGACGATCTGCGCGGCGTGCTGAAGCAGGATGCCGATGGCGACCTGCCGCAGTTTGGCGACGACCTGCAGAACGACGCCTTCGCAGCAGGAACCGATCTGGCGGCTTTCGGCGGCGAGATTTCGGACAGCCCGTTCGGCGGCGACGATTTCGGCGGCGATTTCGGTGCCGGCAATGCCGGCGCGGCTGCCGGCATGGATTTCGGCAGCAGCCCTTCCTTCGAGGCTTCGCCGGCTCCGCTCGGCAGCGCTTTGAATTCCAATTTCGAACTGATCATGGACATTCCGATCGATGTCCAGATCATGCTCGGCACCAGCCGCATGCAGGTCTCCGGCCTGATGAACCTCAATGAAGGGGCGACGATCGCCCTCGACAAGAAAATCGGCGAGCCGGTCGAGATCATGGTGAACGGCCGCAGGATTGCCCGCGGCGAGATTACGGTGCTTGATAACGACGACACCCGATTCGGTGTGAAACTGATAGAAGTTTTGAGTACGAAAAAAGCCTGATCCCTGTGTGGGACGGAGAGGTTAGACCATGATGGACTTTGACGATTTCGGCGGCGCGCTAGCCGGGAAACCGTTGACCCAGGCTGAAAAGGCGGCGGCTGTTCTTCTCGCTATGGGAAAGGGCGTCGCCGGCCGGCTGTTGAAATATTTCACCCAGGCCGAATTGCAGACCATTATCTCATCCGCCCAGTCGCTGCGCGCCATTCCGCCGGACGAACTCTTGATGCTCGTCTCCGAGTTCGAAGACCTCTTCACCGAGGGCGCCGGACTGATGGACAACGCCAAGGCGATCGAAGCCATTCTGGAAGAAGGCCTGACGCCCGACGAGGTCGACAGCCTGCTCGGCCGCCGCACGGCGTTCCAGGCCTACGAAACCTCGATCTGGGATCGCCTCAGCGAGGCGGAGCCGACATTCGTCGCCCAGTTCCTACTGCGCGAACATCCGCAGACCGTTGCCTATATTCTTTCGATGATGCCTTCCAACTTCGGCGCCAAGGTGCTGCTGCAGCTCCCCGACAACCGCCGCGCCGACATCATGAACCGAACCGTCAACATGAAGACCGTCAGCCCGAAGGCTGCGCAGATCATCGAGAACCAGGTGATGACGCTGCTTGCCGAGGTCGAGGCAGAGCGCAATGCCGCCGGCTCGACGAAGGTCGCCGATCTGATGAACGAGCTCGACAAGCCGCAGGTCGACACGCTGCTCACCTCGCTTGAATCGATCAGCCGCGAATCCGTCAACAAGGTCCGCCCGAAGATCTTCCTGTTCGAGGATCTCATGTACATGCCGCAGCGCAGCCGCGTCTTGCTGCTCAACGATATTTCGACGGATGTGCTGACCGTCTCGCTGCGCGGTTCGCCGCCCGAGATCCGCGAATCGGTTCTCTCCGCCATCAGCCCGCGCCAGCGCCGCATGATCGAATCGGATCTGCAGAGCGGCATGGGGGGCGTCAATCCGCGCGAGATCGCCATTGCCCGGCGCGCCGTGGCGCAGGAAGCGATTCGCCTGGCCAATTCAGGCCAGATCGAACTCAAGGAAAAGGAAGGCGACGCTTCGGCAGCCGCCTAATTCTGCGAGACTGTTGACAAATCCAGCCGCCCGCAAGGCGGCTGTTGATCGCCATGCCACAGGCGACTACCCTTCCAGCAATAGGCCGCGCTCTAAAGCGCGTCGCAGGGAACCCGGATTCCGCGACGCGCTTTAGCTCTTTGTTTTGATGCATGTCGTCATCCAAAACCGCTGCACGTGTTTGGGCGACATGCATTCGCTGCGCTCTATATCTTTGACGGAGGGCCGCGACTTGGCAGATGATGACAAGGACAGCAAAACAGAAGCCCCGACCGCGAAAAAGCAAACCGACGCCGCCGAGAAAGGCAACGTGCCGTTTTCGCGCGAACTGTCGATCTTCGCGACCATCCTTGCCACCTATATCTACCTGGTGTTCTTCCTCCCCGACAGCGTCGGGCGCATGGCTGAAACGCTGCGCGACATCTTCGATCAGCCCGACCAATGGAAGATCGAGACGGGGCCTGACGTCCTTTCGCTGTTCGTCAAGCTCGGCTGGGCCACTGCGGCGCTGCTGGCGCCCGCTTTCATCCTGTTCATGGTGTTCGGCATCGCCTCCTCCATCTTCCAGAACCTGCCGACGCCGGTGCTCGAACGCATCCGGCCGCAGGCCTCGCGCATCTCTCCCGTCAAAGGCTGGGAACGGCTCTTCAGCCTGCCAGGCCTCATCGAGTTCGGAAAATCGCTGTTCAAGGTCGTCGTCGTCGGGGTCATCCTGTTTTTCGTGCTGAGGAGCGAATATTTCAGCTCGATCGACGCAATGTTCTCCGACCCGCAGACGATCCTGGTGCGGATATCGACGGCGATGCGCAAGATCATCATCGTCGTGCTGATCGCCACCGCGATTGTGGCGATCGTCGATGTCTTCTGGACGCGTCATCACTGGTTCACCGAGCTGAAGATGACGCGGCACGAGATCAAGGAAGAAAATAAGCAGGCGCAGGGCGACCCCTTCGTCAAGGGCCGGCAGCGCTCGCTGATGCGCGACCGCGCACGCCGGCGTATGATTTCCAATGTGCACCGGGCGACGCTCGTCATCGCCAACCCGACGCACTATGCGGTGGCGCTGCGCTACGCGCGCGAAGAAAACGACGCGCCGGTGGTGCTGGCCAAGGGCCAGGACCTCATCGCGCTCAAAATCAGGGAGATTGCCGAGAAAAACGGCATCCCGGTGTTCGAGGATCCGCCACTTGCGCGCTCCATGTTTGCGCAAGTCTCGGTCGATACTGTCATCCCGTCAGTCTTCTATAAGGCCGTTGCGGAGCTGATCCACCGGGTTTACGCCGCAGACGCCAAGAACAAACGGGTAAGATAAGCCGAATGAAAAAATGCCCTCACTCTACCCAGCGTGAAAAAATCCTCGCAGTTGCGATCAGCCCGGTCGCCACGGAACTGCGCCTTCTGGATGCTTCTGACCTTATTTCGCTGCTGCGCTTCGAGTATTACGGCAATCTTTCCGATCTCGTCGCTTCGGCGGCAGAGCTTTTCTTTCATCCGGGCACTGTGAATTTCGGCCTCGGCGGCAACTATACGCTGGAGTGGGGCGGCAAGCCCGAAGTCGTTCTCGATCTGGAAATTAAGCCGCGCGGCGTCACCGTCTATGCGCAGCTGACGCTTGCCGAAGATCACGCCGGCATCGAGATCAACCATATCGCGTTCCAGGATCCCTCGGCCGATCCCGATGAAAACACCCGCTTCCTCGAAAAGAGCCTTCGAGAATCGCGCTACAGCGTCAGCCAGGCGCCGCGTGCGCTGGCCAGCTGATTTGTCATCGAGACATGAGAGCTTTCATCCGCTCAGCTGAGCTGAGCGGGGTTCAGCTGATATAGCCGAGCCGGATCGCCTTGGCGATCGCCTGGATGCGATTGACGGAATCGAGCTTGATCGTCGCCGAGCCGAGATAGGCGTTGACGGTATGCACCGACAGGCCGAGCTTGTCGGCAATCTCTTCGCTGATGCGACCGTCGCCGGCAAGCTGGAGACAGGCGATCTCGCGTTCGCTGAGGGCTTCGGCGGCCGCCGTGCGGCGTTCGTCGAGCGAGAGCAGATCCATCATGATATGGCAGCAGCGACCGTGCAGCTCGACGATGGTATCACTCGAGGGATCGATCTCATCGCCGGTGAAAACGATAAAACCGTTGCCGACGGCGCCGAGCCGCACCGGAAAGGCAAGGCCGGAAAAGGGCACGATCCCATCCTGCAGCCGCGTCATGAACGGCGCGAAGTCGGCAGGACCGGGGGCGGCACGGTCGCAACCGCCGGCCCATGAGAGCGGCAACAATGACTTCTCGATATGCTCGAGAAGGACATCGCCGTAGGCATCCGTGAAAGCCTTGCCGAAACCGGCATTGGAAGACCCCCAGTTTTCGAGCTCGCAGACAAGGCGCTGCTTTGCCGGAATACCCGAGCCGCTGACGCGGAAGATCGCGAAGCCGTGAGCATCGGCGAGTTTCTGCATGGCAATCAGCCGCGGAAAAAGATCGGACCGGCTGGAAATCCTGTTCACACGCACCATGCGCGACTGCTCGGCACTGCTCATCGTCCTGGCTGATGGATGCGCCATGGCTCCCCCTATACGAGATTGTTGCGGACGGCGAAGGCAATGGCCTCGGAGCGGGTCTTGGTCGCCGTCTTGCGCATCACGCTGGTAATGTAGTTGTTGATGGTATTGCGGGAGATGCCGAGGATCATCGCGATCTCGTCGCTCGTCTTGCCCTCGGCGATCCAGAACAGGCATTCGAGCTCGCGGTCGGTCAATTCGAAATCGCGATCGACCCTGGTACCGCCGCAGCGCAGGAAACTCGCGACGTAACCTGCAAGCAGGCCGACATCCCGCAGGCGCTCCGGCGACAGGATGAACCCCTCGCCGAACAGGAACATCAGGGCGAGCCGCGACCGGCCGACATTGAAGGTCACGGAGCAATATTGGCGGCTGGCGCCGTCCGGCACGTCGGCATTGTCAGGCATAAGAGCAAAATTCGGCTGGAAGACCTGCATGCATTTTTCCAGCTCCGTCGAACGGGCGTAGCCGCGAACCAGATCGTTGGCGATATCCCTGACCAGATCAAAAGGCCAATCCGACGAGACGATGAAATCGAGGCCGCTTTCCTGGAGGAGATCGCAGCGCGCCAGAAGGTAGTGCGAAGCACCGACATACTCCGTCAGCGCGCGCAGACCGGACTGCAACCTGCCAGTGTTGGCGACACCGTGCAGGCGCTGGAGCAGTTGATCGCGTGGCAACAGATCCGGCACCACAGCGCTCGCAAAATTCGACATTTGCCTCTCGCCTTTGCTCGCCTGAATTACATCCATATCCATTGGCAATGTCCTGCGGCTGAGAAACGATCAAACTCGGTGCAACAGCAATTTTTCTATAAGGGATTCAATTCGAGTCCCGCTCGAATCCCATTTCGAATCACCCAAGGGTAAGCCAGCCGATGCAAATCACCATCTCCGACTTCTAGGGATTTACTTCCACTGCCGCGCATGCACTGATTCGATGATCAATTCCAGCCCTCAAGACAAGGAGAGGCTAAGGTGATTCTGGCTGTATCGCAACTTCATTCGCGTTTTACGCGAGTCCAGGATCAGACAACTATCCTTTACAGAAACGACACTGGGCATCGACATGAAAAAAGGCCGGTTGCCCGGCCCTTTTCTTACGCTGCTTCGTCGATCGCCCATTTCCGGAGGATTTTCGCAGCGCGTTCCTCGTTGATCTCGACCATGCGGGACAGCTTGCGTTCCGGGCCTTCCTTGACGCGGCGGTTGAAGTTGCCGTCGTCGTCGCCGAGGCTGAGCAGATCCTCGGTGCTGTCGAAGCCGAAGTCGGATCCGAAACCGTCCATGAGGGCTCCTCCGGAAGCGCCGGCTGCCGGCGCGAAGTCCGGAAGCTCGAGGCCGGCCGCCTCCGGCGTGGCGTCGCCGAGAACCGAAGAGCTGCCGTTGCCGCTGACGCTGCGCACCAGAGGCCGCAGGCCCATCCAGACCACCACAAAGGCGACCGCGACAAAGGCTAGCGAGTTGATGATGCCGGCCAGGTTGCGGCTCAGCATATCCATGACGCGAACACCACCGGTGGCGTCTTCGAGCAGCTGGTTCTCGAGGAAGTCCATCGCCGTAACGGTGACGACGTCGCCGCGCTTGGCGTCGATGCCGGACGCCGAAGCAACGATCTTCTGCATTTCCGCAAGATAGGCGTCGATCTTGGCCTGGTCGGCCGGCTCGCCCACCATCTTGGCGATGCGGCCCTTATTGACCACGACGGCGATCGAAAGCTTCTCGACCTTGTAGCTGTTGCGGGTGGTCGCCGTCGTCCGGCTGTTGATTTCGTAGTTGGTCTGCTCTTCACGCTTGTCGGACTTATCCTGCGATTCCGGTCCGGCCGAACCACCGGCCTCGGGAGCTGCCTGCGGAATGTTCTGCTCGACCGTCGTCGCGCTGTCGGACTGCTTCTGCTGCGACTGCTGGGCTTCCTTGGTGGAGCGGACCGAGCGTTCGACCTTGGATTCGGGATCGTAGGTGGTTTCCTGGATCTGCTGGGCGTCGGTGTTGAGATCGGCGGTGACGCTGGAGCGGAAGTTGTCCATGCCGAGGAAGGGTGCGAGCGCCTTGTCGATGTTGGATTCGACTTCCTGTTGGACGTTCTGGACGATGTTGAGCGAGCGGTTCAGCGAGCTGTTGCTGGCTTCGTCGCCGGACGCGAGCAGCTGACCGGCCGAATCGAGGATGGTCACGTCATCGACGTCAAGCCCCGGCACGGCCGAGGCGACGAGGTGGCGGATCGAGGTCGCAGCACTGCGCCCGGTGGTGGCGCTGGCGCGAATCATGACGGAGGCGGTCGGCTTCTGCTCCGCCTTCCGGAAGTTTCCGACCTCCGGCATGACGATATGCACACGCGCGGCTGTTATGCCCGAGATCGACTGGATGGTGCGGGCGATTTCGCCTTCCAGCGCGCGAACCCGCGTCACCTCCTGCATGAAGGAGGTCAGGCCCAGCGAGCCGACATTGTCGAAGAGTTCGTAACCGGCATTGGCGCTGTTCGGCAGGCCGCGCTCGGCAAGCAACAGGCGGGCCTTGCCCGTCATCCCCGCGGGGACGCTGATGCTGGTGCCGTCCGTGCCGACCTGGAAATCGACGTTGGCTTCGGCAAGCGCCATGCTGATCTGGTTGAGATCGGGCGAATCCAGACCGACATACAAAGTTTCCTGTGCCGGCTTGTTGACGAAAAGAGCGGCCGCAAGGACGATTGCGATGGAGACGGCACCGACGCCTCCGAGAATCATCAGGCGTGTTCGGCCAAGGGAACCGAAGTTCTTAAAGATCTGAACTAATTGATTTAACAGATTCATTCTGTTCTCGCACGATTCGTCAAAGACAAAGCAGGCTTATTGCCTCATCTGACGAATAATCGGCGAAACTTGCGCGAGCGTTTCGTAAAGGGCGCGCAGCCCCTGAAGGGCTAGAAGAAATCGAAGTCGCCGGCTGCCTTGCTCAGGGGCTGGGAATGGCCGTGGCGCGTGGCGCCGCCCAATGCCTTCTGCATCTCCGCCAGCTTGACGAGGCTGAGCGCGGTCGCAACGTCGACGGCCCAGCCGTGCGGGATTTCGCCGGTGATGGTGTCGATGAACTCGGCAAGGCCGCGCGATTTCTGCACGGCGAGATCGATGCCCTGCATGACCTTCATGGCATCCGGCGAATTCAGAATTTCGGCGCCGCCGAGATCGAGAAGCTGCGGCTCGATGCGCTCGATGAGATAGGCAACGTCGTGCAGTTCGGAAACGATGCGCATCAGGATGTCGCTCAACGCTTCAACTGGCGCAGGCGGCTCCATGACCGAATTAAACGTCATATAAAAATCCTCGCCATCAAAAAAATTCGATACTGGTTTCGACGGGCTTCGGCGGAGCGGCGGGGCGCTGCTCGAGAGCAACGGTTCTCTGCGTTTCGGCGCCGGTCAGCGGGTATTGCCGGGCACGGCCGGAGACGGGCCAAAATTCAAGCTTGCGTCCATGATCTCCGCCTGTGGAGGAGCCGACCACCGGAATGCCTTCATCGCGCAGGAACTGCATGGCAAAGGCCGCGTTCTGCTCACCGACATTGGAGAATGTCGAGATCGTTTTCGCACCGCCGAAGATCTTGGCCTCCAGCCGGTCGCGCCGGGCGCCCTGCTTGAGGAGACCGTTGATCAGCAGCTCCATCAGATGCACGCCGTAGCGCGTCGCATCGCCGCCTGACGTCGGCGAGGTCGCCGAGCCCGGCAGCAAGAAGTGGTTCATGCCGCCGATACCGGCGACAGGGTCTCTGAGACACGCAGCCACGCACGAGCCGAGAATGGTCGAGAGGACCGCATTCGGATCGCTCAGAACCTTGTACTCGCCCTGAATGATGTGCACGCGGCGGGCTGCCCCCTCAGTCATCATTTCAAGGCTCCAAACACGGCTTCGATAGCCGCTTTCATCTTCTCGATCGTGAACGGCTTGGCGAGCACGTTGTTGGCGCCGAGCTGGGCTGCCTTCTGTACCAATGCGCGGTCGCCTTGGGCGGTGAGGATGATAAAGGCCGCCTTTTTGGTGTTCGGGTTGGTGCGCACGGCCTGAAGGAAGCCGATGCCATCCATCTTCGGCATGTTGAAGTCCGAGATCACCAGGTGGTGCGGTTGCTCGGCCATGATCTTCATGCCCTGCTCGCCGTCGCCTGCAGACGTGATCTGCTTGAAACCGAGCTGGGTCAGCGCGTCGCTGAGCAGCAACCGGCTCGTCACCTGATCGTCGACGATCAGAACTTTGATTTTCTCCGCGATCGACATTTTATTCGGTCCCTTCCTTTCGGGCGGCTGTCATTTTCAATATTTCTTCACCGATGGCAGACAGGGGCAACTGCTGCTCCACGGCGCCAAGTTCATGAGCAACCCTTGGCATTCCGTAAACGACACAGGTTTTTTCGTTCTGGCCGAGTGTTCTGGCGCCGGCGTGGCGCATTTTCAACAATCCGGCGGCGCCATCGCGGCCCATGCCGGTCAAGATCACGCCGACGGCGTTGCGGCCAGCCAGCTCGGCGACCGAATCGAATAGCACGTCCACCGATGGGCGGTGACCGTTGACCGGCGCCCGGTCGACGAGACGGCAGCACGGCGCCGAGGCGTTGCTGACCTGGAGATGACGCTCGCCGCCCGGCGCCAGATAGATCTTGCCGATTTCGAGGCGGGCACCATCGGTCGCTTCCTGCACCACCGGCGCACAGAGGCGGTTCAGGCGTTCGGCGAAGCTCTTGGTGAAGGTCGGCGGCATATGCTGGGTGATGACGGTCGGCGGGCAATTGGCCGGAAACTTCTGCAGCACGGCGATGAGCGCCTCGACGCCGCCTGTGGACGAGCCGATCGCGACGATCTTGCGGCCGACGCGGAAATCGGCGACGGCGGGCGGAGGTGCCGGGGCGGCCACCGGCTGGGAAAACTGGCGCTGCGTGCGGGCGGCTGCCTTGACCTTCTCGGCGAGATCGCCGAAGGGCCTGAGTTCGCCCGGCGCCGGCTTGCCGACGCAATCGAAGGCGCCGATCTCGAGCGCTGCAAGCGACGCCTCGGCGCCGCGATGGGTCATTGTCGATACCATGATGACGGGCATCGGACGCAGGGTCATGATCTTTTCGAGGAAATCGAGACCGTTCATGTTCGGCATCTCGATGTCGAGCGTCACGACGTCGGGGTTCAGCCGCTTGATGGCCTCGCGCGCTTCCAGCGCATCGCCGGCCTGGCCGATGACATTGACCTCGGGGTCGGAACTGAGGACGGCGGTGATCAGCCCCCGCATTGTCGGGGAGTCGTCAACGACGAGAACCCTTGCCGGAGCGCTCATGCCTTCCTCCCGAGACCTTTGGCCGTGTAGCGATAGGTTGTGATGCCGATATTGTCGAAGACGTGTTTCGCTTCGCCGGACACACGCTCGGAATGGCCGATATAAAGATGACCGCCTTCCGGCAGCAGGCCGGCGAAACGCTGCCAGATCTTCATCTGCGTCGGTTCATCGAAATAGATGACGACGTTGCGGCAGAAGATGACGTCGAACTTGCCCTTGAACGGCCATTGCGCCATCAGGTTCAGTTCGTTGTAGGTGATCAGCCGCTTGACGCGGTCATCGACCTGGAACTTTCTGCGGCCCTGGATCTCGACTTCGCTGAACCATTGCTTGCGCATGGCGGGCGAAACGGTTTCGAGCGCGTTTTCGTCATAGGCGCCAGCCCGGGCGATCGCCAGGATCTTCGGGTCGATGTCGGTTGCCAGGATCTTGAAGTCGTAATCGGCGACATTCGGCATCAGCGACAGCACGGTCAGCGCGATCGAATAGGGCTCCTGCCCGTCCGAAGAGGCGGCCGACCAGATGCGCACCCTGCCGCCCGATTTCGCCCGCTGCAGAAGCTCCGGCAGGACATGGTCGCGCAGGTGGTCGAAATGATGGTTTTCGCGGAAGAAGCGGGTAAAATTGGTCGTCAGATGCGACAGCATCTCGCGGCGCGGCGCCGCACCCGCCGGCGAAGCGACGAGGTCGCAATATTCCCGGAAACCGGACAGGCCGAGATTGCGGATATGCTTCGACAGGCGCGAATAGACCAGAGACGCCTTCGTCTCGTTGAGGAAGATGCCGGCATCCGAATAGATCATCGCGGCGATCTCCGTGAGGTCGCGGCGCGTCAGCGGATATTCTCCGCTCGCCAGGACCTCGTCGGACCCCTGTCTCTGATCTTTTGCGCCCATTGCGTTCATGCGGCTTCGCTTTCGGTCTCGGGAAAGAGGGATTCGAGTTCGATCAGGCAGATCATGCGCTTCTCGATGGCAAGAATGCCGCGGGCAAATTGACGTTCGAGCTCGGAGGAAATCTCGGGCGTCGGCTGGATGGTTTCGTCGGTCACCGTCAGGATATCGGACACGGCGTCGACCAGGAGGCCGACCACCTTGCGCCGCACCTGGGCGACGATGATGACATGACGGGCCGTCGGATCGGCCGGCTTCATGCCGAGGCGGGCGGCAAGGTCGATGATCGGCAGCACCGCACCGCGCAGGTTGATGACACCGAGCATATAGCCAGGCGAGTGCGGCATCGCGGTCGCCGGGGTCCAGCCGCGGATCTCACGAACCGACATGATGTTCACGCAAAATTCCTGATCCCCGATGCGGAACGCGATCAGCTCGCGATCCCCCTCGTTCAGATTTTTTACGGCGTACGACATTCCCTTACCCTACCGCTGCTAACGACATTTCTGCTTTGAGCGACTGGCCGCGCGAGGCGCCGACAACCGCGTCGACATCGAGAATGAGAGCGACGCGCCCGTCACCGAGAATGGTGGCGGCGGCAATGCCCGGCACATGGGTGTAGTTGGCTTCCAGGCTTTTGATGACCACCTGGCGCTGGCCCTGGATGGCGTCGACCATCAGGGCGCGCTGGCCGCCGCCTTCGGATTCCACCAGAAGCGCCACGCCCTCGACCGGGTTGGCCTGGGTCGCGCGGAAGTTCAGGATGCGGCCGACATCGACCAGCGGGCAGAAGCTGTTGCGGATCGAGATCAGCCGGTGGTTCGCACCGAAGGAGTGGATCGCGGAGGCTTCCGGCTGCAGGGTTTCGACGATCGCGGTCAGCGGCACGACCAGCGTCTGGCCGGCGACGGTGACCACCATGCCGTCGAGGACGGCGAGCGTCAGCGGCAGGCTCATGGTGAAGACCGAGCCGTGGCCGGGCTTCGAGGTGATGTTGATACGGCCGCCGAGCGCCTGGATCGAACGCTTGACGACGTCCATGCCGACGCCGCGGCCGGAGATGTCGGAGATCTTGTCGGCCGTCGAGAAGCCCGGCAGGAAGATCAAGTTGTCGATTTCCTCGTCCGACAGGTTGGAATCGGCCGGGATGAGGTCGTTGTCGATCGCCTTCTGGCGGACCTTCTCGCGGTTGATGCCGGCGCCGTCGTCGGCAAGCTCGATCAGGATGCGTCCCGAACGGTGCTTGGCTGTCAGGCGAACCGTGCCTTCGGTGTTCTTGCCGGCGGCTGCGCGCTTTTCCGGCGTTTCGATGCCGTGGTCGACGGCATTGCGGATCATGTGGGTCAGCGGCTCGGCCAGCTTGTCGATAACCGTCTTGTCGACTTCGGTGTTTTCACCTTCGGTGATCAGACGGATCGACTTGCCGGTCATGTCGGCGATTTCGCGGACGATACGCGACATGCGCTGGAAGACCGGCTTCACCGGCTGGGCGCGGATCGCCATGACCGAGTCCTGGATCTCGCGGGTGAGCTGCTGCAGCTCTTCCAGGCCCATGTTGATCGAGGAGGTGCCGGTCGTGTCGTTCTCGATGACGCTCTGTGACAACATCGCCTGGTTGATGACCAGCTCGCCGACGAGGTTGATCAGGCGGTCGACACGGTCGAGATCGACGCGGATCGTCTGGCCGGCGCCGGCGGCATTGTTCTGGGCGGCAGCAGCACTTGCGGCGGCTGCTGCGGCGGCTGCCGATTCCTTCTTTTCGACGCGGGCGGCAGCGGCGGCCATCTGCGTGACGTTGGAAGCGGTCTCGGCGGCGGCAACGGCAGCGGCGGCCTCGGCTGCCGCAGTGCCGGAAACGTCTTCCGCAGCACCCGCTTCGTCCAGGATCGACAGATCGAAGGGAACCGGCACCATCGGCAGTTCGTCGTTGCTGGTCGCCTCAGCCCTTGCTTCCTCGACCGGCTTCACCGTCAGTTCGCAATCCCATTCGGCGAATTCGAAGACGGTGCGAATGGCGTCTTCGCCCTTGTCCGTCTTGATCGTGACGTTCCAGAAGAAATAAGCGCCTTCCGGATCGAGTTCATCGAGGCCCGGCAACTCATCGCTATTGCAATAGATGGTCATCTCGCCGAGGCGCGAGAGGTCGCGCAGCAGCAGCGTGGCGTCATTGCCCTTGGAATAGAGTTCGTAGCGCGGCTTGAAGATGACTTCATAGGCCGGCATGCCGGAGCCTGCATCGCCTTCGCCGCCAAAATCGTCGAAGGAAAAGGGGACCGGCTGGAAGCCGCTGTCGTCGGTCGGCTTGGGAGCCGGCGCCGGAGCGGCGGCGGCGGGCTTTGCGGCGGCCTTGGGCGCCGGTGCCTCGGCCAATGCCGAGGGAGACGGCAATTCACCGTTGGCCAGCGCCTCGAGCTCCTTGACGAGACCGCGGCTGCGGCTTTCATCGACACTGCCGCCGTCGCGCGCAGCATTCGTCAGGTCGGCGAGCACGTCGGCCGACTTCAGCATCACCTTCAGGACGTCCTGGGTCGGCTCAAGCTTATTGGATCGAACGCAATCGAGAGTGGTCTCGAAAACATGGGCGAAGGCGACCAGATCATCAAGGCCGAAGGCGCCGGCGCCACCCTTGATCGAATGCACGGCACGGAACACCGCATTGACGGTTTCCGGATCGCGATCGCCATCATTCATTTTCAGAAGACCGGATTCCAGCTCGGCGAGCTGTTCCTCGCACTCCTGGAAAAAGATCTCTTTGATTTCGTTCATATCCATAGGAGCAAATCCTGGGTTTAAGCGGTTACACGCTCAATGGCATCGATCAGCTTGGCCGGGTCGAAAGGCTTGACGATCCAGCCGGTGGCGCCAGCCTGGCGGGCGCGGTTCTTCTTTTCCGCGTCGCTTTCGGTGGTCAGGACCAGGATCGGGATCGCCCGATATTTCTCGTTGCGGCGGACACCTTCGATGAAGCCGAAGCCGTCGAGGCGCGGCATGTTGATGTCGGTCACGATGACGTCAGGATTGGACTCTTCGAGAACCTCAAGACCCTCGACGCCGTCTTCCGCCTGAATCGTCTCGAAGCCGGCATTGTTAAGCGTCACGAGAAGCATGTTTCGGATGGTGCGGGAATCATCCACGGTAAGAACTTTTTTCTTCATTGCCGAATCTCCTTGGCAAGCAGGTGATCAATATTGACGCCCACCAGCTGCATGGTTTTCTGAAATGCGTCGGACACCTTGGAAAAGGTGAATGGCTGCTTGTCCTGCTCCCAGGTCTTCTCGGCGGACATCAGAACCTGGGCGCACAGAGCACCGATCCGTTCAACGCCGGAAGCGTCGATCGACAGACCGCTGCCCCTGAGGGAGAGGAGTTTATCGCGCAAGGCGGAAGCCTCGTTGAGGTCGAGCACCGCTGTCAGATCCAGCGTCTTGCCACTCTTCTTTGCTACCATCAGCTTTTCCTTGTCCCCTTGTCCCCGGCTCGAGCAGACGAGCTGAGGCAATCATCCGATAGGTTAGTAAACATTCCGCCCACCTCCGACGCCTGCGAAAGGCTGCGGAAGGCTAAAATCATCATTTTCGTAGTCGTCCTCGGCCACTGCCGGACGGGCGGCGGCTTCGATGGCGCGCGGCGGGGTCACACGAACCGGCGCCGGGCGCCCGGCATTGGCGTTTTCCCGGGCGATGCGGAATTCGCGAATCGTCTGGCCGAGCTCGACAATGACGGTATGGAGGTGGTCGGCGCCTTCGGCCGAGCGCTCCGCAAGGCCGGCGCTGCCTGCCACTTCGCCGCCCAGACCCTTGACGTCTGAAGTCACGCTATCCAGGCTCGCGGCATGTTCGCCGGTACGGGTGGCGATGCCGGCGATGGCGGCATTGATGTCGGTAACCTGGCGCACGATGCTGCCGATGGAATCCTGTGTGCGGCCGACCATCTGCACTCCGGCATCGACCTGCGATTTGGTCGTCGTCACCAGCGTCTTGATCTCGCGGGCGGCTTCGGCCGAACGCTGGGCGAGCGCGCGGACCTCCTGGGCGACGACGGCAAAACCGCGGCCGGAATCGCCGGCGCGGGCGGCCTCGATGCCCGCATTCAGCGCCAGCAGATTGGTCTGGAAAGCGATCTCGTCGATCGCGCCGATGATCTGGCCGATCTTTTCGGCCGACTGCTCGATATCGGCCATGGCGCTGATCGCGCGGCCGACGACCTCACCGCTTTCCTCGACGGCGGCGCGCGTCGAGGCGGCGGCCTGCTCGGCGGCGCGGCTGTCGGCGGCCCCGTCGCGAACGCTGGCGGCGATGCCGGCAAGCGCGGCGGCGGAAAGCTGCAGCCGGTCGGCTTGGCCGGACGCCGTGCCGGCGAACTGCCTGGACAGGCCGGCAAGCGAACCCGTCGCCGCTTCGGCCTTCAACGTGCGTTCGGTGATGGCAGTAAACTCTGCCTGGAGACCATCCAGTGCGCAGTTCAGCGCGGCGGCAGTCGCCGCATGGGCGCCGTCGACCGGCGCGCGCCGCGTCAAGTCGCGGGCGGAAAGGCCTTCGATGACATCGCCGAAGATCCTGACGATCTCGGCTTCGTTGTCGGCGCGCTGATCGGCGAGCGCACGGCTCTCGGCGGCGCGTTGAGCATTGAAGCGCAGCGAGACGGCAATTTCCACATCGACCATGACGAGGCGGATGATCGCCGTCATCAGATCGGAGATTTCGCGGGTGCGGCGCTTGGCCGACGGCAGCAGCGGACGGCCGGCAATTTCCTCGGCGAGACCGGAAACGACATGCTCCAGCATGACGCCGTGGCCGGCCACGTGCCAGCGCGGATCGAGGCCGATCTTGCTTTCGGTATCGGAGAGAACTTTGACGCGTTCGGCATAGAGGCTATCGAACCGTGCATCCGTCAGCACGTCCCAATGCGAGGACTGCAGATCATGCAGGCGCTCGACCTGGCGCTCGCTGTCGAAATTGCGCGCCGCGTCGGGGAAAGACTGGAACCTGTGGAAGAGATCTCTGAGGCCTGCCTTCAGATGCGCTTCGAGGGACGGCCGGTTGCGGCGCACCAGCTCGCACTGGTCGGCATCGAGGCCGGCAAAGCGCAGGCGGTCGCGCAAGCTGCCTGCCTGTGCTCCACGAGCCTGTTCTGATGGCATGTCCTGCCTCAACGCCTGTCCCCGACCCACTGTCCAGGCGAATGCCTGGTTAAAAACTTTCGCAGCATCCAGAGAACGCAAAGCCTCGAGACGGTTCTCACCACCGGTTACAACCGGCGGGTCGAAGCCCCCTGATCAGCTATGTTTCGGAGCTGTCTGAAGAGATGGATACCGGATCAACCCGGTACGGCGGGACGGCGTCATGCCTGGTGGGAACGAGTGCATCTTCCCATTCCGACGTGTAAACCAATGTTTATGGTTAATTCCTTGCTTGAAGGTTAATAAGCCCTTCGCATTGCCGGCTTTTGAAGCAATTCAAGGCCGCTTGCAGCAAATACTGCGGCGGAGTTGCACGGCTGCTACAAGGCACACGCAAGCTCCATGTTATAGGCCGGTCGATAACCAAGACATGACGTCGACAAGGACAGAGCAATGATTGTTCTCGGATTGGGTGCCTGCTTGATTGCAATGACGCTGCTTGCCGCCGTCGCCCGCCTCGATTCTCTCGCCGCAAACCGCGATATCAGCGCGCTTCGGGTTTTCTAAACCCCTCCCTGCCCGTTGGCAGTCCGGCACCTTTGGTGTATCGCACTGGCGCCTTTCATGTCAGCGGAACACGTGGTTCATGTCCCCCAGATCTGGTCTTCTCATCGTTCTCGGCTTCACGCTCTGGCGCGTCGTCACGCTAGTTTTCGACCGGACGGACCTTTTCGTCGATGAGGCGCAGTACTGGTTCTGGGCGCAGAATCTTGATCTCGGCTATTATTCCAAGCCGCCGATGATCGCCTGGGTAATCCGGGCGATGACCGCGCTTTCCGGCTCCGACGCCATCTACTGGATCAGGCTCTCCGGGCCGCTCATCCACATGGCGGCGGCACTTGTTTTGATGAAGGTTGCAAAGCGTTTCGTCGGCCCGGAGATCGAAGGCTGGACGGGCGCCGCCTATATTACCCTCCCGGGTGTGGCGCTTTCTTCGGTGTTTTTCTCGACCGATGTCATCCTGCTGTTCTTCATCGCGATCACCCTGCTTGCCTATTTCGGCCTGACACAGCGGCGCTCGGTCGGGCTGGCGCTGGTCATGGGCCTCGGCGTCGGCCTCGCCTTCCTGACGAAATATGCGGTGCTGTTCGTTGTTCCGGGCGGCGCGCTTGCCCTCCTCCTCATTCCGGCGGCGCGCATCGCCATCCGGGATTTCATCGTCGCAGTTGCGGTCGCGGCGGTCGTCGCCCTGCCCAACCTCTGGTGGAACCTGCAGCACAACAATACGACGGTGCGGCATACGCAGGATATCGCCCATTGGAGCGATCTCGGCATCAATCTCCGTCGCGGGCTTGAATTCTTCTCCGCCCAGTTCGGCGTCGTCGGGCCGATCATCTTCTTTGCGATGCTTTGGGCGGTCTATCGGATGATCAGGGGCAGGAGCGACGACCGGGAAAAGATGCTGGTCTGGCTGTCGATGCCGGTGGTGGTGCTGATCACGCTGCAGGCAACGGTCGCCAAGGCCTATGCCAACTGGGCCGTGACCGCCTATGTCGCCGGCACCATCCTCGCCGTCTGGCTGCTTTACCGGATGTGGCCGAAGGGCCTGCGGCTGTCGCTCGGCATCAACGGCATCGCCAGCCTGCTCTTTCCGCTGGCGACGATCTTTCCGCAGCAGTTGCTGCTGCCGAACGGCGACGAAGTGATGAAGCGCTATCTCGGCCGCGCCGAGGTCAGCCGCGAGACCGCCGCACTCGCGGCTCAGGCCGGCACCGACATCATCGTCACCGACGATCGCGACATGGTCGCCGATCTTTTCTACACGCTGCGCGATGCGCCCTACAGAATCTATGCACGGGCGCCCGCCGGCCTTCCGGAGAGCTATTACGAACAGGAATTCGCGTTGCCGGCCGACATCCCCGGAAAGGTGCTTTACCTGACGATCGGGCCCTTCAGCTGCGCCTCCGAGACGCCCGAGGTGCTGAAGAACTGGCAGCCGACCGAGGGCTATTACAAGGGCAAGTCGCTCTCCGTCTACAAGGTCGCCGCAGCCTGCTTGGCACCCTGAGCCAATCGATTCCGATTTAAAGCCTGTCGCGCAAACCCGTGCCGCGGTTTTCCCAGGCAAAGCGCGAAGCGCCTTTGCCGCAACGACATGCGTAAAAACGAACAACTAAAGCGCAAGGAGCGAATCTGAAAATCGCGACGCGCTTTAGGAAATTATGCCGTGGGCAGGCAGAGGCCGGTGCCCGCCCCTTCGATCTCGACGAATCTGACGCCGCCTTCCTCGAAGGCGAGGCGCAGCTGCGCCTCCGTCGCGCGGTGGATGTCGTGGTGGCGCCCCTCATAATCGCGGATGGTGCTGCGGGAGACGGCCGCCCTTTCGGCAAGATCGGTCTGGGTCCAGTCGAGCAGGCCGCGCGCCGCCCGGCAGAGAGCCGGGGTCAGAATTGTTTCCCTTGCGCCTTGACCCATGATTACAACTTGCCCATATTGGTCGATATAAACCATATATGTCACATTATAAACGGGATTTCCAGATCGGGAGACAGCAATGCCGCACGATACGCCCTTGATTTCGACAATCGTCGGCGGCCTCGTGCTGGCTTTCATCTTCGGCGCGTTTGCCCATCGGCTGCGCATGCCGCCGCTGGTGGGCTATCTGATTGCCGGCGTTCTGGTAGGCCCGCATACGCCGGGTTATGTGGCGGATCAGAGCCTGGCTCCGGAGCTTGCCGAAATCGGCGTCATCCTGCTGATGTTCGGCGTCGGGCTGCATTTCTCGCTCAAGGACTTGCTGTCGGTGCGCGGCATCGCCGTGCCCGGCGCGATCGCCCAGATCGCCTTTGCGACACTGCTCGGCTGGGGGCTCGGTGCCTTCCTGGGCTGGCCGACCGGCGGCAGCCTGGTCTTCGGCCTGGCGCTTTCGGTCGCTTCCACAGTGGTGCTGTTGAAAGCGCTGCAGGAGCGGCGCCTGGTCGAGACGGAGCGCGGCAGGATCGCCGTCGGTTGGCTGATTGTCGAGGATCTCGCCATGGTGCTGGCGCTGGTGCTGATCCCGGCCGCAGCCAGCATCGGCGGTGAGGGTCACGCGCCGGTCGAGCCGCTCTCGGCCGGACTGAACCGGCTGTTCGGGCTCGATCTCGGCATCGGCGGCATGATCGCCATGACGCTGGTGAAAGTGGCGCTGTTCGTGGCGCTGATGCTGGTCTTCGGCCGCAAGCTCATTCCCTGGACGATGCACCGCATCGCCCATACCGGGTCGCGCGAGCTCTTTCGGCTCGGCGTGCTGGCGATCGCGCTCGGCGTCGCTTTCGGCGCGGCCAAGCTTTTCGGCGTGTCGCTGGCGCTCGGCGCTTTCTTTGCCGGCATGGTGCTTGCCGAAAGCGAACTCAGCCATCGCGCCGCCCAGGAAAGCCTGCCGCTGCGTGACGCCTTCGCCGTGCTCTTCTTCGTCTCGGTCGGCATGTTGTTCGATCCGAACATCCTGATCGACAGGCCGCTGCCGATCCTCGCCACCATCTTCATCATCGTCATCGGCAAATCCGTCGCCGCCCTGCTGATCGTGCTCGCCTTCAAGAAGCCGCTCGGCACGGCGCTGACGATTTCGGCCAGCCTTGGCCAGATCGGCGAATTCTCCTTCATTCTCGCCGCCCTCGGCGTCGAACTCGGGCTGCTGCCGGAGGAAGGCCGCGATCTGATCCTGGCCGGCGCCATCATCTCGATCATCCTCAATCCGCTGCTGTTCTTCCTCTGCGACCGCATGCGGCCGATGCTAGAAGGCGCAAAAAGAGAGGAAGCCGTGGTGGAATCCGCCCCCTCCGCGGATGCGGCGGTCGCTCATGAAGAGGTGCAGCCCGAAGACGACGAGGTGCACCCGACTGCACTCCGCGGCCACGCCATTCTCGTCGGCTACGGGCGGGTCGGCAGCATCGTCGGACAGAATCTCAAATCGTCAGCCACACCTTTTCTCGTCATCGAGGATTCCGACAAGCGCATCGGCGAGCTGAGGGTGCAAGGGGTCGAAACCCTGATGGGCAATGCGGTGATGCGGGAAACCCTCGACCTCGCCAATCTTTCCGGCGCCCGCAGCATCGCCATCGCCATCCCGAACGCCTTCGAGGCCTGCCGCATCGCCGAGCAGGCGCGCAGCGTCAATCCGTCGATCCTCATCGTCGCCCGCGCCCATTCCGATGCCGAGGTCGATGAATTGAAGCACTATGGCGCCGACACCGTCATCATGGGCGAGCGTGAAATCGCGCTTGGCATGGTTGACCGGCTCGCTCAAGTGCATCATGACAGTGTGCCCTATGAAGACGGGCATGGGCCTGATACAATTATTGCGGCGGATGAGCCTCCGCCGCCAAAAGAATGAGAGATTGGCGCGCTTTTGAGCCGATACGGGAGTAACATCGCCGGGACGGAGAAGGTGGAGCTGGATCAGCACCATCTGACCAGCCGTGTCGCCGCTTCCCTGCTTGTCGCCATCCTTGCCTATATCGGCCTGCTCGTCGGCGGCAATCTGGTCATTTCGCCGGCTGCCGCCGTCAATACGCTTTCCTCTTCCGGCCGGGATACACAGCCGCCGCAGCTGACCGCGCGCGATGCCGTGCGTGGCGTGCTTGCCACCGAGCGCCGGCTTGCGCCGAAGCAGGCGGCCCATGACGGCGGATCGCCCATGCTTGCCGCTGCCCCGGTTGTCGATCTCGCCGGCTGGACCATTGCAGCCGCCTTTCCGGCATTTGATGCTCCGCGTCATGCCGCGATCTCCAGGACCCATCAGCCGCGCGGACCGCCGGCTGCTGCCTGACGTTTGCGCCGAGGCGCTTCCGACATCTGACGACATGCCGCCAGCGCCCGAGCGCCGGCCCTCGATTATCTAAGGAATACAACATGCGTACTTCACCATGGCTGGTGTTCACCTATACGGTGATCATCCTGATCGGCCTATTGATCGCCCTGCCTAACGTCCTGCCGCAATCTGTCCTTCAGCGCGTGCCGGCATGGCTGCCGCATGAACAGGTGTCGCTCGGTCTCGACCTTCGCGGCGGCTCGCATCTCGTTCTGGAAGTCGACGAGGCGGATCTGACCAAGGAGCGGCTGCAATCGCTGCTTCAGGATGCGCGTCGCGTGCTGCGCGAAAAGGGCATCCAGCCGAAGGCCGTCGTCCGCAGCCAGAACCAAATCGTCGTGACGCTGACCGATGCCACGCAGAGCGATGCTGCCGTCACCGACCTCAAGACGCTCGCCAACCCGATCAGCACCGGCCTCAGCGCCGGCCAGTCGGATCTTGATGTCATAGCGAACGGAGCGACCATTACCATCGGCTTCTCCAAGGCCGGCATCTCCGCCAATGTCGACAACGCCGTCCAGCAGAGCCTTGAAGTCATCCGCCAGCGCGTCGACCAGGTCGGCGTTTCCGAGCCGACCATTCAGCGCATCGGCGCCAATCGCGTGCTCGTGCAGCTGCCGGGCGCACAGGATCCGACGCGGCTGCGCCAGCTTCTCGGCTCCACGGCGAAGATGTCGTTCCATATGCTGTCGCCGAACAACCAGCCCGGCCCGGGCGTGACCATGCTGAAGGACGATGAAGGCCGGACCTATCCGGTGCTTGACCGCGTCGAACTCTCCGGCGACCGGCTTTCCGACGCCCGCGTCAGCTTCGACCCGAACACGCATGAGCCGATCGTCAGCTTCCGCTTCGACAGCGCCGGCGCCAGCCGTTTTGCCGATATCACCCGTCAGAATGTCGGCAATCCCTTCGCTATCGTCCTCGACGACAAGGTGCTGAGCGCGCCCGTCATCCGCGAGCCGATCACCGGCGGTTCCGGCCAGATCTCCGGCAACTTCTCGGCCGACAGCGCAACGACGCTTGCCGCCATGCTGCGCGCCGGCGCCCTGCCCGCCAAGCTGACGGTCATCGAGGAACGCACCGTCGGCGCCGACCTCGGCGCCGATGCCATCAAGATGGGTATTTATTCCGGCATCGTCGGCTTTATCCTCGTTGCAGTCTTCATTTTCGTTCTCTATGGCACCTGGGGCGTGCTGGCGAATATCGCGCTGCTGATCCACACGATCCTGACCTTCTCGGCCCTGACGCTGGTCGGTGCGACGCTGACGCTGCCGGGCATTGCCGGTATCGTTCTCGGCATCGGCCTTGCGGTCGATGCGAACGTCCTCATCAACGAGCGTATTCGTGAAGAGACCCGCAAGGGCAAGGGCGCCTTCGCCGCCATCGATACCGGCTTCAATCGTGCCTATTCGACGATCATCGACGGCAATATGACGGCCCTGATCGCTGCGGCCATCCTGTTCTTTTTCGGTTCCGGCCCGGTTCGCGGCTTTGCCGTGACCATGGCGCTCGGCCTGATCATCTCGATGTTCACCTCGGTCGCCTTCGTTCGCGTTGCGATGATCGAGATCACCCGCCGTCGGAAGTTCAAGGTGCTGAATATCCGGCCGTTGATCCCGTTCAGCCCTTATGACAAGCACATCGAGTTCATGAAGGCACGCTTCTTCGGCGTCACCGTGTCGGCGCTGCTTTCGATCGCCTCCGTCGTGCTCTTCATTCACCCCGGCCTCAACTACGGCGTCGATTTCCGCGGCGGCATCCAGATGTCCGTCAAGACCCAAGGGGTCGCCGATCTGGCAAAGTTCCGCGAAGGTCTTGATAGTCTCGGCCTCGGCGAAATCACGCTGCAGTCCTTCGGCGACAAAAGCAGCATTCTGGTTCGCGCCCAGCGGCAGGAAGGCGGCGAAGAGGCGCAGACGGCAGCGGTGACCAAGCTGAAGGCCGAAGTCGCCAAGATCGATCCGACCGCCACCGTCGAAGGCACGGATGTCATCGGGCCGAAGGTCAGCGGCGAGCTTGCCTGGGCCGGCATCCTGTCGGTGGTGATCGCCAGCCTCGCGATGCTCATCTATATCTGGGTGCGGTTCGAATGGCCGTTTGCCGTCGGCGCCATCGTCACGCTGGTGCTCGACGTCACCAAGGCGATCGGCTTCTTTGCGATCACCGGCCTCGACTTCAACCTGACGGCCATCGCCGCCATCCTGACGCTCGTCGGTTACTCGGTGAACGACAAGGTCGTCGTCTATGACCGCATGCGTGAAAACATGCGGCTCTACAAGTCGATGCCGCTGCGCGAGATCATCGACAAGTCGATCAACGAGACCCTGGCACGAAGCCTCTACACCAATGCGACGGCCTTCCTCGCCCTGGTGCCGATGGCGATCTGGGGCGGCAGCGCCGTCTCGAGCTTCGCAATCCCGATGGTCTTCGGCATTCTCGTGGCCGGCGCCTCGTCGATCTTCATCGCGGCACCGATCCTGCTCTTCCTCGGCGACTGGCGCCGCCGCCATGCCAAGGCGGCAGCGGCAACCGATGGCGCCGTCGAAATCATCCCGCCGGAACAGGGCCGCCCGCGCAAGTCGGCGAGCTAAAATCCGCCTGTTAACACATCCTTGAAGAGGGCGCCGGTTGCAGAGCCGGCGCCCTCTTTCTATTGTCGATGACTGCAAGGATAAAATCCTGCAGCGATTCAAAGGATTACCGCGCCCGTGGCGCGTCTGATAGGATGTGGGGCGCTAGCAGCAGAGATCGGGGAAACCGCCAAATGTCATCAAACCCGACGAGACGACCGGAAGAGGACGATAGCAGCGAGGAGCGCATCAAGCGTTTTCTCGCAACCGCCTCGCACGATTTGCAATCGCCGCTGCGCCATATCGCCATGTATGCCGAACTGCTGCTCGACGATCTCGAGGGAACGCTCGACGGCGAACAGCTTCAGAGCCTCCGGATGATCATGGAAAAGGCGCAAGCCGCGCAGCGCCTGACCAAGGCATTGATGAGCCTTGCCGGTGGAGCACCTCAGGTGACGCCCGAAGAAGTCGATCTGCAGGCGCTGGCCGAAAATGTCTGGGGCGAACTGACCGATGAAACCGCGGTTTCCGATGCGACACTGGAAAGCCAGGGTCTGCCCTCGCTCCGGAGCGATCCCGCCCTGCTCGGCCTAGTGCTGCAGCATCTGCTGATCAATGCGCTGACCTATCGCAGCGAAGCGCCGCTTCATGTGGTCATCAGCGCGGAGCGGGAGGTGGCGAATTGGTTCATCCGGATTTCCGACAATGGGGCGGGCATTGATCCGGCCTATCGGGAGCGGATCTTCGAGCCGTTCTGGAAATTGCCGAAGGCGGGAACGGTGCCGGGCGCCGGCCTCGGACTGACGACGGCGCGAGAGTTTCTGGCAGCGCTTGGCGGCGATCTCAGCCTCGAACATTCGGATCAAAGCGGCAGCCGCTTCCTCATCCGCCTTCCGGTCGCCTGAGCTTAAAGCGCGCCGCGTCAAACTTGATTCATGCGACGCGCTTTAGTTCTTTGTTTTGATGCATGTCGTTATCCCGGAACCGCTGCACACTACCAGGCGACATGCATCTGAAAGCGTGCGTCTTTTCAGATGCTGTAATCGTCCTTCCAGAAATCCGGGACGTCATAATTCACATATTCGCGGATGATGTGCTGCAGCGTCTGGGCGTCGATTTCGTCCTTGCCGATGCGGAAATCGACGCCGTAATCGGGGAATTCCTGGAAATAGCCGCCCGATATGTCGGTCGAGACGACGCCGATCGGGCCGGTGAAGCCGATGCCGCGCAGTTCCGGCACCGTTTCGCGGAAATCGGCGTTCGGCAGCAGGCGGTTGTCGAGCAGGATGAGATCGAAACGCGCCAAGCGGATCTTTTCCAGCGCGTCACCGATCGATGGCGAATATTCAACCTCGACGGCCGGCTCGGAGAGATCGGCGATCTTCTTCTTGAGCGCACGGAATTCGATGAATTCGTCGTCGACGAAGAGAACCTTCACGGCATTCTTTCGCACAGTTTCGGTGATCATCGACTTAATTTCCCCAATCCCGAAACCGGCTTCACGTGACCAAGCCGTTCCGCAAGGCGATCGCCACCATGTGAACGCGGTTGACGGCGTCAAGTTTGCGCGCAGCCGCGGTGATGTGCGAATTGACCGTATGTTCGGAAAGACCGAGAATGATGGCGATCTCAGCCGACGTCTTGCCTTCGCTCGTCCATTTGACGATTTCCTGCTCGCGCTGGGTGAGCCGCCCGGACATTTCCTGTGTCAGGATTTCCTCATAAAGCTTGTCGAAAATCCGCATCGCGTCGAGAAGCATATCGGCGATCTCGCTCTGATCCGGCTCCTGACGCTCGCCGCTGAGGACGAGGCAATAGCGCCGCCCTTCGGGGGTGAACAACGGGATGAACAGAAAGACGCCGCTCAGGAACTCATTGAAAACGAGATCCGAGCGATAATCTTCCGGCCGTACGCTCCTGCCATGAACCGGCGTTGCCAGAAACTGGGCGGACTTTGCCCGGACGGTCCCGAGCGCTTCCTTCAACGTCGTGATGAAAAGGCCGACACGCCGTTCGGCGACATTGGTGATGACGATATCGCGTTCCCCGAAAGGGGCAGACGCCTCGGAAATACGGGCAAGCGCGAAATTGTCGAAGTTGTAGTGCTGTGCCGCCGACTTCAGCAGCCGGAAAAAATCGGTGCGGTTGATCGCCCGGCTCAGCTCCGGTCCGGCATGAAAGGGAATTGCCGGGGCGTTGTTCATTCCCACTCTTCCTCTCCTCGATGCCTCCGATCCCGAAATCTTGGGATATACGTCTTAAACGCGAAGAGCTACAAAAATTGCGAGACAGTTGATGACGAATATCGAAACGGGGACTTTCGGCATTCAAAGGCGGAAATCATCAATTATCTCAGCTACAGGTGATGCACGGGCAGATTTTACTGAGCGCAGTAGTTCTTACCTGGGTATCGTTTTCTTCCTGCATTCAACATCCAAGAATGCAGGAAGGCAGTGCCAGACGTAAGCGCGAGAGAGCCGACAGACCCATTTGGCTAAGGGGTTGGCTGATGTTCGTGGCGGCGAACGCGGGTCGATCGGTTCTCTCAGCGCTTATTTTGCCAATCATTTGCTTCGCTTCGGTTGCATCTTGTGGTGCGGCCTCGACCTTGTCAATTGCGCTTTGTCAAATGGTTGGGACATGGGACGGGGAACAGGTTACCGGGCCTTCGCCGCTTCCTACAGCTCAAGATTGAGAATAATCCCGGCAAGATCAAGCGGCTTTTCCAGATAGGCGTCGGCGCCGGCCTCAAGCGAGCGCGCGCGGTCCTCGGCAGCATCCGAGCCGCTGCAGATGGCAAGCCGCATCGCCTTGAAACGGTCGTCCCGGCGCAGCCTTGTTACCAGGGCGATGCCGCTGTCGAGCGGCATGTACAGATCGGCAACCAGCAGTTCCGGCAGCGCCCAGCCTTCCGCCGCGCGCTGCTCCAGCGCCGCCAGTGCCGTCTCGGCGGTCGAAAAACAGAATAGATCGACATCTATCTGCTGCTTCCTGCGGATATAGTCGAGATAGAAGAGATCATCCCTGCTGTCGTCGACGTAAATTATGGTTGGCATTCAGCACCATGATTTGGATATTGTTCGATGAACCTTGCTGTCCTTCGACCTCACGATATCGCGATTTCGCGAAAATTCGATCCATCTTGTCGAAAAATCGTTTCGGAAAAAGCGCGGCGTCGTTCTCCCCTGCCTATTGAGTATTCCTCGATTTCGGAAAAAATGGCCGCGCGAACCGAGGAGGACATGACGGGTGCAGGATAGTGGCAACGTGGACCTGCAGGACCAGCGGCAGCGGCAGCGCTACCGTGGCTTTGCGATTGCGGTCGGCTGCCTGATGTTCCTTCTCGGAATGAGCGCCCTTGCCGGCTGGCTATTGCAGATCCAGGTGATCATTTCGCTGGTTCCCGGCTTTCCGTCGATGGCCTTCAACACCGCGCTCTGCTTCGTGCTGTCCGGCCTTGGGCTTGCCGCCTCGACGCTGGCTGCCCGTCGCTTTCTGATTGCCGCAACGGTCATGACAGGGATTGCGGCGGCGATCGCTGCGGCCCGGCTCTTGGAAATCGTCACCATCGGCCGGACGTTCCACAATATCGACCTGCTGATCACCCGCTTCGTCATTCCGCCGGATTTCATCGCGCAGATCGGCGGCGGCATGGGCCCAAACACGGCCCTGGTCTTCCTGATCGCCAATCTTTCGCTGCTGTTCTCTCTCTACGTCGAGAGGAGAAGCCAGGTGGTGCAGGAGCTGACGAGCTACATCGTTATCACCCTGGGCATGATCGCGCTCGCCAGCTATGTCACCGATGCCGAACAGGGTTACCGCTGGGGGCCTTATGCGGCGATGGCGCTGCATACGGCGGTCGGCATGGTGATCTTCGGCTCAGGCCTGCTGGCGCGCTCCTGGTGGATGCAGCCGGCAAACCGCGCACAGATTCCGCTCTGGATCCCGGCTGCGGTCTGCTTCACCGGCCTCCTCGTCGATCTCTACACGCCGCTCGGCGTTGCCAACGGCATTCTCTATGTGCCGCTGGTGCTGACGGCGCTCTGGTTCGGCAACAGGAATGCGCCGCTTTTCTTCGCGTTTGCCTGCACCGTGCTGTTGATGCTCGGCTTCTTCGCCGTCAGGCACAACGAGGCGGCATTCTGGCAGGAGATCGCCAACCGCACGATTACGGCTGCGACGCTCTGGCTGATCGCGATCCTCGTCTTTTATTTCATGCGCAACAATCATAACCTCGAAACCGAGCGCGTCCGTTTCGGCGCGCTGGTGCGCGGCACGCCCGATGCCGTCATCGTCATCGACGAGAGCGGAACGATCAGGAGCTTCAACCCGGCGGCTGAAAGCATGTTCGGTTACACCCCGCAGGAGACGATCGGCCGGAATATCAAGATGCTGATGCCCGAACCCTACCACTCCGAGCACGACGGCTATCTCGCCCATTACCGGAAGACCGGTGAGGAGCGCATCATCGGCACGACGCGGATGGTTTCCGGACGACGCAGGAACGGCATCGTCTTTCCGATCGACGTTTCCATCAGCGCCGTTTCCACCGGCGATGCGAAGATCTTCGTCGGCATCGTGCGCGATATCAGCGAGCGGGCCCGGCAGGAAGAGCGGATGAAAACGACGCTTGCCCAGCTCGAGGCCTATACGGCCGAACTCGAGCGCAGCAATCACGACCTCGACGAATTCGCCTATATCGCCTCGCATGATCTCAAGGAACCGCTGCGCGGCCTGCATAACCACTCCCGATTCCTGCTAGAGGACTACGAAGACAAACTCGACGACGACGGCGTGCGCCGACTGAACCGGCTGGTGCGCCTCAGCCAG
Organism: Rhizobium sp. BK456; assembly: GCF_014194045.1. NCBI lineage: Bacteria > Pseudomonadati > Pseudomonadota > Alphaproteobacteria > Hyphomicrobiales > Rhizobiaceae > Rhizobium > Rhizobium sp. BK456. Next base: position 763,600 of record NZ_JACIAO010000001.1, read on the forward strand.
CGCATGGAAAAACTCGTCAACGACCTGCTGTATTTCTCCCGGCTCGGGCGGCAGCAGCTGGCGGTTAAGCGCAGCGATATCGGCCTGATCGTCAAGGATGTCGTCGCGACCATGGAGCTGCTGCTGGAGGAACGCCATGCCAAGGTCATCATCGATGGCCAGTTGCCGGATGTGGTCTGCGACGCGCCGCGGCTGACCGAAGTGTTCCGCAATCTCATCACCAATGCGATCAAATACAACGACAAACCGGCGCCGCTGGTGTCGATCGGCTATCTCGATCGGTTCGTCGGCCAGGACGGCACGATTGCCCGCAACGTGTTTTTCGTCAGGGATAACGGCAAGGGCATACCCCAGGAATTCCATGAGGATATTTTCCGCATTTTCAAACGGCTGGAAAAATCGCAGGATTCCGACGACGGCACCGGAGCAGGCCTCACCTTCGTCCGCAAGATCATCGCGCGGCACAATGGCGATATCTGGCTGGAATCCGAGGTCGGCGCCGGCACCACATTCTACTTCACTCTGGGAAAAAAGCGCGAGGGGCAGAATGCAGCAGCGTGACACGCAACCGATCCTGATCGTCGAGGACAGCGAAGACGATTTCGAAGCGACGATGCGCGCGTTCAAACGCACCAATCTGCGCAACTCGATCCGTTGGGCAGCCTCGGGGCAGGAAGCGCTCGACATGCTCGCCGTGATGGTGCCGAAACCGGGGCTGATCCTGCTCGATCTCAACATGCCGGGCCTTGACGGCCGCAAGACGCTGGAGGCGATTAAATCGAACGCCGGCTGGCGCAAGATCCCGGTGGTGATCCTCACCACGTCCGACGACGAACGGGATATCGAAGGCTGCTATGCGCTCGGCGCCAATACCTATGTCCAGAAGCCGGTCGATCTCGACGGGCTCTTCGCGGCGATCCAGCGACTGAAGGAATACTGGTTCGAAATCGCCATCCTGCCGCTCGAGGACTGACAGATTGGCGGAAGAGTGCAGCATTCTCATCATCGACGACAATATTGACGATCGCGAGGTCTATCGCCGCATATTGGGCCGCGTCTCCAGCACCGCCTATAGCGTCCTGGAGGCGGAGACGGGCGAAGAGGGCCTTGCGCTGAACGGCCGCAAACGGCCGAACTGCATCCTGCTCGACTATTCGCTGCCGGGCCGCAACGGGCTCGGCGTTCTTGCCGATATTCTGGAGAACGATCCCGCCGCCAACGTCATCATGTTGACCGGCCAAGGCAGTGAAACCGTCGCCGTCGAGGTGATGAAGGCCGGCGCACGCGACTATCTCACCAAGGATTCGCTGTCGCCGGAAACGCTGCATCGCTGCATCCAGAACGCCATCATGCACGGCATGCTGGAAGCGCAGTTGGAACAGAAGCGGCAATCGCTCGAGATTTTCACACGCGCCATGGCCCATGATCTGAAGGAGCCGCTCAGGACGATCAAGTCCTTCAGCCGCATCCTGCACGGTTCTGCAGCGCTTCCGGCCGACGACCGGGAACTGCTCGATTACGTGCTGAGCGCCGCCGACCATATGGAAGACCTGATCGTCAAGGTCTCGGGCTTCACCAGGCTCGAAGCCTCCGGCGGGCCGGAGCTCACGCCGGTTTCGCTCTCTGCCGTACTCGACCAGGTGGAGGACAATCTGCGCCAGCAGACCGAAAGCCGCGGCGCGATCATCATCCGCGGCGCGCTGCCGGAGGTCATGGGCGATGCGACGCTGCTGACCCAGCTGTTGCAGAACCTCGTGTCGAATGCCATCCGCTATTGCGAGCAGAAGGTTCCGGAGGTCACGATCTCAGGCGAAGCCCATGGCGATTTCTGCCGCCTCACCGTACGCGACAACGGGCCCGGCATCGATCCTCAGCATCGCGAATTGATCTTCCAGCCGTTCAAACGGCTCGTCGGCCGCGGCATCGAGGGCACCGGGCTTGGCCTTGCCATCTGCCGCCGCATCGCACAACTGCATGGCGGCTCGATCTGGTGCGAGGCGGAGGATGGCCCGGGTGCCACTTTCGTTCTCGACGTGCCGCTCGCCGAGACGAGGCCCGAGCCGCTGCCGGCAGCGGCCATCCCGCATAGCGGCAAGCCTGCGGAGCAGCCGGGTGAAGGCGAAGGCAGGCTTGCCGAAGTGCTGTTGGTGGAGGACAGCCCGGCCGATATCCAGCTTCTGAAGATCAAGCTGATGCGGCGGGAGAAGGTGAATTTCAATCTGCATGTCGCCACCAACGGGCGCGAGGCGATGCGGCTGCTCGAAGAACGGGCCTGTATTGCCGAGGTGCCGCAGATCGACCTGATGCTGCTCGATATCAACATGCCGATCATGGACGGCTTCGAGGTGCTGCGTGCGCTTTCCACCGATGTCCGCCTCAACCAGATTCCCGTCTGCATTCTCAGCACGTCAAGCGATGAGACCGACCGGCAACGGGCCAGAAATCTCGGTGCGCGCGCCTATATGGTCAAGCCGCCGACCCTGCAGCAACTCGAAGAGGCACTCGAATATGTCGATCATCTGGAATTGCTGCAGCGCGGCGATTCGCTTGCGCTTTGTGCGGAACAAAACTAAGCGGTGGTCATTGGCAACGGTATGACCTTCGCAGCTCTCATACTCGCGCTCCTGACGACTCCGCTTCAATCAGGACTGCTTCCGATGGTATCAGGCATACATCACGTCACGGCCGTCACCCGAAAGGTGCAGGCGAACGTGGACTTTTACGCAGGTTTTCTCGGCCTGCGGCTGGTCAAGCAGACGGCCGGCTACGAGGACGCGACGCAACTCCATCTGTTTTACGGCGATGCGGCAGGGACGCCGGGTTCGCTGCTTACCTTCCTCGCATGGGAAGACGGTGCGCCCGGCCGGGCCGGCTACGGCCAGATCAGTGAAATATCGCTGTCGATCGACCCGGCGAGCATCGGTTACTGGCTGACGCGCGCCATGAGCTTCGGCCTGCGCTCGGAAGGACCGGCGGACGAATTCGGCGAGCCCGTGCTCCGGCTGAAGGATCCCGACAACATCATCCTCAAGCTCGCCGGTGCAAAGCACGTCACATCGCCGGCGGCCTGGCACGGCGCCTCGATCCCCGCGGAGCACGCCATCCAGCGCGTGCGCGGCGCGACCATGCTGACGGAAAAGCCGACTGAAAGCCGCAGCTTCCTCGAGAGCCATTTTGGCTACCGCTTCCATGCCAATCGCGGCACGATCGACAGACTGGTTTCGCAGTCCGGCGACGTCATCGACGTGCGCGATGCCCGCGGCTTCTGGTCCGGCGCGCCGGGCACCGGGACCGTCGATCACGTCGCCTTCCGCGCTGCCGACGAGGAGACGCTGCATTCCGTCCGCAAGGCCCTGGAAGCCACCGACGCATCGCCGACCAACATGCACGACCGCAAATATTTCCGCTCACTCTATGCCCGTGAGCCCGGCGGCACGTTGATAGAGCTTGCGACCGACAAGCCGGGCATGATCGTGGATGAAGAGCAGGCCGCTCTCGGGACGAAGCTGTTTGCGCCGCCCGAAGCGATCACCAATCTCCATGACCTGAAGGTCGTGCTGCCGCAGTTTGCAATGCCCGGCCAACCGCGCATCAATTACCGCGAGCTGCCTTTCGTCCACCGTTTCTATACGCCGCCGGATCCCGACGGCAGCGTCTTCGTGCTGCTGCACGGCTCCGGCGGCAACGAGACGACGCTGATGCCGCTGCTGAACAAGGCGGCACCGCGGGCGACTCTGCTCGGCGTGCGCGGCAGGGCGACCGAGGAAGGGTTTCCGCGCTGGTACAAGCGCATTACTCCCTTCTCCTTCGACCAGAACGACATCAAGACCGAGGCGGAGGCCTTCGCCGCCTTCATCGAGGGCGCCGTCAAATCCTACGGGCTCGATCCCCAGAAGGTCGTCTATGTCGGCTACTCCAACGGCGCCAACCTGTTGAACTCGCTGCTCTACCTGCATCCGAACCTGGTTCACAAGGCGGTGCTGCTGCGCTCCATGCCGGTGCTCAGCGACTATCCGCATGCCGACCTGAAGGGCACCGACCTGCTCGTCATCAGCGGCAAGACGGATGCCTACGGCAAATATGCGAGCGAGCTGGAAGATCGGCTGAAGAGTTCGGGCGCCACGGTCGATTCCGACGTCATTCCCGGCGGCCATGATCTCGGCGATGCCGATGTGCCGATCATCCAGAAATGGCTGCTGCAGGAAAACCGCTAAAGCATGTCGCGCAAAACTGCGCAGCGGTTTTGCGGCAACGACATGCGCAAAAACAAAGAGCTAAGGCGCGGGGAGCGAATCTGAAAGATCGCGACCGCTTTAGGCGCCGGTTCCGAAATGCTTAAACCTGAACGCGGGAAGCGCGGGCAACCATGATGCCGGCGAGCACGACGGCAGCGCCGAGCGCCTGCATCGTGCCGATCGCTTCGTTCAGCAGCCCCCAGGCAAGGATAGCCGCGATGACCGGCTGCAGCAGCAGCGTCAAAGAGGAAAAGGCCGGCGGCAGATAGGCCAGCGCATAGGTGATCGCCACCTGCCCGCCGGCATGGCTGATAAAGGCGAGACCGAAAAGGATCGACCAGCCATAGAGGCTCGCGGGCAGCATCTGACCTTCGTAAAAGAAGCCGATCGGGAAGATGAAAATGGCAGCGGACGCCGTGCTCCACATCATGATTCTGATCGTATCGAACCGGCTGCGCAGCCTGCCGATCGCCAGGATATAACAAGCGTAGAAGAAGGCCGCGATCATCGCGATGCCATCGCCGCTGAGATCGCCATTGCCGATGGCTGCCGGCCCGCCCTTCAGAACGACGACGCCTGCCAAGGCCAAGGCAAGCCCGAACAGGAAAACGCCGCTGATCCTCGCTCCGAAAAAGACGAAGGCGATCATCGTGACGAAGACCGGTGCGAGGTTGGCCAGCAGCGTCGCATTGGCAACCGAAGTCATGGTGAGCGAAAGGTGCCAGGCGGCGAGATCGAGCGACAGCATGACGCCCGGCAGGATCAGCATGCCGTAATCGGAAAGGCTTTGCGGCCTCGCCCCCGCATCCTTCTTCATGAGCGAGACGATGAAGATCGGGATCAGTGCCAGCGCCACGCGCCAGAAGGCCGTCGCCATCGGCCCGACCTCGGAGAGCCGGACGAAGATCGGCGAGCCGCCGATTGCCGCCCCGCCGAGAATGAGGGCTGCAAGGGCGAGGCGATTGGAAGGCGAGGCTTCGGAAAGGGTGGAGGCAGCCTGCAACATGATCTCGATATTTCTGGTCGCCGGAAAGCAGGGCGATGGGATGTTGGCTGCCGTGAGTATCAGAAGTCGATCATGAACGACAGCCGCCAAGCGACATAGGAATGTAAAATCAGGGGGAATGTAAAATCAGGGGAATGTAAAATCAGGCCGGATGCGTGTGTGTCGTGTTCACCCGCAGCTTTCCGGCAATCTCGTTTGCGACGAAGAAGGCATGCTCGGTCACCTGCGGCAGGCCCATCAGCTCCCCGAAGGTGCCGCGCGCGAGCGGGCCGGAGATCAGCAGCGACGGATCCGCCTCTCCTGACCGGCCGATCGCCTCCGAATGCCCGGTGCAGGCAAGGCCGAGGCCAGTGGGATCGAGCGACAGGTGGCCGTTTGCCGCAAGGGCTGCAAGCCAGGGCTGAGTTTCGAGAATGCCGCCATGGGCCGGGCCGGTGGTGACGATGACGGCGTCATAACTCCGCTCCAGCGGCTGGCGGTGCTGCCGCGGCTGCAAGGTGCACAGGATGAACTCGCCCTCGATGCGCGCATCGGCGACGGAGCCGGCAAGGATCTCGAGCCGGCCGGTAGCAATCGCCGCGTCGAGCACGGCCTCGACCTGCGGAGCGATGCGGAACCGGTGCACGTCCCAATAGGGACGAAGATGGCGGACGAGGCGGCGGCGTTCGGCAACCGGCAGCGCCTGCCAGAGATCATATCCCTGCGCCCGCACCTGATCGATCACGCCGTGCCAACTGATCCCTTCCGCTTTTGCCGCATCGATGGCGGCGCGGATCCTTGCCAGCAGCGAGCCGGCGGAATGGGCCGCATCGGCGAGGAAATCGCCGAAGAGCGGCTGCGGCACCGGCGCATGCCCGCGCGAACGCAGGCCACGGCGCGAGATCGCGGTCACCGGCCCCTCATGTCCGTGCTCGGCAAGCGAGGCGATGACGTCGGCCGCCGTCAGGCCGTTGCCGATGACCAACACCCGGTCATGCGGGCGGATGACCTGGAGCGCGCCGGGTTTGGTGGTATCGGCGACGAAACGCGGATGGTCAGCGAGCCGGCTCGCCAGCCGGCCGGGGGCTGCGGGCGGCGGATGGCTGGTGGCGATCGCGATGATATCGGCCTCGGTCACGCCGCCTCTATCGTCGCGGATCGTCCAGCGGCCGGCACGACGCTCGACGCCGGTGACCGCGGCGTGGCAATGACGCACGCGACCGTCTTCCAGCAGTGGTTTCACCAGCGAGGCGACATATTCGCCGAACAGCTGGCGCCGCGGGAAAAGCGAGCCATCGGGCTGTTTGGCCTTGCTGTCGCCGGCAACGGCATCGCGCGCTTCGATCCAGGCCTGGAATTCGCCCAGATCGTCCGGCTGCAGGCTCATCTTAGCAGCCGGGACATTGATGCGGTGCGCCGGATCATCCGTGTCATAGGCAAGGCCGCGGCCGAGTTCGGCGCGCGGCTCGAAGACCAGGATCACGGGAGCTTCGCCGCAATTCGCCCGGGCGAGATGATAGGCGACGCCGGCGCCGGAGACGCCGCCGCCGATAATGGCGACGACAGGCCGTTCGGATTTCGGGAAAGGCTTGGACTGCATGGTGGCCGTATCATCGCTTTAGATGCCCAAGCATAGGAGCCGGGCATGGGCCGCGCAATCCTCTGCCGGCAATTGTCTATAAATATTATATAGATCGAACCTATGCCGATATCGTCGTCGAAAAATCGGGGTTGCCGCGGATCGTATTGCTCACCGTGCAGATCTCGTCTTCGGCCGCATGGACGATTCTCTGCCGGGTCTCCTCATCGATATCGCCTCTGATCGAGAAGGCGATATTGAACCTCGCAACGCGCGAAAGGCCTTCCGTCGCCTTCTCGCCGGTGACCTCGGCGGTGATGCCGCTGATCCTGTCGAGAACGCCCATCTGGCTGGCGGCCATGCGGGCGCTGAGCACGAGGCAGGCCGAGAGCGAGGCATAGAGCAGGTCGAGCGGATTGAAACCCGGCTGCGACGGCGCGGTGACGATATCGATCTCGCCTTTGGTGGCGGAGGTGACATGCGGAAAACCGGTGCGGCCGAGAGCGGCGGTGGCGCCGGTCGGGCGGGGGCGGGCCTTGAGATCGACCATGGTGAAATCCTTTGACGAACATTCTGCAGATGGCAATCGCCGCCCGGCGCCGCAAGAGGCAAGTGCCACCCATCGGTTTCGGAACCTTTCCATCCGTCATCAGTTGATTACACCTGAACGAAATCGGTGCCAAAGGTGGATTGCGATGCCTGATGTCCGCAGTATGGGTCGCCAAGGCCGGCGCATGGACGCCCGCGATCGGCTGATCGTCGCGCTTTATGCGCAGCTGAAGGCCGAGCGCGAAACACGCGAGACGCTGGAATGGGCGATTCGCAACGGCGCCGTCTCACAAGAGGTGCTGGAGGCGATCGCGGCCGATCCGGTGCCTGTCGTCACCAGCGAGGATATCGCCTCCGTGGAGAAGATCATCGCCCTCGACGAGCGGCGCAAACCAAATCGGAACTAAAGAGGAGATCCGAAATGGCCGATATCACCTACCAGGTCGTGCCGCATGACAATGGCTGGGCTTACAAGCTCGGGGACACGCTTTCTGAAACCTATGCCACGGCCGATGAAGCGATCGTTCACGCCAGGGACGCCGCGTCGCGCCAGAAGATCGGCGATGGCGACGCGCTGCTCGCCTATCCCGCGCCTGACGGCCGCGGCTGGGCCTTTCAGGAACTCGAAACCGACAAGAGCAACAGTCGGCTCTGATTTGCGACGGAGGATGGAATGGCCGCGCGGGCAAGCTGGAAAGGTCATCTGAAAGTGGGCGACCTTGCCTGCGCCGTCGGGCTTTACACCGCCATTTCCTCCTCCGACCGCGTCTCCTTCAACATCATCAATCGCAGGACCGGCCACCGGGTGGAGCGGCAATTCATCGACAGCGAGACCGGCAAACCGGTCGAGCGGGACGACCAGGTCAAGGGCTACCAGTTGGAGAATGGCGATTACATCGTCATCGAGGGCGACGAGATCGCCGCACTCATGCCGGAAAGCGACAAGGTGCTGAATATCAAGGCTTTCATCGCCTATGACGGCATCGACAAGCTCTATTTCGACCGTCCGTACTATCTCGCGCCCGTAGACGAACATGATGAAGAGGCGCTGTCGCTGATTGTCAGGAGCATGCTTGACGGCAAAGTCGCAGCACTTGCCGAAGCCGTGCTTTTCCGACGGAACCGGACGCTGCTGATCCGCCCGCATGACGACCACATCGTCGCGACCATGCTGAACTTCGACTACGAGGTGCGCTCGGCCGACAGCGTCTTTGACGAGATTCCCGACTTTAAATTCGACAAGGAGATGCTCGAGCTCGCAGGCCATATCCTCAAGACCAAGCAAGGCACCTTCGAGCCGAGCGAATATGAGGATCGTTACGAGGCTGCCCTCGTCGAGCTGGTGAAGGCAAAAATCGAGGGCCGGGCACTGCCAAAGAAAAAGCAGCCGCCAGAACGCAAGGTTGTCGACCTGATGGAGGCGCTGCGACAAAGCGCCGGGGTGAGCGGCAAGGCCACTGCAAAGAAGGCGCCGGCGAAGAAGGCGCCGGCGCGTAGCGACAGCCGCAGTAAGAAGGCGAGTTGAGCTGGCTTTTGAGATCTATCGAGTGAAATGCCCTCACCTTTTCGCTAATGCGGTTTGCGCCCGTCATCCGCGGCAAGGCTCTTCTTCAGCGCATCCATGATGTTGATGACGTTGCCGGTCGATTTCACCGGCGCGGGCTTTTTCGCGGGCGCGGCCTTCTTCAGGCTCTTCTGCTTGCCCCGGATCATCGATTTCAGGCGCTTCTGGATCGGATCCTGCACCATGGCCGGGCTCCAATCCTTGGTCTCTTCCTTCACCAGCCGTTTCATCAACGTTAGAAGCTTGCTGTCGATCTCGGCCTTGCTGTCGAGTTCGGCCACCGGTTCACGCACCTCGTCGCCATAACGCAGCGTCCAGAGAATGATGCCCTTGCCCTGCGGCTCCAGGAGCACGGCACGCTCGCGACGATAAAGCACCAGCCGGGCGATGCCGACCACATCGTTTGCCTTCATTGCCTCACGAATGACGCAGAAGGCTTCCACCCCAACCTTATCCTCGGGCGCCAGAAAATGCGGTTTGTCGTACCAGATCCAGTCGATCGAGCCGCGCGGCACGAAGCTGTCGATATCGATGGTGCGGGTGCTTTCGAGCCCGACCTCCTCGATCTCCTCGTCTTCCAGCAGAACATAGTCGTCCTCGCCGCGGGGATAACCTTTCACCTGATCCCGGTCGGCGACCGGCTTGTGGGTGACGCTGTCGACATAGCGGCTTTCGACGCGGTTCTTCGTCTGGCGATTGAGAACGTGGAAGCGCACCTTATTGCTTTCGGTCGTCGCCGGCGTCAGCGAGACGGCTGCCGTCACCAGCGAGAGCTTGAGGTAGCCCTTCCAGAATGTCTGACGTGCCATGTCTGTCTCCCGGACACGGTTGGACATCGCATTCAACGGCGGAGCCGATGTTTGGTTCCGAAAATTGGGTGCGCCGTAAAATCGCCTGGGTAGTGCCAATAGTCCAGAGTCGATCGGACGGTTAACGGCGCGACATGATGACATGATTATATCGGCTGGATTCGCGGAATGAGTTCGCTTAAAGTCGCGCCGCATGGCGAAGTGAGACGTGCCGCCTTGAGAAGCTTGGGGCCACTGGTCAAATTGCCCTGGCCAGATCGCCCACCGAAACGGGCAGTTTGGGAAACTAGGACGACGTTATCGAAACCGCCAAAAACGAATTCGTTCTTCGCGAGCGGAAGCCGAGGATGCGCAGATCAGTTCCCGCCTCCGTTCAATCGAATACCGGCATCGCCTTGATCGTGGCGAACAGCCGGGGTTCTGCAGATTGATTTATATGAGCCTTTGATGACGATAGAAAATGCAGCTTTGGCAAGACACCACTATCCGGCGGGCTACCACCGGCAGTCTGTGCCTCGGTGGCGCGTCCGGCGCGATGTGCTGGCAAAGCTGGTCCTTACGATAGCATTTTACGCGTCTCTATGGCGGGCGACAGGCATGTGGTACGGCCTGCCTGCAAACTTCGACGACGGCGCCGCGGTCGACCCGCTGCCGATGAAAATATTGCTCTACGGCCTTATCCCTTTGTCAGGATTATATTTTCTGTTGGAACAGAAACAGTTCCTACGGGTCTTTTCAAGGTTTTCGCCGTTCATCGTGGTTGTCGGCATTTCCTGCCTGACATCGATCGTCTTCTCCATCGACAAGACCGCATCCTTAAAGGGATTGGCTGCGGTCATCGTTCTCGCCATCCCGCCTCTTCTGTACCGCGCGCGCTACGGCAATGTCGAAGCCTTCCGAGTCCTCGGGCGTTTTGCGATTGCCGCCGCATTCATCAACGTTCTCTACACAGCAGCTTTCCCACAATTCGCCATCATGCGTGGCAGCTATGCGGGCATGGTCAAAGGCGCATTTTATCATAAGAACACGTTGGGGCAGTTTTGCTCGGTCAGTTTTGTCTGCCTGCTATCGACGGAGAAATTCGGCCGGCTTCGTTACAGTACCCTGATACGCTGGGCTGCAATGCTCTGCCTTCTCGCCTTGATTGTGGCAACGAAGTCCTCGACGGCTGTCGTCTTGACGATGTTCGGCAGCATGATGCTGTATGGCATTCGCGTTATTCACATTTACCCGAACCGCCTTTTTCGTTCCTTCGTCGTTTTCCTGTTGTTCGTGATCATCGGGTTCGGCGCCAGCTTCGTTTACCTCGGCGTGGCTTCAGCGGTTGCAGAAGCATTCGGCAAAGATATTACTTTCTCCGGTCGCACCAATATCTGGGAACAGCTATTGCCATTGATCTGGGATAGGCCCCTAACAGGTTATGGGTTTGCGATGTTTCGTCAGCCCGATGTCATGGAAGAGTACGTCAAGGTTACCTTCGATGCACGATCGACCCATAACACCTATCTTGAGCTAGCGCTCAATATCGGCATTCCAGGCGTTACCGCATGGACGTTGTTTGCGCTGACCCGCGTGTTCCGGAAGATGACAATCGTCGACCCCGATCCGGCAGAATCCGGCGCCAGGCGAAAGGAGATTGTTATCATCATCCTCATCATGCTTGGAGCCATGACCGAGGCAGGCATGATGCTGGCACCTTTCATTTGCTGGCCACATATGGTCATCGCACTCTCGGAACTGCGTCCCAGGTTGCGAACAAACCGGAATCAACGCCAGCCTTGAGGGAGGGTGTGTTCGACATCTGGCGATAGAGCGCCTCATTCCGTCCTTCTTGTCGCATCGGTCAATATCGTCGGCCGCCGGACGGGCATGCGAGCAGCCGTTCAAATCGAGAAATACCGCTTCTGCCAGGGCAGCATGTTTTCCTGCCACGCACGCGGCGTGAAATCGTCATAAGCAGTCTCAGCGATCGCCAACATCCAATTCTGCTCCTTGCGGGCCAGCAAGACGCATGACAATTCCATGCCGGCTTCGACCGTTATAGATGGCCGGTTGGCGCCCGGTATATCGATCCCCTTGTTACGCCACTGGATGCGGATTTCGTCGGGCTCGGATGTCCATTCACCTGAAGAAACGGAAGCCTTTCCGTCGGGTTTGACGCGAAGCGGCGGCGGAGTGACGTTCAGAAAGCTGCCGTCATTGAAATAGTTTCCGTCAATGTCCCCCGCAGTCGCCTCCCCGTTTCCCTTCAGCAGAATGCCCTGCTTGCACCGCAGGAATATGTTGCGCCGAAAGCTTCCGGACCATGGTCGATTGGCGAAAAAAGCGATGTCACATTCGCTGATGACGTTATCGTGGATATTCATATCTTTGCGAAATGCCAGATTCTGATCGGAATAACCGCTCAAACTCACGCCGCGATTGCTGTTCTCGATCCTGTTGTCATAAACATGGTGGCCGGCATGGCTGACTTGATCGCCAACTCCATAACCGAAGGAATAATCGTTCATCCTGCCGTCACGCATGATGTTACTGCGCACGACGGCGTCGTCGCCGATCGATGAAAAAGAAAAATTCTTCCCGCCGATGAAATTATATTCAACGAGGTAGTTTCGGGTCCTGCCGCAAACCAGCGCCCCCTTGTTCGAGGTGCTGGTCGGTCTTTGTAAAAGAAGGTTGCCCCGGACCACCACATTGGAACTTATATAGCTATCTTTGTTTTCGTAGGCGAATTGGCAACAATCCGCTCCCTGGCCGGGCGCTGAGCCGACGCGGTTGTTTTCCAGCAAAACATTCGACGTCATCGTAAGGTAAATGCCGTCGCCGTTCACATTTTCTGTTTCGCAGCGCCTTACGACAAGATTCTTGCCGTTGTGAAATTTGAAGCCGCGCGGAGAGTTCTTGACCACCACGTCTTCGACCACCGTGTCGGAAAACACCTGATAAGCGACGCCGATATCCTCAGCACCGTCGATGACCTGCCCCCGTGTGGATGCTCCATGAATTTTCTTTCGCAAGATGGCGGGCATCAGATCTTCCTTCGATACGCTTGTCGCTGACAATAGTGAGCGACGGTGTGGCGGATGTTTGAATATCTGAAAATTATCTTCACCTGAACGGCCGCTGAGAAATCTCTGCACATAGACCAATAGAGACAGTCCGCCCCGATTGTCGCGTTCAACCAGCCGACGCCCTTGCAGCGAGTTGAAGTCGCATTGCATCTCGGGTCGAGGATCGGCCGGTACCGGGCTCGTCACATGTTCGCCCGATTTTTCCTGCATGGCGTTCTGGCAACGCCGCCGCTGCGTTTCAGCAGCTCATTTTAATCGCCCGTCAGTCTTCTTCTGTGGCCTGAGTTGGGGACCGTTGAAAGGCAGCTGTTTAGTCAATCACTGTTGAGTTGATGGACGCCATTCTTCTCCTCGTCGGCGCCATCGGACCAGTGGTAAAAAAACACTATCTCGAAAACCTAGATGACCTTGCGCTCGCTCGCTGGGCCTCTATCTCTGGGCCGAAAGCGCCTCTAAGGCGAGTTGTTTTCATTTTACCATGACTCTGGTTGCATATTGATCGGTCTCACGTTACGAAATCCCGGGAGGCCAAACACCGAGGCCGACAATGATTACGCATCGTCAAGATATCGACGGCCTGCGAGCCGTAGCCGTCATTTTTGTGATTCTTTATCACTGCGGATTTGATCGCATTCTCCCCGGCGGATTTATCGGGGTGGACATTTTTTTCGTGATATCGGGCTTCCTGATAACAAAAATAATCCTCGCCGAAGTAAGCGATGGCCGATTTTCGATCGGCAACTTCTACAGCCGTCGGGCCAAACGAATTCTTCCCGCTGTCGTGGCCATGTATGCTGTCGTGATGGCGGTTTCGTATTTTACGATGCTGCCTGACGAAAGCCTGCGGGTCTTCAAGTCAGTGACGTCCTCCGCGCTCTTTGCTTCCAATGCCTATTTCTATTTGACGACTGGATATTTCGATGATTCCGCGGAATTCAATCCGGTCCTGCACACATGGTCGTTGTCGGTCGAAGAGCAGTTCTACGTCATTTTTCCGCTGATCGTCATGGCAGCGAGCCGTTATGGCCGCAGGGCAACCGGGATAGCCATTGCGGGACTTTTCGCAGTCAGCATCATTGCTTCCATCATCGCTGTTCCAATCAACCGCTCTGCAGCTTTCTATCTTGTGCAATATCGCGCGTGGGAGCTGCTGGTAGGCTCCCTCATCGCAGCACCGGCATTGACGAAATTTTCCGATATGCGGATCAATAATGCGCTTTCGGCATTCGGCGCCTTGGCGATCGGCCTCAGCGCGCTGCTGTTGTCGAAAACCTCTGAGTTTCCAGGGCTAATGGCCTTACCCGCGACGGCAGGCACGGCTCTTATCATCTGGGCGGGTCCAGGCACGCTGGTCAGCAGGCTTCTATCATTGAGGGTCGCCACCTCGATAGGTTTGATCTCGTATTCCCTCTATTTGTGGCATTGGCCGATCTGGGTGTTTTCGAACCAGTACGGGGCGTGGGAGCATGGCTGGCAATTGGTGCCCGTCGCTTTGAGTTTTGTCGTCGCATATTTCTCGTGGCGATTTATCGAAACGCCCTTCCGAACGATGCGATACCGGCCTCTGGTGTCCGTAGCCGCCGGGGCTGCCTCAATTGCTTCCGTAGCAATGCTGGCATTCGTCGGGCAACTCGCCGCCGATCAAATGAAGGACGACAACAAGCTCGTTGAGCGGGTGGCGGAATTTGCCGATTACGACCCCTCGAAAGCCTTCCGCAGTGGAAAATGCTTCCTTACGTCAAACGACGGTATCGAAAAATACGATCGCGATACCTGCTTGGCTCTCTCAAATAGTCAGCAAAACATAGCGCTCGTCGGTGATAGTCACGCTGCGCACCTATATCCGGGCTTGAAAACGCTGCCGGGGACCAACGTCCTTCAAGCTAACGCATCAGGATGCCGTCCTACTCTTGAAGCCGAAGGCGAAGAGCGCTGCCTAGACCTCATGAACTACGTCTTCAAAGAGTTTTTGCCGAGCCACAAGGTCGATGTTCTCGTGTTGGCCGGACGCTGGACTGAAGATGACGTCAAACTCATCAGAAAGACGGTGGACTACCTCTCACCCTTTGCCAAAAAGATCGTCGTCTTCGGACCAGTGGCAGAATATAAATCTTCCCTGCCGCGGCTGCTCGCTCATAGTCTCTATGAGAAGCAGCCATTTCATGCCGCCGATCATTTGGCGCCTCGGCAGCGCATCGGTGTAGATATTCACGACGCATTGGCCGGAAGCGGAGCAATGTACATCTCCACCTATAAGACCATGTGCAATCCCGACTGCATCGTGTGGACAAAAAGCGGGGACCCGGTGCAATTCGACTACGGGCACTTCACCGCTGACGGCTCCCGCCTGCTGATTTCAAAGGTCAAGCAGGACCTCATCGTTCAACGGTGAGGTCAGCCCACGCTGTGCGTTTTGAAACTGTCGATGAGGCAACTGTCGGTGTTCAGCTTGCGAACCGTCCATCCTGCAGAAACGACAGGGCTTGCCTCCACATGATCTTGTTGACCGGCAAGAAAGTGTGGTTGGCGGGAATGACGATATGCGCCGCGGCGCCGTCGAGGCGTGTGCTCTCCACCGACACCTTTCCATCATTCGGAATTCTAAGGCCGATGATCAGGGAAGAGACCGGGTCGATGGTCCGGTTCCCCGCGATGATGCCAAGTTCGTAATCGACCGTGCCGAACAGCTTGGTCATTGCGGTTTGATCGGTAATCAGCTGCTGCCCTGCCGGTCCATAGAACCTCCTGTAGAGCGGCCAGGTCTTGAGGAAATCGGCGATCTGGCTGCCGTTGTTCGGCGTTCCGACCATGACCACTCTTCCCAGCTTCGGCGGGCGATGGTTCCGGAGAAAAGCACGGATAAGCAGCCCACCCATCGAATAACCGATGAAATGCACACGGCCGTCGCCTGCCTCCTTCACAGCCGCGTCGATCTGCGGCCGAACGATGTCGACAAGGTCGCCGATCGAAAACCTGGTGGAGGGGTAACCGACATTCGCAACCCGATACCCCTTCCCGGACAGGAAGGCTGCGAGCTTCTCCATGCTTTTCTTCGTCCGGGCAATGCCGTGAAAAAGGATGACTGTGTCGTTCATCAGGTGTCCATGCCGAATAGCCATTCATTCGAAATGGCTTGGTTGTGGCGTACGAATTGCTTAGATCGGAATCGATTTAAGGATAAGTTGTGCAGCATTCAAACTGCTGCAGCGTCCTTTGCGCAGCTGCAAAGACGCTCAGTGCTGCACGAAGAGAGAAATGCGGGCCGTGACGACCAGCATCAGACATATCGCCAAACTTGCAGGAACGTCGGTCTCTTCGGTCTCGCGTGTGCTCAACAACAGCGGCTACGCCTCGCCTGAGCTCCGGCATCGCGTAGAGTCGGCGATCCGGACACTGAACTACACACCCAGCAAGGGTGCCCGTATGCTGCGCGGTGCACCAAGCCGGATGATCGGGCTGATGCTGCCGTCGATTGACGTGCCGTTCTTCGGTATCCTCGCCCATGCCATCGAACAGGAACTGTTTCAGCACGGCTATCAGACGCTGATCTGCAGCACGGCGGAAAATATGGATCACGAGGCGCGCTATATTTCCATGCTGCTTGCCCAGCGCGTCGACGGTGTCATCGTCGCAAGCGCCTTCGGCAGCATCGAGCATTTCGGGGTGCTGCGGGATGCCGGTATACCGATCATCGCCATCGACCGTGAGCTGAGCGGCATCGCCGACGACGCTGTCATGGCCGATCATGCGGAAGGCGGACGGCTGATGGCGCGCCATCTGATCGACCTCGGCCACCGGGCTATCGCCATCGTCGGCGCGCCGGCACACAGCCAACCTATCCAGCTTCGCCTTCAGGGCATCACGGCGGAAATGGCCAAGGATGGCATCGCACCTGCCATCGTGGCGATGGCGGAAGAGCACAGCTTTGCGGAAACCTACCGACTGGCGCGAGAATTGCTGGCGTCTCGACCTGAGGTCACCGCGATCATCGGCACAACCGACGTTTCGGCGATTGCCGCAATCCATGCCGTCCAGGATCGCGGATTTTCCGTTCCGAACGACTATTCGGTCGTCGGCTTCGACGACCTGCCGGAGGCAGCCTATGTCTTTCCGCGGCTGACAACGGTCGCGCAGCCGATCCGCGATGTCGGGCAGCAAGCAGCACGGTTACTGGAAGCGCTGATCGAAGAGCACCAGACAGGGGACGCATCTCGGCAGGGTGCGATCGTAAAGGTGCCGGTCACGCTGATCGAGCGCGATTCCACCGGCCCCATCCGCAGCTGAGCAGGCGGTGCGGATCAGAGTGGCGCGGCGAAGCTAGGGTCGGACGATGACCTTGATCTCGCCCGGTAATGGCACGTTGCCCACCACGTCGGCGACCTCCTCGAGACCGATGGTTTTGGTGACCAGCGCGTCCAGCTCCAATGCCCCGTTTGCTACCATTGCAGCAGCGCGCGAATGGGTGAAAGGATTGAGGTAGGCCGGCCTGATATCGACTTCGTTCACCAGCAGATCGAAGGGCAGAACCGGCACCTCGACACCTGCCGGCGTGACCCCGAAAAGCACGAATGTGCCACCGCGCCGCGCCATCCTCAGACCGCTTTGAAGCGTATCGGGCACGCCGGCGCACTCGATGACCACGTCTGTGCCGCCTTTGGTAACCTCTCGCACGGAAGCGATCGTGTCGGAGGAGGCCGGGTCGAAGGCATGTGTCGCCCCCAGGCGCAAAGCGGTTTGGCGTCTCGACTGCTGGCGCGTGATCAAAATGATCTCGCTCGCCCCCGCCAGGCGGGCCAGCTGCACCATCAGCAGACCGATCACGCCCCCGCCGAGGATCGCGACGCTGTCACCCGCACGGATCCTTGCCTTGTCGATGGCGTGGATACAGCAGGCCAGCGGTTCACTGAAGGCGCCGTGAACGGGATCGAGGTTGGCCGGCAACACGAAGGCCTGCGCATGCGGCACCGCCACATATTCCGCAAAGCCGCCATCCCGCGTCACGCCGATGGCAGTCAAGCTCTCGCACAGGTTCGGCCGCGCCTGCGTGCAAGCCGGACAGATGCCGCAGGCGATATTGGGGTCGACCGTCACGAGCTCCCCGCCGGTAAACCGTGTCACACCATCGCCGATCTCTTCCACGATGCCGCAGAATTCGTGGCCCAGCGTGACGGGGATCGCTGTCGGATATTCGCCCTTGTACATGTGGCGATCGGAACCGCAGATGCCGGCTGCTGCCACCCGGATAAGCAGCTCGCCTGGCCCGGCAACCGGTTTCTCAACGTTGCGCATGGTCAAAGACCCGATCGACTCCAAGCGTACAGCCTTCATTCCGCTCCTCCAGACCTAAAGTTCGATTGCCGATCGTGCTGATGAAGCCGCCTTGCAGGATGATGCACCCGCGACGCGGCTCAAGCGCTCAGCTCATGACATTGCCGCCGTCGACATTGTAGCACTGCGCCACGATATATGCTGCATCAGGCCCGGCCAGGAAGGCGGCCATTGCAGCTTGTTCTTGGGGAGCGCCAAATCGTCCGGCGGGAACGGCGGCAGCCACGCGGCGCTTGACGTCACCGGGTTTCAAACCTTCCCGGCTGCCGAGTTTTGCATCGACGACGTCCCACATCGGCGTATCGACGACACCGGGAGCGATGGCGTTGACGTTGATGCCGTAACGGATCAGCTCCAGAGCGCAGCTTTGCGTGATGCTGATGACCGCCGCCTTGGATGCGCAGTAAGCCACAGCAGGTCCTTCGCCCCGACGCCCCGCCTGGGACGAGAAGTTGATGATGCGTCCACCTTTCCCTCTCTCCACCATGTGCCGGGCAACGGCCTGTGTCATGAAAATCACGCCTTCGATATTGACCTGAAATACCCTAGCGGTGCGCTCCCGGGATATTTCCAGAATGGACTCGACCTCGTAAATGCCTGCGGCATTGACCAGGATATCGATCTGACCGGCAGTGGCGATGGCGAAGCGTGCAGCTTCTTCGATGCTGTCCTGGCTGGTCACGTCAAGCGCCACACCCCAGGCATGCGGACCGATCGCTTCCGCCACCCGTGCGCATCGTTCACCGTCGAGATCCGCCACGACAACCCTGGCGCCTTCGGCGGCGAAGCGTTCGCATACGGCCTTGCCGATACCGCTCGCTCCCCCTGTGACCAATGCCACCTTGCCCGAGAGCCGCGCCGTTTCCGTATGGGTCATCGTACTGCCTCCCCGCTCGGACCTGCGCCGGCAAGGGTGCCATGCGCGGCTGCCATCGTGAATAGCTTCATGTCTGCTCCTCCATTCTGACTGGATGGTTATTGGAACCGCCCTCTCCTGAAGCGACACCAATAGGCTAAGCGGATTGCGGGCTCGCCTCCTGCGCCTCCCGAAGGAGCACAGACATGTCGGGGATGCCGTCGGTGGCCGTCGCACCCGCGAGGCAATGCGCAGCCGCAGCATGGGCGACGGCGCAAATATGCTCGACCGGCCAGTTCTCATGCAGACCGTAGAGCACGGCGGCACAGAAGGCGTCTCCTGCGCCGACCGTACTGACGATGTCATCAGGATCGACGGGTCGTGAACGCGTCATGATCGGGGAAGCGCCTGATGCAAACCAGAAGCAGATTTCCGGTGCATGGATGATCGCGCCTTTAGTGACGCCTGCGGCAAGCAGGCGCTCGCCCGCTTCCAAAAGCCCCGCCTCGATCAAATCTCCCTTCGCGTCGCGAACGACAACATCGGTTGCCCGACCCGCCTCCATCTCGTTGATGATCAGATAATCGCAGAAGGGCAGAGCGACGCCGACCTTGGACGCAAATTCCGGGTCTTCGCTCGATACGAAATCCACGCAGGTTGTGAGCCCGGCGCGGCGCGCAGCCTCCAGCAGGCGCGACGCTCCCGAACGACCATCAGGGCCGATGCGGTCGAGACCCGGCAACAGCATGAGATAACCGAGATAGAACAGCCGATAGCCGGCCTCAGCGAAGGTGGCTGGTGAGACGAGCTCATCCGTCACGGCATCGTTGGCGCCGCCATGATAGAAGAAGGTCCGGTTCTGGCCGGGCACATTCATGACATGCGTATGCGCCGTCACCCGGTCGGCAAGCGCGGTCAGCCCACCGACATCGACGCCGGCAAGTGTAAGGCGGGCCTTGACGATCTCCCCGTCCTGATCAGCGCCGATGCATCCCGCCGCCGCCAGCTTTCCGGGAAATCCGAGCGAGGCCAGATCGGTAACGACATTGGCCGCCCCGCCGCCCACGCCCAGATCCTGGTGCAGGATATGCGCGAGATTGCCCTGTTCTGGCCAATAGGACAGGGTGTGGACGCGATCGACAATGAAGTTTCCCGCGCAGACGATGCCGCCGTGCTTCTGGCTATCGCGATCGCAAACCTCCTCCCCGGCTCGCATCAGCCGACTCCTTCATTCCACAAGGGTCTCAGCGGCGGCTCATCTTCCTCGATCGCGGCAAAGCGCCCGATCGGTTCCAGAAAGAAATTGTCGCTGTTGTCGTCGTTGACCTGACTGACCTCGCCGACAAGGACAGGTCCGCCCCCTTTCCTGCCGTAAAAGCGGTGGTAAAGCCCGGTGCGGATCGTCACGCTTTGGCCAGGCTCAAGAATCAGCGGCTCCCATGCCGCGAGCCGGTGCGGCAGCCCGTCGACCGGAACCGTCACATCCTCCGTCAGCACATTGCCATCGGCGTCGGTTGCGGCGAATTCGATGACGAGATCGCCGCCGGCGCGATTGATGATGTCTTCCATCTTCGCCGCATGGCGGTGCGTCGGCGTGACCTGGCCTTCTTCGACGAAGAGCAGCTTTTCGGCATAGGTCCGCTCCCCCTCGACATCAACGATGCCATTGCGCAGGCAGAACAACACGAGGCCGCGTTCGGCAAACCGGTTCGAGCCGAAATCGGTGACATCCCAACCCAGCTGATGGGCGCGCAGATAGGCCGATGCCTCCGGATGAGCGGCAAAATCCGCCGCCGTCCAATATCCCCATGCCGGCAGGGACCAATGCCAGCGCTCGAGGGTCTCGGTTGCCCGCAGCAACGCGGCGTTGATCGCGGAGCGCTGCATCAAACGGACACCCCGTCATACGCGACCGGTACCACGACGTCCTCGCGACCGGATTTGAGGGCTGCCGTCAGGACCGCATGATGCGCCTGCGCCTCCGCCGGCGTCGCGCAGCCGAAACCGTTGGCATCCCCGCCGGCAAGCTCATCGACGAAGGCCGCCCACATCTGCTGTATGGCGTCGGCAAAACCGAATTCAAAGATCTTGCCTGTGATGGCCGGAAACAGCGAGCCATAGCCGAGATCCTCGGTGCTCCAGGCCTGGGCTCCGCCATTATAATCCATCCACTGCCACTGGCGCGGCGACTTCGTGCTGAAGAATGCGCTTTTCTTCATGCCAAGAACCCTGATGTACCAGGTGTTGGATTCGCCGGGCGCGATGCGCCAGGTTTTCAGCACCATCGGGAAATCCTGATCCCCGGTGCGTACGCGGCTGCTGATCGTGGCATTGTCCCAGGTGGTGCAGGGCAGCATGCCGCCCTTGCCGTCGGGACGTTCGGTAACCTTCTTGACCAGTTGCGCATGCAGGGTCGTCGGGCGCCAGCCGAGACGCAGCGGCACATGCAGCACATGCATGCCGAGATCACCCATGCAGCCATAGTCGCCATTGATCTCGGCCATACGCTTCCAGTTGATCGGCTTCTGCCGGTCGATATCCGAAGAGTGCAGGAAACCCGCCTCGACTTCGATTATATCCCCCATCTCGCCGCTTTTTGCGAGCGCGATGACCTTCTGTGCGCCGGGGAAGAAAGGCATTTCCGACGAGCAGCGGACCAGGAGTTCGGGATGCTCGGCCAGAACCGCCATGATTTCCCGGTTCTGCGCGGCGTCCATGCCGAAGGGTTTTTCGCCGAGAAGATGCTTTCCGGCCTTCAGGACGTCGATGTAGAATTGCTGGTGCAGCACATGCGGGACGGCGCAATAGACCGCATCGACCTCGGTATTGGCCAGAAGCTCCCTATAGTCGGCGGTGAACTGCCGAACAGTCGGCACATGATCCTTGAACCAGTCGAGCAGCGTCGCGTTGGTATCACAGACGGCGACGATTTCCGGTCGCGCCTTCACATCGGCCAGATGCAGCCAGCGCGCCGCGGCACTCGCGAATTCGCGCCCCATCAGACCGCAGCCGATGACGCCGAAGCGGAATATTTTCGTCATGACATGTCCTCCCAGACGCGCGTCAGCCAATATGCAGCGAGGCTTGCTCGACGGAAGCCTGGTCATGGACGATTGCCATCAAGGCCCGCGTCATGCCGCCGGGATTGTGATGCTGGATGACGTTGCGGCCATAGACGATGCCACGGGCGCCTTGCTCCATCAACTGCTTGGTGCGGATCAGGATTTCCTGATCCGAAACGCGGCCGCCGCCGCGCACGAGCACCGGCAGGCCCTGAGCGATTTCGACCACGCGGTGATATTCCTCGACATTGTCGCAGGGATCGGCCTTGATGATATCCGCACCGAGTTCGGCGGCTTGGCGCACAAGCGGCAGGATCTTATCGATCGCGCCATCGACCATGTAGGCGCCCTTGGAATTGTCCTGCATGACGAGCGGCTCGACCATCAGCGGCATGCCGTAGATCTCGCATTCGCGCTTCAGGCTGTTCACATTGCGCACGCAGGCGCGGTAGACTTCCGGCTGGTCCGGCAGCATCAAGAGATTGACGACGACACAGGCAGCATCCAATGCAACGCCTTGCTCCCCCGCCCTGTCGATCATTTCGGAAAACAGCTGAGACGGCAGGGGATTGCCATAGATGTTGGCGATGTCGGTGCGCAGCACCAGTGCCGGGCGATGCTTGCCGGGAATAGCCTGCAGAAGGGGTGCCGTCCCCGGCGGCAGCTGAATGGCATCCGGTGCCGCTTGCGCGATCACCTCGATGGCAGTCTTCATGTTCTCGATACCGGCGAGGAAAGTCCGTTCATTGAACATGCCGTGATCGATAGCAACGTCAAAACAATTTCCAGACACGCCGAAAAGTCGGTTCAACCGCGCGGATTTCATCAGCTTCCTCCCAGATATGGCAACGTTTCCACATTCGAATAAACGCAGGAGAATTACGAGTCAAGAAAATGTGGTAACGTTTCCACATTCGCTGATTTGTTCGCTGCTGGCCCTCCATTGCGGACGAGGCGCCGCTCGCGCCTCGTCCGCAAGCACTACCAGCAGGTAAAGCCTGCATCGACGTTGACGATCGCCCCGGTCATGAGGCTGGCGGCGCCCGATGCGAGGAAGAGGACCGCGCTTGCAACCTCCTCCGGCGTTCCCATTCTTCCCATCGGCGTGTCGGCGAGCCAGAGCGGAATACGCTCGCGATTGGCTTCGACGGCCACCACCATCGGTGTCTCGATGTAGGTGGGCGCGACGGCGTTTACCCTGATACCATGCTGCGCCCACTCGGCGGCCAGCGACCGCGTGAGGTGATGGACTGCCGCCTTGGAGACGTTATAGGCCGTCTGAGGCTGCGGCCGGTTGCAGATGTGACCCGACATCGAGCCGAGGTTCACGATGGCGCCCCGCCTCATCGTGACCATGTGACGGCCGAAAGCACGCGAGCACCAGAAGACGCCGTTCAGATTGACGTCCATCATGCGCAGCCAGTCCGCGTCGGTGAGATCCTCCGCCGGGATGCCGCTCTGGCCAATCCCGGCATTGTTGACGAGGATCGTCGCCGGCCGGCCTCCGTCGGCAAGCTCATTGGCGATCTCGTCCATGCGGGCCGCGTCGGTGACGTCGCCCAGCCGGACTTCGATGTCGTAGCCGTTGTCGCGCAGCGCAAGCGCTTGCCGGGCGTCGGCGTCGCTGCGCTCGATGACGACGACAGCCGCACCCGCCTCCGCCAGCGCCTCGGTGCAGCATAGCCCGATGGCGCGCCCTCCGCCGGTGACCACCGCCCGTTCGCCGTCGAGGCGAAATTTCTTCTGGTAGCTCATATCAGGCTCCTTCAGATGTCAAAGGCGCTTGGAAGCACCACGATATCACGGATGGTGACGTTGCGCGGACGGGTCAGCATGAAGATGATCGCGTCGGCGACTTCCTTGGGCTCGATCAAAGCGCCGGCCTCCTTGGCCTTGCGAAGATTTTCCTCCGGCCAATCCGCAAGCAGAGCGCTGATGACCGGCCCCGGAGAAACCGACCCCACGCGAATGCCGTTTTTCAGAAGCTGGCGCCGCATCGTCTGGACGAAGCAGGTCATCGCCCATTTCGACGAGGAATACACCGGCTCCCACGGGATAGCCGAATGTCCAGCGACGGAGCTCGTGACGACAATGTCGCCGGTGCCGCGTTCGATCATGTGCGGAATGACATTGCGAACGTTCTTGATGACGACATTCACATTGAGATTGAGCATCCGATCGATCGTATCGAGGTCGGTTTCCACAAGGTCGCCGCCGATATAGGTGCCGGCATTGGCATGCAGGATGTCGATCTTGCCCGTCTTCGCCAGGACGCCCTCAAGCAGTCCCGCGCATTCGTTCGGATTGAGCAGGTTGATCACGAGCGGAATAGCCCGCTCGCCAAGCCGGCTGCAAACCGCCCCAAGGGCCTTCTCATCCCGGTCCACCAGCACGACCGTCGCGCCTGCGGAAAGCATTGCTTCCGTGGAAGCCAATCCTATGCCGGAGGCCGCACCCGTGACCGCCGCGATCTTCCCATTCAATTCCTGCATCGATGTCTCCTCCTATCTTGATCCCGATTGCTCATTTTTTCCGACGCCGCAGGCGGCATGATAGTCCGCCAGGCTCTTCGTTACTCTCCAGATCAGAACCTCATCCGGATCGAGCGGCGCTTCGGCGAAATGCTGGGCGGCCGGCATATGCTGCCAAAACAATGGCAGCGGTACCGACTGCCCTCGAAGAGCCTCGCACAGGCCCCAGACGGCCTGTTGTGCTTCAGCCGACGCCCAATAATAGCGGATGCGGTCAGACAGCGAGTAATGCCGCAGCCAACGCATCTCGGCCTCCGTTCCGTGATAGTGGCGCCGCCAATTTCCGGGCTGGTCGAGCATCAACACTTCCATCGCCGCATAGAGCGGACGCTGGCCATAACCGGGCAGGAGATCGGAAGCGATCGCGTCCAACCCGTAGAGCGCCTCGCGCAGGACGAAGGTCAGTTCGGGACCGACTTTCAGAATCGGAAAACCGTCCTTCACCAGCGCGCTCAACGGCTCGGCGCCCTGATAATCGGTCGAGTGCGCCTCGAACACGAATTGCGGCTCCTCGGTCAGCACCGATTGCAGCGCCTCCATCTTGCTGCTGTCGTAGACGATGACGTTGTGATTGCCGAATTCGACA
The DNA here is from genome assembly GCF_014194045.1 of Rhizobium sp. BK456. Taxonomy (NCBI): domain Bacteria; kingdom Pseudomonadati; phylum Pseudomonadota; class Alphaproteobacteria; order Hyphomicrobiales; family Rhizobiaceae; genus Rhizobium; species Rhizobium sp. BK456. The sequence continues at coordinate 788,755 of NZ_JACIAO010000001.1, forward strand.
CCCGGCTGAACGACCAGGCCGATTGCCCGCCCAAACGCCTGCCCGAGGTCGGCCGCCGCAAAGATCCGGCGGTGGACTTCGATCGTCTTCAACGCCGCCGCGGCAGCCGTCGGCTCGATCGTCGTCAGGGCATGGTCGGCCCCGCCCGGCGGCGGCACTTCGGTGCCGATGACGTAAACCGGCATCGCGCCACCGGTCTTCCTGGCCGAAGCCTCGGCGACCGCGGCAAGCCGGGCGGCGCGACGGGCGGTGGTTACGTCGTCGAGCGCCATCGGTTCGCCCTTGCAGCCCATCGAAGCGTCGAGGTGAATCTTGCGGAACCCGGCGTCGACATAGGCGGCAACCATCGTCTCCGCCTCGGCCATGGCCTCCTCCGCAGGCCGGTCGCACCACGGATTGGGGCCGAGGTGGTCGCCGCCGAGAACGATGAGTTTTTCCGGGCACCCCTCCTCCGCCGCGATCTTCATGACGAGGGAGGCGAAATCGCTCGGCGTCATGCCGGTATAGCCGCCGAGGTGATTGACCTGGTTGCAGGTCGCTTCGATCAGCACGGTGCTTTTCTGTTGCCGCCCGTGCCGGAGGGCGGCGCGCAGCACGATCGGATGGGCGGAGCATACGGAGGTCACGCCTTTCGGGTGGCCTTCGATCCTGAGCCTCGCCAGTTCGTTGAGATGCACCTCCATCACGGCCGCCTTTCCGTTGACGCGACAAATGCATCGAGTTCCGGGCGGGTGCCCGCACCTTCCATCGGCCCCAGCACCGTGACGTTGCGGGCGCCGGCGGCCGAGGCATAGGTCAGAGCCTGCTTTGGAGACATTCCGAGCCGCCGGCAGGTGAGATAGGCACCGCCGAAGCAGTCGCCGGCCCCCGTAGGGTCGACCTCCTGAACGACGAAGGCGGGAGCGTGGATGCGGTCTCCGCTGCTGGCGAAGTAGGTCGCGCCGCCGGCGCCGCGCTTCAGCACGATCTCCTTGACGCCTATCTCGAACAAACGCTGGATCGCTTCCGCCTCGCCTTCGACACCGGCGGCGCGCTCAAGCTCCTCTCCGGACGGCAGAAGCAGATCGGCGGCAGCAACAAGCTTGGCAAACCGGCGTTCGGTCTCCTCGTCCAGCTTCAACTCCTTGCGAAGGTTCGGATCGACCGACAGCGTTCCGCCGCGCGCCTTGACAATGTCGACCGCCTTGTCGATCACCGCACGGGCACTCGGAACCGACAGCGCGGAGCCCATCACGTGAAGGTGCCCGGTCCGATCGATGAGATCGGCGACCCCTCGGGACCAGCCGAAGCGCGCGGCTGCGGAGGTGGCGATGTTGTAGACGAAATCTCTGGAGCCATCCTTGCGGTAGCGAACGAAAGCGCTTCCCGTCGGGTAATCCGGATCGATCGAAATCGCCGAGATATCGACGCCGTCGCGCTTGAGGCGATCGGTATTGACCCGGCCGAAATCGTCATCGCCGACGGCGCCGACCATTGCCGCCTGACCGCCGAGACGGCCGCATTGCGAAATGAAGATCGCCGGCGCACCGCTCGCGAACGGACCGACGAGCGGCTGGGCTTCGAGGAAGCCGTTTCCAACCGTCGTTGCGACGATCTCCACGAGGATCTCCCCTACGCAAACCGTGGGACCAAGTGCGTCCGGAGCCAGTATTGAAGCCATATGCAGTCCTGCTTTCGATCCCTGTTGTCTCTTAACTCAGCGCCGATTGGACCGGCGCACCGTCCTCGCTGCCGAACTCCTCGTTCTCCAACGACAGAAAGCGCCGGTGCAGCATACATGCCGCCCCGAAGGCGGAATCGAACTCTGCATCATCGTCCACGACGATCTCCGGCGTGGGGAAAGCGATGTTCTGGCCTTCCGACATGTGAACCGCCACGCGGGCAGCCACCATTGGATAGAGCGGTGCCACGGAGCCGCCCAGCACGATCCTGTCTGGGTCGAGCAGGCGACAGGCCTGCAGCAGTGCATATGCAAGATGGCGCGACCAGGTTTCGGCGATGTTGACCGCGGCCGGGACGCGGTCGCGAACGCCACCAAGGAAATCCTGCAGATCGGCGTCCTCGTGTCCGACAGCCTCGCGATATTGACCGATCAGCACCTCGCGACCGATCAGTTGTTCGAGCTTCTGACCGCCGCTTCCCGGCACCAGCGTGTGGCCGATTTCTCCCGACAGACCATGGCCGCCGCGAAACAGCTTGCCATCGATCATGATGCCGCCACCGACGCCCGTTTCCATCAGCAGGAACAGGGTCACCCCTGCGACGCCGTGACGATAGCTGTCGCCGATCGCAAACGCATTGGCATCGTTTTCGACCGCGATCGGGACGGCGGCCGGGAAGGCTGACCGGGCAATTTCCTTCAACGGCACGTCCCGCCAGCCGATGATCGGCGCCAGTGTGACAAATCCATCCGGACGCACGTGGGACGGCGTCGATAGGCCCAAGCCTTTGCACCTGTCGATCATGCGCTTCGCCATTGCGCCGACAATCAGTTCGATACCCTGCGCCACAGCCTCCTCCACCGTCGAAGACGGTGTGTCGAACGCGACTTTCCGACATGCGCGAACTTCGGCGGAGAGATCGACAACGACGGCCGATATATGCTCGACGCCGATCTCTATCCCGACGAAGAAGGCAGCATCCGGAACCAGTTCAAGCATGATGCCGGGACGGCCAGCACGGGAATGTTCCAGGCGCTGCCTGCCGCTCTCCTCCGACTCCTGAACGAACCCGCCCTCGGTCAGTTCGGCGACGATCTCTCCCGAGGATGAGCGGTTCATGCCGAGCTTACGAGCGAGATCGGCCCGGCTGAGGCTTCGGTGGACATAGATCGTCTGTAAGGCGGCGACGATGTTGTTCTGCCGGATCCTGCGCGGCGAACTTCCGATGGAGACGGTGTCGTTCATAGGTCTATTCCCTTCAAGCCGCCCACCCTTACACGACTGGAACAGGCTGTCAGAAGGATAATCAGGGCCGCGCGTTTGTGGCCCGGCGACGCTTGGCCTCGTCATATTTCAGCTCGATGTAGCGCTTGGCGTGCGCCGCAAGCAAATCATTGTCCTCCCAGGTATCGCGCCAGATGGCGCAGGCGAGCGACAGGCCTTCATCCACGACCGTCGTCGAGAAGCTCTCGAACACGATGTCTCTTTCGTAGCCGATGTCGAGCAGGGCGTCGAAGATCAGCTCGAAGTCGATGACGCCATCACCAAGATGGCCGCGATTGCTTTCGCCGATGTGGAAATAACCGATCTTGTCGCCGGCAAGACGGATGGCGGCGGCCGGATTGGCTTCCTCGATGTTCATGTGGAACGTGTCGAGATGGAGACGAACATGCTGCGATCCCGTCTCGGCGATGAACTTCAGCCCCTGCGCCGTGGTATTCAGCAGGTTGGTCTCGAACCGGTTGACCACCTCCAGCACTATGTCGACGTTCGCCTGCTTGGCGACCTCGCCGGTCGCGGCGATCGCGGCCACACTGTTGTCCCAGCCCTTCTTCGTCGGCTGGCGATTGTACTTGGTGTGGGCGGAATAGAGAATCCCGCCGAGCTTGTTGCCGCCGATATCACGGACTGCACGAACGGCGTCGGCCAGCGTCTGCCTGCCGGCGGACACCGCAGCAGCGTCCTCGCTCGACACGTCCTTGTCGAGCGGCAGCCCCATGGTTACGCCGATCTCCACATCGAGGGACTGGGCGAGCTTTGCCAGCCGGTCGAGATTGAATTTCTCGGGGCGCAGATAGGCAAATTCGATGGTGCGATATCCGTGTTCGGCGGTCTTGTTGAGGGCCATCTCCAGGCCTTCCTGCGTTTGGCCGCCTGTCCATACAAATGAATGGATACCCAATCGACGCATAGGTCTTTCCTCCACGATATGCCGGTGATTGTGCCCAGTGCTATGCCATTTAGTTTGGCAAGACAACAAATAAATTCTGACACCGTCATTTTGCTGTCCTGCAAAAAGACTTTGCGTTGCAGCATTTTATGCCATGGCCTTCGTTTCCAGGTCGGTACGAAAAATTTGTTCCTGTGAAAATCAATGGGATAGGCTATCTATTTGCATGTTTAGACAACAAATGTTGCGCTGTCGGTTTTTTTGGCCTACACAAGCACCGGCGAATGTTCTCGCTGCTATCTGGGAGGATTGGAAATGCACTATGCTTTGAAGGCTAGCGCGCTTGCGCTGACGCTCGGCCTTGCGACGACCGCTTCGCCGGCCTGGGCTGACTTCTGGTCCGACGCGGGCGCAAAATACAAGGGTGTGACCCTGCACGGCGTCACCGAAAGCACCCCGCCATCGAACTACATCAAGAACGTGCTCGCTCCGGAATTCGAAAAGAAGACCGGCATCAAGGTCGAAATCGAGACGACCTCCTGGGATCAGATGTACGACAAGGCGATCAAGGACATGGAAGCCAAGACCGGCATCTATGACATGGTCTACATCGAGCAGGACATCATCTATTCCTATCTGGCCAGGAATTTCCTCGTCGACATCACCAAGACGCTGAAGGATCAGCCGGATCTGAAGGCCCCGACCTACGACGATTCGAATTTCACCAGCTTCGCCGACTATTTCAAGGACGCCAACGGCGATCTCTTCGGCACGCCGATGGAAGCGTTCCTCAAGACATATCTCTATCGCAAGGACCTCTTCGACGATCCGAAGATCAAGGAGGCCTTCAAGAAGGAAACCGGCAAGGACCTGAAGCCGGCGACCACCCACGAGGAATACACTCAGATTGCCGAATTCTTCACCAAGTACGGCAAGGACAACGGCATGGAGCTCTGGGGCACGACCGCCCAGGCCCATACCGGCCATCCGGCTTCCTGGTATGAATTCTTCGAGTCCATCGTGCCGACGTTCGGGGTCTACAATTGGGGCATCGACGCCAAGAACAACTATGCGGCCACCGTCGAACACGGCGGCACGATGAACGGCGACAAGGCGAAGGCCGCGCTGAAATATTGGCTGCACCTGCGCGACATCGCTCCGCCGGAATCGACCCAGTCGACCTGGACGGAGACGGCAACGACCTTTGCCGCCGGCCGTGTCGCCCAGGGGCTGATCTACGGTGAGAATGCCGCGTGGATTGCAAGCGATGAAGCGCAGTCGAAGGTCGTCGGAAAGGTCGGGTTCGCGCTGCCGCCGCTCGAACCAGGCGTTTTGGACGATGCAAAAGCCGGAAAGGGCTATATCGGTTACTACGACGGCGGCGCCTTCGGCGTGCCGATCACGTCGAAGAACAAGGAAGCGTCGTTGCTGTTCCTCGAATTCATCGGTCAGAACGAAGTGCAGCCCGACTGGGCCATCGCTGCGCCGCGCATCACCAATAAGGCGACGTTCGACGATCCGAAGGTGAAGGAGATGGATACCAAGCTCGGCGGCTTCTACACGATGCTGAAGGATGAGGGCAAACTCTTCGCCGGCGCTCCTCCCTACCCCTTCCATGCGCAGGTGCGGGAAGCGACCGCCCCGATCTTCTACGACATCTTGACCGGCAAGATCGCTCCCGATGAAGGGCTCGACCAGATGGCGGCCAAGGCCGAAGAGGAACTGACATCGCTCGGCTATCGCAAATAAACATCCTCCCCAATTGACGGGTCGTGTCCTACGACCCGTCATCTTTCGCTCCAGGATGGGCGGACGTCACATAACGTTCAATGGGGGATAGGCGATGCATTCGCAGAAGCTCGGGTGGCTGTTGCTGTCACCGACCATCGTGATCCTTGGACTGTTCGGGATCTTTCCGTTCATCTACGTCCTCTGGGTCTCGTTCCATGCATGGAACCCGTTCGCGGCCAATCCGGGCATGGTCTTCAATTGGGCCGACAACTATCGGCGGCTCGTCTTCGACGCCCAATTCCTGGCATCGCTCGGCATAACCCTCACATTCGTCTTCTTCGCGGTCGTCTCGGAACTGATCCTCGGCTATATCCTCGCCCAGGCGCTGCTGAAGGATTTTCCTGGAAAAGCGGTGTTTCGCACGATCCACACCTTGCCGCTGATCATGGCGCCGATCATCGTCGGCTCTGTCTGGAAGCTGATGACCACACCGTCGATCGGCATCATCCCGTATCTTCTCAGAAGCTGGTTCGGCTACGATCTGAATATCGGCCAGAGTGCTGTCGCGGCCTTCACCGTTACGGTGATCATGGACATCTGGCACTGGACGCCGCTTGTCACCCTGTCGCTGATCGCCGCACTGGTCTCGCTCCCGCCCGATCCGTTCGAGCAGGCGCAGATCGACGGCGCAGGCAAGAGCCAGATCTTCTGGCACATCACGCTCCCGCTGATCCGCCCGGCCCTGCTCGCCACGGTGTTCATCAGGCTGATGGATGCGCTGCGCACCGTCGACGAGGTCCTGATGCTGACCGGCGGCGGCCCGGGTTCGTCGACACGCTATATCGGCGTCCACATCTTCAAGGAGGTCTTCCCCAAGACCAATTACGGCTATGGTTCGGCCATCTCCGTCATCGTCCTTTACCTCACCATCGTCGTGTGCTGGCTGCTCTATGTCGGCCTGATTGCGCCCCGCGTGAAGAGAGGTTGATCCGATGAAAAACCAGACCCCCTGGCTTCCGGTCGTCCTTTGGATCTTAATCAGCCTCGCGACGCTTTTCCCGATCTACTGGCTGTTCGTCATATCGGTGAAACAGCCCTTCGACCTGTTCTCGACGCCCGATGTCGTGCTCCGCAGCTTCTTCTGGAAAAACTACCAGGATGTGCTGACCAATCCGACCCTGCGCGGATACATGCTCAACTCGATGATCATATCGTCGGGCAACGCGCTGCTCGTCACGACGCTCGGCTTCTTTGCCTGCTACGCGCTGACCCGCTTCGACCTCGCGGGCAAGGAAAGCATCTTCTTCTGGACGATCACCAACCGCATGGCGCCTCCGGCGGTCTTCCTGCTGCCGCTTTTCCTGCTGCTGACGCAGGTCTACAAGATCGGCGACTTCTCGCTCGCCGATTCCCGGCTGGGCATGATCCTGGTCTACTGCTCCTTCAACCTTCCCTTCGCCATCTGGACGCTGCGCCCGACCGTCGAAGGCATTCCAAAGGAATTGGACGAGGCGGCCTATATGGATGGCGCCAGCCCATGGACCGTCCTCTATGACATCGTCTTTCCCCTGGCGCGGCCCGGACTTGCGGTGACCCTGATCCTGACCTGGGTGTTTGCGTGGAACGAATATCTGCTAGCAGCGACGCTCACCAACTTCAATGCGCGAACCCTGACCACCGGCCTGTCGGAATATGTGACGACCACGGGGACCGCCTGGGGCATCATGGCCGCGATCTCGATGCTGACATTGGTGCCGGCGCTCATCGTCTTTTCAGTGGTGCAACGTCACATCGTCGCCGGCCTGACCTTCGGTGCGGTGAAAGGGTGAAGCCATGAGCTCTCAATCAAGAAACAACCAACGCAAGCCGGGATTTCTGCCGATCGAAACGAACTGGTTCGACCGGCTGTTCATCTCGGTGGTGATCTGGGTCGCTCTCTCGTTGTTCTGGATGCGGTTCATCGAGCCGGTCGGGCTGTCGGTATGGTGCGCGGCGGCAATCTCGGCGGTGCTTGGCGCCTACATCGTCTGGAAGGGATGAGCCGATGACTTCCGTCAACACACCAGCCGCGCTGCTTTAAAGCGCGTCGCGATCTTTCAGATTCGCTCACGCTTTAGGTCTTTGTTTTTACGCATGTCTTTATCGCAAAACCGCTGCACACTTTTGCGAGACATGCTTTAGGGAGGAACGACATTGGCAAACGTACAGGTTAGCGACGTCACCAAGAGGTATGGCGCGCTTCAGGTCATGCACGGCGTCAGCGTCGACATCGAGGACGGCGAATTCGTCGTGCTGGTCGGCCCCTCCGGATGCGGCAAGTCCACCCTGCTGCGGATGATCGCCGGCCTCGAGACCGTCAGCGGCGGCGACATCCGGATCGGCGGCCGTGTCGTCACCAACGCTCCGCCAAAGGAGCGCGACATCGCGATGGTCTTCCAGAGCTACGCGCTCTATCCCCACAAGACGGTCGCCGAAAACATGGGCTTTCCGCTGAAGATGGCCAAGCGCCCCAAGGCGGAGATCGACGAGAAGGTCGGAAGGGCCGCCGAGATCCTCGACCTGACGCGTTATCTCGATCGCTATCCGAAGCAACTGTCGGGCGGGCAGCGTCAGCGCGTGGCGATGGGCCGCGCCATCGTCCGCGATCCGCAGGTCTTCCTGTTCGACGAACCGCTGTCCAATCTCGACGCCAAGCTTCGCGTCACCATGCGCGTCGAAATCAAGGAGCTTCACCAGCGGCTGAAAACCACCACCGTCTACGTCACGCACGATCAGATCGAGGCCATGACGATGGCCAACAAGATCGTGGTGATGCGCGACGGCAGGGTCGAGCAGATCGGCAAGCCTCTCGATCTTTACGACTTCCCGGTCAATCTCTTCGTCGCCGGCTTCATCGGCAGCCCATCGATGAACTTCCTTCAGGGCCGCATCGCCACCCGCGACGGCAGGAAGGTCGTCGTCACAGACCAGGGCGTCGTCCTGCCCATCGACAAGACGAATGCGGACGACGGACGAGCCGTGACCTACGGCATCCGACCGGAGCATATCACGATCGGCGACGATGGCGTTCCCGTCGAGGTATCGGTGTTCGAGCCGACGGGTTCGGAGACATTGATCTTCGGCCGTACGCAAGGTGTGCCGATCGACGCCTTGATCCGCGAACGTATCGAGGTAGATCCCGGACGGACGGTGTATTTCCACATCGATCCCCGGCGTGCACATATCTTCGATCGGGAAACGGGCCAGAGACTGTAAGGAGGCGACCATGGACTTCAATGGAAAGACGGTCATCGTTACCGGAGCGGGAAAGGGCATCGGACGCGAAATTGCCCGGATGCTCGTCGAACGGGGTGCTGATGTCGTTGCCCTCACCCGCAGTTCCGCCGACGTCGACGCCCTGCGAGAGGAAGCGGGTTGCCGCGCCATAGAGGTCGATCTCGCCGACGCCGATGCGACGAGGAAGGCGGCGATTGCGGCCCTGCCGGCGGATTTCCTGATCAATTGCGCCGGCACCACCGAACTCCAGCCGTTCCTGGAGACGACAGTCGAAGCATTCGACCGGCTTGTCGCGGTCAACACACGTGCACCGATGATCGTGGCGCAGGAATATGCCCGCTTCCTGATCAAGGAGGGCCGCAAAGGCGCCATCGTCAACGTCTCGTCGGTCGCCTCGTTTGTCGGGATCCCCGACCACGCAGCTTATTGTGCATCGAAGGGCGGGCTGGATGGCTTGACGCGTGTCATGGCGAAGGAGCTTGCCCCGCACGGTATCCGCGCGAACGGCGTGCACCCAACGGTGACGCTGACACCAATGGCGGTGAAGGCCTGGAGCGACCCCGAGAAGGCCGCCGGGATGATGCAGCGCATCCCCGTCGGTCGTTTCGCCGAGCCGAGTGACGTCGCCGAAGTCGTTCTCTTCCTGCTGTCGGATGAGGCGGCGATGGTGAACGGGATATCGATGCCGGTGGACGGCGGTTATATGATTGCCTGAGATCGATAGCTGCGCGTTTTTCCAAACGCGCAAAGATCTACTGCACCAATCGGCGCAACTGTTCCTGATCGACAAAGTGATCCGTCACCCCGGCCTCTTTATCCGGGTGACTGAAAACAAGACCGTCGGCATCCGCAAGCTCGAGGGCTTGCTCCGTATTCATGATCCCGAGCGGCTGGCGCTCATATTCGGACTCGAGCGCCGCCTCGACGATGGCCTTTTTCTTGCGCATGTCCATATCCTCCGTTCCTCAAAAGGTAACGGCCGGCTGGACTCGCGGTTCCCATGAGGGATTCACGATATAAAACCAGCTGACATGAACACGGCCGCGCGGGTGGTGCTGGGCCTAACTGGGCGAGGCGTCAGGCCCGCTGGCGGCTCTTTGGATCAAGCGGGCAACCACTTCAGTCCGGTTCTGCGCCTGCAGCTTTCGCATGATGTGTTGCAGATGCATCTTCACCGTATGCCCCGACAAATTGAGCTTTCCTGCAATGACCTTATTTGAACAGCCGGATTGCAACTCTGCGAGGACATCCGCTTCGCGGGGCGTGAACTCAGCAAGCGCCAAGTATTGCGTCCTCTCATCCAGGCTTTTTTCGGCCTCGTTTCTGGCGGGGCTATGCTCGTTTGAGCCGTTTGTAACTGCCCCCAAAAGCTGTGGGAAAAATGTTCCTCCTGCCAGGACGAGGCGAAGACCGGCAAGAGCAATGTCGATGGGAAGGGACGTCGAGAAAAAGCCGCGGATGCCGATCTTGAGCGCCTGACGGGCAATGATGGCGTCATCCGTACTTGAGAGCAACGTGATAGGAACCTCGGGAAAACGTGCGGTAATCGCGGCGAGATCATCCCGCAGGCTGGCGCTCTCAAAACCTCTGCCGGCCAGATCCAATGCGATCAAACGCACCTCGGCTCCAAGCGCCCGATCGAGACTTTCGGTCGAGCTCAAATCGATTAAGTTCCACCCGGCGAGTTCCCGCTCAAGTAGCTTCACCACGGTTGTGCGCGCCAGTGTAGAATGCTCAATAATGATCACAGTTGGTGCATTGCGCCGGCGCTTTGTTCCAGCACTGTCGGACACCTGCGTGCTCCCCAGATTATGTGCAACCCAACAGTCATTCATACTATTCCTGTTCTCGCGACATGTCATGAGAAAAAGCGAGTGTATTGCCACTATCAATAGTCTGATCTCTCAGGATAATTATTATAGCCTATAAGATTTCCATGAGAGATAACTATTCTCTGAGAGCATATTGATGCGCTTGTTCATCATTAGCCGATGGCTCGACTTATCGCCGAAGACTTTCCCGACTTCGCCGAATTCACGTACGGCAAGCAGGTCAACAAAGCTTTGAAAGGAGTTGAAAAGGCAACCGATCTGCTACGGTCCTATTCTGCAAAATGCTGTCTTACATAACAAGGTGCGGATCGTTTCGGCGTTATTTCTCTGTCTCAATTCAAAACAGTTGCAAATCTCGACAGAAAAACGACAAACGCCGGAAGCAACAAAAGCCTGAGATCGGCGACTACCCTTTTTGATTACTGAAAATCGCGCTCCAATGACGCATTAATACCAGCCGGCATCGCTTTTCACTCAGGCAGCATCGCGAAGGCGCCGACTATGCCGATAAGGTCATGGGGGAATGGTCGGTATCTCCGTTGAAACCGAGCGAAGAAAGCGATTCAACATAAGGCTTGAAAAACGGCACCGAGAACAATCTCGTGCAGTTGTGCCGGCGCAATACGAGCGGGGAGTCTATCCGGCTAGCTATGCATGAAAGTCAGAATGTCGTCGACGAGCGCCGAATGGGCGTCCGTGAGGTTACCCTCTCCGCCGTGGCCCGCGATGCCGGCCAGCTGAAGCGCATGCTGATCATAGAGAACATGATCGATCTGTTGGGCGTCCGCCGTTCCACCGGCGGGAACGGCAATGTTGATGGGATGGAAATAGCCGAAATTGACGTCGACCATGGCGCCGGTCGACGATCCGTCGCCGCCACCGCCACCGGCATGGTTGCCGGTAAAAATCGTGTCCGACGACAAGTTGAAGCCACCGCCATTGCCGCCCATGCCTGCGATCTGCACAGTGCCCTGATCGAAAATCACATTGTTTGTCTGATGAGCCTCCGCCGAGCCGCCTGCGGCGCCGATGGCAATGTTGATCGGCGAGAAGATGGCGATGCTCACGTCGACCATGCTGCCGACGAAATATCCATCGCCGCCGTGGCCGGCATAATAGTCGCCGGTCAATGTCAACGCAGTTCCCGGGCTCATCGACGAGCCATGGGTCGCGACATTATGGTCTCCGCCCGAGCCGCCTATGCCACCCATCTGGGTTGCGCCCTGCAGGAACATTGCGTTGTTCGACTGCTCGGCGTGAGCCTCCGCGCCTGGGCCGGCAGCCACAGCGGTATTGACGGGCGCAAAGACTGCGACTTCGGTGCTGACCAGCCCGCCATAGAAGAGCCCGTTGCCCCCGGTGCCGGCATGAGTGGCGCCATTGCCGCTGCCGATGGCAACATTGCCGCTTCCACCATTCCCGCCGATCCCAGCCATTTCGGTGGGATGCTGATTGATTGATGCATCGTTGCCCTGGAAAGCGTCGGCACTCGAGTGAGGTCCCGCAATAGCCGCATTGGACGGCATGAAGACGGCCAACGCATTGCTGCTGATCACGCCTTCGCTTATCCCGTCACCACCGCTGCCGGCTGACGTATGACTTGGCGCGGAAGCGACATCCAATGGAAGCCAGGTCGGCACTAGTGCCAGATGCCCCGCAGCCACATTGGCGGCGAGGTGTTGATCGGTGCCCGTCTTGGGCAGGTCTTCCAATAAGGGACGAGGTTCCGCCATTACCGTCTCCATTCGCGGTCGACCGCACGGCCACCGAGCATGCGGCGCCATGCCGCCTTTAATTGTTCAGGCATTGTGCATCTGAACCTCGGAAAAGCAGAGCCTGCAATTCGTCTACATCCACTCGGCTAGTTCTCTAGCCATTTGGGTGTCATGGCCGCAGCACCCGCTGTGCGCGTTGCAAGCACTCAATCGGCTTTGGATGAGAGGCTCCGGGCGTCGCTTCGGCGAAGTCGAAGACTTGATCATGAGCATGCCGCCCTGCGCCAAATCACCAAACATCAATCCAAATAACGTTCCGCCACATCAAGTATACATCCGAAGGAATGTCTCCGAATATCTAGGTAGTTCAAATTTTAAATCGCGAGCAATATTCATCCGCGGTCGTATTGGCTGTGGCGATATGCCGGAACGCATGCCGCAGGGGGACGCCGTAAAAAACCAACACGCACGAAACCAAGTAGAGGAGTGACATCAATGCCTATTCCACAAATATCCGACACGATTCATCTCAGCCATCCGGATGCGGGTGACGCGAATGCCGGCAACGGTGGTGATGGCCACAACGATGGCAACATCAACTACAACCCGGTTGCATATGTCGATCCCGTGCAAAAGGTCTATGGGGCCACTACCGATGTGCACAACGGCGATCACGTTTGGCAGACGGCCGATTGGGATGCCGGCCATGGTGGATCCGGTGGCTTTACCGAGGCCCAGAACGGCTTCCTGGCGAAAATCTCGAACCACGGCGACGGCGGCGCGGGCGGAGATTCCAACTCGAACGGCAGTCAAGGAAACTCAAGCGGCGGCGACACGGCTGCAGTGGCTGCGGCAACGACCGCGACACAATATACGCAGCTTATGGCCGATCAGCATGCCACCATCCTCGCCGGTGTCGGCGGCAACGGCGGCAACGGAAACATGGCGCATGGCGGCGATATCTCGTCGGCATTGGTCCACACGGATCCCGAAACGACGACGGTGACCAATTCTCTCGATCACTTCATCAACGCCTTCGGCCATATCGACGTCGACCATCTCGGTTCCTGAACTCAGACGACATCAAGGGCCGCTGGTTTCGGCCGGCGGCCCTCAGGGCAAGCAGTCTCTTCTTGTCAGTATCAAGGGCAGCGAGATCTGATAATGACAACAATCTCCATAAAACCGCCGCGACCACCGACACAGCTCGTTGTTGCGCTCCGGGCTTGTGCCGGGGCCTTCGGGTTGGTCTTCCTTTACAGCTGCGGCTACAATCTCTTTCTTCTCACGCCTTCCATCTATCTCCTGCAGATCTACGACAGGGTCCTGTCAAGCCGAAGCGTCGACACGCTGCTGATGCTGACGATGATCATCGCCATCGCCGTGCTGGTCGGGTCGACGCTCGATATCGTGCGCAGGGCAGCTCTTTCGCGCATCGGCAGCTGGCTGGACCACAGGCTGCGGCCCATGGTGCTTACCGCATCGTTCGAATATGCCGCTCGCGCCGATACGGGAGCCGCATCAGAGTGCTACAGGGATCTCGCCGCATTGCGCCAGTTCCTCGATTCACCGGCCAGCTCGCTTTTATTCGACGTTCCCTGGGCGCCGGTATTCCTGCTTCTGCTCTTTCTTGTTCACCCGCTGCTTGGAACCATCGGTCTTCTGTGCGCAGTTGCGCTCTTGCTGTTTGCGTTGGCGACGGAACTGGCGACGCGAGCGCCGCTTGCTCACGCCAATCTTGCCCTTTCGAGGAGCTATCTGCGATTTGCGACCGCACTGAAAAACATCGAAGTGATCCGGGCCATGGGCATGCAGGACGGTGCAGCGCTGATCGTCTATCGCGATGCGGAAATGGCAAGAAGGGCCCAGGACATCGCGATGCATCGCACGGAGATCATCCTTGGTTTCTCGAAATCGATCCGCACATTGGCGCAGATCCTGATGATGGGATCGGCGACCTGGCTGGTGCTCGTCAACAGCGGCAGTCCCGGAATCATCTTCGTTGCGAGCCTGCTGCTCGGGCGTGGGCTCGCACCGATCGAGGGCGCAATAGGGGCATGGCGCTCCTTCATGTTTGCGCGCAATGCCTTCAATCGCTTGAACAGAATGCTGATAGCAATTGCATCGGAATGCGATGCCCGCATGGTGCCGCTGCCGGAACCCAATGGCCTGGTTCTCGATAATGTCAGCTATATCAAGCCATTCGCCGATCGACCGATATTGACCGATATCACATTGCGCCTGGCACCTGGCGATTGCATTGCGCTCATCGGTCCGTCTGGATCGGGAAAATCGACACTGGGCCGCATCATGGCAGGCGTTGTGCCGGCAACGAGCGGATATGCTCTTCTGGGCGGGGTCGATATCTCGGCTCTGCGTCTTTGCGGGGGGACCTGCCACGTCGGATACCTGCCGCAGGATATCGAGCTTTTCGGCGGAGCAATCAAGGATGTGATCGGCCGGCTGGACGGAGGAGATCCCGGCAAGGCGATCGACGCCGCAAAGCTGGTTGGATTGCACGACGCGATCATGCGACTGCCGCAGGGCTACGAGACCGATATCGGTGAAGGCGGAAACCTGCTCCTTCGGGCTCAGCGCCAACAGCTGGGGCTGGCACGGGCCGCCTATGGAAATCCGTCCCTTATCGTTCTCGACGATCCGAATTCGAGCCTGGATTATGACGGCGAACGCATGCTGTTTACGGCAATCGAGCGGATGAGATCCAGGGGCATGACCGTCGTTATCATAACGCACCGGATGGGGATCCTGCCGGTCACCAATAAGATTGCCATCATGCGCAACGGGACGGTGGCTGCCTTCGGCGACAGCGAGCGGATTTATGAAACCTATCTTCAGCCACCGGCTCGAACGGGAACCTAGGGAGGGATGCTGCCATGACCCTTGTTCCACTGGACGCGCCGCCGGCGAAATTTTCGAATTCGTCAAGGATGGGCCAGCGCTTCGCTCATGGATGGACAGCGACAGCCAGGCAGACTGCCTATCCGCCGGTGATCGAACAGAAACAGCGTGGACCCGCCGCCCCTTCGCCCATGCCGGTGCTCAGAGGCGTCGTCTGGACGGGGAACCTGCTGATCCTCGTCTTTGTCGTCGGATTGGGAATTTGGTCGGCTCTGGCCCCGCTGCACAGCGCTGCGGTCGCATCCGGCGTTATCGAGCCGGAGACCAGCCGCAAGACCATCCAACATCTCGAAGGCGGAATTGTGCGGCGGATCCTCGTCAGGAACGGCGACACGGTGATGGCCGGGCAAATCGTCATAGAACTCGACGACACCAAGTCCCGCTCGGAGCGCGACAGCATCCAAGGGCAGCTTTGGGACGCCGAAGGAAGCCGCGCCCGGCTGCTTGCGGAGCAGACGGGCGGCGACCATGTCGCCTATCCCGACGATCTCAGGGCAGCCATGGACAAATATCCTTCGGTCGGCGCGATTCTGACCGGGCAACAGAAAATCTTCGAGGCCCGCCGCCGGGTCATGGAGGCGGAAATTCAGATCGGCAATGAAAAAATCGCGCAGGTGCGGCAAGAAATCGTCGGGCTTGGTGCTCAGAAAGGGGCACTGGCCGACAGAGCCGCAATCTCGCAGGAAGAACTGGATCAGGTGACGATCCTCACTGCCAAGGGACTGGAACGAAGGAGCAGGCTTCTCAACCTCGAGCGCGAAAAAGCAGATCTTGACGGCCAGCAGGGCCAAGTCGAGGCACAGATCGCTCGCGCCTACCAGGTGATCAGCGAGTCGCAGGTCGATCTCGCAAAGCTTGAGAGTGACCGCTTGAGCGAAGTCGCCCAAGGCATGCGCGATACGGAAAGCCGGATCATGCAATTGCGCGAGCGCTTGCGGGCGATCGACGACCAACTTTCAAGGACCGATATCCGGGCTCCCGAAGATGGAACGATCATGAACCTGCGCATCCACACAGCAGGCGGGGTGATCGGTGCGGGCGAACCGCTCGTCGATCTTCTGCCACGCTCCGATCGCCTGATCGTGTCTGCCCATGTCAGGCCGGAGGACATCAATCTTGTCCATGCGGGGCTGGAGGCGCAGGTGCACCTTCTTCCATACAATCAGCGGCGCGTTCCACTGCTGAAAGGTCGGGTCGAGTATGTGTCAGCCGACCGCCTCACCGATACGCAGAGCGGCCAACCCTATTATGCCGCGACAATCCGCGTAACGGACGAGCGGCTGGCGAAAATGCGTGATGTCGAACTGGTCGCGGGCATGCCCGCACAGACACTGATCGAAACCGGCAAAAGCAGCGTGGCGCTCTACGCTGTCAGACCGCTTCTCGACAGTTTCAACAGAGCATTTCGTGAGGACTGAAGCGGTGATGGGCAAGCGAAAATTTGACGACGACCAGATTACGGGCATTCTCAAGGAGCACCAGGCCGGCGTGACGGTGGCCGATGTTTGCCACCGATACGGCATCAGCGAGCCGACCTTCTATCGGTGGCAATCCCTGCAGTCCGGAAATGCCGGTCTCCATGCGAGACGGCTAAGAGCCCTGGAGGAAGAGAACCAGAAGCTCAAGAAGCTTCTGGCCGAATCCATGCTTTCGGCGGCAACTCTGAGCGAGATGCTGGCGAAGACGACAAAAGGGCGGCACTGACCTCTGAACAGAGGGCTCTATTGGCAACGAATTGCCAGCCTTCAAACGTTGAGATAACTTTGCCGAGCGACCACAGTCAAAATCATCGAATAGGTTAGATGATGAGCGAGTTGATCGCCACCGTGCAGTATCCAGAATGAGCGCGCATTCACTGCGCAAGGATTACGGCGGCCGTGAACGGCTTTGAGATGATCGATTAGGAAATGAACCAGAAACTCGCCAGTTGCGACAGCGACACTCCATGTCAGATACGGCATTGATAACCAGAGAATTGGCAGGGTAGCGGCCGCGTGGATGCCTGCGTGGACGTATCCTCCCGGTTTCCTGAAATCCCCTTTGCCGCCTATCATCCAGGCAGGCTGCAGCACGTAATCGGCCACGAAATGCTTGATCTGCAGCCAAACGAGCGTTGTAAGGAGGAGGCAATCAATCGGCATGTCGCGCTACCTGCTCCCGCTTAATGCCTGGATCGATCGTATGCACGCAGACCGGCGCAGTCTTTCCTCGGATGTTTACTGCTCCCAACAATCTTGCATGGAGATGGCCTCGCGTCCTCCGGAACGTTTCGTCGCTCAGCGCGATCTCCACGCCCTTCTCCTTCGCGGCGCCGACGAGCCGGCTCGCGAGATTGACGGCGTCGCCGATCGCCGTGTAACTCAGCCTTTCTGTTGAGCCAATATTGCCGACCAGCGCCACGCCGCTATTGATGCCGATACGCACGCGAATGGCATCGTGCTTCGGCGCGATGGGAGGCATGGCGTGCATGGCGTCACGGATTGCCGCCGCAGCGCGACACGCACGCAATGCGTGATCGGGTTCGTCATTTGGCGCATTCCAGATTGCCATCACCGCGTCGCCGATGAATTTGTCGACCGTACCGCCCTCGGCATGAATGGCGGCGATCGACGAGGTTAGAAAGCGGGTCAGGCTCGGCTCGACGCCGCTGCCGAGCTCTTCGGTCAGTTCCGTGAAGCCAGGTAAATCGGCAAACAGGACTGTTATTTCCCTCAGTTCACCGCCTGGACGAGGCTCGATGCCGCCATCGACAAGCGGACGAACGACCTCGATCGGCATAAAGCGTGCAAAGGCAGAAAGGCCACTCGACATCCGTTTCAGCGCGAACGAGAAATCGTCGAGCTCGGCCAGCAGCGCCGGGCGGTGCTCAACGGCCTCGAGTTCGAACCTCTCGATCAGGTGCAACTGTCCGGCAAGGCGGGACAGTGGTCGAGTGAAGAGCGTTCTGGCAAACAGGATCGCAGTCACTGCTGCGAGCAGTGCGATGGCGCCAATGATGAAGATCACGCGCTCGGTATTGGCATCGATGTCGCCGGCAAAGGTCGCCCGTGGTATCGCGGTGACCAGTCGCCAATCTTCGAACGGCAACTTGCCCGACGACACGAAGACCGGACCGAGGCTTTTGCTATCGACCAGCGTCCGGAAGCTGTCGACCCCGTCGCGGGTCGCCGCGGTGGCGACCGCCGCAGCCAAAGCGTCGGATGGAGGGAAATCCTTGAGATGAGCCGCCACGACACCATCGGATGGTTCTGATGTCGCCAATACCATATCGTCTCTGGCGAGGACGAAGGCTTGCTGCCCTTCGGAACCTTGAGTGCGGAAAGCGTGGCCGACAGCCGATTCAGGCTGACCGCTACCATCACCACGCCTTCGAAATGTTTGAAGACTTCAACCCTTTTGGAGACCACGATCGCCGGCTCGAAGCCATTGGGCAAAATGCTGACGACAGTCCAGGCCGCGTCCGAGTTCATGCTGCCGCGCCGGTACCACGGCGAACCCTCCGAGACGTAGACGCTTTCGGACTTCAGGCGGTTCTCGAAGAAAATATCACCAGGTATTGGCTTATAAAGATCACGACGCAACGGGCGCGGCTTTCCCGGAGCCGCCGCGCCAATCTCCACCATTTCGATCTCGCCGTCCGGCATCGCGTGCGAGCCGAAAAAACGGCCATCCGGGAAGCCGAACCCGATCCAGGCGATCGCCGGCTGCTCGCGCAGCAGCGACAGGAACAGGAACTCACGCTTGACTTCGTCGTCTGGCCGGACCGCGCCCTGAAAAAAAACTGATCTGATGATCTCCGCGCTGCTGGAAACCAGCGCCAGATTTGAGGTCAGCGCATTGCGGACGGCGGCGGTGCTTTGGGCGTCGAGGCTAGCGACAACCGTTTCGACATTCTGGGTGGCCGTGCGATACCAGACCAGATGGACAAGCGCTGCCGTCGACAACACTGCAAGCAACAGCAACGCCGTGACTGCGCGTCCCATTTTGATCCGTGGAAAAGCCCTAGCGTTCATGGCGATCGGTAATCAGACGGGCGCTGCGATCATAGCGAACATAGGCCAGAGCCCAATCGATGAACACCGCGGCGCGATTGCGGAAACCGACAAGAAACCAAAGATGCGCAATATTCCACACCAGCCAAGCACCAAAACCCGACAGCCGGATTCGCCCGAAGTCGGCAACCGCCGCCTTCCGCCCGATCGTCGCCAGACGGCCAAAATCACGGTAGCGGAACGGCCCGATGGCCAGACCGTCAAGATTGGCAAGAATAGCGCGTGCCGTGTGCTCGCCCATCTGCTTGGCGGCTGGCGCGACGCCCGGAACTGCCCCGCCGTTTTCATCCGTCACCGCCGCGGTGTCGCCAATCACGAAGATGTCATTGTTGCCTGGCGGATTAAGATTTCGGTCGACATGGACGCGGCCGGCGCGATCGGCAGGCACGCCTAGCCATTTCGCTGCTTTGGAAGCCATGACGCCGGCCGCCCACAGTACACAGGATGATTGAATTTCCCGCCCGTCGGCAAGTGTGACACCTCGACCATCGCAGCGCTTCACCGCCGCCTTAAGAAGTACCTCGACGCCAAGCATCTCCAGGTGCCGCCGGGCTCTCTCAGACAGTTTCGGCGGCATGGCGGGCAGGACAACATCACCGGCTTCGACCAGGACAACGCGCGCGGAGGACGAGTCGATGCGTCGAAAATCGCGAACGATGACTTTTTTTGCCAGTTCGGCAATGGCGCCTGCCAGCTCAACGCCGGTCGGGCCGCCGCCGACGACGACGAATGTCAGAAATCGCGCGCGGTCGGCCTGATCTTCGGCAGCCTCGGCGCGTTCGAAGGCCGACAGGATACGGGCGCGGATTTCGGTCGCATCGGCGATCGTCTTCAATCCGGGTGCCGTCTCCGCCTATTCATCATTGCCGAAATATGCGTGCCTGGCGCCTGTCGCGATGATCAGATAGTCGTATGGAATGCGGCGGTTGGCCGTCTGGACGATCCGGGCCTCCTTGTCGATCCCCTCGGCGCGCTCCATCAGAACGGTGACATTGGCTTGTCGCGAGAGGATGCGGCGGATCGGCATAGCAATTTGCGCCGGAGAAAGCCCGGCTGTCGCCACCTGGTAGAGCAAAGGCTGGAACAGATGGTAGTTGCGCCGGTCAATGACCGTCACATCGACATCCGCATGCCGCAGTCCCATGGCCGCGGCAAGACCGCCAAATCCGGCCCCGAGGATGACCACCTTCTGACGGCGAGTAGCCTTTAAAGCATTCCGATTGATCGCAGGCGAACTGCTATCGGCCTCCTCTACCGTGATACGCATGGCTCAGCGCTCCCCTTGAAACAGGCGGCTGGCGACATAGTCGAGCGAGATAACACCGGCTCCGCGCGTCAGGATCAGCAACAGCGGCGCGGTCCAGAGCAAATGATCGGGCCAGTTCTGCGGATAGACGAGGAGCTGGATAGCCGAAATCACGCCAAGCAACATCAGGGTGGCAAGTCGCGAGAACAGACCGAGAAAAATCAATATGGAGCCGCTCAGCTCAGCCGTCGTCGCGAGCCCCGCGGCCACGCCGGGATCGATGACGGGCAGCCTGTATTCAAGCGTGAACAGCTGCACCGTTGTCGGCCAGGAGGCAAGCTTGCTCTGCGACGACTGCCAGAAGACGTGAGCGACGGCCAGGCGAGAGACGAGTTGTGCAAGCGAGAGCGGCAGGATGTTCAAACGCTCCAACGCGGAGACGTAGAGTCCGGCAATCCCGCCTTTGCGGCCCGTTGCGACAGAGTTGATCATGGTCATGATTTCCATCCTTCAATTGGTTGGGAGCTGGATGTGGCGAATGCGGGCCACGAGGCCTTCGGCGAACAAGCCGCTCAAGGCAGTCGCGAGATCGAAATCAGGCGTTCGGAAAAGGATACGGTCAACCGCCGCCTCCAGACTTGCACGCTTCTTCAGTGCACGCAGGAATGCGAAATGCTCAGCTTCGAGACGCAGAAAACGCACGCTCTCGCTGGTTCGCCATAAAGCGATGCGCTCAGGTCGGCGGCGCAATCCCGTCAGCGTCCCGATCTGTCCGCCCGGCTGATGCGCCGACCAGATTTCCAGTGCCGGCCAACGACAGACGAGCAGACGCAGCGACGGCTGAAGAGAAATTTGTGGAATCGTGTCGGCTTCGCCGTCTGCAAGCTGGTCCAAGATGCAGCCCGGCAATGCCGGTGCATCAAGCGCTTCCGCAATCATACATTCCAGCCGGGCCGTTTCGGCGATGAAGGGCATCGAACGAATGTCTTCGAACCCGGCCAGAAAGCAGGGGAAATTGCCGCCATAGCGAACGAGCCGCGCCTCCTGCGGCGGATTGCTGCGTATGAAGAGGCCGGCAATGTAACGAAAGTAGTTTTCGCTTAAAAGCTGCACCGTGACCGGGAAAACCGCGATCAAGGTCGCCGTCAGCGAGGCGAACGTGTTGTTACGGTAGATGTTGAACCGGCGCAGCGGGTCGAAAGCAGCTTTGGCCAACACCGGACCAACGTCACTCCGATCGCCATGCAGAATGGCCTGGGCGATCCTTGACTGCAGGGCGCAATTAGAAGACATGGCCACTCCTCCTTGCCCTTGAATGAATGGCGAAGACGGACGGCTTGATCGTCGCCAGCGCGGCAAGCGCCGGCATCGGCCCTTTCGTGCTGGCGGGCTGCAACGGCAGGACCATGCCGTCGAACCGGCTCGTTTGAGGCGCTGGCCTTGCGGCCAGCATTCGATCTTCGAAGGCGATCGATTGGGCAAGCATATCAGCCCACATGGCTTCGCCGAGCAGCACGTCCAGAGCGGGGACATCGGTATCCCATTCGATGAGCGTGGGGCGATGTCCGATTTTCCGGATCGCATAGGCATAGAGTGACCAGACCGACGGCGGAACGCGGGAGCCGTGGTCGTCGATCAGCACGATATCGCCCTCAACCTCGTTGACTGCATGGCCGGCGAGGTGAATTTCACCGATGGCATGCGCCGGGAGCTGATCGATGAAGGCTTTGGCGTCGAAGCCGAGATTGCATGCCGATACATAAACGTTGTTGACGTCGAGGAGCAGACCGCAACCGGTGAGCCGGACGAGTTCGGCGAGAAATTCCGCCTCGGTCATCGTTGAATCCTCGAAGGCGATATAGGCTGAAAGGTTTTCGATAAAGACGCGCCGCTGAAGCGCGTCCTGAAGCCTCAAGACATTAGTGGCGACGACGGCCAGCGCCTGCGCATCATAGCGCAGCGGCAGAAGGTCATTCAGATAGGCGCCATCGGCAACGCTCCAGGCAAGGTGTTCGGAAACAAGACTTGGCTGGAAACGCAGGCAGAGCTTGCGCATACGTTCCAAGTGATCTCGATCAAGAGCGGAGCTGCTGCCGAGCGAAAGGCCGACACCGTGGATAGACAGGGGATAGCTCTCCCGCAGCCGCTCAAGCGCATCGACCGCCGCCGAGCCGCCCATATAATTTTCCGCATGGACTTCGAGCCAGCCCGCCGATGGGCGGCGGGACAGCATTTCGCCGATATGTTGGGAGCGAAGACCGATGCCCGCGGCGTTCGGCACCGGATTGCTCGGAAATATCTTGGACATCGGTTGCTCCTTTCGGATGTGCAGTTGAGAGCTTGAGAGAGCTCAGGCCTTGGGTTCGGTGCTGCCGCCGGCAATTTTGCTGCAGGTGCCGGCCGGAATGTAAATCCAGGAGTCCTTGGCATTATCGGCCGTCGACGTGCCGGCGCAGGAATGGCTGGCGGTCTGGCAGTCGTTCAGGCCGGCCTTGACGACGCCAAAGCATTTTTCGAACGAGAAATCCGGTTTGGCAGCCGGGCCGGCAAAGGCGCTGGCTGCGCTCATGGAGGCGGCAGCGGCAATGGCTGAGCTGATAAGAAAGCGTGTAGCATTCATGAGAAATCTCCTGGTTCGTGGGTCAAACCGCCATCGGCTTGACCACCTAACTTTCCCAGAAGTCAGCTCGCGTCTGAAATGCTGTCTCCGCATGGTTTCGATACGCCGTCTCTATGCTTCGGCAGTCGATCCCATCTAAAAAAGAGCCCCCGTTGGAAGAGACGGGGGCTAAGGAGGCAGGATTTTGCAAATGCCGGGGGTAAGCTTCGTAGAGGATCAAAGATAGCGTTCGCGGATGTCCACGGTCGATCGCTTGCCGATGTCGTCATAGTTGGCGATCAGCCAGAGTTCGGCGCATTCGCGGCCGCGATCCCTTAAGTCCACGAGCGCTCCCCAGTCCGCGTTCAGCTTGCTCGAGACGCTGAGATTCTTCATCGTATCGTCGTCTGAGATACCGTGCACGAAAACACGCTTGAGATTGGGCGGCGGCGTCCCCTGTGTATCGATAAGCTGCGTGACGAAAGCCACTGCGCGCATCTCCCTGAGCAGCGACGAGTTGAAGCTGATCTCGTTGATGCGGTTGAGAATTTCACCTGCGGTTCGCGGCAGGTCAGTTCTTTCGATCGGGTTGATATGGACCACGAGGACATCGGGCGTATCGCAGCCATAGATCAGCGGGAATATCGCGGGATTTCCCATGTAGCCACCGTCCCAATAGGCTTCCCCATCGATTTCCACCGCCTGGAACAGGAAAGGCAGGCAGGCGGACGCCATAACCGCATCGATGGAGAGCTCGTCATTGCCGAAGACCTTCACCTTGCCGGTCCTCACGTTGGTGGCACAAATGCTGAGTTTGACGGGGCAGCGCGCCATTCGGATCGCGTCGAGATCTATCGATTGTTCCAGCACTTGGCGCAGCGGATTGAAATTGAATGGGTTGAACTGGTAGGGCGACATCAGCCGGGTGACCAGGTCGAACATGACAAATGCCGGGGAGAATTCCAGCGATCTAGAACCAGTCAGACGGTCGAACAAAGACGGCTGCAAAGGTCCCGATGCGGACGCATGGCTGACGCGGCGCCAAAAATTGGCGAGTGCGCTCTGCGCGCCGCTTCGTCCGCCCGCAGCAAGGCCGTAAGCCATGACGGCGGCATTCATCGCGCCGGCGCTCGTCGCCACGATGCCTTCAAAAGAAAGGCTGGGCTCGTCAAGCAGCCGATCGAGCACACCCCAGGTGAAGGCGCCATGCGCGCCGCCGCCCTGCAATGCAAGATTGATCATCCGCGGTTCACGCCCGGCAACGGAGAGTTCGGGCTGCATTCTGGGCTGTCTTCCTATATGTTTGTTCACGATTGCCTCCCTCTTGGTCCGAATAATTGGTCAGTGCGCGGTCCAGCCGCCGTCGACCGGAATAGCGGTCCCGGTGATCGATCCAGCAAGTTCGCCGCAGAGAAACACGGCGAGCGCACCCATTTCTTCGATGGTTGCAAAACGCTTGGTCGGTTGGTCCTTCAGGAAAACATCGCGGATCACTGCATCTCGCGCGATCTTATGCGACTTCGCCTGATCTTCGATCTGGTGCTCGACGAGCGGCGTCCAGACATAGCCAGGGCAGATCGCATTGGATGTGACGCCGAATTCCGCGCCTTCGAGTGCGATCGTCTTTGTGAAGCCGACGATGCCATGCTTGGCCGCCACATAGGCGGACTTGAAGGGCGATGCGACCAATCCATGAGCCGAGGCGACATTGATGATCCGGCCGTAACCTCTGGCGCACATGCCGTCGAATGTCGACTGCACCAGATGAAAAGCGGCGGAGAGATTGATGGCGAGGATGGCGTCCCACTTTTCCGGCGGGAACTTTCCGATCGGCGAAACGTGCTGGATGCCGGCATTGTTGATGACGATGTCGACCTGGCCAAACCGCGCGGCCGCCCTCTCGACCATCATTCGAATGGCTTCCGGTTTTGCCATGTCAGCGGCGTCATAGGCGACGTCGACGTCGTTGTCGCCTGCGATGCCGGCACGCAGCGCCTCGATCTCGACAGGGTCGCCAAAACCGTTCAACATCACGGCCGCACCTGAGCGAGCAAGTGCACGCGCAATGCCAAGACCGATCCCGCTGGTGGAGCCGGTGACGATGGCGCTGCGCCCTTCCAGGGGCTTGCGGCCGACGAGAGTATCAATTTCGGGATCAAAGGCGTTCAGCATATGCGCTCTCCACTGCAATCGACGACACTTTCTGGCGTCATGCAGTCACAGTGGAGTATCGGCGCTCACTTTAGAAATGCCGGTCTGGTATGGAATTGATAAATCCATGGCATTGGATGAGAATGCCGCCGCTGTAGAGAATAGCAGCATAATTAAAAATCGCGTTCACCCTGGGGGCGGCGATGGATATTCATCATATACGTTATTTCTTGGCCGTCTGCGAAACACGCAATTTCACGCGTGCAGCCGAAAGGTGCAACGTTACTCAACCGGCCCTCAGCCGCGCCATACAGCAGCTTGAGGACGAGGTCGGTGGCCTACTGTTTCGCCGAGAGCGCAATCTCACTCATGTCACCGATCTTGGCAATCTGCTCCGGCCACGGTTCCAGCAGATTCAGGATGAGCTCATGGGCGTTCGGACGGAGGCCTCCCGGTTTCTCTGTCTGAGCGAAGCTAATCTCAAGGTCGGTATCATGTGTACGATCGGGCCGCGGCGGTTCACCGGCCTCCTGACCGACTTCAACATGCGTCACAAGGGCATCCAGCTGCAACTGATCGAAGGCGTGCCCACGAGACTGTCCGATCTGTTGGAGACCGGCGAAATCGATGTGGCGCTGATGTCAACGGCAACGGATTTTCCGGAGCGGTTCGACGTGACCTCGCTCTTCCGCGAAAGGTTCATGCTCGCCTTTCCTGCCGGCCACAGGCTCAGTCAATACGACGCCATTCCGATTGCTGCGATCGACGGCGAAGTCTACCTGCGTCGCGTCAACTGCGAATATTGGGACTACCTCTCGGATCTTTGCGATGCGCAAGGTGTCAAGACGCTCGTTTCCTATTCCAGCGAACGCGAAGACTGGATCCAGAATCTTGTCGCCGGCGGCTTGGGCATTTGCTTCATCCCGGAATATAGCGCCGTCATTCCCGGACTGCAGGTGCGACCGGTCGCGGAACCGGAGGTCAGCCGTGAAGTCTGTCTCGTGACTGTCGCAGGCCGTCGCTTTTCGCCGGCGGTTTCCGTCTTTGTCGGCGCTGTGAAATCCTATGGCTGGGCTTCCCCGCCAACCCGACCGCATTGATTGAATGTATCGTACTGCCCCTCTTGAGCATGGCCCGGCATTCGCCGGGCTTTTCGTGCTTATTTGGCAATCGGCAATAGCCCGCGGCTATCGAATTCAAAAGCATCTGGCATTTCTCTTTGGGTCGGCGCTCCGCCACTCTCCTCACATGCTCGACACCGATCTTGCCGAGCCCCAACAAGGAGAACCACGATGCTGCCTTCATTCAAAACCCGCCGAGTCTCTTTGGCTATGCTTGCCTTTAACGCACTGACGATCGCCGCCGGCCTGCACGCCTCATTTGCCTTTGCCGGTGACTGCCCAGCCGATCAAGTTGCCGAAGATGGCATGAAACCTGGTGCGATGATGCCGAAGGGCGTCACCGACAGCGTCCTCAAAACGATCGATCTTTCCTCCAAGGGTGATGCTTGGAAGGGCAGCATGCTACGCATGCGAAAGCTCGTCGTGGAGCCGGGCGGCGTTGTTCCCTGGCATTCGCATGATATGCGCCCAGCAAATATCCTGATCGCCTCCGGCTCGATCACCGAATATCGCAGCACCTGCAAGGTGCCGATCCTGCACAAGGCGGGCGAGGTCACCGCCGAGTTCGGCCACCTCTCCCATTGGTGGAAGAACAACGGCAAGGTTCGGGCCGTGCTTTATTCCTCCGACATTCTGAGCCCGGAGATGCACGACGACAACGCAGCGATGTAATCGCCGGTTTGTCCGTTGACCCAGCCCTTTGAGCCACGCTCCGGCGTTTTCGGCCATTGCCGAAATCGCCGCATTTCGGGGGACCTCGCAATGACCGATATCGAACAGCCGCTCGCATCCATTCATGCGGATAAGACACTACCTGCGGACAGTTGGCGATTTGGACTGATCGCACTTATTGCGTTCCTGACTCTTGTCGACCTCTTCGCGGCACAGGCGGTGTTGCCTTCGCTGGTGGAGAGATTCGAGGTGAGCCGCGCCACGATGGGTTTAGCCGTCAATGCCAGCACATTGGGCATGGCAATCGCTGGTCTGCTCGTGGCTTTTTTTGGTGGTGATGTCGACCGGCGCAACGGCATCTGGATCAGCCTCGCCCTTCTGTCCATCCCGACGACGCTGCTGGCATTTACCGACAACATTCTTGTCTTCGCAGCGTTACGGGTGCTTCAGGGACTATGCATGTCGACCGCCTTTACGCTCACGGCAGCCTACTTGTCTGAACATTTTTCCGCCGGGGAGACCTCCGGAGCGCTCGCAGCCTATGTCACAGGCAATGTCGCGAGCAATCTCTTTGGCCGTATGCTGTCTGCCGCTATCGCCGGCATCGGCGGCCTTTCGCTGAATTTTCTGATATTCGCAGGACTTAATCTCCTCGGCGCCGCGTTGGTTTGGTTCTCGCTCAAGAAAACCGCGAGCATGATGCGCACGAACGATCGAGGAAGCGTTGCCAGGCACATCTGGCGCGTTCACCTTGCCGATCCGGACCTGCGCCGCGTCTTCCTGATCGGTTTCCTGATCCTGTTCGTGTTCATCGGCACCTACCTATGTGAACTTCCAGATCGTTGCGCTCGGCGTGGCACCGATGGCGCTTGGCCTTGTCTATCTTGTCTTTCTCCCTTCGATTGTGACCACGCCGTTTGCCGGGAAGATCGCAAGCCATGTCGGGTCGAAAGCGGCAATCGTATCGACCCTTGCAATGTCCGTCCTCGGCCTCGTGGCGCTTCTCAGCACAAATTTGCCAATCATCCTCGGCGGATTGACGCTGGTGGCAATCGGCACGTTCCTGGCGCAAGCTATCGCCACCGGCATCATCGGCCGGCTTGCCATGAGCGACAAGGCCGGTGCCAGCGGCATCTATCTGGCATCCTACTACACCGGCGGCATGATCGGCAGTCTGGCTCTCGGACAGGTCTATGACCATCTCGGCTGGAACGCCTGCGTGTTTATCCTGATCACCGCACTCGGCGCAGCAATGCTGCTCGGAAGTTCGCTAAGCGCGCCACCGTCATAAGTCCAGCCTCTCGAAGCGACCGGAACGCTGTTCCGCCGCGACCAGACAACTACGCCGAAGATTTACCCAACCAAAGGAGAGAATGACATGCAAAGAGTGATCAACCTATTCCTCACCGCCATGTTTTCATTGGCAGTCGCCATCGTGGCAACGCCCGTCTCAGTCGCCCAGGCAGGGACCCGCGACGGCGTCGTTGTTCTGAAAAGCCATTACTCGGTTGACGAGACTGTCAGTAAGATCAAAGCCAATGTCGCTGAGAAGGGCATCATGCTGTTCGATGATATTGATCAAGCGGCTCTCGGCACGGCTGCCGGCAACAAGGTCCTCCCCTCACGGCTGATTCTGTTCGGCAATCCGGCACTCGGAACGACATTCATCACCGCCAATCCCACAGCCGGCCTCGACTGGCCGGTCCGCGTTCTCGTCTACGAAACGAAGGATGGGACGGTTCGCGTCGCCTACACGGATTTTGCCTGGATCGCGCAGCGCCACGGCATCACCAGCCGCGACAAGGAATTCAAGATGGCGTCTGACGTCATCAAAGCGGTGACGGAACCGGTCGGCCAATGAAGCAGGCTGAGCTCGCGAGCTAACTGACCGTGCCCGCCCAGACACTGATCGAAACGGGCGAAAGCGGCGTGGCCTTCTATACTATTAGACCACTCCTCTACAGCTTCAACAGAGCTTTTCGTGAGGATTGAAGCAGCGATGGGCAAGCGAAAATTTGACGACGACCAGATTACCGGCATCCAGGCCGACGTGACGGTGGCGCATGTTTGCCACAAGCAAGGTATCAGCGAGCAGACCTCTATCGGTGGCAATCGCTGCGGTCCGGAAACGCCGGCTCGATGCGAGAGGACTAAGAGCCCTGGAGGAAGAGAACCATGGCCGGATCCATGCTTTCGGCGGCAACTCTGAGCGAGACGCTGGCGACGACAAAGAAAGGGGCGCTAGCTTCTAGACAAAGAGGTTTGTGGGCCAGCTATCCGAGACTGTGCGTGGAGATTAGTTCTAGGGGATTGAGTGGTGCCCAGGACCGGAATCGAACCAGTGACACGCGGATTTTCAATCCGCTGCTCTACCAACTGAGCTACCTGGGCTAACCTGCTTCCGATGGTGCCTTTTTCGAAAAAGAACCGCGGGGCCTTGGTTCGCCCCGGAAGCGAGCGGGGTTATAGCATCTTGTTCGGCCATGGCAAGCGTCAAATGACTCTTTTTTGACGGTCTTGCCCGTTTTGCCGATTCGTGAGGAAAAATAAGAGCTTCGCTGGCCGAATTCTCTAAAGCGCGTCGCATCAAACTTGATTCATGCGACGCGCTTTAGTTCTTTGTTTTGATGCATGTCGTTACCCCGGAACCGCTGCACACTTCCGGGCGACATGCATTAGTTTTCCTCATCAGGATATTCGGCCTTGGTCTCGTCGTCGGCAACCGGAATGGCATAGGCGCCGGTCAGCCAGCGAGAGAGATCGACCTCGCGGCAGCGGTTGGAGCAGAAGGGGTAATGTTCGCGGTGAGAGGGTTTGCCGCATTCGGGGCAAGGGCGCGCCTTGCGCAGCGGTTCGACCTTGGCGGCGGCTTTGTTGTCTTCGGGCATGATCGGTCCGTCCTAAAGCGCGTCACGATCTTTCAGATTCGCTCCTTGCGCTTTAATTCTTTGTTTTTACGCATGTCGTTACGGCAAAAGCGCTTCGCGCTTTGCCAGGGAAAACCGCTGCACACTTTTGCGCGACATGCTTTAGTTCAGGAGTCGGCCTTCGGGCTTTAGCCCTCGGGCCACCGGCTATGCACGTCGAAGCCTTCGCCGGTCAAAAGCACGATGGTTTCATAAAGCGGCAGGCCGACGACATTGGTGTAGGAGCCGACCATCTTCTGCACGAAGGTGCCGGCAAGTCCCTGAATGCCATAGGCGCCTGCCTTGCCGCGCCACTGGCCGGAGGCCAGGTAGTTTTCGATCTCGAAGCCGGAGAGACGCTTGAAGCGCACCTTGGTCTCGACGATCTTCTGGCGGATCTTGCGATCCGGCGTCACCAGGCAAACGCCGGTATAGACGAGATGGTTGCGTCCCGACAACAGATGCAGCGAACTTAACGCCTCGTCGGCGAACTCGGCCTTGCCGAGAATGCGCCGGCCGACGGCGACCACCGTATCGGCCGAGAGAATATAGCTGCCCTTCCAGGTGATATCGCTCTTGATGGCGGCAAGGGCCGCTTCCGCCTTCTCGGCCGAAAGCCGGCGCGCCAGCGAACGCGGATGCTCCGACTTCTTGGGCGTCTCGTCGATATCCATCGGCATCAGCCGCGACGGTTCGATGCCCGCCTGGTTGAGCAGGTCGACGCGGCGGGGCGAGCCCGAGGCCAGAATGAGCTTGTATTTCAGCGCCATGGAACCTCGACCATCGGCAGACGGGAGAAAACCCCTTGCAGGATCTTGGGCAAGCTTACTTGAAACGGTAGGTGATGCGGCCCTTGGTCAGATCGTAGGGCGTCATTTCCACAAGCACCTTGTCGCCGGCGAGAACGCGGATGCGGTTCTTGCGCATGCGGCCGGCGGTATGGGCGATGATCTCGTGTTCGTTTTCGAGCTTCACGCGGAACGTCGCATTCGGCAGAAGTTCGGTGACGATACCCGGGAATTCGAGGACTTCTTCTTTCGGCATATAAGTGTTTTCTTCCTGTGGGTTGAAGAGGCAGCGCAGCGCGCGCCCTTAAAATTTGGGCGGAAACTACACAATCAACGAAGGTTTGTGAACCTTGTTGATCAGGCTTTCCTTTATTTGTTTTCATGCCGATTGCGCGGCAATGCCATTTCGTTTGAGCAGCCGGCTTTCGATGAGGCCGGCCAGGTGATCGCGGACCTCGCGGTAGCTCTCCAGAATCTGCTCGCGCGTGCCACTGACGACCGTCGGATCCATGGTCGGCCAGTAGACGACGTCGATCGCATTCGAGCGGGTCAGTTCGAGGGCGGCGTGATGGGCCGGCGGCGACAGCGTGATGATCAGATCGAAATAATCGTCCTCGAGTTCCTCAAGCGTCTGCGGCAGGCGGCGCCCCAGTGACAGGCCGATCTCGTCGAGCACGACATCGACGAAAGGATCGCGCTCGCCGGCGCGCACGCCGGCCGACCTGATATAGGTATTGGCCGGCAGAATACTACGGGCGATCGCTTCAGCCATCGGCGAGCGGATGGCATTCATCCCGCACATGAAGAGGATGGCGCCCGGCCTTTTTCCTTCCTCGACGTCGGCGGCGCGATCCATTGCCGTCATCCGCGCCAGTAGAGCACGCAGACCAGGGTGAACAGCCGCCGGGCGGTGTCGAAATCGACCTCTATCTTGCCGGTCAGCCTGTCCTTCAGCGTCTGCGAACCTTCATTGTGGATGCCGCGCCGGCCCATGTCGATCGCCTCGATGCGGCTCGGCGTCGACGAACGGATCGCTTCATAATAGCTCTCGCAGATCATGAAGTAATCCTTGACGATCCGCCGGAAGGGGGTAAGCGACAGGATATGGGTGGCGACGTCGATGCCTTCCTCCGTCCTGATGGCAAAGACCAGCTTGGAATCGACCAGCGAGATATTCAACCGGTAAGGGCCGCCGGCATGGCCGATCGGCGCAAAACTGTTCTCCTCGATCAGATCGAAGATGGCGACGGCGCGTTCATGCTCGACATCGGGCGTCGAACGGCCGATCGTATCGTCGAGGACGACATCGCAAAGCCGGAAATCGCCCGCCGCCATCCCCTCACCTTTCGAGGTTGAGGCGGATCGCAACCGATCGCGCATGGGCATCGAGGCCTTCGGAGACGGCTAGCGCAATCGCCGCCGGGCCGAGGGTGCGCAATTGCTGTGGGCCAAGCCGCAGGATCGAGGTGCGCTTGACGAAATCGAGCACCGAAAGGCCGGAGGAGAAACGCGCCGAGCGCGCCGTCGGCAGCACGTGGTTGGACCCGCCGACATAATCGCCGATCACCTCGGGCGTATGGGCGCCGATGAAGATCGCGCCGGCATTGCGGATGCCGTCGAGCAGCCGGTCCGGATCGGCAACGGCAAGCTCCAGATGCTCGGCGGCGACGCGGTTGGCAAGCGGAATGGCCTGGTTCAGATCGGCAACGAGAATGACCCCGCCGAAATCGCGCCAGCTTGCCGCGGCGGTCTCGGCGCGGTTCAGCGTCTTCAGCTGGCGTTCGACCGCCTGCTCCACCGCCTTGCCGAATTCGGCATTATCGGTGATCAGGATTGCCTGGGCGCTGGCATCGTGCTCGGCCTGCGCCAGCAGATCGGCGGCGATCCAATCGGGATTGTTGTCCTTGTCGGCGATGACCAGCACTTCGGAAGGGCCAGCGATCATATCGATGCCGACAGTGCCGAAGACGTGGCGCTTGGCGGCTGCGACATAGGCGTTACCGGGACCGGTGATCTTGGCAACCGGGGCGATCGTCTCGGTGCCATAGGCAAGAGCGGCGATCGCCTGGGCGCCGCCGACACGATAAACCTCGGTCACACCGGCAAGCTTGGCTGCGGCAAGCACGGCGGGGTTGACGGCACCGCCGGTGGCGGGAACGGCGATGACGATGCGATCGACGCCGGCAACCTTGGCCGGCACGGCATTCATCAGCACCGAGCTCGGATAACTCGCCGTGCCGCCCGGAACATAGAGTCCGACCGCCTCGATCGCCGTCCAGCGCGAGCCGAGTCCAACACCCATGTCGTCTTCGTAGATATCGTCCTTCGGCAGTTGCCGGCGATGATGGCTTTCGATGCGCAGTGCTGCGAGCTTCAGCGCCCCCAGCACTTCCGGAGGCACCGCCTCGATCGCCGCGTCGAATTCCTCAGGCGTGACCCGCATCGGCACGGCGGCGAAATCGATGCCGTCGAACTTCAGCGAATATTCGGCAAGCGCCACATCGCCGCGGGCCCTGACATCATCAATGATGGCGCGAACGACCGTGTTCACATCCTCGGAGACTTCACGCTTGGTCGTCAGAAAGGCGGCAAAACGCTGCTCGAAACCTTCCGATGCCTGATCCAGCCAGATTGCCAAGGCCGATATTCCTTCTCAACTCGAAACTGCGATGTTCAAACCTCAAGCGTCAAACACTCATTGTTTCATGCATGTCGTTATCCCGGAAGCGCAGCACACTTCCGGGCGACATGCATTAGCGGTGACGAGGCTTGGACGAAGCCTCCCAGGCACCGCCGATATCGGCCATCTGCACCTCGATGCATTCGACATCGAGCGCAAGCGAGGCGGTGCCGGACAGCGACAGCTCGATCGTACCCTCCGGTCCCTCGCCCTTCTGCTCGAAGCGCAGGGCCAGCAGCGACAGCACCTCGTCGCGTTTGCCGCGGTCGATGCCGAGCGACCGCACGGCGAGCACCCGCTTGAACACCAGGGCAGCCCGGCGGCGCTCGAAGCCTCTGCGCTTGCGCTCGGCACCTTCCCAGACGAAACGATTGACGGCAAGGGCGAACTGCGCGTCGCGCGGCGACCAGTCGATATCCCCGACCTTGAAGACGCTGTCCTGCATATGCGCGGAGATGATCGCAAGATCCTCGTCATCGAGCGCCACAAGCTTCAGTTCGGTCATTCAGCTTCATCCCAGCAGGCACCGCCGAAATGGCGATGCGTCAGACAAGGGAAATAAGATGCTGCGGCCAAATACGCAACCGGGATGAACGGCTTACTCGCTGATGCGCTCGACGACGGCGCCACAGCGGGTCAGCTTCTCCTCGAGCCGCTCGAAACCGCGGTCGAGGTGATAGACGCGGGAGACCGTGGTTTCGCCCTCGGCGGCAAGGCCGGCGATGACGAGCGAGACGGAGGCGCGCAGATCGGTCGCCATGACGGGGGCGCCGCGCAGCCGCTGGACACCCTCGATCTTTGCCGTCTGGCCGGAGAGCGTGATCCGGGCGCCGAGGCGGGCCAGCTCCTGCACATGCATGAAGCGGTTTTCGAAGATGGTCTCGGTCACGTGCGAGATGCCGGAAGAGCGGGTCATCAGCGCCATGAACTGCGCCTGCAGGTCGGTGGGGAAGCCCGGGAAGGGATCTGTGACGATATCGACCGGCTTGATGCCGGCGCCATTGCGCCTGACGCGCATGCCGTTGTTGGTCGAAGAGATGTCGGCGCCGGCGCGGCGCAGCGTTTCCAAGGCGGTGTCGAGCAGCGCTACATCGGTATTTTCGAGCACGACGTCGCCGCCGGCCATGGCGACGGCCATGGCATAGGTGCCGGTCTCGATGCGATCCGGCAGCACGCGGTGGCGCGCGCCGGAGAGCGAGGTGACGCCTTCGATGGTGATGGTCGCCGTGCCGGCGCCCGAGATTTTGGCGCCCATGGCGTTCAGGCAGTTGGCGAGATCGACGACCTCGGGCTCGCGGGCGGCGTTGCCGATGACGGTCGTGCCGCGGGCGAGCGTTGCCGCCATCATCAGCACATGGGTGGCGCCGACGGAGACTTTCGGGAAGGTGTAGCGCGCGCCGATCAGGCCACCATTCGGCGCCTTGGCGTTGATGTAACCCGCGTCGATCTCCATAGTGGCGCCGAGCGCCGTCAGGCCCTCGATGAAGAGATCGACGGGACGCGTGCCGATGGCACAGCCGCCCGGCAGCGACACCCGGCAATGGCCTTCGCGCGCCAGGAGCGGGCCGATGACCCAGAAGGAAGCGCGCATCTTCGAGACCAGTTCGTAGGAAGCGGTGGTATCGACGATCGTGCGGCAGGTGAAATGGATCGTGCGGGCGTAGGAATCTTCCTGGCGCTCGCGGCGGCCGTTGACGGCGACATCGACGCCATGATTGCCGAGGATGCGCATCAAGAGTTCGACATCGGCCAGATGCGGCACGTTTTCCAGCGTCAGCGTGTCGCTGGTCAGAAGCGAGGCAATCATCAGCGGCAATGCGGCATTCTTGGCGCCGGAAATCGGAATGATGCCATTCAGCTCATTACCGCCGACGATTCTGATACGATCCATGTGCGCTTACGGGCCGCGCCCGCCTTTCCTGAAATACTGCCTTGGAATAGGGAGTGGGGTGTTTAAGGGATTTTTCGCGACGCTTCAATTGACCGCGGACGGAACATTACGATTCGTCCATTTTTGCGGCAGGCAGTCCATTTGTTTCGTCGGCCTGGCCCGAACGGCGGGCGCGCACCTGCTGTTTGCGTTTCGAAAGATTTTCCCTGAGTTTTTCGGCGGCGCGTTCTCGGCGCAGTTTCGCCTGGGCCTCGATCGCCTGTTTGCGGCTCTGCTGGCCGGTTTCGGTCTTGTCGTTCATGTGACAGGATTAGCCGAATTCGCGCCGATCCAAAAGGGCCTTGCACCCCAATCCACGCGAAGTTGGAATTTGCTGCTTGCGCTTGCCGCCAAGCTGTGGCAATAGCCGCCCCGTTCCCGCGATTTGAGCCACCCGGCTCGCACGGGTCCTGGTCCTGCTGCCGTAGCTCAGTGGTAGAGCACACCCTTGGTAAGGGTGAGGTCGGTGGTTCAATCCCACTCGGCAGCACCAGTTTTCTCTTTCAGTATCCGACATCATTTTCCGCGCGCTCGGCTTGCCCTCATTCAGCTGCCGCCACCAACCGGGGTCGGGCCACTCGTCGCGACCCGTCCTTCGGACCCCCGCTTGCGGGGCGAAGGGGGTATGTCGCGACCTCTCCGTCCATCGCTAACCTCTTGCATGGCACGTCCCCTCGCCCCGTTTACGGGGAGAGGGTTAGGGTGAGGGGCAGCCATCCGCACGAAGCGGACAGCACGGCAGTGCAATCCGGGATTTCGGTGACTTCGAGATAATAAGGTATGAAGGGCGAAAACTGCCAGAGGTCGAACAATTCTCCGGTCAGCACTACTTCCTCATCTGGAATTGGTTCGTGAGGCCCCAAAGGAACTCCATCGAACACGCTTTCGACATACCAGTGATCAAATTTCTCTGCCGAGAGATAGGCGCCAAGATCAATGACCGTGCCGTACACCGGGAGGATAGCTTGCAAATATTTCCGCTGCATTTCGGGGATGGTTTCGACGGAGATATGTGTCAGGAAAGCGTCTTCAGTAGCAGATACCTCTGCCTCGCGAGCGAAGGCCGGCATTGCCAGCGCCGCGCAGAGAAAAGCAGCCTGGATCATTTTTCGATCTAAACTCATGTCGAGCCCTCAGATTTCCCGGCACGGTAGCGGTGGCACCGCGCCGACGCCATACAACTTATTTGCGACTGCGAAAAATTTCGTATGGCGCCCGCCCGCGGTCCGTCCTCCACAAGCTGACATTTGGCCTCATCGGCAACAAACGATTCACCATTGTTGGCCGTGAAAATCCCGCTAGAATGCTACTATGGCGACGTCTCCACGGAGGAATACGGAGGCGCTGCATGCTTTGTTTCTGTCGACAATCGTGGAGGAGCATTGATGGCAACTGAAAAATGGGACAGCCCGGTCAAGGTCGGTTTCGAAGATGCCGACGCGCGAACGGTCAGCGGGCCGTTCGATGCGCTGAAATGCCTGGCGGATTTCTGGCCGAATTCGCGCGGGCTGCGTTATATCAAGGCCCGCAGCACCTGCCGGGCAGCGCTCGATGGGCGCAAGAGCGTGGAAGAGGCGAGAGCCGAGTTTCTGGCGGCGGCCGAAGAGGCGAAGCTGAAGTTGCATTAGCGCCCAAGCGTCCGACAGGACGCGGAAGCACGCTCCGCCACGATGAACTGGCTCCTTCTGCCGGCATTTCCGTAAACGGAGTGTGCCGCAACGGTGCGACGCTTTAATTTACTTAACCCTGCATCGAACCTATGGCGGGTTTTGGTGCAACGGGCGTTGTGCCCGGGATAAGTCTATTCATAAAAGACACGCAGCCATCATGATGATGGTTAGAGGCTCGTCACCTCTGCGGGAACGCAGGCGAGCCTCGTTTGGGCAGGACTATTTTCAGCAGTCCGCGCCACCCTCACTTTCCACCTCGATATAACCGACGCCGATGATCGTGCCATCGCCGGCGCGGATGAAGGAGGGGAGATACTGCGGTTCTGCCGGCGTGCAGGCGATGGCGCCGGTATATTCATTGAGGGCGACCTGGTCCTTCGGCAGCGCCGAATAATTCGTGCCGGTTTCCAGCGAGGCATAAGCGGAACCGGCAAAAACGCCGGCCGATATCATGGTGACTGCCGAGAGGCGAGGAAGCGACTGCATGAGGGGTCTCCAGCGTTTCGATCCGGCATTTCAACCCGCGGAAGGGCACTTGGTTCCCTCAGCGCCGCAACAGACGACTGTGCACATAACCTCGGCCGACGATGCTTTCGGCGATTGCGACCGCCCGCTCGACATCGCCGCGCCGGCGCACGAAACCGTCGAGAATGACATAGGAGCCCAGCATGCTCACAGCAATTTCCTCAGCGTCGAGACCATCGGCGGCATGAAGAGCGCTCTCCACCGAAGCACGTGTCGCCGCATCGCCATGGCCCTGTCGGCCGGGTTCGTCATGGTCGGGGAATAAAGGATACCCGATCACCAAAGCGCCTCCTGAGGTTTGGTATATCCGGTTAACGCCGCAACAACGCTTTTCGTTGCGGCCCGCCGGTCTCGACCGGATATTCGCGCGTGATTTCTGC
This sequence comes from Rhizobium sp. BK456, assembly GCF_014194045.1. NCBI lineage: Bacteria > Pseudomonadati > Pseudomonadota > Alphaproteobacteria > Hyphomicrobiales > Rhizobiaceae > Rhizobium > Rhizobium sp. BK456. The sequence goes on from NZ_JACIAO010000001.1 coordinate 826,779, forward strand.
GGGGCCTGGTGTGGCCCACCCTTGGCGAAAGGTGCCGCGGCTTCCATATCTCTCTGCAGCCGAAAGAGGATGACGGTGATGAAAGTGCTGCTGCCCGTTTTGTTTGCCGGAGTGTTGCTGGCCGGCTGCTCGTCGGCCGATAGTCCGGCGTTGGACCCCATTCCCGGCAGCATCACCTATGGCGGCCAGCCGCGAACGAAACTGACCAAATCGCCGGTCGGCAGCGCCGTCCACCACCAGTTCTACGACGGGACCGGCCAGCGCGTCGAGGAAACCTACATTCTTCAGCCGGATCGGAGCCTGAAGCTGGTGCGGCGCGTGGTAGGGCCGGATTTCCCCGATTGAGGCACCCCTCTGCGCCAGAATGCTTGACAGCGGCTGAAATCGCGAACATTCAAGGAACATCTAATCTTTCCGCAGTGATTCTGCGGAAGCCCGACCGGACGGCTGGATGTATCTCGAAAAGCTCAATCCCCAGCAGCGCATGGCCGTCGAGCATGGCACGCTCACCGACGGCAGCCATATTGCCGGGCCGCTGCTGGTCATTGCCGGCGCCGGCTCGGGCAAGACCAATACGCTGGCGCATCGGGTCGCCCATCTCATCGTCAAGGGCGCCGATCCCCGCCGCATCCTGCTGATGACCTTCTCGCGGCGGGCCGCCGCCGAGATGGCGCGGCGCGTCGAGCGCATCTGCCGGGATGTGCTGGGCACGAACGCCGGCGTCATGGCCGATGCGCTTCACTGGTCCGGCACTTTCCACGGTATTGGCGCGCGGCTGTTGCGCGATTATGCGCAGCAGATCGGCCTCGATGCCGATTTCACCATCCACGACCGCGAAGACAGCGCCGACCTGATGAACCTCATCCGGCACGATCTCGGCTTCTCCAAAACGGAAAGCCGGTTTCCGGCCAAAGGCACCTGCCTTGCCATCTATTCCCGGGCAGTGAACTCGGAAACGGCACTCGATCAGGTGCTGCGCGACGTTTTTCCCTGGTGCGCGGCCTGGGAGAAACAGCTGCGCGAGCTTTTCGCCTGTTATGTCGAGGCGAAGCAGAGCCAGAACGTGCTCGATTACGACGACCTCTTGCTCTACTGGGCGCAGATGGTCGGCGAGAGCGTGATTGCCGAGGATATCGGCAGCCGCTTCGACCATGTGCTGGTCGACGAATATCAGGACACCAACCGGCTGCAGGCCTCGATCCTGCTCGCGCTGAAACCCCAAGGCCAGGGGCTGACGGTCGTCGGTGACGATGCGCAGTCGATCTATTCCTTTCGCGCGGCGACGGTGCGCAACATCCTCGATTTTCCCGCCGCCTTCAGCCCGGCCGCCAATATCGTCACGCTCGACCGCAACTATCGCTCGACGCAGCCGATCCTTGCGGCGGCCAACGCCGTCATCGATCTCGCCTCGGAGCGCTTCACCAAGAACCTCTGGACCGAGCGGCAATCTGCCGAGCGGCCGCGCCTCGTCACGGTGCGCGACGAGGCTGACCAGGCGCGTTATATCGCCGACATGGTGCTCGACAACCGCGAGGAAGGCCTGACGCTCAAGCAGCAGGCCGTACTCTTCCGCGCCTCGCATCACAGCGGGCCGCTGGAGGTCGAGCTGACACGGCGCAACATTCCCTTCGTCAAGTTCGGCGGGCTGAAGTTTCTCGACAGCGCCCATGTCAAGGACATGCTGGCCGCCCTTCGCTTCGCGCAGAACCCGCGCGACCGGGTGGCAGGCTTCCGGCTGATGCAGATCCTGCCGGGCGTCGGGCCGTCGACGGCGCAGAAGGCGCTCGACCTGATGGCCGAGGATGCGAGCCCGATCACGGCACTCGCCGCCATGCCGGCGCCGCCGCGTTGCGGCGAAGACTGGACGGGTTTCGTTTCGATGCTGCAGGAGATGAAATCCGGCAAGGCCGGCTGGCCGGCGGAAATCGAGCTGGCGCGGCAATGGTATGCTCCGCATCTGGAAAGGCTGCACGAGGACGCAGCAACGCGGCAGGCCGACCTGCTGCAGCTCGAGCAGATCGCTAGCGGTTATGCCTCACGCGAGCGTTTCCTCACCGAGCTCACCCTCGATCCGCCGGATGCGACCAGCGACCAGGCCGGCGTGCCGCTGCTCGACGAGGATTACCTCATTCTATCGACCATCCATTCCGCCAAGGGCCAGGAATGGACGAGGGTCTTCATGCTGAATGTCGTCGATGGCTGCATACCGAGCGATCTCGCCGTCGGCGCCACCGCCGAAATCGAGGAGGAGCGCCGGCTGCTCTATGTGGCGATGACGCGCGCTCGCGACGGCCTCGACCTCGTCGTGCCGCAGCGCTTCTTCACCTATGGGCAGAATGCCCAGGGCGACCGGCATGTCTATGCATCGCGCAGCCGCTTCATTCCAGCAACGCTGCTGCAGTTCTTCGAGGCCTGCAGCTGGCCGCAGGTGAAATCGGAGACCGCCGCGCAAGCGCATGTGCGGCAGATGCGCATCGATGTCGGCGCCCGCATGCGCGGCATGTGGCGATAAATCGACTATCGTCTCAGAGAGATAGCGGCGGTTCAGCCGGCTTCAGGAAATGCTCGATCCTTGCAGCTCCCACCGCCTCGACGGAGGCCGGCGACCATTTCGGGTTGCGGTCCTTGTCGATGACGGCGGCGCGGATGCCTTCGAAGAAATCGGGATTATCGAGCATCTGCAGGCAGGCGCCGAGTTCGCGGCCAAGGCATTCGGCAAGCGAGGCGCTGCGGCGGCCGGCCCTGAGCAGCGCCAAAGCGAGCTTCAGGCTGGTCGGCGAACGGGTCGACAGCACCCGGCGGGTCTCGGCGGCGAAGTCGCCCTCCTCCCCGGCAAGCGCTGCCAGGATTTCCTCGACACTGTCGAAACGAAAGGCGCGATCGATCATCGCAGCATTCTGCCTGAGCCGGCTTTCTCCGGCAGGCTCGGCAAACTCCTGCAAGAGGGCATCGACATCGCTGGACGAGCTGTCAAGCGGCAGGGCCGACAGCGCCTCGATCACGGCGCCAAGCCGCGACGAGGCGATGTGACGATCGGCCAGCCCGGCGTGGATCGCGTCGGCAGCACCAATATCGAGCCCGGTCAGACCGAGCCATGTTCCGGCTTCACCGGGCGCCTTCGGCAACAGCCAGGTGGCGCCGACATCGGGGACATAGCCGATGCCGGTTTCGGGCATGGCAAGCCGGGTGCGCTCGGTGACGATGCGGTGGCGGCCATGCGACGATAGACCGACGCCGCCGCCCATGGTGATGCCGTCCATCAGCGCGACATAGGGTTTGGGGTAGACGGCGATCTGATGGTTGAGGCTGAATTCCTCGCGCCAGAAGGCGCCTGCGAGCCCATCGCCGGCGCGCGCACTTTCATGCAGGGCGCGGATGTCGCCGCCGGCGCAGAAACCGCGTTCACCCTCCCCCGTCGCCACGACACTCGCCACCCCGGCATCAGAGGCAAAGCCATCAAGAGCCTCGGTGATCGCCCGGATCATCGGCAGCGTCAGGCTGTTCAGCGCCCGCGGTCGGTTGAGCCGGATGATGCCGGCAGTGCCCTGCTGTTCAATGATGACTTCGCCGTCCTGCATGCTTCGCCTCCGCTGCTGGAGCCTTCCTGATCCATTGAGGCATTCTGCCCAGGAAAGGCTCGAGACCATGAATAGACGACGATGCAGCGTCGCTCCAGTCGATTTAACACAGGCGAAATCGATCGGCTCAGGCAGACAGCGAATTGCGGGCGGAGGCTGCGGCGTCGCACCGAGCTGCGTAGTCGATGGCAAGCTCCAGCGGCAGCGGCCGCGAGAAATGATAGCCCTGCGCCAGGCGAACGCCCATCGCCTTCAATCCCTCGGCGACCCCTTCGCTTTCGACGCCTTCGGCAACGGAGGCAATGCCGAGATTCTGGCAGAGATTGGCGACCGAGCGGGTGATGTTCATGCAACGGGCGTCGCGATCGAAATTCATCACGAAGGCCTTGTCGATCTTCAGCTTGTCGAAGCCGAGACGGTGGATATGGCTGAGGCTCGAATAGCCAGTGCCGAAATCGTCGAGCGCGATCGAAATGCCGGCCGCGCGCAGCATGGTGATGACCTGATCGGCGGTGTCGAAATCGGAGAGCAGCGCCGTCTCGGTGATTTCAAATTCGATGCGCCGGGGATCGAGTCCGGAGCGGGTGATCATGCCAAGCAGCGCCATCGATGTTTCATGGTCGCAAATATCGCGGGCCGAAAGATTGAAGGACAGCTTGAGATGGCATGGAATGATTGCCAGCGCTTCGAGCGCCTTGGCAAAAAGGATGCGCGTCATCCGGCCGATGACGGCCGTGCGCTCGGCCGCGGGAATGAAAGCTTCGGGGCTGATGCGGCCGAAGCGGGCGCTGTCCCAGCGGGCAAGCGCCTCGTAACCGACGACGCGGCCGCTCTTCAACTCGACGATCGGCTGATATTCAAGTTTCAATTCGCTGGCAAAATCATTCGCCTGCAGCTCGAGTTCGATCAGGTGGCGCTGGGTCAGGATCTTCTCGTGCTCGGCCGAGAAGAATTCGACGCCACTGCTGCGCTTGCTCTTGACCTGGTAGAGGGCGAAATCGGCTTTCTCGTAGAGATCCTCTGCGGTGTATCTGCCGATCTCGGGATAGACGATGCCGCAGGAGCCGAAAACGCGGACCGAGCCGTCGGGGATTTCATAGGGATCGCGGACGGCGGCGCAGAGTGCCTGGCCGAGATCGGCGATCGCCTGGCGTGTCATCGAACAGGGGAAAATGATACCGAACTCGTCGCCGCCGAGACGGGAGACGATGCCCTCTTCGCCGACCAGCGCGGCAAAACGGCGGGCCGTCTCCTTGAGCACCAGATCGCCGGCGGCATGGCCGAAGACATCGTTGACGGGCTTGAAGCCGTCGAGATCGAGAATGCCGAGAACGGGCGGCGCGGACGGATCCTTCTGCAACCGTTTTTCCAGCGAGAGAAAGAAGCTGCGGCGGTTGGCGAGGCCGGTCAGCTGGTCCTGCAGCGCGTTGCGGCTATTGACGAGGTTCAACTCCTCGGCTTCCGCCCGCTTCTGCTTCAGTTCCTCGGTCAATTGCACCAGACCGACGAAATTCTGGAAATAGCTGTCGATCACCCTGAGGAAGGGCAGGATCAGGAAGAGGCCGCTGACGGCGGTCGCGACGAAAACAGGATTGCCCGAGAACATGAAGGTCGCGACCATGGCCGAGAAGGTGATGACCGTGGTCAGCGCCGCCGCCATCGGCAGATGCATCAGGCAAAAGATGCAGGAGATGCCGGTGACGACGAGGAAATAGGCGATCTGGCCCTGCTGGGACGCATCGCCATACTGGGAAAGCGCGATCGCCCAGCCGCCGAAAGCGACGGTGAGGATGGCGGCGCCCGATATGGTGATCTTCATCAGCCGGTAGGCGCGCTCGGCTGTGACGTTCTCCTTGCCCCTGATTTCCCACCAGCAGAGACGGAAGACACAGACGATGCTCAAGGCGACAGGGATATAGAGCGAAAGCCAGAGCGGCGCGGATTCAAGATGGGTGATCGCCACCGCAAGGGCGTTGATGACCAGGAGTACATAGAGAATGGGGATCTGCGACGACAGGGCCCGAAACTGCGCCGTCAGAAGCGTCGGATTGTCTTTTTGCAGCTGCAATGAGGCCAGAAACTTCTTCATCTTCCCTTTTCCGTCGACCACAGCCGGCCAGAGAAAGCTTGATCATTCCTTATTCACGGACGGCATGCGAGGCTTGTAAGCGCGGGATGGTCAGCGCTCAGGCCGCTCAGAAGGAAGCGGCTGCGAGTGCCCGGTGGATGCTGTGCAGGTCGTCGACGTTTCTGTTCGCTAGGAAGAGTTCCCAGTCGAGAGAGCTCTGGACGATGGTTTCCAGCGAATCGTGCCTGGGCTTCCAGTCGAGCACCTGCCGGGCGAGCGAAGCGTCGGCGACGACGCTGGCTGAATCGCCGGCGCGGCGCGGCGCCATGTGGATCTTGAAGGAATGTCCGTGCAGGCGGGTGACCATGTTCAGCACGTCGAGCACGGAATAGCCGCTGCCATAACCGCAATTGGCAACGAGCGAACCCTTGCCGCGGCGCAGGTGCTGCAGCGCTTTCAGATGCGCATCGACAAGATCGGTGACATGGATGTAGTCGCGCACGCCGGTGCCGTCATGGGTGGGATAATCGATCCCGTAGACACTGACGCTGTCGCGCCTGCCGAGCGCTGCCTCGCAGGCAACCTTGATGAGGTGGGTGGCACCTGACGTCGACTGGCCGGCGCGGTGGTCGGGATCGGCCCCGGCAACGTTGAAGTAGCGAAGCGCGACATAGTTGAAGTCATAGGCCGCGGCGGCATCGCGCAGCATGAATTCGGTCATCAGCTTCGACTGGCCGTAGGGATTTTCCGGATTGAGGGAGGCAGTCTCTTTCACCGGCAGGTCGGTCTTTTGCTGACCGTAGACGGCCGCAGTCGACGAGAAGACGAAATTGCGGATCCCGGCTTCGACCGACGCGGAAAGCAGCGCCCGGGTCTTGCCTGAATTGTTGTCGTAATAGGAAAGCGGATCGGCGACCGAGACCGGGACGACGGCGGAGCCGGCGAAATGAATGATCGCCTCGATGTCGTTTTCGATGAAGATTTTCTTCAAGATGTCGGGATCGGCGACGTCGCCGAGATAGAAACGCGCCGCCGGCGCCACGGCCCAGCGAAAGCCCGTGGAGAGGCGGTCGAGCACGACCACATCCTCCCCCGCGTCGAGCAGCGCCCAAACCATGTGACTGCCGATATATCCGGCGCCGCCCGTCACCAAAACCGCCATGTCCCGCATCCCTGCCTTGTTTTATAGCAGGGTCATCAGGCCCGGTTTTTCTTTCCAATTTTCTTATCGAACGGCCGTTCCAGGCCCTTTGAACCGGTATGTTTGGACTTGTGGTTAGAGGCCGATTTCAGGCTTTGCTCAAGTTTTATCGATCGGCCGATTCCGGCACGAAATCGTTTGGATCGAGCCGCTTCTCAGCGCTTGAGGATATAGTCGCAGAGACGCTCGGCCGCGACCGCCACCTGGGCGGGATCGCGCAGGAAACAGGCGCGCAGGAAAAGTTTGCCGCCGGCGCCGAACGCGGTTCCGGGGGCAAGGCCGACGCCTGTCTTGTCGACGATGTCGATGGCAGCGCTGCGGCTGTCGGTGACGCCGTCGATCTTCAGGAAGGCATAGAGCGCGCCATCCGGCTTCAGTGTCTCCACGCGATTGGTGGCGACAAGCGCGTCGCAGAGAAGATCGCGGGAGCGGGCCGCCTTGGCGATATTGGCGGCGATGAAATCGTCGCCCTGATTAAGGGCTGCGACGGCGCCCTTCTGCATGAACTGGGCGACACCCGATGTCGAATACTGGATGAGGTTTTCGAGCACTTGGCCTATCTGAGGCGGGGCGACGATCCAACCGACGCGCCAGCCGGTCATCGACCAGTTCTTCGAGAAGGAATTGACGAAGATGATCTTGTCGTCCGTCTGCATCACATCGAGGAAAGACGGCGCCCGGCCGCCGGCAAAATAATAGAGCGCGTAGATTTCATCGGCCATGATCCAGAGATCGTGCCGGCGGGCCAGCGCCAGGATATCGGCAAGATCCTTCTTCGTCGCCGTCCAGCCCGTCGGATTCGACGGCGTGTTGACGAAGATACCCCTGGTCTTCGGCGTGATGGCGGCTTCGACGCGGTCGAGATCGACCGCCCATTTGCCGCCTTCGAACTGCAGTTCGACGCCGACGGAGCGCGCACCCGCGATCTCCAGGGCTGCGGCGATATTCGGCCAGGCAGGGGTGAGATAGACGAATTCGTCACCCGGCGAGGTCATCGTCTGCACGGCGATCTGGATCGCCTGCATGCCGGAGCCGGTGACATAGAAATGCTCGACCGGAAGCCGGTGTCCGAAATGCCTGAAGTAATAATCCGAAAGCGCCTGGCGAAGCTCGGGAATGCCGCGCTGCCAAGTGTAGAAGGTCTCGCCTGAAGCAAGCGCGTCCATCGCCGCCCGGCTGATGAAATCCGGCGTTGGCAGGTCGCCTTCCCCCACCCAGAGAGGCAGCAGGCCTTCGCGGCCGCGGGCATAATTGACGACTTCGACGATCCCGCTTTCTGGCGCCGCCAAGGCGCGCGGGCTGAGGCTCTTCACAATCGACATGCATATCTCCGGTTTCCGCCTTCATAGAGGATTTGCGCCGGCAAATCCCATGATATCCAGTGATGGCACATCGATTTTCGTGATGAATGAGTCCGGCCGGAACGGATGGGCTCCAGCTCGGATCAAGCCGTCGGGCGTGTGGCCAGAAGATCGCGGATTTCCGTGAGCAGCTGAACGTCTGCCGGCGGCGGGGGCAGTTCCTCCGGTGCGGCCTTTTCCTTGCGCTCGACCTGGGCACGCAGGGTGTTCACGCCCTTGACCATCAGGAAGATGATCCAGGCAAGGATCAGGAAGTTGATGAGCACGGTGAGGAAGCTGCCATAGGCAAACACCGCCCCTTGCGCGCGGGCGGCTGCCAGTGTCGGCGCGTTGACGGCAGAGGAGAGCGGCAGGAAATAATTCGAAAAATCGAAGCCGCCGAAAATGGCGCCGACGATCGGCATGATGAGGTCGTCGACCAGAGATTTGACAATGCCACCGAAGGCGCCGCCGATGATGACGCCGACCGCCAAATCCATGACATTGCCGCGGGCGATAAAGGCTTTGAATTCGTTGAGCATCGGATCCGTCTCCCTTCGATCCATTTCAGAGAGTATGCGATGGATTTCATTAGCTACATCTTCATTGCGATTAATCAATCGGCAATCGCAATTATTTGGCAATACCCCCGGTGGTCTTTGACTTAAGGCCTAGACGGGCGGGAATTTTCAACGCCTCTGAAATGACTTAAGCTGAAAGGGTTGCGGGAGGTCCCGGCGGGTTTTCCGCCGGCGGAGGGTCAATGCTTCCAGGCTGGGTCATATTCGCGTCTGCCTTCGGCTATCTGCTCCTGCTTTTCGCCGTGGCAAGCTATGGCGACCGCAAGAAGCGCGGCCCGGGTGCGCTCGAAGGCCGATTGCCGGTGGTCTATGCGCTGAGCCTGGCGATCTACTGCACCTCCTGGACCTATTTCGGCAGCGTCGGGCTTGCCGCGCAGCGCGGCCTGGAATTTGCCGGCATCTATATCGGCCCCATTCTGGTCTTCACGCTCGGCATGCCGCTGCTTCGCCGCATCATCGAGCTCGCCAAGGCCGAGAAGCTCACCTCGGTTGCCGATTTCGTCGCCGCACGCTACGGCAAGAACCCGACGGTCGCCACCATCGTCGCGCTGATCTCGCTGATCGGCACCATTCCCTATATCGCTCTGCAGCTGAAGGCGATCTCCAGCACCGTCAGCGCCATGGTCAACCCGTCCGACTACGGCATTGGCAGCGGCAATCTCTACTTTCTCGACCTGCCGCTCGTGGCGACGCTGGTGCTTGCCTGCTTCGCCATCATGTTCGGCACGCGGCATACCGACGCGACGGAACACCAGGATGGCCTCATCCTCGCCGTCTCGATGGAATCGGTGGTCAAGCTTGTCGCCTTCCTGACAGCCGGTATCTGCGTCATCTGGTTTCTCTTCGACGGCCCGAGCGATCTCTGGCAAAAGACCGTCGACAACAGCCTCGTCATGTCGGCGCTCAGCTACCACACGCCGATCAGCCGCTGGATCACCCTGATCGCGCTGTCGGCCTTCGCGATCATCCTGCTGCCGCGGCAATTCCACGTGACGGTCGTCGAAAACCGGACGCCGAAACAGCTGAAACTCGCAGGCTTCCTGTTTCCCACCTACCTCATTGCGATCAATCTCTTCGTGCTGCCGGTGGCGATCGGCGGACTGCTGACCTTCGGCGGCGCCGGCAATGCCGATTTCTACATGCTGTCGCTGCCGCTGGCCGGAGAGATGCCGGTGGTGTCGCTGATTACCTTCATCGGCGGCTTTTCCGCCGCAACGGCGATGGTCATCGTTGATTCCGTGGCGCTGTCGATCATGGTGTCGAACGACATTATCATGCCGATCTTCCTAAGGCGTAAACTTGCCGGCCGCGCCAGCCAGCGCGACAATTTCGCCAAGACGCTGCTCAACATCCGCCGCAGCGCCATTTTTGCGGTGCTGCTGTTCGGCTACGCCTATTACCGCTCGACCGACAGCACCGCCGGCCTTGCCTCGATCGGCCTTCTCTCTTTTGCCGCCATCGCCCAGATCGCCCCAGCGCTGTTCGGCGGGCTGATCTGGCGGCGGGCCAATGCACGCGGCGCGATCCTCGGGCTTTCCTCCGGCTTCGTCATCTGGATCTACCTGCTGTTCCTGCCCTCGCTCGGCGGCCCCGATTATTCCTATGTGGCGAGCGCCGTGCTCGGCTTCATCTTTCCGGGCACGACACTGTTTGCCGCGCCCGACGCCGATCCGCTGGTCAATGCGACGGTGATGAGCCTCCTCGTCAACACCGCCTTCTTCATCGTCGGCTCGCTGACCCGCAATGCCAGGCCGCTGGAACGCATCCAGGCCGGCATCTTCGTCAAACGCCATTCGCGCTCGCAATTTGCCACGCGCGGCTGGAAGACCCGCATCAGCGTCGGCGACCTCAAGGCGGCGATCTCGCGTTATCTCGGCGAAGAACGCATGCAGCGCTCGTTGACGACCTACGAACAAAGCTCCGGCCGCAAGCTGGAGGACGATCAGCCGGCCGATATGGCGCTGATCCATTTCAGCGAGCAGCTGCTCGGCAGCGCCATCGGCTCGTCCTCGGCGCGGCTGGTGCTGTCGTTGATCCTGCAGAAGACCGAGGACGCCTCTTCCGACACTGCATGGCTGCTCGACCAGGCGAGCGAGGCGCTGCAATATAACCAGGATATGCTGCAAACCGCCCTTTCGCAGATGGACCAGGGCATTGCCGTCTTCGACAGCTCCAACCGGCTGACGATCTGGAACCGGCGCTTCCGGCAATTGCTGGACCTGCCGGAAAGCGCCGGCCAGGTCGGTTTCCCCTTGTCCGATATCGTCAAAACACTCAGCGAGCGCGGCGACATCGCGCCCGGCGATCTCAATCAGACGGTGCGGCATTTCCTGACGCTCGACAAACCCTTCGCACTGGTGCTCAGCGGCGGCGAGCGGATTATCGAGGTGCGCTCCAACGCCATGCCGGACAAGGGCATCGTCGCCACCTTCACCGATATCACCCAGCGCGTCAGCGCCGACCAGGCGCTGAAACAGGCAAATGAGACGCTGGAGCAGCGCGTTGCCGAACGCACGGCCGAGCTGACCCGCGTCAATCACGAACTCGCCGAGGCGCGGGCCGCCGCCGACGAGGCGAATATCGGCAAGACGCGCTTTTTCGCCGCCGCTGGCCACGATATCCTGCAGCCGCTGAACGCCGCCAGGCTCTATTCCTCGGCACTGGTCGAGCGCATGGCGCAATCCGACAACAGCCCGATCGTCCGCAATATCGATTCGGCGCTGGAATCGGTCGAAACCATTCTCGGCGCGGTGCTCGATATCTCCAGGCTCGATACCGGCGCGATGCGGCCGCGGCTCGCTGCCGTCGCACTTTCCGACCTCTTGGAGCGGATCGAAACCGATTTCGCGCCGATCGCCCGCGAAAAACAGCTGAAGCTAGTGGTCATGCGGACGTCGCTCAGGGTGCGCTCCGACCCCAATCTTCTGCGCCGGCTGGTGCAGAACCTCGTTTCCAACGCGATCAAATACACGATCACCGGCAAGGTGCTGGTGGGCGCGCGGCGGCGCGGTAACCAGGTGATCATCCAGGTGATCGATTCCGGCATCGGCATACCGCCGTCGAAATTCCGCACGGTGTTCAAGGAATTCGCCCGGCTGGACGAAGGGGCGAAAACCGCTTCCGGCCTCGGACTCGGCCTGTCGATCGTCGACCGCATCGCCCGGGTGCTCAACCATCCGGTGGAGCTGCACTCGACGCACGGCAGGGGCACGGAATTCCGCATCGCCATGCCGCTCGACATCTCGCGGCCGGCCGAGGCGGCGGCGGCCGTCACGCCCGCCGACCGGCCGGGGCAGCCGCTCAAGGGACTGAAGATCCTCTGCATCGACAACGAGCCGAAGATCCTCGAAGGCATGCGGCTGCTGCTGAGCGGCTGGGGCTGCGAGGTCAAGGCGCTTAATGGCCTCGCCGACGTGATATCAGGCGACGGCCGTGACGGGCCGCCGGATCTCGCCATCGCCGATTATCATCTCGACGACGGCACCGGCATCGCCGCGATCCTGCATCTGCGCCGGCAGTTCGGCGCCGATATTCCCGCTTTGTTGGTTACCGCCGACCGCACGCCTGAAGTGCGCAGCGAGGCCGAGCGATACGGCATCGCCGTCCAGCACAAGCCGGTGCGGCCGGCAGCCCTGCGCGCCTATATCACGCAGATTTCCGGCCTCAAGCGCGCGGCCGCGGAGTAAGAGACAGGCTCAATCCTTCGTGGTCATGACGCGCGAGACTAGATCGCTCACCCGCGCGGCATCCGGCACGTCGCCGAACAGGATGCGGTACATGATCGGCGCCACCACATCATCCATGACCCGGTCGACATCCGGAAAGATCTCGCTACGGGCCTTGGCCCTCTCGGCGATGACGAGGATCTGCTGGCGGGTATATTCCGAGCATTTGCAGGCATTGGCGCCCGCTTGTGCCGCCAGCACGTCGCGGATCATCTCGCGGCCCGGCCCGGAGGACATTTCCTCGGCATATTGCTCAGCCCAGGCCTGTAGATCGGCCTTGCCGCTGCCGGCATCGATCGGCTGCATATCCGGACGCAGCCGCTCGACGGCGACATCGGCAAGAAGCTCCTGCAGGTCGCCCCAGCGGCGATAGATGGTCGACGGCGTCACACCCGCGCTGGCGGCGATCAGCGGAATCGTCACCTCGGCACGGTTCATGTCGGCCAATAGCTCACGGACCGCCTTGTGCACCGATGCCTGAACCCGGGCGCTTCTGCCGCCCGGACGGAGATTCTCTTTCACTGCCATGCCTGCAACCCGACCTCTTATCCCGGAACCTTCCGGGCGACATGCCTTACACACGCATGGTTCAAAATCTTTGACAGAACCATAAACGCAAAGAATTTGCCTTTACGATGCACTCGCCTTACATGGAGCTAACGCAACGGCTTAGCTTTAAGAGGGCTTATATATGGTCGCCGCAGCCAAATCCACAGAGAATGCGCCGCAGCCCTCGATCGGTTTCCATGCGCTGACGCTCGCCACTTTTTTCGGCGCCTCCGCGGCGCCCACGCCGCTCTACCGGATCTACCAGGAAAACTTCTCGCTCTCGCCGGTGCTGATTACGGTGGTCTTCGCCGTTTACGCCTTCGCGCTGCTGGCAGCGCTCCTGACCGCCGGTTCGCTCTCGGATCATCTCGGCCGCAAGCCGGTGATCTTTTTCGCCCTGGTGCTCGAAATCATCGCCATGGGCCTCTTCGTCGTCGCCGGCGGCCCCGGCTGGTTGATTGCGGCGCGGATCGTCCAGGGAATTGCGACCGGGATCGCCGGCGCCTCGCTGGGCGCTGCTCTCGTCGATGTCGACCGGGCAAAGGGGCAGATCGTCAATTCGATCGCGCCGCTTTGCGGTATGGCGGTGGGCGCGGTCGGCACCAGCGCCCTGATCCAATACGGCCCTTTCCCGATGCATCTCATTTATGCCCTGCTGCTTCTCGCCTTCGCGCTGCTGGCGGCGGCGATCTGGCTGACGCAGGAGACCGGCGGCACACGGCCGGGCGCGCTCGGTTCGCTGATCCCCAGGGTCACGGTTCCCCAGCAGGTGAAGCGGCCGCTGTCGCTGGTGACGCCGATCAACATCGCCAACTGGACGCTCGCCGGCTTCTATCTTTCGCTGGTCCCGTCGCTGGTCGCCAGCACCACCGGCAGCCGCGCGCCACTGACCGGCGGGGCCGTCGTGACTGCGCTGATGGCGAGCGGAGCGATCACCGTCTATCTCAGGCGCGGCAAGTCGGCCTCGGCCAATCTCGGTTTCGGCGTGTCGGCCAAGACGCTCGGCATTCTGACGGTCGTTGCCGGCGTGCATCTCGCCAATGTGCCGCTGCTTCTCATCGGCACCGTCTTCACCGGCGCCGGTTTCGGCACCAATTTCCTCGGCTCGATCGGCACCATCATGCCGCTCGCCAAGGCGGATGAACGGGCCGGGCTGCTGTCGGCGTTCTACGTTCAGAGCTATCTCGCCTTCAGCCTGCCGGCGATTCTTGCCGGGTTCCTGGCGAAATCTGCCGGTTATGCGCTGACGACCGATATCTATGCGACGGCAATCCTGCTGCTGATGGGCGCCGGACTGCTCGGGCTTCGCGCCGGACGACGGAAGGCGGCGGCCTGAGGACGGCCGCCGCAATCATCCATGGTGGGGATCCGTCACCGTTCCGTTGAAGGGATCGGGTCAGAAATCCTCCCAGCCGTGGTCGGCCGGCGCGGCCGCCTTTGAACCGCCGCCAAGCGCGGCCGCCAGCGTCTTCTTCAGCGCACGCGCCGGCGAGGGAACCGGGATCGTTGCATGCGACGAGACGATTTTCGGCGCGGCGAGCGGACGCGGCGCGTTCGATCGCGATATAGCCGATGTCATGCCCGTGCCCGTATCGAGGCGGAACTGGCCCAACCGTCCGGACAGGGCGGAAACCTCGGTCGCAAGCGTGTGGGCCGCGGCATTCGACTCCTCGACCATAGCCGCGTTCTTCTGCGTCGCCTGATCCATCTGATTGACGGCGGTATTGATTTCCTGAAGGCCGGTCGACTGCTCGCGCGCGGATTGGACGATCGCGTGGACATTGCGGTCGATCTGCTGCACCTCCTGCACAATCCCGTCCAAGGCATCGCCGGTCTCACGCACCAGGGCAACGCCATGCCGCACCTGGCCGCCGGAAGCACTAATCAGCGCCTTGATCTCCTTGGCTGCGCCGGCCGAGCGCTGCGCCAGCTCCCGGACCTCCTGAGCGACGACCGCGAAGCCCTTGCCGGCTTCTCCGGCACGGGCGGCCTCGACGCCGGCATTCAGCGCAAGCAGGTTCGTCTGGAAGGCGATCTCGTCGATGACGCCGATGATATTGGAGATCGACTTGGAGGACTGTTCGATGTCGTTCATCGCTTCGACAGCCCGCTGCACGATCTGGCCGGACCGTTCGGCATTTTCCTTCGTGCGAACAACCATCGATCCGGCTTCTTCGGCACGCGCCGTGGAATCCTTGACGGATGTCGTGATCTGCTCAAGCGCCGCGGCAGTTTGCTCGACGGAGGCAGCCTGTTGTTCCGTCCGGCGCGCCAGATCGTCGGCCGCAGAACGAATCTCCTCGGTGCCGCTTTGGATGACCTCCGCATTCTGCGAGAACGACACCAGCGCCGAACGCAGTTTAACGACCGACTCGTTGAAATTGATGCGGGTCTCATCAAGCGTCGCGGCGAAAGGATGCTCGAGCGCGCTCGTCATGTCGCCTTCGGCAAGCTTGGCTAGGCCAAGCGCCAATTCACCGACGGCGAATTTGACGTCCGCTTCCTGGGCCTGGTCGATCCGGGCGCGCTCGGCACGCTCCCGTTCCTGCAGCGCGCGGTTTTCTTCTGCCTCGGTCTCCAGACGCGCCCTGTCGCGGTTGCTCTCCAATAGCGCCTTCAGCGAGCGCGAGAGATCGCCGATTTCGTCCTTCGCCTCACCGTCCTTCAGGGTGACATCGAGCTTGCCCGCGGCAATCTCGGCAGTCTCGGCGATGACGCCGGAAATCCGGCCGACGAAGCGGCGTGCGATCAGCCACCCGGCAATGCCCAGCAGCACCGCCGCAAGGCTCGTCGCGACGATGGCATCCCGAACCACCGCATAGAGCGGTGCGAACAGTGTTGCCTTCGGGACCGAAACGATCGCATACCAATTGGAGCCCTCGGCAAGCTTGACGGCGGTGGCAATTGCCAGGGAGACGCTGCCGTCCTCATTGGTCACTTCACGCTCAAGACCGGCGTTGGCGATGAGATGGTCCCAATCCGCAGTTTTCGCTCCGGTCTCGGAAAGGCTCTTGCCGATGAGGCTTGCATCCGGGTGACTGACGATCTTGCCGGCACTGGTGACCAGGCCAAGAAAGCCCGCTCCCATCGGTCGGCTGGCTGACAGCGCCTTGGCGGTGTCCTGAAGCGAAAGATCAAGGCCGGCAACGCCGACGGCTTTGCCGTCGATCACAATCGGCTCGGTGACAGAGGTCATCAAAACGTCTTTTCCATCGATCGCATAGGAATAGGGCTCGATGATCACGGTTTTGCGCTGCGTGAACGGCAGTTGATAATAGTCGCCCGCTCCGGCGACGGTGTAATCCGTCAAAGCCGCATGGGTGATCTGGCCGCCGCTGCGCACCCAATAGGGCACATAGCGGCCCGTCGTGTCGTGTCCTTCCTTGCCGACGTATTCCTTGTCCTTGCCGTCGAAAGCATTCGGCTCCCATCCGGTCCAAATCCCAAGGACCGGGGGGTTGGCTTGCAGCATGTTGCGCAGGACCTTGTCCGCCTTGGCACGATCGGTGTCGCCCATTTCCTTCATCGTCGTCAGCACGGCGTTCAGACCGTCCACGATATGCACGGTGCCGCCGATGTTCTTTTCGACCTTCAGCGCCTCGGCCGTCGCGATCTGGCGCATCTGCTCGATGCTGCCGCTGTGAATTTCGGTATAGGACCGATAGAAAATGGCCCCCGAAGCGACAATAACGGCAATGACGCCGCAGGCCGCCACAGAGAAGAGATTGCGACTTGTCGTAGACTTGAAAAGCATGTTCCCGCTCGCCTTCGCTGCTGTACTCGCGCATGCCTTAAGTCCAATTCGCCGGCGCGTTTAAACAACCGTCATCCAGCAGAAACTGAAGGCCCCCCAATATTCATGCTTGCAAAATTTGATTAAAAGAAAGTTTTTATGCTCTAAAGCAGCGCCGCTATCCTTCAGATCCGCGCGCGCTTTAAGTGTTTATTTTCTCGCATGTCTTTGCCGCAAAACCGCTGCGCGGTCTGCACGGCATGCTTTGAAGACGACGGGATTATTCCGCAGGGCCTGCACTTTCCGGCTTCAGATCGAGCAGCGCACGGCCGCTGCCATCCATGGCGAAGGGGACGGAAGCGTGCTGATGGACGACCAGCCAGCGGCCATCCCGCTTGACGAGGCCCAGCGTCTGGCGGAACCAGAGATCGACCTCCGTGCCATCGGTCTTGGTGCCTGTCATGCGCGTCAGCCCGCTCCAGAAGGCGACATCGCCGCCGACCGTCAACCTGGCATCGCGCACTTCGCCACCGATTGGGCCTTCCCAAGTATCGAACCAGGCCTGCACGCCGGCCTCGTCCTTGCCATTGATGACGAGCGGCGGCGCCAGCGAAAACTCGACGGAATCCTCGGCCTCATAGGAAAGCGCCTCTTCGGCGTTCTTTTCACCGAGCGCCTTGGCCCGCATCATCAGCATGGCGATGATCGCCTCTTTTTCATGCCTGGCATTGGCTTCGTCGTTCACGATCGTTCTCCTTTTCCACTACGGCCAGAGGACGAACGAGAGGAGGACGATCCGACAACCGCCACGCAATTTGCTGAATTGCTTCAGAGATAACTCGTCACTTCAGGCTCGTTCCACCAGGCATCGTGCCTGCCGTCGTAATAACGGACTGATAAGGCTGCCAGTTCCTCAGGGGTGATATCGTCGAGACAGGCGATGTTGATCGAGACATAGGCGCCGCCGACCGCCTCGACATAACCGTCGCCGAAGGCAGGCACGCCGCAGGTGCGGCAGAAGCGGTGATGGCCGCTCATCGTGTTGAACTGGTAATCTGATGTCTCAGCTGCGTCGGACATCAGCCGGAAATCCTCCGGCTTGACGTTGGCGCCCCAATAGCGCCGCTTGGCGCAGATCGAGCAATTGCAGCGGCCGGTGCCTTCTTCGAGATCCATATCGACCTCGTAGTGCACTTTGCCGCAATGGCAGCTTCCCTTGTAGGTCTTCTTCATGGCGCTCGCCTCACTGTTGCCTTCAACACTTCGATATGACAATATGTTGTCATTATGGATGAGATACAAAATCGACAACATGTTGTCAAACAAAATCGGCCGGAGCGAACGATGGAGGGGAATGCCTTTTCCGCTTTCGCGATCACCGCCCTTCGCCTCGCCGGCCATCTGACGGCGGCGGGCGACCAGCTGGCGAAGCCCGCGGGACAGACAAGCGCGCGATGGCAGGTGCTGGCCGCAGCAAGGCGCGGCGACATGTCGGTGGCGCAGATCGCCCGTGCGCTCGGCCTCGCCCGCCAGGGCGTGCAGCGGCTTGCCGACGTGCTGGAGGGTGAAGGGCTGATCGCCTATGCCGACAACCCGCAGCACCAGCGGGCCAAGCTGGTGCGGCTGACCGCGGAAGGGGCAGCGCGGCTCGGTGTCATCGAGGTGGCGCAGGCCCGATGGGCCGATGGGCTTGGAGCCGCGTTTATGTCGACCGAACTCGATGCCGCGCGGGGGGTGATGGCGCGGGTGATGGAGATGCTGGAGGCTGAAGAGGCGTCGCGCGGCTGAACGATCGGCCTTGCGATGATACGGCCGAGGCTGACCGCAAATAAAAAAGGCCGGGCTAACCCGACCTTCCCTGCCATCTCAACGAACCGTGCCAGTACATCCGTGGTCACGATCCGGAGATGATATTCAAAGCTCCACGCGTCCAAGGGACGCGCTGCTTTTTATTCTACGCAATTCCCGACGGAAAACCGCTTCGCAGTTTTCCTAGAAATTGCTCTGGGCCTTAAGCCGCCTGGAGGCGGTCAGCCGACATCTTGCCGGACTTGTTGTCGCGGACGAGCTCGTAAGACAGCTTCTGGCCATCCTTGAGATCGCGCATGCCGGCGCGTTCGACGGCCGAGATGTGGACGAAAACGTCGGCAGCGCCGTCATCCGGCTGAATGAAGCCGAAGCCCTTGGTTGCGTTGAACCACTTTACGGTACCAGTGCTCATGACGATATCCTTTTCGAATCGCTCATAGAAGATTGCCGCGCGTACCGAAGCACGAGCGGCGATGAAAACCGATTTTGGAGGAAGTTCGCCAGGAACGACGCAAGCGCCGTTTCAAAGTTCATCTAGCAAGATCGATGCGAGAACCTTTAATCGGGAATTGTGTCCGTGGCAAGGCGTCGGCACGGGAAAGTCGAATTCAGCTTGCGGGACGTTCTTGGACGGCGTGCCGTGGCCACCCCTCTGCCCTGCCGGGCATCTCCCCACAGGTGGGGAGATTGGCTTGGCATACTGGCTTCCCCAAACAACTGGCGTCACAGCGTGGCGAAACCGTCGAGGGACGGGAAGGTTTGGCCACTTGTGATCTCCCCACCTGTGCGAAACATGCCCGGCAGGGCAGAGGGGGCGGCCGCGGCACAACGGAAAAGCTCGTCCCGTTAAGACCAAGACCGCGAAACGGCTTACGCCGCCACCTTCGCCCCCGCATAAGGATCAAACCGCCCATAAAACGTCTCACCCTTGGCAGCCATATCCTTCAGCAGCGGCGTCGGCTTGAAATGATCTCCGTAAGCCCCAGCTAACTTTTCTGCCAGGTCCACGAAGGCCTTAGCGCCCATGCCGTCGATATAGCTGAGCGCGCCGCCGGTATAGGGCGCGAAGCCGAATCCGAGGATCGAGCCGACGTCGGCTTCGCGCGGATCGGTGACGATACCTTCCTCGACGGTGCGGGCGGCTTCGATCGCGATGGTGACGAGGAAGCGTTGCTTCAGCACGGCGACATCGACCTCATCCGCCTTCTTCTGCGGGTAGAGGCTCTTCAGTTCGGGCCAGAGCGACTTTTTCGCCGGTTTCGGCGGATAGTCGTAAAAGCCCTTGGAATTCTTGCGGCCGAAACGGCCCTCCTTTTCCACCATGCGGGAGATCAGCTCCATATGCCTGGGGTCGATCGCCTTCTCGCCAAGATCGGCGGCGGTGGCCTTGAGGATCTTTAGCGACAGGTCGATCGCCACCTCGTCGTTCAGCGCCAGGGGACCGACCGGCATGCCGGCCATCTTCGCCGCATTCTCGATCATCGCAGGCGGCACGCCCTCGATCAGCATGTCGTAACTCTCAGACATGTAGCGCAGCACGCAGCGATTGACGAAGAAGCCGCGGGTGTCGTTGACGACGATCGGCGTCTTCTTGATCGCCGCGACATAATCGAGAGCGACGGCGAGCGCCTTGTCGCCGGTCTCCTTGCCGAGGATGACCTCGGTCAGCATCATCTTCTCCACGGGCGAGAAGAAGTGGATGCCGATGAAATCGGCGGGGCGCTTCGAGTTCTTCGCCAGTCCCGTGATCGGCAGGGTCGAGGTATTGGAGGCGAAGATCGCGCCTTCCGGCAGTACGGCTTCGACCGCCTCGATGACCGACTTTTTCACTTCGCGATCCTCGAACACCGCCTCGATGACGAGATCGGCGGTGGCGAGACCGGCATAATCGGCGGAGGGCGTGATGCGAGCAAGAAGGGCCGCGGCCTCGTCCTGCGTAAACCGTCCCTTACCGACGGAATCCTTGACCAGGCCTTCGCAGACGGCCTTGCCCTTGGCGGCCGCTTCCATGTCGCGGTCGATCAGCGTCACCGGGAGACCGGCGGCGGCGGTGACATAGGCGATCGAGGCGCCCATGAAGCCGGCGCCGACGACACCGACATGTTTCAGTTCGGTCTTGGGATGGCCTGCCGGGCGGCGGGCACCCTTGCCGAGTTCCTGCATCGAGATGAACAGCGAGCGGATCATCGAGAAGGCTTCGCGGGTCTGCAGCACTTCGGTGAAATAACGCTGCTCGATCTTCAGGCCGGTATCGAAGGGCACCTGCAGGCCTTCATAGACGCATTTCAGGATGGCGAGCGCGGCTGGATAATTGCCGGAGGTTTCGCGGCGCAGGATTGCCGGTGCGGCCGGCCAGAGCTGGGCGGAGGCCGGCGTCCAGATGCCGCCACCCGGCGCCTTGAAGCCCTTCTCGTCCCAGGGGGCGACCGGCTTCAGGCCATCCTTGATCATCTGCTTGGCGGCGGGGATCAACTGATCCGGGTCGACCACCTGATGCACGAGGTTCATCGCCTTGGCGCGGGAGCCGGTCAGCGACTGGCCGGTCGTCATCATCTGCAGCGCGTCCTGGGCGTTGGCCAGCCGCGGCACACGCTGGGTGCCGCCGGCGCCGGGGAAGATGCCGACCTTTACCTCGGGCAGCGCGATCTTGACGCTCTTGGCGTTGGAGGCGACACGACCGTGGCAGGCAAGCGACAGTTCAAAGGCGCCGCCCATGCAGGTGCCGTTGATGGCCGAAACCCAGGGCTTGCCCGATGTTTCGAGCTTGCGGAACAGGCCGGACATGCGCCCGACCAGCCCGAAAAGCGTCTGCACCGCTGTCTCCGGGCTGTTTGCCTTCTCGTCCTGATAGGCGCTGAACATCGACTTGATCATCGACAGATCGGCGCCGCCGGAGAAGGAGGATTTGCCCGAGGTGAAGACGACGCCCTTGACGGCAGCGTCAGCGGTCGTGGCGTCAATGATCGCGTCGAGTTCGGCCATCACCTCGGCGGTAAAAACGTTCATCGATTTGCCGGGCATGTCCCAGGTGACGAGAGCGATGCCGTCGGCGTCGGTTTCGAGCGTGAAATTGGTGTAGGTCATTGGGTTTCCTCCCCGATCAAGCCGGCAAATGGCTGCGCTGCGCGTGTAAGGTCTTCGTCTTTTCGGTGACGACATCGCCGGTGTGCTTGGTCTGCGACGGCTCGAAAAGCACGATCCAGCATTCCTCTGGCGCAACCGGATTATGCTCGACACCTCTCGGCACGACATGAAAATCACCGGCGCTCAGATGCACATGCGGGCGGTCGCGATATTCGATGGTCAGCGACCCCTTCCAGATGAGGAAAAGCTCGTCCTCGTCGCGGTGGGAATGCCAGGTCAGCTGGCCCTGGACCTTGGCGAGCTTGACGCTCTGGCCGTTGAGATCGGCGATGACGCGGGGCGACCAGTGCTCGGTGACCTCCGCATATTCGGTTTCGATCGTGCCGGTGTTGAAGCCCATCCTCAGACCCTTTCGATAACCGTTGCCGTGCCCATGCCGGCGCCGATGCAGAGCGTCACCAGCGCGGTGTTGAGGTCGCGGCGTTCAAGTTCGTCCAGCACCGTGCCGAGGATCATCGCGCCGGTGGCGCCGAGCGGATGGCCCATGGCGATGGCGCCGCCATTGACGTTGATCCTGTCGTGATCGATGTCGAAAGCCTGCATGTATCGCAGCACCACGGCGGCGAAGGCCTCGTTCAGCTCGAAGAGGTCGATATCGGCAAGGCGCATGCCGGTCCGCGTCAACAGCTTCTCGGTGACATCGACCGGGCCGGTCAGCATCAAAGCCGGATCGGAGCCGATATTGGCGAAGGCCTTGATGCGGGCGCGGGGCTTCAGCCCCATGCTTTCGCCGCCGGCCTTCGAGCCGAGCAGGACGACGCCGGCGCCGTCAACGATGCCGGAGGAATTGCCGGCATGGTGGACATAGTTGATGCGCTCGATCTCGGGATGCGCCTGGATGCCGACGGCTTCGAA
Organism: Rhizobium sp. BK456; assembly: GCF_014194045.1. Classification (NCBI taxonomy): domain Bacteria; kingdom Pseudomonadati; phylum Pseudomonadota; class Alphaproteobacteria; order Hyphomicrobiales; family Rhizobiaceae; genus Rhizobium; species Rhizobium sp. BK456. The sequence continues at coordinate 849,362 of NZ_JACIAO010000001.1, forward strand.
GCCGCCCATCTCGCCCGGCATCTGGAAGGACGGATTGAGCGAAGCCAGCGCCTGCATATCGGTGCCCGGGCGCATATGTTCATCCTTATCCAGGATCGTCAGGCCGTTCTGATCCTTGACCGGGACGACCGACTTGTCGAACCAACCCTGCGCCCAGGCATGTCCGGCGCGCTTCTGGCTCTCGACGGCATAGGCGTCGACATCGGTTCTGCTGAAACCGTATTTGGTGGCGATGAGATCGGCCGAGACGCCCTGCGGCATGAAATAGGCCGGGAAATTCACCGAGGGATCCATGAACCAGGCGCCGCCGGACATGCCGAGGCCGACGCGGGACATGCTTTCGACGCCGCCCGCGATGACGATGTCGTCGGCGCCTTGAGCGATCTTGCCGGCGCCGAAATTGACGGCATCGAGGCCGGAGGCGCAGAAACGGGAGATCTGCATGCCGGGCGCCCTGGTGGAATAACCGGCCTCGAAAGCGGCGGCCTTGGGGATGACCGCGCCGGCATCCATCACCGGATCGACGCAGCCCATGATGATGTCGTCGACCGTCGTGGTGTCGAGCCCGTTGCGGTCGCGGATTGCCTCCAGCGTCTTGGCCGCAAGGCGGACGGAGGGCACCTCATGCAGGGCGCCGTCCTTCTTGCCGCGGCCGCGCGGCGTGCGGACGTGATCGTAAATGAAAACCTCGGTCATTGTCTCGTCTCCCTGGCGGCGCGGCGGGCGCCGGTAAATTTCGTGTTTTCGCTTCTCCCCAGCGGGGGTGCGAAGGACGGGTCGAAACCAGTGGCTCGACCCTGGGCAAAGCGAGGCGATGAGGGGGCTCCGGCAAGGCCGGAGCCAAACGAAAGCCGCGCCTGCGGCCCCCTCATCCGACCCTTCGGGCCCCCTTCTCCCCGCTAGGGAGAAGGGGGAACCTCAATTAGAAGGCTTCCGCGGCCAGGTCCATCATCGTGTCGGCGCCGGCTTCGATGCGGGTCTTGCGCAGCGCGGTTTCCGGCATGATGCGCTCCATGAAGAAGCGGGCGGTCACCAGCTTGTTCTTCAGGAAATCTTCGCGGCTCGCATCGCCGGATGCAAGGCCGTCATCGGCGGCTTTCGCCATCTTTGCCCACATATAGCCGAGAACGACGAGGCCGAAGAGATGCATATAGTCGGTCGAGCCGGCGCCGGCGTTGTCGGGCTTGGCCATGGCGTTCTGCATGAACCACATGGTCGCGGCCTGGACGTCGTTCAAGCCCTTCTTCAGATGCTTGGTGAAGAAGGAGAGCTTTTCGTCGCCGCGGTTCTCCTCGCAGAAATCACCGATCTCCTTGAAAAGGGCCATGGCGGCGCGGCCGCCGTTCAGGGCGAGCTTGCGGCCGACGAGGTCGAGCGCCTGAATGCCGTTGGCGCCTTCATAGATCATGGCGATGCGGGCATCGCGCACATACTGGCTCATGCCGTGTTCTTCGATATAGCCGTGACCGCCGAAGACCTGCTGGGCCATGACGGCGTTATCGAAGCCCTTGTCGGTCATCACGCCCTTGAGGATGGGGGTGACGAGGCCGAGAATATCGTCGGCCGTCTGGCGCTCCTTGTCGTCGGTGGCGCGGTGGGCGATATCGGATTTGAGCGCCGTCCAGAGCAGGAAGGCGCGGCCGGCCTCGTTGAAGGCGCGGATGGTCATCAGCGTCCGGCGGATATCGGGATGGACGATGATCGGATCGGCCTTCCTGTCCGGCGCCTTGGGACCGGACAGCGAGCGACCCTGGATGCGGTCGCGGGCGTAGTTGGCGGCATTCTGATAGGCGATCTCGGAAATGGCGATACCCTGCAGGCCGACCATCAGACGGGCCTCGTTCATCATCACGAACATGGCGTTGAGGCCGCGGTTTTCGGCGCCGATCAGGAAGCCGGTCGCCTCGTCGTAATTCATGACGCAGGTGGCGTTGGCGTGGATGCCCATCTTGTGCTCGATCGCACCGCAGGTGACCGCGTTGCGGGCGCCAAGCGCACCGTCCTTGCCGACGAGGAATTTCGGTACGATGAAGAGCGAGATGCCCTTGGTACCCTCCGGCGCGCCCTCGATGCGGGCAAGCACCAGGTGGACGATGTTGTCGGCAAGGTCATGCTCACCGGCGGAGATGAAGATCTTCTGGCCGGAGATCTTGTAGCTGCCGTCGGCCTGCGGCACTGCCTTGGTGCGCAGCATGCCGAGATCGGTGCCGCAATGCGGCTCGGTCAAGTTCATCGTGCCGGTCCAGGCGCCGTCCACCATCTTCGGCAGATAGGTGGTTTTCTGCTCGGCCGAACCGTGGACGAGGATCGCGGCGATCGCGCCCTGCGTCAGGCCCGGATACATCATCAACGACATGTTGGCGGCGGAGGTATATTCGCCGACGGCGGTATGCAGCGTATAGGGAAGCCCCTGCCCGCCGAATTCCTCCGGCACCGCAAGGCCGATCCAGCCGCCATCGCGATAGGCTTTGTAAGCCTCCTGGAAGCCTTTCGGCGTCGAGACGCTGGCATCGTCGTGGCGCGTGCAGCCTTCCTGATCGCCGGAATAATTCACGGGAAAGAGAACTTCTTCGGCCACCTTGGCCGCCTCGCCGAGGATCGCTTCGATCATATCGGGCGTGGCGTCGGCGAAACCCGGCAGATTGTTGTAGCGTTCGAGGCCCAGCACGTCGTTCAGGACGAAGAGCGTATCGTTCACCGGGGCCTTGTAGACTGGCATCTGTCAAATTCCTCCCATTCGACTGCCGGTCGCGCCGGCCTCGCGGACTGTCTTACAAAATATTGACGTTTGCGTAAACGTCAAAATCGCCACGTTGGCTGCCTTTCGCGAAAAAAATTACGGGCGCGAATCCGCAACTGCTGACGAGACGTCGTCTCCCCTTCCTTGTCCATTGCGGAACGACGTATAAGCGGCAAGGCTCTTTAAACCGCAGATAGGGAATGCTTCAGATGATCAGTTTCGATGCGATAAGGCAGCGTGCGGAGCAACGGAAAGGCGGCGCGGCAGCGCTGCAGGCAATGCTGGAGAAACATCGGCCGGATCACGACCGGCTGCGCACCATGCCCGACGACCGCATCCTCGCCGACATGACCCGACGTATCTTCTACAGCGGCTTCGTCCAGAAGGTGATCGATGCGAAGTGGCCGGGCTTCGAAGCGGCGTTTTACGGTTTCGATCCGGCAATGCTCAATATTGCGCCGGACGATTACTGGCATGAGCTGACCTCGGACGAACGGATCATCCGCAACGGCGCGAAGATCATGGCGGTGCGCGCCAATGCCGCTTTCGTGAGGGAGCTGGCGAAGGAATATGGCAGCGCCGGCGCCTTTTTCGCCGACTGGCCGCGAGAGGACCAGATCGGCCTTCTCGACCTGCTGAGCAAACGCGGCAGCCGGCTCGGCGGCATGACCGGGCAATATTTCCTGCGCGGCATCGGCCGCGACAGCTTCGTCGCCACGATGGACGTACTCGCCTGCCTGCGATCGGCGGGCGTGCCGCTGTCTGCCTCCGGCACAGCGAAGAAGGACCAGCCGCTGATCCAGCAGGCCTTCAATGCATGGGCGGAGGAGACCGGCCTTTCCTTCAATCACCTCTCGCGCATCAGCGCCTATTCGATCGATGCGGTAGGGCCGCACTGAAATTCCCGCCAGGGCGCTGGCACGAGCCATCGGCACTTCCTACCTCTTTCGGACGATCCACGCAGGAAGATACTCATGTCCGACTTTCCCTATGCCAGCGCCCTCATCGTCGGGGCGGGTTCCGGCATCAGCGCATCGCTCGCCCGGCAATTGTCGGCGCTCGGAGTCAAGGTCGGGCTTGCCGCCCGCAACATCGAAAAGCTCCAGGCGCTCTTGGAGGAAACAGGCGCCAGCGCATTCAGCGCCGATGTGTCGAAGCCTGCCAGCGTCGCGGCGCTGTTCGAAGAGGCTGCCGCCACCATCGGCGGGCCAGAGGTCGTGATCTTCAATGCCGGCGCCCGGGTGCGCGGCCCGCTTGCCGAACTCGACCCCGCCGAAGTGGAAAAGGCGATCGCGACCACCGCCTTCGGCGGCTTTCTGGTGGCGCAACAGGCGGCGCAGCACATGATACCGCGCGGCCGCGGCGCGATCTTCTTCACCGGCGCTTCGGCAAGCGTGAAAGGCTTTGCGCAATCGGCTCCCTTCGCTATGGGCAAGTTCGCGCTGCGCGGCCTTGCCCAGAGTGCCGCCCGCGAGCTCGGGCCGATGGGCATCCATGTCGCCCATTTCGTCATCGACGGCGGCGTGCGTTCCGAAATCCGGCCGGACCGGGTGGAGAAACCAGACGGCACGCTGCTGCCGGACGCGATCGCCCAGACCTATATCGACGTGCTTCGCCAGCACCGCAGTGCTTGGTCGCTGGAAGTGGAAGTCCGGCCATGGACGGAGAATTTCTGAGCTGCCGGCGGCGCAGAAGAGGCCGCTTTCGCGGCGGTTACGAACAGACTATGTTTCGTCGAAAGAGCTGGCAGGGAGGAACCGATGCCGCGCCTGGACCATGTCACGATCGATACCCGCGATGCGCCTCGCATGATCGGCTTCTTCAAGACCGTGCTCGGCGTCGAGGAAGGCTACCGGCCGCCTTTCCCCTCGCCCGGCCACTGGCTCTATCTCGACGACCGCCCGGTCATCCATCTCAGCCTGACATCGCGCAGCGGTGATTTTCCACCCGGCATCTTCAACCATGTCGCCTTCAGCCTTTACGAATTCGCCCCGGCGCTGGAGCGCATCAAGTCGAGCGGCTATCGCTACGAATATTACGATATCCCCGACACCGATCTCGGCCAGGTCTTCGTTTACGGCCCCGAGGGCGTGAAGATCGAGCTGCAATATAAGCGGCCGGCCTGAACGCGCACCGCCGTTCGATCCGACCAATTGGCCGGCAATTGCCGCCAAAAACGGCGTTTTGAGCCCAAACGTTAAAAAATTCTCAGCGACATTAACGGCTTGTTTACCACGTTTCGTGAAAGGTGCGGATTGAGCAACAGCAATCCGCATTCCTTTTCCCAGTCTCGCGTTTCCCAGGGATGCCGCTACATCGTTCAGCTTGAGGAAAGTCTAATTGACTAACTTCTGATGAAAGATGCTCCGGTCCGCGTGAAGACGCTGGCCACAGACGGAAAAGCCACGGATCGAGCTCTGACGAGGGGTCGAGCAGTCGAAGCGAGCAAGAAGATGAACGGATCGCGATCAAATCCTTCCCGACAGTCCGACAGGACCTCGCTCGATGCGCTGAACCGCACGATCGAGGGGCTGGAGGCGCGCATTGAAGGGCTGATGGGCAGCGGGCGCGAACAGCGGCCGCGCACGGCAACGGCCGAGCGCGATCCCTATGCCGGCTCCAACCCTCCGCGCCCGGCAAGGGCGCCGATCGAGCCGCGGCCGGATCCGCTCGCCGAAATCCGCCAGCGCCAGCGCGCGCTCGAAGCCGGCCGTGAGCGGCCCTACGGACGCGAGCCGGCCCCGCAATTGCGCGACCCTGCGCCGCGCGCCTCACCGCAGGCGGCACCCGCCTTCCGCCCCGGCGACGACACGATGACGGAGATCGCCCAGGCGCTCGTCAACCTGCGCCAGGACCTGAAGCGCGACATTTCCGAAGGCGTCACCCGCGAGATGAACGCGCTGCGCGCCGAACTTCGCGAGATCAAGACGAATGCCGGAGACGGCCGCTTCGCCGACGACATGCGCGCCGATATGGGCCGCCTTGCCCAGAGCATCACCCAGCTGACCGGCCGTTCGAGCGCCCCGGAGGCCGCCGGCCTTCGCGAGGATTTCGAGGAACTGCGCTCGCTGATGGACGGGCTGGCGCGCGAGGATTCGCTGCGCCATATGGAAAATCGGTGGGACGGCTTCGAAAGCCGGCTTGCCGCCCTCGATACCGAGGGGCTGCAGGAAGAACTGGTTTCGCTCGCCTATCGGCTCGACGACATCAAGCGCCATATCGGCGGCATGGGCGAAAGCCCGGCGGTCAGGGCGCTTGAGGACAAGCTCATCGCCATCGCCACTGCGATGGAACAGTTCGGCAGCATGATCCAGCCGCACGACCGGGTGATGTCCGAACAGTTCGCCGCCATGGACATGCGGCTCGACGAGATCAGCCGGGCGATCGCGGCCAGCGGACGCGCGGCCGCCGCCAACGATCCGGGGCTGATGCAGCGGCTGGAGGGCCGGCTTTCGGCGCTGGCCGACCAGATCGACCTGATGAGTCATGATGCGGCCAATCGCGCAACGCCTGATGACGAGCTGGCGCTGCGGCTCGAGGCCCTAACATCCCGCGTCGAGGAGCTGACCAAGGCGGAAGCGACGTCGCGACTCGACGAACGGCTGGAACATCTGTCCTATCTGCTGGAGCACACCCAGAAGGCCGCGCCGCAGCCCGATCTCACCGGACCGCTTTCCGACATTTCCCGCAAGATCGACGCGCTCGAAAACGGCGCCGTCAACGACGTGCTGGCGCAGCGGCTCGATCATCTCGCCCGACGCATCGACGAGATGGCCTATCAGCAGCCGGCGCCCGTGGCGGCGGTCGACGACGGCGCCTTCCAGCGTTTGGAAGGACGGCTGAGCGACATCGCCGCCCGGCTGGAAGAGAGCACGGCGGCAGCTCCGACCGATCCGCACGCGCTGAAGAACCTCGAAGACCAGATCGCCAATCTTTCGGCGCTGATGAGCGAGCCGCGCGAAAGCGCTGCGATCCCCGCCGATCTCGACCGGCGGATGGGCGCGATCGAAGATTATATGGCGACCAGCGACGAATATATCATCGAGGCAGCGCGCCAGGCGGCTGAGGCCGTCGTCGAGGCCTATTCGCGCAATGGCGCCGCCCAGGGCGGCGTGCCCGCCGCCGACATGTCGGCGCTGACGGCGCTCGCCGAAGACCTGCGCCATCTCGAGGATATCAGCCGCGACAGCGAGGAACGCACGCACAAGACCTTCAAGGCGCTGCACGAGACGCTGGTGCATATCGCCGATCGCCTCGATGGCATGGAAGAGCGCGGGCGGCCGGCCGCCCAGATGCCGTTGGCCGAGGTCGACTTCGATGTCGATCCCTATGCGCTGATGGTGGCCGAGGCCGAGATGAACAAGGCGCCGGCCGCTGTCGCGACGGCGAACGCCTCACCCGTCATCCGCACCGCCGAGGTCGCCCCCGAACCTGCCCCCCCGGCACAGGCAACCGCCATGAGCGGAACGAGCGCGATCGCCATCGAAGCCGCCACCAGGACGCCGGAGGCTGCCACCCCCGCGCTGGCACAGGCACCGGCAAAGGCCAGCCTGCTCGCCAGCCTCGGCAAGCGGCTGCGGCCCGGCAAGAAGGCCGAAAACCGGGCAGCCGAACGCCCGATGATCGACCCCGCGCCGTCGATCGATCCCGCCGACGTGATGCCGTCGGATGCATCAAACGAACTGCTCGAGCCGGGCTCGGGCGCACCGGACGTCAAGAAGATCCTCGAGCGGGTTCGCGCCAGCCAGAGTGCGGCACGTGGCAAACCTGCCGCCGAAACTGATCGCGCCGATTATATCGCCGCTGCCCGTCGCGCCGCTCAGGCGGCCGCGATGGAGGTGGACGCCAATCCGAAACAGGCAGCCGTCAGGGGCGAGAAGAAGGCTGCCGACAAGGCCGGCAAGATTTCCGAGAAGACGGATAAGGCAGGCAAGACCAGCGCCTTTTCGCGTTACCGCCGGCCGATCCTGCTGGCAGTCGGCGCCGTGCTGCTCGCGATCATGGCCTTTCCGCTTGCGAGAACGCTGACTAGCGGCGAGAGCGCACCGCAGCCGCCGGCCGAGGTCTCGGCCCTGACCGGCGCGACTGAGAACCCGCAGCCGGCCTTGCCTGAAGCGACGCCGGCCCAGTCGGACAGCAATGCCGCAGAAACGGCCGCTCCCACAGCGGAGGCGACCCCACCCGCCGCCGAGCAGGCACAACCCGGGGCAACCCCACCGGTTGCCGGAGATCATCTGACCGACGCGACGCCGCTCGACGGCGAAGGGGCCGCGACCTTTGCACCCGGCGCGCCATCGGGTGCTGCGCAGGAGACATCGGGCTTCGTCGCAAATACGCCGGCGGCCAGCGCGCCCCAGGCCGCCATCGCCATTCCCGACACCATCCAGCCGAAATCGCTTGCCGATGCGGCGCAGGGCGGCGATGCGCTGGCGCTGTTTGAGATCGGCGCGCGTTATTCGGACGGCCGCAACGGCATCACCGTCGATCAGAAGCAAGCCGCAGGCTGGTACCAGCTTTCAGCCGACAAGGGTTTTGCACCGGCGCAATACCGGCTCGGCAGCATGTACGAGAAGGGCAACGGCGTCGAACGCGACATCGCCAAGGCCAAGGGCTTCTACGAACAGGCGGCAAACCAGGGCAATGCCAGCGCCATGCACAATCTCGCCGTGCTCTACGCCTCTGGCGCTCTTGGCCAGCAGGATTATGCGACGGCCGCCTCCTGGTTCACCAAGGCTGCCAACCTCGGCATCACCGACAGCCAGTTCAACTTGGCGATCCTCTGCGCGAGGGGTAACGGCGTCCCGGCGGATCTCGAAGAATCCTACAAATGGTTTGCGATTGCCGCCAAGGCCGGCGACAAGGATGCGGCGCAGAAGCGCGACGAAGTGGCCAACGCCATGAAGCCCGACCAGCTCGAACGTGCCCGCGCCAAGGCCGATCTCTGGAAGCCGGAGCCGCTCGACCACCGCAGCAATACCATCGACATTCCGGACGAATGGGCGGGAACCGGCCTGAAGACGGCGAGCGTCGACATGAAGAAGGCGGTCCGCAACATCCAGGCGATCCTCAACAATAACGGCTTCGACGCCGGGACGCCGGATGGCGAAATGGGCGCCAAGACGGTGACCGCGATCAAGAACTTCCAGAAGTCGATCGGCCAAGAGCCGGACGGCAAGGTGACCGACGCAACCGTCAAGGCGCTGCTCGAACGCAACAAGCAGGGAGCCAAAGCGATCTAGAGCATTTCCATTCCCTCGGGCGCGGAAATGACTTCTATCGTGATTGCGCCAAACCGGGCGCAAACCGCACGGCCCTTCTGCTGAAATTGCTTTAGAAAAAGCCTGGCGGCACTATGCCGCAAGGCTTTTTCCAATTTTGCCGCCGACTGTCACAAAACCTGAAAAAAGCCGGATTATGCGGGACATATCCATCCGCGCATCCGGCGAATCTTCTGCCACCGATCTCCATCGCTCGATCCAAGGGCCGATCGAAAGCCTCTGGCAACGATTTCACAGTATGGTGCGCATTCGAACGGGGACGTGACAGAAACCGCCCGGCAGGAGCGGTCATCATTCGGGGTCGGCTGTGACAATCTATCTGCCCATCGCAGAATTGTCGGTGAACATCTTCATCATTCTCGGCATGGGGGCGGCCGTCGGATTCCTGTCTGGAATGTTTGGCGTCGGCGGCGGCTTTCTGATCACGCCGCTGCTGATCTTCTACAATATCCCCCCCGTGGTTGCCGTCGCCACCGGCGCCAACCAGGTCGTGGCCTCGTCGATCTCCGGCGCGATCACCCATTTCCGGCGCGGCACGCTCGACGTCAAGCTCGGCACGGTGCTTTTGATCGGCGGCCTCACCGGGGCCACGGTCGGCATCTGGATCTTCTCGTTGCTGCGCGCCATCGGTCAGCTCGATCTGATCATCTCGCTGATGTATGTCATCTTCCTCGGCACGGTCGGCGGGCTGATGCTGCTCGAAAGCATCAATGCCATGCGGCGGGCGGCGCGCAACGAGCCGCCGGCGCCGCGCAAACCCGGCCATCAGCACTGGGTGCACAGACTGCCGCTGAAGGTGCGCTTCAAGAAATCGAAGATCTTTCTCAGCGTCATTCCGATCGTCGCGCTCGGTTTTGCGATCGGCATCCTCACCTCGATCATGGGCGTCGGCGGCGGCTTCATCATGGTGCCGGCGATGATCTATCTGCTGCGCATCCCGACCAATGTCGTCGTCGGCACGTCGCTGTTCCAGATCATCTTCGTGACCGCCTATACGACGATCGTCCAGGCGGCGACGAACTTTTCCGTCGATATCGTGCTCGCCTTCATCCTGATGGTGGCGGGCGTCATCGGGGCGCAATACGGCGTGCGCGTCGGCCAGAAGCTGCGCGGCGAGCAGCTGCGCGCCCTGCTCGGCTTGCTGGTGCTTGCCGTCGGCCTGCGTCTGGCGATCGCCTTGGTGGTGACGCCGGCCGACATCTATTCGGTGGTGATCGGAGCCCACAACTGATGCGCCTGCTTGCCGCCGTCCTCACATTGCTTTGTCTGCTGCCGGCGGCGGCCGGAGCGCAATGGCTGCCGGGGCAGTCAACCGAAGCAGTGCGTGAAGGACTTGAGATCGGCACGTCGACCAGCGAAATCGCCATCACCTCGGATTTCCACGGCGCCGATCTGACCATCTTCGGGGCGCTGTCGAATACCGACCAGCTGCTGCTCGCCATCGGCCAATATGACGTGGTCGTGGTCCTGGAGGGCCCGCGTCAGGATGCGACGGTGCGCAAGAAGGAGCGCGTCTTCGGCATCTGGGTGAATACGCGCTCGATGACCTTCGAATCCGTACCGCACTCCTATTCGATGTCGAGTTCGCGGATGATCGACGACCTGACGACGCCACTCGAACTGACCGACCAGGGGATCGGCATCGACCATATTCCGCTGACACCGGTCGGCTTCGTCGGCGACGGCAGCAATCTCGGCGAATTCCGCGATGCCTTCCGGCGGCTGCAGCAGGGCGGCGGATTCTACGACCGCAACCCGAGCGGCGTGCGTTTCGTTTCCTCCAACCTCTTCAAGGCGAGCCTGCGGCTGCCGGCAAACATTCCGAACGGCGTCCACACCGTGCGCGCCTATCTCTTCAAGAGCGGGACTCTGATTACCGAGGAATCGCTTCCGCTGCGCGTCATCAAGACCGGTATCGAGCAGACGATCACCGACGCCGCGCATGGTCAGCCGATCCTCTACGGCTGCGCTGCCGTGCTGCTCGCCGTCATCACCGGCTGGGGCGCCAGCCTGATCTTCCGCAAGGACTGATCTCCGCCGCCGGCGCGGCATTCATGAAAATCTCCTCCCGGAATGGCACGCGACACGGATGCGGCTCATCTTGCCTTCCCGTGAAAACCGCTTGCATTTTGCTATCAGTCGCTCTAGCTTGAACCAGTTGCTATTCGCAATCGGTTTGTTGCGGTGAATGCAATCCACAAGGAGGATGGACATGAGAAAGATTATCGTCTGGAACCTGATGACCCTCGACGGCTATTTCGAAGGCACCAAGCCTTGGGATATCGACTTCCACAATCTCGCCTGGGGGCCGGAGCTGCAGCACTATGCCGAGCAATTCGGCGAGGAAGGCGATCTCCTGGTCTTCGGCCGCAAGTCCTATGAGGGCATGGCCTCCTACTGGCCGACCGCCGAAAGCGAAGACACAATCAAAGCCTATATGAACGGCATCGCCAAAATCGCCGTGTCGCGGACGATGACCGAGCCCGGCTGGAACAATGCCCGCGTCGTCAGCGATCCGATCCCGGAACTGACGCGGCTGAAGCAGGAAGACGGCAAAACGATCTTCATCTTCGGCAGTGCCGAGCTCGCCGATAGCCTGCTGAAAGCGGGTCTTATCGATGAAATCAGGGTCTGCGTGGTGCCCGTCATCCTCGGCGGCGGCAACCCGCTCTTCAAGCCTGCCGAGGGCCAGGTGCCGCTGAAGCTCATCGAATCCTCGACGACGCAAGGCGGTGCGGTGATCCTGCGCTACGAGCCGGTGAAAGCGTAGCGTCTTAGACTATCTGATGACGCCGGCGGCCCAATCTGGGGCCGCATTCGGCTTTTCCTGCGGAAATGGCGCCTCTATCATCATCCCCGAAGATTGGGGAGACGGAGCATGGCAGAAGGCGCTGACCTGTCGCTTGCGCAAGAACAAGATGAACGGCCGGCGGTGGATACACCGGTGGAGATCCGATGCAGCGATGGCGTGATGCTCCGCGGCCACCTTTGGACCTCGGGCGGGGCGAAAGCTCACGCCAGCGTCATCATCAATCCCGCGACCGGCGTGCTTGCACGTTATTATCACCGTTACGCCCAGTTTCTCGCCGCTCATGGTTTCGACGTTCTGACCTATGACTACCGCGGCATTGGGCTTTCGAGGCCGGCGCGGCTCCGCGGCTGCGGTTATCGGTGGCGGGAGTGGGGCGAAAAGGATTTCGACGCGGCGCTGCGGTTTATGGACGGACGGGCGGACCAGCCGCTTTGCATCGTCGGCCACAGCATCGGCGGTTTTCTGCCCGGCCTCTCGAAATATGCCGGCCGGATCGACCGCATTCTGACGATGGGCGCCCAATACGCCTATTGGCGCGATTATGCGCCGGCGCGCCGAATGCGGCTGCTGATGAAATGGCACGTCGCCATGCCGGCGCTGACGGCGCTCTTCGGCTATTTTCCCGGCAAACGCCTCGGCTGGCTCGAGGATCTGCCGGCCGGCGTCGCCCATGAATGGAGCTTTCGCCGGGCGCGCATGGAAATGAGCCACCCGGCCGCGGAGCGGGACGAGGTGCTCGCGCGTTTTGCTGCGGTGACCGCACCTATCCTGGCCGTCGCCATGTCGGACGACGAGCTCGGAACCGTGCCGGCGATCCGTCGCACGCTTGCCTATTACTGCAATGCCGAGATCGACGAAGTGCTGTTGCGTCCCGCCGATCTCGGCTTCGAGGCGATCGGCCATTTCGGCCTGTTCCATTCACGTCATTGCGAGGGTTTCTGGCGCGATAGCGTCCTCTGGCTGCGCGACGGCATCCATCCCTGGACGGCACAGGCAGCCCTTCAGAAAACTTCGTATTCGACTAAAAACCGGTTTTTAACATTTACGAGTTAGTAATCTCTCGGAAACGAGAGATTTTGTTATGCGTACTCGTATCGTTCTGACCGCTGTGGGTCTCGCGCTGCTCGCCGGCTGCGCGACGGCGCCGAAGCAGACGCGGAACATCTGCGCCGTCTTCGACGAGCGCGACGGACTTTTCTCCAGCTGGCAGAGTGCGGCCGAGCGGACGGAGAAGAAATACGGCGTGCCGGTGCCGATCCTGATGGCGACGATGTATACCGAATCCGGCTTCCAGCCCTACGCGCGGCCGCCCCGCACCAAACTGTTCGGCTTCATTCCCTGGACGCGGCCTTCGACCGCCTACGGCTATTCGCAGGCGCTCGACGGAACGTGGGACCATTATCAGTCGCAGACCGGGAACTGGACGGCGCGGCGGGCGAACTTCGCCGACGCGATCGATTTCATCGGCTGGTACCACGCCCAGAACAGCGCCGAGACCGGCATTCCGCTGAACGATGCTTATAATCTCTATCTCGCCTATTACTCCGGCCCGACCGGATACAAACGCGGCGACTGGCGCTCGAACGGGCAATTGCAGCAGACCGCGCAGAAGTTCGCGCGGATGGCTGGGACCTATCAGCAGCAGTTGCAGGGGTGTGATTAGCGATATTGGGGCGTGCCGTGTGGCGCCTCCCTCTGCCCTGCCGGGTATCCCCCCGCAGGTGGGGAGATCGCTACCCCCGCAAATTCCCGTACCTGACCGAATAAATCCGATCTCGCCCCAGCAGATGTGCGATCAGTGACCCCTTGTCGAACAGGCCTTTCATCGCCTGATGGCCGAGATCGAGGCCGCCGCTCATGACGCCGAAGGCGGGCATCAGGAGGCGGGCGCCGTCGGTGGCGAAGCAGGGACGGCGGATGGATCTGTCGCGGCGGCGCACCGTTGCCGACGGGTGCAGGTGGCCGGCGATTTCGCCGCTCTGCAAGCCGTTCCTCGGCTCATGGCGAAAAGTCAGGCCGGCATAGTGCATTTCGTCGACGGAGGTGCCGGGCAGATCGACGACGCCGTCGGGATCGTGGTTGCCGTTGACCCAGATCCATTCGCGGCCGCGGGCCATGGCGACGATCAGCGCCCGAAAATTCTCCGGCAGATGTTTGGAGCCGATGCGATCGTGAAAATTGTCGCCGAGCGAAACGACGAGCTTCGGATCATAACGGGAAATGAGGGCGGCAAGCACGGTCAGCGTCGCCAGCGTATCATAGGGCGGCAGCATCATGCCGCGGCGGGCGAAGGCGGCACCTTTCTCCAGATGCAGGTCGGAGACGACGAGCAGGCCGGCGTCCGGCAGATAGAGGGCGCCGAGCGGATCGCAGACAGCGGCAATGCCATGGACCGATGTCTCGATGCCGGGGATCGCAGCCAATCCGGATATGTCGCGCGCCAGCGCCAGGCGGTTCATCACTATCGTCGTTTCCAATTCTCGTCAGGCCCAATCTCTTCGGGCCCAATCTCTTCGGGCCCAGTCTCCTCAGGCGAGCGCCTCGGCGATCAGATCGTCGGCCGCCTCGGCCAAGAGCGCGTCATGGGCCTCGCCCGGCACCGCCTCGCGTCCGATCTCCAGCATCACCGGCACGGCAAGCGGAGAAATATGGTCGAGCGGGCGATGGGTGATGTGGCCCCTGATTCGCTTCAGCATATCGCCAAGGCGGCCAATATCCAAAAGTCCCGTCGCCGCATCCTGCCGCGTCGCCTGCAAAAGGATGTGATCCGGCTCGTGGCTGCGCAGCACATCATAGATCAGATCGGCCGAGACGGTGATCTGCCGGCCGCTCTTTTCCTTGCCCGGATGACGGCGCTCGATCAAGCCTGCAATCACGGCGCAATTGCGGAAGGTGCGCTTCAGCAGGAAGGATTCGTCGAGCCAGGCTTCGAGATCGTCACCGAGCATGTCCTCGTCGAAGAGGTCGGAAAGGCTGAGCCGGCCATTGCCGATCATCAGCCCCATATCCTCGAGACCCCAGACGGCCAGCGAATAATCGGTGGCGACGAAGCCGAGTGGCTTGGCGCCGGCCCGCTCTAGCCGGCGGGTCAGCAGCATGCCGAGCGTCTGATGGGCGAGACGGCCCTCGAAGGGATAGGCAACCATATAGCCGCGGCTGCCGCGCGGAAAGGTTTCGATCAGGAACTCGTCGCGCTTCGGCAGCATCGACTTGTCGTCCTGCAAGGACAGCCAATCGCGCACCTGATCCGGCAGATGGCGCCAGCGGTCAGGATCGGCAATCATCGCCCGCACCTGCTCGGCGAGATAGGTCGACAGCGGAAACTTGCCGCCGTTGTAGGAGGGGATTTTCGGATCGAGCGAAAAGGCCTGCGAGGCCAGGCATTCGTTTTCGCGAATGCCCTCGAAACGCAGCACCTTGCCGGAGAAGACGAAAGTATCGCCCGGCGACAATTGCTCGAGGAAATATTCCTCGACCTTTCCCAGCGTGGCGCCGCCGCGGCCGATCCGGCCGCCCTCGCCGCGCTTGACCATGCGGATGTTCAGCATCGGGCTTTCGACGATGGTGCCGAGATTGAGGCGATATTGCTGGGCGACGGCCGGATTGGAGACACGCCAGCGGCCCTCCTTGGTCTTGCGGATGCGGGCATAACGCTCATAGGTGCGGAGCGCATAACCGCCGGTCGCGACGAAATCGACGATGCGCTCGAAGGTCTCCCAGCTGAGATCGGCATAGGGCGAGGCGCTGACGATTTCGTCGTAGAGATCCAGCATGTCGAAGGGTTCGGCGCAGGCCATGCCGAGCACGTGCTGGGCGAGCACGTCGAGCGCGCCGCGGCCGACGGGCGGCGTGTCCTGGGCGCCGATATAATTGGCGTCGAGCGCTGCCTGACACTCCATCACCTCGAAACGGTTGGCCGGTACGAGGATCGCCTTCGACGGCTCGTCCATGCGGTGATTGGCGCGGCCGATGCGCTGGGCAAGGCGCGAGGCGCCCTTCGGCGCGCCGACATGGATGACCAGATCGACATCGCCCCAGTCGATGCCGAGATCGAGCGTCGAGGTGGCCACGACGGCGCGCAGCCGGTTTTCGGCCATCGCCGCCTCGACCTTGCGGCGCTGGGCGACATCGAGCGAACCGTGATGGAGGGCGATCGGCAGGTTGTCGTCATTGATCGTCCAGAGTTCCTGGAACAGCATTTCCGCCTGGCTGCGGGTATTGACGAAGAGCAGCGTCGTCTGGTGGTCGAGGAGCTGCCGGTAGACATCGGGAATGGCATATTTGGCGGAATGGCCGGCCCAGGGAATGCGCTCTTCGGTCGACAGGATCGAGATATCCGGCTTGGCGCCGCCTTCGACGACGACGAGACCGGCATGGTGTTCCCTGCTCTCCTGCCCGCTGCCCTCTTGTTGGGCGACCAGCCATTTCTGCAGATCCATCGGTTCGGCGACAGTCGCCGACAGGCCGATCGTCTGGAGGCCGGGGGCAAGACGTCGCAGACGCGCAAGGCCGAGCGACAGCATATGACCGCGCTTGGAGGTGACGAGCGAATGCAGCTCGTCGAGCACGACATATTTCAGATCCCTGAAGAAGCGCTCGGCCTCGCGGTTGGCGAGAAGCAGGGCGACTTGTTCGGGCGTCGTCAGCAGAATATCCGGCGGATTGAGCTTCTGGCGCTGGCGCTTGGCGTTCGGCGTATCGCCGGTGCGGTTTTCGACGGTGACCGGCAGGCCCATTTCCGCCACCGGCTTCATCAGGTTGCGCTCGATGTCGATTGCCAGCGCCTTCAGCGGCGAGACATAGAGCGTGTGAATGCCGGTGAAGGCGGAGCCGGGCGGAATTTTGCCGCGGCGGGTAAGATCGGTCAGCGACGGCAGAAAACCGGCAAGCGTCTTGCCGGCGCCGGTGGGCGCAATCAGCAGCGTGCTTTCACCGGCCTCGGCGCGGGACAGCAGCTCCAGCTGATGCGCGCGCGGCCGCCAGCCCTTTTCCGCAAACCAGCGGGTAAAGGCGGCAGGCAGCAAAGCGCGGGCTTCGGAATCGATCTGGTCCACGCCCTGAAGGTAGTGAAATAGGAAGGAAAAAGAAGAGCGTCCATCGCCTCATACGGCGATATAGCGGTCCTTGCGATGGTTGATGGCAAGCGTGAGGTTGAACACGACCGCGCCGAGCACGGAGCAGGCGATGATCGAGGGGCTGGCGACCAGGAAGGAGAGTGCCAGGATGACGCAGTCGAAGCCGAGCTGGACGAGGCCGGCGCGCCAGCCGAGCCGATCCTGGATATAGAGGGCGAGAATGCCGATGCCGCCGAGGCTGGCGCGGTGGCGGAAGAGCGCCAGCATGCCGGCGCCGATGACGAGGCCGCCGAAGAGCGCACCGGCGATCGGATTGACATGCCCGATACCGATAAAGCCAGGGACGAATTCCGACAGGACCGAAGTCAGCGCGATGGCGGCGAAGGTCTTGATGGTGAAGGCAGGCCCCATGCGGCGGAAGGCGAGATAATAAAAGGGCAGGTTCACGGCAAAGAAGCAGAGGCCGAAGCTGAAGCCGGTCGCGTAATGGGCGAGGAAGGCGAGACCGGCCGTGCCGCCGGCAAGCAGCCCGGCGCCGGAGAGCAGCGAGACACCGAGCACGGCGAGCATGCTGCCGGCGACGATGCCCTGGGCGTCGTCGAACAGCGAGTGGCGGTCGGCGCTGGAGTTCAGAAGGCCTGTGAAGGCGTTGGCTGCCATGATCTTCCCCTGTCGTTTTTCCCGTTTCTATCCGCCGTCGGGAGAAAGGCAAGCCGCCAGCCGTAAGGTCTGCTCTTGACAGCCGATATAATCATGGATATCTTTTATCCACGATTAGGAGATTGCCTCGATGAAGATGAGCGATGGCGTCGAGCAGGCCATTCACAGCGTTGCGATGCTTTCTGGCCTTTCCGAGGGCGGCGTGCTGTCGGCCGCAGCCCTGGCGGAATTCCACGGTGTGTCGACGAGCTATCTGTTGAAACATCTGCAGACGCTGTCTGGCGCCGGCATCCTCGATACCGTGCCGGGGCCGAAAGGCGGATACCGGCTGGCAAAGGCGGCGGAAGAGATTTCGCTGCTCGATATCCTGCTCGCGGTCGAAGGACCGGCGCCGGCGTTCCGCTGCGCCGAAATCCGCCAGCGCGGGCCGAACCCTGTCTCCGATCGCTTCTTTGCCAAGCCATGCAATATCAGCGCGGCGATGCTCCGGGCAGAACGGGTCTACCGGGCCGAACTGGCCAAGACCAGCATTGCCGATCTCGGCATCGAATTGAATGCCCTCGATGATGGATCGATCGCAGCCAGAGGCTGCGCCTTCCTTGAAATCCATGAACGCAAGACGGCTCGCTGAGCCATATCAAAGGAGAAGACCATGCAACCCCGTTTCAACTTCGCCAAAGCCGCCCCCGATGCCTACAAGGCGGTCGTCGCACTCGAGCAGTACGTCCAGTCTTCCGGGCTGGAGCGCCGCTTCATCCACCTGATCAAGCTGCGCGCCTCGCAGATCAACGGCTGCGCCTATTGCGTCGACATGCATGTGAAGGAAGCCCGCCATGATGGGCTCTCCGAGCAGTGGATCAACCTGATGTGCGTCTGGCGGGAATCGCCTGTTTATGACGCCAGAGAACGGGCACTGCTCGGCTGGGTCGATGCGGTGACGAACCTTGCCAAAACCGGCGCACCGGATGCCGATTACGAGGCGCTGAAGGCGCATTTCTCCGAGGAGGAGATGACCAAGATCACCGTGGCGATCGGCGCGATCAATATCTGGAACCGGCTTGCCGTCGGCTTCCGCTCGCAACATCCGATCGATGCTGCCGTCAAGGCCGCTTGAGGCCAATGCCACGGGGTTGAGGCTGGGGGCTGAACCCAGGCAAACGTCGGGGCCACACGGCACCGCGTTGAACCAGGAAGTGCGACGTGTCATCCGCTGCGTCAACGGCGAGTTTGGCAAAACAGGCCCCTACCCTCCGTCATCCCAGGCCTTGAGCCTGGGACCAATGGCCCCGCCGCGGTGGGGCGGCGTGGATCCTCGGATCAAGCCCGAGGAGGACGGAGTGTGGGGTGATTTTTGGAGCAAGAACAGCGAGGAATCGGGGCCCGGCTGCGACTTTTACGTGGGCTTCTCAACTCCATCATCTGCCCTCCCGGCGCCTTCATGATGGCATCCCGGCGACCGACCCGAAAAATTCGGGTCGGTTGAATATAAGGTCACTCGTAATTCGGAGTGGCTCGTACAGCAACGGCGTCAGGCGATAAGCCCGAAAGGTCGATGCTGTTGAAGAGGTCGCGGACGACTTTCGCGATTTCCTCTGCGGAAGCGCCTTTGGCGTATTCTTCCTGCATGCGGCGTCTCACAAGCTTTTCCAAATCTGACATAACTCACCTCATCAAATCCGGCGCGGGAAGAAGTGTCGCGCCGGGAGGGACTTCAGGCAAGTTACGTTTTGTTTAGAATGGCTTACCGATTTGTAATGTCAGAGCGCGATGTACCTGTCGGCGCGATGGTTGATGGCGACGAAGAGGTTGAGGACGACGGCGCCGAGGACGGAATAGAAGACCACCGGCGGCGTGGCGACGAAGAAGGCAGCGGCGAGCACGCAGAGGTCGATGGCGAGCTGGACGAGGCCGGCGCGGATGCCGAACCGCTCCTGCAGATAGACGCCGAGAATGCCGACGCCACCGAGACTGGCGCGGTGGCGATAGAGCGCCAGCACGCCGAAGCCGAGCAACAGGCCGCCGAGAAGGGCGGCCCAGGCCGGGTGGATGCTGGAAATGGAGAAGAAGCGCGACTGCACGTCGGCCAGTACCGAGGTCAGGCCGATGGCGACGAAGGTCTTGATCGTGAAAGCCATGCCGAGACGCTTCCAGGAGAGCCAGAAGAACGGCAGGTTGAGCAGGAAGAAGGCAAGGCCGAAATTGACGCCGAAGGCATAATGCAGGAGGAAGGCAACACCGGCGGTGCTGCCGGTCAAAAGCCCGGCACTGGCGAGCACGTAGAGGCCGAGTGCGGCGACCAGGCTGCCGGAGAATATGCCCTGCACGTCCTCGATCGGGGCATGGCGCGTAGCGCTGGTATTCCAGAAGCCAAGGGCATTGATGAGCTGTGTCATGTCGCCAGTCTCCAACAGCAGACGCGTTCGGGAACACGTCCGGGGAAAAGCCGGACGCGGTGGTTTGATTGTGAAATGGACAGGATCGCCCGGCGTTTTTGGCCGCGCTTTCTGCGGATAGCTGTGCAATATCAGTGTTCTGGCGTGCCGATCAAGTGAAATAGGTAAGCAATGTTGTCCTATTAAAAAATCGCAAGAAATATTCGCTCACGCGGGTTTGCGCGTAAGAAACAGAATGCCGGCAACCGGTTTGCCGCCATCTTTGCGAATGACCGTCTTGACGATCTTCAGGATTTCGAGGCCGTGGCGGGCAGCGAGCTGCCTCACATAGGCCTCCGAATGGGCGTAACGCAGCGACGGCGCGAGGTGGAAGCCCCCGCTGTCCCCTGCATCCTCGACGGAAAAGGCGATGTCGGCGCCCGATGCGGCGAGGTCCTCGATGATGGCAAAGACGCTTTCGAGATTGCCGAGATACATCAGCACGTCGGCGGCCGTTACCAGCTCGGCGCGATGGCGCGCGGCGTCGGCGAACAAGCCGGAGAAATCGGGCGCCAGCGAGAGATCGGCCTGAGCGAGGTGATCATAGACTCCCTTCTCGGCGGCTTTGGCCAGCATGTTCTGCGAGAGGTCGAAGCCTTCGAGGCGGCTGACGCCCGCTCGGATCTCGGGGCCGAGCAGGCCGGTGCCGCAGCCGAGATCGACGGCGCGTGCGTAATGCCTGCCGGTGGATGCGACGAGGGCTGCGAGCTTCTGCGGGACGGTGTAATCGAGTTTTTCGACGAGCGCCGATTCGAAACGGTCGGCATAGTCGTCGAACAGGCGCTCGACATAGCGGCTCGGCGGCCGGTCGGGTGTGGCGCCGGCGCCGAGAAGGACGAGTTTGAGGGCGGCGCCGAAAATGTCGTCGGGATCAAGGGTAAGGGTGTTGCGATAGGCCTCGATCGCGGCCTCGCCGCTGCCCGCCTTTTCGCGATAGGTGGCAAGGCGATACCAGCCGGCGGCCCAGCCGGGCACGAGTTCGAGGGCCTGTTCCATCAGCTCGGCGGCCGCTTCCGGCTCGCCGCCCTCGTCGAGCATTCGGGCATAATCGGCGCGGCGGTCGGCGATGACGTCGCCTGAGGAAAGCTGGTGGGGCTGCATCATCGGCTCTTTATTTGACGCATGTCGTTGCGCTGCACAGTTTTACGTGGCCCGCATCTGGCGGCGGCCACAAAAAAACTCAAGTCCTATTTCAGAGGCGAAGCGGCCAATCCCCGAAAGGGCTTGCAGGCAACACGCCGCAACCTTATTCCAAGGGCAAACAGGAGATGGCGCATGTCCGATCAGGTGAACAGGTTCCTCGGCGATTCCTTCGCCCGCACATTGATAAAGCTTGTCGTCGTGTCGCTGATCGTCGGTTTCGTCATGACCGTGTTCGGCCTGACGCCGTGGAACATCATCTATGGCTTCCGCGACTTCATCCTGGAGATCTGGCATCGCGGTTTTTCAGCGCTCGGGCGCGTCGGCGACTACCTCCTCCTCGGGGCGACGATCGTTATCCCGCTTTTCGTCATCCTTCGCCTTTTCAGCTATCGCCGGTAACATGACATCGATCGATCTTTCCAGGCGCAGCCTGCTCATCCTTTCCGGGCTTTCGCTTGCCGCCGGCATCGCCGGCTGCACCACCACCTCGCACCTTGCCGGCACGCCTTCGAACGGCGAGGACGAAACGGCGAGCGTATTGCCGCTGGTCAACCAACTGAGAGCGAAGAACGGCTTGCCGCCGCTAGCTGTCGATCCGGCGGCGAGCACCGCCGCGCTGTTCCAGGCCAAACGCATGGCAAGTGCGGGTAAGATGGCGCATCTGATGGGGCTGACCGACAGTTTCGGCGCCCGTGTCAAGGCGAGCGGCGTCCGGCTGCCGGCGGCGGAGAATATCGCCTCCGGCCAGCAGAGCGTCGATGCGGTGGTGACCGCCTGGATCAACTCGCCGCATCATCTGGAAAACATGCTCGGGCGCTATGACGGCCTCGGCGTCGCCGTTGCCCACAATTCAGCTTCCCGGAACCTGCCCTATTGGGCCATGGTGCTGTCGAGCTGAGGCGATTCGGCCTCGATATCAGGCCATGG
This sequence comes from Rhizobium sp. BK456, assembly GCF_014194045.1. Lineage (NCBI taxonomy): Bacteria > Pseudomonadati > Pseudomonadota > Alphaproteobacteria > Hyphomicrobiales > Rhizobiaceae > Rhizobium > Rhizobium sp. BK456. The sequence goes on from NZ_JACIAO010000001.1 coordinate 871,429, forward strand.
ATGGATACGCACAATAACAGGTTCGCCTTCGAGGTGACGCACCGGCTGGTGCTGTCGATCGCCATTCCGATGACGCTCGGCTTCATGACGACGCCGATGCTCGGGCTGACCAACACCGCCGTAGTCGGCCGTATGGGTGATCCGGAAGCGCTGGCGGGGCTGGCGATCGGTGCGATGCTGTTCGATCTGATCATGGGCAGCTTCAATTTCCTGCGCGCCTCGACGACCGGCCTGACGGCGCAGGCCTATGGGCGGCGCGACCAGCACGAGCAGCAGGCGGTCTTCTCCCGGGCGCTGATTTCGGCGCTCGGCTGCGGGCTGGCTCTGCTCTTTCTTTCGCCGCTGCTGAATACGGCGGGGTTGCGGCTGATGGGCGCGGAAGGCGCGATCGCAGAGGCGACCAGCACCTATTTCTCGATCCGGATTCTCGCTGCACCGGCTGCACTTGCGAATTACGCCATTCTCGGCTTCGTGCTCGGGCGCGGACAGGGCAAGATCGGGCTGCTGCTGCAGGCGATCATCAACGGCATGAATATCCTGCTGTCGATCTATCTCGGCCTGACGCTCGGCTGGGGCGTGGCGGGAGTCGCCTGGGGAACGATGGCCGGCGAGATGGCCGGCGCGCTTGCCGGGCTTTTCATCGTGCTTAGCGGCTTTGCCAAGGCCGAGCGGCCGGCATGGGCGGAGATCTTTTCGCGGCATCGGCTGGCCGAGCTTTTCGCCCTCAACCGCGACATCCTGATCCGCACCTTCGTGCTGATCGGCGCCTTCACCATCATGACGCGGATCGGCACCAGCTTCGGCGCGGTCACACTTGCCGCCAATGCCGTGCTGATGAATTTCGTCCTGCTCTCCAGCTATTATCTCGACGGGCTTGCCAATGCCGCCGAGCAGATCACCGGCCGGGCGATCGGCGCACGTTACCGGCCGGCCTTCGACCGCGGGCTGAAGCTGACGATCCTGTGGTCCTTCGGGCTGGCAGCGATCGTTTCCGCTTTCTTCTTCCTCGCCGGTCCCTGGCTGATCTCGGTGCTGACGACTTCGCCCGAGGTGCGGCAGGCGGCAGCAACCTATCTGCCCTGGGCGGCGGTGACCGGCCTGACCGGCGCACTCGCCTTCCTGATGGACGGAGTCTTCATTGGCGCGACATGGTCGGCCGAGATGCGCAACCGGATGCTGATGTCCTTTGCCGGCTACCTCGCCATGCTTGCCGTTTTCGTGCCGCTCGTCGGCAATCACGGCCTGTGGCTTGCTATGAACGCCTTCCTGCTCTTCCGGGGCTTTTTCCTGGCCGTGCTGGTCAAGCCGCGGGCCGATCAGACTTTTCGCGCCGCCCAGTAATCCAGCCTGCTGTCGCGCAACTCGCCGATCCCGGATGCCTTTTCGCGGTCCATGAGTTTGGAGAAGCCGCGGACAATATCGCCGGGCAGGCCAGGGCCTTCATAGACCATGCAGGAATAAAGCTGGACGAGATCGGCGCCCGCCCTGATCTTCTCCAGCGCGGTTTCGGCCGAGGAAACGCCGCCGACACCGATGATCGGCAGCGCGGGGCCGACGCGCTTGCGCATTCTGGCAAGCACGGCAGTCGATTTTTCGAACAGCGGCACGCCGGAGAGACCGCCCGTCTCCCTCGCCTGGCGCTGATCTTTCAGTCCGTCACGCGACAGCGTGGTGTTGGAGACGATCAAGCCATCCAGCGCATGCGAGAGCGCTTCCGCCGCGATATCGTCCATGCCTTCCTCGGTCAGATCCGGGGCGATCTTCAGAAAGACCGGCACCTTGCGGCCGGAGGTCGCCGCCATCTCGTCGCGCGCTGCCAGCACCGCCGACAGCAGCGTTGCCAGGCTTTCCCGCGCCTGCAGGTCGCGCAGGCCGGGCGTGTTCGGCGAGGAGATGTTGGCGGTGAAATAGCGCGCCACCGAATGGAAGCGGCGGATGCCGGCGACGTAATCGGCGATGCGATCCTCGCTGTCCTTGTTGGCGCCGATATTGACGCCGACGATGCCCTTGCCGCTCAGCGCCGCGAGGCGCGCGAAAGCGGCCTCATGGCCTTCATTGTTGAAGCCGAGGCGGTTGATGACAGCCTCATCCTCGACCAGGCGAAAGATGCGCGGCCGGGGATTACCGGCTTGCGGTTTCGGCGTCACCGTGCCGATCTCGGTAAAGCCGAAGCCGAGCTTCAAGAGCGCCTCTGGCACCTCGGCATTCTTGTCATAGCCTGCGGCCATGCCGAGCGGGTTTTCGAAGGTGAGGCCGGCGACGGTCTGGCGCAGGCGCGGATCGGGCGTGATCTGGCACGCGGGCACGAGGCCGGATTTCAGGGCGGCGATCGACATGCCGTGCGCCGTTTCCGGATCGAGCAGGAAGAGACCGCTGCGGGCGAGACGTTTGAAGGGATCGATCATGGCTGCAGCTCCGGGAAGATATGGGCGCCGGTCTCGTCGAGCGGCAACGCCGCTTCCCAGAGCACGGCTTCAAGCGGCAGATCGGCATAGAGATGCGGGAAGAGATCGCCGCCGCGCGAGGGTTCGAATACCAGCTTGTCACCGAAGCCCCCGCCATCGACGGCAATCAGCAGCAGGCCGGCCTGGCCGTTAAAATGCAGCGCGGCGGTCTGCTTGGCCTGTTCTGCCGTCGAGAAATGGATGAAGCCGTCCTTGAGATCAATGCCGGCGCCATGAAAAATGCCGGTTTGTCTGGCTTGCTGCCAGAGCGTTTCCGTCACGATCTTGTAAAGGGTCGGTGTCAGGGTCATCATGGCCTCGCGGTTGCTGGTCCTCGATCACCAGCGCTTTGCCGGAAAGAGGCGGCGATGTCCACGCCCCGGCGCTTAAAAACAGGACCCGCACAAGCAAAATCCGGAGGATGAGACGATGAAGATTTTGGTTCTCACACTTGGCGTTCTTCTCCTGCCGTTTGGCGCGGCCGCAGCCGAGGCCGATGCAAGTCGGTTCCAGCTGGAGAAGAGCGGCGACCATTTCGTCCGGCTCGACCGGCAGACCGGGGCCATGTCGATCTGCCAGGACAAGGACGGCGCCCTCGTCTGCCGGATGGCGGCCGACGAACGGGCGGCCTACGAGGACGAACTCGACCGGCTGTCCGAGCGGGTGACGAAGCTGGAACAGGGCGGCCCCATCCAGCGCGCATTGCCGAGCGATGCCGAGATCGACCGCTCGATCAGCATCATGGAGAAGATGATGAAGAGTTTCATGGGGATGGTGAAGGAGTTTCAGGCTGAGGAAAACACCAATCCCCTTCCGCAGAAGACCTGATCTGATATAGTCATATCACTAGGCATGCATGCAAACCTCGGAGGGGACGGCGGCGCATGCAGGCACGATCGGGCTCTTGGGAGGGAGTTTTCGATGCAGGAACAGACCATCATCATTGCGGACGATCATCCGCTGTTTCGCGATGCGCTGCGCCAGGCCGTCATCGGCATGGAAGGCCGGCAGGCGATCGTCGAAGCCGGCGATTTCGCGGCGGCGCGCAAGGCGGCAGGCGCCCATGCGGAGGCCGACCTCATGTTGCTCGACCTCGCCATGCCCGGGGTCAGCGGCTTTTCCGGCCTGATGGCGCTGCGCTCCGAATTCGCCAGCCTGCCGATCATCATCGTCTCGGCAACCGACGATGCGACGACGATCCGTCGGGCGCTGGAACTCGGCGCCTCCGGCTTCATTTCCAAATCCGCCGGCATCGACGACATTCGCCGCAGCATCCAGACGGTGCTTGCCGGCGACATTGCCACGCCGGAAAACTACCGCGGCGGCCAGGAGCAGGATCCCGATGTCGCCGACCTGATCCACCGCCTGCATACCCTGACGCCGCAGCAGAGCCGGGTGCTGACCATGCTCGGCGAAGGGCTGTTGAACAAGCAGATCGCCTACGAACTCGGCGTCTCCGAGGCGACGATCAAGGCGCATGTCTCGGCGATCCTCTTGAAACTCGACGTCGACAGCCGTACGCAGGCAGTCATCCAGCTCGGCAAGATCAACATGGCGATGGTCGCCTGAAACCCTTGCAATAACAGGATTTTATTCCTCCTTTGCCTTTACTCCGGCGGCACGGTCGGTTAATATTCCGACCGGCTGACGCGCGGATGAGCCGCGCACGGAATCGGGCGCCTATGCTGTCACACGATCAGATCTGGGGAGCGATCGACAGGCTTGCCGAGCGGCACGAACTGACGCCATCCGGTCTTGCGCGGCGTGCCGGGCTCGACCCTACCTCCTTCAACAAGTCGAAACGGCTTTCCGCCGATGGGCGGCTGCGCTGGCCCTCGACGGAATCGATCGCCAAGGTGCTCGACGCCACCGGGGCGAGCGTCGAGCAATTCCTTGCCTTTCTGCAGCCCGATGCCGGTTTTTCCAAGCGGCCGGCCGGCCAATCTGACGGCGCCTTTCCGCCGCAGGGCAGTTCAATCCCGCTGCTCGGCTTTGCCCAAGCCGGCGCCGGCGGCTTCTTCGACGATGGCGGTTTTCCGGCCGGCCAGGGCTGGGACGTGGTGGAATTTCCGGCGGCGCCGGCGCAGAAATCAGCCGTCTATGCGCTGGAGGTGCAGGGCGAGAGCATGATGCCGCTCTATCGCGACGGCGACGTGCTGATCGTCGAGCCCGGCGCGCAGGTGCGCCGCAACGACCGCGTCGTCGTGCGCACATGCGAGGGCGAGGTGATGGCCAAGGTGCTGCTGCGCCAGAGCCCGCGCTCGATCGAGCTGATGTCGCTCAATCCCGAGCATCCCAACCGCACCCTCGAGCTTTCCGATGTCGATTGGATCGCCCGCATCATCTGGGCCAGCCAATAGGAAGATATTCCATGCGCCCTGCCGCCATCTTCACAGGTCTCATAGGCATGGTGGTGGTGGCCGGCCTGCTGATGGCGGGTGAAGCAAGGCTGCGGGGCGGCACGGCCGAAGGCGAGCCCGTGCCTGCCGAGGAAACGGTGGCCGCGGTGGATCCGCCCGCGCCAGCCGGCGAACCGGCTGCGATTTCGGAGGACCGGGCCGAAGTGATCGTCCGCTCGACGGAACCGGCGGCGCCCTCCCTCGGGGCTGCCGACGGCACGGCACCCAAAGTCGCCGAGAGCGAGAAACGGGCCGAGACGGCCGCCGGGCAGACGGCAAGCCCAGCCGCGAAAAAACCGGTGGAGCTGGCGCGGCCGGCAGTCGAAAATGCCGGCCTTCTCTCCTTCGGCGAGCGCAAGCTGCAGCTTGCCGGCATCCTGCCGACGCCGGCCGACAAGATATGCGGGCCGACCGGCCGGCAATGGCCCTGCGGCATGATGGCAAAGACCGCGCTGCGCCAGCTCTTGCGCAACCGCAGCATCGCCTGCGATCTCGACGCTGTTGAATGGACGGAAACGGCGACGGTCGCCTGCCGGCTCGGCACGCAGGATCTCGGCGCATGGCTTGCCGAAAACGGCTGGGCCGAGGCAGCGGCGGGTTCGCCGCTGGCATCGGCCGCCGAGAAGGCCAGGCAAGCCGGAAAAGGCCTTTACGGCGACGATCCGCGCCGGAGATAACCGGCGGTCTTGACAGGGCGCCGATCCCTTGCAATGCCGGCTGCCAATTCCCACTCTGGGCTGATCGAAAAAGGAATCAGAGATGAACAAGCCGCTTTCCGCCCATGATGCGCTGATCTACGTGATGGTGATGGCCTCAGCCGTCGACAGCACGATGAACGACCGGGAGATGGAAAGGATCGGACAACTGATCGGGTTCCTGCCGGTTTTCCGGGACTTCGACGACGACAAGCTGATTTCGGTGGCGCGCGACTGCGCCTCGCTGCTGGCCGGGCCCGAAGGCCTCGACGTCGTTCTCGAAACCGTGCGCGACACCCTGCCGGCAAAACTCTACGACACCGCCTATGCGCTGGCCGTCGAAGTCGCTTCCGCCGATCTCTCCGTCAAAGCCGAGGAACTGCGGCTGCTCAGCCTGCTGCGCGACCGGCTCGGCCTCGACAAGCTCACCTGCGCGGCGATCGAGCGCAGCGCCATTGCCCGCTTCCGCAAGGGATAAGGCATGTCGCGCAAAAGTGTGCCGCGGTTTTGCGGCAACGACATGCGCAAAAACAAAGAGCTAAAGCGCGAGGAGCGAATCTGAAAGATCGCGCCGCGCTTTAGGCTTGAAGGCTCAATAAAGCCCGTAGGGAAAATAGCGCAGATAGATTTCCTGAAGCCGGCCATTGCGCGACAGCGTGGCGAGCGCATGGTCGATCGCCGCCGTCAGCACGCTATCCTTTTGCCGCAGCATGATCGTCATGCCCTCGCCAAGGAAATGCTCGGAGAGATAAGGGCCGTCGAACAGGGCGCAGCATTTGGCCGAGGCCGGCGAGGAGACCCAGAAGGAGAGCTGCAGCGCATCGGCGAAGGCGGCATCGACCTTGCGATCCTTGAGTGCTGTAAGCAGGGCGTCCTTGGTGTCGAAGGTTTGGGCTTTGATCGCCGGAAAGAACGCGGCCAGCATCGCCTCGTGCACCGTGCCCCTGACCACACCGACCGGGTGCGCCGAAAGGGCGGCAGCCGTTTTGCCGTCGAGCGGCACGGCGAGATTGCGCACGAAGCGGGCCGGCAGCATCAGATACGGCCGGGAGAAGACGAATTGCCGGCGCAGCTCCGGCGTCACGGCAAGGCCGGCGATCACGGCGTCGCCCTGCGAGGCGGCGAGCGCATCCTTCAAATCGGCAAAGGGGATCGCCTGGATCTGGCACTTGTCCGAAATCTCCAGCTCGCTGCAGATTTCGCGGGCGAGATCGACGTTGAAACCGGAAAGCTTGCCGTTCTGATCGGTAAAATTGAACGGCGGAAAATCGACCGAGGTCAGGAAGCGCAGGCGGACCAGCGAGGAGAGATCGGGCCGCGCCAGACGTTCACGCGCATCGAAAAGCAGCGGCAGCGAGGGTGTTGCCTGCTGGGCGGATGCGGAAAAGCCAAAAGATAGAGCGCCCAGAAACAGGCCGAACGCGAGAAACCCCTTCACAGCCAGGGATGCCAACTTGGATTGCATCATCGTGATCTTGGTCTCGGATTAAGCGCGAAGCGTGTGGTGTCGGCGAGATGTAGCAGAGTCATGCGGGACGGGGAATATGCATGGGACGGATCGTGCCACATCCGCCCCTCATCCGGCTGCCGCCACCAACCGGGGTCGAGCCACGCGTCTCGACCCGTCCTTCGGACCCCCGCCTGCGGGGCGAAGGGGATATGTCGCGACCTCTCCGTCCCTCGCTGACCTCTTTGATGGGCCGTCCCCTCTTCCCGTCAGAACGGGGAGAGGGTTAGGGCGAGAGGCAGCCTTCGGCGCGGTGGCAGCCGGAGCGGCTTGCCGGTTGACGCTCCCAAAAATCACCGCGGCGCCGCCCCGCCGTTAGCGCGGAATTAAAGAATATCGCCTCTATTTGTGACGACGACACGGACCCGCCGGCCGATTGCATGATGCATGCGTCAACCCCGCAATAATCCCCGAGCCGCGACACCGACGCAGTGCTCTGTTTGCAACAATTGATTTCAAAGAACCGGGCGTGCGACGCCCGGTCAACCGGGTGACATTTCCATGAAGCATCTGAAAATCCGCACGAAAATCATATCGGTCGTGGCGCTGCTGGGGCTGATCACGATGGCCGGGCTGGTCTATGTCGTCGCCGAATTCCGCCGTGCGGACGCCGCCTACAGCGCCTTCATCGATCATGAAGCACTGGCCTCGATGCAGAGTGCGCGCGCCAGCGCCTCGGTGGTTGCCTCGGTGCTGCAGGTGAGCCTGCTTGCCGACATGAAGCCGGATACGCCGGCATTCCAGACGACGCTCGCCACGCCGAGCAAGCTGCCGCAGGCCCGCGAGCGGATGAAAGATGCGTTGGCGCTGGTGCCGAGCCGCAAGCCGGCGATCGACGACATTCAGGCGGGCATCGATGAGATCGAAACGCTGGCGAACAAGATCATCGAGCAGAGCAAAGCCAAGGACGGCGCCGGGGCGCAGGCGAACGTTGCTCTGATCAATGCCAAGCTCAATGCGCTGACGCCGAAGATGATCGCCAACAATGATGCGATGATGGCGATGCTCAACGACGGCGGCGACGCGCTTTCGGCTTCGGTCAACGGGCGGATCGTCTTCTGCCTCGTTCTGATCGGCATCGCTGTGCTGCTCGCGGTCGGCTTCAGCGTGGTCGTCGCCCAGATGGGTATTGCCGGCCCGATGACGAGGCTCAACCTGCGCATGACGCGGCTTGCCGAGGGCGATACCGCAAGTGAGGTCGGTGGGCTCGACCGCGGCGACGAAGTCGGCCAGATGGCTAAGGCCGTGTCGATCTTCCGCGACAACGCGATCGAGCGTGCGCGGATCGAGGCGCGTGCCGAAGCCGACCGCAACCTTAGCGACGGCGAGCGCCGCGAACGCGAGGCGCAGCGGACCCGTGAAGCTGCGGAGCTCGAAGGCGCCGTGACCGCGCTCGGCGACGGCCTGCGCCGCCTTGCCGCCGGCGATCTCGCCTCGCATATCGACCAGCCTTTCGTCGCCCATCTCGACGCGCTGCGCGAGGATTTCAACAATTCGGTCGAGAAGCTCAACGAGGCGCTGCATACGGTCGGCGCCAATGCCCGGGCGATCGGCGCCGGTGCCAACGAGATCCGCTCTTCCGCAGACGAGCTTTCCCGGCGGACGGAACAGCAGTCGGCCTCCGTCGAAGAGACGGCGGCAGCACTGGAGGAGATCACCACGACGGTGCGCGACGCCGCCAAGCGCGCCGAGGAGGCGAGCCAGCTCGTCGCCCGCACCCGCCTCGGCGCCGAAAAATCCGGCGAGATCGTCCGCAAGGCCGTCTCCGCCATGCAGCAGATCGAAAAGTCTTCGGGCGAGATCTCCAACATCATCGGTGTCATTGACGATATCGCCTTCCAGACCAACCTCTTGGCCTTGAATGCCGGCGTCGAAGCGGCGCGTGCCGGCGAAGCCGGCAAGGGCTTTGCCGTCGTTGCCCAGGAAGTGCGGGAGCTCGCCCAGCGCTCCGCCAAGGCGGCAAAGGAAATCAAGGACCTGATCACCAATTCCGGCACACATGTGCAGACCGGCGTCTCGCTGGTCGGCGAAACCGGCAAGGCGCTCGATTCGATCGTCCAGGAAGTGCAGGAAATCAACCAGCACGTCCACGCCATCGCCGAAGCCTCGCGCGAACAGTCGATCGGGCTGCAGGAGATTAACACCGCCGTCAACACCATGGACCAGGGTACGCAGCAGAACGCGGCCATGGTCGAGCAGTCGACAGCCGCCAGCCACAGCCTGGCGACGGAAGCGACAGCGCTGAACAACCTGCTCGGCCAGTTCAAGCTGACCGGCACCGGCGGCTTCGCCGCTGCCGCGCCGATTTTCTCTGCCCGACCGCCGGCAGCCGCACCGCGCGCCGCCGCGCGCCCAGTGGCCAAGGCACCCGCGATCCGGGTCGCGCGGGAAGGTGCGGCCCGCCCGACCGCCTCGCCGGCCCGCGCCCTCGGCCAGACCCTCGCCAACGCCTTCGCCGCAACCGACAGCGCGCCGAAGGGCCAGGATGGTGACTGGACGGAGTTCTAAGCAGCAAATCTCGGCACGAAGCACGAGAAGGCGTGTCCTGCGAGACGTGAGCGAGGAACAGAGAGGTTGCCGCAAATTCTCTTCTCCCCTCGGGGAGAAGGTGCCGGCAGGCGGATGAGGGGGCTACGCGGAAAGCCCTCCCGTCACAATCTATCCCACTGTCGAAGCCTGCATGGACGTCGATGAAAAGACCGGCTTCGCCGGCCCCCTCACCCGCCCTACGGGCACCAGCCTGGGCGAGCCACGGGTCTCGCCCGTCCTTCGGACCCCCGCTCCGGAGAAGAGGCAATCGCAAGGCCGCGGCATCTCCTCCTTTCGCCGCGTTTACCTGGCCGGCCGCCACCCAACTTCCACGAGGATATTCCCCGGCGCCGTGCAATAAAACAGCCAGCCGCCGCGCATAGCGGCCGGCGGGCCGGAGAGCTCCACGCCGGCGGCAACCAGCCCGGCGTGAACCCTATCGACATCCGCCCTATCAGGCAGAATGAAGCCGATATGATAGGTCTGGCGCTGCAGTTCGACCTGGTCGGCAATGCCGAACTTGGCGATGGCGTGGCTGAGGACGATTTCGAGGCCGGTATCGTCCTCCAGGATCGCTAGGCCGTTGTTACCGCGCATATCCTTCAGCGTCAGGCCGAAATGGCGGATGAAGAAGTCCGCCGTTTCAGCGATATCGGGTACGTGAAAATCGAGATGGTTCAGGCGCATGACAGTCTCCGTTCAAAAAAATCCCGGGACTGCAATTTGCCGTCTCCGCACGCCGCCGGGATCCCGCATCTGATGCAGATCACGTCGCGGGTTCTCGTGCCATAGGCTACGGAGCAGAGCTTCTTTGAGAGCGCTCGTGACGCTCTGACGGAAGGGATCGGGCTTACCTCAACCGATCCTGCCTTTTTCGACGCTGCCGATCTAGCAGACGGCGCCGGTTTCGGCAATGAAATAGCCCGCGCCCGATCACGGCGTCCCAAGCAGCGTTTCTCGAAGGATTGAAGGCGGATACGCCGTTTCATCTGGCGAGCGTGATCCGATCGGGAGTAAGATCGCATCCTCGGCGCATCGGAAGGGATGGACATGAAACCCGCACTCATCGGCCTGATCGGCGGCCTCATTCTCACCGGGTGCAGCACCGCCACCTATAGCGGCCCCGGCCTGGAGCCGATCCCGGGAAGCATCACCTATAACGGCCAGCCACGCAGCAAGCTCACCAAATCACCTGCTGGCTCCGCCTTCCCGCATGATTTCATCGACCAGTATGGCCAGCAGGTGGAGGAAACCTACATCATCCAGCCCGACCGGAGCCTGATCATCGCGCACCGCCGGTACAAGCCGATCCGGTTTTTTGGGGATTAGAGAAGTTCGCTGGAAAGGCAGTTGGAGCGGGTGAAGGGAATCGAACCCTCGTATTCAGCTTGGGAAGCTGCTGCTCTACCATTGAGCTACACCCGCGATCCGCTGAGATTTCCAACAGATGGGGGCCGCTGTCAAGCCGCGCGGGACCGATCTCTCAGATGCGGAAGTGTTTCGAGAGTTTGAGGCCCTGGGCCTGGTAGTTGGAGCCGAGTCCGGAGCCGTAGAGGCTGGTCGGTTTTTCCTGCATGTGCTCGTAGACCAGGCGGCCGACGATTTGGCCGTCTTCGAGGATGAAGGGCACTTCGTGGCTGCGCACTTCGAGCACGGCGCGGCTGCCGCGACCGCCGGCCGGTGCGTGGCCGAAGCCCGGATCGAAGAAGCCGGCGTAATGGACGCGGAATTCGCCGACCAGCGGATCGAAGGGGGTCATTTCGGCGGCATAATCCGGCGGCACGTGCACAGCCTCCCGCGAGACGAGGATATAGAACTCGTCGGGATCGAGGATCAGTTCGTTGCGGCCGCGGCTATAGAGCGGCTCCCAGAAATCGAAGATGTCGTGCTGATCTTTCTTGTCGACGTCGACAACGGCGGTGTGGTGCTTGCCGCGATAGCCGATCAGGCCGTCTTCATCTCCGGCAAGGTCGATTGACAGCGCGATGCCGCCGCCGGAGACGTTCGGCTGTTTGCTGGCGACCAGCGTTTCGCTTTCATGCAGCTTCAACAATTCCGGCTCGCCGAGCAGGGCCTGCCCGACGCGGAAGCGGATCTGCGACAGGCGCGAGCCGCGGCGCACGACGATCGGGAAGGTGCGTGGGCTGATTTCGAGATAAAGCGGGCCGGCATAGCCAGCCGGGATCTTATCGAATTCCTGGGCGTAATCGGTGATGACGCGGGTGAAGATATCGAGCCTGCCGGTCGAGCTCTTCGGATTGGCCGAGGCCGACATGTCGGCCGGCAGCGCCAAGCTCTCCATCAGCGGCACGATATAGACGCAGCCGGTTTCGAGCACCGCACCTTCGGAAAGGTCGATGACATGCAGGCTAAGGCGGTCGAGCTTGTCCGAGACCAGGTGCGAGGGGCCGGGCATGAAGCTGGCGCGCACGCGAAAAGCCTTGGCGCCTAAGCGCAGGTCGAGGCTTGCCGGCTGGATCTGGTCACGGTCCAGCTCCCGTTCGGAGATCAGACGCCCCGTTTCGAACAGCGCCGAGATCGCGCGGTCCGCCAGAATTCCCGTTTCACGAGCCATCATGCCTCATCCATCATTTGCCGCCGACAAAACCAAATACGGGGAATTGACGCAAGCAGCTAACAGCAGTATTGCAGAATTATCCCGTGGTGATTTGGCCGGTCGGCTTGCAGCCACGTTAAACAAGTGGCTAAAAAGACCGGGTTGAAACCGGTCTGCTTTTGCGGCCGGTTTTTTTGTTATGTGAAGGTGATGGCATGAGCAAGACCTGGCGCCCGGCAACCCAACTCGTCCACGGCGGAACCTTGCGTTCGCAATATGGCGAAACATCCGAGGCAATCTATCTCACGCAGGGCTTCGTCTATGAGACGTCGGAGGCGGCCGAAGCCCGCTTCAAGGGCGAGACGGACGGCTACATCTACGCCCGCTACGGCAGCCCGACCAACGACATGTTCGAAAAGCGCATGTGCATGCTCGAAGGCGCCGAAGACGCCCGCGCCACCGCTTCCGGCATGGCGGCCGTCAGCGCGGCCATCCTCTGCCAGGTCAAGGCTGGTGATCATATCGTTGCCGCGCGCGCCCTCTTCGGCTCCTGCCGCTGGGTGGTGGAAACTCTGGCGCCGAAATACGGCATCGAGTGCACGCTGGTCGACGGCCGTGATCTGGAAAACTGGGAACAGGCGATCCGGCCGAACACCAAGGTGTTCTTCCTGGAAAGCCCGACCAACCCGACACTCGAAGTGGTCGATATATCAGGTGTCGCCAGGCTCGCCAACCAGATCGGCGCCAAGGTCGTCGTCGACAATGTCTTTGCGACGCCGCTCTTCCAGAAGCCGCTGGAACTCGGCGCCCATATCGTCGTCTATTCCGCCACCAAGCATATCGACGGCCAGGGCCGCTGCCTCGGCGGCGTCGTGCTTGCCGACAAGGACTGGATCGACGAGAACCTGCACGACTATTTCCGCCACACCGGCCCGGCCATGTCGCCGTTCAACGCCTGGACGCTGCTGAAGGGCATCGAGACGCTGCCGCTGCGTGTGAAGCAGCAGACGCAGAATGCCGCGAAGATCGCCGATTTCCTGGCTGAGCAGAGCAAGGTCGCCAAAGTGATCTATCCCGGCCGCAAGGACCATCCGCAGGCCGACATCATCGCCAAGCAGATGACCGGCGGCTCGACCCTCGTCGCCTTCGAGCTGAAGGGTGGCAAGGAGGCGGCCTTCGCGCTGCAGAACGCGCTCGAGATCATCAAGATTTCCAACAATCTCGGCGACAGCAAGAGCCTGATCACCCATCCTGCGACGACGACGCACAAGAACCTCACGGAGGAGGCGCGCGCCGAACTCGGCATTTCCCCGGGCACGGTCCGCCTTTCGGCCGGCATCGAGGATACCGACGATCTGATCGAGGATTTCGCCAAGGCGCTTGCCAAGGTCTCGGCCTGATCCCACCCATGGCGGCCGGACCCCTCGGGGGTTCGGCACGCCACGATGTGATAGGCCGGACCTCACTGCGGTCCGGCCGGGGAACAAGTTCGGCGGTGCCGGCGTTCGGAAGTGAAATTAACACTGTCAATTAGGCTTAACGATCGAAACAGCTTGGATCAGGACCGTTTTAGTCACGATCAACGTTCCGTTTCTTGACGGACAGCGCCTCTTATAAGATACGGGTAACATATCTTGACTAAGGTGCAAGGCATGTATCGCGCCCTCACAAAAGATATCGAAGTCGTCGTCGAGCCATTCTATCTGGAGGAGCAATCCGATCCAGAAGACGATCGCTATGTCTGGGGTTACCGGATTGTCATCAGCAACAATTCCGCCATCGCGGTTCGCCTGGTCAACCGCTACTGGAATATCACCGACCAGAACGGACAGGTGGACGAGGTGACCGGCCCCGGCGTCGTCGGCGAACAGCCGCGTCTCAGCCCCGGCGACACCTACGAATACTCCTCCGGCTGCCCGCTCGACACGCCGTCCGGCCTGATGTTCGGCCATTACCAGATGGAAACGGATGAAGGCGAGATGTTCGATGTCGACATTCCCGCTTTCTCGCTGGATTCACCGGGGCTGTTGCGCGTGCTCAACTGACGGGTTGCTTGTCAGTTCGAACGCGAACGCCGTGCTTGCCGCATGGGTCCTCGGGTCAAGCCCGAGGACGACGGAGGGTGGGGCAACGACCGGCAAGAGGCGAGCGGCCGGCAGCAAATTCATCAAAAGTGTGCAGCGGTTTTGTTGGATGTGGGTTCGCTTTACGTGCTTCTTACGCAAAATCGTTTGCGCATTTTGCTGGAATTCCGAGACGTCCCGCCTCTTGCCGCTCGTTTCTCCCAACGCTCCGTCGTCCTCGGGCTTGACCCGAGGACCCATGCGGCAAGCACTGCGCTCGGACGCGGCCGGCTGCAGCCTTCCAGTCAGTACCAACATGGGCGCCGTACCCCCCGCCGTGGATCCTCGGGCTTGCCCAGTCAGCAATCAACTAAAGGTCAAAAAGATCCGAGGCTTGGGTGCCTGGCTTTGATTCGAACGGATCTTTTGATTGTGGCGGCCCCGGCTGTTTCATGACCGCATCGTTTACCGCCTTTTGGCAAGCGAGCAACTCATCCGCTGCCCTCTCGGAATCTTTCAAACCGAGGGCAACAATCTCTTTTCCGTTAAAGCGGGCGCGGAAACTCAGTTTACCAGCGAACTCCTCAATCAAGTCGGTATCGTCGGTATCGATCCACAATGATTTGAGGCCATCGAGATCAAGACCTCTCGCATCAGCCGTCCATCGAGACTGGTCTAACGAGAGTTCGATGGGATAATGCTTACCTTTCTCCAAGGATTTCCAGTTCGGATTTCCAAGCAGAATGTACAGAGGTTTGTCCTTTTTTCGGAAATTGAAACCGAGACGAAAAATGGTGTCATCATCAAAGGAAGTCAGAACAAAACAGCCATTGTCTAAAGTCGGGTCGACAGCCACGGTCCAGCCCCCGACCTCTTTCCATTGGATTGCCTTATCATCAGCCAAGCCAATTCGTGGCATCGCAGCCATGAGTGCGACTACGACATAAAAAATACGCATGAAGTCCCCATCCCCGAACCAATTGGATAATTGGTGCACAGTGACTACCGAAAGTCGAGTCACCGTGCTGCATCATCGCTAATCTTTTGTATTCGTTCTGTGCGTGCTCAACCGCGCCTATTCGGCCGGCTGAAGTTCGGCCGGCTCGAAGCGGTAGGTGGTCGAGCAGAATTCACAGGTGACTGCGATTTCTCCGTCTTCCTGGCTGGCCTCGATCTCCTCGGCGGTAAAGCCTTTCAGCACGCCCTTGATCTTGTCGCGCGAACAGCTGCAGCGGTCGAAGACCGCCCGCGGTTCGTAGACGCGGACGCCGCGTTCGTGGAACAGGCGAAACAGCAGCCGCTCGGTGCCAACCAGCGGGTCGGTCAATTCATCGGCGTCGATGGTCTCGACCAACGATCGGGCTTCGGTCCAGGCGTCGTCCTCACCATGCGGGCGGCCGCCGGTGTCGCCGTCGCCGCCGTGGAGATCCGGCTGGCGCATGCGCTCCGGCGCCTCAGGCAGGAACTGGGCGACAAGGCCGCCTGCCCGCCAGCGATGGCGCGGCTTGCCGGCATCGTCGCGGTCGAAGAGTTCGGCCGCGGCCAGGCGTACGCGCGTCGGGATCTGCTCCGACTGGCGGAAATAGACGCCGGCGATGTCCTCGAGCGAGGTGCCGTCGAGTTCGACGATGCCCTGGTAGGGCTGGCCGAACTTGCCCTGATCGATGGTGAAGGCGAGCACGCCCCGGCCGAGCAGCTGCTCCGGCTCGGTTTCCCCAGCTTCAATGGCCTTGTTGAGCAACGCCTGATCGAAACGGGCATAGGCGCGGACATTTTCCGGCGTCGAGAAATCGGCGACGAGAAGGTCGACCGGGCCATCGCCCTTGGTCTGCACGGTGAACTTGCCGTCGAATTTCAGCGAGGTGCCGAGCAACACCGTCAGCACCACGACTTCGGCAAGCAGCCGGGCGACGGGTGCGGGGTAATGATGGCGCTCGAGGATCGCGTCGAGCATCGGGCCGAGCTGGACGGCGCGGCCGCGCACGTCCAGACCCTCCACCTGGAAGGGGACGACATGGTCATCGCCGGCGAAATCGAACTGGCCGAGGGCGGCTGCAGCTTCTGCCATGGATTCACTCCTAGTTTTCAAGCGAAAGGACAGGGTGCCCTTCGCTCGCGCGGCCGCGCGTTTTCACACGCGGCGTCCGATTGTGGTTCAGATCGCGCCCAGGCACCAAGCAAGAATCGACTTCTGCGCATGAAGACGGTTTTCCGCCTCATCGAAGACCACGGATTGCGGGCCGTCGATCACCTCGTCCGTCACTTCCTCGCCGCGATGCGCGGGCAGGCAATGCATGAACAATGCATCGCTGCCGGCCTTGGCCATCAAGGCCGCGTTGACCTGATAAGGCTGGAAGACGTTGTGACCCCGGGCCCGATGTTCCTGATTCATGGAGACCCAGGTATCGGTCACCACGCAATCGACGCCGTCGACCGCACGGTCGGCATCATGGCAGAGCATGATTTCGGCGCCCTCATTGCGGGCCCAGTTCAGATAGTGATCCTTGGGCTCCGAACCAAGGGGCACGGCCATGTTCATGCGGTAGCCGAAACGCGCCGCCCCTTCGACCAGCGAATGCAGCACATTGTTGCCGTCGCCGGTCCAGGCGATGGTCTTGCCCTTGATCGGGCCGCGGTGCTCTTCGAACGTCATGATATCGGCCATGATCTGGCAGGGATGGGTGTCATCCGTCAGCGCATTGATCACCGGCACGGTCGCATGCTCGGCAAGCTCCTTCAGCCTGGAATGTTCGGTGGTGCGGATCATGATCGCATCGACATAACGCGACAGCACCTTGGCGGTGTCGCCGATCGTCTCGGCGCGGCCGAGCTGCATCTCGGTGCCTGATAGAAACAGCGTTTCACCGCCGAGCTGGCGCATGCCGACATCGAAGGAGACGCGGGTGCGGGTCGACGGCTTTTCGAAAATCATCGCCAGCATCTTGCCGGCGAGCGGCTTGTCGCCCTTGCCGGCCTTGAAGGCCTGCTTGCGGGCGAGCGCATCGTTCATGATGGTTCTGAGGTCGGCTGAGGTGACCGCCGAAAGGTCGAGGAAATGTTTAGGAGCCATGTTCTTACCTGTCGTGCGCCCGCAGGCGCAATCCTTTCAAGCCGTCTTCTTGACCTTGGAGGCGCGGATGCTCTCGGCGGCGCGCTCGATGCGGGCAAGGCCCTCGCGGGCTTCCTCGGCGGTGACGACGAGGGGCGGAAGAAGGCGGATGACGTTGTCGCCGGCGGGCACGCCGAGCAGATGCGCGGCGCGGATCGCCTGCAGCAGTTCGGCTGAAGGAACCGCCGCCTTGACGCCGAGCAGCAGCCCCTCGCCTCTGATATCCTCGATCACATCGGGATAGCGGTCCTTCAGCGAGGCCAGTCCCTGACGGAAGACGAGTGCTACGTCGCGCACCTGCTGGAGGAAGCCATCGGCGAGGATGATGTCGAGCACGGCACCGCCGACGGCCATTGCGAGCGGATTGCCGCCATAGGTCGAGCCGTGCGTGCCGGCCTTCATCCCGGAGGCGGCCTCAGCGGTCGCAAGGCAGGCCCCGAGCGGGAAACCGCCGCCAATGCCCTTGGCGACCGCCATGATATCGGGCGTGATGCCCGACCATTCATGAGCAAAGAGCTTGCCGGTGCGGCCGACGCCGGTCTGGACCTCGTCGAGGATCAGCAGCAGGCCGTTTTCGTCGCAGAGCTGGCGAAGCGCCTTCATGAACTCAGGCGTGGCCGGGCGGACGCCGCCTTCGCCCTGCACGGGCTCGATGAGAATTCCAGCCGTCGCATCGGTGATGGCGGCGCGGACGGCTTCGATGTCGCCGAAGGCCACCTGATCGAAGCCCGGCGCCTTGGGGCCGAAGCCTTCGAGGTATTTCTCCTGGCCGCCGGCAGCGATGGTCGCGAGCGTGCGCCCATGGAAAGCGCCTTCGAAGGTGATGATATGGAAGCGCTCGGGATGGCCCTTGGAAAACTGGTAGCGGCGCGCCGTCTTGATCGCGCATTCCAGCGCCTCGGCGCCTGAATTGGTGAAGAACACCTTGTCGGCGAAGGTGGCGTCCGTCAGCCGCTTCGCGAGGCGCTCCTGGCCGGGGATCTCATAGATGTTGGAGAGGTGCCAGACCTTGTCGGCCTGTTCCTTCAGCGCGCCAACCACATGCGGGTTGCTATGGCCGACCGAGGTGACGGCGACGCCGGCGCCGAAATCGAGATAACGCTCGCCGCCTTCGGTGATCAGCCATACGCCCTCGCCTCGCTCGAACCGCAGTGGGGCACGAGAATAGGTGTCATAAAGCGGCGCGGCTTCAGCCATGGCGCGGGTCTCCCGATCAGCGTTGTCAAACATGGGACTCCGGCTAAGAAAACCAGGCCCGAAAAATCAAAAATGCCGCCTTGCGGCGGCCAGCGGTACTATTTCCTTTTCGCGCTGCAATGTCAACAAAACTGCGCCCTTAGCGCATGCAGCAAGCTTGTACAGCGGTGTTTTCGGCCTTCAACAGGCAATATTGCAGAAATGCCACGCAGCGGAAGCAAGTTGGGGAAAACTCCGAATTCGATTCATCCTGATTCATGCGACTCTTGTCACGGAGTCAGGCTCACACTAGGTTAAAGTTCAATTACTAGACTGCATGCGGCGGAACTAGTCACCAAAATTGATCAAGCGTTTCTTGTTTCGGAGGCTTCCGGGACAACGGTGAGGGATTCTGCCATCACCAACGCAGAAGGTGGAGACAGGGCATGAACTGGACAGACGAGCGGGTCGAGAAACTCAAGAAGCTCTGGGCCGAAGGACTGAGCGCCAGCCAGATCGCGGCGCAACTTGGCGGTGTCAGCAGAAACGCTGTGATCGGCAAGGTTCACCGGCTGAGCCTTCCCGGCCGCGCCAAGGCCGGCGGCACGGCCGCCGCGGCGCGCACGCCGAAACGCAATACATCGGCACCGCGCGCACCGAACTACGCCTCGCGGATCGCTACCCGCACCGTTACCCGCCAGCAGGGCGCGACGATGCTGAAGGAAGAGATCGAGATCGAAACGGTCGAGGAAATGGAATACGTGCCGAAGGGCAACGTGGTCGTGCCGATCTCGCGCCGCCTCGGCCTGACGGAACTGACTGAACGCACCTGCAAATGGCCGGTCGGCGATCCGCTGAAGGACGACTTCCACTTCTGCGGCTGCGAATCCCCCGACAACTCGCCCTATTGCAGCTATCACCAGAAGCTCGCCTACCAGCCGGTGAACGAACGCCGCCGCGCCGCCGCGCGGGCGAGCTGAGCGGGCGACATTGCAGAGAATTCGAAAACGGGCCGAGTGGCCCGTTTTTTTATGCGAGTGGGCTGGGTGTGGCTGCCCCTCATCCGCCTGCCGGCACCTTCTCCCCGCTTGCGGGGCGAAGGGGATATGCCGCGACCTCTCGGTCCCTCTCCAACGTCACGTAGGACACGTCTCCTCGCCCCGTTTAAGGGGGTCCGAAGGACGGGTCGAGACGAGTGGCTCGACCCCGGTCGGGTTAGAGTGAGGGGCCGACACCGGCACAAAAGATGGAAACCCCTCAGGCTTCCATCGAATAGCCGGCGCCGCGGACGGTGCGGATGACGTCTTGCATGTTGGAGAAGTTCAACGCCTTGCGCAGGCGGCCGACATGGACGTCGACGGTGCGTTCGTCGACATAGATGTCGTGGCCCCAGACGCCGTCGAGGAGCTGCGAGCGGGAGAAGACCCGGCCGGGCGACGACATCAGGAATTCCAAGAGGCGGAATTCGGTGGGGCCGAGGCGGACTTCGCGGCTCTTGCGGTGGACGCGGTGGGTTTCGCGGTCGAGTTCGATATCGCCGCATTTCAGCACGGTCGACAACACCTCGGGGCGGGCGCGGCGCAGCATCGCCTTGACGCGGGCGACGAGTTCCGGGGTCGAGAAAGGCTTGACGACATAATCGTCGGCGCCCGTCGACAATCCGCGGACGCGCTCGCTCTCCTCACCGCGCGCCGTCAGCATGATGATCGGCAGGCGCTCGGTTTCCGGTCGCATGCGCAGTCGCCGGCAAAGTTCGATGCCGGAGACGCCGGGCAGCATCCAGTCGAGGATAAGAAGGTCGGGCGTGCGCTCCTGAAGCCTGATTTCGGCCTCGTCGCCACGAAGGATGGTATCGACCTCGAAGCCCTCAGCTTCGAGATTGTAGCGAAGAAGCACGCTCAGGGCTTCCTCGTCTTCAACAACTGCAACTCTCGGGATCATGCGTGTCGGTCTCCTCGCGCATGATCCTTAAACCGGGGGTGATTTAAGCAATGCATCCTGCGCAAATTCACAAAAATTGGCTGCGACCTTTTCGCGCGCCCCACATGGGCGCGCGCGCAATCGTCTGGTTTAGGCGGTTATTCCGTGACCGCGCCGACGGTGTTGGCGCTGTCGTCCTTCGGACGGTCGCCTTCCGGCTGTGCTCCGGTCGCCATGTAATAAATGGTCTCGGCGATGTTGGTGGCGTGATCGCCGATGCGCTCGATGTTCTTGGCGCAGAAGAGAAGATGCGTGCAGCTGGTGATGTTGCGCGGATCTTCCATCATGTAGGTCAGGAGCTCGCGGAACAGCGAGGTGTACATCGCGTCGATCTCGTTGTCGCGCTCGCGGATCGCACTCGCCTTGTCGGCGGCGCGTGTCGTGTAGACGTCGAGCACTTCCTTGAGCTGGACGAGCGCCAGCTCGGACAGATGCTCGAGACCGCGGGCGAGCTTGCGCGGGACGCCGGTACTCTGCACGGCGATGACGCGCTTGGCGGTGTTCTTGCCGAGGTCGCCGACGCGTTCGAGATCGGCGGCGATGCGGATCGAACCCATGATTTCGCGCAGGTCCGAGGCCATCGGCTGACGGCGGGCGATGGTGACGATCGCCTTGTCGCCGATTTCGCGCTCGGCGTGATCGAGGATCACGTCGTCGGAAATCACCTTCTGGGCCAGCGCGGTATCGCCGTTGACCAGCGCCCGGACGGATTCGGCGACCATCTGCTCGGCCAGGCCGCCCATTTCGGAAATCCGCCTGGACAGGAACTTCAGATCATCATCATAGGCAGAATAAATATGTGTCGATGCCATGGGGCTTTATCCTCGAATAACGGGAAGGCTTGGTGACGCCAAAATCAGCCGAAGCGACCCATGATGTAGTCCTGGGTGCGCGGATCGTCGGGATTGGTGAACATCTTATCGGTGTCGTTCTCCTCGACCAGATTGCCGAGGTGGAACATGGCGGTGCGCTGCGAGACGCGCGCGGCCTGCTGCATGGAGTGGGTGACGATGACGATCGTATAATTCTCACGCAGTTCGTGGATCAGCTCCTCGACCTTGGCGGTGGCAATCGGGTCGAGCGCCGAGCAGGGCTCGTCCATCAGGATGACTTCAGGGCTGACGGCGACGGCACGCGCAATGCAGAGGCGCTGCTGTTGGCCGCCCGACAGACCGGTGCCGGATTCATGCACCCGGTCCTTGACCTCGTTCCAGAGGCCGGCGCGCTGCAGGCTGGTCTCGACAATCTGGTCGAGATCGGCCTTCGACTTGGCCAGGCCATGGATGCGCGGGCCGTAGGAGACGTTTTCGTAAATCGTCTTCGGGAACGGGTTCGGCTTCTGGAAAACCATGCCGACGCGGGCGCGAAGTTCGACGACGTCGATATCGGGATCATAGATATCGTCGCCGTCAAGGGTGATCTTGCCGGCGACGCGGCAGCCGTCAATCGTGTCGTTCATGCGGTTGAGGCTCCGCAGGAAGGTCGACTTCCCGCAGCCGGACGGGCCGATCAGCGCGGTTACGGTGTTTTCGCGGATGTTCAGGTTCACATCGAAAAGCGCGCGCTTCTCGCCGTAATAAACCGAGACATCCTGACCGATCATCTTATACGGGACGTTGCTCATCTTCTGATCCAGCGCCTTTTCAACTGCAGCTTCCGTCAACATGTTCATGATCTGTAACTCCGTTTACCAGCGGCGCTCGAAGCGACGACGCAAGAGGATGGCGCCCATGTTCATGACGATCAGGAACAGGAGCAGGACGATGATGGCACCCGAAGTACGCTCGACGAAGGCACGTTCGGCCTCGTTCGCCCACATATAGACCTGCACCGGCAGAGCCGTCGAGGGATCGAGCGGTGTCGTCGGCGCGTTGGCGACGAAGGCGACCATGCCGATCAAGAGCAGCGGCGCGGTTTCGCCGAGCGCATGCGCCAGGCCGATGATCGTGCCGGTGAGGATGCCGGGCATGGCGAGCGGCAGAACATGGTGGAATACCATCTGCATCTTCGAGGCCCCGAGGCCAAGCGCTGCGGCGCGGATCGACGGCGGCACGGCGCGCAGCGCGGCGCGCGTCGCGATGATGATCGTCGGCAGGGTCATCAGCGTCAGCACCAGGCCGCCGACCAGCGAGGCCGAACGCGGCAGGCCGACGAAGTTGATGAAGACGGAAAGGCCGAGCAGACCATAGACGATCGAGGGAACCGCGGCGAGGTTGTTGATGTTGACCTCGATCAGATCCGTCAGCCTGTTCTTCGGCGCAAACTCCTCGAGATAGATCGAGGCGGCAACGCCGATCGGCAGAGCCAGCACCAGCACGATCAGCATCAGGTAGAGCGAGCCGATGAGCGCAACGCCAAGGCCCGCGGCCTCCGGACGGCTGGAATTGCCGTTGACGAAGAGGCCGGTGTTGAACTGCTTGTGCAGAGCGCCGCTCGCCTTCAGCTCGTTCATCCAGCCAACCTGCTTGTCGTTGACCTTGCGGTTCTTCTCATCGACCGAGAGGTCGATCTGGCCCTTGTTGGCGCTGTCGACGTTGGCGTCGGCGAGCACGGTGACATTGACGGTCTTGCCGATGATCGACGGGTCGGCGACGACCATGTCGCGCAGCTGGATCGGCGCACCCTTGGAAAGCATGGCGGATGCATCGCGCACGTCAGGCTTGCTCGAGGCGTTGATGTTCAGGTGCTTGACGATCGCATCGCGCAGCAGAACCGGATAATTGGCGGCAACCAGCACCGAAGGGTCGGTCGCACGCTTGTTGCTAGGGTCGATCGTCTTCTCGGAGAATTCGATCGGCAGGGTGATCGCCGTCTGCTGGAAGGCGGTGTAGCCTTTGCCGATCACCGTCCACAGGAGGATGAACAGGAAGACGAGACCGAAGCTGATGGCCGCGATGCCATAGGCCTGGAACCGGCGCTCGGCGGCGTAGCGGCGCTTGATGCCGATATCGCGGCGCGCCGGAGCCTTGGAGATGGTGACGCCTGTTGTGGGAGAAACAATATCCGTCATTCGTACTGCTCCCGGTATTTGCGCACGATGTAGAGCGCATAGATGTTGAGGCAAAGCGTGATGCAGAACAGGGTGATGCCGAGGGCAAAGGCAACCAGCGTCTGCGGCGAGGTGAATTCGAGGTCACCCGTCAGCTGATTGACGATCTTGACGGTCACCGTCGTCATCGGCTCGAAGGGGTTGATCTGGATGCGGGCGGCGACACCGGCGGCCAGCACGACGATCATGGTTTCGCCGATGGCGCGCGAGGCCGTCATCAGCAATGCGCCGACGATGCCTGGCAGAGCGGCCGGCAAGACCACTTTCTTGATGGTTTCGGAGCGTGTGGCGCCGAGACCGAGCGAACCGTCACGCAGCGCCCGCGGCACGGCGGTGATGATGTCGTCCGACAGCGAGGAGACATAGGGGATCAGCATGATGCCCATGACGATGCCGGCGGTCAGGACGCTCTGCGCCTGGATGAAGTTGGTGTAGCTGCCGGAGAGCAGGCCGCTGATCTGAGCGGAGAAATCGCGCAGGAACGGGCCGACGGTGACAAGGGCGAAGAAGCCGTAGACGATCGTCGGAATGCCGGCGAGCACTTCGAGCAGCGGCTTTGCGACCCCGCGCAGCTTCGGCGAGGCGTATTCGGCCATGTAGATGGCGGCGAAGAGGCCGACGGGAACGGCGACCAGCATGGCGACCAGGCCGATATAAAGCGTGCCGAGCAGCAGCGGGATGAGGCCGAACTGGCCGAAGGACGAGCTGCCGGCACCGGCAAAACGCGGATCCCAGACGGTGCCGAAGAAGAAGTCGGCGGCAGGAACGACGGCAAAGAAGCGTGCTGCTTCCGACAGCATGGAAAGCACGATGCCGATCGTCGTCAGGATGGCGATCGAAGAGGCGAGCAGCAGGCCCCAGAGTATGACGCGCTCGACCCGGTTGCGGGCGCGGAAGCGGGGCGCAATCGCGCGCAGCGCATAGAAGGCGCCGGCAACGGCGAGAGCAAAGACCACCGCCGTCATGGCGAGGCGGCTGGTCATGCTCATGGTGTTGAGCTTTTTGGCGGCGTCGAGCATGTAAGGCTGCGGCTGGCCGGCAAGCGGCACGCCCTTCTCGCTGAGCTTGGCCTGCAGGGCGGCCGGATCGCCGGCGACCGCTGCGGCTTCGTCCGCGCTCAGCATCGTCAGGCCGCGGGCAACGGTTGCCACCATCGAATAGCCGAGATCCTGCTCGACGGCGGCTTGCGCCTTGACGTCGGCAGGGAAGCCACTGCGAACCGAGGTCTGGATGATGCCGGGGCTGACAGAAAGCCAGACGCAAAGCACGATGAGGGCGGGAAGAACCGCCCAGATCGCCGCATAGGCGCCGTAATAGGCCGGCCGTGAATGCAATGCGGAGGATCTGCCTCCGGCAAGTGCTGAGGCCCGGCTGCGCGCGACCAGATAGGCGGCGGCGCCGATCACCACAAGGCACAAAAGTATGATGGATGTGCTCATTCGTTACGTCCCCAGGCCCGTAGCCCCCAAAGCCCGGCAGCCTCATCAGCCTGCCTTCAGCTTCCAATCATGCGGAATGAATTCAACCCTGCAGCACCGGAAACGCCGGCGCGCAAAGGGAAAAGGCAATGCCGGCGCGGGCTTTGCAGCGCCGCGCCGGCAAAGTCATCACATAGATTTACCGGCTTCGACGTCCTTGCGGATCGCGTCACGCTCGGCATCCGGAGCGGCAACCAGGCCGTATTCGACGAGCGGGCTGTCGGGGCCGATCATCTGGTCGGATACGAAGAAGTTGACGTATTCCTTCAGGCCCGGAACGGCGCCGAGATGTGCCTTCTTGACGTAGAAGAACAGCGGGCGGGAAACCGGGTAGGTGCCGTTGGCGATCGTTTCCGTGGAGGGAACGATACCGCTCATGCTGGCAACCTTGAGCTTGTCAGCATTGTTTTCATAGAAGGAAAGGCCGAATACGCCGACGCCGGTCTTGTTGGCGGCGATGCGGGCGAGCGTTTCCGGATAGTCGCCGTCAATGTCGACAGCAGCGCCGTCCTTGCGGACTGCGACGCAGGCCTTCGTCTGAGCGGCCTTGTCGGCGATTTCCTTGGCGATCACGTCGAGTGCGCCAGAGGCCTTGCAGCCGGCAGCGAGGACGTTCTGTTCGAAGACTTCGCGGGTGCCGTGCTTTTCGCCCGGGATATAGGCAGCGATATCAACAGCCGGAAGCTTCGGGTTGACGTCCGACCACTTCTTGTAGGGGTTGGCGACGAGCTTGCCGTCGACGACGACCTGGGCTGCGAGGGCCTTGTAGATGTCTGCGGGAACGTAGGCGACATCCGGGTTGGACGAGTCGGTTGCGAAGACGATGCCGTCATAACCGATCTTGACTTCCTGAATGTCCGTCACGCCGGCAGCCTTGCAGGCTTCGGCTTCGTTCTTGTTGATCGGACGCGAAGCGTTTGCAATGTCGATGGTGTCTTCGCCAACGCCCTTGCAGAATTCCTTCAAACCAGCGCCCGTGCCGCCGGATTCAACGACCGGCGTCTTGAAGTTGGTGAAGGTTTCGCCGAAGGACTCGGCAACGATCTTTGCGTAAGGCAGGACGGTGGACGAACCAGCAACCTGAATCTGGTCGCGGGCGACGGCAGCGCCAGCGAAAGCGGCGGTTGCAGCGAGCGCGGCAACGGTGAGCTTGAAGGTGTTCATTAGAAATCTCCCGGCATTGGGCTTGTGTGTGTGCGGCCTTCAGAGAGGCCCTCGCAGTGCCTTTTTTCATCGGCGAGACTCTCTTAGCGCTGTAAGCACCGTCCTTTTATGTCAAAGGCGTGAAACATTTGTGACAGGTTAAGTATTTGATATAAAATATAAATTTTAAAATGGTCCGAACACATGCGTCAACAACGCCATGAACTTTGAGCGCCACTCCACTTTGTGTTGCAAAATCTACCTCAGCATCATTATGGCGAGCCGGGTAGAAGGCACCGCGGACAGGCAATGCGCATTAAAAGCGGACCGTAAAATCGGTGCCCTTGCCGACCTCGGACTTGACGATCAGCCGCGCCCTGTGGCGGGTGAGGATGTGCTTGACGATGGCAAGGCCGAGGCCGGTGCCTTTTTTCGATCGGCTGTCCTCGATGCTGACGCGATAGAAGCGCTCGGTCAGGCGCGGCACATGTTCGGCCGGGATGCCCGGGCCCTGGTCGACGATGCTGACCTCGACAGGCTGGCCGGCGCCGTTCTTCAGCCAGACGTCAACGGTCTTGCCCTCCTGGCCGTATTTGCAGGCATTTTCTATCAGGTTCTCGAAGACCTGGACGAGCTCGTCGCGGTCTCCCAGCACCTCGACCTTGCCGTCGGGCAGATGCAGGTTGATGTCGACGCCGACATCGCTTGCCAGCGGCACCAGCGCATCTCTGACATGGCCGAGCAGCGGCACCAGGTCGATCTTTTCATCCGGCGCGATGTGCGATTTCAGCTCGAGGCGCGACAGCGACAGCAGGTCGTCGACCAGCCTGCTCATGCGCGTCGTCTGATCGAACATGATGGCGAGAAAACGCGCCTGCGCCTTCAGATCGTTCTTCGCTGGCCCCTGGATGGTCTCGATGAAACCGCGCAGCGAAGCAAGCGGCGTGCGCAGCTCATGGCTGGCATTGGCGACGAAATCTGACCGCATGCGGTCAATGCGGCGGACCTCCGAAATATCGCGGAAGGAAAGGATGAAATACCGCTCATGCGGCCCGCCGTCGGCCGCGAATTCGACGGGGGCGCTGCGCACGATATAGACTCGCTCGGAGGGCAGCCGCTCGGCATGCTCGATCTGGTTCGGCGCGTTGGTGGCGATGGTTTCGCGCACCATGTCGAGCACGCCGGGCGAACGCATGCGGCCCGATATATGGGCGCCGAGCGCCACCTCGCCGAAGGCCTTTTCGGCAGCGCGATTCTGGAAGAGCACCGAGGCGTCGTCCGACAGCACCATGACCGGGATATCGAGGCCGGAGAGCGTGGCGGAAACCTCAGGCAGGCGGCTCGGCGGCACCTGCGGCTTGATTTCAATGGGCTCGGCGGGTTCGTCCTTGATGACGGGCGCCTCATTGAAAAGCGCGGTGACGATCATGACAAGCAGGAGGCCAAGCACAACCCACTTGTTCATGCCGGCGGCAAGCGCGGCGAGCGCGCTGAGGATCGCCGCCAGCAGCACTGGCCGCTCGCGCCGGATGCGCGCCAACAGGCTCTTTCTCCACGGAGTTTCGTCTTCCAAGTGCCCTCGCGGCGTCGATTCGTTTTTCTTAGTATTGAACTCTGCCTGATAGCGGCAATTCATGACAGAAGTTTTCGGCTGCCGCGTCTCAAGCGAAAGGCCGCAGTCGAAACCCGCGAAAAATTATCGGCCGAATGCGAAAGATTTGATTTCCAACGGTAAATATGTTCGCCTGAGAGAAAGAACCGATCGGGCTTAGGAGGAGCATATGGCCGAGACCGTCGAAAGCAGGGCCGTGGAGCTGGAGATCCGCGGAAAGAAACGCACCTTCGATGTCGACGATCCCGTCCTGCCGGACTGGGTGGATGAACACGCGCTGGAATCCGGCGACTTTCCCCACAAGAAGAAGCTGAAGGAAGAGGACTATGTCGAGCAGCTGGAAAAGCTGCAGGTGGAACTCGTCAAGGTACAGTTCTGGCTGCAGGCATCAGGTAAGCGGGTGATGGCGCTGTTTGAAGGGCGGGATGCGGCCGGCAAAGGCGGCGCGATCTCGGCCTCCTCGGAGAATATGAACCCCCGCCTTGCCCGCGTCGTGGCGCTGACCAAGCCGACCGAGCGCGAACAGGGGCAATGGTATTTCCAGCGTTATGTCGCGCAGTTCCCGACCGCAGGCGAATTCGTGCTATTCGACCGCTCCTGGTACAACCGCGCCGGCGTCGAGCCGGTCATGGGCTTCTGCACGCCGCAGCAATACGAGGATTTTCTCAAGCAGGCACCACAGCTCGAAAAGATTATCGCCCATGAGGGCATCTTCTTCTTCAAATTCTATCTCGATATCGGCCGCGAAATGCAGCTGAAGCGCTTCCACGACCGCAGGCACGATCCGCTGAAAGTCTGGAAACTGTCGTCGATGGATATCGCCGCACTGACGAAATGGGACGACTACAGCGAAAAGCGCGACCGGATGCTGAAGGAAACCCATACGGATTTCGCGCCTTGGACTGTGATCCGCGCCAACGACAAGCGGCGGACGCGCCTCGAACTCATCCGCCACATGCTGAACAGAATGGATTATGACGGCAAGGACAGACAGGCGCTCGGCACGGTCGACGAGCAGATCATCGGCTCAGGGCCTGGCTTCCTGAAGTAGGCGGCGAGCCGGAGCCACCGGCTTTGCCGAGGCTGGGGCCATCGGCTTTGCCGAGGCTGGGATCATTGCCCCGGCAGGATGCGGATGGCGAAGAGGTTGATGCCGCGCGCCTTGCCGTCGAGATCGCTGTTGATCGTCAGCGTGCCCGGCGCATTCGGCGCCAGTGAACGGTCGAACTTCACCTGCAGCAGCGCATCCGACTTTTCGCGGGTGACGTTGAAGCGATGGCGGGCGCAATTGCCGAGCGACTGGAAATTGCATTCGACGGTGACCTGCGTCGGCTCGTCGGTTGTGGATTGCAGCGTCAGCGCGATGGTCGAGGATTTGCCGGCAAGCTGCTGCAGCACCGAGGCGGGAACGCTGATCGAGATATTGCCGTCGGCCGCACCACTTTGCGAAATCAGGCGGACGGCGGGGCCGTCATTCTCGGCGATCTTTTCGGTGCGCGCCCGCGGGCCGCTCTGGACCTTGTCGGCGTCATCGGGCTTGAAGACGGGGATCCAATCGGCCGAAAAGCTGTTCTGCGGATCGATGGTCACCGGCTCGTCGGTATGAGGGGCCGCATTGCCGGCGCTGTCGTCATTGCCGGTGAAATCCTCCGGCTGGGTGCTCGCCGGCGGATTGGCGACGCTGGTGTCGCGCTCGGCGGCCGTCAAAAGCAGGCCCGACGTATGCGCCCACCAGGCGCCAATGCCGATGAAGGCGAGCAGGACGCACCAGACGAGAAGCCTGGAAAAGAACTTGCGCGGCTTGCGGCGGCCTGCCGCCCGCTCCGGGCGGAAATCCATGTCGTTGGCGCGCTGGCCGCGGGCAAGCCGCTCCTCGCCGACGGGGGCGGCAGCGAGATGGTCGGCACTGCCGGCACGCACGTTGTCGAGGCTGAAATCGTCGCCGCGGCTATGGACTACCTCGGGAGCACGAGTCTCGCCGGTGGCCACGGGGCTGTCGATATGGTTGTCGATATCACCCGCATCAGCTTGATGGACCGGCGGCGCCGGCATTTCGACGACGGGCGGCACCGGCACCTCAGGCGGCCTCTGGCGCGGGTGAAGGCGGTCGCGCTCTTCGCTTTCGATGGCGTGGATCGTGCTTTCCAGGCGATGGCGATGATGGGCGACCACCTCGGTATCGGTAATATCCTGCTTGCGCAGGCCGGCTTCAAGCGCCTGGCGGGCCGACTGATAGATCCTCGCTCGAACCTCCGGATTGTCGCGATCGGAATTATCGAGCGCTGTTCTGATGGCCGTTTCTAATCCGCTCACTTCAAGTCCTTCACCTTGAACCCGGCATCGGACTGCAATCCCCGCCGTTCTCCATCAAAATTCGGTAGCGGCAAGCGCGTCAAACCGCAAGCCTTGCAGGCCCGGCTGCAGCGGATCGGCGGGGATAATCGCGAGGTTTCACCGCTTGCGGACCTTATTCTAATGGCTCTGTCGGCTGCATATATTCCGGCAGAAATCGACGAAGGCGTGGCAGCCGCTCTTTTATCGCCTTTTCTTCTCTGTTAAGAGATTGACGTTTTCGTAAACGTCAATGGATGCATGAACCATGGCCCTGCCCCCGATCCTGAGGGATAAATTGAGACTGCCGGTCATCGGCTCGCCGCTGTTCATCATCTCGCATCCCAAGCTGACGCTGGCGCAATGCAAGGCGGGTGTCATCGGCGCGTTTCCGGCGCTGAACGCCCGGCCGGAGAGCCAGCTCGACGAATGGCTGGCCGAGATCACCGAAGAGCTCGCCCGCCACGACGCCGCCCATCCCGACAGGCCGGCCGCCCCCTTTGCCGTCAATCAGATCGTCCATATGTCGAACAAGCGTCTGGAGCACGATCTGTCGCTCTGCGTCAAATACAAGGTACCAATCGTCATCTCCTCGCTCGGCGCCGTGCCCGAGGTCAACGCCACCGTGCATTCCTATGGCGGCATCGTGCTGCACGACATTATCAACAACCGCCACGCCCATTCGGCAATCCGCAAGGGCGCCGACGGGCTGATTGCGGTGGCGGCCGGCGCCGGCGGCCATGCCGGCACATTGTCGCCCTTTGCGCTGATCCAGGAAATCCGCGAATGGTTCGACGGGCCGCTGCTGCTTGCCGGCGCGATTTCCACCGGCGGCGCCATCCTCGCCGCAGAGGCGATGGGCGCCGACATGGCCTATATCGGCTCGCCCTTCATCGCCACTGAAGAGGCGCGCGCCACCGAGGCCTACAAGCAGGCGATCGTCGAAGGCGCTGCCGGCGATATCGTCTATTCCAACTATTTCACCGGCGTGCACGGCAACTATCTGAAACCCTCGATCGTGGCTGCCGGCATGGACCCGGACAACCTGCCCGCCGCCGATGTCTCGAAGATGGATTTCGAGCAGGCGGTCGGCGGCGCCAAGGCCTGGAAGGACATCTGGGGCAGCGGCCAGGGCATCAGCGCTGTCAAAGCCGTCGAACCGGTTGCCAAACTCGTCGACCGGCTGGAGGCCGAATATAAGGCCGCCCGCGCCCGGCTGGCACTCTGAGGGCAGTCTTCCACACCCTGCCCTCTTTTTTGCCAAAGCCATGACAGAGCGCTTGAAATCTTCGGACAATGGCTGTATCAGCGCCATGCAAATCGCGGGCCGCATGCTTCGGCCGTGAAATGCCGCTTTAGCTCAGGTGGTAGAGCACATCATTCGTAATGATGGGGTCGCAGGTTCGAGTCCTGCAAGCGGCACCATTTTTTCCTCAATCGCGTGCTAACAACCTCCATTATAAGCCCCTTTTAATATCCTGCGTCCACCTTTAGCTACGTTTGGGCGCTCGGCAGGCAAGCTTCGACAGGTGGTGGGCATCTTCTCTCAACGCGGTCGGGCTGCCCTTCAGTTCGCATGAGCGGCTGGATGTCGATCGAGCGCGTGCAGGCCAGCAATTAGGAGGATTTATGCGGATATCGCTTTTGAGTATGGTAGTTTTCACCTTTGCTATGTCCTCGGCACAGGCCGAGGATTTCCCTCTTGCCTCATGTGCTGGGTGGGACGGAACGCTGGTCAGCAGGACCGGCACCGATTCACGCGCTGCGGTTATGGAAGGGAACGTCAATCAGGCCAACTTTCAGGAATATTGCGAGCGAGATCCGGGATACGAGACGGTCGCACATGGCGGGAAACTGACTGTTGAGCAGTGCGTGGCGATGTATCTGAAGGAAAATGGCAAAGACACTTACCGTTCCACCGCCGATTGCCGCAAGGGCACCCTGTCCTTCGTTCCTCCTGGCGGAGAACCGCTGCGGGCCACTTTCCCATTACCGGAGGATGCAGATGTGTCGTGCTCCTCAGGCATGCCGCCGCTGATCAAGCAGTTCACGATGCTTTGCCCTAAGGCGGCGCGAAAGTTTAAAATGCTGCAGGGCGAATGACTGTCCTGCGTAGGCTATAGATTCATTGAGCTGCCGGGTAGGCATAGACGGTCGGGATGGTCACGATCAGCGCCCCTAGCCGGCGCCTCGGATTGCTGAGGGCGGCATCGTTGATCAGCCAGGGATGACGGGCTGCATGATGAGCAGGTGAAGCGGCCGCGCGACCAATTCCGCTCGGAACAATGCCGCCGCCGAGCCGGTTCTCCCCTTGAGACAAACGAGCATGGAGAACATCATGTCCTGCAAACTCATCGCAATATCCCTCCTTTCCATCAGCCTTGCCGGCTCGACCATGGCGCAGACGGCTGGTGGTGCAAATTCCAGCGGGCGGCTTTCGGTGGCGCCTGTTATCGGCGGCTCGGCAAGTTCCGGCTCAGGCTCGGCGGGCACCGGATCCGGCGGCACTGGTTCGGCGGGCAGCGGTTCCGTCGGCACCGATACCGGCACCACCGGCAGCACGAGCGGCAATGCCACGGGCACTGGCGGCGTCGAACTCAACATCGACCGCAGCACGATCAATCCCGGCGGGGTCAATCCTGATCTCAAGCCGACGCCGGGTTGCACCGCCGGCTCCGGGGATACCGGCTCGGGCGGCGAGGCCTGCCCGCAGTGAGGATAGGGCGGATGTCCGCCTGATTGGATAAGGGCCTGGGGCTGGGCGCCGGGCCTTCGTTTCGCTGCCGTCAAACCGCATAAGACAACGGTTGCCGTGAGAACTGCTTTACCGGCCGGTTTCCAGGACGTAATAGTACCACATCCCTCCGCAAGCGGCGATCGCCCTGCCCAGCCTGCCGTTTTCCGGCATCTGCGGAGCACCCGAAGAGGATCGTCATGTCGAATGCAGCGCATCGCTCGAACCGCGTGCTTGTCGTCGCCACCATCATGCTCGCCACTTTCATGGTGGCGATCGAGGCGACGATCGTGGCGACCGCGATGCCGCGCATCGTCGGGGAGCTCGGCGGCTTTTCCTATTACAGCTGGGTGTTTTCAGCCTTCCTGCTGGCACAGTCGACGACCACGGTTATCTACGGCAAGCTTTCCGACATCTTTGGGCGCAAGCCGGTGCTGATCGGCGGCATACTGATCTTCCTGGTCGGCTCTTTGCTCTGCGGGCTTGCCTGGTCGATGATGTCGCTGGTGCTGTTCCGGCTGCTGCAGGGGCTGGGCGCCGGGGCCATCCAGCCGGTGACGACGACGATCATCGGCGATCTCTTCAAGCTCGAGGAGCGCGGCCGCGTCCAGGGCTTCATGGCGACCGTCTGGGCGACATCGGCCGTCGTCGGGCCGCTGGCCGGCGGCATCATCGTCGACAATATCTCCTGGGCCTGGATCTTCTGGATCAACCTGCCGATCGGCGTCATCTCAATCATCGCCTTCATGCTCTTCCTGAAGGAGGACGTGGCGCACAAGCAGGCAAAGATCGATTACCTCGGCTCGGTGCTGTTTTCGATCTCGATCGTGGCACTTCTCGTCATGCTGACGGAAACCGATGCCAGCGCCTGGATCCTGCTGTCGCTTTTCGCCGTCTTCGTGGTCTCGGGCATCCTTTTCCTGGCCCAGGAGAGGCGGGCGCCGGAGCCGATCATCTCGATCCCGCTGTGGAGCCGAAGGCTGATCGCGACCAGCAATGCGGCGACGCTGCTGGCCGGCATGGCGCTGATCGGGCTTTCGACAATCCTGCCGCTCTATGTGCAAGGCGTGCTCGGCCGCTCGCCTCTTGTCGCCGGCTTCACGCTCACCATGCTCGTCGTCGGCTGGCCTTTGGCGGTGATGCTCTCCGGCCGTTTCTACAGGGCCTTCGGCATCCAGCGCACCTTGCGCGTCGGCAGCCTGATGTTTCCCTTCGGCGCCTGTTTCCTGTTGTTCCTGACCCCCGACAGTTCGCCGATCGTTGCCGGCGCCGGCTCCTTCTTCATGGGCTTCGGCATGGGTCTCATCAGCCTCACCAGCATCGTGCTGGTGCAGGACAGCGTCGAATGGTCGATGCGCGGCAGCGCCACTTCGTCGATCATCTTTTCCCGCAGCCTCGGCAATACGCTCGGCGCCACCGTGCTGGGCGCCATCCTCAATGCCGGCATCAATCATTATGCGGGCGGCGAGGCGGCGGCCGGCCTGCATGCCGCGCTGAACCAGCCGACCGGGCTGTCGGCGCTCGCCGCCGACCCGGCGATCCGCGCCGTCTTCAATGCGGCGCTGCATTGGAGCTTCTGGGGCGTTGTGGTCGTCGCGGTGCTGACCTTCGTCACCACCTGGCTGATCCCGGTCGCGCATGGCCGGAAAAGCGGGGGCGCGGCTGTCGCAAGCGAGGCGACCTCGCATTAAACGATTCGGCTCTCGACGCTCAAGCCGGGCCTGACACGCCATCCCGGATATCGAAGCGAATAATCTTATCTGCTTCGATGCGGAAGACATGCGTGACGATCTTGTCCCGCAGGCCGTGGGTTTGCCCCTGCAGCGGCCGGCTGTCCAAGTCGAAGACCGACTGGATCACCTCGACGGCAAGGGCGCCGTCTTCGGTTTTTTCGAATGCGACCGGCTCGACATGCGGACTGATGACAGCCCACTGACGAGTCCAATAATCGCGCACGGCCTCACGGCCATGGATATGGCCGCCCTCCATGCCGTTGGCCCAGGTGACATCATCAGAAAGGACGGCAAGGACCGCGTCGATGTCTCTCGCATTGAAGCTGGCATAGATGCGCTTGATCATTTCGATGTCATTCTGCGGCATATCGCTTCCCCGATGGTGATTGAAACATTCGGTGTCGAAACGGCATTGTCGAAGACCGCTCATGGAGATATATACGTACATATATATCTTGTGGTCAAGCGCATGAGAACGGGGAAGCAGATGGGCGAAGACGTGCTGTCAACACCGGGGCATCTCATCAGTCTTGCGGCGCGGGGCTTTGCTCGGCTGAGCGAGATGCGCCTCAAACCGCTCGGCTTCGGTGTCGGCCAGTTGCCGGTGCTAGTGGCGCTTGGAGATGGCACGGCAAGCACGCAGCGAGACCTCGCCCGCTTTGCCAGGGTCGAGCAACCGCCGATGGCACAAATGCTCGCCCGCATGGAGCGGGACGGCTTGATCGAACGGACGCGCGACCCGGCTGACGGGCGCAGCAGCCACATCGTGCTGACGAAGGCGGCGCGGGAAGGCATGCCGGAAGCTGTTGCGGCCTTGTTCCAGGGAAACAGCGAGGCATTGGCAGGGTTTACGGAGGCGGAAGCGGCACAGCTCGTCGATCTGCTCAAGCGGCTGATCGACAATCTGGATCGGATTGCCGGCGCGGAGGCTTCGGCGGGCGAGCGGTAACCGCCATATCCTGGGCACAGAATTATAGGCAATATGGGACTTATGAGAGGAACGCTTATGCACAAGGATCCTGTTTGTGTGGCGCCGTAACTTTTGAGATCGAGGGCGGTTTGCAAGCGCCAGACGCCTGCCACTGCTCCAAATGCCGAAAACAATCCGGGCACTTTTTCGCTTCAACCGACGTACCTCGACGTCAGATCACGATCCAAGGAGACAAACATATCACCTGGTATCAATCCTCGGAAAAGGTGAGGCGTGGATTTTGCACGATATGCGGATCATCTTTGTTTTGGGATCCACCGCATCGAGACTGGATTGCTGTCGCGATGGGTGCATTTGATAGCCCGACCGAAACCAAACTAAAAATGCATATCTTTGTCGCTGATAAGGGCGACTACTACGATATCACCGACAACCTCCCCCAGAATGAGCAATAGAAAACGAAGGCCCACCGGGCACCGCGACCAAGCGAAAGCCAGGTTCTCTTCAGGGGCTGCGCGTCTTGTTCGAGGCCGTGCGGGCCTTTCGCGGGGAGCGACGGTTCTCTAGAACGCGTGACAGCAAGTTCCGTTTTCTCTTGCGCTTGATGAGGTCGATATCGCTGACGAGCTTTGCGCCGCCCTCGCGCCGTTCCAGGGTGATCTTGCGGCTATGGAAGACTTCGAGCTCGGCGCGATGCGCGACGCTGATGATGGTCACCTCCGGCAATTCATGGATCACCATCTGCATCATCTTATCCTGGCTCTTTTCGTCGAGTGCCGAGGTCGCTTCATCGAGCACGATGATATCCGGCGTATGCAGCAGCAGGCGCGCAAAGGCGAGCCGCTGCTTTTCGCCGCCCGACAGGGTCTGGTCCCATGGCGCGTCTTCCTCGATCTTGTCGTTCAGGTAAGCCAGTCCCACCTTGTCGAGGGCCGCCTTGATCTCATCGGACGTCCAGCTATCGGCAGCGCCGGGATAAGCGACTGCGCGGCGCAGCGTCCCGGAAGGAATGTAGGGTCGTTGCGGCAGCATGAACAAGCGGCGGTCGGCGTGGAAATTGACGCTGCCGTCACCCCAGGGCCAAAGACCGGCGATGGCCCGCACCAGCGTGCTCTTGCCAGAACCGGATTCTCCGGAGACGAGCACCCGCTCGCCGGGTTCGATCGCCACCCGGGTTTCCGTGACCACGGCGGTGCCGTCGTCGAGCGAGACGGAGAGATCGTTCAGGCTGAGCATCGCCTCGCCTTCCGTTTCGCCGCGCTTGATGCGGCCGAGCGCGTCGCTCTGTTCGGCCCGCTCCAGCCCGTCGAGCGACATCATCAGCGACGCGATGCGGCGGGCGCAGGCGTTCCAATCGGCAAGGCGGGGATAGTTGTCGACCAGCCATCCGAACGCGCCCTGGACGATGGCGAAGGCTGAGGCTGCCTGCATGACCTGTCCGAGCGTCATGCTGCCTTCGAGAAATTTTGGAGCGCACAGCAACACCGGCACGACCGGGGCAATCAGCATGGATCCATGCGACACCAGCGTCGTGCGCATGTGCTGGCGGGCAAGCAGCGCCCATTGCCCGAGCACATTGGCGAAGGTCTTGTGGAGGTCGTTGCGCTCCTCCTCTTCGCCGCCGAGCAAGGCTATGCTCTCGCCGTTTTCGCGCACATGCGTCAGCGTATATCGAAATTCGGCTTCGGTTTGATTTTTGGCCTCGGAGACCTGGACGAAACGGCGGCCGATGAATGCCATCGAACTGGAGGTGATTGCGGCATAGAGGACTGCGGTGACGACGAGAAAGCCGGGAATGGTGACGGTGAAGCCTGCGATCGGCAGCGTCAACGCCCCGCCGATCGTCCAAAGCACGACAATGAAGGTGGAGGCCGCCAGGAATGCGGAAATGACCCCGGCGATGAAATCGACAGGGGCTTCGGTGGCAATCCGCAAATCCTCCGAAATACGCGCTTCGGGGTTCTTGTGGTCGCCGCCGATCAGGTTCAGCTGATAATAGCGGCCGTTTGCCAGCCAGCGTCCGATGACGGCGGTCGTCAGCCAGGACCGCCAGCGGCGCTGGATCATCATGCGAAGCGCGACCTGGGTGGTGACGACCGCGACGGTGCCGAGCACCAGCGGCACGAAGACGGCGCTCAGAAAATAGACGGTGCCGGCATCATGTCGCTCGATGGCATCGAAAATCCCCCGATTCCACAGATTGATTCCATATTGGAAGCCGACATTGATGCCGATCAGCGCCAGCAGCCCGAGTGTGCACGGCCAGGCGAACTTGTCGCCGCCGCGGCCCCAGTAATGGCGCGCGCTGATCCAGAAACGCTTGAGCAGATACTTCTTGCGCGCCTGCTCCGCCTCCTCGGGCGTGAGTTCCGGACCGGGTTCGACGACATCTGGAGGTGGAAGATCTGGCGGCGGCACGGCCTCGGCAGTCGATGGCTTATCCTCGGCCGTCGTCTCGGAACCCTGCGGTTCGGTGTCGTCGACCGATTTCGGTTTAAGTTTTGCGCCGCTCATAAGCACGATAACGGCTTATGGATCAGAAGGTTTCATCGTGCCGAAGTTTGGCGTTGTGCCGTATGGCCCCTCATCCGCCCCTGCGGGCCACCTTCTCCCCGTTGGGGAGAAGAGGGAGCAAGATGCGCCGACACTGCCCAAACGAACGCGCCTGTCCAAAGACACCCCATTCAATGGAAT
Organism: Rhizobium sp. BK456; assembly: GCF_014194045.1. Taxonomy (NCBI): domain Bacteria; kingdom Pseudomonadati; phylum Pseudomonadota; class Alphaproteobacteria; order Hyphomicrobiales; family Rhizobiaceae; genus Rhizobium; species Rhizobium sp. BK456. Next base: position 909,593 of record NZ_JACIAO010000001.1, read on the forward strand.
CGTTGGCGAAGCGGCATTCTCCCCTCTTCTCCCCAGCGGGGAGAAGGTGACCCGAAGGGTCGGATGAGGGGGCTGCACGGCACGCCCTTTGTCGATTTTCGCTTACGCTCAGCCACTGTCGGTCGCCATCTGCGGCAGGGATTGCAGCAGGGTCTGGCGGGCGGAGCGCAGGTGGATGCGGCAGGCTTTCTCGATTGCGGCCTGGTCGCCGGATTCGAGCGCTGCGATGTAATCCAGATGTTCGTGGATGGCGCGCTCGTTGCGTTCGCGGGCGGCGGTCTTGTTCCACTGGTAGTGATAGTGGAAGACGATGGCGATGGCGTCGTAGAAATCGGCGATGAAGCGGTTCTTCGAGGCGCGGTGGATCAACAGGTGGAAGCGTTCGTCGAGGACGGAGAAATCCTTGAAGCGCTGGTTGATGTCGGCAAGCATGGCGTGATGTTCGTCACGGATGGCGGCGAGATCGGTCCAGGCCTGGCTGTCCCTGGCAAGCCGGCCGAATTCGGCAGCGGAATGCAGCTCGAACATCTCGCGCACATCGGCCAATTCGAGGGCGAATTCGCGGGTGAAGCCTTTCAGCGTCCAGTGGCTGTTCGGCCGTTTCTCGATGAGGCCGAAGCGGGAAAAGCGGATCAGGAACTCGCGCACGCTTGTCGTGCCGGTGCCGATCTCGCGGGCAAGTTCCAGCTCGTTGATCTGCATGCCGGGGGCGGCATCATCGGCAAGGATGCGCTGCATGAAGCTGCGCTCGATGATGTCATGCAGGGAGTCGGTTTCTTCGGAGGGAAAGAGGTCGCGGTCTGTGGGCTGGCGCAGTACGATCTTCTGGCGCTTGTTCCAGCGGATGATGCCTTCCTCGCTGAGGCGGGTCAGGATGGCGCGCGCGGTGGAGCGGCTGACGCCGAGCTGGGCGGCGATCTCCGGCTCAGAGGGCAGTGCGGTATCCGTGCGCAGAGCCACGGCATACCTGTTGTAGGCTTCCTTGAAGACCGTATTCTGCCTTGCCACCAGACCCCCGCTTTCCGCCCTCGTGCGCAATCGCCTCTGCATAGCAGGGCAAACAGACCGGGGCTTGTTCAAACGACCTTTAGCTTATTTCCAGTCGCCTGCGGCTCATTGCCTCCCTCGTCCACAGGATCAATATTCCCGTTGACTTGAAAATGTTTATTGTAGATAAAAAACAAAATCAATGCGCATTCGCCGGTGCAGCGAGTGTTTCCTGAATTCAAGAGTTGGAGCATGATGTCGTCCGAAAACCGCTTAGATTTTTCGGTGTCATGCTCTGGGGAGAAGAGACTTGGACAAACTGCCTTGGATCATCCTGTCGGCCGGTGACAATGTCGCGGTCGCAACGGCGGCCATCGCGCCGGGTTCGACGGTTGCCGGCATTGAAACCCGTGAAAAAATCGACCCCGGCCACAAGGTGGCGATCACCGATATTCCGCTCGGCGCCGCCGTGGTGAAATACGGACAGGCGATCGGCCGCACGACGGCGGAGGTCAAGGCCGGCGACCATGTGCACAGCCACAATCTGCATTTCGAAAACGACCGGCTGGCTGCGACCGCCAATTCGGCGCCGGAGACAGCGTCGAGCGAAGACAAGGCGCGCACCTTCATGGGCTATCGCCGCGCCGACGGGCGGGCTGCAACGCGCAACTATATCGGCATCATCGCCAGCGTGAACTGTTCCACCACGGTCTGCCGGGCGATCGCCGACGAGGCGAACCGGACAATCCTGCCGCATTATGACGGCATCGACGGCTTCGTGCCGATCGTGCATGACCAGGGCTGCGGCATGAGCTCGACCGGCGACGGCATGAACGTGCTGCACCGGACGCTGGCCGGCTATACAAGACATGTGAATTTCGGCGGCGTGCTGATGATCGGCCTGGGTTGCGAGGTCAACCAGTTGACGCTTTACGGCCAGAGCGGTGCGGGTGCCTCCAAGCGGCATTTCAACATTCAGGATGCCGGCGGATCGCGCCGCGCGGTCGAGCGGGCCATGGGCATGCTGCGCGAAATCGCGGCCGACGTCGGCAGGGAAAAGCGTGTGCCGATGTCGGTCAGCGAGATCATCATCGGCTTGCAATGCGGCGGCTCGGACGGCTTTTCCGGCATCACCGCCAATCCGGCGCTGGGTGTCGCGGCTGATCTGCTGGCAGCCGCCGGCGGCACGGCAATCCTGTCGGAAACCTCGGAAATCTATGGCGCCGAACATCTGCTGCGCAGCCGCGCCGTCAGCGACGAGGTGGCCAAGAAACTCGACGAGAAAATCGCCTGGTGGGAGGATTATGTCGCCCTGCACGGCGCCTCGCTCGACAACAACCCCTCACCCGGCAACAAACGCGGCGGCCTCACCACCATTCTGGAAAAATCGCTCGGCGCCGTCGCCAAGGGCGGCCGCTCGCCGCTGACGGCGGTTTATGGTTATGCCGAGCGGGTCACCGCCCCCGGCCTCGTCTTCATGGACACTCCAGGCTACGACCCGGTCTCGGCAACCGGCCAGGTGGCCGGCGGGGCGAACATGATCGCCTTTACCACAGGCCGCGGCAGCTGCTTCGGCTGCCGGCCGGCGCCGTCGCTGAAGCTTTCCAGCAATTCGGCCCTCTATGCCTCGATGGAAGAGGATATGGACATCGATTGCGGCACGATCGCCACCGGTGACGCGACGATCAGCGGCAAGGGCCGCGAGATCTTCGAGCTGATCGTCGACACGGCCTCCGGCAAGAAGACCAAGAGCGAACTCTTCGGCTATGGCGACAATGAATTCGTGCCCTGGCATCTGGGGGCTACGCTCTAGTCCTTTGTTTTACGCAATTCCCGGAAAGCCCGCTTCGCGGTTTCCGGGAATGGCCAGAGAATTTCACGTTCTTCGCCAGGAGGCATGATGAAAACGAGACGGATCGGCAAGACCAAGCTTGAGGTGACCGAAATCAGCTTCGGCGCCGCAGCGCTCGGCGGCCTCTACCGCGCCTGCCCGCGCCAGCAGGCGATGGACACGCTGCAGGCGGCCTGGGACAGCGGCATCCGCTATTTCGACGTGGCGCCCTGGTACGGGCTCGGCCTGGCCGAACGCCGCGTCGGCGATTTCCTGCGCGACCAGCCTGATGGCTCATACGTGCTGTCGACCAAGGTCGGCCGGCTGCTCAGGCCGGTGCCGACCGGAACCGTGCCCGATTACAGCTATGTCGATCCGCTGTCCTTCGATGCCGATTACGACTATTCCTATGACGGCATCATGCGCTCGGTCGAGTTCAGCTATGCACGCCTCGGCCTCAACCGCATCGACATTCTCTACGTCCACGATATCGGCGTCTATACGCATGGCGCGGCGAAGAATGCCGTCTACCAGAAGCAGCTGCTCGATTCCGGCATCAAGGCGCTGGAAGAACTGAAATCCTCGGGCGCGATCTCCGCCTTCGGCCTCGGCGTCAACGAAGTGCCCGTCTGCCTCGACGTCATGCGCAACGCCGATCTCGACTGCATTCTGATGGCCGGCCGCTACACCCTGCTCGACCGCTCGGCGGTCGCCGAACTTTTGCCGCTCTGCCGGCAGAAGGGCACGTCGCTGGTCGTCGGCGGCGTCTTCAACTCAGGCATTCTCGCCACCGGCCCGGTGCCCGGTTCACATTTCGACTATATGCCGGCCGATGACGAGGTGCTTGCCAAGGTCGGCGCCATGGAGGCGATCGCCAAGCGCCACGGCGTGCCGCTGGCAGCACCCGCCCTGCAGTTTCCGCTGCTCGAACCGATCGTCGCATCGGTGCTGATCGGCACGGCCAAACCGTCGAGCCTGACGCGCAACGTGGAAATCGTCGAACCACGGCTTGCCGACGAGATCTATACCGAATTCGAACCCTATACGCTGGTCGCGCCGCCGCTCGGCGCCGAAGCGGTCCGAGTCTGAGGAGACATTATGCTGAAGGGTATTCATCCGCTGCTCGGCCCCGACCTGCTCCATGCGCTGAAGACGATGGGGCATGGCGACGATATCGTCATTTCGGACGCGAATTTTCCCTCAGGCTCGATGGGCCCGCCGGTCATCCGCGCCGACGGCGTCAGCGCCACCGCGATGGCTGAAGCGATCCTCGCCCATATGCCGCTCGACACTTTCGTGCCGGAAGCGGCCTGGCGGATGGAGGTGGTCGGCGACCCGCACGCCATGCCGGAGGTGTGCGCCGAGTTCCAACAGATCGTTGCCAGGCGCGCCGGCGATTTTGCGATCGTGCCGGTCGAACGCTTCGCCTTTTACGCGATGGCCCGCAAGGCTGCCTATATCGTCGCGACGACGGAATTCCGGCTCTACGGCAACCTGATTTTGAAAAAGGGCGTCGTGCATCCGCATGAGGTCGATCTCGGCTGATACCTACTTTAGGTTATCGTTGTATTGAAATGAAATCAGTTGCTTGGCAGGAGTTTACCAAAGCAAAAAAGCCGGATCGGCGCTCTTGCAATTTGATTGCGCCTCAGCTAGCTTCTGCCTGCAAATGTTTTTTATCGATAAAAATCGTCCGCCTGCGTTCAGCGGCCGATTTATTCGGAGGAGAACGCATCTTGAGAGGAGAACCCTTATGACCATCATGAAATCCCTTCTGTCGCGCCGCGCCTTTACCGCGCTTGCCGGCGCTGCCGTTATCGCCACGGCGATGCCGGTCACGTCCTTTGCCGCCGATGTGACGATCCCGATCATCGTCAAGGACACGACGTCCTTCTACTGGCAGATCGTTCTGGCCGGCGCCCGCAAGGCCGGCAAGGATCTCGGCGTCAACGTGCCGGAGCTCGGCGCCCAGGCCGAATCCGACATCAACGGCCAGATCAGCATTCTGGAGAACGCCGTTGCCGGCAAGCCGGCCGCCATCGTCATCTCGCCGACCGAATTCAAGGCGCTCGGCAAGCCGATCGATGAAGCCGCCAAGTCGGTACCGATCATCGGCATCGACTCAGGTGCCGATTCCAAGGCATTCAAGTCGTTCCTGACGACGGACAACGTCCAGGGCGGCCGCATCGCAGCCGACGGTCTTGCCGCCGCGATCAAGGAGATGACGGGCAAGGAAGAAGGCGAAATCGTCATCCTCACCAATCTTCCCGGCGTCGGCTCGCTGGAACAGCGCCGCGAAGGCTTCCTGGATCAGATCAAGACCAAGCATCCCGGTCTCAAGGTCATCGCCGACAAATACGGTGACGGCCAGGCAACCACCGGCCTCAACATGATGACCGACCTGATCACGGCCAATCCGAAGCTCGTCGGCGTCTTCGCCTCGAACCTCATCCTGGCACAGGGCGTTGGCCAGGCGATCGCCGAAAACAAGCTCGGCGACAAGATCAAGGTCATCGGCTTCGACAGCGACGACAAGACGGTTGGCTTCCTCAAGGACGGCGCCATTGCCGGCCTCGTCGTCCAGGACCCCTATCGCATGGGCTATGACGGCGTGAAGACCGCGCTTGCCGTCTCCAAGGGCGAAAAGGTTCCGGAAAATGTCGATACCGGCGCCAACCTCGTCACCAAGGCGAACATGGCCGATCCGAAGATCGACGCGCTCCTGAACCCGAAGATCAAGTAATCCGACAAGAACGGGCCGCGCCGGCTTTCTAAAAACCGGCGCGGCCTTTTCCATCCATGCTATGGTTTGCCAGGGTGGAAATGAGACGACCAAGAAGAGGAGAGGTCCATGATCGGACTGGAAGAGGTCAGTCATCGCCATGATGACAGCGCCACGCTGAAAGAAGCCAATCGCATCCCGACCGGATCGCCTATCCTCGAACTCAAGGGCCTGCAAAAGAATTACGGTCATGTCCAGGCGCTGAAGCCGGCGACGCTGACCTTTCTGGCCGGAGAGATCCACGCCATCGTCGGCGAAAACGGCGCCGGCAAATCCACCCTGATCAAATTGCTCACCGGCGTCATTACCCGCACGGCCGGCGAGGTCCTGTGGTGCGGCCATCCGGTAGGACTGTCGACCCCAAACGAGGCGATCGCCCGCGGCATCAACGCCGTCCACCAGGAAGTCGTGCTCTGCCGGCACCTGACGGTCGCCGCCAACCTCTTCCTCGGCGACGAGGTCAACCGCTACGGCCTGATGCGCAAGAAGCAGATGGTGAAAATGGCGCAGGCCGTGCTCGACGATCTCGGCTTCGGCCTGCCGGCGGCCGCGCTTCTGAGCTCACTGACCATCGGCCAGCAGCAGTTGGTGGCAACCGCGCGGGCGGCAATGCGCGGCACCCAGTTCCTGATTTTCGACGAACCGACAGCCTATCTGACGCGCCAGGAATCCGCACAGCTGTTCAAGCTGATCCGCCGGCTGCAAGGCGAAGGCGTCACCATCGTCTATATCAGCCACCGCATGGAGGAAGTCTTCGAACTGGCCGACCGTGTCTCGGTGCTGCGCGACGGCACGCATGTCGGCACGCGGCTGATCGGCGAGACCAACGATGCTGAGCTGATCGCTTTGATGATCAACCGCTCGATCGAGCAGATCTACCACAAGGAAGAGATTGCGATCGGCGGGACGATCGTCGAGGTCAAGGGGCTTTCGGGTCCGGGCTTCGAGGACGTGTCGCTCAGCGTCAAAGCCGGGCAGATTGTCGGGCTCTACGGGCTGATCGGCGCCGGACGCAGCGAATTCGCGCTCGGCCTCTACGGACGCCAGCCGATCAGCGCCGGTGACATCGAATGGATGGGCAAGCGCGTCGATATCCGAAACGAACGCACGGCGATGGAACTCGGCATTGCGCTGGCGCCGGAAAGCCGGCGCGACCAGGGGCTTTGCCTCAACCTGCCGATCGGCCTCAACATCAACCTGCCGGTCTTCGGGCGCCTTAGCCAAGGACCGGTGATCAGTCATACGCGCGAAGCGGCCAATGCCGACAAGCAGATCCGCGATCTCAGCATCAAGACGCCGAGCCGGCGCGTGCCGGCCTCCAGCATGTCGGGCGGCAACCAGCAGAAGATCGTCATCGGCAAGTGGCTGAGCCACGGCGCAAGACTGTTCATCTTCGACGAGCCGACCGTCGGCGTCGACGTCGGCACCAAGGCGGAAATCTACAGGCTGTTCGCCAAGCTTCTGAAGGAGGGGGCGGGCATCATCCTGATTTCCTCCTACCTGCCTGAAGTCTACGAACTGGCCGACCGGCTGCACGTCTTCCGCGGCGGCAAGCTCGTCGCCAGCCATGATTTCCACGCGGCGACGCATGAACAGGTGCTCAGCGAAGCGATCGGCGTCTGAGCACAAGCAATTCCAGCAAAAGTGCGCTGCGGTTTTGCGTTCGGAAATTGCGTGAGAACAAAGAGATAGAGAATTTCCGTCATTCGGAAAAACGAAAATTCTCTAAGAGGGAGAAAATTCATGACTGCCACCCCCACCGAAATCGTCGCGCCGCCGCCGCGCCGGAAGATGAACATCCTGTTCGGCCTGACCCTGATCGGGTTGCTGATCTTCCTCTGGATCGTACTCGGCTTCGTCACCGCCAGCTTCTGGACGCCGCTCAACATTTCCAACCTGCTGCGCCAAGGCGCGATGACGGCAATCCTCGCACTCGGCCAGACCTTCGTCATCATCACCGCCGGCATTGATCTGTCGGTCGGCGCGATCGTCGGCTTTTGCACCGTCATCATCGCCTGGCTGTTGCAGGCGGGGGTGCCGCTCTGGGGAGCGATCGTGCTGACGCTCGCCATCGGTGTGGCGATCGGCGCCTTCCACGGTTTCGGCATTGTCCATATGGGCCTGCCGCCCTTCATCATCACGCTGGCAACGCTGACATCGCTGCGCGGCATTGGCCTGCTGATCACCAACGGTTCGACGATCAGCATCACCGATGAGGGTTTCAGCAATTTCGCCCGCGCCGATTTCCTCGGCATTCCGAGCCTGTTCTGGATGGTCATCCTGGTGGCGGTGCCATCCTTCGTCTTCCTGCATCTCAGCCGCTGGGGCCGTTATCTCTTCGCCGTCGGTTCGAATGCGGAAGCTGCCCGCCTTTCCGGCGTCAACGTCAAGGGCATGATCTACCTCGCCTATATCCTGTCGGCCGGCTTTGCCGCCTTCGTCGGCGTGCTGCTCGCCTCGCGCATCGCCATCGGCAATGCGACGCAGGCCGACGGCTGGGAACTGCAGGCGATCGCCTCCTCGGTCATCGGCGGCACCAGCCTGTTCGGCGCGGTCGGCTCGGTGCACGGTCCGCTGATCGGCGCCTTCATCCTCGCCACCATCAACAACGGCGCCAACCTTCTGAACGTCAACTCCTTCTGGCAGCGCATCATCACCGGCCTCTTGATCATCGTGATCGTCTTCTTCGACCAGCTGCGCCGCCGCAAGAGCAATTGAGAAACTCAGAGAAGCCGGTCGCACAGGCCGGCTTCTTCAATTTCCAGGAATGCGAGATCTGTCATGAAAGCAGTTGTTTGCCGCGAACCCGGCGTGCTCGAGATCGTCGAGCGGCCATCTCCCGCCGCACCGGCGCCCGGCTGGGTGCGCCTGGCGGTCAGCCATGTCGGCATCTGCGGCACGGATTATCATATCTTCGAGGGCAAACACCCTTTCCTCGAATATCCCCGGGTGATGGGGCACGAGATCTCGGCGACGGTCATCGCAGCCGGCGACGGCGTAACGCTTGCGGCCGGCACACCTGTTATCGTCAACCCCTATCTCTCCTGCGGCCAATGTGTCGCCTGCCGCCAGGGCAAGCCGAATTGCTGCACCAACATCAAGGTGCTCGGCGTCCATACCGACGGTGCCTTCTGCGAGGAGATTTCTGTTCCGGCAGGCAATCTCTATCCCGCCAAGGGCCTCAGCCTGGAGGCGGCGGCGACAACGGAATTTTTGGCGATCGGCGCCCACGCGGTGCGCCGCTCGCTGGCCGGCGCCGGCGCGCGCGCCCTCGTCATCGGCGCCGGCCCGATCGGCCTCGGCGCGGCGATCTTCTCGCGCATTGCCGGTCACGAGGTGACGCTGCTCGATACCAGTGCCGAACGACTGCAGATGGCATCGGAGCGCTTCGGCTTTACCTCCGGGATCGTCGCCGGTGAGAAAACCTTAGAGGCTGTGCGGGAAAAAACCGATGGCGACGGTTTCGACGTCGTCTTCGACGCCACCGGTTACGGCCAGTCGATGGAAAAAGCCTTCTCCTTCGTCGCCCATGGCGGCGCATTGGTGCTGGTCAGCGTCGTCAAGGACGATATCCGCTTCTCCGACCCGGAATTCCACAAACGCGAGATGATGGTCATCGGCAGCCGCAACGCCACCCGCGTCGATTTCGAGCATGTGGTCGATTCGATCGCCAAGGGGCTGGTGCCGGTGGATAAACTGATTACCCACCGGACGGCGCTGGCCGATACGCCGCAAGATCTGGCGCGCTGGGCGCATGAGAAGAGCGGGTTGATCAAGGCGGTGATCAGGGTTGGAGATTAGGGTAAGACGGTAGCATGCACGTGGAGTGCGTCGTGGATACTCGGGTCAAGCCCGAGTATGACGGAGGGTGGGGAAACCACGCGGCAAGGGCCGGGACGCTTGGAGCAATTCCATAAAAGGTGGGCGCCCGTTTTACGTCCGGGATGGCGTAGAAATAGGGAAAACCCGCGGTCCCAATTTGCGTGTCGTTTGGTGTCTACGGCACTTACTTGCCGCAGCGCCCACACCACACTCCGTCGTCCTCGGGCTTGACCCAAGGACCCATGCCGCAAGCACTGCATTCGCGTTTCAAAATCGCAAAACGCTTTCCGTCCGGAATTGCGGGACCGCTAACGCTCCATTGACGCAATCGCCCTGCACATCTCCCTGACCACCGCACTATCCGTCCGGTTCGCGCTTTTCGCCTCGAAACCAAAGGCGACCGCGCGGGGGTCGGCGCTTTCCACAGGTGAGCTGCAGGATCCATGGACCTCGCGGGCGCCGGTTGCCTGCAAGATGGCGGTGACATTGGCGGGGCGGATGCCGCTGCCGGGCATGATGGATATGCGGCCGGCGGCCTTTGCCGAGAGGCGTTTCAGGGTTTCGGTTCCGTCGGCCGCCTTCGGCGCGCAGCCGGATGTCAGGATGCGCTCAACGCCGAGTTCGACCGCCTGTTCCAGCGCCTGATCGGCATCCGGCACCAGATCGAACGCCCGATGCAGCGTCGAGCCGAGGCCTGTCGCATGCGCCTTCAGGCGGTGGATCAACGGCATGTCGAGCGTACCATCAGGCCGGTTGGCGCCGATGACGACCCCGGCTAGGCCTGCGGCGCGCACGGCGTCGATATCGAGCATCATCGCTTCCTCGTCCGCCCTGTCGAAGATGAAGGGACCGGCATGCGGGCGGATCATCGCGTAGACGCGAATACGCGCCCTGGCGGCGATCCGCATCAAGCTCGGCAGCGGCGTCAGACCGCCGAGCTCCAGCGCCGAACAAAGCTCGATGCGGTCGGCGCCGCCCTCGATGGCGGCGGCGAGGCCATTGGCGCTATCCACGCACACTTCCAGCAGGATCGTCATGCCGCGCTCTCCCTAACTCTTTCGGTCTGCGCGACAGGCTCAGACGTGATTCTCGCCGCCGCCTCGATGATGACGGCGCAGGCATCGGCGGCGGCTTTGCGATGATTGAAGGCGACGTGATAGGACATCGGCAGATGTTCGTCGAGATTGACGATGCGCACCTTGTCGGCGATCGGCATGGCGCTGACGCGGCCCAAGAAGGAAACGTAGCCGTGATTGGCGACGAGGTCGACGATCACGGGCAGCGAATCCGCCGCAGTGATATCCTGGCTGCGGAACCGCCGGTTTGGGCCACGCTCATAGCTGAAGGCCATGGCAGCGTGGCCGAGGCCGGTGCGCGGGCTCGGCATGCAGATGGCATGGCCGGCGACGAGATCGGCGACATTCGTTTCGGTGCTATCCGGCGGCGCGATCACCACCATGTCGGTCTGCAGCAGCTCGCGATGGCGGAAGCTTTCCAGCCCGAAGACCGAATCCAGGATGGCTACATCGATGCGGCCACTCTTTAGCGCCTCGCGCAGATCGTCGGCGGTCATCGAGACCAGCGATATCGCATTGTTGCTGCGCCGCGCATTCCATTCCGAAACCAGCGAACCCAGGCAGCGCGCCACCCAGCTTTCCGATCCCGTGGGGATGATCGAGCCGATGCGCAGCGACCGGGCGGTGCGCCGATATCGCTCGTCGGCCGAAGACTTCAGATCGTTCCAGGCCTGGCTGATCGCCGTGAAGACCTGGTAGGCGCGCCTGCCCTCCTCCGTCAGCACCGAGCCCTGCGCCTGCCGCTCGAACAGGCGGCCACCCAAAAATTTCTCCAGATTGGCAAGCTGAAGCGAAAGCTGCGGCTGACCCAGGCGAAGACGGCGGGCGGCGCGATTGATGCTGCCCTGATCGGCGACTTCGAGAAAGCGCTCCATCGTGACGATCTTCAGGGGAATGCGCGATGCCCAGGCCTCGTGGGCATCGGCGGCCGCAACGTCATGACCGGTGAATTGACCGAGTTCGCCGATTGCCGCCGTGATCGGCACCAGTCCCTCCAGCACCCTGCCGCTGGCGAGCAGCGTCACCAGCTCGCCGGAGGCGCGTTCCGTCAGCTTCATCGCCAGCTCTGTTTCGAGATGGCGGATGGCCGTCGAGACAGTGGAGGGCGACAGCTGGAAGCGCCGCGCGGTCTCGCGCACCGAACCGGAGGTGAGGACATGGTGGCTTATGAACAGGGCGCCGAGATGCAAAAGGGCTGGCTCCGGAAAGCGCTGGAAAAACCGGACGATATGATGTGTTCACGAAAAAAGATATCCCTGCAACGTAAGAGGCGGGCTATCGTTTCCGTCATAGAAAAATCCGGGCGGCGGCAATCCGCAACAGAGCACCGGACCACCGCGGAAACACGCAAGGGGACAAAAACAAATCGCGCCGGCCCTGGAAAAGGGAATGCGTTTCCACGCGTAGAGATGCATTCGCCGCCATAATCGTGCCGCGACTGCAAATACTGGAGGGGGCTTGCATCGATTTTTCGGGCGTGCACGCTATTTCCATGACGCACGCAATTCCGGCATGGTGGCGACGTCGTCGCGCTGGCTGGCGAACTTCTGTGCGCAGAGCTCCCGCTCGGAGCTTGCGCACCTGCATAATGCAGCAATTCAAAGTGCTAACAGTGTCAACCAAGGGGATATTCCATGCTGAAGAAACTCGCACTCGCCGTCTCGCTCTCCGCCTTCGCGGCGGGTGCGTCTCACGCCGCGGATGTCGTCGTCTCGTCGAAGATCGACACGGAAGGCACGCTGCTCGGCAATGTCATTGCGCTTGCGCTCGAAGCCAACGGCATCAAGACGCAGGACCGCATCGCGCTCGGCGCCACGCCGGTCGTGCGCAAGGCGATCACCGCAGGCGAAATCGACATCTATCCGGAATATACCGGCAATGCCGGCTTCTTCTTCAACAAGGCCGACGATGCCGCCTGGAAGAATATCGACCAGGGTTACGAGCTGGCGAAGAAGCTCGATTACGACGCCAACAAGATCGTCTGGCTGACGCCGTCGCCTGCCAATAACACCTGGGCGCTCGCCGTGCGCAGCGACGTCGCGGAACCGAACAAGCTGAAGAGCCTCACGGACTTCGGCAAATGGGTCGCCGGCGGCGGTGCCGCCAAGCTGGCGGCGTCTGCCGAATTCGTCAATTCAGCCGGCGCGCTTCCCGCCTTCCAGACGACCTACGGCTTCCAGCTGAAGCCAGACCAGATGGTCGTTCTCTCCGGCGGCGACACGGCGGCGACGATCAAGGCGGCCGCCGACCAAACCAACGGCGTCAACACCGCCATGGTCTATGGCACGGATGGCGCGATCGAAGCGGCCGAGCTCACCGTTCTCGAAGACGACAAGAACGTGCAGCAGGTCTATGCGCCGACGCCGATCATCCGCGAAGAGGTGCTGAAAGCCAATCCGAAGATCGAGGAAGTGCTCTCGCCGATCTTCAAGAGCCTGACCGCCGACGAGTTGCGCAAGCTCAATGCCAAGATCCAGGTCGACGGCGAGCCGGCGAAATCCGTCGCTGAAGCCTATCTCAAGGAAAAAGGCTTCCTGAAATAATCATCACTCGCTCCGCCCGATTGCGGGCGGAGCCCCCTCTGCTGATAGGGTTGGCCGGACGGGATTGCTCAGACAGGGTTGATTTGATGGAAGAAACCTCAGCGGTCCGCAGGCTGGACCGGCTCGGCGTGGTTCTGGTGGCGGGCGGCATTGCGGCGACGGCACTGATGCCGTTCATCTATGTCAAGGCGAACCGCATCGCCGCCGGCAAGCCGATGCTGCTGACGCAGCTTCTTCCCCAGCCTTCCGTCATCTTCCTGACCGTGCTGCTTATTCTCACGGCCTTGGCGACGCTGTTTCTCCGCAATGCTCTCGCCCGGCTCGTGATCGCCACACTCTGCCTTGCGGCGCTGGTCGTTGCGATCGGCCTCGTCTCGACGGCGGCGACACCGCCCGGCAGCACGGTGGCGCGGATGACGCCCGGCGGCGGCTTCTGGGTGCTGTTTGCGGTGATCGGGCTCGTCATCTCGGATGCGCTGGTGAAAATAAGGCTGGCGCCCTGGATGCGGGTCGCGGCCCTTGCGGGCTACACCGCGCTGCTCTTCATCTCGCTTTCCTCAGGCCTGCTCGACAGCCTGTCGATCATGAAGGAGTTCTCGACGCGGGCGCCGCAGTTCGAGACGGAAGCGATCTCGCATCTGCTGCTGGCCTTCGGTTCGCTCGCCATCGCCATCATCCTCGGCCTGCCGCTCGGCATCCTCTGCTTCTGGGTGCCGAAGCTGCGCGCCATCGTGCTGCAGGGCCTCAGCCTCATCCAGACGATCCCCAGTCTTGCGCTCTTCGGCCTGTTGATGCTGCCGCTCGGTTATCTCGCCACCCATGTGGCGCTGGCATCGGCCATCGGCATTCGCGGCATCGGCACGGCGCCCGCCTTGATCGCGTTGGTGCTCTATTCGCTGCTGCCAATCGTTGCCAACACCGTCGTCGGCCTGCAGGGCGTCGACCCCTCGGTGCGCGATGCCGCGGCCGGCATGGGGCTGACGCGCCGGCAGATCCTCACCGGCATCGACATGCCGCTTGCCTTTCCGGTCATCCTCACCGGCATCCGCATCGTGCTGGTGCAGGCGATCGGCATGGTGACGATCGCCGCGCTGATCGGCGGCGGCGGCTTCGGCATCTTCATCTTCCAGGGACTCGGCCAGACGGCCATGGACCTCGTCCTGCTCGGCGCCGTGCCGACCGTCTTCTTCGCCTTCTCATCGGCCGTCATCCTCGATGCGGTCATCGACAGTATCCGGGGATCCGCCGCATGAGCATGATCGAGATCAGGAACGTCACCAAGCGCTATGGCACGGCCACCGTCGTCGACAATGTCTCGATGCAGGTCGAGAAGGGCGAGATTACCGTCATCGTCGGTACCTCCGGCTCCGGCAAATCGACACTGATGCGGATGATCAACCGGCTGGTGCCGATCACCGAGGGCGAGATTTTCGTCGGCGGGCAGAATGTGATCGACGTCGAGGTGACGGAGCTTCGCCGCAAGATCGGCTATGCGATCCAGGGGCACGGGCTCTTCCCGCACCGCACCGTGGCGCAGAATATCGCCACCGTGCCGCAGCTTCTCGACTGGGATTCGGCCCGTATCGCCAGACGGGTCGAGGAACTGCTTGGATTGTTCAACCTCGATCCGGCAACTTTCGCCGACAAATATCCGCACCAGCTTTCCGGCGGCCAGCAGCAGCGCGTCGGGGTCGCCCGGGCACTGGCGGCCGAGCCGGAACTGCTGTTGATGGACGAACCCTTCGGCGCGCTCGACCCGGTCATCCGCGGCAAGGCGCAGGACGATCTCTTGGCGATCCAGAAGCAGTTCGGCACCACCATCATCCTCGTCACCCATGACATGGACGAGGCCTTCCATCTCGGCAACCAGATCGCGGTGATGAGCCAGGGCCGGCTGCTGCAATGCTCGACGCCGGAAAAGATCCTCACCGAACCCGCCGACCCCTTCGTCCAGCAATTGACCGGCACCTCCGACCGGGCGCTGAAGCTGATGTCGCTGCTGCCGCTGAAAGAAAGCATGGAGCCGGCCAAAAGCGGTCTCGCCTATGCCCTGTCGCAATCGCTCAGCCTGCGCGATGCGCTCGCCGAAATGATCTGGCAGGGCGTCGACGAGGCGGCGGTGCAGGATGGCGAGAAGGCGCCGGTGGGATCGATCTCGATGAGCCGGCTGCTCGAACTGGGCCGCAAGGCATGAAACTCGTCGTCGCCAATCTCTTCCGCCTGGCGGCGCTCGCCCTTCTGCTCATCCTGCTGTTCAGGACCGAGTGGCTGTCCTTCCTGCTCGTGCCGCTGACCAGCAACAATGCGCCCGCCGTCTATACGCAGAACAGCCTTGCCTCGCTCGCCGTCGGCCATCTGCAGCTGGTGATCGGATCGATTGTCTGCAGCGCCGTGCTCGCCGTTGCCGGCGGTATCTTCGTCACCCGCGAGAGCGGCGCCGACTTTCTGCCGCTGTCGCGGGCGATCGCCAATGCCGGGCAGACCTTTCCGCCGGTCGCGGTGCTGGCGCTTGCCGTTCCGGCCACCGGCTTCGGCGCCATGCCGACGCTGATCGCGCTGTTTCTCTACGGCCTGCTGCCGATCTTCGAAAACACCGTCGCCGGGCTGAAGCAGGTGTCGCCGCAGGTTCTCGACGCCGCCGACGGCATGGGCATGGGTGCCACGCAGCGGCTGTTGCGGGTCGAGCTACCACTTGCCCTGCCGCTGATCCTCGAAGGGCTGAAGGTTGCCACCGTCATCAATATCGGCACGGCGACGATCGGCTCGACGGTGGCGGCCAAGGGCCTCGGCGAGGTGATCATTGCCGGACTGATTTCCGACAATACCGCCTTCATCCTGCAGGGCGGGCTGATCGTCGGCCTGATGGCGGTGCTGATCTATGACGCCATGGGCCTTGTCGAAGCGGCGATCACCCGAAGAATCGGCTTGCGCCCGGCGTGAAAGGACCGCTACCAAGGCTGCGGTGATCGATTCCACGGGAGGACGCCATGGCGAAGATGATCCACTCGATGATCCGTGTTCTCGACGAGGCGCGCTCGGTCGAATTCTACAGCAAGGCCTTCGGCCTTTCGGTCGCCGACCGCGTCGATTTCGAAACCTTCACGCTGATCTATCTCAGCAATGCCGAGACCGGCTTCGAACTGGAGCTGACCGTCAACAAGGGCCGGACCGAACCCTACGATCTCGGTAACGCCTATGGCCATCTCGCGGTCTCGGTCGAAGAGGTGGCGATCGAGCGCGAGCGGCTGTCAAAGCTGGGGCTGAAGCCCGGTCAGCTGGTGGAGCTCAACCGCGACGGCAAGCTCTTCGGCCTGTTCTTCTTCATCAGCGATCCCGACGGCTACAAGATCGAAGTGCTGCAGCGCCACGGCCGGTTTCTCTGACCCACAATGCGCCGCGACCGATTGCGGCGCCCTTCCGACGACACCTCACCCCACAGTTTCGAGCGGCATAAATCAGGAGCCCGCATGATCGAGAAGACCACGCTGAATTCCGGCTGGACACTCCACTGCAACGATACAGGAAGGCCCGGCCTGCCGGAATCGATCCCTGCAACCGTGCCGGGATGCGTGCATCTCGACCTTCTCGCCAGCCGGCTGATCCCCGACCCCTATATCGACGTCAACGAGATCACCAACGACTGGATCGGCAAAACCGACTGGGCCTATCGCTGCACGTTCGAGGCCGCGCCTGAGGACGGCAAGATCCAGGAGCTGGTCTTCGACGGGCTCGATACCATCGCGGTGATCGCGCTGAACGGCGAGGAAATCGGCCGCAGCTTCAACATGCACCGCACCTATCGTTTCGATGTTTCCGGGCTGCTGAAAACAGGCGCCAACGAACTCACGGTCACCTTCCGCTCCGCCTATGCCTATGGCGCGGAGATGGAGAACCATTACGGCTACCGGCCCAACAACTATCCGGGACCGGGCAATCTGATGCGCAAGATGGCCTGCAATTTCGGCTGGGACTGGGGCCCGACGCTGGTGACGGCGGGCCTGTGGAAACCGGTCAGGCTGGAAAGCTGGGATCGGGCGCGGCTCGGCGAGATAAGGGTTTCGGCAAGCCTTGCCGGTGGTGACGGGCTGGTGAAGGTCCATGCCCGGCTGGCGCGGCATGGCGAGGGGGCGGCCTGCCGGCTCACCGCTACAATCGGCGACGTGACCAAAACGGTGGCGATCGGCGCCGGCGAAGACGAGGTTTCTTTCGAGCTTACCCTCCCCTCGCCGCAGCTCTGGTGGCCGCACCATCTCGGCGCGCAGCCGCTTTATTCCCTGACGCTTGAGCTCGTCGACGATGCCAGCGGCGATCTGCTCGACGCTGACGAGCGCGAGCTGGGTTTCCGCTCGCTGAGGCTCGACACCTCGGCCGACGCGCACGGCTCGGCCTTCACCTTCGTCATCAACGACGTGCCGCTGTTCATCGCCGGCGCGAACTGGATTCCCGATGATTGTTTCCCCTCGCGGGTGACGGCTGAGCGTTATGGCGCGCGGATCGAGGAGGCCAAGGCCGCCAATATCCATATGCTGCGCGTCTGGGGCGGCGGCATTTTCGAGCGCGACGAATTCTACGAAGCCTGCGACCGCATGGGCATGCTGGTCTGGCAGGATTTCCTGTTTGCCTGCGCGGCCTATCCGGAGGAGGAGCCACTGAGGAGCGAGGTCGAGGCAGAGGTGCGCGACAATGTCGTGCGGCTGATGCCACATGCCTCACTGATCCTCTGGAACGGCAACAATGAGAACATCTGGGGCTTCGACGAATGGGGCTGGCGGCCGATCATCAAGCCGGGTGAAAGCTGGGGGCTCGGCTATTATCTCGACCTGCTGCCAAGACTTTGCGCCGAACTCGATCCCGACCGGCCCTATTATCCCGGCAGCCCCTATTCCGGCTCGATGGAGATCGAACCCAATGCCGACGCCCATGGCTGCAAACATATCTGGGACGTGTGGAACGATGTCGGCTACGAGGTCTACCGCAACTATATCCCGCGCTTCTGCTCCGAATTCGGCTGGCAGGCGCCGGCCGCCTGGGCGACGATCGCCGAAAGCGTTCATGACACGCCGCTGACGCCGCAATCGAACGGCGTCTTCCATCACCAGAAGGCGACGCAGGGTAATGACAAGCTGATCCGCGGCCTCTCAGGTCACCTGCCGGAACCGCAAACGATGGACGACTGGCATTTCGCCACCCAGCTCAACCAGGCCCGCGCCATCCGCTTCGGCATCGAGCACATGCGCTCGCATCGGGAGATCTGCAGGGGTGCGGTGGTCTGGCAGTTCAACGATTGCTGGCCGGTGACCTCCTGGGCGGCACTCGATTCTGCCGGTCGCCGCAAGCCGCTCTGGTATGCGCTGAAGGCCGCCTATGATCCGCGTCTCTTGACCATCCAGCCACGCGGCGACGGGCTTTCGGCGGTGGCGGTCAACGAGAGAACGCTGTTCTGGCGGGCAAAGATCAGCGGAAGGCGTTTAAAGCTCGACGGCACTGTGTTGGGCGAATTCGAATTCTGGCGTCTGCTCTGCGACCGCTTCGCGGCGAAGGAGTTTCCGCTGCCCGAAGATATCGTCAGGCCCGGCTTACCGAACGAGGAAGTCATCGTCGTCGAGATGCTCGACAGGCGGGCTTTTCACTATTTCGTCGAGGATATCGCGCTTGCCCTGCCGGCGCCGCGGCTGAGCGTCGATGTCGCAGCGATCAATGGCGGGTATGCCGTGAAGGTGACGGCTGATAATTTCCTCAAGGATCTCTGCCTGATGGCGGATCGATTGGACCCGGATGCGGTGGTCGACACGATGCTGGTGACGCTGCTGCCGGGCGAGAGCCATGTGTTTGCGGTGAAGACGGGCAAGACGATCGTCGCTACGGAGATCACGATCGGCACAGTGCTGCGTTCGGCCAATGATCTTGTGGCGGGGCGCTGAAAAGGGCTGCCACAACATCTCGATTCCCTGAGGGTGTGCCGTGTAGCCCCCTCATCCGCCTGCCGGCACTTCTGCCGACGGGAGAAGAGGACATGCCGTGATCTCTCCGTTCCTCGCACCCTTTGTAAGGCAGGTCTTCTGCCGCCAAACAGCAAAAAGGCCCCGCATCGCACGGGGCCCTTCCAGCTCAGCCTAGCGGACGACGTTACATCCAGTAGGGCGGCACGCCATAGTAATCGTAAACTCGGCGGCCATTGTCGTTGTACCAGCTGTCGTCATCGTCCGCATAGCTCGGGGCGCCTTCGATCTGTTCCTTGGTCAGGTCGATGCGATAGCCATCCAGCTGCGTGTCGTAGTTCAGCTTTTCCCAGGGCAGCGGATAGTGATCGTGACCAATGCCGAGGAAGCCGCCAAAGCTCAGCACGGCATAGGCGACGCGGCCGTCAAGCTTGCCGATGATCAGACGTTCGATGGAGCCGATATGCCTGCCATCGGCACCATAGACACGGGTGCCTTCGACGCGGTCGCTGGCGATCAGCGAATGCGTGCTTTTGGCGTCCGGGTCACGGCGGTTGGCGTCAGTTTCCTGATTGAGCATGATGCATCTCCTTTGGGTTTCCTCGGATTGGGTATGCAAGATCAACGTCATCGCGGGTTCAAAGTTCCCGCTCTCCGGCACGATTGCGCAATCGGCGAATGTTGACGTTTACGTCAAGGTTAGTATAGCTTTCATTCGGCTTGAACCATTCGAGCAATGGCATAAGCTGCCGGACTGGAAGATGGAGGATCTTTCGGTCAATCTGCCGACCGATCGTCGGCGCGGCGGCCGCAAGGGAGAGAGACACGATGAACAGCATTTCCGTCCATCCGAACGGAGCCAAGCCTGAAAAACCCTGGCTTGCCGCCTATCCGGATGTGGTTCCGGCCGAGCTTCCGCCGCCGGAACATGCCTCGCTGGCGGAACTGCTCGAAAAATCCTGCGCCCGTTACGCCGACCGCACCGCCTTTGCCAGCATGGGCAAGGCGATGAGCT
This sequence comes from Rhizobium sp. BK456, assembly GCF_014194045.1. Taxonomy (NCBI): domain Bacteria; kingdom Pseudomonadati; phylum Pseudomonadota; class Alphaproteobacteria; order Hyphomicrobiales; family Rhizobiaceae; genus Rhizobium; species Rhizobium sp. BK456. Next base: position 929,588 of record NZ_JACIAO010000001.1, read on the forward strand.
ACCGCGAGCTGGAGAGTCAGACGCGCAAAGTCGCCGCCTGGCTGCAGAGCACGGGCCTTCAAAAGGGCGACCGCGTCGCGGTGATGATGCCGAACGTGTTGCAGAACCCGGTCGCCACCTATGCCATCCTCAGGGCCGGTCTCGTCGTCGTCAACGTCAATCCACTCTATACGCCGCGCGAACTCGAACATCAGCTGCGCGATTCCGGCGCCAAGGCGATCTTCGTGCTGGAGAATTTCGCCCGCACGGTGGAGCAGGTCCTGAACAAGACCGACCTTCGCCATGTCGTCGTCACCTCGCTCGGCGAAATGCTGGGGCTGAAGGGGCTGATCGTCAATTTCGCGGTGCGCAAGGTGAAAAAGCTCGTTCCCTCCTGGTCGATCCCGCAGCACAAGAGCTTCGGCCAAGTGCTGCGCGAAGGGGCGAAAAAAAACCTGCAGCCGGTCACGCTTGCCGGCGGTGATATTGCTTTCCTGCAATATACCGGCGGCACGACGGGCGTTGCCAAGGGCGCGGTGCTGACGCATGCCAATCTGCTTGCCAACAAGCTGCAGCTGTCGCTCTGGCTCAGATCGGCCTTCGAGCGCAAGAAACAGCCCGAGGTGCTGAATTTCCTCTGCGCCCTGCCGCTCTACCACATCTTCGCGCTGACGGTGAATTCGCTGATGGGCATGTCTCTCGGCGCCCGCAATATCCTGATCGCCAATCCGCGCGACATTCCCGGTCTGGTCAAGGAATTCGGCAAGTCCGATGTCCATATCTTTCCTGGCCTCAACACGCTGTTCAATGCGCTGATGAACAATGCCGAATTCGCCAAGCTCGATTTCTCCCCGCTGATCATGTCGCTCGGCGGCGGCATGGCCGTGCAGCGTCCGGTCGCCGAACGCTGGCTGAAAATAACGGGCACGGCGGTGACCGAGGGCTACGGCCTTTCCGAGACATCGCCGGTCGCCACAGCCAACCGCTTCGATTCGCCGGAATTCACCGGCTCGATCGGCCTGCCGATGCCCTCAACCGATCTCGATATCCGCGACGAAGACGGAAAATCGCTGCCGCTCGGCGAGGTCGGTGAGATCTGCATTCGCGGGCCGCAGGTGATGGCCGGCTATTGGCAGAAGCCGGAGGAGACGGCGCGGGTGATGACCGAAGACGGTTATTTCCGCTCGGGCGATATGGGTTTCATGGATGCGCGCGGCTATACCAAAATCGTCGACCGCAAGAAGGACATGATCCTGGTTTCGGGCTTCAACGTCTATCCGAACGAGATCGAGGAAGTCGCCGCCATGCATGTAGGCATCCTCGAGGCAGCCGCCATCGGCGTGCCGGACGGGCATTCGGGCGAGGCGGTCAAACTCTTCGTGGTCAGGAAGGATCCGAACCTGACGGAGGCCGAGGTGAAGGCCCATTGCATCGCCAACCTCACCAATTACAAACGCCCGCGCTTCATCGAATTCCGCACCGAGTTGCCGAAGTCGCCGGTCGGTAAGATCCTGCGCAAGGACCTGCGCGGCTGAATTTGACGATCTGATGAAATTAGAGCCTTTCCTGGTCAGATTGAAGCATTCTGTTGGCGCAAACGGAGTCGGATGGTCGACCGGCCGGCGCGCGTCGTAGCCCAGTTCTACGGCCAAGCCGGCCGGTCGATCAGCCGGCCCGTTTCAGCCAACCCTCCCGCAGATTTGCCAGGCAAATCTGCAAGACTTTAAAGCGCCGGACGCACGTATCGCTTCGCCACGGCGAAGCGGTGCGGCCGGTGGGCCGGGCATGTTTCCGCCAGGATCAGAGGCGATCGGCTCGGACGTACCTTGCGGTATGCCCATCGCCAATCGCCTCTGCCCTGACGAAAACCTGCTCCGGCAGAATGCTTCAAGCTGACTAGGAAAGGCTCTAAAAGCCAGCCGCTTGCCGCGGGTGGCTTTTTTCATATTGGAGCGGCGGCTGAACTTGATTTAGGCCCGATAAAGCGAATAGTTTCCGCAACCTTTCCGCCTCCAAAGGAGCCTCCCATGAACGCCATCGTCGAACAGCTGAAAAGCACCGCCGCCGCCACCAAGGCGACCGATCTTCGTGCGGCCTTCGCCGCCGATTCCAAGCGTTTTTCGCGCTTCTCCGTCTCGCTTGATGACCTGCTGATGGATTTTTCCAAGACGGCAGTGAACGACGACATCCTCAAGCTGCTGGTGAAACTCGCCGAAGAAGGCGGCGTCGAGAAGAAGCGCGAGGAGATGTTCTCCGGCAAGGCGATCAATTTCACCGAGGACCGCGCCGTTCTGCACACTGCACTGCGCAACCGCTCCAACACGCCGGTTCTGGTCGACGGCAAGGACGTCATGCCGGATGTCAACGCGGTGCTGGCCGCCATGGGCAAATTCGCCGGCGGCGTCCGCTCCGGTGCGCTGAAGGGCGCAACCGGGAAGGCGATCACCGACGTCGTCAATATCGGCATCGGCGGCTCGGATCTCGGCCCCGTGATGGCGACGCTGGCGCTTGCTCCCTTCCATGACGGCCCGCGCGCCCATTTCGTCTCCAATATCGACGGCGCCCATATCGCCGATATCCTCAAGCTGGTTCAGCCGGAAACGACGCTGTTCATCGTCGCCTCGAAGACCTTCACCACCGTTGAGACAATGACCAATGCGCAGACGGCGCGCAATTTCATCGCCGAGGCGCTCGGCGAAGCGGCCGTGCAGCACCATTTCGCCGCCGTTTCGACGGCGCTCGACAAGGTCGCCGCCTTCGGCATCGACAGCGCCCGCGTCTTCGGCTTCTGGGACTGGGTCGGCGGCCGCTACTCGATCTGGTCGGCGATCGGCCTGCCGCTGATGATCGCCGTCGGCCCGGAGAATTTCGGCAAGTTCCTCGACGGCGCCCATGCCGTCGACAATCATTTCCGTCAGGCGCCGGTTGCCGAAAACCTGCCGATGCTGCTCGGCCTGATCGGCTTCTACCATCGCAATGTGCTCGGTTATCCCACCCGCGCCATCCTGCCCTATGACCAGCGCCTGTCGCGCTTTCCTGCCTATCTGCAGCAGCTCGACATGGAATCGAACGGCAAGGGTGTGACCATCGACGGTACGCCGGTCGAGGGCAATTCCGGGCCGGTCGTCTGGGGCGAGCCCGGCACCAACGGCCAGCACGCCTTCTATCAGCTCATCCATCAGGGCACGAGCATCATCCCCGCCGAATTCATGATCGCCGCCAACGCCTTCGAGCCGGAGCTGCGCCACCAGCACCAGCTGCTGATCTCCAACGTTCTCGCCCAGTCGGAAGCGCTGATGAAGGGCCGCACCTTCGATGAAGCCAAGAAGCAGCTAACCGACAAAGGAATGGACGACAAGAAGGCCGATTTCATCGCCCCGCACCGCGTCTTCCAGGGCAACCGGCCGTCGATCACCTTCGTCTACGACAAGCTCACCCCTTACGCCCTCGGCCGCCTGATCGCGCTCTACGAACACCGCGTCTTCGTGGAAGGCGTGCTCTTCCGCATCAACTCCTTCGACCAGTGGGGCGTCGAGCTCGGCAAGGAACTGGCGACGGGCCTGCTGCCTGTCGTCGAGGGCAAGGAGAGCGCGGCTGGCCATGATTCCTCGACGCAGGGGCTGGTCGCAGCGCTGTCGAAGCTCGCGAAGTAAGCACTCGAGGCAGCCGCCTCATCTTAACGCAAGAGGCCGGGCAGACGTTTATGCCCGTCCTCCGACGGCCCCATTCCTGGGAGCGGCGTCCCGCGGCGGGCTGTGACCCGCGCAGGCCATCCACGGGCCGACATCGCGACGAGCGCCGACATCATCATCACAGCCGCAAATGTTGAACCGATATCAGTAGGGTCTGGTGCGCCGCCGCACAGACGCCCGTCGTGCGGAAGCGGATGAAATGTTCTTCTAATGGAAAATTATAGAAGGAATTCTTTCATTTCTCGGCAATCACCCTAGATTTAAGCAAATTCTGTGCAGGGGCTGCTTCCCAAGACATGGCCTATCAAGCCTGGGACGACGCTCCGTTCCATCACTCCCATCGGCCGATGAGCAGGCGCTTCCATAAAAAGCTGAACCGCTCTCAGGCAAAGGAACTCCATGAGCCGTCTTGTCGTCGTTTCCAATCGTGTTCCCGTGCCGAGCAAAGATGGGGGTGCTGCTGCCGGCGGCCTTGCCGTCGCGCTGCAGGCAGCCTTGCAGGAGCGCGGCGGCATCTGGATGGGGTGGTCGGGAGAGTCGAGTGGCGACAGGGAACCGGGCGCGCTGTCACAACTGCAGAAGGGCAACATCACCTATGCCCTGACCGACCTCACCGACACCGACGTCGAAGAATACTATCGCGGCTTTGCAAACCGCGTTCTCTGGCCGATCTGCCACTACCGCCTGGATCTCGCCGAATATGGCCGGAAGGAAATGGCCGGTTATTTCCGCGTCAACCGCTTCTTTGCACACCGGCTGGCGCCGCTGATCGAGCCTGATGATATTATCTGGGTTCACGATTACCACCTCATTCCACTGGCGGCCGAACTGCGCCAGATGGGGCTGAAGAACCGGATCGGCTTCTTTCTGCATATCCCCTGGCCGCCGGCGGACATTCTCGTCACCATGCCGGTCCACGAGGAAATCATGCGCGGGCTCTCGCATTACGATCTCGTCGGCTTCCAGACCGACTACGACCTGCAGAACTTCGCGGGCTATCTCAGAAGGGAAGGCATCGGCGACGACCTCGGCAACGGGTTGTTCGATTCGCACGGGCGGGTTTTCAAGGCCGGCGCCTATCCGATCGGCATCGAAACCGCTGGATTCGCCGAATTCGCCGAAAAAGCCGCAAACAACGTCATGGTTCAGAAGACCCGGCGCAGCATTGAAGGCCGCGACATGATCATCGGCGTCGATCGGCTCGATTATTCGAAGGGCATCATTGAACGGCTGGAAGCGTTCGAGCGCTTCATCGCCAGCAATCCGGCCTACCAGAACAAGGTGACCTTTCTGCAGGTCACGCCGAAATCGCGATCCGAAGTTCCCGAATACGAGCAGATGCAGAAGATGGTCGCCGAACAGGCCGGCCGCGTCAACGGCGCCATCGGCACGGTCGACTGGGTGCCGATCCGCTATGTCAATCGATCGATCAGCCGCAATGTGCTCGCCGGGCTCTTCCGCTTGGCGACGATCGGGCTGGTCACGCCGCTGCGCGACGGCATGAACCTCGTCGCCAAGGAATATGTCGCCGCCCAGGATCCGGATCGCCCGGGCGTGTTGGTGCTGTCTCGCTTTGCCGGCGCGGCCAGGGAGTTGAAGGGCGCGCTGCTGGTCAATCCCTACGATGTCGAAGGCACCGCCAATGCGATTGCGCGAGGGCTCGCCATGTCGCTTGAGGAGCGCCGTGACCGCTGGAGCATGATGATGGAACATCTGCTTTCGCACGACGTCTCGCTCTGGTGCGAAAATTTCCTGCGGGACCTGGTGACCGTTCCGAGTTCCGACCGGAGCGGGGCTGGCGTGCCCTGACCGACCAGCCGGGCGCGCCCCCGCGCTTGGCGCGAGAGACAGGATGTCGAGACGTTGCGGCATATCCTCTTCCCCCCTCGGGGAAGAAGGTGCCGGCAGGCGGATGAGGGGGCCGCCCGGCACAATATAAAACTTATCGCGAAACGCCGTGCTCTAGGCTTGAACAAGGTCGAAACGATTCCAACGCCGCCGATCCCGCAGCAGCGTTGTGAAGACCGGCTTCGCCGGCCCCTTTCATCCGCCCTACGGGCACCTTCTCCCCGCTGGGGGGAAGAGGGAATCGAGAGGTGGGCCCTGCCTTAAAGCCCGATCTCACGCGCCCAAGGCGGGTTGGCGCCGGCACGCGACACGGTGACGGCCGCCGCCTTCGCACCCAGTGTCAGGGCGTTGCGCACCGCCTGTTCGTCGAGCGAGGCGACCTGCGGCTTGGTCAGCAGGCCGTCCATCTTCAGCGAGGCCAGGACGCCGGCATCGAAGGTGTCGCCGGCGCCGACGGTGTCAACGACCGTGACGCGTTCGCTCGGCACCGTCACCTTGCGATCCCTGGTATAACCGCAGGCGCCTTCGGCGCCCTTGGTGATGACGACGAGCTTGGCGCCGTGGGCGAGCCAGTGGGCGGCGAGCGTGTCGTGGTCGCCCGAAAGACCGAACCAGTCGAGATCCTCATCGGAGAATTTCACGATGTCGGATTTTGCCGCCATGCGCTTGATGCGGGCCATATGCGCCGGCTTGTCCTTGATGAAACCGGGGCGGATGTTCGGGTCGAGCGAAATGACACGTTTGGCTGCCTCGCGGTCGAGCAGCGCTTCGTAGGTTTCGCCGCAGGGGCTCGGGATCAGGCTGATGGCGCCGAAATGCAGCGCTTCGCAATCGTCGCCAAGGGTCGGCAGGTCGGCCGTGGTGATCATGCGGCCGGCCGTGCCTTCGTCGTAGAAGGCATAGGTCGCCTGGCCGTTGACGAGCTTGACGAAGGCGATCGTCGAGGGGCGCTGGGTGATGGCGCAGGGGCTGTAATCGACATTGCTCGCCTTCAGGGTCGCAAGCAGGATTTCGCCCATCATGTCGTCGGCGATGCCGGTGAAGAAGGCAGTGGGAATGCCGAGGCGGCCGAGCGCGATGGCGGTGTTGAAAATCGCGCCGCCAGCATAGGGCGCAAAGCCCTTTTCGCCAAGGGTCGTATCCCTCGGCAGCATGTCGATCAAGGCTTCGCCGCAGCACAAAATCATCGAATTTCTCCCAACAGCACTGATATGTTCATCAACCGATTAAGCGGGCTTTTGTCAACCGCTTAGAGCGAAAGCTCGCTGACGCCACCGTTGCGTCCCGACCAGGCGAGCGGCGCATCGAGGAAAGCCTCGACCTCTTCAAGCGTCTTGTCGTCGAACAGCTGCCGCTCCTTGGCAACAGCCAAAACATTGCGCCAGGTGGCGATATGATGCAGCCGGACCTTGCCGTCGTCAAAGCGCTGTTGGCCGAAGATGCCGTAGAAGAACAGCGCAATGCCGTGATCGACAATGCCGCCCGCGGCCCGCACCGCATCGATGAATTTGAACATGCTGCCGCCGGCCGTCGTCAGATCCTCGATGACCAACACGCGCGACCCTTCCGGCATATTGCCTTCGATCTGGGCATTGCGGCCATGGCCCTTCGGCTGTTTGCGGACATAGATCATCGGCAGGCCGAGGCGGTCGGCAAGCAGGGCGGCGAAGGGAATGCCGGCGGTCTCGCCGCCGGCGATGCAATCGAACTGCTCGAAACCGGCATCGCGCAGCAGGGTGCTGGCGGCGAAATCCATCACCGTCGAGCGGATGCGCGGAAAGGAGAGCAGCTTGCGGCAATCGATATAGACCGGGCTCGCCATACCGGAGGCAAGTTTGTAAGGCTGGGCGGCATTGAAATGCACCGCCTTGATCTCCCAGAGCATCTTGGCCACCAGTTCGGCCATCACGGCACGGTCGGGAAATGTCGTCTGGATCATGCGGGCTCTCCTTCAGCTTTGTGTCACCGGCAATAGCAGCAAGAGCCCATCGTTTCCAGACGCAGGCGCGGCTATTCCAGCAACAGACGGCCGATATCGGGGCCCTGCATCTTCTTGAAGAGGGCAATCGCCGCATCGCCCTCCTCCGGATCCAGCGAAACGGCATAACGCACGGCAGCGGCGATGAGCTGCATGGTCAGCCGGGCGATCGCCAGAAGCTTGCTGCGGTCACGCTCCGGCCACAGGCGGACGAGCACGGCGAGCAATGCCTGGGCATGGAATTCCATGTCCTCGGCATCGATCTGCTGCAGCTGCTTGTCGGTATGGGTCGCATGCCAGATGTCCCGCATCACCGGCTCGCGGCGGAAAAAAGCGTAATATTCGTCGGCGATGTTGGCAAGCGCGCCGGTGAGCGCCGCAGCGTCGGTCACCTCAGCCAGTTCCGCCTCCACGCAGCGCCTGCCCTCCTCGTTGAAGCGCTCGGCCAATGTGCGGATGATCGCGCTCTTGTCGGGAAAATATTGGTAGAGCGCGCCGAAGGAGAGGCCGGCCCTTTCGACGATCTCGCTCATCTTCAAGCCATCGCTGCCATGGCTTTCGATCAGCTCGGAGGCGACGGCGAGGATCTTTTCGAAGCGGTCACGACCGCGCTGCTGGCTCGGGATCCGGCGCGGCTGGCCGGAATGCTGCTGATTGCGCCTGCGCGTTGCGACCGGCTGTTCCGACATCCCCTGCTCCTTCGGCGGTTGACAAATAAAATAAGAGAGTTTATCTCATTTTGCAAATAAGAGAGTTTCTCTTGTTTTGTTCCTTGGAAGGAGCTTCGACATGCAGTTCGTCCTCATCCTCTCGCTCGTCGCCGCAGCCATCGGCAGCGGCCTCGTCGCCGGCATCTTCTTCGGCTTCTCGACCTTCATCATGACCGCCTTCTCGCGCATCCCGGCCGAGCAGGGCATTGCGGCGATGAACTCGATCAACGTGACGATCGTCCGCTCGCCCTTCATGGCGCTGTTCGTGCCGACGGCAATCCTCTGCATCGTCATCGCAGTGCTGGCGCTGATGAACTGGCGCGGCAGCGCATCCGCGCTGATGCTGACAGGCGCCGCCCTCTATGTCTTCGCCTCCTTCCTCTCGACCATCATCTTCAACGTGCCCATGAACGATGCGCTGGAAAAGGTCAGCGGCAGCGGGCCGGAGGCAGTCGGGCTCTGGGCGACCTATCTCAGGGACTGGACGTGGTGGAACCATGTGCGGACCGTGGCCTCGCTGCTGGCTTCGATGGCCTTCGTCAGGGCGTTGATGGTCGTTTGAGAAGGCGGCATTGCGACACGTCTCTTCTCGCCAGCGGGGAGAAGGTGCCGGCAGGCGGTTGAGGGGGTGAGCGGCAAAGCCCCGAATGCACGGAGCGCACGCGAAGGGCAATAAATGCTGTGCCCGTGTAGCCCCCTCATCCGACCCTTCGGGCCACAGACCAGGGTCGAGCCACAGGTCTCGACCCGTCCTTCGGACCCCGGCTGGGGAGAGGAGGGAGTCCAGCGCCCGCGCCTATCTCTGCTCGCAAAAGGCGATGCGGTTGCTGAAGGGGTCGGTGACGGTCATCTCCAGGCCCCAGGGGGCTTCCTCCACGCCGGGCTTCATGTAGCGGTAGTCCTTGCCGGCGAGCTCGGCGTGGTAGGCCCGGACATTGGCGACGCGGACGAATGCTTTGGCGCCGGGGCTGGCGTCGCCGGAATGTTCGCTCAAGTGCAGCGCCATGCCATCGCGGGAGACCTGGCAATAGAGCGGGAAATTCTCGCCGAAGCGATGCTCCCAGTCGAGATGGAAACCGAGAAAGCCGCAGTAGAACTCCATGGCTTTCTCCACCGAGAAGATGCGGAAGATCGGCATCGGCGGCTCGATGCCGATTGCGGAGCGGGACGCACCCGCCGCATCGATCCTTGCCGAGAGGATATTCCATTGCTCGAGCCCGAATTGCCGGGCGACGATTTCGAGCGTCTCGCTGTGGGTGAGGGAAATGTCGCGGTCGGCAAGGGCCTGCCGCAACGTCTTTGCCATGAGTTTGGCATCGCGAAAATCGCGCATATGTCATCCTTCCATCGGCGGCAAACAGGACGATCAGTGCCCGCGTCTGCTGACCCGTTCGCCATCGATCGCCAAACGGCAAGGGATGTGAAGGATGGTTTGGATGCATTCACCATAACGCCAAACTGTCAAACGTCGGGCGTCGCGGGGCGGCTGGCCGCATCCGGCCAGGGGCGATACTATGAGGGGAGAGGTCAGGAATCAAGACGCCGTGCGCGACGCCTCGACCGGAACCGCCTGAAGGTGGCCGGCAAGCTCGACCCGGTTGCGGCCGCCCCGCTTGGCAGCGTAGAGCGCCTTGTCGGCGGCACTCAGCATGGCGTCGAAATCCAGGCTCTTGGCGCGCCCGGGCGCAACGCCGACGCTGACGGTGCATTTCAGCACCTCGTCATCGATATCGATCTCGCGCGCCTCGAAAGCCCTGCGGATGCGCTCGGCCGCCAGTTCGGCCCGGCCGGGCATGGTTTCCTTCAGCACCAGCGCGAACTCCTCACCGCCCAACCGTGCGGCGATGTCACCGGCGCGGCAATGGGTGGCGAGTTCGCCGGCGAAGGCCTTGATCACTCGGTCGCCGCTCGCATGGCCGAAGCGGTCGTTGACCGATTTGAAGTGGTCGATATCGAAGACGATGACGGCGGTGGTCGAGCCCATCGGGCGCGTGCCGTATTGATCGAACAGGGCGCGGCGGTTGAGCAGCCCGGTCAGCGGATCGGTGATCGCCTCGAGACGATGGCGGGCGGCAAGCCGCCACTGATGCAGCGCCAGCGACAGGGCGCCGATCCCGGTCATGCCGGCGATGCAGACGGCAAGGCTCAGATCTTCGGCCCAGTTGCTCGGCGCCTTGCCGAGCACCAGCTTGCCGTCGGAGATCAGCACGGCGGCGCAAAGCACGAAGGAGATCCCCGTCAGCGTATAGAGCGCCGTGATCCCGAGGATCGGCGCCGGCGCCTCGGCGCGGGCGAGCCAGTATTGCTGGGCGGTGGCAAAGAGCAGCAGGGCAATGGCAAGATTGTCAGCGATGAAGGCCAAGCCGTCATAACCCAATATCAGCGGCACGATGGAGAAGGTCATCGCCGCCACGGCGCGGATCGCAATGCCCGGCAAGGGCAGACGGCCGGTGAGAAACTGTCGGCCGGCACCCCAGATGGTGGCGAAACCGGCATGGAACAGTACGAAATTGGCAATGCCAAACCCTATCTCCGGCCTGTCCACGTAGGCGCTGTAGACAAAAATGCCGCTGACGACGAAGACCAGGCCGACGGTGGCGGTGAGCAGCACGGTTTCGGCTCGGCGGACGAGCCAGCCGCCCATCAAGGTCACGGCAAGGCATGCCGTCGAGACGCCGAGCGCCAGCAAGAGGGAGTTATAGTCAAGCATCATGCTTTTCAGTCTCCGCAGGTGTTTTCCCGCCGGATGATCGGCAGCCTATGTCCGCGTGAGAAATGTCTTATGCATCCGTTAACAAATGATGCATTGCACAATGAAAATGTTATGCGCCTAACGTCGGCGCACAACTTTAATGAATATTCTATTTAAAATTGATTACGCGGGCTGCAACACCTACGCCACGACGTGCCAATGCAGCGGATACATCGGATCGAACACCGTCACCGGACCGGCGCCCGTTTCTATCTTGGCGGGAAAAACGACCGGCTCGGCCTGCTTGGACAGGGTGATGCGTTCCTCGTTCGGCTGAAGCCCGTACCAGGCCGGTCCGTTGAGCGAGGTGAAGGCTTCGAGCCTGTCCAGCGCGCCCTCCTCCTCGAAGACATGCGCCAGGCAGCTCATCGTGTTGATCGAGGTGTAGATGCCGGCGCAGCCGCAGGCACATTCCTTCAGCGGATCGACATGCGGGGCGGAATCGGTGCCGAGGAAGAAGCGGGCGTCACCGCTCACGGCGGCGGCACGCAGTGCCAGGCGATGGCTCTCGCGCTTGGCGACCGGCAGGCAATAATAATGCGGGCGGATGCCGCCGACGAGGATGGCGTTGCGGTTGATGATCAGATGATGGGTGGTAAGGGAGCCGGCAAGATTGCCTTTGGCGCCTTTGATGTAATCGATGCCGTCCGATGTCGTCACATGCTCCATCGTCACCTTCAGCTCGGGCAGGCGCCGGCGCAGCGGATCGAGCACGGTGTCGATGAAGACGGCTTCGCGATCGAAGATATCGACCTCAGGCGTCGTCACTTCGCCATGGACGCAGAGGGGCAGGCCAATCGCAGCCATGCGCTCCAGCACCGGCATCGCCTTTTCCATGTCGCGCACGCCGCCATGCGAATTGGTGGTGGCGCCGGCCGGATAAAGCTTGACGGCGGTGATGAGGCCGCTCCTGGCGCCGGCCTCGACATCGTCGGGGCTCGTATGTTCGGTGAGATACAGCGTCATCAGCGGCTGGAAACGATGGCCGGCCGGCAGCGCCTTCAGGATACGCTCGCGATAGGCCGCCGCATCCGCCGTGGTGACGACGGGCGGCACCAGATTGGGCATGATGATGGCGCGAGCGAAGGTGTGGCTCGTATCGGCGATCACGCCCTCCAGCATGGCGCCGTCGCGCAGATGCAGGTGCCAGTCGTCAGGGCGGCGGATGGTGATCGTTTGCATGGCAGGCCTCCGAAGCGATGCGTCTGCGGGCCTCGATAACACTATACCTCAGGTGAAAACAATCGTCGCGGCCTTACGCCAGCGCGATCTCCAGCGTCACATCGGCCGGACGGCGGTTTTCGAGGATCAGCCGGCCGTTCGGCAGGTCGTTGCCGTAGACCTTGGCGCTGGCGGCCTCCTCGCTCAGATTATAACCGCGCCAGCGCGCCCAGAGCCGCTCCTCGAGCACCTCCATCGGCGGCGCCAGCATGATCGTGTAATCGAAGATCCCGTCGAGTTCAGCCCATTTTCCCTCTGTGAAGAGCAGATAGTTGCCCTCGACGATGATGAAACGGTCGTTCGGATCGATCGGCCGGGCCGATGCGATGGCCAGTTCGCGGGAGCGGTCGAAGACCGGCACGAGAACCTCCTGATCCGCCGGCCTGACGGCGCGGACGATATCGAGGAAACCGCGGACATCGAAGGTCTCGGGAATGCCCTTGCGGGCCAAGAGGCCGCGTTCGATCAGGATGGCGTTGTCCATGTGGAAGCCGTCCATCGGCAGGACCGCGGCGCTTTCGCCTCTGGCCTTCAACGCCGCCGCCAGATTGTCGGCCATGGTCGACTTGCCGGAACCCGGCGGGCCGGCAATGCCGATGAGGAAGCGTCTGGCATCACCGGCGCGGTTGATGACCTCGCCGGCGATTTCCTCGGTGCTGACCGTCATGCCGCAACGGGCTCCGTCGGCACTGCCTTGGCGCCGGTCATGAAGGCGACGGCGTCGGACATGGTATATTCCTTCGGATCGATCACTGTCAGGCGGCGGCCGAGGCGGTGGATATGGATCCGGTCGGCAACCTCGAAGACATGCGGCATGTTGTGCGAGATCAGCACGATCGGCAGGCCGCGGGCGCGCACGTCGAGGATCAGCTCCAGCACGCGGCGGCTTTCCTTGACGCCAAGCGCTGCCGTCGGTTCGTCCATGATGATGACCTTGGAGCCGAAGGCGGCGGCACGGGCAACCGCGACACCCTGGCGCTGGCCGCCCGAGAGCGTCTCCACCGCCTGGTTGATGTTCTGGATGGTCATCAGGCCGAGTTCGGAGAGCTTGTTGCGCGCCAGCTTTTCCATGGCCGGCCGGTCGAGCATGCGGAACATCGAGCCGAGCACGCCCGGTTTGCGGATCTCGCGGCCGAGGAACATGTTGTCGGCGATCGACAGCGCCGGCGACAGAGCCAGGTTCTGATAGACGGTTTCGATACCGGCCTCACGGGCTTCCATCGGCGAGCGGAACTGCACCTGCTTGCCTTCGAGGGTGATCACCCCCTCGTCGGGGGTGACGGCGCCTGAAATCGCCTTGATCAGCGAAGACTTGCCGGCGCCGTTATCGCCGATGACGGCGAGGATTTCGCCCGGGTAAAGATCGAAATCGGCATTGTCGAGCGCGGTCACGCGGCCGTAGCGCTTGACGAGACCGCGGGCGGTGAGAAGGGGTTCGCGAGCCATGATTACACCGAAACCTTTCTGATCCACTGGTCGATGGCGACGGCGGCGATGATCAGCACGCCTGTCAAAAGGACTTTCCATTGCGGGTCGGCGCCGAGCATATTGAGGCCCATCGACACGACGCCGACGATCATCGCGCCGAACAGCGTGCCGAGAATGGAGCCGCGGCCGCCGAAGAGCGAGATGCCGCCGATCACCGTCGCGGTGATCGCCTGCAGGTTATAGTCGGTGACCGCCGAGGACGGCGAGATCGAGCCGTTGCGGCCGATCGAAACCCAGGCGGCGAAGGCGGCGATGACACCCGAGATGGTGTAGACGGTGAGCAGCACCTTCTTGGTCTGGATGCCGGAGAGCTTGGCGGCCTCAGGATCGTCGCCGACCGCATAGACGTGCCGGCCCCAGGCGGTGTGATTGAGCACATACCAGAGCAAGAGGACGAGCAGCACCATGGCGATGACGCCGAGGGTGAGCACGGCGCTGCCGAGCCTGAAGCTCGCAGCGAAAAGATGCAGCAGCGGCGCCTGTTCGTCGACATCGGTGTCGCGGATCGTCTCATTGGCGGAATAGATGAAATTCGTCGCCATGACGATATTCCAGGTGCCGAGCGTGACGATGAAGGGCGGCAGTTTCATGAAGGCGACGAGGAAGCCGTTCAGCAAGCCGCAGAGCCCGCCGACAAGGAGACCACCGATAACGGCGATCGGCGTCGGTATGCCGTAGGTGATGGCGACATTGCCCATGATGACAGCCGAGATCACCATGATGACGCCGATCGAAAGATCGATGCCGGCGGTCAGGATGACCAGCGTCTGGGCGGCGCCGAGAATGCCGACGATGGCGATCTGTTGCAGGATCAGCGTCAGCGTATAGGACGAGAAGAACCGTCCGCCGATCGTTGCCCCGAAGATGATGATCGCCAGCACCAGCACGATCAGCGGCACGGCGGCCGGCGTCGAGTGCAGAAAATGCTGGGCGCGCTTGATCAGCGAGACGTCCTGGTGCTCGAAGGAGGCGACGCTCTTGTCGCTGCCGTCGAGGACACGTTCGAATTCCTGAGTTCCGGTCATGGTTCCTCCTCCGCATCCGTGCGCCGAACTCGCACGGGGGCCGTCACCGATATCCTTCCGGTCTATTCTGAGCCGGTTCGTGGGGGCGACGGTACATCGTCCGTCGAAAACGGCCGGGGATCAAGCCCCGGCCGCTCTAGTTTCAAGAGATTGGGCTCAGCCCCAGCACTTGTCCGTGCCTTCCTTGGTGTCGATCGACTTGACGCCGGAAACCGGCTTGTCGGTGACGAGCGAGACGCCGGTGTCGAAGAAGGACTTGCCTTCGGTCGGCTTCGGCTTTTCGCCGCTATCGGCGAACTTCTTGATCGCCTCGATGCCGAGCGACGCCATCAGCAGCGGATACTGCTGCGAGGTGGCGCCGATGACGCCTTCCTTGACCGACTTCACACCCGGGCAACCGCCATCGACCGAGACGATCAGCACGTTCTTTTCCATGCCGACGGCCTTCAGCGCCTGATAGGCGCCGACAGCGGCCGGCTCGTTGATCGTGTGGATGACGTTGATGCCCGGATCCTTCTGCAGAAGGTTTTCCATCGCCTTGCGGCCGCCTTCCTCGTTGCCGTTGGTCACGTCGTGGCCGACGATGCGCTTGTCGTCTTCGTCGCCGATCTTGTCCGGATTCTTCGGGTCGATGCCGAAGCCCATCATGAAGCCCTGGTCACGGAGAACGTCGACCGTCGGCTGCGACGGCGTCAGGTCGAGGAAGCCGACCTTGGCGTCCTTGGCCTTGTCGCCCAGCGTTTCCTTGGCCCACTGGCCGATCAGCTTGCCGGCGAGCAAGTTGTCGGTGGCGAAGGTGGCGTCGGCGGCATCGGCCGGCTCGAGCGGCGTGTCGAGAGCGATGACCAGCAGGCCGGCGTCGCGGGCCTTCTTGACCGCAGGCACGATGCCCTTGGTGTCCGAAGCCGTGAGCAGAATGCCCTTGGCGCCGTCGGCGATGCAGCTTTCGATCGCTGCCACCTGGCTTTCGCTGTCACCGTCGATCTTGCCGGCATAGGACTTCAGCGAAACGCCGAGTTCCTTGGCCTTGGCCGTCGCACCTTCCTTCATCTTGACGAAGAAGGGGTTGGTGTCGGTCTTGGTGATCAGGCAGGCGGCAACGTCCGCCGCCATGACGGGGGCGGAAAAGGTGACACCAAGCGCGAGCGCGCCGAAAGCGAGAACAGATTTCTTCATGGAACTCCTCCCAGAGTTTGCCGGCGCCGCCCGTGCGGGCCGGAATTTTAAGATATGACACTTCGCCGTGGATTGTTAAGCTTCCAAAGCCGTCCCGTGCCCTTGACGAGGGCAATTAAGAGCGAAAGAAATCGGCTTGTCAATAAATAAATCCAATTGAATTATTAATTCGATGTGGCATGCTCGATCGAATTGGGCATAGGCCAACAATCGGGAGGAGCGGCCATGTCGTCTTTGGATGGACCGGAACACACGCCGGTCCCGCCGCCAATTCTAAATCCGGCCGGAGGTGCGAACCAGGTCAGGGTCCGGGCCTATAACGAACGGCTCGTGCTGTCGCTGGTGCGTCTCTACGGTGCGCTGTCGAAGGCCGATATCGCGCGCCGCAGCGGACTGTCGGCCCAGACCGTCTCGGTGATCATGCGGGTGCTTGAGAAGGAAGGTCTGCTGTCGCGCGGGGCGCCGGTGCGCGGCCGTGTGGGACAGCCGTCGATCCCTATGCATCTCAATGCCGACGCCGTCTATTCCTTCGGCCTGAAGATGGGCCGGCGCAGCGCCGATCTTGTGCTGATGGATTTCGTCGGTCGTATCCGCATGCAGCTGCACCGCACCTATGCCTATCCGCTGCCGGAAGAAATCCTCGCCTTCGTCACCTCGGGCATCCAGGAACTCGAAGACCGGCTCGACGACAAGCAGCGCGGCCGCATTGCCGGCCTCGGCATCGCCGCCCCCTTCGAACTCTGGAACTGGGCCGAAGAGGTGGGCGCGCCGCCTGGAGCCATGGAGGTCTGGCGCGATGTCGACCTGCAGGCCGACATCGCCGCGCGCGTCTCCCATCCGGTCTTCATGCAGAACGATGCGACCAGCGCCTGCGGGGCCGAACTGGTCTTCGGTGTCGGGCCGTCCTACCCGGATTTCGTCTATTTCTTCATCGGCTCCTTCATCGGCGGCGGCATCGTGCTCAACTCGGCGATCTTTTCCGGCCGCACCGGCACGGCCGGCGCAATCGGCCCCCTGCCGGTGCGGGGAAAGAACGGCGAGACGATGCAGTTGCTCGAAATCGCCTCGATCTTCGTGCTCGAAAACATGCTGCGCGAGCGCGGCATCGATCCCGAGCCGCTGTGGTATTCGGCCGACGACTGGGTGGATTTCGGCGAGCCGATGGAGACCTGGATCCAGGATAGCGCCAAGGCGCTGGCGCAGGCGATCGTCGCGGCCGCCTCGATCGTCGATTTCAGCGCCGCCGTGATCGACGGCGGTTTTCCCCATTGGGTGCGCAGCCGCGTTGTGCAGGCCACCATCGACGAAGCCGCCAAGCTCGACCTGCAGGGCGTCGTCATGCCCGAAATCATCGAGGGCGCGGTCGGCGCCCAGGCGCGCGCCATCGGCGGCGCCAGCCTGCCGATCTTTGCGCGTTACCTCACCGACCAGAACGTACTCTTCAAGGAGGTAGACAATGCTGAAAGGACTTGATCCGCTGTTGAGCCCGGAGCTGCTTTTTACGCTTCGGGCCATGGGCCACGGCGACGAGATCGCCATCGTCGACGGCAATTATCCGGGCGTCGAACATGCGCGCCGGTTGATCCGGCTCGACGGCCACCACCTGATCCCGGTCCTCAATGCCGTGCTCAGCGTGCTGCCGATCGACGATTTCGTGCCGGAAGCGATCTTCCGCTCGACCGTCAAGGCTGAGCGCGACAAGCTCGACCCGGTGCATGAGGAGATGATCGACTGCTGCGCCCGTCACGAGCCGCACCGGCCGGTGGTGCCGCTCGTCGGCCCGGATTTCTACGGCCGGGTGAAGGCCGCCCATGCGGTGATCCAGACCAGCGAACCCAGGCTCTATGCCAACATCATCCTGCGCAAGGGCGTGATCTATCCGAAAGAACCGGGCACACCGTCGGCGGCCGGGGTGGATCCGTTCGTTTACTAGCTATCGTCTAGTCATCATCTCGTCTGTGTGGCGATCAGGTCCACCATTTTTCGGGCCGAGCCCAATGCCAAGGTCCAGCCGAGCATTCCGTGGCCGGTGTTGATGTAAACACCTTTCAGATGCTCGCAGGGCCTGATGATCGGGCGGGATGACGGGGTCATCGGCCGCTCGCCTGACCATCGCATCAGAACGACGCTGTTCTTGAAGAGGGCCGGCAGGACGCCGACGGCTGCGCCGCGCAGCGCTTCGAAACGCGCCGGGTCGAAGCCCGCGCCCGGGCGGTCCATATCGGCAAGACCGGCGACGCGGAAACGATCCCCGATCGATGCGAAAGCCAGCTTGCGTTTTACGTCGGTGAGGCTGATGGCGGGTGCGGCAGCGGTCCGCGGCACGGTCAGCGAATAGCCTCTCACCGGACGCACCGGGCGGACCTCCGGCAGCTCCGCGGCAAGCAGACGGACCTGAGCGCCCGCAGCGACGACGGCGGTATCGACCGCGAGTTCCTCCCGGTCGTCGAACCTCACGGCCGCAAGCCTGTCCGCCTGTCGTGAGAAGCCAGCCACTTTCCGGCCGAAGAGCAGCGACACCCGGTGGTGCTGAGCAATATGGTGTGTCAGCTGACGGCAAAAGCCGGCTGCATCGCCGAGCGCATCACCCGGCGTGTAGACCGCACCGGCGATTTCGCCTTGGTAGCCGGCAAGGGCAGGCTCGATCTCCTGGGCTTCCGCGCTCGAGAGCAGCTGCTGCTCGAATCCGAGTGCATTTTTCCGTGAGACGGCTGATTGGGCCGCGGCAAAGCTACGCTGATCCGGATAGAGATGCAGCTTTCCCGCAAGCCGGTAGTCGAAGGACAGACCGGTTTCCGCCACCAGCAATGCGAGTTCGCGGCGGGACTCTCCGGCGAGTTCCAGAATGGCCCGGGTATTGCTCCACCATCGCGAAAATGACGCGTTGGCGAGGAAGCGCAGCCCCCAGAGAAAAAAATCCGGGTCGAGCTGCCAGCGTATCCGGAAGGCGGGGTCGCGGCCGAGAGCGATGGCCGGCAGATGCCTGAGCAGTCCGGGAGATGCCATCGCATCGCCATAGGCCCAGGAGAGCTGCGCGGCATTGCCGGCGCTGGCGCCGCTGCCGGGTTCGGCTGCTGCATCGATAAGCGTCACATCGTGCCCTGCCTTGGCCAATAGATAGGCCGAGGAAACGCCGATCACGCCTGCGCCGATGACTGCGATGCGCGCCATGTCAGACCTCGCTTCCCACAAGCGCGGTCAGCTCGATTTCGACCGGAACGCCCCGCGGAAGAGATGACACGCCGATCGCAATGCGGGCGTGCTCCCACCGATCCGGAAACAGATCGCGCAGCAGCTCGGACGCGCCGTCGACGACCGCCCCATGGCGGGTAAAATCATCCGTTGCGGCAACATAGCCCGCAAGCCGCACGAAGCCGCGCACCTTGTCGAACCCATCACCGGCGCGCTCAAGCTGAGCAAGCAGGTTGAGAAGGCAGATCCGCGCGCATTCGCGGCCCTCCTCGATCGAGACATCCGCCCCGAGCCGACCGGTCCGCCAAACAGCTCCACCGGTCACCGGCACCTGACCGGACATGGTGACGATATTGCCGGTTCGCACAGCGCCGGCGAAAGCCCCGGGCGGTATTGCGGCTTCCGGCAAGCTGAGGCCGAGGACGGCAAGACGCCTGTGCACGGCATCGCTTGCGCTCATGCCGGGATCAGCCCTTCTGCTTTTGCCGGCTTCGGCGCTGCGCGCGACGAAAGCCTTGAGAATTTCCAGATCGAGGGCCGTCAGACGGTATTCCGGATGCCACTGGATCCCCAGGCAAAATGCCTCGGTCTCGCCCTCGAATGCCTCGATGATCCCATCGGGTGCCCGCGCGATGATGCGAAAGCGCCCGTGACCGGACAGCGCATGGCGATGCAGGCTGTTGACCCGGGTCGGCCCCGTCCCGACCCAGCCGGCAAGCAGGCTGCCGGGCTCGACGATGATCTCGTGCGCCAGTTCATCGGGGAGGTCCTGCGGGATGTGCGAAATGCCGGCGGCCGGAAGCTCGCTGAGGAACTCGCCGCCGAGGCACTCGCCGATCAGCTGCATGCCATGGCAGATACCGAGCAGCGGTTTGCCTGCCGTCATCGCCTTGGCCACCAGCTGACGCTCGAAGTCGCGGCGCCGATCGGCCACTTCGGCCCCCGGCCGGGAGCCGGTCAGGACGATCCCATCGGCAAGCGCCAGCGCCGCCTCGATGTTTTCGGCGTCATAGGGCAGGATCAGCGGCACCCCGCCGGCGCTGGTGATGGCCTCGGCATAGTTCGAGCGCACCACATATTCGCATTCCGTCGGCTGTTGCGGCGTCTCGTCGAGATCGGGCGTTATGAGAATGAGGGGGCGGGCCTTACGTGCCGGCGCGGCGGGAAACGCGGTGACCGCGGCAACGGTCATATCGGTGGTCATGGTCTGAACCTTATGATTTAGCGGGCGGGCACGGCAAGCCGGCGGGAGAAGACAGAAAACGGCCAGGCGATCGCGAAGTAGCAGAGGCCGACCGCCACATAGATCTGCAGCGGCAGGAAATACTCGGTCGCCATCGCCCGGCCGGTCAGAACCAGTTCGTTGACGGTGATCAGCGATGCAAGCGAGGAATCCTTGAGAAGCGCGACGAAGGTGACGATCATCGGCGCCAGGATGACGCGGACGACCTGCGGGAAGATGATCAGCCGGAAGCTCTGAACCGGCGTGAGACCGACAGCCAGGGCCGCCTCGCGCTGCCCCGCCGGGATCGCCTTCAGCCCGGCCCGGAAGAGTTCGGCGATCTGAGCCGCAAAACACAGCGCCAAACCTGCGATCGCCGCGCCGAAAGCATCGAAGACGATCCCAATGCCGGGCAGGCCGAAGTAAAGCAGAAACAGCACCGCGAGCAGCGGCACGCCGCGCACGACCGTCACATAAAGGGCCGCGAAATGCCGTAACGCCTGGAAATCTGATCTCTGGCACAGCGAAAGCAGCAAACCGAGCACGAGCGCCAGAGCAAAGGCACATACGGAAAGCACTGCCGTATTCACCATTGCCCGCAACAACAAGGGCAGCCATTCGCCACCATAGTCGCGGTAGGGTGCGAAAAACCCGATCATCCTTTCAGCCTCCCGTAACGTCTTTCGAGGAATCGCGTCACCTGCATCAATGGCAGGCTCAGCAGCAGATAGAGTGCCGCCGCCGTCGCGTAGATCATCGTTGTCTGGAAGGACGAGGTGACCATGGAGCGGGCGAAGAACATGATTTCAGGCGCCGCGATGGCCGAGACGACTGAGGTGTCCTTGAGGAGCTGCACCGCGTAATTCCCGAGCGCCGGCAGCGCGATCCGCATGGCCTGCGGCGTCAAAATCTCGAAAATCGTCTGGAGCGGCGTCAGACCTGCGGCAAGCGACGCCTCCGCCTGGCCCTTTGGCAAAGAGGCGAAACCAGCGCGGAAGATCGATGAGGTAATGGCTGCGCCGATCAGTCCGAGGCCCAGAATGGCGGCAGCAATCGAGGTCAGCCTCACGCCGATGCTGGCAAGCCCGAAATAGAGGATGAACAGATGCGTCAGGGCCGGCACGTTGCAGAGGATTTCGCAATAGGCGTCGATCGCCAGATTGACGACCCTGATGGCGGTGAATTGCCTGACGAGGGCAAGGAGGAAGCCGACGCCGGTTGCAAAAGCCAGCGAGGCCAGCGTCACCAAGACGGTTACCTCAAGCCCGGCGGCGAGCCCTTCAACGACGGAGAGGAATAGCGAGAATCCGCTCATGGCGCCTAGTGCCGGATCTTGTTGAGAAAGGCTTGCGTGCGTGCCTCGCGCGGCGCGGTAATGACCTGGCGCGCCGGCCCGGCCTCGACGATCTTTCCGCCGTCGAGGAACAGCACCCGGTCAGCGATGTCGCGGGCAAAGGCAATCTCGTGCGTAACGATCAGCATCGTGCGTCCTTCGGCAGCGAGCTCTTCCATCACTTTCAGAACCTCATGGACCAGTTCGGGATCCAGAGCTGAGGTCGGTTCGTCGAAAAGCATGAGTTTCGGCTTCTGGGCGAGCGCCCGCGCGATGGCCACACGCTGCTGCTGGCCGCCGGACAGCTCCAGCGGCGAGGCATCGGCGCGGTGCGTCATGTGCACTTTCGCCAACATCTCCAGGGCCAATTCGCGCGCCTCGCCGGCAGACAGGCCGCGGACCTTGCGTGCCGCGATCGCAACGTTTTCCGTCACAGAGAGATGCGGCCAGAGATTGAAGAGCTGGAAGACCATGCCCATCTCGGCGCGCTGTGGCGCAAGCTGCCGGTCTCTCATCACCTGGCCGTTGCGAACGCCGATCCGCTCGCCATCGAGGCAGATCTCACCGGCACTCGGTTTCTCCAAAAAATTCATGCAGCGCAGACAGGTCGATTTCCCGGAGCCCGAGGGGCCGATCAGGGCAATCTTCTCACCGGGCGCGACGGTAAAATCGATCCCCTTCAGGACTTCGACAGGGCCATAACTCTTGCGCAGGCCCGCCACGCTCAAAAGCGCATTCATCGCCGTTTCCTTATGCTGTTGTGTCGTGGCGAAGAGGTCGGATGAAGGCCGCTTGCCCCAGCCTTCATCCGTCAGCCCGGTCAGCCGCCGGCTGCGCAGGAGGGAAGCTTGTAATCGCCGGGGCGGTCGACGCCGGCACGGAAGTTTGCACCCACCGGCTTGAACCAGACATCGGCGGACAATCCGTAGCGTGCGCCGATCTCTTTCATCTCACAGCTCTTCCACATATCGGCGATGATCGCGTCCATCTTCTGACGCAGATCGTCGTTCTTCTGGTTGAGACCATAGACGACCTGACCGAGCCCGGTGAGCAGCGGGAAATCCGCGCTGTTATCCGTGAAGGCAAGGAAGTGCATGTTCCAATCCGGATTCTGCTTGATGGCGTAGGAAACCACCGGGGGGTCGCCGATGACGGCATCGATACGCCCGGCAATGAGATCGCGCACGGCAGCGTCGGATGTGTCGTAGAGCGAGAGCTCAATGCCCTTGATCATCTTCAGTTCCGGGACAAAGGAGAAGCCGGTGATCGTGCCGACCTTCTTGCCTTCCAGGTCGGAAAGCTTATCCCAGTTGGTCTTGTTCGATTGCATGATGCCGTTCTTGAAATAATGGATCGGTTCGGACAACGTCATGATCTTCGTACGCTTCTCGGTCCAGCCCATCGTGCCGAGCATCACGTCGACGCGACCGGATTGCACGGAGGCGATCGTACCCGACCATTCCATCAGCGCCGGCTGTATCTTGAGGCCGAGCTTGTCGGCGATGCGCTGCATGATCTCGCCATCGTAGCCGATCAGCTTGCCGTCCTGCCAGCCGGAGCCCGGCATGTCTCCCGTAAAGGCGACCGTCAGCTTGCCCTGCTCGGCAAGTTCGAATGCGTTTGCGAGCGGTGCCGATGCCATGAAGCTGCCTGCCAGCAGCGCGCACATCACCACCCTTCTCGAAAGAGAAAGTGCCATTGTTCTGATCCTTGATTTGTTTTTGGTTCCCCGGTCCGGTGGGTCTTGTCGCCGGATGTCGAGTTCGACGAGAGTGAGCTTGCCACCGAAAGGCGGCGTTGAATTTTAGAAATCGGACATTTTCTTTGAAATAGCGACATGGCTGACTTAAGGTCGGCCGCCATGAACACAGACGCCACCCCTTCAGATGCACCGGCCATCGAGCCGGACTATGTCCGCTGGCTCGACAGTTTGTGGGCCGAACGGCTTTTGGCCGCCCGAGACCGCAAGGCCGATCTCTCCATCGGTATTCTGCTCTGGCCGAGCTTCCCGATGATGTCGCTGACCGGGATCGTCGAGCCCTTGCGGCATGCCGCCGATTTCGCCGACAACTCCCGACCCCTGCATTGCCGCTGGTCGATCATGGGAGCGCCGGGCCACGTCGCGGTGGCGAGCTGCGGCATCCGCGTGCAGGCCGATGCGCCCTATATCAACCCGACGGACTTCGACTATATCGCCGTCATCGGCGGTCTCCTGCCGCATCTACGCGCGGCACCCAGCAAGCATCGCGACTACCTTCGGGTCGCCGCATCCGCCGGAGTCCCGGTGATCGGCGTCTGCACCGGCGTCTTCGTACTCGCCCAAGAAGGTCTGTTGACCGGGCGCAAAGCCTCGGTTCATCCCTTCCATGCCGAGGATTTCAAGATCGCCTTTCCGCGCCAGGCATTCTCGACGCGCGACGACTTCCTGATCGAGAACGGCCGCATCACCGTTCCCGGCGGCGTCTCGATCCTGTCGTTGATGACGGAACTCATTGGCACCCATTGCGGCCCCGACCGGGCGGCCAAGGCAGTTCACCAGCTGTCTTTGACCGAGCACAAGGGCTTGAGCGCTTTCGACCAAGGCCGGGTTTCCAGCTTTCGACATGTCGAGGATTCCCGCATTCAGCGCGCGGTCGTTTTGATCGAGAGCCGCAAGGGCCGCGACGTATCACCCGAGCAGGCAGCCAGCATGATCGGGCTGTCGCCGCGTCAGTTCGGGCGCCTGTTCCAGCAAGGCATCGGCATGACCCCGAAGCGGTTCATCATCGAGACCCGCCTGCGTTATGCCCGCTTTCTGGTGGAGAACAGCACGCTCTCGATGACGCAGATCGCCTTCGAGACCGGCTTTTCGGATGCCGCACATTTCGCAACGGCTTTCCGCCAGAAATTCAACCAGTCGCCGCGGCAATTGAGATAAGGGATTTCGATTTCGGCTACGCGGCCTATCCGCGACGGAATCCTTAATCTCGTCACGTTGCCCATCTCGTCAGCGACATCGGAGGCATGATTGGTGAAAGTTTACGAAAGGTCTTGCACTCGCATTCTTGATCGGTCATTCTAGAATGATCAATAAAGAATCGAGGCGAGTGTGGGCAGAACGCGGGAATTCGATGAGGAGGCGGTGTTGAAGGGGGCGATGCACGTCTTTCGCAAGCACGGCTATCAAGGTGCGTCGATCCGAGACCTGGAAGAGGCTACGGGCCTCAAAGGCGGGAGCATCTATCACGCCTTCGGCGACAAGGCCGGGCTCTTCGACGCGGCGTTCAGACATTACAATCGGGCGGTCCTGGAGGCGCGGCTCGAGCGATTTGCGCCGCCGGGGAGCGGCCTTAAAGGCTTGCGCGAACTGTTCCTTTCACTGCTGCATGAGCCCGACAATGGCTCCCTCGGCTGCCTGATCACCAACATGGCTGTGGAATTTGGCGGTGACGTCAAAACGCATCCCCGTGTCGAGGCAGCGCTCGGTCTTCTTCGCAGCACGTTCCGCTCGAGGCTCGGCGAGTCGTCGAATGTGGCTCGAGACGCGGACGAAGCCAAGGCGGACCGGACAGCCGTCCGTCTTCTTGCCCTCTATCAAGGCCTACTCGTGCTTATTCGCGGCGGCGAAGACAAAGCCAGCCTGCTGCAGGCGATCGAAGACGAATTCAATCAACTGGAGACACTGTTATGACGCCTGAGGCGCTATGGAATCGATATGCGGCCATCTGGTCGCTGGACGCTGACGCACGCGAGCCGGAAATGTTGGCATGCCTCGCCGACGATGTGACCTATTGCGATCCGAATGGAGCGATCGCCGGGCGAGCCGGCCTCTCGGCTTACATGGCCGGCTTCAAGGAGAGTATGCCGGCAGGCAGGTTCATAATATTGAGTGTCCTCCATCACAATGAACGTTCGCTGGCACGCTGGGAACTGCGCCACGACGACGAGACCGTCCTACAGACGGGGACAAGCTTCGCGGCGATGTCCGATGGCCGGCTCAGCGCGATCACCGGCTTCTTTGATCCTTCGGCGGGGCAGCCCCATGACTAGCGAGGCGACACGCCAGTTGGCGCTCGAATTTGCGAGCCAGATCGCCCCACCGGGCGCCATCGATGTAAGGCGGTTCTTCGGCGGATCCGCCCTCGTCCGAAACGGCGCGCAGTTCGGATTCGTCATGAAGGGCACGTTGTATCTGCGCGTCGACGCCGCAATGCGCGCGGAGTTCGAGGCAGATGGCTCAGAGCCGTTCAGCTACCGCGCTGCCGGCAGGGACGTGACGGTTCGCCGCTATTATGCGGTGCCGGCGCATGTGATCGACGATTCCTCGCTGCTGCGCAGGTGCTCGGAGCGGGCAATTGACGCGACCCCGCTGCCCGGTCGGAAACGCTCAAACGCCAACCTCGCCGGCAGCATATCTGGTTGATGCCCATATCCACCCCGGCCCATCGTGGCCTTGGGCGTTCAGATCTCTCCCGCCGACGACCCCCAGACATCCGTCAGCGCGAAGCCTGCGGGATGCGGGTCGAAGGGGTCGAGGGCCACTTGGGTCAGGCCGAAGGTGAAGCCGCGGCCGGTGATAGTGGGGATGACCGCGGGGCGGCCGGCCACCTCGGTCACCGCCTGCAGCCCGACCTCGAACTGCGAACCGATGATCGATTTCGAGGTGAAGACGTCGCCGACTTTCGCCCTGCCGCGGGCATGGAGCGCGGCGAGATTGGCGGAATTGCCGGTGCCGCAGGGCGAGCGGTCGGCCCGGCCCGGCCACATGGTGGTGCAGGTGCGCACCGTGCCGTCGGCTTCGCTATCGCGGAACATCACATAGGCAACGCCTGATATCGCCGGGATCTCGGGGTGGACAACCTTGATATCGCGGTTGATCAGCTCCTTGAGGATCATGCCGGCCTGGACGAGGCCGGCGGCATTGGCCTTCTCGATCGTCAGACCGATCTGGCCGACATCGACCAGGGCGTAAAAGATGCCGCCATAGCAGAGATCGGCCTTGATCCTTCCCCAATGCGGCGTGTCGATCTCGACGTCGAGTTCGTGCACGAAGGAAGGCACCATGGTGAGCTTGACCTTCTCGCAGCGCCCGTCGCGGCAGGTTGCTGCCGCCTTGACGAGGCCGGCCGCGGTTTCGAGCGTCACGATCGTCTCCGGCTCCTGCATCTCGACGATGCCGGATTCGAGCAAAGCCGTCGTGACGCAGATCGAGTTCGAGCCGGAGCTCGCATGCGCCTGATCCGGTTGCAGGATGATGAAGGCGGCATCCGCCTGCGGATGCCTTGCCGGCAGCAGCAGGTTGACCGAGCCGATCGGGGCGCCGCGCGGCTCCAGGCAGAGGAAGCGGCGAAGCTCGTCGCCCTTCGGATCGGTGTTCAGCCAATGCAGCTGGGCGGCGATGCTATCGCCCGGGATTTTCGGCACGCCGCCGATCGCGACGCGGCCGATCTCGCCCTCGGCATGGACATCCAGCAGCTGGATCGTGCGTTTCCATCTCATGTCGTAAACTCCAGTTCGGATGTGACGGCCGAGGCCGCCATCGACAGTAAATCCTAATATCGGTCCATGCGGAACGGGGTGATGTCGAGAGGTGGCTTGAGCCCGGTCACCATATCGCCGATCAGCCGCGCTGTCGTTGCCGCATAGGTCAGGCCGAGATGACCGTGGCCTGTCGCATAGAAAACCCCCGGCATTTTCGAGGACGGCGAAATGATCGGGATCGTATCGGGCAGCGCCGGGCGATGGCCCATCCAGTCCGTCGCCTCCTCGAGTTTGAGACCCGGTAGCGCGCGCTGGGCATGGCGCACCAGCACCCGCGGTCGGCGGAAATCCGGAGCTGCATCGAGGCCGGCAAGTTCGACATTGCCGCCGACGCGGATGCCGCCCGCCGTCGGCGTCACCATGAAGGCGCGCGCCGGCCAGATGATCGAATAGCGCATGGAGATGCCGGGTTTCATGATCTGCGTGTGATAACCGCGCTCGGTTTCAAGCGGGATCGGCTCGCCGAGCTTTTCGGCGAGGAAGCGGGTGTGGACGCCGGCGGCCAGCACGACGGAATCCGCCTCGATGCGGCTGCTGTCTTCAAGCAGCACGACGGCGGTGCCATCGCCATTGCGCTCGATATTCCGCACCATACCGGAGACGAAGGCCGCGCCCGCGGCCTTGGCCGCCTCGGCAAGTTTGACCACCAGCTGATAGGGATCGCGGATCGACTTGTTGTCGGGCAGCAGCACGGCCTTGGCGATCGAAGGGGAAAGCGCCGGCTCATAAGATTGGATGGCGCCGTTGCTCAACACTTCGAATTCGAGGCCGTAACGCTGCATCATGGCGAGATGGCCGCGGTCGGCGGCAAATTCCGCCTCGGTCTCGTAGATCGCCAGACACCCTTCCTCGGTCATCAGCTCGGGCGCGCCGATCGCCCCGAGCATCTGCCTGAAATCGCCGAGGGCGCGCTGTGAGAGGCTCATGCCGGCATCCTCGATCGCGCGGAGGCGCGACGGGCGGCCGGCCGCGAGGAAACGCAGGAACCAGGGCAGCATCTTTGCCGCATAGGAGGGCCGCAGCCAGACCGGGCCTTCGGGATCGAGCAGCCAGCCAGGCATTTTCTTCCAGGTCGAGGGGCCGGAACCGGCGACGAAATCGAGCGCGATGCTCGCCATATTGCCAAAGGAGGTGCCGCGTCCCGGCTCGCCCTTGTCGACCAAGGTCACCGCAAGGCCGCGCCGCTGCAGCTCGAAGGCGATCGAGGCGCCGATCACGCCTGCGCCGACGACAACAACCCTCTTCTTCGTCTCTTCAGCCATGCCATCAACCCACCCATACTGCAGACAGAATTGCCGTTCGCCACTCTGATATATCAGATCGGTAGTGATGCCTATGGATTTTTTACTGGCTTTCCGGCAGGCCGGCGCCGACGCTGTCGCCGACCGAGCCGACGGTATTGTCGACCGACCGGCCGAGGCGCTTCAGCTGGGCGTCGTAGTTGCGGCGGGTGCGCGGATCGAAGATGGCGATCGGCGTGCTGACGGCGACGCTGACGGCACTTCCGGCCGTCTGGGCAGCGCCCATCGCCACTGCGCCGACGGCTTCGCCGAGGCCGACATTGGAATCGGTGATCGTCTGGCCGGCAATCAGCCGGTCGCCGATCAGCTTCACCACTTCGGGGCTCTCGGCGAATTTGCCGTGGTTCAGCCGGTCGCCGCCCTTGAGCTTGGTGAGATCGAGCACGGTGATGCCGGCCGCCTCCAGCTTGCTGCGGTAGGGCTCGACCGAAGGATCGATCTGGCCGAGGCGATCGACATTGCCGGAAATGCGCCGCGACAACGCCAGAGCCCGGTCATCCCTGGAGACGAAGATGGTGAAATGCGGCCGGTCCTTGCCGAGGCTTGCGAACTGGCGGCCGAAGACGTCGACATCGAGATCCGGCGAGGCGAGGATGACGTTGTTGATCTTGGACGCGACATGACCATTGCGGATCGCCATCTGCCTGAGCGCTTCGACGGTCAGCCATGTGCCCATGGAATGGGCCATGATGGTGACGTCGCTGACGGCGGGATTGGCGGCGGTGCGGGTCAGCAATTCCTCCAGCGCGTCGCGGGAATAGTTGGTGCTTTCCTTGTCGTAATTGTAATCGAAGATGCTTGCGCGTGAGGGCCAGGTGAAGACGACGGGAGCGACGTCGGCATGCGAATCATGGACGATCTGGGCGAAGCGGTAGACGGCATCCTCATACCGATTGTTGAAGCCGTGCACGAAGACCAGCACCCGGCGGCTCTTAGGCATATGGCCCTTCAGCCAGGTCTCGCCCGCCCGCTCGCCTTCGAGCGGATCGACCGACACGGTGACGAAATCGCGTAAGGGATCGGCCGGCAGCCGCGTTGGCCATTGCACCTGGCCGACCTTGCGATTGGCCTCCGGCGGGATCGAGACATCGACGGCATTGACGGTAAGCCCGGTGCCGCGTTCGCCTGAGAAAAGCACGGCCGGATTGTCGTCGGCAGCGCGCGTTGTCGCGACGAGAAGGTCCACCTTCGACGTACCCGGGGGAACGCTGCCCGCCGCCTGCATGACGCCGACCGGCCTGCCGCCGCAGCCGGCAAGCGCGAACGCCGCGAGCAGAAGACCTGTCAGAGCCGCCCGCGGGCCGCGCCATCTGCCGATCATGACCAAACTCCAATCGGTTCGCGCACCGACAGGCGGCGCCCGTTCAAATAGGCCGACGACAGCCGCAGAGTCAAATTGCCTAGAAGGAAGAGCTTGATTGGGAAAACGAAAAGAGCCTGGCGCGGGAGGAGGTGCGCCAGGCTCTTGATCCTGACTGACAACTGGGAGGAGGAGTGTTGTCAGTCCGATGTAAGAGCGCTGGGAGGAGGAGTGCGCTGCTTACGAAGATAGTGATACCCCATTCATTTGATCGGGAACAGCGAAAATACCGCAATGCAGCATTGCACTCAGTGCAAGGCTTGCCTAGGAAACAGCAGGGAGGCGCCTCATTTTGCGGCATGTTTGACCAGGTGGTCAAAATTGTGCCGAAAAATCTTGCTGCAACTCAGAGGTCGCCGCCTACCGCTCATCCTCCCGCCCTTTCCCCTCCCCAACCCCTCCCACAAGGGGGAGGGGCTAAAGACGGTGAAGGTCTTTGTCTGTTGTTACCGTTCGACGGATTGGTGCGATCGACGGTTACTTGAAGCGGTGCAGCAAGTTGGCCCCTTCCCCTTGTGGGGAGGGGTTTTGGATTGGCTCCGCCGGTCAGCTCCTCAAGCCGCCTTAAAGACCTTCCGGCCCTCGGCATCGAGTGCGGAGAATTCCTCGTCCGACAGCGTGATATCCACAGCCGCGACGTTTTCTTCTAGATGCTTGACCTTGGAGGTGCCGGGGATCGGCAGCATCACCGGGCTGCGCTTCAGAACCCAGGCGAGCGCAATTTGGCTTGGCGCGGCATTGTGTTTCTTGGCGATCGTGTCGAGCAGCGAGCCGGGCTTGGCGAGATCGCCGGCGGCCAACGGGAACCAGGGGATGAAGCCGATATTGTGCTTGGCGCAGTAATCGAGCACGTCTTCGCTGGTGCGGTCGACGAGATTGTAGCGGTTCTGGACGGTGGCGACCTTGAAGTGCTTCGAGGCCGCTTCGATGTCGGCGACGGAGACTTCGCTCAAGCCGGCATGGCGGATAAGACCGGCATCGAGCAGCGATTTGATCGCATCGAATTGCTCCTTGGCCGGCACCTTCGGATCGATGCGGTGCAGCTGCCAGAGGTCGATCTGCTCGAGCCCCAGATTGCGCAGGCTCTTATGCGCCTGCTGGATCAGATATTCCGGGCGACCGACCGGCAGCCAGATGTCGGGGCCATGACGGGTGAGGCCGCCCTTGGTGGCGACGATGGATTTGCCGCCATAGGGATGCAGCGCCTCCTTGATCAGCCATTCGGAAATATCGGGACCGTAGGAATCGGCGGTATCGATGAAGTTGACGCCGAGTTCCGGCAGGCGCCTCAGCGTGCGGATGGATTCGGCATGATCGTCGGGCTCGCCCCAGATGCCCTTGCCGGTGACCCGCATGGCGCCGAAACCGAGACGGTTGACGGCGATCTCGCCGCCGATCTTGAAGGTGCCTGACTTGGCTGCATTATGACTGGACATGATCTTTCCTCTCCTGGTCAATGAAATCGTTAAAGTGGGTGGCGCAGCGCGGTGCCGGGTTCACCGCTCATCGGCGCGCGGTGATGATCCGCCGATCACGGTGATATCGAGACTATGGCCGTTATGACGCTTGCACATATAGGAGGGAGCCGCGGGCACGGACAGGGACGGAACCGAAAATGCCGCAGGGTGCGCGTATTGAGCGACCGACATCAAAGCCTGGTCTTCGCCTCGTCGCCGAATTCCGCCAGTATCCTCCAGAGCTCGGCGAAGATTTCCCTGGCAAAATCCTGCGGCGCGGCATCCGGCGGGCGCTGCTGCCAGAGTTCGGCCCCGACGCGCAGCGCGCCGATGACGACCGCGGCAAGAATGCGCATGCGCGACCGCTCTGCCGGATCATTTCCCTTGCGAAGAAGCAGCGCCTCGGCAAGCTTCTGCTCCAGCCTGGCATATTTCAGCTGGTCGCGGGCGTTCAGCGCCGGCGTGCGATGAATGAGTTCAGCGAGCGCCAGGCCGCGCTCGTCGACAGCGGCGATGACGGTGGCGATGATCGCCGCCTCGACCACGGCCACCAAGGGCTCTTCTGCCGGCCTTGCGGCGATCGCAGCCATCAGCCGATCGGCGAAACTATCCTGCCAGGCAAACACCACCTCTTCCTTGGAGGGGAAATAGTCGAAGAAGCTGCGTTTGGAGACGTCGGCCGCTTCGGTGATGTCCTCGACGGTCGTGGCCTCGAAGCCGCGCTGGAGAAAGAGTGTCATCGCCGCCTGCTCGATGCGCTCGCGCGTCTGCCGCCGCTTGCGTTCCCGCCTGCCTTCCCCGGTCGCCGTCCGTTTGCTGTCAGCCATGTCAGCCCGGCATCATCACTCAGCCGCCGGTTTCGTTGGAAAAAGCGGCAATATCGTCGAGTTCGGCTTCGCTCTCACGATAGCTGAAGCGCTCGCGCGACAGCTCAAGCGGTTTGCGGCGGGAAATCCTGTAGACGGAGGCCGGCGGCAGGTTGCGCACCGTGCCGCCGATGCGCACCGCCTTCAGGCCGAGACGGTCGAGGATCGGCCGCGGCACCGGGCAGCGCGGCCCATAGGTAAATTGATAGACGGCCCCGCCCGGCCGCATATAGGCGAAGGCTCCGGCCAGGATCGAGGCGATCTTGCGCGGCGACATCGATAAGAGCGGCAGGCCGCTGACAACGGCGCCGACCGGTTCGCCCTCGAAAATATCGGCATGGGCGAGCTGGGCCGCATCCATCTGCAACACACGCGCCATAGGGAAACGCGCCTGCAGCGCGGCGATGAATTCCGGGCCGTACTCGATCAGGGTCAGATCCGCCTCGCTGACGCCGCGCGTCAACAGCGCCCGGGTGAAGACGCCGGTTCCGGGGCCAAGCTCGATGATCGGCCCGTCGAGCGCGGCAATTTCACTGGTCATGATCCTGGCAAGCGAATCGCCCGACGGCGCGATGGCGGCGACACGAAGCGGGTTGCTGATCCAGGAGCGAAAAAAATGCAGGAAATCGGAGCATGCAGCCTTTGCGGTCATGACTATCCCACCTGTCTGAAATTCGATTGATTATGAAATGCGACCATCGCGGCGAGCATGGCAATTCCAAGGCAGACGCATCAAACACCTGTGCGAACAGGCGATTTGCGCGGTTTTTTCTGTCGAAATCTCTGTTGATTTTTCACTTATTGCATTTTTGCAGTTGATGCAAGATTTGTGGAAGACGGTTGTACCGGTCCCTACAGCAAAAGGCGGCCCAAAAAGGCCGCCTCCATATTGCCGACAAAGTCTGCCAACTTGGCCGCGAACGGCGGGGCGCTCGTCAATAGTTGCAGCTGGAGCTGCTCGTGGGGTTGAAGCCGAGTTTGCAATCCATGTTGAGGGGCTTCTTCGGGTTCATCATATAGTGTGTCGAACCCATGCTTTCCGCGCGCTCGCCGATCGAACCGGTCGTGCGCCTGTCATGTTCAACCTTGGTTTCCTGAGCAACCGGGCGCGCTGTCGCACCTTGCTCCGTCGCGCTCGACTGGAGGGGAGCTGCCGTGGCCGAAAAGGCAGAGAGGCCGAGGATTGCACTGAAAGCGGCGGCGGTCAGGCCGCTCTTGAAGGTCGTGGTCATAATCGTCTCCTTGGGAGGATTCAGGGAATTTGCGCCCCGGAGTTAGGAAGGCGATCTGTCACATACTACGGCGCCAAAATGGAGGTCACGGATATGTGAGCGGCCCCATGATCGAGAAAGAGGCGGCTCAGGGCCGCCTCTTTCATTTGCCGGCTCAATAGCCGTTATCACAAGGCATGCTGCCGGGACCGATCGATCCGGAAAACGTAGGGTTGCACATTTCCGGGGCTGCCGGTCTGTTCACCGGCTGGCGAACGATGGAGCCCGTGGTGCCGGCTTCGACGCCGAAGGCGGCAAGCGGATACCAGTAACCGTCGGAATGGCGGCGGGTGCCGGGGCGCTCGGTGCGAAAGCCCTGATATCCATGCCAGGACCCGGCATGTGGTTTATATTGCACCATTTTTACGGCTTGGAGATCGGGCGGCCGAACTGCCTGGACAGGTGCTGCCTGCGCCGGCGCGATCGACGCGAGGGCAAGAAAGGCACTGAGCACCGTGGTGGAAGGGGTCAGTCTGAGCGTCTTCATGATAAACCCTCCTTCGTGGATTTACCTGATGAAAATGCCTTTTCCAGCTGCCTGGTTCCTCGCTCACATGCAGCTTCCAAAACTCGTGATTGCAGGCGATCCGGCGTGACCAAAGCGCCGAAAAACGTGAAAAGTCGCGATCGGCAGACGGGCTCAAACGGCGCCAGGGTGGAAATCTGAATTCTCTGTTCTCAATTCGCGTATAATGTCCGGTAGCCTTGGCCGGAGAGGCAGGCGACATATTGCCGGTGGGCCGCAGCGCGCGCTATCGTTTCCGCCTCCAGCTCGTCGGCCTGAGCATAGCCGGTCAGCTGGGCCCGCAGCTGATACTGCTTCCTCGCCTCGTCATACATGGCGTTGCCATCGGTCATGCAGATGCCGTGCGCAACAGCAGGCGGATTGACCGGCACGCCCACCGCCAGGAGCACCGGATCATTGGCATGGTCGATGCAGCCGGCAAGCGCCGTCATCATCGCAAGGACCGCCAGAGCCCGAAAAATACCCACCATCATGCAATCCTCCGGCCGAAGCGCCTCTGAGACTCATCAGACCTGCGGGTACATCAGCAAGGTTGCGCGAAACTAAAGCATGTCGCGCAAAAGTGTGCCGCGGTTTTGCGGCAGCGACATGCGTGAAAACAAAGAGCTAAAGCGCGTCGCATGAATCAAGTTTGACGCGACGCGCTTTAGGCACACCGGCATCGAAAGTTTAAATATTGCTTAAACGTTATATTAATGCTTACTTATAGTCGCAGACGCTAATCTCTCCTGGGGAGGAAGATTATGGCTTCGCCGTGGGTAAACGATGCGCTGTCACACGCGCGGTCAGCCTTTTCCAGCAAGATCAACACGGATATTCTCGAGGTTGGCGGCGGCTCTCGCACCCATATTCCCTTGGAGGGCGCCAGATATACGGTGCTGGATATCTCGAAGGAGCAGCTCGAGAGGAACCGGGACGCTTGCGAGCGGATCCTCGGCGATGCGCAGACCATCGACTACGGAGACCGCCGCTTCGACGCCTGTGTCTTTTGGGACGTACTCGAGCATCTGGAAAGCCCGCGCGCCGCCTTGCTCAGAGCCCACGACACCCTGTCCCCCGGTGGCCTGGTCTTCGTCAAGGGCCCGATCCTGAATTCGGCCAAAGGGATCTTCACCGACCTCACGCCCTGGTGGACCCACGTCCTGTTCTACCGCTACGTGCTGCGGCAGAAAAACGCGGGAAAACCGGGTTATGC
Organism: Rhizobium sp. BK456; assembly: GCF_014194045.1. Taxonomy (NCBI): domain Bacteria; kingdom Pseudomonadati; phylum Pseudomonadota; class Alphaproteobacteria; order Hyphomicrobiales; family Rhizobiaceae; genus Rhizobium; species Rhizobium sp. BK456. Next base: position 964,700 of record NZ_JACIAO010000001.1, read on the forward strand.
CCCGTTTCGCGTCGAGCACGCCGCAGAGGCATCGCATTCGGAGATCGCCGGGACACTGAAGGAACTCGGCATGGATATCGTCTTCGTCGGCGAATATGTGTCGACCCAGGTGCATGCGCTCAAGGACCGAATTCCTCCGCTTTATTGGCTCTATGAAGCCTTCGGCCTTCTGCTGCGCACGGTTTCGGCCGGAAGGATCGGCGGGCGGGAGACGGAGTTCCTGATCGTGGCAAAGTGCCTTCGTCCCCACCAAACTCTATATAGCACTTCGGAATCCCGAAATTGGCTGCGGCATTGAAATCCCTCAATATTTTCCGAGGGTCATAGCTCACGAAGCGCGGCGAATTTCGGGATGCCGAAGCGGTGGGATTTCGGGATTCCGAAGTGGCGTTTTTTTCTTCCGGCCGACGCGCCCGCGTTTGTCGGCGGCAAGTTTGCGGTCGGTCTCGGACCATTTCCGGCATCTATCGGCCGTGCATTGTTTCCACTCGTCGGTGGCCGGCGCGCCTTCATGGTCGCCGACAAATGTCAGGGTGAAGCGGTTGGGATGCGCGACCCCGCTGCCTGCGCGGCCGCGGCGAACTTTGACCAGCCCCTTATATGCCAATTCATCAAGCGCATCGGCGACATATTCGCCGGTGACGCCGTAGGACACGAACTGGGGATGGGTCACGACAAGCTTGCCGTTTTCCAAGGCGGCATGGGCGGTGTGTTCGATGATGATGCGGAAGAAGGCGCGGCAGGCATTGGCGCTCAATGTCGTGAATGCCGGCGATTCCAGCAACTGGATCGTCAGCCATTGCCAGCGAAGGCTGCCGTCATCGCTCCTGCCGGGCGGAGCGGTATGTTTTCGCACCATCGCCCGCGTCTTTCCGGCACTGGTTCGGCTCTTGTCGCGCGGGTTGAATTCCACCATCAGCCCCTAACCCTCGTTGCCAGCCGATCCTTCGGCAAGACTCCCACCTTGCGAGGCCGGGAATTCTGCGGGCGACAGCGGAAGTTCGTCCGGACGATCATTTCGCCAACGGGAAAAAATTTGCTCGACATTCAGCATTCCATGGTTGCAATTGCGTGCAACATATCGCAAGCACGATCCACAGGATAGGAAAATATTCTTAGTTTTGATCTTATATCACCGAGGCCTTCCTGCTAGGATCTCGGCAGGAATGTCAGAGGCCAGCCAGCATGAAATCACCGCACTGGAGAAGACTTGTCTGGTTTTGCGTCTGTGTCACGCTCTCCGGTCCGGCGTGGTCCGATGACGGCGTCACAATCCCCAGCTATGCGCCGGCGACCGGCGCCGAGCGCGGCTACAGCGTTCAGAAAGCCACCGAAAGCGATATGTCGTTCTGGTTCGACAAGCCAGGTGCCGCGGTGACGGCGCGCGGCGTATTTCGCCAGCGCATGACGGTTCTGTCGCGGGATGAAAGCGGCATGCGGGCCCGCTGGTCCCTCAACGCCGAATTGCCGGAAGGCACTGCTGGCCCTACCGACAGCTATCAGATGAACCTGCTCTATCGGAACTCCCTTGCAGTCTATGGCACCAGCACGCTCGAGCTGGAAACGGACCTGAACGGCTTTCCCACCAACCTCTTCGGCGTCGATGGGATCCTGGCGCATATGCAGGAAATGGCCGCCAATGGACCAGGTGGGACCGCGCCCGCGGAAAATCGGGTCAATGGTATCATCGGCAAGATAGAGCAAAACCCGCTGCTGATCGTCACCGCCTTGGTGCCGGAGGCGCAGCTGCTTGCGACCGGACAATTCTATCAGGATCAGGTCATGCAGATCGGGCAGCCCGCGGCGGCGTCGCGGATCGAGGATTATAGCGGCGTCAATGTCCCCGTGGCGTCGACCTGGACCCTTGAGTCCACCGACGCTGCCTCCCACACGGCAACTCTTTCCCTCTCGGAAGAATTCGATCCCGCAGTGTTGAGTCAGTCGCAGCAGCCGGCGACGGCAAAGATGATGGCGGCCTTTCCCGAGCGGGTAAAGAACCTTACCGCCGATCAGCTGGCTTCCATCAAACGCGCCGGCAAGACCCGAAGCGCCAAATTCGTCGTGTCGCTGGACGATGGTTCGGCGGTCGAAGCCACCGAGATCGTCAGCGTGACCACAGGCGGATTTACGCTGCGCACCTACACCCACATATTGCGGGACGACATGCCGGCGCGCTTGCCGCTCCCCCCCGTGGTGACGGCCAAGGTATTGCAGACGCCCGATCTGCATGTCGAGCCGCTGCCATCTGCCAAGGCCGGGCCGGGCATCCTGGACGAGCTTTCCACGCCGCCTTCGTCGCCGGAATCGCAGGAGACGGCGGTGGCGACGGAAAAAGACGGGGCTGAAGCGATCGCGCCCGTCTCGCTTGAGGTGAAGAGCGCCGAGGTCGCCCGGTCTCCCATCTCTTACGACCGGGGGCTGACTATCGTGCTCACGCCGGAAAGCACCGCCAAATTCCGCGATTTCACGCAAGCCGCATTGGGACGGCAAACGCAGTTGCTGATCAACGACCAGGTCGTCATGGAACCTTGGATGAGGGAGCCGATCATGGATGGCCACATTGTTCTGGCGGGCACCGATGGAAAAGATCTGGAAGCGATGGCGGAACAGTTGAGGGTTCCGGGAGCTTCGATCGTCGTCCGGCTGCGCCCATGAGGGTGCGCCCATTCCATATCATGGCCTCCCAGATTATGGATTGACCCATCGACAGGCGGCAAGAGCGCCCGTCTCGTCATAGGTCGACAGCGCCCTTCGATTGCCCTGCCGGCGCAACTGGAACCAGTCCAGCATGCGGGCGCGAAAGATCAGCAGGCCGAAGTGCGGCTTTCCCTCCGCCTCATCCGCAGGTTTTGGTAGAACCGCCTCATCGATCATGTCAAAACCACACTCGTCGCCGGGCGGACCGCCGGTGTAGGTCGTCCGCGTCCAGGGGGAGAGCGTGTCCCAGGCGGCGTTCGCCTGATCGCTGCCGGAGGCATACAGTTCGACCGTTCCCTGAAGGCGAAACTGCAGCCGCGTCTGCGGGCAGAAGCCGAGGACTACGACATGGGGATTTGCCGAAAGCTCCCGCCATTTCGGGCTGCGGCTATCGGTGTGAAATTCCAGAACCCGCAATGACCCGTCGGCGCGCCGCAAGACCACCATGCGCGCCTGCGGCCTCGCCTCTGAATCCACCGAGCAGAGGTTCACGAACCGGAAACCCGACTGCGGATTTGACGCAGCCGTTTCAAGCTCCCGCCATGCGGACGCGTCTATATCCGCGAGGTTCGGCGGCACGGCCTCATGATCTGTTTCCATGGCCTGACTCAGACGGAACGGGTAATGCCGCCGTCGACGCGGATGTTCTGGCCAGTGATGTAGCCGGCGCCCTCGGAGAGCAGGAAGGCGACGGTCGCGGCGATTTCCTCGGCTGTGCCATAGCGGCCCATCGGCACGCTGTCGCGCCGCGCGTCGGTGGCCGGCAGGCTGTCGATCCAGCCGGGCAGGACATTGTTCATGCGGATGTTCTTCGCCGCATAGGTGTCGGCAAAAATCTTGGTGAAGCTTGCCAGCCCCGCCCGGGCGAAGGCCGAAGTGGGAAACATCGCCGATGGCTCGAAGGCCCATGCCGTCGAGATGTTGACGATGCCGCCGCCGCCCTGGGCCTCCATGATCGGCGCGACCAGCCGGATCGGCCGCACGGCGCTGAGGAAATAGACCTCCATGCCCTTGTGCCAATCCTCGTCGGTAATTTCGAGGATCGGCGCACGCGGCCCATGGCCGGCGGAATTGACCAGCGCATCGATCCGCCCCCATCTCTCCATCGCCAGATCGACGAGCCGCTTCACATCGTCATTGACCAGGTTCGAGCCGGTGACGCCGACACCGCCCAATTCCTTGGCGAGCGCCTCGCCCTTGCCCGACGAAGAGAGCACCGCAATGCGATAGCCGTCCGCAGCCAGCTTCCGTGCGGCGGCAGCACCCATGCCGGAACCGCCTGCGGTGATGAGAGCGACTTTTTCTTTAGACATCGAAGCCTCCAATCGTTGAATTGCGAAGCAGTATGCCAGAGACAGCGCCGACTTTCGCCTCAGAAAGAAACGTGTCAGACTGTAGAAAATCTACTGGAGAGCCTCCGGAAATCTCAATGGTCCAACCCCGCCGCAAGCTGCCGCCGCTGAATGCGCTCCGCGCCTTCGAGGTCTCGGGCCGCAGGTTGAATTTCCGCACCGCCGCCGAGGAGCTGGGAGTGTCTCAGGGTGCGGTGGCGCAGCAGGTCCGCGCGCTGGAGGATCAACTCGGCCTGATGCTGTTTCAACGCCTGCCGCGCGGTCTGGCTCTGACCCCGCAAGGCGCAGCCTATCTGGCGGATGTGACCCGCGCCTTCGACACGCTCGGCGAGGCGACCGGACGGCTTCTCGCCCGGCCGGACGCCGTGACGATCAGCGTCACCCCGACGGTCGCCGCCAAGCTGCTGATCCCGCGTCTCGCCGAGTTCAAAGCCGCCCTCCCCGACGTGGAACTGCGAACGGTCGCCACCGAGGCGCTCTCGGACTTCGACCGCGATCAGGTGGACATTGCGGTGCGGCTGACCCGCGGGCCCTTCCCAGCCTCGCTGGAAACAAGGCTGCTGTTCCGCCAGGAACTGGTCGCCGTCGCCAGCCCATACCTCGTCAAGGGCCTACCCCTTCCGCTGACGGCCGATGCGCTTCGCAAGCTGCCGCTTCTGCATGACGCGGTCAGCCCCTGGCCGCTCATCCTGCGATCGCGCGAGAAGCTGCCGGGCGCGGTGTTCAACCACACCACGCTGGCCCTCGATGCCGCGCTCGCCGGCCAGGGCGTCGCTTTGGCCTGCCGGGCGTTCGTGGCGGCGGATCTCGAGGCCGGGCGGCTGGTGCAGGTGACGGATGCGACGACGCTGATCGAACCGGACTATTTCCTTATCCGCAAACGCGCGTCATCGCCGCGAAAGGCGGTCGATGCGGTATGGCACTGGTGCGCGGCGCGGCTGTCGCTGGGCTAAACCCATAAACCGACGCGAAGTCGGATTTCAATCCTTGGGTTCAGGGATCAGGCGTATCAGCGTTCCGTTAGACGCCGCGCCGCTGATTGTCGTTGCGATCTGCCGAAGCGGTCCGCGAGCGATGAGCATCTCTGGCGCAAGGTGTTTTCCGGGCCCCGGATCGGCAAAGGCTGAAAACGCGTGATCCGACTCGAGCATCGCCATGAATGATGTCGCGACGATTGCTTCGCCGCAGGCGGCGCATCGAAGAATGTACGAACCGAAGTGCACAATCGATTCTGTTTCGTCCAATCCGCACGATGGGCAAGCCAACATATTGTTCATTTGTTCACTCCAGCCCTATGAGGCGGCGGCCAGGACGATGGCGATGACGAGCAGTATGGGCCCCATCCACTTGAAGTGACGAACCAAAGGCGGATTGGCGGAGTAGCCGGGCAGCGGCAGATAACCAAAGCCGACCGAGGTCATCCACAGGCCTGCGCAAAACATGATGATTTCGTCGATATAGGCTGCGATCATGGCTCTCCCGCCGTCGTAGGGACTGTGATGCTCTGTCTCGACAAGCGGAGCCGCTCTATCCGAGCCGGACAGCGATCTCCAATTAAACATCTGGCGGCACTTTCGAAAAGACCGAAAGCTAAACCTAAGGTGGCAATGCCGTTCCGAATCCCCTAAGCATCCGGACTTATCATCGAACGCGGCCCGCTACTGCCAACTCGTGGAAATATCACATGCATAACGCCAAATTCATGCGCACCGCTGCCATCTCGCTATTCGTTGCTTTTCAGACATTTCAGGCCGAACACGCCCTGGCCGCTTCGGCCAATGAAAAGTTCTTCGATGCCGCCCTTTGCAAGCCGCCCTATTCGATAACATCGGCAACCGAAATCTATGATGCCGCGGAAGCTCTGGCCAAGCCGGACACGTCGTCGCTGGGTGCAGCGATCTACAAGATCCCGAGCCAGATCGGCCACGACGGCTTCAAGTCGACGGAGGTTTTCTTTGCCAGCAATGCGGTCGGAATTCTGGTCGAGGGCCAACGCGCTGACGATCTGGCGAAAAAATACGGGTTGAAGCCGGAGACCTCGGACCTGCTTGGAACCTCCACCAAGGGCTATGCGCGCGAGCTTCCAGCCGATCAGCAGCCTGAGCCCGGACTTGCCGGGCCTGGAAAAGTTTCCATCGCCGCCCGCCAGGGGGATGCCTTCAAAGGCAAGACATTGCTGGCGTGCGAATTCGCCCAGGATTTCTAAGAGGCGCCGCATAAGCCTGCAGTCGGCTTTGCTGAAAAAAACATCTCGCTCTAGCCGTCGCCTCGCCACGCGGGATAAACCGCCTTATGTGAGGAGACGGCAGAGAGCACGCAGCGGAGGTCCTGAGACATGCAAACCATTTGGAAGAAGCCGGTGACGTTAGCCCTTGAAGGCCCGGATCAGTGGGTGGTCATCCAGACGACCCAGGCGGCAACATGGGCGTTGATCGAAGACTGGCCGACCGAAGAGGGGCCGGCCCTGGATCGGGCCTGCGCGGTTTGCGCGGATGTCATGTCGGGCAAACGAAACCGGGAAGAGGCGCGGCAGGCCTTCATCGAGGCTGCGATCGAAGCCGGAATCCCGATCAAGGAGTAGGGCCAGGCATTTTGGACGCTGTTGGGCTTGATGCTTCCACCGAGAGGCGCGAGCCGGCGGCTTCCGGCACTGGGGCGGCTTTTGTCCTGCGGGTTGAACTCCCCTATCAGCCCCTCAGCTTGGCCGCCAGCGCCTCCTTCCGAGAAACGACAGAAGAACTCGTTTTTCACAGATGCGGAGGGAAAGACCAGGCGCCGACATTGCCAATCGCCACAATATTCTCCGGAATTCAACATTCCATGGTTGCAACGGCAAGCAATCTAGCGTAAGAACATTCCATGAACTAGGAAAAAAATCTTAGGGCATTTTTGAGGTCACCTGATCCCGTCAGACGGTGGCAGGTAATTGAAGGTGGTGGAGGCCAGGATGCGAAAGGTCGGCATGAGGAAGAAGGGCGCGATGGTCTATGGCCAGCGGCTACTGGCTTTGGTTTCGATCCTGCTGGGAAGCGCCGTCCAGGCCTTTCCCTGCGATCAGCCGGTCGTGATTTCCAACTGGTCGCTCTGTGCGACCGGCAATGTGAGCGCTGAGGGTGGCGCCGCGGATTGGAAAGTCGTTCCGGCATGGACACGCCAGAAAGCCATAAGCGCGTATTTCGGAAATGAGCCGCGGCTCTTGGCAAACCACGGCCTTTGCAACGAAAAATTCCAGCGCGTGGTTACCTGCCTGCCGGGATGGGAAATGGGCGATCCGGATGAGTGCTCATATCTGATTTGCAGTGGCTATTACTCATCCGCGTACGGCAAGAAAGAAAAGGAAGACTTTGAAAGAGATTTCCCGGCCGAGCAATAGTTTTTCGCTTGGCTGCCTTGGGGCACAGACTGTAACGGCTATCGCGGCGAACTTTTCATCCGCCTGTATTCTTGAACACGAGGCATTGGGTGAAGCGGTTGCCGCTTTCCACCGCTTCAGACCAATTCACCACAATTTCCCCTTCAAGCATCATGACCTTTGACAAAGCTCTTCCCAGATCCCAGGCAAGGGGGGAGAATTTTTCGTTGGTCAGATTATCGGCCTGAACGACAAGATAGGCATTCGTCTTCATGCGTTGGCAGATCTGGCCGTATATTTCCTGCATGCGTTTCAGATAAACGTCATAGCCGTCATAATCGGGATCGCCGTTGTAAAGCGGGTTCCATTTATGCCAATGGGGCATGTATGGTGGCGATGTGATGCAGAAATCCATCTCGGGAAGGCCGAAGGCTGCCAGCCCCGCGCTATCACCGCAGAAGAGATGATCCTTTGTCGTGATGCGTTCCCTGACCCATTCATATCTCTGCCGGTCGGCTTCTATCCCATAAGGGATTCTGCCATTCTGCTCGCAGACAAAGAAGGTCGTCCCTAAGCCGACAAAGGGATCGAAGACGGCGTCTCCTGATTTTGTGAACCGATCAAGCAATGCCGACACCAAAGCGCCGGGAAACCTTATTTCATCGCCGTTCTGAAAATCCGGCAAGGGAAACTGATGTCGGTTGGAGACGGTCAATAATTCTGAAATTGTCACGGCAAATTTCCTCCGCAGGCAACTGCCACCGGACACAGTTCCTCCGATGGGACCATAGGAAAAGATGCTGGTCAGTTACGCACAATATCAGAGAGCCACGTCAGATGACGTTGCCCATCCGGCACTGAGTGCAATTAAAGCTGCTAAAAAGGAAGTGGCGCACCCGAAGAGATTCGAACTCCTGACCCCCAGATTCGTAGTCTGGTGCTCTATCCAGCTGAGCTACGGGTGCGTGCAATTGCGGCGGTGCCGCTTGCGTGGGCGATCCTCTAAAGCGTCCTTCGGGACAATGCAAGAGCATTTCGGAAAAAATCGCGCGTTTCATAATTTGCGGCCGCGGCTTTCGAAATCCGGTCACTTCTCAAGGTGCGTCCGGCTGCGGTAATCCTCCAGCGAAACCGGGCGATCGGGAATCTCGATGCGGAACTGGGTTCCCACCGTCGGTTTTTCCACCAGCGCGATCGTGCCGCCATGGGCGAGCACCAGCTCGCGGGCGATCGTCAGGCCGAGGCCGGTGCCGCCGGAGCGGGCGGAGCCGCGGAAGGCGGCAAACAGGTTCTGGCGCGCCTTCAGCGGCATGCCGGGGCCGGTATCATCCACAGTGATGCTGACGACGCTGCCGACGCGCTGGGCGGCGACGGTGATGCGCCTGACGGCGCCAGGGGCAGCCTCGCCCGGCGCCGTCAGCGCCTGCAGCGCGTTGCGGCAGAGATTGTGGATGACCCGGAACAGCTGCTCGCCATCGGCATCGACCTTGAGATCGGCGCCGATCTGCTCGGTGAATTCGATGCCGCTTTGCGGATCGATCGCCAGCATGTCCTTGACGTCCTGGGTGAGTTCCAAAAGCGGGATATGGCGGCGGCGCGGGGCGGATTCGCTCGCCTTGCCGTAGGACAGCACCTCGGTGGTATAGCCGACGGCGCGGTCGATGGTGCGCAGGAGCTTCGGGGCGAAGCTCTTGACCATCGGATCGTCGACATCGACCAGCCGGTCCGACATCAGCTGCGCCGAGGCCAGGATATTGCGCATGTCGTGATTGATCTTGGAAACGGCGAGGCCGAGAGCGGCGAGGTTCTTCTGCTGCTTCAGCGTCTTCTGCAGCTCCATCTGCATCGAGGTGAGGTTGCGGCCGGCAACCGCCAGTTCGTCGCGGCCGCCCTCGCCGATATAAATATGCGCGGGGTTTTCCGGATCGGAGGAGAATTGCTGCATGCTGCCGGTCAGCCGGCGGATCGGGCCGATCAGGATGCGGTTGATCGCAAAGAAGATCAGCGTCGCGGTGAAGAGCGAAATCAGCACCGATAGCAGGAGAACGTTGCGGGAATAGGCAAACATCGCGGTGCGCAGCTGCCTGTCCTTCATCACCACCTCGACGCCGGTATTGGTGTCGCCGACCGGGCCGTAGACGCGGATCATCCGGCTGCCGCCGAAGATCAAGGTGTCAAGCGCATCGCGCATCGCCGTTGCCGGCGGCACGTCGGTGAGATCATAGGCTTCATCGACGGAGGTCGGCATATCGGTCGTCGCCAAGAGCCGCGAGGTGCCATCCTTGCGCAGCACGATTGCCTTGGTGCCGGTGGCCTCGAGCGTCTCCTTCTGCAGCGCGCGCGGCAGCTCGACCGGCTGCAGCCCATCGATGACGATGGCGGCGGCAGCGGCCGTGTTCAGCCTGTCCTCCAGCCAGCGTATGCGCATGCTGGCGACCGAGGGGAAGAAGATCAGGATTTCAGCGAGCATGATAAAGAAGACAGTCAGCCAGAGCAGCTTGCCCGACAGTCCGCCGAACATACCGGCAGACGGGCACGGCGCCCTTGCGGTCTCGCCGGTCGCGGGGGTTTCGGCCGAAGGATTGTCGCCCTGATCTTGTACCGGCATTTTTGTCTCGCCCGATCGGCAACCTTCCAGCCGCCTTCACCGTTGGAGCTTTATATTAGACCAAAAGGCTCCGCTTTCAAATCTTTGCGAGCAGCGTCATGTCGTCACAAAGAAACGCCGCCCGGAGGCGGCGTTTCAAAGCGCATGATCGATAACAGATCAGAACTCTTCCCAGCTCTGTTCGGCGGCGGCCGTATTGCCGCCGAAGGCGCGGGCGACCTTGGCGATCGCCCGGCGGGCGGGCGAGGCGACCGGCCTTTGCGGCTCGTTGCGGACAAGCGCCACCGGTGCCGGCGCGTCATCCGACAGCCTGAAGCGGGAGATGAGGCGGACCAGTCCGCCGGCCTCGGCCGAAAGCCTGTGCGTGGCGGCGGAGGTCTCTTCGACCATCGCGGCATTCTGCTGGGTCACCTGGTCCATCTGGTTGACGGCGGTATTGACTTCCTTGAGGCCGGTCGACTGTTCGGTGGCAGCCGTGGCGATCGAATGGATATGATCGTTGATGGCGATGACGCGGGTGCCGATTTCCGCGAGCGCCTCGCCGGTCGCCTGGACGAGTTTGACGCCGACCTGGACCTCGTCGCCCGACTTGGTGATCAGCGCCTTGATGTCCTTGGCGGCCGTTGCCGAACGCTGGGCGAGTTCGCGCACTTCCTGGGCGACGACTGCGAAGCCCTTTCCGGCCTCGCCGGCGCGTGCCGCCTCGACGCCGGCGTTCAGCGCCAGCAGGTTGGTCTGGAAGGCGATCTCGTCGATGACATTGATGATTTGGCTGATTTCGCGCGAGGCCTGCTCGATGCGGCCCATGGCTTCGACGGCGTTGCGCACGACGACCCCGGAAGCGCCAGACTTGTCCTTGGCTTCGGAGACCATGACGGTTGCTTCATGCGCCCGCTCGGTGGAGTTCTGGACGACGGCAGTAATCTGGTCGAGCGCTGCCGATGTCTGTTCGAGGGCGGCCGCCTGCTGCTCGGTGCGTTTCGACAGGTCGTCGCTGGCATTGCGCAGCTCGGCGGTGTTGCCGTTCATGGCCTCCGTCGTCTCGCGCACTTCGCGCATGGTCGCCTGCAGGGTGACGAAGGTATTGTTGACGTTCTGCTGCAACTCGGCGAAGGCGCCCTGGAAGCTGCCGCGCATCGTCTGGGTCAGATCGCCTTCGGCAAGGCTTGCGATGACGCGGCGGGTTTCGCCGATGCCGGCATCGACGCTCGACAGCAGCGTGTTGATGTTGCCAGCGAACTGGTTGAGGTTCTCGTCCTCATAGTCCTTGTCGATGCGGTGGCCGAAGTCGCCGGCCGCAGCCGCGGCGACGACGACGGACATGCTCGACTGCAGGTCGTCGCTCTTGGCGCGCATCGCCGCCTCCTGAGCGTTCAGGCGCTTGACGGCTAGGCCGTTCGCCTTGAAGACCGCAACGGCGGCGGCCATCTCGCCGATTTCGTCCTGGCGTCCGGCAAAGGGAACCTCGGCTTCGAAATTGCCGCTGGCGACCTCATTGATCGCCCGGGTGACGCGCTTGATCGGGCGGCTCAGATGGCTGGTGCCGATATAGAAGCCCATGCCGATGCCGACCGCGATGCCGATGCCGGTGATGCTGAGGACGAGCATCAGTACCCAGGTGCGGAAGCTTTCGATCTCGGTATTGACGGTTTCGAGCGCTGCCTTGTCGGTGGCGACGACCGCGTCGATTTCGGCTTGGAACGCCTTGCGGTTGGCGCGGTTGGCGTCATTGTTGCCCTGGGCGCTGGCGGCCTCGGGGCCGACTTCGGTGCCGAGACGGGCAGTCTCCATACGGAAGGTGCGGAATTCCGCAGCGCGGGCGACGAGCTTGGCGAAATCGCCCTTCTCGTCTTCCGGAACCAGCGGCGCCCAGCCCGCGATAACCTTGTCGATCTCGTCGAGGCCGGCCAGCAGGCCCTTGGCGAAGTTCGGCGTGTCCTTGATCGACTTGGCCGCATAGATGCCGCGCGCTTCCATGACCACGGCCGTGACGAAGCGGTTGAGGCGTTCGCCGGCATAGGCGCGGGCGGCAGCCTGCTCGTAAGCCGTCAGGTTGCGATTATATTCGTGCATGGCCGAGAGCGCCGTTGCGCCGATCAGAAGCGCCACCGCGCCCATCACGCATACCAACAGATTAATTTTGCCGCGGATCTTCAATGCTGTCTCCTGAGGTACGCCACTGCCTGGAAAGCAAATTCCAGCCGATGACCTGAATATCGGCGAAATTTATTAAAGTTAGATTTCCATTATTTACGATTATGGCTGGGGAAATTATCCATGTGGACCCTGGCCGGGACGCACAAAGCCCTGAAAACCGGGCGATCGGTCTGCCGCGCCGACAAATCACAACCAGTCGGCGCAGATCGAATTTATTAATACCGGAGTGCGAAAATACTTGCCGAGTTGGTGCTTGCAGCGAAATTATCCGGTATAATTGACTTTCACCGGCTTCATCCCTATAAGCCGCCGCACGTCCGGTCACTCAGCCTTTTATGGCCCGCCCGTTCGAAAAATAACGCTCCTTGCATTATGCAAATTCAAGAAGGGCCGCACTCCGCGGTGTTTAAATAAATGAAGCGTACCTACCAACCATCCAAGCTTGTTCGCAAGCGTCGCCACGGCTTCCGTGCGCGCATGTCTACCAAGGGTGGCCGCAAGGTCATCGCCGGCCGCCGCGCGCAGGGCCGCAAGCGTCTTTCGGCTTAAGGCCGGGTTGCCCGAAAAGAGATGGCGGGCGAATTGACGACCAAAAAAGAAAAACACGCTGTCGGGCGGCTGAAAAGCCGCCCGCAGTTTCTTGCCGTGCGCGAGGGCGAAAAACGCCGCGGCGGCCTCTTTCTTCTCGAAGTCCTCGACCGGAAGGAACCCGACAGCCAAGCCCGCGTCGGATTTACAGTCACCAAAAAACATGGCAACGCGGTTGAACGCAACCGCATGCGCCGCCGCCTGAAAGAGGCGGTGCGGCTTCATGCGGGGTTTGCAATGCAGCCCGGACACGACTATGTGGTTGTCGCGCGCAGGGACGTGCTTGAGGCGTCCTTCAAAGAATTGGCCGCGGAACTGAAATTTCGCGTGGAAACCAGGCCGAAACCCCGGCGCTCCGGAGACGGACGCCCCAGGAACGTATGATGGAAAAAAACCGCAATTACTTCATTGCGATCGCTCTCTCGGTGCTGATCGTCCTCGGCTGGCAGTTTCTCTATATGAATCCGCGCATCGAGGCCCAGCGCAAGGCGCAGGAAGCCCAGAAGGCGCAGCAGAAGACCGAACAGGTGCAGCAGCCCGCAGCCAACGGCGCGGCGCCGGCCCCGACGAGTGGGACCGCCCCTTCCGGTCAGGCCGTCGCCACGGCAACGCTGGAACAGGCGCTGGCAAAGAACCCGCGCGTCGTCATCGATACGCCTGCGCTTTCCGGCTCGATCAACCTCGCCGGCGCCCGGCTCGACGACCTGAAGCTCAAGGGCTATCACGAGACCGTCGACGACTCGAGCCCGACCATCACCCTGTTCAGCCCGGCGGAAACCAAGGATGGTTACTTCACCGAGCTCGGCTATATCGGCAGCGACGCCACGGGCAACGTTCCCGGCGCCTCGACGCTCTGGACGGCGCCCGAGGGCGCCAAGCTCACCGACAAGACGCCGGTGACGCTTTCCTACACCAACGACAAGGGCCTGACCTTTACCCGGACGATTTCCGTCGACGAACGCTACATGTTCACCGTCGCCGACAAGGTCGAAAATACCGGCCAGGCTCCCGTATCACTGTCTTCCTACGGCCGTGTGACGCGTTACAACAAGCCGACGACGCCCTCCGTCTACGTGCTGCATGAAGGATTCATCGGCGTCATCGGCGATGACGGGCTCGTCGAAACCAAATATACCGCCGCCGAGAAGGAAGCCGTCATGCCGCCGAAATCCACCGGCGGATGGCTCGGCATTACCGACAAATACTGGGCCGCGACGATCATTCCGCCGCAGACCTCGGCCTATGAAGCACGCTTCTCGCATTTTGCCGATGGCCAGCCGCGCTATCAGGCCGACTACAAGGACGATGCCTTCACCGTTGCGCCCGGCCAGTCGATCGAGCTCAAGAACCTCGTCTTCGCCGGCGCCAAGGAAGTGCCCGTCATCGACGGCTACGAGACCAGCTATTCGATCCCGAAGTTCGACCGGCTGATCGACTGGGGTTGGTTCTATTTCATCACCAAGCCGATGTTCAAGCTGATGGACTTTTTCTATCGCTTCTTCGGCAATTTCGGCGTGGCGATCCTGTGCACCACCATCGTCGTCAAGGCGCTGTTTTTCCCGCTCGCCAGCAAGCAATATGCTTCGATGGCGAACATGAAGCGCATGCAGCCGAAGATGGAGGAGCTGAAGGCGAAATTCGCCGATGACCGCATGGGGCTGCAGCAGGCGACCATGCAGCTCTACAAGGAAGAGAAGATCAACCCGATCGCCGGCTGCTGGCCGGTGGCGCTGCAGATCCCGATCTTCTTCTCGCTCTACAAGGTGATCTACATCACCATCGAGATGCGGCACGCGCCGTTCTTCGGCTGGATCAAGGACCTTTCGGCCCCCGATCCGACGACGATCGTCAATCTGTTCGGCCTGTTGCCCTTCGAAGCGCCGACCATTCTGCATCTCGGCGTCTGGCCGCTGATCATGGGTGTCACCATGTTCCTGCAGATGCGCATGAACCCGACCCCGCCCGATCCGACGCAGGCGATGATCTTCAACTGGATGCCGCTGGTGTTCATGTTCATGCTGGCAAGTTTCCCGGCCGGCCTGGTCATCTACTGGGCCTGGAACAACACGCTCTCGGTGATCCAGCAGTCGGTGATCATGAAGCGCCAGGGCGTCAAGGTCGAGCTGTTCGACAATCTGAAGGGCCTGTTCCGACGAAAAACGGCGCCGTCGAAATGACGCAGCTGCCTATTGCAGCAGGTTAATGTGCTACAGAAAAGCCCCGCTCCGACGGGGCTTTTCTGTTCGTATCGGTGAGCAATCACCCTGCGCCGACGCGGCTTCAACAAGCGCGCATGGAAAGCTCGATATCTTCGGAAAACGGCGTCGACATGTAACCGCGGCCAGGCGCGCGCACGTGGCCGAGGTATTCCGGGCAGGCGTCGGCATCGTCGGCGATGACAATCGCTCCCTGCCGGAGGCGGCCTTCCAAGATGTACAAAATCTCCAGATAGAGCGACTTTGCGCCGTCCATCAGGACCAGATCTATGCTGCCGGGAAGATCGGCGACGAGGGTTTCAAGCGCATCGCCCTGCCGAAACTCGACGAGATCGGCAAGCCCGGCCGCCGCAAGGTTCTGCCGTGCTCTGGAGATCTTGTCGGGCTCGAACTCGGTGGTGATCAGCCGGCCGCCGCCGTTATCGCGCAATGCGGCGGCGAGATAGAGCGTGGAAATACCGAACGACGTGCCGAACTCGACGATCTCACGTGCTCCACTGGCGCGTGCCAGCATATAGAGCAACTCGCCGGTCCTGCGCGACACGGGCAGCCACAGGTCCTTTATCAGGCCGTAGAAATTGCGGTATTCCGTCTTGCTGTGGAAGAGGCGATCCCGCTCCTCCCGCGACAGTGCCGCCAGGCCGGGGCTCGTCGCCTTGTCGGCCTGTTCGAACAAATGCTCGAGCAGCGGCGCGAGCGGTGAGGTCGTTAACGTGGTCATGGCAAATCCTTTGTCGAGAGCGTTGTTGTGCCGATCGAAAAAATACGATTAATTCGTCGCATTCGCTAATCGCATCCGGGAGCCTGGAAATGGCCGATCGCCCAAGCTCTGAAATTTCCTCACGAAAACAGCCCAAACAGGCGCGGTCGAACGAGCTCGTTTCGGCCATTCTGCAGGCTGCTGTTCAGGTTTTGGCGCAGCAAGGCGCGCACCGCTTCACCACCGCGCGCGTGGCTGAGAAAGCAGGCGTCAGCATTGGGTCGCTCTACCAATATTTTCCGAACAAGGCGGCGATCCTGTTTCGGCTGCAGAGCGACGAGTGGCGCGAGACCACCGGTCTTCTGAGTGAGATCCTCAACGACCGATCGGAGCCGCCGCTTCGCCGGGTGCGCAGATTGGTTCAGGCTTTTATTCGCTCGGAGTGCGAAGAGGCCGCCGTCCGTGTGGCGCTCGGCGACGCCGCTCCGCTCTACAGGGATGCGCCGGAGGCCCGGGAGGCGCGACAGGCTGGCGATCCGGTGATCGAGGCGTTCCTGAGGGAGGTGCTTCCCGCCCTCCCTGAGGCAGCCCGAGTGCTCGCCGGCGACGTTATGATGACAACCCTGACGACCGTCGGAAAGGATTTCTCCGAAAGACCGCGGAAGAGCGAAGACATGGAAGCCTATTCGGAGGCAATGGCCGATATGCTGTGCGCCTACCTTGTCAGCCTGGGCGCGCGATGAGACGCAGAGCCGTCAGCCGTGGGGACCGCAATGGGCTGTTAACCGCCTCAAAGCTTGACATCTCCCCTCAAAACCACGAAGCCCGGTGAAGAGACAGAACCCGGAGATTGCAGAGCCCGCATGCCCGAAACCGAAAAGCCGCTCTTCGGCCACCCATGGATCTTCATCCGCGGCGTACCCTCGCTCAATTTCCTGCCGCCGGAAGGGCCCCTGGAAGTGGCCTTTGCCGGCCGTTCCAATGTCGGCAAGTCGTCGCTTATCAATGCGCTGGTCGGCCAGAAGGGGCTGGCGCGCACGTCGAACACGCCGGGGCGAACCCAGGAGCTCAATTATTTCGTTCCGGATGGCTATTCCGGCGAAAGCGGCGACATGCCGCCGATGGCGATCGTCGACATGCCCGGCTACGGTTATGCGCAGGCGCCGAAGGAGCAGGTCGACAAGTGGACCAAGCTGGTTTTCGACTATCTGCGGGGCCGCGCGACGCTGAAGCGCGTCTATGTGCTGATCGACAGCCGCCACGGCATCAAGAAGAACGACGACGACGTGCTCGATCTGCTCGACAAGGCGGCCGTCTCCTATCAGATCGTGCTGACCAAGACCGACAAGATCAAGGCGCCGGCCGTGCCGAAGCTGCTTGCCGAGACCGCGGAAAAGATCCGCAAGCGCCCGGCCGCTTATCCCGGCGTGCTGTCCACCTCGTCGGAAAAGGGCGACGGGCTGGACGATCTGCGCCAGGCGATCGGCGAAACCGTCGGCGTCGCCCGCTGGAAATAGAGCGGCGCTAGATGGTTCAGCGCTCGCCGATAGCTGCGGCAATGTTCGGCGACGCGCGAATCCGGCCAGTTCCGAAGCTCCTTCCCACATTTTCGGATCCGCGGCTTTTCAGTCGGCCGAGTCCCCATTTGGTGCAAAGGCCACCGACGCATCCAAAGATTGAATCGACCGGCGATGAAAAACTAACGGTTGACGGCGCGCGTCCTTTGCGCTACATGACAACTATCGAATTTTGCTTGCTGGCTTGGTTATCGCGCGATTAGCACCGCGGCCTGAACGAACTTCCTTTCAAAAATCGCTATCACCATCCGTATCGCCCTGGCGCTGCGGTTCTTCAATATTGCTATGAAAGGGTTCATCATGACCACTGGCACCGTTAAATGGTTCAATTCCACCAAGGGCTTCGGCTTCATTCAGCCTGACAATGGCGGCGCTGACGCCTTCGTTCACATCTCCGCCGTCGAGCGCGCCGGAATGCGCGAACTCGTCGAAGGCCAGAAGATCGGCTTCGATCTCGAGCGTGACAACAAGTCGGGCAAGATGTCCGCTTGCAATCTCCAGAACGCTTAACTCGATATCTGCTTTCCTTTGACCACGGATGTACTGGCACTGCCGGAAGCACGTTATCCATGCAAGGCCAGGCGAACTGCCTGGCCTTTTTGTTTTCGCTCGCCCATCGAACTCTCAGTATCGGACCCGACATGACAGAGACATACAGCAAATCCCGCCAGCGGGCGGAGATTGCCTTCGGCAACGTCCAGAGCCAGTTCTTTGCAAAGAACAAGGCGGCCGAGGAACTCGAATCCGACGTCCAATCGCAACAGGCAAAGACCTTGCGGCTTCGCGAGGCGCGGCTTTCCAGGGAACGCAACGACCGGGCAACAACAACGGCCGCGCTCGTTGCAAAACGCACCCGGGCCGGCTGACCTCACACTGCGCTCACCGTGAACTCATCCTGAAGGAAGCTTGAATGGCGGACGATATCAAGGAACTCCAGTCGATCAATACGGCTTGGCAGATCGCCATTCAGGAGATTCTCCGAATGGTTATCAGGGACATGTATCATGGTGGCGGCGAGGCTTCGTTCAGGACGCACATCAAGCGTATCGAAGAGGCAGCGGTGGACAGCATCTACACGGACTTGCGGCTGCGCGGCACGGATGAATGGACGGAGGTCCTGGTCAAGGAACGGGCGAGCAATTTCGTGACGACGCTGCTGACCTCGTTTACCTATGACCGGGCATAGCCTTGCCGGGTTTGGCCCCACGGGTTCGGATCCTTATCATCGCATCATGAAACTGCTTGCGTAAGCGGATCAGCGGCGATTGCACTTGCGTCCCCGCAGTATTTGAAGCAACCCTCCATCCCAGGCGGTGCAAGAGCAGTCCGCGTGCGCGAGTAATGAGATGACCGATAGCAAAGACCAGCCGCTGTCGCCGGAAGGCGTCGGCAACCTGCCCCATCTGGCCGAAGCCCTTGATGACGATCGGTTTCGACACTTTCTCGATCACGTCCCTTTTGCCGTGGCCGTCTCCGAACTCGGCGACCGCGAGGCGCTGATCTATGTCAATCTCGAATTCGAACGGCTGACGGCGCTGAGCGCAAAGCAGGTCGAGGGAAAGACCTGGTCCGAGATCGAATTGAATTCCACCGCCATTTCGGGAGGAGCGACGCTCACGGCCGCCGTGACCTCTGCCGAGGAGTATATTGGCGCGTTCTCGCTGGTGGCCGAACCCGAGAGCACTGCCATTATCGATGTCTGGTCGAATACCATCGTCAACGATGATGATACCCCGCTGTTCCGATTGGTGGCCTTTGCGGCGCGCAATGAGGCGGCGGCCGATCAAAGCTTCGGTGAACTGCTGACGGAGAAGGATGTCCTTCTGCGCGAACTTCAGCATCGCGTGAAGAACAACCTTCAGATGATCACAGCGCTGATCCGGATGGAGGCACGCAATGCGCAACAGAGCGAGGAAAGCGAAAGGTTTGCACGGCTTGCCGGGCGGATTGAGGCCCTGGCGCTGCTGTATCGCTCGCTGTCGGACGAAGAGAAAGGTGCCACAGTCGATCTTGGAACCTATGTGAGCCAGATTGCCGCCTCGGTGATGGCGGCTCACGCCGTGGAAGGGATCCGGCTGGACATGAAGGTCGACACCTGGCCGGTTTCGGTCGATGTGGCCATGCCCGCCGGCTTGGTCATCAACGAACTGCTCACCAATACGCTCAAACATGCCTTCGTGGGGCGTGATGGCGGAGAAATCACGCTCCGTTGTGTCGTCAGCGATACAGGGTGCAGGATCACCGTCGCCGATAACGGGGTCGGGCTTCCTCAAGATGTGACTTGGCCGCACCCGGGTAAACTAAGCGCAATGATCGTACAGTCGCTGAAACAGAACGCCCGCGCCAAGGTCGAAGTCACCTCGTCCCCCGACGCCGGCGTGAGTGTCTCGCTCGTTTTCCCAATAGCCGAAGCGACCCGATAGCCTCATCGCTAAAAAACTGGTCGGAAATCACAAGGCAAGTCATTCTCGGCTACTTTCGGGGCGCCCCGAAGAGCGCCCCGGGCCCTGCCAAGATGGGCGGGCTTACATCTTCGGCAGCAGCACCTTGTCGACGACGTGAATGACGCCGTTCGACTGTTTGACGTCGGCGATCGTCACATGCGAGACGCCGCCGTTTTCGTCGGTCAGGGTGATCTTGCCCATGCTTTCCTTGGCTTTCAGCACGCAGCCGCCGACGGTCTTGATGTCGTGCTCACCGCCGTCATCCTTGATCATCTTGGCAACCGTCTTGGCCATCGCGTCGGCAGCAACGACATGGCAGGTCAGAACCTTGGTGAGCGTCGCCTTGTTTTCCGGCTTCAGCAGCGTGTCGACGGTGCCCTTCGGCAGGGCGGCGAAGGCTTCGTTGGTCGGCGCAAAGACGGTGAAGGGACCCTTGCCCTCCAGCGTGCCGACCAAGCCGGCTGCCTTGACGGCGGCGACCAGCGTCGTGTGATCCTTGGAATTCACGGCGTTTTCGATGATGTTCTTGGTGGCGAACATCGGCGCACCGCCGACTTCAGGGTTCTTGGCGGCGGCAAAGGCGACGGCGGACAGGGCGGTGGCGAGCGCAAAACCGCGCAATACGGACTTGATCATGATTTTCTCCTCACCGGACACGATCCGCGGGCTTTATGCCTGAGCGTCGTCCGGACATTTCGAACTACGGCGGCTTGCGCCAAAGAGTTTCAGACAGGAGAAAATGATTTCATGGCCGACGCGATTTACGGCCGGCGCCCGATCATGGCCGGCGCAATGCGCCGCTTGCGATCACCGGACCGGTCGCCTGGCCGGTCGGCGAGCCGCCGAAGGGTTCGAGGCTGACGGCAAGCGTCGCGCCATCGGCGAGATTGCTGCGCAGATCGGCGGGAATGACGAGTTCGCCGCTCTCGCCCGGCTGGAAGACGCCGAGCGATTTCGGCAGGCCGCTGCCCGGCACCAGCCAGAGTTCCAGCGACTTCTCCTCCGGCTTGCCGGCGGCGACCGGCACGATCTTCAGCCGTCCACTCTGCAGCTCGTAGGAGGCAAGAAGATTGATGGCGCTGTTCTGGCCGGAAAGCGAGGCGACCAGCGGTGTCGGTCCCTGCGGCTCAGGCACGACGCCCGAGGCGAAGATGACGGCGCTGACGGCGACGACGACGCAGGCAAAGCTCAGCGAGCGCCAGAAGACTGCCGAATTCCAAAGGCCTTGCGAAAAGGATGCGGGTTTTTGAGCATCGCCGAATAGCCGCGCCTCGATCTGCTTGAAGGTTTCCCGGTTCGGCGAGGCGGTTTCATATTCGTCATTGAAGGCAGAAAGGTTGGTTTCCCAGCGGCTGACGATCGCGGCAAAGGGCCGATCGTGGCGCATGCGCTCTTCCACCACCCGCCGATCCTGCAGCGACAGGACGCCAAGCACATATTCGCCGGCGAGTACCTCGTCGCGGGAGCGGTCTCCCTTGCTTTTGTCGGGCGATGTCATCGTTCCATGCACTCTCTCAGTTTCAACAGGCTGCGCCTGAGCCAGGTCCGCATCGTGTTCAGCGGGACACCAAACTGATCGGCCAGTTCCTGATAGCTCAGCCCTTCGACATAAGCCCGTTTCACCGCGACCGCACGATCAGCTTCCAACTCTTCCATGCAGGTGTCAATCCGCCTTCCTTCATCCTTCGTCACCGTCTGCATTTCCGGGTCGGGTGCGGTGTCGGCAAGATCATAGGCACTGTCGATTTCGTCGGCGACGGGCTTGCGCGACCGCAACGCGTCGATCGACCGGTTGCGGGCAATCGCCGAAAGCCACGCTGCCGACGAACCTGTCGCTGCCTGGTAGCTTCCGGCCCTTTGCCAGATGCTGATATAAACTTCCTGCAGGGCTTCTTCGGCTTCCGTGCGATCCTTCAAGATACGCAGGCAGATGGCAAAAAGTTTCGGCCCGGTCTGATTGTAAAGGGCAACAAAGGCCCTGCGGTCGCCGAGCGCGACGCGGCCGATCAGGTCTGCAATCTCATCGCCTTGCATGCCGTTCCTCATCTCATGCTTGGGTGCGCCGGACGCTAAAGGCCACCGGCTCCGCGCCAGATACGAAAAACTATTGCCCTCTGGATTATTCCCTCTGTCGGAAACTTGCGATAAAAGGCCGCGAACAATTCCGCGGGGTCCCCATGAACGAGTCCGAAAGCGAACTGCAGGCACGGCTTCTGGCCAAGGCGCTGCCCTTCATGCAGCGTTATGAAAACAAGACGATCGTCGTGAAATATGGCGGCCACGCCATGGGCAATCCCGAACTCGGCAAGGCCTTTGCCAGCGACATCGCCCTGTTGAAGCAATCCGGCGTCAACCCGATCGTCGTTCACGGCGGCGGCCCGCAGATCGGCGCCATGCTGAACAAGATGGGCATCGAATCGAAATTCGAGGGCGGGCTGCGCGTCACCGACCAGAAGACGGTCGAGATCGTCGAGATGGTGCTCGCCGGCTCGATCAACAAGGAAATCGTCGCGCTGATCAACCAGACCGGCGAATGGGCGATCGGCCTTTGCGGCAAGGACGGCAACATGGTCTTCGCCGAAAAGGCGCGCAAGACCGTCAAGGATCCGGATTCGAACATCGAGCGCGTGCTCGATCTCGGCTTCGTCGGCGAAGTGGTCGAGGTCGACCGCACGCTGCTCGATCTGCTCGCCCGCTCGGAGATGATCCCGGTGATCGCGCCCGTCGCACCCGGCCGCGACGGCGCCACCTACAATATCAACGCCGACACGTTCGCCGGCGCCATTGCCGGCGCGCTCAACGCCACCCGGCTGCTGTTCCTGACCGATGTGGCCGGCGTGCTCGACAAGAATGGTCAACTGATCAAGGAGCTCTCCGTCGCCGAAGCGCATGCGCTGATCGCCGACGGCACGATCTCGGGCGGCATGATCCCGAAGGTCGAGACCTGCATCGATGCGATCAAGGCCGGCGTCCAGGGCGTCGTCATCCTGAACGGCAAGACCGCCCATTCCGTCCTGTTGGAAATCTTCACCGAGCACGGCATTGGGACGCTGATCGTTCCCTGATGGAGAGTGCGCCCGGGAAAGAGGGGCGCATCTTCCTCACGTCAGCGTATCGGCTGGGAACCGAATGCGATCTGCTCTGCGCTGGAAATGCCTAAGCAAACAGTGTCGGAACAGGATAGGGCAACGCCAGGGACGGCATGTCGTCCTTGGCAAAATATCGAACCGATCTTGTCTCGGTGTCCATCCAAGCTCCGCCGCCTTTTAGCACTTGGCATTTGAACAGTGTCACCACGTATTCGACTTGATGACCATTCGGGTAGATGTACCTAAATTCGCGTCCGCCGAAGACGCCTAGAATGCTGGTCAAGCAGACTACAAGACCAGTCTCTTCCATAACCTCGCGAATGACAGCTTCCTGCGGCGTCTCGCTAGGCTCGATCGCACCAGCAGGTAGGCTCCATCCTTCTGACGCCTTCTCTTGCAGGAGAAGATTGCCCGCATCGTCATGAATGACGGCGGCCACGGAAGGGACCAGAAGTAAGCGGTTTCCAATCAAACCGCGAAGCTCCATGATATGGGATGTCATTCAGGGTGCTTTCTCTCAAAGAGTTACAGCGTCCTTTCGCTGCCCGCAAACAGGCGCGCTGTAGAACATTTCTGACTTCTCTCCAGTCACGGAAATGCTCTTGCCCTCAAAGCTGGCTTTAAATCGCCGCCCGATGCTCAAGGCAATTCTTTCGCGCGGGCGCGTGCCTGGCTTTCCTTCTTGATCGGTCGGCTGACCGGGCAGACCTCCTGCACGAAGCCATTGAGCGTATTGACCAAATTATTCTCGATCAGGGAATAGTGAACGAACTGGCCCTGCTTCTCCCGTCTGATCAGCCCCGCCGTTTCAAGAATGGAAAGATGCTGCGAAACGGCCGGCTTGGACATGCTGAAGCGGTCTGCGATCTCGCCGGCGGTCAAGCCGGATGCCGAGAGATAGGCAAGAATCTTCCGCCGCGGCGCACTGGAAAGTGCGTGAAATACCCGCTGGGCGGCGCTGACTGAGCTACCTTCTGCAGCGTCGTCGAGGGTTTCGTCTTCCAAGTCCGGTCTCCCTGTCCGCGGCATCATCCGTCGATCCATCAACAAATTAAGCAATTAACGTATTGCTTAATTGTTTCGATTGACGCAAAGTAATTAGGTAATTTCTTAATTAATGAATTGACGGGCGATATTCAAGCGGAGAATGCGCCCGATAGGAGGGAGTTTGCCATGAGCAGCATTTCCACCGGGCGCATGATCGACAACAGCAGCGATGCGGTGACGGGCAAAGTGGTGTGGATGCCGGCAAAGTCTATCTGGATCGCCGCCATGACTCTGATCGCCATTATCGGCGGACCGCTGACCTTCACCTGGAGCGCCTTTGCCGTCTTCATCCTCCTGACCGCCATCACCATCTGCCTCGGTCATTCGGTCGGCATGCACCGACTGTTGATCCACCGCTCCTTCAACACCCCTCTCTGGATCGAGCATGTTCTCGTCTATCTCGGTACGCTGGTCGGCATGGCCGGCCCCTTCGGCATGATCTATGCGCACGATATTCGCGACTGGGCGCAACGGCAGCGCGAATGCCATGGGCTCTATGCCCATCGGCGGCCTTTCTTTATCGATGCCTTCTGGCAGATGCATTGCATAGTGACGCTGAACCATCCGCCCCGTTTCGTCCTCGATGAGCGCGAGCGGCGCGACCGCTTCTATCGCTTCCTGGAGGCGACATGGATGGGGCAGCAGATCCCCTTGGCACTCGTTCTCCTCGCGCTTGGCGGACTGCCGTGGGTGGTCTGGGGCATTGCCGTGCGGGTATCGGTGTCGCTGACCGGACACTGGCTGGTCGGTCATTTCGCCCACCGAGCCGGTCATCAGGGATGGCGGGTCGATGACGTCGCGGTGCAGGGTTACAACCTGCCGCATTTCGGGCTGGTGACCTTTGGCGAGAGCTTCCACGGCAACCATCACGCCTTTCCGGAATCGGCGCGGCTCGGCATCGAGCCGGGGCAGTTGGACCTCGGTTGGTATTTCATCCGGCTGCTGGCGGGGATCGGCCTGGCTTCGGCGATCAAGCTCCCGCACATGATCGTGCCACGGCGAGGGTTGAAGCGCGTCGACACATCCGCTTCCGGTGGCAATCAGCCGCAACATCAGGCGGAATCGCGCCCCTGACTGCGATATCCGCTCGAAGAAGCCGCAAATCGCCCGATCTAGCCTTGGCAAGATTTCGAATCGTGCTTTAGGTTGCGCCCCGAAACTTAACGGGTCGAGCAAACAGATGCGCCTTACAGACTGCTATAATTTCCACGATTTCCGGCGCATGGCCAAACGGCGGCTTCCCGGGCCGATCTTCGATTATATCGACGGCGCTGCAGATGACGAGGTGACCTATCGGCGCAATAGCGCGGCGTTCGAAGCTTGCGATCTGGTGCCCGACGTCTTGCGCGGGGTGGCCGAGGTCGACATGTCGGTAACCGTCATGGGGCAGAAGCTGGCGATGCCGGTCTATTGCTCGCCGACGGCGCTACAGCGGCTTTTCCACCACCAGGGCGAGCGGGCGGTCGCGGCGGCGGCGGGAAAATACGGCACGATGTTCGGCGTCTCCTCGCTCGGCACGATCAGCCTGGAGGAAGCGCGGCAGATCAGCGCCGGGCCGCAGGTCTATCAGTTCTATTTCCACAAGGACCGCGGCCTCAACCACGAGATGATGGCGCGGGCGAAGAATGCCGGCGTGCAGGCGATGATGCTGACGGTCGACAGCATTACCGGCGGCAACCGCGAGCGCGACAAGCGCACCGGCTTTGCCATTCCCTTCAAGCTCAATCTCGCCGGCATGATGCAGTTTGCGATCAAGCCGTCCTGGGCGATCGACTGGATGACGCATGAGGCGTTCCGGCTGCCGCAGCTCGAAAACCACGTGAAGATGGACGGCGGCGCCCTGTCGATCAGCCGATATTTCACCGAAATGCTCGACCCCTCCATGTCGTGGAACGACGTGGCTGACATGGTGCAGGCCTGGGGCGGGCAATTCTGCCTGAAGGGCATCATGTCGGTCGAAGACGCCAAGCGCGCGGTCGAGATCGGCTGCACCGGCATCGTGCTTTCCAATCATGGCGGCCGCCAGCTCGACGGTTCGCGCAGCGCCTTCGACCAGCTGGCTGAAATCGTCGACGCGGTGGGCGACCGGATCGACGTGATGATGGATGGCGGCGTGCAGCGGGGCACGCATGTTCTTAAAGCGCTGTCGCTGGGGGCGAAGGCGGTCGGGCTCGGCCGCTATTATCTCTTCCCGCTTGCCGCCGCCGGGCGGCCCGGCGTCGAACGGGCGCTGGAGACGATGCGCACCGAGATCGAACGGGACATGAAGCTGATGGGTTGCACCTCGGTCGACCAGCTGACACGGCGCAATCTGCGCTTCCGTTCCTGAGCGGAGTGGGATGTCATTTTCGGGCCGCAGTCTTTCATCTGAGAGCTGCGGCCCGCGCACATCTCGGCCTCAGAGCGTGCTGTAAATCGCCGCCGCCTCCTGTTTCAGCTTTTCCATCATCGACCGGTAAGGCCCCGGTCCATAGCTGATGCGGCCGACACCGAGCTTTGCCAGGGTTTTCACATCGGGAGCGCCCGCCCGAATCATGATATTGACCGGCAGCGACGATGCGGCGCAGATCTTTTCGATCAAGGCGGGATCGATCAGGCCGGGAACGAAGAAACCGTTGCCGCCGGCCGCCGCATAGGCCCTGCCGCGCTCGATCGCCTCGTCCACCAGACCGGCATGTTTGGCAAGATCGCCTTCGGCGAGGAAGAGATCGGTGCGGGCGTTGATGAAGAAGGGGATGTCTCTGCCGTCGGCCATGGCGCGAATGGCGCGGATGCGGGCCGACTGGCTCTCGACGGGATAGAGCCCCTCGCCGGCAACCACCCGATCTTCGAAATTGATGCCGATGGCGCCGACATCCACCAGCCTGGCGGCATTGGCCGCCGCCCCCTCGGGCTCCGCCGAATAGGCGCCTTCGAAATCGACCGACAGCGGCAGGTCGATGACGGCGGTGATGGATTTCGCCGTCTCCACAAGTACCTGCATCGGGAGTTTCTCGCCATCGGCAAACCCGTGGGCTGCGGCGACCGACCAGCTTCCGGTCGCGAGCGCCTTGGCGCCGGCTTCCGTCACCGCCTTCGCCGTGCCGGCATCCCAGATATTGTAGAGGACGATCGGATCGCCCTTCTTATGCAGCGCGGCGAATGCCTTGGCCTTCTCAATCTGGTTCATGTTGTCTCCTCCATCTTCGCCTGTGTGCTGATTTTCTCTTCATGGCGCAGCAGCCACTGTTTGCGCCAGAGCCCACCGCCGTAGCCGGTCAGTGAACCATCCGCGCCGAGGATACGATGGCAGGGCACGATGATGGCAAGCTGGTTGGCGCCATTGGCGCGGCCGACGGCCCGCACCACCTCCGGCCTTTCCATCTCCCTGGCAAGATCGCCATAGGCGCGCGTCTCACCGACAGGGATTTCCATCAGCTTTGCCCAGACATGTTTTTCGAAGGGCGTACCGCCAAGCGCCAGCGGCGTCGTGAAAACGGTGAGCCGGCCCTCGAAATAATCCCGGATCTCCGCCTCGATCTGGTCGATGACAGGGGTGCGGCCGATTGCGACCGAGGATCGGACGCGCTTCTGCAGCGCTTCGAGCTCAGTCGGCAGCGCCTTACGATCATGAAATTCGAGAAGGTGCAGATGCGTCTTGTCGGCAACCGCGATCATCGGCCCGAGCGGGGTGGCGAACCAATCGGCAACGAGCAATTCGCGGTTTTGCGAGAGCGCCGGCGCTTTACCGACGAGCCGCTGGAATGCCGTGCGAAAGCCGCTCGGAGACTCGTATCCGGCGTCGATCTGCGCATCGATGACGCGCGCGCCGTCGGCCAGCTGCCGGGCCGCTTCGCCGAGCCGGCGATAGCGGACGATGTCATGGAAGGTCATGCCGAGCGCCCGCTTGAAGGCGCGGCGCACCGTCGACGGATCATGGCCACGGCGGACAATCTCCTCCTCGGTCCAGCGAACCTCCGGCTGAGCGTCGAGTGCCGCAAGCAGTTCGTCGACGATCGGCTCCCTGCCCGGCTGTTCCAGCGGCCTGCAGCGCCGGCAGGGACGAAAGCCGGAATGCATGCAAGCGGCGATCGTCCCGAAGAACAGGGTATTTTCCCGCTTCGGCTTGCGCGCCGGGCAGGTCAGCCGGCAGAAGATGCCCGTCGTCTTGACGCAGACATAGGCCTGCCCCTCATAATCAGCGCTGCGCGCGATCAAGGCGTCATAGAGCGTATCGTCGTCGGGGCGTTCGAAAAGCATATCCGCTTTCTAGCATCCCGCGCATGCGCCGTCCGCCGAAAATCGGGCGTCTATTTTATTCTTGTCGATTTCCTTGCGGCCGCGCCCATGCCATAAGACCGCCATGACAAAGATCGACCGCACGCCTGATAAAGCCGATTTCGCGCACGTCACAGACTGGGTCTTCGACCTCGACAACACGCTCTATCCGCATCATGTCAATCTCTTCGCGCAGATCGACAAGAACATGACCGCCTATGTCGCGGCCTTGTTGCAGATGGAGCGGGAAGAGGCGCGCAAGCTGCAGAAGCAATATTACCTCGAGCATGGCACGACGCTGCAGGGCCTGATGATTCATCACGGCATCGACCCGAACGACTTCCTCGAAAAGGCGCATGCGATCGACTACACGGCGCTGACGCCGCAGCCGGAACTCGCCGCAGCGATCAAGGCGCTGCCCGGGCGTAAGTTCATCTTTACCAATGGCAGCGTCAAACATGCGGAAATGACGGCCGGTGCGCTCGGCATTCTCGAGCATTTCGACGACATCTTCGATATCGTCGCCGCCGACTATGTGCCGAAGCCGGCGCAGGCGACCTACGACAAGTTCACGGCGTTAAAATGCGTCGAAACGAGCAAGGCGGCGATGTTCGAGGATCTGCCGCGCAATCTGACGGTGCCGAAGGCGCTCGGCATGCAGACAGTGCTGTTGGTGCCGCGCAATCTGGAAGACACGCTCGTCGAATGGTGGGAAAAGACCAGCGGCGAAGAGGATCACATCGATTTCGTCACCGACGACCTCGCCGCCTTTCTCGGCAAGATTACCGCTCGGAGCTGATCTGGCCCCTGGGTTGGCGGCGACTGACGGATTACCAAAGTTTCATTCAGCTTACCGATGTTTAACTGGGGCTTTCCGCCCTGCTGCCGTAGCTTTCTTCGTGAGGGGACACCTCACGAAAGGCAAATACGATGTACCGCAACAAGCTGATACTGGCAGCGCTTTCCTCCACCCTCATCTTCGGCGCAGCCGCCGGGGCAGGCCATGCCGCACCCGGTGACGCGCCGCGCCAGCACCCCGGCATGCACGGTCCGGGGCCTGCCGCCTTCCGCGAAATCACCTATGTCAGGATGCTCAAGCAGTTCGACGCCAACAAGGACGGCAAGGTCTCCAAAGAAGAAGCGACCGCCGGCCTCGACAAGGTTTTCGCTGCGATCGACACCAATAATGACGGCTCGCTGACGCCCGGTGAAATCAGCGCATACCAGAAGACGCAGATGCAGGCGATGAGAGATCAGCGCAAGCAGGAGGCCAGCGAAAACAAGGATACCGATACCGCAGCCGCGACGCCAGGCAATGACGACCAGGGCCGGCCGCCACGCGACGGTCACGGCGGGCATGATGGTCATGACGGGCACCGTTGGATGCGCCATGGCGGCAACTTCATGCGCGCCTCGATGATGATGCACCGGGTTGATACCGACCAGAACGGCCAGATTTCCAAACAGGAAGCCGTTGCCGCCTTCGACAAGCTGTTTGCGCGGATGGACCGCAACAAGGACGGCGTCATCTCGATCGACGACATGCCGGACCGGCCGCTGCTGTAGGCCGCGGCTGCAAGGTTGGGCGAACCATCGCCTCCGCTCTTTCCCCGCCCGGCGGGGAAAGAGCCACGTCTTACGAACGGGATGCCGAGCCGCTATTCGCGATGCTCATAGAAATCCTGGATGATCTTCCACGCGGCTTCGGCCGTGTCGACGAAGCTGATCAGCTTGACGTCGTCGGGCGCGATCGTGCCGAATTCGGCCAGGGCATCGAAATTGACGATGCGGCGCCAGAAGGCTTCGCCGAAGAGGATCAGCGGCAGCCGCTCCATGCGGCCGGTCTGGATCAGCGTCAGGCATTCGAAGAATTCGTCGAGCGTTCCGAAGCCGCCGGGAAAGACGGCGATTGCCTTGGCGCGCACCATGAAATGCATCTTGCGAATGGCGAAATAGTGGAAGTTGAAGCTGAGTTCCGGCGTCACATAGGCGTTCGGCGCCTGTTCGTGCGGCAGCACGATGTTGAGGCCGATCGAGGGTGCGCCCTCGTCGGCCGCGCCGCGATTGCCGGCCTCCATGACGCCGGGACCGCCGCCGGTGACGATGACATATTCCTGGAACCCGAGGGTCGCCGAATATTTCGAGCAGAGCCGGGCGAATTTTCGCGCCTCCTCATAATAGACGGAGGCCGCCTCCAGATTGGCGCGCTGGATGTCGTTGCGTGCCGCCCAAGCGCTCTGGCCGGGGGCGGGAATACGGGCGCCGCCGAACATGACGACGGTCGAGCGGATGCCGCGCTCCGTCAGCATCATCTCCGTCTTCAGCAGCTCCAGCTGCAGGCGGATCGGCCGCAGCTCCTCACGGCAGAGGAAATCCTCGTCGACATAGGCAAGGCGGTAGGCGGGCGACATCGTCTGCGGCGTCTTCGGCACAGCCTCGGCGCGCTGCCTGTCGGTCGAGCTGCTCTTCAGCGGGTCCCATACGCCATCCTTGCGCCGCGACCCGCCGTTTCGTCCCTTCGCCATGTCGAAATGCCTTTCAGTCTTGCCGGCTTCAAAGCCGGATATGTCGCTATAACGCCTTGAATCCAAGTATGATCTTGTTGGAAAAATCATTCCGTTCTACGGCTGCATGCTGTAGAGCAGGTTAAATCCCTGCCAACCGCATTCCGGAGACTCCGCCGTCTCCACGATAAAGATCGAAGTTTAAGGAATTCTCATGAGCGCCACCGACCTCGCATCCCTCGAAAAGACCATCGAAGCCGCCTTCGACAATCGCGACAATGTGAACACGTCGACCAAGGGCGAGGTTCGCGATGCGGTCGAAGCAGCGCTCGACCTGCTCGATGCCGGCAAGGTTCGTGTCGCAACGCGCGGCGCCGACGGCGCCTGGACGGTCAATCAGTGGCTGAAGAAGGCCGTGCTCCTGTCCTTCCGCCTCAACGACATGGACGTGGTCAAGGGCGGCTCGGGCAATTCCACCTGGTGGGACAAGGTGCCCTCGAAATTCGAGAACTGGGGCGAGAACCAGTTCCGCGCCGCCGGCTTCCGCGCCGTGCCGAACTGCGTCGTGCGCCGCTCGGCCTATATCGCCCCGAACGCCATCCTGATGCCCTCCTTCGTCAATCTCGGCGCCTATGTCGGCGAAGGCACGATGGTCGATACCTGGGCGACGGTCGGCTCCTGCGCGCAGATCGGCAAACATGTGCATCTCTCCGGCGGCGTCGGCATCGGCGGCGTGCTGGAGCCGATGCAGGCCGGCCCGACGATCATCGAAGACAATTGCTTCATCGGCGCCCGTTCGGAAGTGGTCGAAGGCTGTATCGTCCGCGAAGGCTCGGTGCTCGGTATGGGCGTCTTTATCGGCAAGTCGACCAAGATCGTCGACCGCGCCACCGGCGAAGTGAGCTACGGCGAAGTGCCGCCCTATTCCGTCGTCGTCGCCGGCTCGATGCCGTCAGGCAATGCGACCATGGGCAACGGCAAGCCGGCGCCGCATCTTTATTGCGCCGTCATCGTCAAGCGCGTCGATGAACAGACCCGATCCAAGACCGGCATCAACGAACTGCTCAGAGATTGATGACACCAGGACTTTGATCCGGTAAACAGGCGGCGTCTTTTGCGCGAGGCGCCGCCGCCTTGCCATGTCTTTGCCATTCCCGCCGGATAGTTCGACGCCATGACCGCTACCGATCCCGTCGCCAATCTTCAGACGCTGATTCGCTGCCCCTCGGTGACACCGGCCGAAGGCGGCGCGCTGTCGGCGCTCGACGCCATGCTTGCGCCGCTCGGCTTCACTGTCGACAAGGTGAAAGCGAGCGAAGCGGGAACCGCCGATATTGAAAACCTCTATGCCCGGCTTGGCAAGGACGGCCCGCATCTGATGTTTGCCGGCCATACCGATGTCGTGCCGGTCGGCGACGAGGCCGCCTGGACGCATCCGCCCTTCGCCGCCGAGATATCGAAGGGCGAACTCTTCGGTCGCGGCGCCGTCGACATGAAGGGCGGCATTGCCTGCTTCGTCGCCGCCGTCGCCCGCCATATCGAAAAGAGCGGGCCGCCCAAGGGCTCGATTTCCTTGCTGATCACCGGCGACGAAGAAGGCCCGGCGATCAACGGCACAACCAAGCTCCTGCAGTGGGCGGCCGAACGCGGCGAACGCTGGGATGCCTGCCTGGTCGGCGAGCCCACCAATCCGGACAGGCTCGGCGACATGATCAAGATCGGCCGGCGCGGCTCGCTGTCGGGCAAGATCACCGTGCATGGCGTCCAGGGCCACGCCGCCTATCCGCATCTTGCCGACAATCCGGTGCGCGGCATGCTGCAGCTGACGCAGGCGCTGATGGATCCGCCCTTCGACGGCGGCACCGACGATTTTCAGCCCTCAAACCTTGAGGTGACCACGGTCGATGTCGGCAATCCGGCGACCAACGTCATTCCGGCCAAGGCCTCGGCCAGCTTCAACATCCGCTTCAACGACAGCTGGACGGCCGAGACGCTGCGCGCCGAAATCCTGCGGCGCCTCGACGCCGCCGCCGGGGATGGTCGGCTGCGGCCGGGCCGCGAACCGGTGAAATACGATATCGTCTGGGCCGACCGGCCGAGCCATGTCTTCCTCACCCGCAACAATGCCCTGATCGCCTCGCTCTCTTCAGCCGTCGAAAGTGTCACCGGCCGCTCGCCGGCGCTTTCGACCACCGGCGGCACCTCGGATGCGCGTTTCATCAAGGATTATTGCCCGGTCGTCGAGTTCGGCCTCGTCGGCCAGACGATGCACATGGTCGACGAGCGCGTCGCCGTTTCCGATCTGGAGATGCTGACGGCAATCTACGAGACCTTCATTGCCCACTGGTTCGCCAATGCCGGGGCTTAGGGAAGTCCAATACTATTTGGCCGGCCTCTGGCTGCTGATCCGGCTGGATCCGCGCGGCTTCCGCTACCTCGATTTGTCCGAGCGCGGCGTCAACCGCTCGTTCTGGGCGATCGCCTGGTGCCTGCCGCCGATGGGCATTTCCTGGCTCTGGTGGCGGCAGGTCTTTCTGCGGTCGATGCCGCCGGAAGCCGATGTCGGCTTTGCCTTCTATCTCAGGCTCGGCTTCGTCGAGCTCGCCAACTGGTTCGTGCCGCTGGTTTTTGCCGGGCTGCTGCTGCTTGCCTTCCGCATGGGCGAGCGTTTCGCCCCTGTCGTCGTCAGCGTCAACTGGCTCGGCGTGCCGCTCTCCTATATCAACGGGCTGCTGCTGGCGATGGTTGTCTTCCTTCCCGGCTCCGTCGGCCTTGTCTCGCTGCTGCTGCTTGCCTTCATGCTGGCTCAGGTCTTCGTGCTGGCGCGCATTCTGCGGATGATCTGCCACGGTCATCCGCTGATGGTCGGGGCAATGACGCTGGTGCTGCTGGTGCCGTCGATGATCCTTTCGGAATATCTCCAGCACTTCCTCGGCATCTATCCGGTCTGACCAAGCTTACGATGGATCGTCATCGGTCTCGCTGACCGGCCTGCGCCGGTCGACGATCACCTCCGGATAATCCACCTGCAGGAAATAGAGCCCGTCGGGCGGCGCCACCGGGCCGCAGGCCTTGCGATCGCGCGCTGCAAGGGCGGCCTCGACATCGTCAGGCGTCCATTTACCTTCGCCGGCGAGCTTCAGCGTGCCGGCGAAGGAGCGGATCTGGTTGTGGAGAAAACTCTGCGCCGTGGCGCGGATCTCGATCAGCTCGCCGCTGCGCGTCACATCCAGCCGATCGAGCGTGCGCACCGGGCTGTTTGCCTGGCAATGAGCGGCGCGGAAGGTGGAGAAATCGTGGCGGCCGACCAGCCTCTGGGCGGCGGCGTGCATGACCTCGTGGTCGAGCGCCTTCGGTACCCACCAGGCCTTGCCGGCTTCCAGCGCCAGCGGCGCCCGTCGGCTGACGATCCGGTAGAGATAATGGCGGCGCAACGCCGAGAAACGGGCATCGAAGAATTCCGCAACCGCCTCGACATCGAGAATGGAAACACGCTCGCCGGCAAGCCTCAGATGCGCGTTCAAGGCATTCTGCAGCTGGTACGGCGACCATGCCTTCGACAGATCGGCATGTATCACCTGGCCCATGGCGTGGACGCCGGAATCGGTGCGGCCGGCGCCGCGGATCGAGACGGTCTCGCCGGTCAGCGACAGCACTGCGGCTTCGATCGCGCCCTGCACCGAGGGGCCGTTCTCCTGCCGCTGCCAGCCGACATAGGGGCCGCCGTCATATTCGACGGTCATGCGGAAGCGCGGCATCAGGAAAGCCTCGTGCCGGCGGCAAGCGGCGTGCCCCTGAGGAAATCGGCCGCGGCCAGCGGCTTGCCGCCTGCCTTCTGCAGCCTGGTCAGCCGCACAGCACCCGAGGCGCAGGCGACCACGAGATCGTCGCTCAGCAATTGCCCGGCAGGCCCCTCGCCTTCAGCCAGCTCCGAGCCGAGCACCTTCACGCGCTCAGGCTTGCCACCGATCTCGAGCTCGAACCAGGCGCCGGGAAATGGCGCCAGACCGCGGATATGATTGTGCACATCTAGGGCATCCCTGGCAAAATCGATGCGGGTTTCGGCCTTGTCGATCTTGGCGGCATAGAGCACACCATCTTCCGGCTGCGGCGTCAGCGGCAGGTCGTTCATCTCCAGCTTCACCATGGCTTCCGCCATCGCCTTGGCGCCGACCTGCATCAACCGGTCGTGCAGTTCGCCTGCCGTCATGTTCGGGCCGATCTCGACTGTGCGGGTGAGCGCCACGGCGCCGGTATCGAGCCCCTTGTCCATCTTCATCACCATCATGCCGGTTTCTGCGTCACCCGCCATGATCGCCCGCTGGATGGGCGCCGCACCCCGCCAGCGCGGCAGCAGCGAGGCGTGGCCGTTGTAGCAGCCGTCGCGGGTGCCGTTCAAAACCGCCTCCGGCAGCAGCAATCCATAGGCGACGACGACGGCGACATCGGCCTTGAGAGCGGCGAACCTCTCGCGCTCCTCGGGATCTTTGAAATTGACCGGCGTGAAAACCGGCAGGCCGAGCAGTTCGGCCGCCTGATGCACCGGCGATTTCTGCAGATCGAGCCCGCGTCGCCCGCCCGGCCGCGGCGGCTGCGTATAGACGGCGATGATCCTGTGTCCGGCATCGACCAGCAGGCGCAGGGTCGGAACGGAGAACTCCGGTGTTCCCATGAAAATGATGCTAAGAGACATTCTATCTCGCCAATTGAGGATCAGCCGTCTTCAAACGGGTTTACGAGCTTGAGATCAAGCCCCTCGAAATCTCTGGTGTTGCGGGTGGCGAGCGTGGCGCCGTTTGCAAGGCAGATGGCGGCGATCATCGCATCCTTGGTCTCCATCGGCCGCCCCGCCCTCTTGCGCTGTGCTTCCAAGAGGCCGTAGCGATTGGCCGCGCTCAGGGAAAAACCGAGGATACGGCCTGAAAATTCCGACTCGATCTTATTAAAGTCGGATATCAACGTTGCCTTCCGCCTGCCGTCATCAAGAAGTTCAAGACCATAGCGCATTTCGGCGACGGCAATCGTCGTCAGGAAAAGCGTCTCGACGTCATAGCCATCAAGCCAGTTCAATATCCGCTCGCTGTGGGTTCTCCCCTGCATTTCGGAAATCACATTCGTATCGAGGACGATCATGTGTCGAAGCGCGGCGGTTCGCGGTCGGGTTCGTGGCGCGATGCGGCGATGGTTTCCACCTCCTCATCGCTCAATCTTTCATCGCTCATCAGCGAGCGAAAGCGCTGTCCGGCGGAAGCCCCCGAACGCCCGACAGCAATCTGCCGGCGGATGATTTCGATCGCCTCTTCCGAAAGGCTGCGGCCATTGCGCTGCGCGCTTTCCTGAAGCTGCCGCTTCATTGCATCCGGAACATCGCGAATAAGCAGGTCACCCATCGGCACCTCCAATATGATATCAGTGATATCATAGCGCCTTGCCGGCGAAATTTCAACGCGACGCTCA
The DNA here is from genome assembly GCF_014194045.1 of Rhizobium sp. BK456. NCBI lineage: Bacteria > Pseudomonadati > Pseudomonadota > Alphaproteobacteria > Hyphomicrobiales > Rhizobiaceae > Rhizobium > Rhizobium sp. BK456. The sequence continues at coordinate 1,000,745 of NZ_JACIAO010000001.1, forward strand.
GAGCGCCTTCGACTTCGCCGCCTTGGTGAATTTCTTGATCACCATCTCCCGCTTCAGCCGCGAGATATAATCGATGAACAGCACGCCGTTCAGATGGTCGATCTCGTGCTGCAGGCAGGTGGCGAGCAGGCCATCGGCTTCCACCGTCTGTTCCTTGCCGTTCCGGTCGAGATATTTGACCGAGACGACGGCGGGGCGTTCGACCTCGGCATAATAATCCGGGATAGACAGGCAGCCTTCTTCATAGACCGAGCGTTCGTCGGAAGATTTGACGATCTCCGGGTTGATGAAGACCTGCGGCTGCTTTTCTTCGCCTTCGCGCGACACGTCGATGACGAGCACGCGGCGCGGCACGCCGATCTGGATCGCCGCAAGGCCGATGCCCGGCGCGTCGTACATGGTTTCCAGCATATCGTCAGCAAGACGCTGCAGGTCGGCATCGACCCGCTCGATCGGCTTCGAGGCCTGGCGGAGAATAGGATCGGGAAGAATGATGAGTGGCTTGATGGTCATGGCGTTCCCATAACCCATCTTTTCCGACTATGGAATTATCCGGCAGGCAGGGAAGACGCTTTTTTGCATCCCCGCCCGGAATTTCGCCATATTCGCCGCTGGCCGCTGGCCGGCAGCGGTACCGGAACGACCCTTTTGGCCAGCAAGCGCCTCGGCCTGCGAGGACATTGCGGGCGCTATATCCGTTCACGTTTTGATCTATATATTGCCACCTCTTCTGTTATGGTTACGGCATGACCGCTAGTTCCGATTCGTTCAGTTTGTCGCTTGCCTCCATCAGCCCGGCCATGCTGGCGCTTGCCGGCGGGGTTCTGCTGGCTCTTGTCCTGCTGGTGATCGTGCTGCTGCTGCGCGGCGCAAGCCTTCGCCGCGAGCAGGCGGAGGAGGCAAGCTTTCGTGCCGCTGAAAGCGAGGCGCGCATGGCCGAGCTTTTGAAGATCCAGGCGGAGATGCAGGGCCGGATCGCTGTGATGACCGAGGTGTTCGGCGCGCGGCAGAGCGAGCTGAACCAGGCGATCAGCCAACGCCTCGACGGCATGTCGCAGCGCGTCAACTCGACGATCACCGAGCAGACTAAATCGACGCATGAGAATTTGCAGCGGCTGCAGGAGCGGCTGGCGGTGATCGATGCGGCGCAGAACAATATTCAGACGCTCGCCAAGGATGTCGTCGGGCTGCAGGCCATTCTTTCCAACAAGCAGACGCGCGGCGCCTTCGGCCAGTCGCGAATGGAAACCATTGTCGCCGACGGCCTGCCGATGGGCGCCTATGCCTTCCAGCAAACGCTCTCCAACGGCTCGCGGCCCGACTGCACGATCCGCATGCCGAACGGTGCGCCGCCGCTGGTGATCGATGCGAAATTTCCGCTCGAGGCCTGGAACGCGATCCGCGACGCCGGCAGCCCGGAGGCGGGCAAGATCGCCGGCCAGCAGTTCCGCCGCGACATGGAGATCCATATCAGGGACATTTCCGAGAAATATCTGATCCAGGGGGAAACCCAGGATACGGCCTTTCTCTTCGTGCCGTCGGAATCGATCTTCGCCGAGATCCACGAAAACTTCGAGCCGGTGGTGCAGAAAGCGCACCGCGCGCGCATCGTCATCGTCTCGCCATCGCTGCTGATGCTGTCGATCCAGGTCATCCAGGCCGTGCTCAAGGATCAGCGCATGCGGGCGCAGGCACATCTGATCCAAGGCGAAGTGGCGATCCTAATGGACGACCTCGGCCGCCTCGACGAGCGGGTGCGCAAGCTGCAGGGCCATTTCGCCATGGCGCAGAAGGATATCGACATGGTCGTCACCTCGGCCGACAAACTGACCAAGCGAGGCGCCAAGATCGAAGCGCTGGAATTCGAGGCCGGCGGCGACAGCAAACCGGGCCGCGACACCGAACCCGCAGCCAAATCGGTGGAAAGCCGCACCGGGCTTCTCAAGCTCAGGGTGGTTGACGAGGAGTGACCGCTTCGGGCAGTGTCTCGCCCGCATGCGCCAAAGGACGGGACACCCCTGATGATTACAGTTTTCGGGTCCATCAACATGGATCTCATCGCCACCACCGAGCGTCTGCCGAAGCCCGGCGAGACGGTGGCCGGCAACGGTTTTGCCACCGCCGCCGGCGGCAAGGGCGCCAACCAGGCACTGGCTGCGCGGCGCTCCGGCCGCTACGTGCATATGGCAGGCGCTGTCGGCAAGGATAGCTTCGCCGCCGATGCCCTTGCCCTGCTCGATGATGCGGGAACCGATCTTTCTCTGGTCAAGCATGTCGACGGTCCCACCGGCACGGCGCTGATCCTTGTCGGCGGCGACGGTGAAAACATGATTGCCGTCGTTCCCGGTGCCAACGGCGTGGTCACCGCTGACGATGCCGAGACGGCGATCGGCGGCATGAAGGAAGGCGATATCTTGATGCTGCAGTTCGAAGTGCCGGCTGATGCCGTCGAACGCGCCCTGTCGGCCGCCCGCGCCAAGGGCGTCACCAGTATCCTCAACCTTGCGCCCTTGATTCCCGATGCGCCGCGCCTCGGCCGGCTTGCCGATATCGTCATTGCCAATGAGACCGAGTTCGAGCGGCTAGCCGGACAGGACGGCATGGACGCACCGGCGCGCGAGGCAGCCCTGATGCGCCTGCACGCCGAAACCGGCCAGACGCTGATCGTGACGCTTGGCGGCGACGGTGTCATCGCCATTCGCGACGGAGCGATCTTAAGGGCGCAGGGTCTGAAGATCGAACCCGTCGATACGGTCGGCGCCGGCGACACTTTCTGCGGTTATTTCGCGGCGAGCCTCGACGAGGGCCTGGATTTTGCCTCGGCGCTGCGCCGTGCGGCCGTTGCCGGTTCACTCGCCTGCCTCAAATCCGGGGCGCAGCCTTCGATCCCTTGGGGTGAGGACGTCGCAGCCAGGATATAAGCTGCGTCTCTTTGCGAAGCCGCCGGCAGGGCCCTTAATTTTAAGGGGAATTCCTGCCTTTTTACCGCGGCGCACGGCCCAAATTTCATTCAAATTTAACAGATCCCCAGCGATGTTGCTCCTGGTCGCCGGTGACGCATGCCTTTGATCCGGCCGTCCATTGCATAATTCAAAATGCTGCGGCGTCCTTTGCGCGTCTTTAACAGATGCACGGCGCTGCAGGCGGCGGCTCCATGACGGGGCGATGCCTTTGCTCCTGCGCCGGAAAATGCCCGTTCGGCGCATCCTTGCCCGAGGATTCCCATGTCCATATTCCGCATGAAATCGCTTGCCGCGAAGCTCATCGTCATCACCGGCATCGCCATCGCGCTTGTCCTTGTCGTTTCGAACTTTTTCCTCATCGGCCAGACCCGGGACCGCGTCCAGACGCTGACGATGGATCAGGCGAACCTCGAGGCGAAATCGATCGCAAATGAAATCGCCGCCAATGTCGGCGAACTCGCCAGCGCCGCGCGCACCATGTCCGGCGTCATCGGCCGCGGCCATGAAGGCAAGGCGCTCGATCGCAAGGGCATGATCAACGTGCTGAAGGCCAATCTCGAGCAGAACGCCTTCGCCTTCGGCAGCTGGTTTTGCGAGCAGCTCGGCGCGCTCGACGGCAAGACCACCGAGATCGCCAACGACAAAGACGAAGGCACGAACAAGAACGGCGCCTTCACGCCTTACTGGTCGAAAACCAAGGATGGCGGCATCCAATATTCGACTTTCGATAATGATTATACCGCCGAATGGTGGAAGCTCGCCGCCGACAGCGGCAAGGGCGCGATCACCACGCCCTATATGGCCGAAGGTACCGACGTTCCGACGCTGTTGACCTCGATCGCCTATCCCGTGATGTCGGGTGGCAAGATGATCGGCGTCGGCGGCGTCGACATCTCGCTGAAATCGCTGACCGATAAGCTGCAGGCGCTGCATCCGTTCGGCTCCGGCCGCGTCACGCTGCTGTCGCAGACCGGCAACTGGATCGTCGCGCCGATCCCCGACCTGATGACCAAGCAGTATGACGGCGAAGGCGCCGACACCGTCAAATCGGCGCTGTCAAGCAAACAGCCGGGCCTCGTCAGAAACCTCGCCTATGACGGCCTCGATCCTTTCGACCGCGTCGTCTATCCGTTCGCGGTTCCCGGCGTCAACGCCACCTGGGTCGTGCTCGTCGATGTCCCGCATACGGCGATCAACGCACCGGTGCAGGATCAGACCACCATGATGATCGTGAACGGCCTGATCGTGCTCGGCGCAGTGATGCTGGCGCTCTATTTCGCCGTTCGCTCGCTGGTGCAGCGACCGCTCGGCGGGCTGGTTGCCAGCGTCGAAGCGCTGGGCGACGGCAAGTATGACGAACCGGTCGCCGCCCAGGACCGTACCGACGAAATCGGTTCGGTCGCCAAGGCGCTCGAAGGCTTCCGCTTCACGCTCGCCGACAGCCGTCGCCTCGAAGACGAGGCCGCCAGAGAGCGGCAGGCGGCGGAGACCGAGCGCGGCCGTTCGGAATCGGAACGCCAGCAATCGGTATCGCTTCAGCGCCATATCGTCTCGATCGTCGGCGATGGCCTTTCGGCGCTGTCGCAGGGCAATCTCAGTCACCGCATTATCGACGATTTCCCCGGCGAATATGGCAAGCTGAAACAGGACTTCAACGCCGCCCTTGCGAGCCTCGAAGAGACCATCAACACGATGAACCTCAGCGTCGCCAATATCGGCTTGGGCACCGGCGAAATCAGCAACAGCGCTTCCGACCTCGCCAAGCGCACCGAACAGCAGGCGGCAAGCCTTGAGGAGACGGCGGCCGCACTCAACGAACTCACCGCACAGGTCGATTCCAGCGCCGACAACGCCCGCACGGCCGCAGACAACGTCAACCTCGCCTGCCAGGACGCCGAAAAGTCCGGCGAAGTGGTGCAGAAGGCGATCGCCTCGATGCAAGGGATCGAGCAGTCATCGACGGAAGTTTCGAGGATCATCGGCGTCATCGACGAGATCGCCTTCCAGACCAACCTGCTGGCGCTGAACGCCGGTGTCGAGGCGGCGCGTGCCGGGGAAGCCGGCAAGGGCTTTGCCGTCGTCGCCCAGGAGGTGCGCGAACTTGCGCAGCGTTCGGCCAATGCCGCCAAGGAAATCAAGACGCTGATCAACACCTCGGCCGTCCAGGTCAAGGAAGGTGTCGATCTGGTCGGGCGGGCCGGCGGCACGCTGCACAAGATCGCCGAACAGGTGATGAGCATCAATGATCTCATCCGCCAGATCTCGGCATCGGCCAGCGAACAGGCCGTCGGCCTGAAGGAAATCAACCAGGCCATGAACCAGATGGACCAGGTGACGCAGCAGAACGCGGCGATGGTGGAGGAAGCCACCGCCGCCAGCGTCGCCCTCAACGACGAGGCACAGACGCTGAAGGCGCTTGCTACCCGTTTCAGCGTCGCAGGCTCAGGCAATGCCGCAGCACTGACCTCGGTTGCCCAGCAGATGCGGGCGCCGGCTGCCCCGGCCGCTTCGCCTCGTGCCACCCCCGCGGTCCGCCGCGTGGCAGCTCCATCGCGAGGCTCGGCTGCCGTGGCGCAGGATAGCTGGGAAGAGTTCTGAGCATCAGTTCCCTAAAGCGCGTCACGGCTAACTTGATTCATGCGACGCGCTTTGGCTCTTTGTTTTTATGCATGTCGTTATCCGGGAACCGCTGCACACTTCCCGGCGCCATGCATTATCATGCAAAAGGCGCCGGGATGAGCCGGCGCCTTTCGCATTTCAGACATAAATGACGCTCAGGCAGCGTTCGACGTCTGTTCCTCATTGAGGAAAGCGTAGATTGCCGAAGCGGAATCCGTGGCGCGCAGCTTGGCGACCAGATCGTGATCGCGCAGCACGCGGGCGATCCGCGACAGGGCCTTCAGATGATCGGCACCGGCACCTTCCGGCGCCAGCAGCAGGAAGACGAGGTCGACAGGCTGGTCGTCCAGGGCTTCGAAATCGACCGGCTGCTCCAGCCGGGCGAAGATGCCGACGATCGAATGGATGTTGACCAGCTTGCCGTGGGGAATGGCGATGCCGTTGCCGACGCCGGTCGAGCCAAGGCGTTCGCGCTGCAGGATGACGTCGAAGATCTCCCGTTCGGAGAGCCCGGTGATCCTGGCGGCTCTTGCGGCCAATTCCTGAAGCAACTGTTTCTTGGAATTTACTCTGAGGGCGGGAATGATCGCATCCTGATGGAGCAAATCTGCCAATGCCATTTCTTTTTCCTTCTGTCGCCGGGATCAAATGCAACGAGCGGCGGCGATACCGCCGCTCACCGCCTGATCTCAGCCTTTGATATTGGCGGAATCGATCCAGCCAATATTTCCGTCGTGCCGACGGTAAACGATGTTCAAGTGTTCCTTGCCGGGGCTGCGGAACAGGAGAAGCGGCTCGTCGGTCATGTCGAGCGCCATCACGGCGGTGGCGACCGACATGGTCTTCAGCTGCTTCGTGCTTTCGGCGACGATGGCCGGCGCGAAATCGTCGGGGATCTCATCTTCGTGGTCAGGAACGGAATCCATGACCGTGTAGGAGACTTCTGCAAAACCGTTCAGATGGTTTCCGGCATGATGGTCCTTCAGCTTGCGCTTGTAGCGGCGCAGGCGCTTTTCGATGCGCTCCGAAGCGGCGTCGAAAGCCAGCAGCGGGTCCGTCGCCTCGCCGGCCGCATGCAGCACCACCCCACTGTCGAGATGAAGCTTGCAGTCTGCCGAGTAACGAGAACTCGCCTTTTCCACGGTCACCTGACCCGAATATCCCCCGTCGAAGTATTTCGTGATGGCCATACCAATTTGGTCCTCGATCTTTTGACGGAACGAGTCACCAATTTCCATATGTTTACCGGACACACGCACACTCATGGAGTTTCCCTTCTTATCGTCGTTTGCGGGTATCAGTTTACGCCAAGCCTCAGGTTCATCCAAGCACTTCGCGCAATCTCAAGCAAGATCGGCGTCAGCCTGCTGGTCCTTGGTGCCCTTCTGATGCTGGGGATAACTCCAGACGCCGTTTGCGGCATCGATTGCGGCGGGCTTCTAGCCAGCCGCTGTTGAAAAGTCAATAGGGCGAAAAATCGGCATCACTAATACACGCGACGCACGCATCGAAAACACGGTAATTACAGCATATTTCACCGGCCACTTACCAATGACCTTTAGTGGATTCTCGCTGTGGTTGCCATAACCCGCGCCGGGATCGTCATGGCTGCGACACCGAAGATGACGCAAACGAGTCCAATCCAGGCCGTCGGACTCAGCCTTTCACCGAGGAAAAGGATGCCGATCGCAACACCGATCGGCACTCTGAGATAGGCTTGCGACGTCGTGCCGACCGAGCCCAACGTTTGGACGAGACGGAAATAGATCGCAAAGGCAAGCGCCGTCGAAAAGGCGGACAGAGCCAGCAGCGCCAGAATCGATGCGGCCGAGGGATCGAGCGTCCACGGCCGGTCGACGACGAGGCTGACCGGCAGGAGAATGACCGCGCCCGAGATCAACGAGCCGGCCGCCGGCACGGCGGGATCGAGCCCCTTGAAGTTCTTGCTGAAAATCGCCGCACCGGCATAGCAGGCTGTCGCCAGGATGATGGCGAGCTGCGCCATCAGGCTTTCGCCGAGACCGCCGAGCACCTCTACGCCGATGACCAGGCAGATGCCGGCAACTCCTGATATGACGCCGAAAAGCTTTCGCGCCGTCACCTGCTCGTGGCGGACTATCAGCACGGTCAGCAGGAAGGTGAAGATCGGCGTTGCCGAATTGAGGATCACCGCCAGCCCGGCATCGACGGATTGTTCCGCCCAGGCAATCAGCGTGAAGGGAATGACGCTGTTCAGACAGGCCTGGACAAAAAACCGCCGCCACGTCCCACCGTCAGTGGGCAGACGGATTCGCCGGTAGCGGAGGACGGCGAGCAGAATGCCGCCGGCAATCAGCGTGCGGACGGCGATCAAAGTCACCGGGGGGATCGTCTCGACGCCGATCTTGATGAAAGTGTAGGACGACCCCCAGAGGGCTGCCAGCGCCAGCAGCAGGAGAAGCTCCCTGGCAAGCTTCGGATTTTGCGGCGTCATGGTCGGCTTTCCCAATTCGTTCAAGACGTCAGAGAAATAACGGGGATTTGGAGCTGGATGCTTCGATCAAGACCGAAGCATTGCGGCGTCAGAAGCCGGCGACCTTGGCGAGCGCCCGTTTTTCGCGCCGGCGCTGGACCGAGGAGGCAATGTTCATAGCCTCGCGGTACTTGGCAACCGTGCGGCGGGCGAGATCGACACCGCCTTTCTTCAGCATGTCGACGATATCGTCGTCGGAGAGCACCGCGTCGGGGCTCTCCTGCATGATCAGCGCGCGGATCTTGTGACGCACCGCCTCGGCCGAATGGCTGTCGCCGCCGGCAACGGCGCTGATCGAGACGGTGAAGAAATATTTGAGCTCGAAGAGGCCGCGCGGCGTCAGCATGTATTTGTTCGAGGTGACGCGGCTGACGGTGGATTCGTGCATCTTGATCGCCTCGGCGACCGTCTTCAGGTTCAGCGGGCGCAGGTGGTCGACACCGTTCAGCAGGAAGGCATCCTGCTGGCGGACGATCTCGCTTGCCACTTTCATGATGGTTTTTGCCCGCTGGTCAAGGCTGCGCGTCAGCCAGTTGGCGCTTTGCAGGCATTCGGACAGGAAGGCGTGATCATCGCCATTCCTGGTCACACGGGAAAAATAGGACTGGTTGACGAGCACGCGCGGCAGCGTATCCGGATTGAGCTCGACCAGCCAACCGCCCTCCAGGGAGGGCCTGACGACCACATCGGGCATGATCGCTTCGGAAACGCCGGTCTCGAAACCGCTGCCAGGCTTGGGATTAAGCTGCCGGATTTCGCCGAGCATATCGAGAAGGTCTTCCTCGTCGACGCCGCAGAGCCGCTTCAGCGTGGCAAAATCGCGCCGTGCCAGCAGTTCGAGGTTTTCGACAAGCGCCTGCATGGCGGGGTCATACCGGTCCTTCTGCCTGAGCTGGATCGCCAGGCATTCGGAGAGGCTGCGGGCGAAAACCCCCGGCGGATCGAGCGTCTGAAGTGCGGCAAGCACACGCTCGGCCGCAGTCAGGCTCGTGCCCAGCCGCTCGCCGGTCTCGACGAGATCGACTTGCAGATAACCGGCATCGTCGAGCTGATCGACGAAGTTCTGCGCGATCAGCCGATCGGCCATGTCGGGCAGGACGAAGGGGATCTGCTGGGCGAGATGATCACGCAGCGACACCTGGCCGGCGACGAAATCGTCGAGATCGTAATCGGTGCCCTCGCCGCCGCTGCCCGGCATCGATTTCCACTGGCCGACGAGTTCCGGCGCATCGAGGCGCTGCGGCGCGCTGTCATCGGGATAGACATTGGTGTAGTTGGCGTCGAGCTCGTCGTTCAGCCGGCTGGTGCTGGCGCTGCCGCCATTGTCGTACCAGTCGCTGGAAAGCGCGTCGGTGCGGTTGTCGTAACCATCGTCCGAGCCCGCATCCTCCGGCGAATGACCATAAGGCTCGTCCTCGGATTCGCCGCGTTCTGCGCCCGCCTCGCCGTCATTCGACGGAAATTCGAGCAGCGGGTTCTTCTCCACTTCCTGGGCGATGAACTGGGTGAGCTCGACATGCGTCATCTGCAGCAGCTGGATGGATTGCATCAGCTGCGGTGTCATCACCAGCGATTGGTTCTGGCGCAGGAAAAGACTGGCGGACAGTGCCATGACGGACGCGAAACTCCCTCGATTCCTCCGGGAAACCGCGTCCGATCACACTTCAGGCGACGGAAATCCAACTGGCCCAAAAATTGCTTTTTTATCTCATTTGGTCAAGCGGAACTATGTCGGCGCGGTTAATTTCTGCGGTGGGACAGGTGCCGGCGAAAGGTTTGCGCCGTTTCAGGATGACTGAGGCAGCGTCCCCGTCTTTAGCATCATCGACCGTTCAGAGGCTGAAATTGTCGCCGAGATAAAGCCGGCGCACTTCCGGATTGTTGACGATGTCGTTCGCCCGGCCATGGGTCAGCACTTCGCCGGCATGGATGATGTAGGCCCGGTCGATCAGACCCAGCGTCTCGCGCACATTGTGGTCGGTGATGAGAACGCCGATGCCGCGCGCCGTCAGGTGGTGGACGAGATTCTGGATGTCGGCGACCGAGATCGGGTCAACGCCGGCGAAGGGTTCGTCGAGCAGCATGAAGGTCGGGTCGGTCGCCAGCGCACGGGCGATTTCGAGACGGCGGCGCTCACCGCCCGAGAGGGCAACTGCAGCACTCTTGCGCAGCTTCTGGATATGGAATTCTTCCAGCAACTCGTTCAGCTTCTGCTCGCGCTCGGCCTTGTCCTTGACGTGCACTTCAAGCACGGCGCGGATATTTTCTTCCACCGTCAGGCCGCGAAAGATCGAGGCTTCCTGCGGCAGGTAACCGACGCCGAGACGGGAGCGGCGGTACATCGGCATGGTCGTGACGTCGTTGCCGTCGATCTCGATCGTGCCTTCATCCACCGGCACGAGGCCGGTGATCATGTAAAAACAGGTGGTCTTGCCGGCGCCGTTCGGGCCGAGCAGGCCGACGGCCTCGCCACGGCGCACCACCAGCGAGACGCCATTGACGACGCGCCGCGTCGCATAGGTCTTCGTCAGACCGCGTGCGATCAGCGTTCCCTGATAACGGCTTTTGTCGGCGGCGCCCGCAGCTTGTGGCCCGGGCTGGCCGAACATGGTGGATAGCGATGATAATTTCACGTGGGAGGCCGGCTTCTCAGTTCTGCTTCTGCTGCGCATTCGGCTGCGATTTTGGATCGAGCTGAATTTGGACACGCCCGCCGCAGCTTTCAAGCTCCGCCTGACCGGTTTGCATGTGAACGGTCAGTTTGCAGCCGGTGAAGACGTTCGGTCCATCCGACAGAATAACCTTGTTGCCCTGATCCGCCGTGAGGATGAATGTCTGCGAGGCCATATCGAACTTGCCGTCATCGGCGGTCGCCGTCTGCGTGCCCGATGTCAGCAGGACCTTGTCGGTCACCAGGATCTTGTCGATATCGGCACTGCCCGATGCCAGCGAGGCCGACTGCTGCGGCTGGGCGGCGGGTTGCGTCCCGTCGGCGGCCGGCTTTGCCGCCTTGTCCTTGTAATAGACGGTCATCTTGCCGGACTGCATCGTCGTCGTCCCCTGGACGACCTTGACCTTGCCGGTGAACAAAGCCGTGTGTTCCTGATCGTGGATTTCCAGCTTGTCGCTTTCGATCTGGATCGGCTGGTCGTTGGAAAGCTTCATGCCCGACATCGTGGCCGCCTGCTGCGCTCCCGCGCCCGCGGCCGTCAGAACAAGGGCAAATGCGCCGGCAATGAACGCCAAGCCAGTCTTGCAAGTGGAAATGCGACAATCTTTTGTCATGGATGACCCGGCTGGTTAAGTGCCCTGTTTATGGATGGTGGATGGATCGACATTCATGCGAACATTCCCCTCGAATGTGATCACCCGCCCCTTATCGGTTATCTGGAGCGTCTTCGCAACAATGGAGGCATTGTCCTTGGTGATGGTGACGGGGTCGTCGCTGCGCATGTTCCCGCCCTTGATATCGAGGCGGGCGGACTGGAAATTCGCGTTGAGGCCGCTGCTCAGCACCAGGGTGAACGGAGCGGTCATATGCAGGTTGTCGGTGGCGCGGTTGTAGTCGGCGGTCGAGGCGACGACGCGGGCGATCAGGCCGTCATTCATCGGCACGGCGGCCTTGATGGTCTCCAGCGTGATGAGATCGGGATTGCGGATATCCTGCAACGCCCGTTCGGCGAGCATCGAATAATTGATGCCGTCGGAATTGCGGCCCGCGATCGCCGGCTTTTCCATCACGACCTTGCCGTTTTCGATCTTGGCGCCTTCGAACTTGACGTTCTCAGGCAGATAGATGCTGACCAACGCCACCGCCAGGAGGGCAGCCGCGACGATGAGGGCTGCCACCGGCAGCAAAATCTTCAGCCGCCGCACGCGGGCGGAATGGAACAACGCATCGCCATAGGCGCTACGGCCGGAGCCCGCATAGGCGGCATTTCCGTTGTTCTTCAGGGTATCGAGCATAGGTCTCGTTCCATGTGCGGTGATTGCCGCGCCTCGTAACAAAGCCGGCCGCCAATCACAGTTCGTTTCGCATTATTACATTGGCTTGCCAATATGGAATTTTTTCTGCAACAAGCAACAAAACGGAAAAACATCAAAAAGTGGCATTCGTACGCGCCGCTGCCACCTATTTCACCGGATCGATCGGCGGCATGCCGAAGCCGGGCCAGCGCTGGAGGTTTCTCATGGACAGTTCGATCATCGCCGATCGCCGGCGGCTGCGCCGCAAGCTCGGCTTCTGGCGTATCGTCGCGGTCGCCCTCATCGTGGCACTTGGTCTGGCCTTCTACAGCTTCGCCTTCGGCAATGGCGGGACGGAGCGCCCGCATATCGCCCACGTGACGATCTCGGGACTGATCGTCGACGACGACGAGCTTCTGGAGCGGCTGAAGAAAGTCGAGACCAGCGATCAGGTGAAGGCCGCAGTGATTTCGATCTCCTCGCCCGGCGGCACGACCTATGGCGGCGAAAAGATCTTCAAGGCGATCCGTGCGATCGCAGCCAAGAAACCCGTCGTCTCCGATGTGCGCACGCTTGCCGCCTCCGCCGGCTATATGATCGCCACCGCCGGCGACACGATCATTGCCGGCGACAGCTCGATCACCGGCTCGATCGGCGTCATCTTCCAGTATCCGCAGATCCAGCCGCTGCTCGATAAGATCGGCGTCTCGCTGCAGGAGATCAAATCTTCGCCGCTGAAGGCCGAACCCTCGCCGTTCCACGAAGCGAGCGAGGAGGCCAAGGCAATGATCCGCAACATGGTGGTCGACAGCTATAACTGGTTCGTCGATCTGGTCGCCGACCGGCGCAAGCTGCCGCGCGACGAGGTGCTGAAGCTCGCCGACGGCACGATCTATACCGGCCGCCAGGCGCTCAAGGTGAAACTCGTCGATACGATCGGCGGCGAGCCGGAAATCCGGGCCTATCTCAAATCGCGCGGCGTCGACGCCGACCTGCCGATGGTCGACTGGGACAAGAAGAGCAACACGCCCTTTCTGCTCGCTGGGGCTGTTTCGCGGTTGATTACGATCTTCGGTTATGATGATCTCTTGAAAGGCCAGGATATCAATGGAATCCTGCCCCCAAAGTTGCTTCTTGACGGGCTGCTTTCAGTTTGGCAGGTTGGCCGCGATTGATAAGAAATCAATAATTTAAGGGGGCGAACGTGATCAAGTCCGAATTGGTGCAGATTGTTGCAGCACGCAACCCGCATCTCTATCATCGCGACGTCGAGAATATCGTCAACGCGGTTCTCGACGAGATCACGGATGCACTGGCTGCGGGCAACCGAGTCGAATTGCGCGGCTTTGGCGCGTTTTCGGTCAAGAACCGCCCGTCCCGCTCCGGCCGCAACCCGCGCACCGGCGATACCGTCTTCGTCGAGGAGAAGTGGGTTCCCTTCTTCAAGACCGGCAAGGAGCTGCGCGAGCGGCTCAATCCCGGCCAGGCCGACGAAGAGGATTGAGCGCCGCACGCCGCCTGCGGCGAATCCGCACTTGATCTCGAAGACCGTTTTCCTATTCTGCTAACGCATCGGCCCCGAAAATCGGAATCGATTTTCGGGGCCGATGCGTAGTTATAACGCGCCGCTCAGAAAGGGCGGCGCCATCCGACGCATGGAGAACTCCAATGGCCAAGAAGATCGTCAACCTGTTGATTCTGCTGCCGCTCGGCGTCATCCTCATCGTCTTCTGCGTCGCCAACCGGCAAAGCGTCACGCTCGCCTTCAATCCGTTCCGGCCGGAAGATCAGGTGCTTGCGGTTTCTGCGCCCTTCTTCGTCTTCCTGGTCGTTGCCTTGATCGCAGGCATGCTGATCGGCTCGGCCGCCACCTGGTTCAGCCAGGGTAAACACCGCAAGCGCGCCCGCATCGAGGCCAAGGAAGCCATCCGCTGGCAGGGCGAGGCCGACCGCCACAAGAGCCGCGCCGAGGAAATCGCCGGGCAGCTTCCGGCACGATAAACCGGCTCGGTTTCGGCGATGCTTCGGCAGCGGTCAAACCGGAAAAAAGCTCAGTTCCTCATAGTCGCCCTCCGGCGACGTGCCGTTGCCGGTCACACGGAAACCGTGGGCGAGGTAGAAAGCCTTCGCCCGCCGGTTCTTCACCAGGCACTTCAGCCGGTAGCGGTGGCCTGGCCATTCCGGCAGCGCCTGCAGCAGCGCCGTACCGGCGCCAAAGCCCTGGAAGTCCGGGCTGATATAGAGCATGTGGATGAAATCATCGGCCGGCCAGAGCGACAGGAAGCCGGCTACTCCGCCGTTTTCATGCTCACAGACGAAGACCGTCTCGCCATTCGTATGGGCGGCGAAGTCTTCGCGGTGGAATTTGCCGGGATCGACCCAGACGAATGTTTCGCGGCGCACGGAAAGATAAATCTCCGCGAGCATTTCCTGGTCTTCCGCCCGCGGCGGCCTGATTGTCCACGTCATGACGTGGATGTAGCCCATGGCCCAACCCACGCCAAGCCCAAAGCGCGTGGCGTCGGGCCCGGATCAGCCAGCCGCCATCTTCGCGACGACGGCGGCATTGAAATCCGAAAAGAACCCTTCGGCGAGCCTCTGTGAGGTCGCATCGAGCAGACGTGCGCCGAACTGGGCAAGCCTGCCGCCGAGCTCGGCTTTTGCCCGAAAATGCAGGATGGTCTCGGCACCGCTTTCTTCGAGCACGATATCGGCGGCTCCTTTGGCAAAGCCGGCAAGACCACCCTTGCCTTCGGCCGACAGCGTGTAGCTGTTCGGCGCATCGACATTGGACAGTGTCAGCAGCCCATGAAAGGTAGCCGACAGCAGGCTGAACTTGACCTTGATCGTCGCCTCAAAGGTATCCGGCGACAGCCGCTCGATGGCCTGGCAGCCTGGAATGCAGCCGCGCATGATCTCGGGATCGTTGAGCGCTGCCCAGACGACATCCCGCGGCGCGGCGATGCGTTCTTCGCCGGTGAAATCCATTCGATAACCCCATCTCCGATTCGCTCACTTTATCCCAGCGGGAAAGGCTTTTGCCAGGCGGAGAGGAATGTTATCCCGCTCGTTCCGGGGCAAGGAATTGGCGATGAGTGACGAATTGAGGCCGTGGAGCGTGGCGGCAAGCCGCATCACCTATGAGGATCGCTGGATCCGGCTGCGAAGCGACGACTGCGTCACCGCCGATGGGACCGTCGTCGCGCCCTTCCATGTGCTCGACTATCCCGACTGGATCAACGTCGTGCCTGTCATGCCCGACGGCCGCGTGCTGCTGACTCGGGAATACCGGCATGGACGCGGCGAGATCATCCACGGGCTCGTCGCCGGCGGTGTCGAGCACGGCGACAGCGAGACCGGCGATGCGGCGATGGCGGCAGCCCGGCGCGAACTCCGGGAGGAGACCGGCTATGAAGCCTCCACCTTCGTCAAGCTGCTCACCTCCTACCCGAATGCAGCAAGCCACAGCAACGCGGTGACGAGCTGGCTGGCACTCGACCTCAGCCGAGCCGGTGAACCGCGTTTCGACCCGGGCGAGAAGGTCGAGCTGTTGTTTGAGGATCTTGCCGCCCTCCTCGGCGACCTGCAGTCCGGCGCGGTCATCATGCAGTCGATGCATGTCGCAGCCCTTTATGCGGCGGAAAGCTGGCTTCGCCGGCGGTCATCGGAGGCTTGAAATAAATGCCGCGCCGGCGCGCAGTTGATCCGGCACGCTTTTCTGGGCTACTGCATAATTCAAAGGGCGCTGCAGAAGATGCAGACGTTCTCACCATATCCCGACAGACACGCGGAAGAGCACGTTGAAACAAAGAGAACGCCGGCCGGGCCAGAAGAAGACATCAGGTCCTTCCGGGGAAAGCCGCAGGGACGACCGGGTCGGCCGGCCGCCGAAGCCGGTCGCGCGGCCTGCGGCTGCCCTCGAGACGGTGCGCGAGGCTGCCGTGCCTGCCGCCCCCGAACGGCCGCTGATGACGCGCAGCGGCGAGCGCCCGGCTGAGCGCGTGCCCGTGATCCTCGAATCGCTCGGGGCCGGCGACTTCCACCTGATCGACAGCGGCAACGGCGAAAAGCTTGAGCAATACGGCCCCTATCGTATCATCCGTCCCGAGGCGCAAGCGCTGTGGCGGCCGTCGCTGCCCTCGCATGTCTGGGAAAAGGTCAATGCCGTCTTCACCGGCGATACCGACGAGGAAGGCAGCGGCCGCTGGCGCTTCCCGAAGGAGGCGCTGGGAGAGACCTGGCCGCTCAACCTGCTCGGCGTCGATTTCCTCGGCCGTTTCACCTCTTTCCGTCATGTCGGCGTCTTCCCCGAGCAGATCGTGCACTGGAGCTGGATGAAGGAGCAGGTCGAAAAGGCCGGCCGGCCGCTGAAGGTGCTGAACCTTTTCGGCTATACCGGCGTCGCCTCGCTGGTTGCCGCCGCAGCCGGCGCCGAAGTCACCCATGTCGACGCCTCGAAGAAGGCGATCGGCTGGGCGCGGGAAAACCAGGCGCTCGGGCGCATGGAGAAGCTGCCGATCCGCTGGATCTGCGAAGACGCGATGAAATTCATCCTGCGCGAGGAACGCCGCGGCAGCCAGTACGACATCATCCTCACCGATCCGCCGAAATTCGGCCGCGGCCCGAACGGCGAAGTCTGGCATCTTTTCGCGCATCTGCCGTTGATGCTCGATGTCTGCCGCGAGATCCTGTCGCCGAAGGCCGTCGGCCTGGTGCTGACCGCCTATTCGATCCGCGCTAGCTTCTATTCGATCCACGGGCTGATGCGCGAGACGATGCGGGGCGCCGGCGGCGTGGTCGAATCCGGCGAGTTGGTCATCCGCGAAGCCGGCCTCGACGGCAAGACGCCGGGCCGCGCGCTTTCCACCTCCCTCTTTTCCCGCTGGGTGCCGAAATGAGCAAGGACTTCCACGATCAGGGACCGCGCAGGGTCGGACAGGTGAAGGAAGTCACCTCGCTTGCCAATCCGATCATCAAGGACATCAAGGCGCTGACGAACAAGAAGTCGCGGGAGGAAAGCGGGACTTTCCTGGCCGAAGGACTGAAGCTCGTCATCGATGCGATCGAACTCGGCTGGACAATCCGGACGCTGGTCTATGCCAAGGCCGCCAAGGGCAAGCCGCTGGTCGAGCAGATGGCGGCAAAGACCGTCGCCTCGGGTGGGCTGGTGCTCGAAGTCAGCGAAAAGGTGATCGCCTCGATCACCCGGCGCGACAATCCGCAGATGGTCGTCGGCATCTTCGAGCAGCGCTGGATGCCGCTTCGGGGCATTCGGCCGAGGGATGGCGAGACCTGGGTGGCGCTCGACCGGGTGCGCGACCCCGGCAATCTCGGCACCATTATCCGCACAGCCGATGCGGCCGGCGCTTCTGGCATCATTCTGATCGGAGAGACGACCGATCCCTTTTCGCTCGAAACGGTGCGGGCCACCATGGGCTCGGTCTTTGCCGTTCCGGTGGCGCGGGCAACACCGGAAGAGTTCATCGCCTGGCGGAAATCGGCCGGCGTTTCCGTGGTTGCGACGCATCTTGCCGGCGCGGTCGACTACCGCACCATCGACTACCGGAAAAAGCCCGTCGTGCTGCTGATGGGCAACGAGCAATCCGGCCTGCCGGACCAACTGGCCGGGCAAGCCGACGCGCTTGCCCGCATTCCGCAGCAGGGCCGCGCCGATTCCCTGAATCTCGCCGTCGCCACCGCTGTCATGCTTTTCGAGGCGCGCCGCCATCTCCTCTCACTTGCCGAGGGCAAATGACCGAACAGACGCCTGCCCGCCCCGCGCTGTTTTCGCGCCCGGCGCCGATCCTCTTCTTCATCATCGTCGCCGTTTTCCTCGACCAGATCGTCAAGATCGCGGTCGATCATTACCTGCCGCTGCAGGAGGCCGTGCCGGTTATTCCGATGCTGGCGCTCTACCGCACCTACAATCTCGGCGTTGCCTTTTCGATGCTGGAGGGCATGGATGGCTGGTTCATCGTCGGCATGCGCCTCGTCATCGTCGCCTTCGTCATCTGGCTGTGGTACCGCACGGCGAAGGACCGCTGGCTTGCCCATCTCGGTTACGCGCTGATCATCGCCGGCGCGATCGGCAATCTCGTCGACCGCTTCGCCTATGGCCACGTGATCGATTACATCTTGTTTTACACCGACAGCTGGTCTTTCGCGGTGTTCAATCTCGCCGACAGTTTCATCACCATCGGGGCTGGCTGCGTCATTCTCGACGAGCTGCTGCTGCCGAAAAAGGCCGGCCGCTAAAATCTTATCGAATTCCTGAAGGCATTCGGAAGAGGCCTCATGTTAGCCAGATTGCATGCAGAATCTGGGACAGTTGCAGGAAAGATTGTCCGCCGCCTTCGGCGGACCCGCCGCCAAGCCGCGCGAAGAGCGGATGGCGGAGTTCTTCTCGCGACCCGGCACATCGGCGCCTCAGGCGGCCGATGACGGCAAGATGGGGCCTGCAGCGACACGGCGCCTGCTGGTCTACTGGCTTGGCGGCGCTGGCCTGCTTGCCGCGATGATCCTGACTCTGCTTGCCCATGCCGGCGATCCTCTGCTGCTTTCGGGCGGTCTTGTGGTCCTCGGCCTTGCCGTCATCGCCAGCTATGCCGTCTTGATGTTTCGCCGGCGCAGGCCCCCCAGCGGCGGCAAATCGCTGCCGGATTGGAACGACGGCGCCAAGCTGTTTGCAGACGTCCACGACGTGCTCGGCGATATCACCGTCAGCCGCAGCATGGACCGGCGCATCATTTCCGCCAACGATACGTTTCGCCGGCTGACCGGGCGCCTGCGTCCCGAAGGGCACAGTTGCGAGGAGATCGGGCTTGCCTTTCGCCCCGGCCCGATACCCCACTGCTTCGATGTCGAGATCTCGACGCCGGACGGCCAGCGCATCTTTCTCTGGCGCGACGTCGTCACCCGCGACCCGGCAAACGGCCGGCTGCTGCTGCAGAGCGTGGCGCGCGATGTGACCGACGAGCGGCTGATCGCGCAGGGCCGCGAGGAGGCCCGCCAGAAGGCCGAATATAACAGCGCCGCCAAGTCGAGGCTGCTTGCCACCGTCAGCCACGAGGTGCGCACGCCGCTTTCCGGCCTGCTCGGCATGACGCATCTCCTCGCCGAGACGCGGCTGACGCAGGAGCAGCAGGATTATCTCGCCAATATCCGCCAGTCCGGCCACGCGCTGACGCAGCTCGTCGAGGATCTGCTCGATTTCTCCACCATCGAGGTCGGCCGCTTCGCGCTGCACCCGCGCTCGGAATCGCTGCGCAAGCTTCTGGAAAGCGTCGTCGAGATGCTCGCCCATCGGGCGCATGAAAAAGGCATCGAGATCGGCGCCACGGTGTCATCAGACGTTCCGGAGAATATGAGTTTCGACCCGGCGCGGCTGCGCCAGGTTCTGTTCAACGTCATCGGCAATGCGGTGAAGTTCACCCAGGTCGGCGGCGTCTTCATTCGCGTCTCGCTCGATGCGGACGACCTGTCGATCACGGTTACGGATAGCGGTCCCGGCATGACGGCGGAGGAGCAGGCGCGAGTCTTCGGCGAATTCGAACAGGGCGGGACCGTTGCCGACAGGAGCAGCGGCACCGGGCTCGGCCTTGCCATCTCCGCCCGCATCATGCGCGAATTCAACGGCACGCTGACGGTTGCCAGCGAAAAGGGCAGAGGCAGCGAATTCACCATCCGCTTCCCTGTCGATATCGGCAGCGAGCGCCCTGACCGGCGCAATACGCTGCTTGCCGGCAACAGCGTCGTGCTCCTGGCGCCGACGGGTGCTGCACGCACCGCCATCGCCGAGACGATCACCGCGCTCGGCGGCCTCTGCCATCTGGTCAGCGACGGCGAGAGCGCGCGGACGACGCTGCTCGGCTTGGCCAATAGCGGAAAGCGGCCGACCGATATCATCATCGACCATCGCATGTCGGCGGAATTTGCCGCCCATCTTGCCGATCGCGCCGAAATCGCCGCCCTTGGCCTGCGCAAGGTGCTGCTCGTCAATCCGGAAGAGCGCAGCGCCCATCCGCTCGACCTCTTCGATGCCTGGCTCATCCGGCCGCTGCGCGAACAGTCGCTGATCGACGTGCTGCGCGGGCGCATGCGCGGCATGGAGAAGCGCGACGCGCTGAACGACAACCAGCCGGGCTTTGGCCTTTCGGCGGCGGAGCCGATGGTTGCCGCCAGCGGGCTCAACATCCTGCTTGGCGAGGACGATCCGATCAACGCCATGCTGGTGCGCGTCGTGTTGGAGAAGGGCGGGCATAAGGTGCGCCATGTCGAGGATTTCGAGGCGCTGCTCGATTGCGCCCTTTGCGAGGCGAATGCCCGGCCCGATATCATCATCAGCGACCTGTCGATGCCCGGCGGCAACGGCATCGACATGCTCGGACGCCTGCGCGGCCACGAAAGACGGCTCGATCTGGCCTCGGTGCCGGTGATTGTGCTGACCGCCGACAAGAGCGACGAATCGCGCCGCCAGGTGTTGCTGAACGGCGCCAACCGGGTGATGGTAAAGCCGGTCGACCCGGTGCGGCTGCTGACCGAAGTGCAGGCGGTCGCCGCACTTTCCGCCCGCCGGGCAGAGGCGCGATAACGTGCCGCGGGGCCGGCATGCTTCTTGCGTTCACAAATTCAATATGTCACTTTCCTGTCGCAGAGAAGTGTTTTATGGCGTCGATAAGCCGGCAACGGGAGAATCGCCATGTCCGCCATCGACATCCTGAATCGTGACACCACCGAGGTTGCACCGCCCTTGACGGCGGCTGCCCAGACGGACGGCGACATCCTCGGCCGCATCGGCAATCTGGAAACCCGGCTTGCCCGCACGGCGCGCGAGATCGATGCCGCCCAAGCCGTGCGTTACCGCGTTTTCGTCGACGAAATGAAGGCGCAACTGCCGCTGGACGCCATGCGCCGCCAGCGGGATGTCGATGCCTATGACGCCTTTTGCGACCATCTTCTCGTTCTCGACCGCACGATCGAGGGCGACCCGGAAGACCAGATCGTCGGCACCTACCGCCTGCTGCGCCAGGATGTCGCCATGGCCAATGGCGGTTTTTACTCGGCTTCCGAATTCGAGATCGAGGGCCTCCTCGCCAAACATCCGGATAAGCGCTTCATGGAGCTCGGCCGCTCCTGCGTACTGCCGGAATACCGCACCAAACGCACCGTCGAGCTTCTGTGGCAGGGCAACTGGGCCTATGCGCTGAAGCACGGCGTCAGCGCCATGTTCGGCTGCGCCTCTTTCCCCGGCGTCTATCTGGAAAGCCATGCGCTGGCGCTGTCCTTCCTCTACCACAATGTGCTGGCGAAGAACGAATGGGCCGTCAGCGCATTGCCGCATCTCGCCCGCAACATGGATCTGATGCCGATCGAGGCCGTCAACCCGAAGCGCGCGCTGATGGCGCTGCCGCCGCTGATCAAGGGTTACATGCGCTTGGGCGCGATGGTCGGCTCCAGCGCCGTCGTCGACCACGCCTTCAACACGACCGACGTGCTGATCGTGCTGCCGATCTCCAGCATTTCCGACCGCTACCTGAATTATTACGGCGCCGACGCGGGCCGCTTCGCGAGCTAGAGCCTTTCCTAGTCGCCAGGCCCCGGCAATGTTTCAGGGCATGATCTCTATCGGCGTATGGTTGGGGACCCGAGCCCAGATATCGCGCATCTCCGAGTTGGTTACTGCAACACAGCCATCCGTCCAATCCCACAGGTGATGGACGTTTCCGAAGAGGCCCCAGCCATTGGGAAGCCCGTGGATCATGATATCGCCCCCGGCAGGAAAACCTCCTGCTTCAGCGTTGCGCCGATCATCCGGATTTGGATAGGAAATGTGCAGGCTCAGATAGGCCATGGACTTTGGATTTCGCCAGTCTATTTCATAACGTCCTTCAGGTGTTCTCTCGTCACCTTCTCGCTGCTTGGGCCCGGCATCGGCAGCCGTGCCTAAAGAAATCCGGTATGTAGAGATGGGAGCATCGCCTCTCAAAAGGACCATGCGGCGTTCGGATTTATAAACGCGAATGAGGTCAGCCTGTTGTTCCAATGGCGCATCCGGAGGCGGCGAGCCTGAGCCGACCCTGGCCATCAATTTCGTATAAGCGAAACAGCTGGCGACCACGATGGCTAAAACGACAAGTTTGTTTCTCAACTTGATCTCATCTTCAGGAGGCGCGCTCGAGGCCAGGCACGATCGGCCGGCAATGGCTGGCAGGCTTTGGCGCTCATGATGCTTCACCCCTTGGCGCCAGTCTAAAGCCGGGTAAATGCCCGGCCGACGCACAGTCGGCCGGGCCAAAAGGCGTCTCAGAAACGCAGGACAGGTTACGAACCCGCCCCATAGGCGGCGATCGCCGCCATGTTGACGATGTCGCTGTCCTTGGCGCCCATCGAGGTGATCTGCACCGGCTTGTCGAGACCGACGAGGATCGGGCCGATTACCGTCGAGCCGCCAAGCTCCTGCAGCATCTTGGTCGAGATCGAGGCCGAGTGGAAGGCCGGCATGACAAGCACGTTGGCGGGGCCGGAAAGGCGGCAGAAGGGATATTGCTCCATCACCTTGCGGTTCAATGCGACATCGGCCGCCATCTCGCCGTCATATTCGAAATCGACGCGACGCTTGTCGAGGATCTTCACCGCCTCGCGCACCCGCTCTGAACGTTCGCCCGAGGGATGGCCGAAGGTGGAATAGGCGAGCATGGCGACGCGCGGCTGATAGCCCATGCGCCGCGCCAGACCGGCGGCCTCTTCGGCAATATCGGCAAGCTGCTCGGCCGTCGGCATGTCGTGGACGGCGGTATCGGCCACGAAGACCGTGCGGCCGCGGCAGAGCGCCAGCGACACGCCGATGACGCGGTGGCCAGGCTTTTCATCGATGCAGCGGCGCACATCGTCCAGCGCGGTGGAATAGTTGCGGGTGATACCCGTCACCATGCCGTCGGCGTCGCCCAACGCCACCATCGTGGCGGCGAAGTGGTTGCGGTCGTTATGGATTAGCCGCTGAACGTCGCGGTGGAGATAACCGTGCCGCTGCAGCCTGGCATAGAGATAGTCAATATAGGCTTCGACCCGGGTGGAAATACGGGCATTGACGATTTCAAGCCCCGGCCGGTTGAGATCGATGCCGGCGCGTTCGGCCGTCGACCGGATCAGGTCCTCGCGGCCGAGCAGGATGGCGGTGCCGAGCTGCTGGTTGGCGTAGGAGAGTGCTGCGCGCAGGACCTGTTCTTCCTCGGCCTCGGCAAAGACGATCCGCTTCGGGCGGCGGCGCACCCGCTCATAGAGGCTGGCGAGCGTCGAGGCGATCGGATCGCGGCGCGCCGAAAGCTCGCGGGCATAACCGGCCATATCAGTGATGACCTTGCGGGCGACGCCGGTTTCGATCGCCGCTTCCGCCACCGCGACCGGGATCGCCGAGATCAGCCGCGGGTCGAAAGGAACCGGGATAATGTATTGCGAGCCGAAGCGCGGCCGGTTGCCTTGATAGGCGGCAACCACGTCATCCGGCACATCCTCGCGGGCAAGGTTTGCCAGCGCCTTGACGGCGGCGATCTTCATCGCGTCGTTGATTGTGGAGGCGCGGACGTCGAGAGCGCCGCGGAAGATATAGGGAAAGCCGAGGACGTTGTTGACCTGGTTCGGGTAGTCCGAGCGGCCGGTCGCCATGATGGCGTCGTCGCGGATGCGAGCGACCTCTTCCGGGGTGATTTCGGGATCGGGATTGGCCATGGCGAAGATGATCGGCCGATCCGCCATCGAGCGGATCATCTCTGCCGAAAAGGCGCCCTTCTGCGACAGGCCGAAAACGACATCAGCGCCGTCCATCGCCTCCTCAAGCGTGCGTGTATCGGTCTTTGCCGCATGCGCCGATTTCCATTGGTTCATGCCCTCGGTGCGGCCCTGGTAGATGACGCCCTTGGTGTCGCAGAGAATGATGTTCTCCGGCGCAAAGCCCATCGCCTTGATGAGTTCGATGCAGGCGATCGCCGCAGCACCGGCGCCGTTGCAGACGAGCTTGGTCGTCTTCAGGTCGCGGCCGGTCAGTTCGAGCGCGTTGATCAGGCCGGCGGCGGCGATGATCGCCGTTCCATGCTGGTCGTCATGGAAGACGGGAATATCCATCAGCTCGCGCAACCGGCTTTCGATGACGAAACAATCCGGCGCCTTGATATCCTCGAGATTGATGCCGCCGAAGGAGGGACCGAGGAAGCGCACGCAGTTGATGAACTCGTCGACATTTTCCGTATCGATCTCGAGGTCAATGGAATCGACGTCGGCAAAGCGCTTGAACAGCACCGCCTTGCCTTCCATGACGGGCTTGGAGGCCAGCGCGCCGAGATTGCCGAGACCGAGAATGGCCGTGCCGTTGGAAATGACGGCGACCATGTTGCCGCGGGCGGTATAATCGTAGGCCGTCTGCGGATCGGCGGCGATCGCCTTCACCGGTACGGCGACACCCGGCGAATAGGCGAGCGACAGGTCGCGCTGCGTCGCCATCGGCTTGGTCGGGACGACTTCCAGTTTGCCGGGCCGGCCCGTGGCGTGAAAATCGAGCGCCTCCTGGTCGGTAACTGATGTCGCCGGCCGGTCCTTCTTATCGATATCGGGCATAAATCCTCCAACGTCCTGTGGGCGACGCTTCGCTCTTCCTCAAATGCTGTTGTCATCTATAGCGGCGCGCGGATAGGGTTGGCACCTGTTTTTTTGGGAAAAACTGCACCTCCGTGAACGCACGAATAGATACAGAGAATGAAGCCTTTTCGGCTGCCGAGCTTGCCACGGCGGAAAGTCGTGCCTCGGCGACGCCGATGATGGAGCAATATATAGAGATCAAGGCGAACAATCCGGGTTCGCTGCTCTTCTATCGCATGGGCGACTTCTACGAGCTGTTCTTCGAGGATGCGCTGGAAGCCTCCCGTGCGCTCGGCATCACGCTGACGAAGCGTGGCCAGCACATGGGCCAGGATATCCCGATGTGCGGCGTTCCGGTGCATGCGGCCGACGATTACCTGCAGAAACTGATCTCGCTCGGTTTCCGCGTCGCCGTCTGCGAGCAGGTCGAAGATCCGGCCGAAGCGAAAAAGCGTGGCGGCAAATCCGTCGTCAAGCGCGATGTCGTCCGCCTGGTCACGCCGGGCACGATCACCGAAGAAAAGCTGCTTTCGCCCTCGGAATCCAACTATCTGATGGCGCTGACCCGCATTCGCGGCGGGGCCGAACCTTTGCTGGCGCTTGCCTGGATCGACATTTCCACCGGCGTCTTCCGGCTGGCCGAAACCGAAGCCTCGCGACTGCTTGCCGATATCCTGCGCATCGATCCGCGCGAACTGATCCTGCCCGAGACGATCTTCCACGATCCGGAACTCAAGCCGGTGTTCGACGTGCTCGGTCGCACCGCCGTGCCGCAGCCTGCCGTGCTCTTCGACAGCGCCAGCGCCGAAGGTCGGATCGCGCGGTATTTCGGCGTTGCGACGCTCGACGGCTTCGGCACCTTCTCGCGCGCCGAGCTGGCGGCGGCTGCCGCCGCCGTCGCCTATGTCGAGAAGACTCAGATCGCCGAGCGGCCGGCGCTCGGCAAGCCGGAGCGGGAAAGTGCGGCGTCAACGCTGTTCATCGATCCCGCCACCCGCGCCAATCTGGAACTGGCCCGCACGCTGTCGGGCGACCGCAACGGCTCATTGCTGAAAGCGATCGACCGCACCGTCACCGGCGGCGGCGCGCGGCTTCTGGCCGAGCGGCTGATGTCGCCGCTGACCGACCCCGCCCGCATCAATGCGCGGCTCGATTCGATCGGCTTCCTGATCGACGAACCCTCGCTCTGCGGCAATCTGCGCGACACGCTGAAACATGTGCCGGACATGCCGCGGGCGCTGTCGCGCCTGGCGCTCGACCGCGGCGGCCCGCGCGATTTGTCAGCCATTCGCCAGGGCCTTCAAGCGGCGAACGACGTGGCAGCCATGCTTGCAAATGCGATGCTGCCGGAAGAGCTTGGCCAGGCGCTGTCCGGGCTGCAGGCCCTTCCCGCAGCGCTCGAAACCCTGCTGGCCGAAACGCTTGCCGACGAATTGCCGCTGCTGAAGCGCGACGGCGGCTTCCTGCGCGACGGCGCCAGCCCCGAGCTCGATGAGGTCCGGGCGTTGCGCGACCAGTCGCGCCGGGTGATCGCCGGGCTGCAACTGCAATATGCCGAAGAGACCGGCATCCGGTCGCTGAAGATCAAGCACAACAACATCCTCGGCTATTTCATCGAGGTGACCGCCGGCAATGCCTCGCCGATGACGGACACGGCCGAAGCCAAGGCCCGCTTCATCCACCGCCAGACGATGGCGAGCGCGATGCGCTTCACCACCACCGAACTTGCCGATCTCGAAAGCCGCATCGCCAATGCCGCCGATCGGGCGCTGACGATCGAGCTTGCCGCCTTCGAGAAGATGACGGCGGCCGTGGTTGCGGAAGCCGAGGCGATCAAATCCGGCGCCCGGGCGCTTGCCGTCATCGACGTTGCAGCCAGCCTGGCGCTGCTCGCCGAAGAGCAGGCCTATTGCCGTCCGCAGGTCGACAGCTCGAAGATGTTTGCCATCGAGGGCGGCCGCCATCCGGTCGTCGAGCAGGCGCTGCGGCGGCAGGCGGGCGGTCCCTTCGTCGCCAATAATTGCGATCTCTCGCCGAAGGCAGGCGACAAGGACGGCGCGATCTGGCTGTTGACCGGCCCGAACATGGGCGGCAAATCGACCTTCCTGCGGCAGAACGCGCTGATAGCGATCCTGGCGCAGATGGGCTCCTTCGTGCCGGCGACCTCAGCCAATATCGGCATCGTCGACCGGCTTTTCTCGCGCGTCGGCGCGTCCGACGACCTGGCGCGCGGGCGCTCCACCTTCATGGTCGAGATGGTCGAGACCGCTGCGATCCTCAACCAGGCGAGCGACCGTTCGCTCGTCATCCTCGACGAGATCGGCCGCGGCACCGCCACCTTCGACGGCCTGTCGATCGCCTGGGCCTCCGTCGAGCATCTGCACGAGGCCAACCGCTGCCGCGGCCTCTTCGCCACGCATTTCCATGAGCTGACCGTGCTTTCGGAAAAGCTGGGCCGGCTATCGAACGCGACGATGCGCGTCAAGGAATGGGACGGCGACGTCATCTTCCTGCATGAGGTCGGCCCGGGCGCGGCCGACCGCTCTTACGGCATCCAGGTCGCCCGCCTTGCCGGGCTTCCGGCCTCGGTGGTGACGCGGGCCCGCGATGTGCTCACTCGCCTCGAAGATGCCGACCGCAAGAACCCGGCGAGCCAACTGATCGACGACCTGCCGCTCTTCCAGGTGGCGGTGCGCCGCGAGGACACGGCCCGCGGACCGTCCAAGGTCGAGGAGACGCTGAAGGCGATGAGCCTTGACGATATGACGCCGCGCGAGGCAATGGACGCGCTTTACGACCTCAAGAAGAAATTGAAATAGGGCAGCGGCACGCGATGTTCATGGAAAAGCTGATACGCGAAACGGAGCGCCTCTCGCTCATCTGCTCCATGCTCGACACGATGCGGCGCGCCGACGCCGATCGCAATGCGCGCGGCTGGACGTCGCCGATCGGCATGCTGAAAATTACCCGCTGCTGCGCTATGATCTCGGAACTCGGAACTTCGATCGCCAAGGCCGGCTATCGCGAGTGCGACAGACAGTCGCTTGAGGAGATCATGAGAGAGACGCGGCAGGTGCTGCATTTGCTGAATGCGCGGGCCACCACCTGAGTTTTCAGGAAAGCCGTCGCGCGGCTTACCAACACCATTTCGCCAAATTTAAAGGTTCTTGCAGTATGAGGGCCCGTGTCAATCGCCTGATAAAGGGGTTATAGCGCATGCGGACGAAACACGAGGCGAGCCCGGATGCGGCCGCCCGGCATGAACAGGAAACCGCCCCGGCGACAGCGATGCGCGAGCTTGATTTTTCCCATATTCTCGACGTCGAGTTGTTGCAGAAGCAGTGCGACGCCGTTGCCGAGGCCAACCGCAACCGGCCCGACGTGCTGCGCGCCGACCTGCTTGCGGTGCTCAAGAAGGCGAGCACGGAAGGCCGGCAGAAGGCGCGGGCCGCACTTATGGCCGACGGCGGCGGGCTGAATTGCGCCTACCGGATTTCCTGGCTGCAGGACCAGATCATCACCGTCCTCTACAATTTCGCCACCGCCCATATCTTTCCGCAGCAGAAGGACAAGTTTGCGGTCACCGCCGTCGGCGGCTACGGCCGCGACACGCTGGCGCCGGGCTCCGATATAGACCTGCTCTTCCTCTTCCCGCCGCGCCCGACCGAGGAGACGCACAAGGCCGTCGAGTTCATGCTCTACGTGCTCTGGGACATGGGCTTCAAGGTCGGCCACGCCACCCGTACGGTGGAAGAATGCATCGCGCTTTCCAAGTCCGACATGACGATCCGCACCGCCATCCTGGAAATGCGCTACATCTGCGGCCTGCAGCGGCTGGAAACCGAACTCGAGACCCGCTTCGACAAGGAAATCGTCACCGGTACCGGCCCTGAGTTCATCGCCGCCAAGCTTGCCGAGCGCGACGAGCGCCACCGCAAGGCAGGCGATACACGCTATCTCGTCGAGCCGAACGTCAAGGAAGGCAAGGGCGGGCTTCGCGACCTGCACACGCTGTTCTGGATCTCGAAATATTATTATCACGTGCGCGACCAGGCCGAGCTGGTCAAGCTCGGCGTCTTGTCGAAGCACGAATACCGCCTGCTCGAGAAAGCCGACGATTTTCTCTGGGCGGTACGCTGCCATATGCACTTCCTGACAGGCAAGGCCGAGGAGCGCCTGTCCTTCGACATCCAGCGCGAAATCGCCGAAGCATTCGGCTATCACACCCGCCCCGGCCTTTCGGCCGTCGAGCGCTTCATGAAGCACTATTTCCTCGTCGCCAAGGATGTCGGCGATTTGACCCGAATCCTCTGCGCCGCACTGGAAGACCAGCAGGCGAAGTCGATCCCGGGCCTGACCGGCGTCATCAGCCGCTTCACCCATCGCAACCGCAAGATCGCCGGCAGCGTCGAATTCGTCGAGGACCGCGGCCGCATCGCGCTTGCCGACGCCGAGGTGTTCAAGCGCGATCCCGTCAGCATCCTCCGGCTCTTCCACGTCGCCGACATCAACGGGCTGGAATTCCATCCGGACGCGCTGAAACGTGTCACTCGCTCGCTTGCCCTGATCGACAACCGGCTCAGGGAAAACGACGAGGCGAACCGGCTGTTCATGTCGATCCTGACGTCGAAGCGCGATCCGGCGCTGATCCTGCGGCGGATGAACGAGGCCGGTGTGCTTGGCCGCTTCATCCCCGAATTCGGCAAGATCGTCGCGATGATGCAGTTTAACATGTATCACCACTATACGGTCGACGAACATCTGATCCGCACCGTCGACGTTCTCTCCGAGATCGATCAGGCACGCGCCGAAGATCTGCATCCGCTCGCCAACAAGCTGTTCTCAGGCATCGAAGACCGCGAGGCGCTCTATGTCGCGGTTCTCCTGCATGATATCGCCAAGGGCCGCCTGGAGGATCATTCGATTGCCGGCGCACGCGTCGCCCGCAAGCTCTGCGGCCGCTTTGGCCTGTCGCAGAAGCAGACGGAAATCGTCGTTTGGCTGATCGAGGAACATCTGACGATGTCGATGGTGGCGCAGACCCGCGACCTCACCGACCGCAAGACGATCACCGATTTTGCCGACCGGGTGCAGTCGCTCGACCGGCTGAAGATGCTGCTGATCCTGACGATCTGCGATATCCGCGCCGTCGGCCCCGGCGTCTGGAACGGCTGGAAAGGCCAGCTTCTGCGCACGCTCTATTATGAAACCGAGCTGCTGCTGGCCGGCGGTTTTTCGGAAGTCTCCCGCAAGGAGCGCGCCAATGCCGCCGCCGAGGCGCTGCATGCGGCCCTTGCCGACTGGAGCCAGAAGGACCGCAATACCTATACCAAGCTGCACTACCAGCCCTATCTGCTCTCGGTGCCGCTGGAAGACCAGATCCGCCACGCCCATTTCATCCGCCAGGCCGACAAAGCCGGCCAGGCGCTCGCCACCACGGTGCGCACCGACAGTTTCCACGCGATCACCGAAATCACCGTGCTGTCGCCCGACCATCCGCGGCTGCTCGCCGTTATCGCCGGCGCCTGTGCTGCGGCCGGCGCCAACATCGTCGACGCGCAGATCTTCACGACGTCGGACGGTCGGGCGCTCGACACCATCCATGTCAGCCGCGAATTTACCGACGATGCCGACGAGCTGCGCCGGGCCGCGACGATCGGACGGATGATCGAGGACGTGCTGTCCGGCCGCAAGCGGCTGCCCGAGGTCATCGCCACGCGGGCGCGCAATCGCAAGAAGAGCAAAGCCTTCGTCATTCCGCCGTCGGTCAACATCACCAACAGCCTGTCGAACAAGTTCACGGTCATCGAGGTCGAATGCCTCGACCGGCCGGGTCTCTTGTCTGAGATCACCGCCGTGCTCTCCGATCTGTCGCTCGACATCCAGTCGGCCCGCATCACCACCTTCGGCGAGAAGGTGATCGACACCTTCTATGTCACCGACCTGGTCGGCCAGAAAATCTCCGGCGACAGCAAGCGCGCCAACATCACCGCCCGGATGAAGGCCGTCATGGCCGAGGAGGAAGACGAACTGCGCGAGCGCATGCCCTCCGGCATCATCGCGCCGGCCGCCACCGCCCGGACATCGCCGTCAGCCGAAAAGAAAGCCGATTCGCCCGCATGAGCCCCCAAGCATGAGTCTCGTCAAGAAATTCGCAACCGTCGGCGGCGCCACCCTCGGCAGCCGCATCTTCGGTTTCGCCCGCGAAACGCTGATGGCAGCCGCACTCGGCACCGGACCGATGGCCGACGTCTTCTACGCCGCCTTCCGCTTCCCGAACCTGTTTCGCCGGCTGTTTGCCGAGGGCGCCTTCAACGCCGCCTTCGTACCGCTTTTTGCCAAGGAGATCGAAGCGAACGGCACGGAAGGGGCCAAGCGCTTTTCCGAGGAAGTCTTCGGCGTGCTGTTTTCAGTGCTGCTCCTCATCACCATCGTGATGGAGCTTTCCATGCCGCTTTTGGTGCGCTTCGTCATCGCGCCGGGTTTTGCCGACGATCCCGACAAGTTCTCGATCACCATCCGCATGGCGGCGGTGATGTTTCCCTATCTGATGTGCATGTCGCTGACGGCGATGATGAGCGGCATGCTGAATTCGCTGCATCATTTCTTCGCCGCCGCTATCGCGCCGGTTTTCCTCAACGTGGTGATGATTGGGGCGCTGTTTTATGCGCTCTATACCGGCGCCGATCCGCTGGCGACGGCCTGGTATCTCTCCTGGGGTGTTCTTGCCGCCGGCGTGCTGCAGCTCGCCGTCGTCTATATCGGCGTGCTTGCGGCCGGCATGAGCATCGGCTTCCGCTTCCCGAAGATGACGCCGAACGTCAAGCGGCTGCTGATCCTTGCGGTGCCGGCCGCCGTGACCGGCGGCATCACCCAGATCAACCAGTTGATCGGCCAGGCAATCGCCTCCTCCCGCGACGGCGCGATCGCAGCCCTGCAATATGCCGACCGGATCTATCAGCTGCCGCTCGGCGTCGTCGGCGTCGCCGTCGGCGTGGTGCTGCTGCCGGAACTTGCCCGGGCGCTGAAGGGCGGCAATCTGCGCGAAGCCGGAAACCTGCAGAACCGCTCGATCGAATTCGTGCTGTTCCTGACGATCCCTGCCGCCTTCGCGCTGTGGATCCTCTCCGACGAGATCATCCGCGTTCTTTACGAGCGCGGCGCCTTCCATCAGGAAAACACCGCCGTCGTCGGCGCGATCCTGGCGATCTACGGCATCGGGCTGCCGGCCTTCGTGCTGATCAAGGCGCTGCAGCCGGGCTTCTATGCGCGCGAGGACACCAAGACGCCGATGCGCTTTTCGGCGATCGCGGTTGCCACCAACTGCGCCACGGCGCTCACCCTCTTTCCCTTTATGGGCGCGCCCGGCATCGCCGTTGCCGAAGCCACCGCCGGCTGGATCAGCACCGTGCTGCTGTTCACTACGCTGTTGCGCCGCGGCCATCTGACATGGGAATGGGCGCTGGCAAAACGCACCGCCCTGCTGATCGTCGCGGCGGCGGTCATGGGGGCGGCCATCGTCTTTCTCAAGCAGTATTTCGCACCCTGGCTCGCCTCCGGCTCGCCGCTTCTAACCAAGATCGGCACGCTGGGGCTGCTGATCGCGATTTCCATGCTGGTCTATTTCGCCGCCGCCTTCCTGATCGGCGGCGCCGATCTCGGCATGATCCGCCGCAATCTGAACCGCAAGCCGGCGGCGGCGGAGGATGCGTAGCGCCGTCAAGGTCTAGCAATCCACCCATCGCCGCTGCGGTCCGACATCGACATGAACGATGCCGTTGCAATAGGTGCCGATGCCGCCGATGCCGGGCGCGCTTCTGGCGGCTGCGATGATGGTGCGTTCCGACAGGCCCGGCATCCTGATATCGGCCGCCAGGCATTTTCCATGCAGGGAGCCATGGCGGCGGGGATGCGCCCGGAGGCCGGAGGTGATCATCGGCCGGCGTCCGGTTTTTGCGGCGATATGCGACAGCACCGCCTGAAGACGCGCGGGAAAACAGCCGGTGCGGACACTGACGGTCTGGACGGTGTAGGCTGGGCGTGCCTCCTGCTTGGGAAGATGAATGACCGGCCGTTTGCTGTCTTGACCGACGGCGCTGGTTGCGGATTGTAGGGCGAAAAGGCCTGCCATGGCGAGCAAACTGGCGGTCTGCATGGTTCCTCCTGGCGGTTGACAGGGCGGCCATCGCACGCCCCTGCGCGGTCGAGGATTTTCAGTTCAATAAAAGCTTTTCTGTGAAATTTTATACTCAATTGTGAGTAATGGACTTGATCACTTCGGCTTAAAATAACGGATATTGCCGATCCAGCCTGGAATAAACATCTCAATCGGGAGATATGACATGACGATCCAGTCGCTTTTCCTCGTCACCCTCGTCGTCGACGACTACGACCGCGCCAAGGCATTCTACTGCGGCGCCCTTGGTTTCGATTGCCTTCAGGACGAGCCGCAGCCGGAGGGCAAGCGCTGGGTGGTGGTGAAGCCCAGAGGAGGAGATGGCGGAGCCTTTCTGCTGGCGCAGGCCGCAAACGACACGCAACGGGCGGCGATCGGTAACCAGACAGGCGGCCGGGTCAGCTTCTTCCTGAAGACCGACGATTTCGCCCGCGACCATGCCGCAATGCGCGCCGCCGGCGTGCGCTTTCTGGAGGAGCCGCGGCATGAGGTTTACGGCACGGTCGCGGTGTTTGCCGATCCCTACGGCAACAGCTTCGATCTGATCCAGCATCACGCTGCCTGAACCTCTTGATTGCGATCGGCTGCCCGTGCATAAGCCGCGGCGTTAGCAACATGGGCGAACAGCCCTGGGGCCCTCCACCAGCCTATTGAGGACGACATGAGCGAATTCAAGAAACTCGTATTCTCCGGCGTGCAGCCGACCGGCAATCTGCATCTCGGCAATTATCTCGGCGCGATCCGCCGCTTCGTGGCGCTGCAGGAGGGCAATGACTGCATCTACTGCGTCGTTGACATGCATGCGCTCACCGCCCAGCTCGTGCATGAAGACATGCAGAGCCAGACTCGCTCGATCGCCGCCGCCTTCATCGCCGCCGGCATCGATCCGGAAAAACATATCGTCTTCAACCAGTCGGCCGTGCCACAGCATGCCGAACTTGCCTGGATCTTCAATTGCGTCGCCCGCATCGGCTGGATGAATCGCATGACGCAGTTCAAGGACAAGGCCGGCAAGGACCGCGAGCAGGCCTCGCTCGGCCTATACGCGTATCCGAGCCTGATGGCCGCCGATATTCTCGTCTATCGCGCCACCCATGTGCCGGTCGGTGAGGATCAGAAGCAGCATCTGGAACTTGCCCGCGATATAGCGATGAAGTTCAACCTCGATTATGCCGAGCATATTCGCAAGACCGGTTACGGTGTCGACATCACCGTCGGCAACGAGCCGGTGCATGCCTATTTCCCGATGGTCGAGCCGCTGATCGGCGGACCGGCCCCGCGGGTCATGTCGCTGCGCGACGGCACCAAGAAAATGTCGAAATCCGACCCTTCCGACCTCTCGCGCATTAACCTGATGGATGACGAGGAGGCGATCTCGAAGAAGATCCGCAAGGCAAAGACCGATCCGGACGGCTTGCCGAGCGAGGTGGAAGGTCTGCAGGGCCGGCCGGAAGCCGACAATCTGGTGGCGATCTATGCGGCGCTTGCCGATAAATCGAAGGCGGCCGTGCTGGCCGAATTCGGCGGCCAGCAGTTCTCCGTCTTCAAGCCGGCGCTGGTCGATTTGGCGATCCACGTGCTGGCGCCGATCACCGGCGAAATGCGCCGGCTGATGGACGACACCAGCCATATCGACGCCATCCTGCGCAGGGGCGGCGAACGGGCCAGGGCCCGCGCCGAGGTGACGATGCGCCAAGTCCGCGATGTGATCGGCTTCCTTTACTGAGAGTGATCTCTTCTTCTCCCACGTGGAGGAGAAGAGGAAAAAAACTGGGCTTGCAAATTTTCCGCTTCGGGTGTCAGAGTCCGCGCCATGGTATCGAAGCGACTCTCACGGCTCGAAGGTCATCGCCGCAAATTCATGGCGGTGATCGACGGTACACCCGAATGCCAGCGCGCCGTTCATTATGCCGGCCGGCGCGCGAAGAATTCCAATGGCGGGCTGGTGCTGCTCTACGTCATTCCCGACGGGGATTTCCAGCAATGGCTCGGCGTCGAGGCGATCATGCGGGCCGAGGCGCGCGAGGAGGCCGAGGCGGTCGTTGCCAAGATCGCCCAGATCGTGCGCGAGACGATCGGCATCGAGCCGGAGATCGTCATCCGCGAAGGTGGTGCGGCCGAACAAATCAACGCCGTGATCGAGGACGACCGCGATGTGGCGATCCTCGTTCTGGCCGCCGGTTCGGCGAAGGAAGGCCCGGGACCACTGGTTTCGTCGATCGCCGGCCGCGCGGCGGCGTTTCCGATCCCGGTCACCGTGCTGCCAGATACGCTGACCAATGAGGAAATCGACGCCCTCTGCTGACAATTTCTTGAGTAAAAATCTCTTGAATGGCACCGGCAATCGGCTTATCTTCTTTTGAAGAATTCTAAAGACGGCGAGGCATGGGCCGGCCGCATGGAGACCCAGATGTTCATTCAGACCGAAGCCACGCCAAACCCCGCCACGCAGAAGTTCCTGCCGGGCAAGGTGGTGATGGAAAGCGGCACGGCCGAGTTCCGCAGTGCCGAGGAGGCCGAAGCTTCGCCGCTCGCTGCCCGCCTGTTCGAAATACCGGGTGTGACCAGTGTCTATTTCGGCTATGATTTCATTTCCGTCTCCAAGGACGATGCCGAATGGCAGCATCTTAAGCCGGCTATTTTGGGCTCGATCATGGAGCATTTCATGTCGGGCAAGCCTGTCATGGGCGATGCTTCCATCCTCTCCGAAGACGTTGACGCCGGCGACGAGTTTTTTGACGAAGGCGACGAGTCGATCGTGCTGACCATCAAGGAGCTTCTGGAGACCCGCGTGCGCCCCGCCGTTGCCCAGGACGGCGGCGACATCACCTTCCGCGGCTTCAAGGACGGCAAGGTCTATCTGAACATGAAGGGTTCCTGCGCCGGCTGCCCCTCTTCGACGGCGACGTTGAAGCATGGCGTCCAGAACCTGCTGCGCCATTTCGTTCCGGAAGTGCAGGAAGTGATTGCCGCTTAAAAATTCTGGCGTTCGTCCGGCCGTTCATCTGTGGTTCGGCCAGACGAATTTATGATCAGGCGACAATAGATTTTTCGGAAATTGATGGCATGATTGTTCTGGCGCTCGACACGGCAGGTGTAGACTGCGCTGCCGCCGTTTACGACAGCGGCAGGAATACGATGCTGGGGGAGGCATCGGACATGATCGGCAAGGGGCATGCTGAACATCTGATCGGTATCGTCGATCGCGCGCTCGATCAGGCTCATATGGCGCTTTCCGATATCGACCGCATTGCCGTCGCCATCGGCCCCGGCTCGTTTACCGGTATCCGGGTCGGCGTTGCCGCAGCCCGCGGTTTTGCGCTTTCCCTCAATGTGCCCGCCGTCGGCGTCACCACGCTCGAGGTCATGGCATCAGCCCAGCGCGAAAAAACGCCCGGCCGCGCCGTGCTGGCAGCGATGGATGCCAAGCGGGACGAAATCTACCTCCAGTCCTTTTCATCGGATGGTTCGCCCCTCGACGCGCCACGGGCGTTAAGCGTGGCGCAAGCGCAGGCTTTTGCCGCAGGCTTCGACGGCGAGATCACCGGATCGGCAACGCCGCTGCTGAAGGCGGACGCCCATGGCGATCACAGCAACAATTTCCCGATCTCCGTCGTGGCGCGCCTCGGTGCTGCCGCCTCCCCCGATGCCGGAAAGCCGAAGCCCCTTTATCTGCGCGGACCCGATGCCAAGCCGCAGGCCGGGTATGCGATTGCCCGACGAGTATGACGATGCTGGAAGCCTATCTGACGCTGAAGCCGGAATTCGAGATCATCGCCATGGAGCGCGAGGATTGCCGCGATGTCGCCGTCCTGCACGGCGAACGTTTTGCCCGGCCCTGGGGCGATGGTGAATTTCACGGGTTGCTGATGCAGGACACCGTGTTCGGCTTCGTCGCCCGCCAGACCAATGCCATCCTGAAAAAGCCGCTTCCCGGCTTCATCCTCGCCCGCCATGTCGCCGGCGAGGCGGAGATCCTGACGATCGCCGTGCAGGCGAAGGTCGCTCGCGCCGGGCTCGGCTGGCGACTGATGCAGGCAGCGATGCGGGAAGCACGCGCACGCGGCGGCGAGAGCATGTTTCTCGAAGTCGACGACGGCAATACGGCAGCGCTTGGCCTCTATCGCAAGCTCGGCTTCGAAAAGGTCGGGGAACGCAAGGGTTATTACAAGCAGGAAAACGGCGCTCTCTCCACGGCGCTTGTCATGAAGCGCGTTCTTCGCTAGTTCCCTGACAGAGAGATGACATGCTGATCGGCGCCAAAGCCCTTCGGCATTGTCGCAAGACGAATATCTTTTGAAGGCGGGCCATGCCTGATGTAGCCAAGACCCTTGAGGAGCTTTGCACCGAACGCGGCATGCGCATGACCGAGCAGCGCCGCGTGATCGCGCGCATTCTCGAAGACTCGGAAGACCATCCCGATGTCGAAGAACTCTATCGCCGCTCGGTGAAGGTCGATGCGAAGATCTCGATCTCGACCGTCTACCGCACCGTGAAACTGTTCGAGGATGCCGGCATCATCGCCCGCCACGACTTCCGCGACGGGCGCTCGCGCTACGAAACGGTGCCGGAAGAGCATCACGACCACCTGATCGACCTGAAAACCGGCACGGTGATCGAATTCCGCTCGCCGGAGATCGAGGCGCTGCAGGAGCGCATCGCCCGCGAGCACGGCTTCAAACTGGTCGACCACCGGCTGGAACTCTACGGCGTTCCGCTGAAGAAGGAAGACCTCTGAAGCAATGGCCGCCGGGGAGACCAGCATTTGATCGCCTGGCTGCGCATTGCCTGTGCTGCGGTCGTCATCCTGACCGTCAGCATCGTGCTCGTGCCGCTGCAACTGCTCGCCCTCCGTTTCGACTGGCGGCTGCGGCGCCGGCTGCCGCGCGTCTGGCACCGTATCATCTGCTATTGTCTCGGCATCCGCGTCCGCGTCACCGGCCAGCTGGAAGAGCGCCGGCCGCTGATGCTCTGCTCCAATCATTCCTCCTGGATGGATATCATGGTGCTGTCGGCGGTTGCCGACGTTGCCTTCATCGCCAAGATCGAGGTGGCCGAATGGCCGATCTTCGGCACGCTCGCCAAGCTGCAGAAGAGCGTCTTCGTCGTACGCGAGGAGAGGCGCAAGACCGGCCATCAGGCAAACGAGATCGCCGGGCGGATGGCCGATGGCGAAATCGTCGTGCTCTTCCCAGAGGGCACGACCTCGGACGGCAACCGGCTGCTGGAGGTCAAGTCCTCGCTGTTCGGCGCTGCCGCCATGGCCGTGCCCGCTTCGCCCACAGGAACCGTGGTGGTGCAGCCGGTGGCGGTTGCCTATACCAGGGTGCACGGCATCGCCATGGGCCGCTATCACCGGCCGCTCGCCGCCTGGCCGGGGGATACCGAGCTCTTGCCGCACCTGATCGATATCGTGCGATGCGGCGCGATCGACGCAGAGGTTTCCTTCGGCGAGGCGGTGGAATACCGCGCCGACACCAATCGCAAGGAAGTGAGCGCGACCATCGCCTCACGCATCCGCAACCTGTTGAACAGCCGCCTGCGCGGGCGCGAAATCTCCTAAAAGAAGATTTCGATTTTCTCAGGCGGCAAAAACCACTAAATAGCGCGCCATGACACAGGACAGCGCCCTTCTCCAGGCTCCGGAGCCGACACGCCGCGACGGTTCCAACAGCCGCAAGGTATTCATCAAGACCTATGGCTGCCAGATGAACGTCTATGATTCCACGCGCATGAGCGATGCGCTCGCCCGCGACGGTTACGAACCGACTGAGGATATGGAAGAGGCGGACCTCGTTCTGCTCAACACCTGCCATATCAGAGAGAAGGCGGCCGAGAAGGTCTATTCGGCGCTCGGGCGGCTGCGCGACATGAAAAAGAAGAAGGCGGCGGACGGACGGGAGATGATGATCGGCGTTGCCGGCTGCGTCGCCCAGGCCGAAGGCGAGGAGATCCTGCGCCGGGCGCCCGCCGTCGACGTCGTCATCGGCCCGCAGACCTATCACCGCCTGCCGGAGGCGCTGCGCCGGGCCAAGCAGGGCCAGCGCGTCGTCGATACGGAATATGCGGTCGAGGACAAGTTCGAGCATCTGCCGATCGCCGAGAGCCGGAAGATCCGAGCCCGCGGCGTCACCGCCTTCCTGACGGTGCAGGAGGGCTGCGACAAATTCTGCACCTTCTGCGTCGTGCCCTATACGCGCGGCTCGGAAGTGTCGCGGCCGGTTGCCCAGATCGTCGAGGAAGCCGAAAAGCTGGTCGAAGGCGGCGTGCGCGAGATCACCCTGCTCGGGCAGAACGTCAATGCCTGGCACGGCGCCGGGCCGAG
The DNA here is from genome assembly GCF_014194045.1 of Rhizobium sp. BK456. Taxonomy (NCBI): domain Bacteria; kingdom Pseudomonadati; phylum Pseudomonadota; class Alphaproteobacteria; order Hyphomicrobiales; family Rhizobiaceae; genus Rhizobium; species Rhizobium sp. BK456. The sequence continues at coordinate 1,039,933 of NZ_JACIAO010000001.1, forward strand.
GGGCGAGGCGTGGAGCCTCGGCGACCTGCTCTACCGGCTTGCCGAGATCCCCGGCCTTGCGCGGCTGCGCTACACCACCAGCCATCCCCGCGACATGGACGACCGGCTGATCGACGCCCATCGCGATCTTCGGGCGCTGATGCCCTATCTGCACCTGCCGGTGCAATCGGGCTCCGACCGTATCCTGAAGGCGATGAACCGGCGCCATACAGCGGCCGAATATCTCTCGCTGATCGAACGCATTCGCACGGTGCGGCCCGACATCGCCCTGTCCGGCGATTTCATTACCGGCTTTCCGGGGGAGACAGACGAAGATTTTGAGGATACATTAGAACTTGTGAAGAAGGTGCGCTATGCGCAGGCCTTCTCGTTCAAATACTCGACACGGCCGGGCACCCCCGGCGCGGAACTGAAGGACCAGGTGCCGGAAGAGATCAAGGCAGAACGGCTGGAACGCCTGCAAGCGCTTCTCGTGAAGCAGCAGCAGGAATTTGCCGAATCCTGCGTCGGCAAAGAGATCGACCTGTTGCTGGAAAAGCCCGGTCGCATGCCGGAACAGCTGATCGGACGTTCTCCCTGGCTTCAATCCGTGAATGTTGATGCAAAAGCATCGCAAATCGGTGACATTATTAAAGTGCGAATCACAGGAACCGGAAACAACAGCCTGTTTGCCGAACGCGCAGAGGCTGCGGTTTAACTCAAGGAGCCCGACCGCTTGAACGGACAAGAATTGGTTTCTTCTTCACCGCGCCACCCCCGCACGCCGAGCGATACCAATCACTTCGTCCTGACGTTCGAGAACAACCGCTTCGCCAGCGAGCTCTTCGGTCAATTCGATCAGAACCTCAAGCTGCTCGAGGAACGGCTCAACATCGATGCGCGGGCCCGCGGCAATTCGGTCGTCATCACAGGCGATGTCGTGACCACCAACCAGGCGCGGCGCACGCTCGACTATCTCTATGAAAAACTTCAGAAAGGCGGCAGCGTGGAACGATCCGACGTCGAGGGCGCAATCCGCATGGCGGTCGCCGCCGACGATCAGCTCAGCCTTCCCACCATGGAGCGCAAGGCCAAGCTGACGATGGCGCAGGTTTCCACCCGCAAGAAGACGATCATCGCTCGCACGCCGACACAGGACGCCTATATCCGGGCGCTGGAGCGGGCCGAGCTGGTCTTCGGCGTCGGCCCGGCCGGCACCGGCAAGACCTATCTCGCCGTCGCCCACGCTGCCCAACTGCTGGAGCGCGGCGCGGTCGAAAAGATCATCCTGTCGCGCCCGGCCGTCGAAGCGGGCGAGCGCCTCGGATTCTTGCCCGGCGACATGAAGGAAAAGGTCGATCCCTATCTTCGCCCGCTCTATGACGCGCTCTATGACATGATTCCCGCCGACAAGGTCGACCGGGCGATCACCGCCGGCGTCATCGAAATCGCGCCGCTCGCCTTCATGCGCGGCCGCACGCTTGCCAACGCCGCCATCATCCTCGACGAAGCACAGAACACGACATCGATGCAGATGAAGATGTTCCTGACGCGTCTCGGCGAGAATGCGCGGATGATCGTCACCGGCGACCCGAGCCAGATCGACCTGCCGCGCGGCGTCAAATCCGGCCTCGTCGAGGCGCTGCAGCTTCTCAACGGTGTCGAGGGCATCTCGATCGTGCGCTTCAAGGATACCGACGTCGTCCGCCATCCGCTGGTCGGGCGCATCGTCAGGGCCTATGATTCCACCTATGCCGAAGCCGAAGCGGTCAGCCGGCAGGACTGATGGCAGAACTCGACATCCAGATCAGCGTCGACGACATCGGCTGGCCGGGCGAGGAGACGCTGCTGTCCTTTTGCGAGCGCGTGCTCGGCGCCGCCGTGGTCTATCTCCGCGACAGCGAGAAGCAGCCCTTCCCGACGATGCCGCCCGAGGTCTCGCTTGTCTTCACCGACGACGCCTCGATCCAGGACATCAACGCCGAATGGCGGGGGAAGGACAAGGCGACCAACGTGCTCTCCTTTCCAGCCTTTCCGGTTCGGCCCGGTAAAATGCCCGGTCCGATGCTCGGCGACATCATCATCGCCCGGGAGACCGTGGAGCGGGAAACCATCGAGCTCGAAAAGAGTTTCGATGACCACCTGACCCATCTTCTGGTGCACGGTTTCTTGCATCTTCTCGGCTACGACCATATGAATAGTGATGAAGCCGAAATTATGGAGGGGCTGGAGACTCGCATTTTGGCGCAGCTCGGCCTATCTGATCCTTACGAGGGTCAAGACCTTAAAATGGAACCATGAGCGACTTTACGACGAAGCCGGCGGCAGACGCCAAGGACTCCGAGCCATCCTCCTCTTCCGACGAGGCGGGCAGTAGTAGTCGGCCATCCGGCCGATCCCAATCCTTCTGGTCGCGCGCCGCGCGCATCCTTCGCCCGCAGCAGGGCTCGCGGCTGCGCGAGGATCTTGCCGACGCGCTGATGACCGATGCGGCCGGCGATGACGCATTTTCACCCGACGAACGGGCAATGCTGCATAACATTCTGCGCTTTCGCGAGGTGCGCGTCGCCGACGTGATGGTGCCGCGCGCCGATATCGAGGCGGTCGACCAGAACATCACCATCGGCGAGCTGATGATCCTGTTCGAGGAATCCGGCCGCTCGCGCATGCCCGTCTATGCCGACACGCTCGACGATCCGCGCGGCATGGTGCATATCCGCGATCTGCTCTCCTATGTCGCCAAGCAGGCGCGCAACAAGCGCCGCGGCCCGGCGAAACCGGCCGCAGCCCTGCCGGCGCTGCCGGCGATCGAGGTCGCGCCCGAGAATATCCAGAAGACCACGCGGCCGGCCAAGCCGAATTTGGATCTCGCCCGCGTCGACTTGCAGAAGACGCTGACGGAAGCCGGCATCATCCGCAAGATCCTGTTCGTGCCGCCGTCGATGCTGGCCTCGGACCTGTTGCGCCGCATGCAGGTGAACCGCACGCAGATGGCGCTGGTCATCGACGAATATGGCGGCACCGACGGGCTCGCCTCGCATGAGGACATCGTCGAAATGGTGGTCGGCGACATCGACGACGAACACGACGACGAAGAGGTGATGTTCAAGCGGGTTGCCGAAGACGTCTTCATTGCCGACGCCCGCGTCGAACTGGAAGAGATCGCCGCGGCGATCGGGCCGGATTTCGACATCAGCGAGCAGGTCGACGAGGTCGATACGCTGGGCGGCCTGATCTTCTCCGCACTCGGCCGCATCCCGGTGCGCGGCGAGGTCGTGCAGGCGCTGCCGGGCTTCGAATTCCACATCCTCGACGCCGATCCGCGCCGCATCAAGCGGCTGCGCATCACCCGCAAGCGCCATGCGATCCGCCGCCGCGCCAAGGTGGATGGCGACATTCCCCCCGGCTCCGACGCCGGCGACGACCGGCCGGCGGAATCAACCGCCAATTAGTGCTGTCCCGGAACCCGCTGCGCGGTTCCGGGCGATCTTCATTAACAGGACAAAGAGCCGCTTTTTTGAAAGACTGCGCATGGGTTGATTCGCGGTTTGATGGGAGTGCGCATGGAGCGGCTTGCGGACAGGGTTATCCTCGTCTGGGGTTTCAAACGGTCGCTGCTGGCCATTGCCGCCGGAGCATTCGCCGTGCTGGCGCTGCCACCCTTCGGCTTCTTCGCGGCAATGTTCGTCTCCTTCACGCTGCTCGCCTGGCTGATCGACGGGGCCGCGGCTTCGCCTGACAGCGGCCTCATCGGCAGGCTGTGGCCGGCATTTGCCACCGGCTGGCTGTTCGGCTTCGGCTATTTCGTCGCCGGCCTGTGGTGGCTCGGCCATGCGCTGCTGGTCGATCAGGAGGAATTCGCCTGGGCGCTGCCACTCGCCATTCTCGGGCTGCCGGCTTGTCTGGCGATTTTCTACGGGCTGGCGGTGGCCCTTGCCCGCATCTTCTGGTCCGACGGCATGGGACGGATCGCCGCACTGGCGGCCGGCTTCGGGCTGATGGAATGGCTGCGAAGCGTTGTTCTGACTGGCTTTCCCTGGAACGCCATCGGCTATGGCATGATGCCGGTTCCACTGATGATGCAGTCGGCGCATGTGATCGGGGCGATGGGGGTGACTACCCTTGCCGTATTCGTCTTTTCCGCGCCGGCCCTTGTCGGCACCCGGCAAGGCGCACGCACCGGCATCGCGCTCGCCGTCCTGCTATTTGCCGCCCATCTCAGTTATGGCGCTTATGCCCTCTATGTCGCGCCGCGGACCGAAGCCTTGCCTGAAGATAAGCGGCCGGTGGTGCGGCTGGTGCAGCCTGATATCGACCAGGCGGCAAAGATGGACAACGACGCCGATCGCAATGCGATCTTCGAGACGCATCTGAAGCTGTCGGCCGAAGCACCGAGAAATGGCGGGCGCAAGCCCGACATTATCGTCTGGCCGGAAACCTCCATCCCCTTCATACTGACCGACAATCAGGATGCGCTGACGCGGATCGCCGATACGCTCGACGACAACCAGATCCTGATCGCCGGAGCCGTGCGCGCCGAGGAGATGGGGCCCGGCACGCCGACGCGCTACTATAATTCCATCTATGTGATCGACGGCCGCGGCCAGATCATCGCCGCCTCCGACAAGGTGCATCTGGTGCCGTTCGGCGAATACCTGCCCTTCGAGGACCTGCTCACCGAATTCGGCATCCAGAACGTCGTCGAAATGCCGGGAGGGTTTTCGGCAGCAGTGAGCCGGCACCTGCTGGCGCTGCCCGGCGGGCTCAATCTTTATCCGCTGATTTGCTACGAGATCATTTTCCCCGATGAAATGACCGGCGACATCGAAGACGCCAATGCGATCCTCAATATCACCAATGATGCCTGGTTCGGTGCGACGCCAGGCCCCTATCAGCACTTCCAACAGGCGCGGGTGCGAGCTGTTGAAACCGGACTGCCGCTGATTCGCGACGCCAACAGCGGTATTTCAGCAATTGTGAATGCACAGGGGGAAATTATTGCCGGCCTCGATCTCGAACAAACCGGCTTTATTGATGCAACTCTTGATAGGTTAGGCGTAGAAGCGGGGACGGCATTCCCCCGGCAAACATACTTCTGGTTGACCGAGGCGCTGCTCATTTTGATTGCGCTGGTTTCTCGTAGAGGTTTTATTTCCGGGTTGAATTGACCAAAAACCCCTAAAATTGCATAGTGATGACAATCGGCGTTCCGGACGTATGTTCAAAGGTGGGTTCTCACCGCTTGCAACGTGGCGTTTGGGATGGATCAGGGGCATGCCGGTTAAACAGGTTGAAATTCTTAGCTAGGGCACGACCATGATTGAAAACAAAAAGAAGCCGAATCCGATCGACATCCACGTTGGCAGCCGTATTCGTCTTCGCCGAACAATGCTGGGCATGAGCCAGGAAAAACTTGGCGAAAGCCTCGGCATCACATTCCAGCAGATCCAGAAATACGAAAAGGGCACCAACCGCGTCGGCGCAAGCCGTCTGCAGAACATCTCGAACATCCTCAATGTTCCGGTTTCCTTTTTCTTCGAGGACGCACCCGGCGAACATGCAGGCGCCGGCGGCGGCATGGCCGAAGCCTCCAGCTCGAATTACGTCGTCGATTTCCTCTCCTCTTCCGAAGGCCTGCAGCTCAACCGCGCCTTCGTCAAGATTTCCGATCCGAAGGTTCGCCGCAAGGTCGTGGAGCTGGTGAAGGCTCTGGCAGCCGAGGCCGACTCCGACTGAGCCACACCAATCGCTGAATCCCAAAGGCGGTCGAAAGGCCGCTTTTTTGCGTTTTTGGGGCAAAATTTGTCACTTTGCCGCAGATATAAAGATATATTTATGTCCTTCTGCGCTTGTCATCGGGCCTCGAACTGAGTACCTACTAGCTAGCTTTTATTCTTTGAGGGGAATCCCGGAATGCGCGCGAATTATCTCTTTACCAGCGAATCTGTTGCCGAAGGTCATCCTGACAAGGTTTGCGACCGCATCTCCGACGAGATCGTCGATCTGGTCTACCGCGAAGCGGCCAAAACAGGCGTCAATCCGTGGGGCGTGCGCATTGCCTGCGAAACGCTGGCGACCACCAACCGTGTCGTCATCGCCGGCGAAGTCCGCCTGCCGCCGAGCCTGATGAAGAAGGACAAGGAGGGCAAGGACGTCATCAATCCTTCTAAGTTCAAGGCCGCTGCCCGCCGCGCCATAAAGGATATCGGTTACGAGCAAGACGGCTTCCACTGGAAGAAGGCCAAGATCGATGTGCTGTTGCACTCGCAGTCGGCCGACATCGCGCAGGGCGTTGACAGCGCCGCCGACCAGCAGGGCGACGAGGGCGCCGGCGACCAGGGCATCATGTTTGGTTACGCCTGCAAGGAAACGCCGGATTTGATGCCGGCGCCGATCTATTATTCCCACAAGATCCTGCAGCTGCTCGCGGTTGCCCGCAAGAAGGGTGACGGCGAAGTCGCCAAGCTCGGCCCCGACGCCAAGAGCCAGGTGACCGTGCGCTACGTCGACGGCAAGCCGTCCGAAGCAACGTCGATCGTGCTTTCGACCCAGCATCTCGACGAAAGCTGGGATTCGAAGAAGGTCCGCGCCGTCGTCGAGCCTTATATCCGCGAGGCGCTCGGCGAACTGAAGATCGCTGACGACTGCAAGTGGTACATCAACCCGACCGGCAAGTTCGTCATCGGCGGACCGGACGGCGATGCGGGCCTCACCGGCCGCAAGATCATCGTCGACACCTACGGCGGTGCCGCACCGCATGGCGGCGGCGCATTCTCCGGCAAGGACACGACCAAGGTCGACCGTTCGGCTGCCTATGCCGCCCGCTATCTGGCGAAAAACGTCGTTGCCGCCGGCCTAGCCGACCGTTGCACGATCCAGATTTCCTACGCGATCGGCGTCGCCCAGCCGCTGTCGATCTATGTCGACCTGCACGGCACCGGCAAGGTCAGCGAAGATCAGGTCGAAGCGGCGATCCGCAAGAATATGGACCTGTCTCCGTCGGGCATTCGCCGCCATCTCGACCTCAACAAGCCGATCTATGCGAAGACCTCCGCTTATGGCCATTTCGGCCGCAAGGCCGGCCGCGATGGCTCGTTCTCCTGGGAGCGCACCGACCTCGTCAAGGCGCTCAAGGAAAGCGTAAAGGCCTGAGATAAAGCATGACGGATATGGAACGCCGCGGCCGGGCGACTGAAGCCTTCTTCGGTCGCCGCAAAGGCAAGGCCCTGCGCGAACACCAGGCCGAGACGCTGAACAGCCTGCTGCCGGCATTCCTTATCGATCTTTCGGCGGCTCCGCTGGAGCCGCTGACGTCCCTCTTTACGGTTCCGGTCGACAGATTGCGGCTGGAAATCGGTTTCGGTGGCGGCGAGCACCTGATCCACCGCGCACTCGAGAGGCCTTCGACCGGCTTCATCGGCGTCGAGCCCTTCGTCAATTCCATGCAGAAGCTGCTGTCGCGCATCGGCGAGACCGGGGCGCGCAATATTCGCGTCTATAATGACGACGCGACGCAACTGCTCGACTGGCTGCCGGACGCTTCGCTCGATCAGATCGACCTGCTCTATCCCGATCCCTGGCCGAAGCGGAAGCACTGGAAGCGCCGCTTCGTCTCGAAGACCAATCTCGACCGCTTTCACCGCGTGCTGAAGCCGGGCGGCCTGTTCTGCTTCGCCTCCGACATCGACACCTATGTGAACTGGACGCTGCTCAAATGCCGCGACCATGGCGGCTTCAACTGGCTGGCTGACAATGCGGCGGACTGGCTGACGCCCTATGAGGGCTGGCCGAGCACACGCTACGAGGCCAAGGCGCGACGCGAGGGCCGGTCTTCGGCCTATTTGACGTTCAGGAAGATCTGAGTTTCAACGGCGGCTAAAGGGCAATAGTGACGGGCGTGCCGTGTGGCACGAACGATGAGCCTATCCTGACGCAGCCTCCGCAGCGAAATCGAATAAGCGATAGTGCACCGCAAAAGCAGCACAACGCGCCAGGCATTATCTTGACGGTCAGTGGAGGCTGACCGTCTTCAATTCATCCTCGGCAGCCTTGAAGAAGGTGCTGGAGCGGTTGTCCGTCAAGAGGATCGGCGTGCCGTCGGCGCCGAAAAGTGCCCAGAGATCGACGTTCGGATCGATATCCGGCGCCTCGGGAAAACACTTGGCGACCTCTTCGGTGCGCATCTTTCTGATATAGGCGACCTCGCCGCTGCCGATGTGGGCAAGCTCGGATTTGGTCAAGTGAGACGTGGCTTCTTTCATCAACATTCCTGTTCCTCCGGAAGAAGGGACCAACGGTTCGACAAACCGTTGTGCTACTGTGAGACCGAAATGTTAATTTTCTTGACCATGCGCGCGGGCTCCGGTCGAATTAGATCGACGGAGAGCAGACCGTTCTTCAGACCGGCGCCGAGCACCTGCATGCCGTCGGCCAGAACGAAGGTGCGCTGGAACTGACGGGCGGCGATGCCGCGATAGAGATAGTCCCGTTCGCCGTGCTCCACCTGACGGCCGCGAATCAGAAGCTGGTTCTCCTCAATGGAAACATCGAGTTCCTCCTCGCCGAAGCCGGCGACAGCCAGCGTGATGCGCAGACGTTCCGGCGCGCCGTTATCGGCGGCGATGCGTTCGATATTGTAAGGCGGATATCCGTCGCTCGCCTTGGAAATGCGCTCCAGCGTCTTTTCCATGGCATCGAAGCCCAGAAGCAGCGGGCTGGCGAAAGGGGTAATGCGGCTCATCTCTTTTCAAGTCCTTGATGCAAGCGACCATCCCGGACCTTAAGGGCAGCATCCGGATGCCGCTAATATGGGGACAGCACCCCGGCGCTGCAAGACGCGGGTGACGTCTCGGCACCACCCCTCAATTTTGAGGTGGTGACGGCTCCTTGCTTGACAAAGCGGCGGCTGCCTCGCATCAAAACGGGCCGGCGCAGAATGTGCCGATTTGTGACGAGAAATGAAGAAAACGGTGCATCGGATGGCAAGCGCAAGAAAGATCATCATTGACACGGATCCCGGCCAGGACGACGCGGCCGCCATTATGCTGGCCTTCGGCAGTCCCGACGAGCTGGAGTTGCTGGGGATCACCACGGTCGCCGGCAACGTGCCGCTTTCGCTGACCAGCCGCAATGCGCGCATCGTGTGTGAACTCTGCGGCCAGACGGAGACGAAGGTCTTTGCCGGCGCCGACGCGCCGATCGCCCGCAAGCTGGTGACCGCCGAGCATGTACACGGCAAGACCGGCCTCGACGGTCCTCACCTCAGCGAGCCGACGATGGCGCTGCAAACGGGACATGCCGTCGACTTCATCATCGAGACGCTGCGGCGTGAGGAAGAAGGCACGGTGACGCTCTGCACGCTCGGGCCGCTCACCAATATCGGCCTGGCCTTACAGAAGGCGCCCGACATCGCCCCGCGCATCCGCGAATTGGTGATGATGGGCGGCGGTTTTTTCGAGGGCGGCAACATCACGCCGGCAGCCGAATTCAATATTTACGTCGATCCCGAGGCCGCCGATATCGTCTTCCGCTCGGGCGTTCCGATCGTGATGATGCCGCTTGACGTGACGCACCAGTTGCTGACCCGCAAGGATCGGGTGAAGCGCATGGCCGAGATCGGCACGGCGCCGGCAAAGGCGATGGTCGAGATGCTGGAATTCTTTGAACGCTTCGATATCGAGAAATACGGCTCCGACGGCGGGCCGCTGCATGACCCGACCGTGATCGCCTACCTGCTGAAGCCGGAGCTTTTCAACGGCCGGGACTGCAATGTCGAAATCGAGATCCACTCCGAACTCACCGTCGGCATGACGGTCGTCGACTGGTGGCATGTCACCGAGCGCAAGCGCAATGCAAAGGTCATGCGCCAAGTCGATGCGGACGGCTTCTTCGATCTTTTGATCGAACGCTTCGCCCGCATCTGATTTCGGCATCCTTCTCCAAAGGGAGAAGGTTCAGGCGTCCTTCTCGTCGAAGACCGAATTGGTTTCGGCTTCGGCGGCCTTCGGACCGCCCTTGGCGACGCCGACCATGGCCGGGCGCAGCACGCGCTCGCCGATGGAAAAGCCTGCCTGCACGACCTGGACGACCGTGTTGTTCGGCACATCCGGGTTCGGCACTTCGAACATCGCCTGATGGAAATTCGGATCGAACTTCTGGCCGACCGGCTCCAGCTTGCGAACGCCGTGGCGCTCGAGCGCCGACAGCATGGCGCGCTCGGTCATCTCGACGCCCTCGATCAGCGTGGTCAGGCCGGCATCGGCCGCGTCCTTGACCTCTGCGGGAATGGCATCCAGCGCCCGGCGCAGATTGTCCGAGACGGCGAGCATGTCACGCGCGAAACCGGCGACGGAATAGGACTTGGCGTCCTTGACCTCACGCTCGGTGCGGCGGCGCAGATTATCCATTTCGGCGGCAAGGCGCAGATAGCGGTCGCGCAGTTCGCCGTTTTCGGCTTTCAGAAGCTCGAGTGCATCAGGCTGGGGCGCCTCTTCCTGCGCAATATCGTTCTCGACGTAGGCGGCAGCGTCGGCTGCGGCATCGGCCGCAGTTGCGTCAGGTCCGTTTTTCGTCGTGTCATCGGTCATGACGGTCTCCGGTTGGTGTCTTCAGATGCGCCCGATATCGAGGTTTGACCGAAAAAAATCAAGTCTGCGTGACAAAGAAGCGAAAATTCCGCGGTCTTCGTCAAAGTGGTCAAAGCGAATTGCGTGAAAGCCGGGAGACGAGCTGGGCAGTGTAGTCCACCATCGGCACGATACGGGAATAATTGAGCCGCGTCGGGCCGATGACGCCGACGGCGCCGACGATGCGATCGTCGTCGTCACGATAGGGCGCAACGATGAGCGATGAGCCGGACAGCGAGAAGAGCTTATTTTCCGAGCCGATAAAGATACGCACGCCCGAGCCGGTTTCGGCGAGATTGAGGATCTCGATCAGGCTGTCTTTCTTTTCGAGGTCGTCGAACAGCATCCGCAGCCGGTCGAGATCCTCGGCGCCGGCGAGACCTTCAAGCAGGTTGGCGCGGCCGCGGATGATCAGCTGCGCCGGCTTTCCCTCGTCGGGGCTGCCGGCCCAGACGGCGATGCCGCGCTCGACGAGATCACGCGACAGGGCATCGAGTTCGTGGCGGACGTTATCCTTCAGCTGACTTAATTGTTTGCGCAGCTCCGGCAGGGTCTGGCCGGACATGTGGGCATTGAGAAAATTCGCCGCCTCGGCCAGCTGCGAGGAGGTAACGCCCGCCGGCAGCTCGATGATGCGGTTTTCCACCTGGTCGTGATCGCCGACGAGCACGGCCAGCGCCTTTGTCGGCTCCAGCCGGATGAACTCGACATGTTTGAGCACCGGATCGCTTTTCGAGGTGATGACCAAGCCGGCGCCGCGCGAAATGCCCGACAGCATGCGGCTCGCCTCGTTCATCATCGATTCCACCGGATTGCCGCCGCTTTCGGCCCGCACCTGGCGGTCGATGCTGGCGCGGTCCTCGGCGGAGAGATCGCCGACCTGCATGAAGGCATCGACAAAGAAACGCAGGCCGATCTGGGTCGGCAGCCGGCCGGCGCTGATATGCGGCGAATAGATGAGGCCGAGATCCTCGAGATCGCTCATGACGTTGCGCACCGAGGCCGGCGACAGCGACATCGGCAGCAGGCGGGACAGATTGCGCGACCCGAGCGGCTCGCCGCTCTCCAGATAGCCCTCGACGATGCGGCGAAAAATTTCCCTGGAGCGCTCGTCCAGCGCAGCAACGGCATCCGAAACCGATGTCGACCTGATGCCCATGAAACTCTCGAACCCGCGCTGATGATACTTCGCGAAAAGTAAGTCAAACTCGCAGCCGTGGCAAAAGGGAATTTGCAAATGGGCGCCGCCAATCGTAGAAGCGGTCAACAAACCCCAGGAGATAAGAATGCGGCCTTCAGGCAGAAAAATCGACCAGATGCGCAAGGTCTCGTTCGAGCGCAATTTTTCCAAGCATGCGGAAGGTTCCTGCCTGGTGAAATTCGGCGATACGCATGTGCTCTGCACGGCCAGCCTCGAAGAAAAGACGCCGCCATGGCTGCGCAATAGCGGCAAGGGCTGGGTCACGGCTGAGTACGGCATGCTGCCGCGGGCGACCGGCGAGCGCATGAAGCGCGAGGCGGCCGCCGGCAAGCAGGGCGGCCGCACCCAGGAAATCCAGCGGCTGATCGGCCGGTCGCTGCGCGCCGTCGTCGACCTGCAGGCGCTCGGCGAGCGGCAGATCACCCTTGATTGCGACGTCATCCAGGCCGATGGCGGCACGCGGACGGCCGCGATCACCGGCGGCTGGATCGCGCTTTACGACTGCCTGAAATGGATGGAAAGCCGCAACATGATCAAGGTCGACCGGGTCCTGAAGGATCATGTCGCCGCCATCTCCTGCGGCGTTTTCGCCAGCCAGCCGGTGATCGATCTCGATTACCTCGAGGATTCCTCGGCCGAGACCGACGCCAATTTCGTCATGACCGGCGCCGGCGGCATCGTCGAAATCCAGGGAACGGCCGAAGGCACGCCATTTAGCGAAGAGGAATTCACTTCGCTGATGGGTCTTGCCAAGAACGGCATCGGCGAACTCGTCGCCCTGCAGAAACAGGCGATTGCGGGATGAACCCCATGCTGGAAGGCATGCTGGAAACGGCGCTTTATGCGCGCGATCTCGATGAGGCGGAGGCGTTCTACGAGAGCGTCCTCGGGCTTGAAAAGATCACCCGCGCCGCCAACCGGCATGTCTTCTTCCGCTGCGGCCCCGGCGTTCTGTTGATCTTCAATCCGGAGGAAACCGTGAAGCCGCCGTCGCCTGACGCGCTGCAGGTGCCGCCGCATGGCACGACCGGACAGGGCCATGCCTGCTTTCGGGTGTCCGGCCGCAACATCAATGCGATGGCCGAACGGCTGACGGCGGCCGGTGTGGCGATCGAATCCGAGGTGCATTGGCCGAATGGCGGCCGCTCCATCTATTTCCGCGATCCAGCCGGCAACAGCCTGGAATGCGCGGAGGCTAAAATCTGGGGCATCGAATAGGATATCTGAATGCGCAAGCTCGAAACGAAGACCATCGTCGTCGCCAGCCACAATGCCGGCAAGATCCGCGAGATCCAGGAACTGATCGGACCGCTCGGCTTCACCGCCAAATCGGCGGCCGAGCTGAATTTCGTCGAACCTGACGAAACCGGCACCAGCTTCGAGGAGAATGCGACGATCAAGGCGGTGGCCTCCGCCAATGCAGCCGGCATGCCGGCGCTGTCGGACGATTCCGGGCTGGTGGTCGATGCGCTCGGCGGCGATCCCGGCGTCTACACCGCCAATTGGGCAGAGACATCGGACGGCACACGCGATTTCGACATGGCGATGGCGAAGGTGGAAAAGGCGCTGCAGGATGCGGGCGCGAGCAAGCCGGAACAGCGCACCGCGCGTTTCGTCAGCGTGCTCTGCCTCGCCTGGCCGGACGGCCATACCGAGCTCTTCCGCGGCGAAGTGGAAGGCAATGTCGTCTGGCCGCCGCGCGGCACGCAGGGCTTCGGCTACGATCCGGTCTTCCAGCCGGAAGGTTACGGCGTCACTTTCGGCGAGATGAGCGGCGAGGAAAAACACGGCTGGAACATCGGCAAGCCGCAGGCGCTGTCGCACCGGGCGCGTGCCTTCAAACTCTTTGTCGAAACCTGCCTGGAGGCATAAGGTCGCGAAGTGGACAATTTCGACACGCCAGGCTCCTCGCGCGATGCTGCGCTGCTGCCCGATACCGGCGAGCCCGGTTTCGGCGTCTATGTGCATTGGCCCTTCTGCGCGGCGAAGTGTCCTTATTGCGATTTCAACAGCCATGTGCGCCATCAGCCGGTGGATCAGGAGCGCTTTGCAGCAGCCTTCCTGAAGGAGATGGCGGCGATCCGGGCAATGAGCGGGCCGAAGACGGTGACGAGCATCTTCCTCGGCGGCGGCACGCCGTCGCTGATGAAGCCGGAAACAGTCTCCGCCATTCTCGACGGCATTGCCCGGCACTGGCACGTGCCCGATGGTATCGAGATCACCATGGAGGCCAATCCCTCCAGCGTCGAGGCCGATCGCTTCCGCGGCTACCGGGCGGCCGGCGTCAACCGCGTCTCACTCGGCGTGCAGGCACTTGATGATCGCGACCTGAAATTTCTCGGCCGGCTGCATGATGTCGCCGACGCGCTGAAGGCGATCCGGCTGGCGCGCGACATTTTTCCGCGCATGTCTTTCGACCTCATCTATGCCCGGCCGGACCAGACGGTTGAGCAATGGGAAAGGGAGCTGAAGCAAGCGATCTCTTATGCGGTCGATCATCTTTCGCTCTATCAACTCACCATCGAGGAAGGCACACCGTTTTACGGCCTGCACAAAGCAGGCAAGCTGATCGTGCCGGATGGCGAGCAGGCGGCTGTGCTCTACGAGGCGACGCAGGAAATCACCGCGCGCGAGGGCATGCCGGCCTATGAGGTTTCCAACCACGCCCGGCCGGGCGCCGAAAGCCGGCATAACCTCACCTATTGGCGTTACGGCGATTATGCCGGCATCGGCCCCGGCGCGCACGGCCGGCTGACGCGTGGGCCCGAGAAGATCGCGACGGCGACCGAGCGCAAGCCGGAAGCCTGGCTCGACATGGTCGAGCGCGACGGCCACGGCATTCTTGACGAGGAGCGGCTCGGCTACGAGGAACAGTCCGACGAACTGCTGCTGATGGGGTTGCGGCTCAGGGAAGGCGTCGATCTTGCCCGCTGGCAGCAGCTTTCCGGCCGTGACCTCGACCCGAAGCGGGAAGAGTTTCTGCTCGAACACAAATTCATCGAGCGGATCGGCAATTCACGGCTGCGCTGCACGCCGGCGGGCATGCTGATCCTCGATTCCGTCGTCGCCGATCTCGCCTGCTGACATCTGACAACGGATTGTATCCAACGCGGCGATGACATCAACGCCGCGTTGGAAAACAATTCTCAGCCGTGGCTGGTGGCGCCGGCCTTGAACAGGCTGCCGGTCGGCGTCTTCAAGAACATCTCCAGCGGAATATGCTCCTGGTGCAGGAAGCCGGTCGCCGGCAGCAGGCCGTCGCGGACCATTTCGATAACGGCAACGACGGAGGCTGACGTCGTCCAGGCGATCGCCGTGCGGCGTGCACCGGCAATCTCGATCGGGTAATAGGCGCGCACGAACTCCTTGCGGCGCAGGCTGCCGTTCTCCGTGCCCTCGGCGGCGACATGGACATAGACAACATCGTCTTCAACCGGCGGCTTGGCATTGGTCAGAATCTCGCCGGCGAGCTTGCGCTTGTCGCGCATCAGAAGCTCGTGGAAGAAGAAGTTCATCAGTTCCATGTGACCGGGATAACGCATGGTCTTGTAGTCGAGATTGTCGATCTTGCCGAGCATGGTATCGCACATGGTGCCGAGGCCGCCCGAGGTCGTGAAGGCTTCGAGCTTGACGCCGCCGACATAGACGGTCTCGTGCCATTCCATCGGCGAGACCAGCTTGCGCACGCCGCCTTCGATGACCTCGCAATCGTTCAGATATTCGTTGACGACGCCTTCGGGCGACCAGTTGAAGGCATAACCCAGCAGCCCCGTCGGATGCTGCGGCAGGGCGCCGACGCGCATGCGGATCGAACGGCAGCGATCGAAGCCGTCGGCAAGGCTGGCGCCAACGATGCCGACGAAACCCGGGGCCAGGCCGCATTGCGGCGCCATCAGGCCGCGGGCGGTCTTCGACAATTCGATGATGAAATTGGTGGTGGGAACGTCTTCGGTCAGGTCGAAATAATGAATGCCGGCGAGATGGGCGGCGCGCGCCAATTCGATGTTCAGATGGTAAGGCAGGCAGGAGAGCACCGCCTCGACATTCGACAACAGTTCGCCGACCACTTGCGGGTCCGAGATATCGCCGGCGCGGCACTTGAAGGGAACGTCGCTCAGCGGCAGTTGCGCATCGACGCCGATGACCTCGAAACCACCTTCATGCAACAGCGTCGCCGCCAGCCGTCCGACCTTGCCCAGGCCGAGAACGGCGATCTTTCTAAAACTCATTTATGATCCTCCCATGCGCCCTCTTCGGCGCTTCAGTCTTTGCCCGGCACACGCCGCTCCAAATCGGGCATGCACGGGGTGGCCGGAGGTATAGAATAAAAAGCTCATAAAGCAAAACGGCCGGAATCGCTTCCAGCCGTCAACGTTTTCCGAAAATCGGGTCGTTATTCGTTGATCAGCCGCTTCAGAAGCTCGACCTCATGCGACAGCTTGGTGTCTCCGGAAATCAGCTCTTCGATCTTGCGCACGGCGTGCAGCACGGTCGTGTGATCGCGCCCACCGAAACGGCGTCCGATCTCGGGGAAGGAGCGCGGCGTCAGCGTCTTCGACAGATACATGGCGATCTGGCGCGGCTTTACGATGACGCGGGTGCGGCGGTTCGAGACCAGTTCCTGGCGCGAGACATTGTAGTGCCTCGCGACGATGCGCTGGATATCCTCGATACGCACGCGGCGGGGTTCGCCGGAGCCAACGAGATGGGCGAGCAGTTCGTCGACGCGCTCGATCGACAGGTTCGGCTCGAAGGAGCGGCGGAAGACCAGCTGGTTGAAAGCCCCTTCCAGCTCGCGGCCGCTGGCCGTGACGTTGCGGGCGACGTGCTGGAGCAGTTCGGCCGGAATTTCGAGCGACGGATCTTCAAGCCGGGCCGCAGCAAGGCGACGCCTGAGGATCTCGAGGCGCATCTCGTAATCCGGCGCGTCGAATTCGATCGCGACACCGCCCTGCAGGCGCGAGCGCACACGCGGGTCGAGCGATTCCAGCTCCCAGGGGGCGCGGTCGGCGGCGACGACGACCTGCTTGGCGCTGTCGAGCAGCATGTTGAGGAGATGGCAGAATTCGTGCTGGATCATCTTGCCCTGCAGGAACTGCATGTCGTCGATGATCAGGAGATCGATGTTGCGCAGCGAATCCTTCAGCGTCAGCGCATCATTGTCGCGGATCGCGGTGGCGAAGCGCCACATGAAATACTCGGCCGTCAGATAGACGACGCGCAGCGCCCGCGGGTTCTGCACCGCCGCATTGGCGATCGCCTGCAACAGGTGGGTCTTGCCGAGGCCGACCGTCGAATGGATGAACAGCGGATTGAAGCGCACGGCGCCGGAACCGGCCTCGGCGATCGTCTTGGCGGCCGCAAGTGCGACGCGGTTCGAGCTGCCTTCGACGAAGGTGTCGAAGGTGAAACGGCTGTCGAGCGGCGAACCGAAGAGCGGCGCGCCAAAGCTTGCGGGCCTTGACGCGGCAACGGAGGAAACCGCCTGCTGGACGGCCTGGCCGGCCGGCTGGGCGCTTGCGGGGCGGCGCGCCTGGGGGGCAACGACCGGCTCGGGCTGAACCGCCTCATCGAGCGCCTTCGTGCCGCTGCGCGTCGCAGTGCGCACCAGGACTTCGATCTTCAGAATTTCCGGATCCTCGGCCTGGAACAGACCGGTGATGAGATCGAGATAACGATTGTTGATCCACGACTTCAGGAAGGTGGTGGGAACCGACAGGCGAACCACGCTCTTCGACACCGAATGCAGCTTCAGCCGGGCGAACCAGCTGGCATAGACGTCAGGGCCGACCTGGGCCTTCAAGCGCGCGCTGACGCGCTCAAACAAGATGCTGTGCTTCATTTCCGCCTTTGCTTCTCCCCCTTCGAGGCGAATGGAGCCAAACGCCTGCGGTGCCACATCCCCATTGTCGGGCCCGCCCGCCGTCATCGTATTCATCTGCATAATGCCGCCTTTCAATTCCACCGGGCGGCTTCCGCTAAAATAGCCGCCCGATTATTCCCCGCTTTGGCGAGCTGACGGCATCCTCATGAAGCCGCTTACCTGCCGGTTCACTCAAACATGGCGCAGAACACCGTTGCAGGGACCGCGTTCATGCGGCAACCTTCACCGGCTTTCCGTGCCAGGCTGGCGGTCGATCCTCGTTTTCGACCGATCAGCCCGTACGCAATATTACTTTAACCTTCTCCGGCGACCTCGCCTTAAACGTGTGGCCACTGAAGGCACAAAACATCCCTGCCCGTAACAGCCACGTTACGGCCCAAATCCGTCGAGTGCTTGAAAAAACGGAAGCGCAAGGCTCCGTAACAAATGGCACAAACTTATCGCCCTGCCGACGTGGCAGTTAAGACCGAGCCTCTACAGGTGATGTCCGCGCCCTCTGTTGGAAGCCATTTAGGCAGGATCAAAAGGCAATATCAACGATGAATTTTACGCAAAATTAAGAAG
Organism: Rhizobium sp. BK456; assembly: GCF_014194045.1. Taxonomy (NCBI): domain Bacteria; kingdom Pseudomonadati; phylum Pseudomonadota; class Alphaproteobacteria; order Hyphomicrobiales; family Rhizobiaceae; genus Rhizobium; species Rhizobium sp. BK456. The sequence goes on from NZ_JACIAO010000001.1 coordinate 1,058,186, forward strand.
CGGGCATTGACTCCGCCTGCCCTTTTCGGGCGTCACACCACTGTCAAAAAAGAATCGCTTTTGAATCAAGGAGATTCCCCGTTCGGGCTATTTGGACACGCATGGAAAGAAAAAAAATAAAAATCTTCTTGACTCCCCCCTGGTCCCGGAACGTCGGGTCAGAGTCGCGTGGCGTGAAAGCATCCTTGCGCAAGTGTTTGTTATCAAACAATTTTTCCTGTCATGGCGCTGACACGAAACAGTCGCAGGATTAACCATAGAGGGGCTGATCGGCGGAATCGAAAAAGCCCGGTAAAATTACCGGGCTAATCATAACGAGGAAGTTCTTAACGGAAGATTACGCGGTCGCGGTGACCGAAAGAGCCTTCACACGAGCGGCCAGGCGCGAGACCTTGCGCGATGCCGTGTTGGCATGCAGCACGCCCTTGCTGGCGGCGCGGGCAAGCTCGGGCTGAGCCGCCAGGAAAGCTTCCTTCGCCTTGGCGGCGTCACCGGATGCGATGGCCTCTTCGACCTGGCGAACGAAAGTACGAACGCGCGAGCGACGAGCCTTATTGACGTCGGTACGGCGGGCGATCTTGCGGGTCGCTTTTTTCGCCGAAGTTGTATTGGCCATGGATGCCTCTCTCAAGAATTCGAACAAACTCCGCCATTACCGCGGGCCCTGCGGCCACAAAATCCAGCAATGCGGGAGCAATCGCGGAAAACCAAACCGGCTTTCCGAACCGTGGGCGGGCATATAACTCTAAAGCCGGCCCACGTCAACGCGGATTTTCAAGCTTTGCAGCCGGAACCGCCGAAAAGCGTTCAACGGTGCTTAAAAGCCGGTTTGCGCTTCTCGACGAAGGCCGCCATGCCTTCCTTCTGGTCGTCGGTGGCAAACAGACTGTGAAACAGCCGGCGTTCGAAGCGGAGCCCCTCCTCCAGCGTGGTCTCGAACGCGCGATTGACCGCCTCCTTGGCCATCAGCACCGAAGGCTGAGAAAGCGAGGCGATCTTTTCCGCCGCCGCCAACGCCTCGTCGAGCAGACGCTCGGGCGCCACCACACGCGAAACGAGTCCCGAGCGTTCGGCTTCGGCCGCATCCATCATGCGGCCGGTCAGGATGAGATCCATTGCCTTCGCCTTGCCGACGGCGCGCGTCAGCCGCTGCGAGCCGCCCATGCCGGGGATGACGCCGAGGGTGATTTCCGGCTGGCCGAACTTCGCCGTTTCCGAAGCGATGATGAAATCGCACATCATCGCAAGCTCACAGCCGCCGCCGAGCGCAAAGCCGCTGACGGCGGCGATGACCGGCTTGCGGGCCTTGGCGACCTCATCCCAGCCGCTGATGAAATCACTCTTATAGATATCGGCGAACTGAAGCGCCTGCATCTCCTTGATATCGGCGCCGGCGGCAAAGGCGCGTTCCGAACCGGTGATGACGATCGCGCCGACCGCCTCGTCGGCATGGAAGGCGGCATAGGCCTCCTTCAACTCCTTCAGGACGGTGGAATTCAGCGCGTTCAGCGCCTGCGGTCGGTTCAGCGTGACGAGACCGACATTGCCTCGGGTTTCGACGATCAGGGTCTCATAGGCCATGCTGTTCTCCCGTTCTTACTTCTGGCAGGTGGCGCAATAGAAGGTGGAGCGGCCCGCCTGGACGATGCGGGCGACCGTACCGCCGCAGCCGGGCGTGCGGCAAGCCTGACCTTCGCGATCATAGACGGAGAAGGAATGCTGGAAATAGCCGAGCGATCCGTCGGTCTGGATATGGTCGCGCAGCGAGGATCCGCCGGCGGCGATGGCATCGGCAATGACATGGCGGATCGAGGCGACGAGCAGGTTGAGCTGCTCCTTCGGCCGGCCGCCTGCCGTCACCAGCGTGCCGGCGGCGCGGATCGGCGAAAGATGGGCGCGCCACAGCGCCTCGCAAACATATATATTGCCGAGACCGGCAATATTCTTCTGGTCGAGCAGCGCACTCTTCAACGGCTGCGCCTTGTCGCGGAAGCGCTCGGCGAGATAGGCGGCGCCGAGCTCGTTTCCCGTCGGCTCCGGGCCGAGATCGCGGAAGAAGGGATGGGCGGCAAGATCGGCGCGCCCCACCATATCCATGAAGCCGAAACGGCGCGGATCATTATAGACAACGCGGCGCGGACCCGCTGGACTTTCCAGATGAAAGACGACGTGATCGTGCTTCTCGTCCTTCGAGCGGGCATGGTGGAATTCGCCAGGCGTGGCCGCGCCAGCGCCCTCCTCGATGCGACCCTCCTCGATCCGAAAAGAGCCGGACATGCCGAGATGGGAAATCAGCGTGTTGCCATCGTCGAGATCGACCAGCAGATATTTGGCGCGGCGGCCAAGGCTGACGATGGTGCGGCCGGAAACCCTGTCGGCGAAAGCGTCGGGAAAGGGAAAGCGCAGATCCCCACGGCGCAGCTCAAGCCTGGCAATACGAGCCCCCTCCATCGCCGGCGCCAGGCCGCGTTTTACCGTTTCGACTTCTGGCAATTCCGGCATCTTAACCCATCTGTATCTAACGTGTTTCAACCGAGGACGATGTGCGCTATAGCGCCAGTGGTCCGCGGAGAGCGCGGCCCAGTGATAACGTCGCGCGCGGTCTTTCGCTATGGCCTGCGCGGCTGAATATCGAGGAACGGAGCAGTCTGATGCCTGAAAGCCGCACTTCCGCCGATGGCGGCATGGAGACCTCCTACGGCTTCCGCGAGGTGCCGGGCGGCGAGAAGCAGGACCTGGTCAACCAGGTGTTCCACAAGGTCGCCAAGCGCTACGACATCATGAACGACGTCATGTCGATGGGCATGCACCGCGCCTGGAAAGACGCGATGATTTCGGCGCTGAACCCGCGCAAGGAGCAGGGCTACAAGGTGCTCGACGTTGCCGGCGGCACCGGCGACATCGCCTTCCGCATCGTCGAGGCCTCGGGCCGGCAGGCGCATGCGACCGTGCTCGATATCAACGGCTCGATGCTCGGCGTCGGCGCCGAGCGGGCGGAAAAGAAGAAGCTTTCCGGCAATCTCACCTTCGTCGAGGCGAATGCCGAGGAACTGCCCTTCGAGGCGGCGAGCTTCGACGCCTATACGATCGCCTTCGGCATCCGCAACGTGCCGCGGATCGATGCCGCACTGTCAGAGGCCTATCGCGTGCTGAAGCGCGGCGGACGGCTGCTGGTGCTCGAATTTTCCGAGGTCGACATGCCGCTGCTCGACAAGATTTATGACGCCTGGTCGTTCAATGCCATTCCGCAATTCGGCAAGGCGATTACCGGCGATGCCGAACCCTACCAGTATCTGGTGGAATCGATCCGCAAATTCCCCAACCAGGAGAATTTCGCGGCGATGATCCGTCAGGCCGGCTTTTCCCGCGTCACCTACACCAACTATACCGGCGGCATCGCCGCGCTGCATTCCGGCTGGAAGCTCTGAGGGCATGAGGGAAGCAAACACCAACCTCGGCCGGCGGGGCACTGCAGCATGAGCACGTTCGGGGCCTATTTCCGCCTGTGGCGCGTCGGCTGGGTGCTCGTTCGTGAGGGCGTCGTGTCAGCTCTGCCGTCCGAAGGCCTGCCGCCTCCGGTGGCGCTCGCCAAATCCTTCGTGACGATTTTCGAGCGCAGCAAGGCGCGCCATCAGAAGCGCAGCGACCGGTTGGCGCATGCCGTCGAGCGGCTCGGCCCCTCCTATGTGAAAATCGGGCAGTTCCTGGCAACGCGGCCTGACGTGGTCGGCGTCGAATTCGCCAACGACCTGTCGCAGTTGCAGGATCGGATGGCCTTTTTCCCCTCGGCTGCGGCCAAGGCCAATATCGAAGGCTCGCTCGGGCGGCCGATCGGCGAACTCTATGCGAGCTTCGGCGAGCCGATCGCCGCCGCCTCGATCGCCCAGGTGCATCCGGCCGAAGTCGAAACATCCGAGGGCCGCAAGAAGGTCGCCGTCAAGATCGTGCGGCCCGGCGTGCGCCAGCGTTTTGCTCATGACATCGAGGCGATGTACCTCGTTGCCCATATGCAGGAGCGTTTCCTGGCCTCCAGCCGACGGCTGCGGCCGGTCGAGGTGACGAAGACGCTGGAGCAGACGACGAAGGTGGAGATGGATCTTCGCCTCGAGGCGGCCGCCCTCTCCGAAATCGCCGAGAATACCGAAAAGGATCCCGGCTTCCGCGTGCCGAAGGTCGACTGGGAGCGCACCGGGCGCGACGTCATCACCATGGAATGGATCGACGGCACCCGCATGTCCGACGTCGAAGGACTGCGCGCGGCCGGCCACGATCTCAACCTGCTTGCCGACACGCTGATCCAGTCCTTCCTGCGCCACACGCTGCGCGACGGCTTCTTCCATGCCGACATGCATCCGGGCAATCTCTTCGTCGATGCGGACGGCATGATCGTTGCGGTCGACATGGGCATTGTCGGACGGCTCGGCAAAAAGGAACGGCGGTTCCTCGCCGAAATCCTCTATGGCTTCATCACCCGCGACTATATCCGCGTCGCCGAGGTGCATTTCGAGGCGGGCTATGTGCCGGGCCACCACAATGTCGAGAGTTTTGCCCAGGCGATCCGGGCGATCGGCGAGCCGATCCATGGCCAGCCGGCCGAGACGATCTCGATGGGCAAGCTCTTGACGCTGCTGTTCGAAGTGACCGAACTCTTCGACATGGCGACACGGCCGGAGCTGGTAATGTTGCAGAAGACCATGGTGGTGGTCGAGGGCGTGTCGCGCATGCTCAACCCGCGCTTCAATATGTGGAAAGCCTCCGAGCCTGTTGTCGGCGACTGGATACGCACCAATCTCGGCCCGAAGCGGATCGCCACCGATCTCAAGGATGGGCTGAAGGCGGCGGTCAAACTTGCCGAAGCCGTGCCGGAAATTGCGGCGAAGACCGAAAAATTCCACCACCAGCTTCTGCACATGAGCGAACACGGCTTACGCTTCGACGCGCAGACGGCTGAGGCGATCGGCAAGGCCGAGGCGCGGCACAACCGCTCGGCCAGGATCGCCCTTTGGGTCATTGCATTGACGCTTCTCTATATTGCCTGGATGCTGAGCTGATCCATCGGTAAAACATGCTGTGTTCGGCATTTAGGATATCCCATGCGACCGAGGGCTCGCTTAGTCTCGCCGTTAGAGCATGATGCCGAAGTGTAAGCGGTTTTCGGGCGACATCATGCTCTAGCTCTTTAATTTGGAACGGGATTCAGATTTTCGGCCGGACCGGCCTAAGATCATCCTGTTCTAGGAGATATGGCACATGCAGCACGAACGCCCTGGCATCGAACTTTCCGGACGGCCGCTCGGTTTTGCCGAGATGGTGACGATCGGTGCGGGCAAGGCGACGATTTCGGCTTCGGCCACCGGCATGGCGCGCATCGCCATTGCCCGCGAGATCGTCGAGGATGCGATCGCCTCCGGCATGCCCGTCTACGGCTCGACGACTGGCGTCGGCGCCATGAAGGATGTGGAATGGTCGGCCGACGAACTCGACACCTTCAATCTCGGCCTGGTGCGCGCCCATCATTTCGGCACCGGCACGCCGTTTTCCTGCAATGTCGTCCGCAATGCCATGGCGATCCGCGTCAATACGGCTCTGACCGGCCAGGTCGGCTGCACGCCGGAGTTGATCGAGGCCTATATCACCATGCTGAAAGCCGATCTCATCCCGGTCGTGCGCCGCACCGGCTCGATCGGCTGCGCCGATATCGGCCTGATGGGGCAGATCGGCGCGGTGCTGACCGGGGTCGGCGAAGCGATCTATCGCGGCAACCGCATGCAGGCAGCGGAAGCCTTCCGGGCGGCCGGGCTGGAGCCGGTGCGGATGGCGCCGCGCGACAGCCTCGCCTCGCTCAGCATCAATGCGGTAAGTTTTGCCGCGGCGGCGGAAACGACGCGCAATGCGGCGGCCTCGATCCGGATCCTGCTGGCGACGGCGATGATGGCGGCCGGTGCGCTCGGCGCATCGCGTGATCCGTGGAAGGCGGTCCGCCATGTCGGCACCGCGCGCGAGGCGCTGATCGGCGCCTGGCTCTGCAACGCCTCCGATGACTGGAACTGGCCTGTTGCAACGCATGTGCAGGATCCGCTCAGCCTGCGCATGATTGCCCAGGTGTTCGGTGCGGTCATCGAAAACCTGCTATCGACCGGCCACAAAATCCTTGCCGCCACCGGGCGTTCGGACGACAATCCCGTCGTGGTCGAAGGCCGGGTGATGACCTCGGGCGGATCGCTTCCGCTCGACGTGACGATCCTGCTCGAATCGGCCGCCCTCTGCATGGCGCATGCGGCGCGCAACGCCTTCAACCGCTGCGTCATTCTCGGCAACGGCCAGCGGCGCGACCTGCCGGTCAATCTCGTGCCGCCGGGGCGGATCGCCACCGGATTCGGGCCGATCATCAAACTTGCCGGCGAGATTTTTTCGCGCGTGCTGTCGATGTCCAATCCGGTGTCGGCGCAGTCGCTGGTGGTGGCGGCCGGGCTGGAGGACGAGGCGGCGTTCCTGCCGCTGGTCATCGAGCGCTTCGAGCGGCAGATGCAGGCGTTGAAGCGCCTGGCGGCGCTGGAGGCACTGCTCTCCGCCCAGGCGATCGACATCCTCGGCGATGAACCGAAGGGCGTTGCCGCCATGCTCTACGAGGTCGTGCGCAAACATGCGGATTTCTATATCGTGGACCGGCCGCTTTCGGCTGAGGTGGAGGCAATCGAGGAGGAGCTCGGCTCGGACGACTTCCTGTCGAGACTGACTGCACAGGTTCCGATCGCCTCCTTCGACGATTTCTTTGCGCTCGGATCACTGGAGCATATCGAGGAGCGGCTGACCCGCCACGAGGCGCAGGCAATCTGAACTCAGCTTTTTGGAGGAGCCGACATGGACTTCGATCTCGTTCTGCAGGGCACGGTGGTGCTGCCGGACCGCATTGTCGAAGCGGGTTATGTTGCCGTGCGCAACGGCAAGATCGCCGAGGTCGGCCTCGGCGTGCCGCCTGCGGCGCGGGAACGCCACCTGCTCGGCAAAGCACTGATCCTGCCTGGCGCGATCGACGCGCAGGTGCATTCGCTCTCGCAGAAGGACCAGGAGGATTTCATCTGGTCGACGCGGTCGGCAGCGGCCGGCGGCGTGACAACAATCGTCGATATGCCCTATGACGAGGGCGATCTTGTCTGCTCGGCGGCGGCAGTCAAACGCAAGATCGACCATGCCGGGCAGCAGGCGCGCGTCGACTTCGCGCTTTACGGCACCGTCGACCCGGAAGAAGGCCCGGCGCGGATCGGCGAGATGGTCGAGGCCGGCGTTGCGGCGTTCAAATTCTCGACCTTCGGCACCGATCCCATGCGTTTTCCGCGCATTCCGCCGACCCTGCTCGACGCCTGTTTTGCGGAGATCGCTCCGACCGGGCTGACGGCAGGCGTGCACAATGAGGATGACGAGGCGGTGCGCAGCTATATGGCTGAGGTGAAGGCAAGCGGCGTCACCGACTGGCGGGCGCACGGCCTGTCACGGCCGCCGATCACTGAGCTGCTGGCGATGCATACGATCTTCGAGACCGGTGCCGTGACCCACTGCCCGGCGCACGTGGTGCACTGCTCGCTCGGGCGCGGCTACGATATCGCCCGCGCCTATCGCCGCGACGGCTTTGCGGCGACGGTCGAATGCTGCATCCATTATCTGACGCTCGACGAAGAGAACGACGTCAAGCGCCTCGGTGGCAAGGCGAAGATCAATCCGCCGGTGCGGCCGCGCGCCGAGGTGGAGACGCTCTGGCGGAAGGTGGCCGAGGGTGATGTCTGGCTGGTCTCGACCGATCACGTCAGCTGGTCGGAAAACCGCAAGACCAATCCCGACATGCTCGCCAACGCCTCAGGTGTTCCCGGCCTCGAGGTGATGGTGCCGCTCTTCGTCAAAGGCGCCATCGAACGCGGCATTCCCCTGACCTGGGCAGCGCGGCTCATGGCCGAAAATCCGGCCAGGCATTTCCGGCTCGACCATATCAAGGGGGCGCTGACGCCGGGCAAAGATGCCGATATCACCGTGCTCGAACCGAGGGACAGCGTCTATGACGCTGCGGCAAGCGGCAACAATGTCGTCGGCTGGAGCCCTTACAACGGCATTCGCCTGCCCTGGACCGTTTCCGCCACCTATCTCAGGGGTGAAAAGATCGCCGAAGGCGGCAAGGTGCTGGCCGAGCCCGGCAGCGGACGGTTCGTGCGGCCGTTGCCGCGCCAGGTCATTGCGGGAACGGATGCATGAACCGAAATCTTCCCATCAATGCCGGCCGTATCGCCAGGGATATCGAGGCGCTGGCCGCGATTACCGAGCCGGGGCACCCCTGGACGCGGCGGGCCTTCTCACCGCTCTTTCTCGAAGGCCGGGCCTATATCGAAGCGAAGATGAAGGCGGCGGGACTGGAAACGCGGATCGATGCCGCCGGCAATCTGATCGGCCGGCGCACGGGCCGCAAGCCCTGGCTCGGCACGATCATGGTCGGTTCGCATTCCGACACGGTGCCGGACGGCGGCCGCTTCGACGGCGTTGCCGGGGTGGTCTCGGCGCTGGAAGTGGCGCGTGCGCTGAGCGACCAGGCGATCGAACTCGACCACGATCTGGAGATCGTCGACTTCCTTGCCGAGGAGGTTAGCATCTTCGGCGTCTCTTGCATCGGCAGCCGCGGGATGACCGGGCAATTGCCGGAAGCCTGGCTTTCCCGCGTCAGTGGCGGTCTCGATCTTGCCGAGGGCATCGCTGAGATGGGCGGCGAGCCCGGCGTGCTGGCGCAGCAGAAGCGGCCGGATCTCGCCGGCTTTCTCGAGCTTCATATCGAGCAAGGACCGGTGCTCGAAGCCGAAAGAGAGGATATCGGCATCGTCACCGCGATTGCAGGCATTACCCGCATCGAGATCACCGTCGAGGGACGGGCCGATCATGCCGGCACGACGCCGATGGACCGGCGGGCGGATGCGCTAGTGGCAGCCTCGCAGCTGGTGCTCGACATTCGCAACGCCGCGGCTGAGCTCTCCAAAACGCCGGGCCACTTCGCGGCGACGGTCGGTGAATTCAGGATCGAGCCGAATGCCGCCAATGTCGTGCCGTCGAAAGTGGTGCTGCTGATCGATGGCCGCGCCGAGATTCGTGCCGACATGGAGGCCTTCTGCCGCTGGCTCGATGGCCATGTCGAAAAGCTGGCCACCGCCTATGGCGTCACGATCGAGACGCCGAACCGGGTCTCCGACAATATGCCGACGCCGGGCGATGCCGGCCTGCTTTCGACATTGGAGACTGCCTGCCAACGCGTCGGCGCCAAACATCGGCGCATGGCCTCCGGCGCGGGACACGATACGGCCTGGATCGCCAAGGTGGCGCCGGCGGCGATGATCTTCGTGCCCTGCCGGGGAGGACGCAGCCATTGCCCCGACGAACGGGCGGAAAATGACGATATTGCGCTCGGCGCCGCCGTGCTGTTCGAGGCGGTGCGCGAGATGGACACGGATTTGACGCGGGAGAAGACCGATGGGACGCATACTGGTTGAGAAGGACGTGGAAGCCGCGGTCAAGGGCGGCTCCGTCTATGCCGCCGGTGGCGGCGGCTGGGCCGATCACGGGCGGATGCTCGGTTATGCCGCCGTCAATGTCGGCAAGCCCGAGCTGGTCTCGATCGACGAGTTGAAGGACGAGGAGTGGATCGCCACCGCGGCTGCGATCGGCGCGCCGGCCTCCACCACCCCCTGGGAAATGCAGGGCATCGATTATGTGAAGGCGGTGCAATTGCTGCAGGAGGCACTCGGCGAAAAGCTTTCCGGGCTGATCATCGGCCAGAACGGCAAATCCTCGACGCTGAACGGCTGGCTGCCGTCAGCGATCCTCGGCACCAAGGTGGTCGACGCGGTCGGGGATATCCGCGCCCATCCCACCGGCGACATGGGCTCGATCGGCATGGCCGGCTCGCCGGAGCAGATGATCCAGACCGCGGTCGGCGGCAATCGGGCCGAAAGCCGCTATATCGAACTGGTGGTGAAGGGCGCGACCGCGAAGATCTCGCCGGTGCTGCGCGCCGCCGCCGATCAATCCGGCGGCTTCATCGCCAGTTGCCGCAATCCGCTCAGAGCCTCCTATGTCCGCAGCCATGCGGCGCTCGGCGGCATTTCGATGGCACTTTCGCTCGGTGAGGCGATCATCGCGGCGGAGAAGAAGGGCGGATCTGATGTCATCGACGCGATCTGCAAGACGACGGGCGGACATATTCTTGCCGAAGGAATCATTACCCGCAAGGAGGTCGTCTACACCAAGGAAGCCTTCGACATCGGCACGATCACCGTCGGCGCGGGCGAAAAGTCGGTGACGCTGCATGTGATGAACGAATATATGGCGGTGGACGATGCGGATGGCGGGCGGCTTGCCACCTTTCCCGCGGTCATCACCACGCTTTCACCACAGGGCGAGCCGCTCAGCGTCGGCCAGCTCAAGGAGGGCATGCGGGTGTTCATCCTGCATGTGCCGATGGATATCATTCCGCTGTCGGCAAGCGTGCTCGATCCGACCGTCTATCCCGTCGTCGAAAAGGCGATGGGGATCGAGATCGCCCGCTATGCACTGGCGACGAAGGCCTGAGCCATGGCGCGCGATCGGGGTCTCGAAGAACTGATGCGTGAGGAACTCGGCGATCGGCCGGGTCTTGCCGAAAAATCGATGTTCGGCGGCTGGGCCTTCATGCTGAACGGCAATCTTCTCTGCTGCGCACGCCATGACGGCATGCTGATCCGTCTCGGCAAGGGCAATGACGACTGGGCGCTGGCACTGCCAGGCGTGATCCAGATGCTGTCGGGCGAGCGGGTGATGCATGGCTGGGTGCGAGGCGGTGCCGAAGTTTATGGCGACGATACCCTGAGACGGCGTTTGCTCGATGCGGCACTCGCCTATGTGGAATCGCTGCCCAGGAAATAACGAACGAAGGCAGAGCAAAACGAGGAACCCACGATGCCGAAGGCCAATCCACGTCATCCGAAATTTCCGATTCCCGGCGGGCCGGAACTGCGCGCCAAGGGCTGGCGGCAGGAGGCGCTGCTGCGGCTGCTCGAAAACGTGCTCTCCGTCGGCGAGGACCCCGACAATCTGATCGTCTACGCCGCGCTCGGCAAGGCGGCCCGCAACTGGGCGGCGCATAGGGGCATCGTCAAAGCGCTGACCGAGATGGACGAGGACCAGACGCTGCTCATCCAGTCCGGCAAGCCGATCGGCCTCGTTCGAACGCATGCCAAGGCGCCGCTGGTCATCATGGCGAACTGCAATATCGTCGGGCAATGGGCAAAGGCCGAAGTGTTCTACGAGCTGCAGCGCAAGGGGTTGATCTGCTGGGGCGGGCTGACGGCCGGCGCCTGGCAATATATCGGCAGCCAGGGCGTCATCCAGGGCACCTACGAGATCTTCATGCGCATTGCCGAGCGGCGCTTCGGCGGCGATCTCCTCGGCCGGTTCGTGCTGACGGCCGGCCTCGGCGGCATGGGCGGGGCGCAACCTCTCGCCGGCCGCATGGCAGGGGCTGCAATCCTCTGCATCGACATCGATCCGGAGCGCGCCCGCAAGCGCCAGCAGATCGGCTATCTCCAGGAAGTCGCTCCCGATCTCGATACCGCCCTTCAGATGATCGATGCAGCGGTGAAGGACAAGCGGGCGCTGTCCGTCGGCCTGGTCGGAAATGCGGCGGAGGCCTATCCCGAGATCGCCCGGCGCGGCATCGTGCCCGACATCGTCACCGACCAGACCTCGGCGCATGACCTCGTCTACGGTTACGTGCCGAAGGGTATGAGCCTCGATCAGGTCAAGGGTCTGCGCGACGACGGCCAGGGGCAGTTGATGGCGGCAAGCCGGGCCTCGATCGTCGAGCATGTGACGGCGATGCTGGAATTCCAGAAGCGTGGCTCGGAGGTTTTCGACAACGGCAATCTCATCCGCACGCAAGCCCGCGAGGGCGGTGTCGCCAATGCCTTCGACATTCCGATCTTCACCGAAGCCTATCTCAGGCCGCTCTTTGCCCGGGCGATCGGCCCGTTCCGCTGGATGGCTCTGTCAGGCGAGGAGAGCGATATCGCCCGGATCGACGATCTGCTGCTCGAGATGTTTCCCGATAACAAGATCATCACCAACTGGATCCGGCTGGCGCGCGAGCATGTGCCCTTCGAGGGGCTGCCGGCCCGCATCGCCTGGCTCGGCCACGGCGAACGCACCGCACTCGCAAGGCGCGTCAACACGCTGGTTGCGAGCGGCGAACTCAAAGGCCCGGTCGCCTTCTCCCGCGACCATCTCGATGCCGGCGCCATGGCGCATCCGAATATCATGACCGAGGGCATGAAGGACGGCTCCGACGCGATCGCCGACTGGCCGCTGATCGATGCGATGATGCTCTGCTCGTCGATGGCCGATCTCGTCGTCGTCCATTCCGGCGGCGGCGGCTATGCCGGCTACATGACGAGCTGCGGCGTCACCGTCGTCGCCGACGGCACCGATGCCGCCGACGAGCGGCTCGACCATGCGCTGACCAATGATACGGCGCTTGGCGTCATGCGTTACGCCGATGCCGGTTACGAGGAGGCGCTGGATGAGGTGGCGAAGAAGGACGTGCCCTATATCCGGCTCGGTTGATGTGCGGGAGGCCGACGTCAGGCAATCAGATTGGAGACCTCGAGGAGGTTGCCGTCGGGGTCCCTGAAATAGACCGAGCGCAAACGCCCGGTCGCGCCGGTGCGCTCGACCGGACCCTCTTCGATGGCAACGCCTAAGGCCTCCAGATGGGCGATGACATCGGCAAGCTGAGTGTCGGCGATGAAGCAGAGGTCGCCGGAGCCGGGTGTGGGTTGCCTTGCCTTGGGATCGAATTCGTGGCCGGCATGGTGCAGATTAATCTTCTGCCCGCCGAATTTCAGTGCTTTACGGCCTTCAGCAAAGGTTTCGACCGACATGCCGAGGATGCGGGAATAGAAGTCGCAGCTGATCGCGATATCGGCGACGGTCAGCACGAGATGGTCAAGCCGGTCTATGCGGATCATGCTTTTCTCCTCGCGAGGTGCTGCGCAAGACAGGCGGAGACAAAGGCCAGCGCCAGCATGGCAAGCGTGAAGATAACGACGGCGGCCCAGCCTTCAACCGCGAAGAACCAGCCGCCCGCCGAACCCATGAGGCTGGAGCCGACATAATAGGCGAGCATATAGAGCGACGAGGCGTGCCCTTTGGTGCCATGTGCCAGCTTGCCGACAAGGCCGCTGGCGATCGAATGGCTCATAAAGAAGCCGGTCGTGAGCACGATGATACCGAGGATAATCGCCGGGAGCGAGGCAAAGAGCGTCAGCGCGCTGCCGGCGGCGGTGAGTGCCAGACCGAAGAGAAGCACGGAAAAGTGCCCGATCCGGTCTCCCAACAGGCCGCCGATCGAGGAGGCGCCGATGCCGAAGAGGTAGACGGTGAAGATCAGGCCGAGTTCGGTCTGGTTGAGGCCGTAGGGCGGCGCCACCAGGCGGAAGCCGGCATAATTGTAGATCGTCACAAAGGAGCCCATCGCCAGGAAGGCGATGGCGAAGATGAAGGGCAGCGCCGGATTGCGGAGATGGCCGAGCCAGGCCTTTGCATGAAAGCGTGGGTCGAAGCCCGGCCGGCGGACGAAATTGCGTGACGGTGGCAAGAGGGCGATAAAGCCGAGCGCGGCGGCAAGGCCGATGGTGCCGATGATGAAGAGCGCCGGACGCCAGGTGAGATATTCGGCGAAGATGCCGGTGAGCACACGGCCGGACATGCCGCCGAAAGCCGTGCCGCCGACATAGAGACCCATGGTGGCGCCAAGGCCGCGCGGATCGATTTCCTCGGCGAGATAGGCCATGGCAACGGCCGGCACACCACCGAGAACAAGGCCCTGAAGCGCGCGGATGACGAGCAGCAGATGCCAGTTCGGGGCAAAGGCGGTGGCAATGGTCAGCAATGCCGCCCCGACCAGCGATATCGACATCAGGCTGCGGCGGCCGAGACCTTCCGAGACGGCGGCGGCGCAGACGATGGCGACCGCCAGGAAACCGGTGGAGAGCGAGAGGGACAGCGAGCTTTCGGCCGGGCTGACGGCGAATTCCTGCGAGAAGATCGGCAGCAGCGGCTGGACGCAATAGAGCAGCGAGAAGGTGGAGAAGCCGGAAAGGAAGAGTGCCAGGCTGGCGCGGCGATAGGCGCCGGTGCCACGGGTCAGGTAGTGCTTCTGCCCTGGGATCGGAGCTGTCTCGGAGGTCTTCACTGCATGCACTGACGGCGGCATATCTTCATCCTTCCGGTCTCCGATCTAGTCAAAGCGCCTCCATTTGTCCAATATATGAGACCGTCGATTCCGATAGGTTTTGGAGATAGCGATGGAGCTGCGGCATCTCAGGTATTTTCTGGCGGTGGCGGAAGAAGGCAATTTCACGCGTGCCGCCGGCAAGCTCGGCATCGGGCAGCCGCCGCTCAGCCAGCAGATCCGCGACCTGGAGTGGGAAGTGGGTGCGGCGCTGTTTCACCGTGTGCCGCACGGCGCCGAATTGACGGCAGCGGGCGCGGCCTTCCTTGGCGAGGCAAAGGCGTCGCTGGTGGCAGCTGAGAAGGCGAAGCTTGCGGCGCAAAGCGCCAATCGCGGCGAGACCGGCCGGCTGTCGCTCGGCTTCACCGCATCCTCCGCCTTCAACCCGGTGGTCAGCACGACGATTCGACTGTTTCGCGCACGCTGGCCGGAGGTTCGGCTGTCGTTGACGGAAATGAATACGCTGGCGTTGATGCAGAAGCTGGAACGCGGCGAGCTCGACGCCACCTTCATGCGCCCCAGCTTGGACGATCCCGCCGGCATCCGGCTGCGGCGGCTGCCGGACGAGCCGATGGTGATTGCCCTGCCCGCCAGCCATCCTCTGGCAAGACATCGCAGCCTGCCGCTTGCAATGCTGGCGGACGAACCCTTCATCCTCTTTCCCCGGCTCGTGGGCTTGAGCCTCTACGACGATGTCGTGCTCGCCTGCCGCAAGGCGGGATTCGAGCTGACCGTGGCGCAGGAGGCGCCGCAGATTTCCTCGGTCGTCAATCTGGTGGCGGCCGATCTCGGCGTCTCGATCGTGCCGGCCTCGATTTCGCAGATCAAGCTCGAAGGTGTGGCCTACCGGCCGATCGAGGGGCCTCCGGCCGTGGCGCGCCTGGCGCTGGCAATCCTGAAAACACATCGCTCGCCGGTCACCGAGAACCTGATGAGCCTGCTGAGCTAAAGCGCGTCGCGATCTTTCAGATTCGCTCTTCGCGCTTTAGGTCTTTGTTTTTGCGCATGTCGTTGTCGCAAAACCGCTGCACACTTTTGCGCGACATGCTCTAGCCCGCCGGATCCCAATAGGGCGGATCGCCAAAACTCTTCTTCAGGTGATCGGCGATGGCACGGAGCTTGGCGGAGGGGTTTCGGCCCTCGGGATGCGCCATGTAGATGAATTCGGCCTCCGGCTTGTGACCGACATCGATTTCGGCAAGCCGGCCCTCGCGGATGGCCGGGCCGGCGATGAAGGCGGGCAGCAGCGCAATGCCGAGGCCGGCAATCGCGGCGTCGCGGAGCATGTCGCCATTGTTGATGCCGAGCGCCAGTTTCGCACGGACGACGATCGCACCCTCCGGCGTCTGGAAGCGCCAGTCGGCAACGCCGCGATTGGTGTAGAAGATGCCGCGATGGCTGTTAAGATCGGCCAGCGACGACGGAATTCCCTGGCGGGCGAGATAATCCGGTGAGGCACAGAGAAGACGGCGGCTTCGCGTGAGCTTCCAGGCGACCAGCCTGTTATCGGCGATCGGACCATTGCGGATAATGGCATCATAGCCGTCCGAAGCGGCATCCACCCGTCGATCATCGATATCGAGGGTCAGTTCGATCTCGGGATGTTTGGTGAGAAAGGGATAGAGCGCCGGGCCGAGATGCATGCGGCCAAAGGTGACGGGGGCGGCGATGCGGATCGGGCCTGACAGCGTTCCGCGCCGCTCCGCCATATCGGCCGCGGCCTCCTCGATCTCGCGCACGATGCGCGCAGCCCGCTCCAGGAAGACCGTGCCATCCTCGGTCAAAGTAAGCTTGCGGGTCGTTCGGTGCAGCAGGATGCCGCCGAGCGACTTCTCCAGCTCGGCCAACCTTTCGCTGACGACGGATTTGGACAGCCGAAGACGCCGGGCCGCCTCGCTGACCGAGCCTGCCTCGACCACGGCGACAAAAGCCGCAATGCCTTCTATCCTGATCATCGTTCGGTCTTTCCGAATTCGAATTCCCCGATCTGGAGACTAATCCGAACGAAAGGAAAATGCCATCTTCCATTCAACGGAAGGGACGGCAAGGGCCGCCTCACCTCAACACAGGAGATGGAACCATGAACCGCTTGAACAACAAGGTCGCGATCGTCACCGGCGCAAGCTCCGGCATTGGCCGGGCCACGGCAAAACTCTTCGCCGCCGAAGGCGCCAAGGTCGTCGTCGGCGCCCGCCGTCAAGGCGAACTTGACAGCCTCGTTGCGGAGATCAAGGCGGAGGGCGGCGATGCCGTCGCCATTGCCGGCGACGTGCGCTCGGAAGATTATCACAAGGCGCTGGTCGCCGCCGCCGTGAGAAATTACGGCAAGCTCGATATCGCCTTCAACAATGCCGGCACGCTCGGCGAAGCCGGTGCGAGCACCGCCGTTTCCGAAGCGGGCTTCAGCGAGGCGCTGGCGATCAATCTGACGGCCTCCTTCCTCGCCGCCAAGCACCAGATCGGGGCGATGGTGGAAAATGGCGGCGGCTCGGTGATCTTCACCTCGACCTTCGTCGGCTACAGCTTCGCCTTCCCGGGGGTTGCCGCCTATGCCGCCAGCAAATCCGGCCTGATCGGCCTGACACAGGCGCTTGCCGCCGAATTCGGACAGCAGGGCGTGCGCGTCAATGCCATCCTGCCGGGTGCGGTCGATACCGACATGTATCGGGACATGAACGATACGCCTGAGAAGCAGGCCTTCGTCACCAATCTGCATGCGCTGAAGCGTGTCGCAACACCCGAAGAACTTGCCCGCTCGGTCCTCTACCTCGCCTCCGACGATGCAAGCTTCGTCACCGGTACGGCGTCGCTGGTCGACGGCGGCGCTTCGATCACCCGCACCTGAGGCGGCGCGGCGCGGTTATCCGCTGCGGGTTGATGATCCTTCAACGCGCCGGCTTATCGCGCCGCCTTTTTCAGAGCATTCTCGCATTGAACAAGAACGGGCCACGCCCCAACATTCGGTCAAAGGAACTTCATCATGTCACGCCTGCAGAACAAGACAGCCCTCATCACCGGCGGCACCAGTGGCATCGGCCTCGAGACCACCCGCCAGTTCATCGCTGAAGGTGCCCGCGTCGTCGTTACCGGCAGCAGCGCGGCAAGCGTCGAGGCGGCCCGCGCCGAATTCGGCAGCAAAGCCACCGTCATCCAGGCCGATGCCGGCAATGCGGTCGGCCAGAAGGCCGTCGCCGATAGCGTGAGAGAGACTTTCGGCACGCTCGACATCCTCTTCGTCAACGCCGGGGTCGCCGAATTCGGGCCGCTGGAACAGTGGAGCGAAGCCGCCTTCGACAAGTCGGTTGATATCAACGTTAAGGGCCCATTCTTCCTGATTCAGGCGTTGCTGCCGATTTTTTCGAAGCAGGCTGCGATCGTGCTCAACACTTCGATCAACGCCCATATCGGCATGCCGAATTCCAGCGTCTATTCGCTGACGAAGGGTGCGCTGCTGACGCTTGCCAAGACATTGTCGGGCGAACTCATCGGCCGCGGCATCCGCGTCAACGCCGTGAGCCCCGGTCCGATCGCCACGCCGCTCTACAGCAAGCTCGGCGCTTCGCAAGCCCAATCGGAGGCGATGACTGCGCAGATCCAGGCCCAGATTCCCGTCGGCCGTTTCGGAACCCCCGGCGAAGTCGCCAAGACGATCGTTTTCCTCGCCTCCGATGAGGCGGCCTATATCGTCGGCAGCGAACTCATCATCGACGGCGGGATGAGCAACCTCTGATCCACGAGTGCGGCGGAGACTGGCTGCCGCCGCAGCTTGCCCGCCTCGGCATGGCGATCGCGATCGTCATGCGGCGGCTTCCGGAGTAGCTCCGATGCCTGTCGTCCTCGCGATTGCATGTTCTCCGCCAAAGGCTTAGGGTCGGGACCGGTCAATAAGGCGACGGGAAGAAAGCCATGGCTCTCAGCGGCAAACGCATCCTCCTCATCATCTCCGGCGGCATCGCCGCCTATAAGAGCCTGGATCTGATCCGCCGGCTGCGCGAGCGCGGCGCCAGCGTGCGCCCGGTGATGACCAAGGGCGCCCAGGAATTCGTCACGCCGCTGGCCGTCGGCGCGCTGGCGGCTGACCATGTTTTCCTCGATCTGTTTTCGCGTGAAGACGAGCAGGATGTTGGCCACATCAGGCTGGCGCGCGACTGCGACCTCGTGCTGATTGCCCCGGCCACCGCCGACCTGATGGCGAAGATGGCAAACGGGCTGGCCGACGATCTCGCCTCGACCGTGCTTTTGGCGACGGAGAGGCCGGTGCTCGCGGCACCGGCGATGAACCCCAGAATGTGGGCGCATCCGGCGACGCGGCGCAATGCGGCGCTGCTCCGGGCAGACGGCATCCGCTTCGTCGGGCCGATGGCCGGCGAGATGGCCGAAAGCCGCGAGGCCGGGCTCGGCCGGATGGCGGAGCCGCTGGAGATCGTCGCGGCCGCCGAAACCATGCTCGACGACGGGGAGAAACCGCTGAAGGGACGCAAGGCGATCGTCACCTCAGGCCCGACGCATGAGCCGATCGACCCGGTGCGTTATATCGCCAACCGCTCCTCCGGTCGGCAGGGGCATGCGATCGCCGCCGCCCTTGCCAAACTGGGAGCTGAGGTGACGCTGGTCTCGGGTCCTGTGACGATTGCCGACCCTGTCGGCGTCAACACCGTGCATGTCGAACGGGCGGAGGAAATGCGCGACGCCGCGCTCGCGGCGCTGCCGGCCGACATCGCCGTCATGGTCGCGGCTGTGGCCGATTGGCGGGTGGCCTCGGCCGCCGACCAGAAGCTGAAGAAACATCCGGGCGAATCCATTCCGACGCTGGCGCTGACCGAGAACCCCGATATCCTCAAAACCGTCGGCCATCATACGATGCGGCCGAAGCTGGTGATCGGCTTTGCCGCCGAGACGCAGGACGTCGAAAGCAATGCAAAGGCGAAACTCGAGCGGAAGGGCGCCGACATGATCGTCGCCAATGACGTCTCGCCCGCCACCGGCATCATGGGCGGCAGCCGCAACAGCGTCAAACTCATTCGCCGCGACGGCGTCGAGCAATGGCCTGATCTGGCGAAGGAAGAGGTTGCCGAAAGGCTCGCGGCGCTGATCGCCAAGCAACTGAGCTAATCGCCTGCGGCTCCGCTACTGCCAGGCGTTTAGGCAGGAATGGCCACGCGCTGGGGCTTTGCGGCACTCCGCTTCTCCGGCCGGAAGTCGGCGACATTGATGCCATCTTTACCGACGGTGACGGCGCTACCATCGGGAATTTCCGCCCAGGCATCGACATCGTCGTTCAACGGCTCGGAGACGAGGCAATAGCCGGCGCTTGCAGGTGAGGCATAAAGCGTCGGCGCCTTGCGATCGGTGGCATAGCGGATCGCATAGAGCGTCTTGCCGTCGGAGAAGGCGGCAGTGAAGCGCAGCACAATCGAGCCGAGGATGCTTTCGGCCAGATCCTCGACAAAACCGACCATCTGGGCCATCGCAGCGATCGGCGCCTCGCGCAGGCCGAATTGCAGCGCCAGCAGAAACATCAGCTCGGAATCGGTCGTGCCGCCGCGGGCGTTGAACAACTCGTCGTCGAGCATCGCTTCCATCGGCCGGCGCAGGCGCTCGAATCCTGAAATCTGGCCGTTGTGCATGAAGGACCAGGTGTCATGCGTGAAGGGGTGGCAATTGTCGCGGCGCGTGCCGCCGCCGGTGGCGGCGCGGACATGGGCGAGAAAGAGTGGCGAGCGGATCTGCCGCGCCAGGCTCTTCAGATTGCAATCCGACCAAGCCGGCAGGATATCGCGGTAGCGGCCGGGCTCGGGCCTGTCGCCATACCAGGCGATGCCGAAACCGTCGCCATTGGTCGCCGTCTTGGCGCGGGTAGCGCAATGCGACTGCTCGATCAGCGAATGGGCGGGCGAGGATACCAGCTCCTCGAGATAGAGAGGGTCTCCGCGATAGGCTGCCCAGCGACACATGGCTTTCTTGCTCCGGACCCCGCCGCCGCACCGGCGGGCATGCTGAAATTGTCTGTCGTCGCGGCTAATAACAGCTTAACGCGCCGCCGATTTGCAAGCGCAAGATGACGGATTCATGACTCTGGCATCTTCAAATTCGGCGAAAGTCTGTGTCCTTTTGTGAACATACGGATTGCCTTGCGGCAGCGCGTTGCACGGATTTGTTCTTGCATCTGAAAAGAATCAGCCTACCTTTGACCTATCAGCAACAGAAAGAAAGGAAGGTGATCCAATGTCTAATGAGATTTCGGACCTCGTAACGGGCATGGGAGAGGTGATGAAAGCGAGGCAGCCCTCGCTGTAATCCCGCCTTCCTGGGGCTGCGTAGACAGCCCAGGCCAGTTTGAGGCCAAACTCATGGAAAGGGTCGCCGAGGCGGCCCTTTTTATTGCCCTGATATAAGATCGTTGACGGACCATCGAAATCCCACTACTCATAAAGTCATCAGATGACTTTATGAGTAGTGGGATGCGCGCAATCAGCAGGACCAATCTCGCCGATGATGCCGTCGAGGCGATCCGCAGCGATATTCTTGGCAAACGCTGGGCGGTCGGCGAGAAATTGCCGAATGAAGCCTCGCTGTCTGCCATGCTCTCGGTAAGCCGCGGCACGGTGCGCGAGGCGGTGCGGGTTCTCGTGTCGCAGGGTTATCTCGAAACAAGGCAGGGTTCGGGAACCTATGTGCGGGCGACCAGCGATGCCGGCCGGCCGCTGACCATGGCCCGGCGCGCCAGCCTGCGCGACCAGTTCGAGGCTCGCCTGGCGCTCGACGTCGAGGCCGCGCGGCTGACCGCGCTTCGCAAGACGCCGGAGACGGTTGCCGGGCTTCGCCGGCTGCTTGCCGAACGCGGCAGTTACGACGGCGGCGATCAGGCCGCCTTCATCGAACGCGACCTCGCCTTCCACAAGGCCGTCATCGCCGCTTCGGGCAACCGGGCGATGATCGAGATCTACGATTTCTTCTCGGCCTCGATCGCCGATACCATCGCGGCGACGCTCGGGAAGGATATTCCTGAACCGGATATGCAGGCGCATGCCGATATCGTCGACGCCATCGAAACCGGCGATCCGGACAGGGCGGATTTGGCTGTGCGCCGCTTCATGGCGCCGGTTCTTGCCGCCCTCGACCGGATGATCCTGTCATGAACACGCCTTCCCGCGATCTCGCCGCCACGCTCGACCCATCCGACGAACTGCTGATCGATGCCGAGGCCGGCAGCCTGCCGCCGCCGCAGGCAACACCGGTCCGCGGAGCCGCGGATCGTTTCCTGCTTGGCGCCAGCCTTGTGCTGATCGCCTTCAACCTGCGCCCGGTCTTTTCGAGCGCTTCGGCGCTGCTGCCGGAGATCCGCTCGGAACTTGGTCTCACCGCGCTCGGCGCCAGCCTGCTGACGACGCTGCCGGTCGTCTGCCTCGGCGCATTCTCGCCGCTTGCACCGCGTCTTGCCCAACGCCTCGGTTCCGAACGGACGCTACTCGGCGTCATCCTGCTTCTGACCCTTGGCACCGCTTTGCGCGGGCTCTCCTCCGTACTGCTGCTTTTTATCGGCACGGCGCTGGCAGGCGCCTGCATCGCCGTCGGCAACGTGCTGCTGCCGGGGCTGGTGAAGCGGGATTTTGCCGGGCGCGCCGCGCTGATGACCGGCTTCTACACCATGGCGCTCTGCGCGGGTGCGGCCAGTGCGGCGGGGCTGACACTGCCGATCGAACACGCGCTCGGCGGCTCTCTCCAAGGCGCGCTCGCTATCTGGGCACTGCCGGCGCTCGTCGTCGGGCTGATCTGGCTGCCGCAGGTTCTGCGCAGCGGAGGCAAGGCAAGGCGAAACGGATTTCATGTCAAAGGCCTCTGGCGGGATCGGCTCGCCTGGCAGGTGACGCTGTTCATGGGTCTGCAATCCGCACTTGCCTATTGCGTCTTCGGCTGGCTGGTTCCGATCCTGCGCGAGCGCGGCCTCGACGGCGTCACCGCCGGGGCGATCGTATCGCTCTCGGTGATGGTGCAGGCCGCATCCTGCCTGATCGTGCCGCATATCGCCGTGCGCGGGAAAGACCAGCGGCTGATCAATGCGAGCCTTTGCGGCGTCGCCGTCACGGCCCTGCTCGGCCTGCTCTTTGCGCCGCTGTCGACCGTCTGGCTCTGGGCTGTGCTGCAGGGCATCGGCCAGGGCGGGCTGATCGCGGCGGCGATGACGACGATCGTGCTGCGGTCGCGCGATCCCGATGTCGCCGCCCATCTGTCCGGCATGGCGCAATGCGTCGGTTACCTGCTTGCATCAATCGGCCCGCTCATCGTCGGCCTCATCCGCGGCTGGACCGGCAGCTTTTCCTGGTGCGCCGCCCTCTTCGTCGCGCTTGGGCTCGGAGCCGCGATCAACGGCTGGAAGGCCGGCCGGTCGATCGAGATCGATGTTCATGCCGTGGAGAAGGTGAGCTGAGCCCTCACCGGCCCATCACCATCTCTTGATGCCGGTCGCCCGGCCGCGGATGTTACGCTATCTCTAGAGCGCGTCGCATCAAACTTGATTCATGCGACGCGCTTTAGCTCTTTGTTCTTACGCATGCCGTTGCCGTAAAACCGCTGCACGCTTTTGCGCGACATGCTTTACCTGCAGCCCGTACCGCCGGAGGAGACATCTTGCGTTTACGACCTCTGTTTCTGTTTGCAGCGCTGGCGGTGTCGCTGGCCCCTGCCCTTTCCTCGGCTGAGGAAAGCACCCAACCCGGGGCAAATGTCGAGCGCAGCGCGCGCGACGGCGTGCTGAAGCTGCTGCCGGCCGATTCCGTCACCGAGCACGAAATGACGATCGGCGGCCGGAAGTTTGCCTATACCGCAACCGCCGGCACACTCGATCTCTTCGGCCAGGACGGCGCGCCGACCGGCGCCATCTTCTACACCGCCTATGTCGCGAAAGGCGGCGGCCCGGGCCGGCCCCTGACCTTCGCCTTCAACGGCGGCCCGGGTGCGGCTTCCGCCTTCCTGCATCTCGGGCTGGTCGGGCCCAAGGTGCTCGATTTCGGGCCTCAGGCGCGCGACGGCGCGCATGCGCAGCTCGTCGACAACCCACAGAGCTGGCTTGAGTTCACCGATCTCGTGCTGATCGATCCGATCGGCACCGGCTGGAGCCGGACGGTGAAGGCCGACGACGCCTCCAATTATTACAACGTCAACGCGGACGCTCAGAGCATCGCCAAGGCGATCGCGCTTTATGTCGCGCACAACAACCGCTCCAACGCGCCGAAATATCTTCTCGGCGAGAGCTATGGCGGCTTCCGCGCCGCCAAGGTCGCCTCGGCGCTGCAGGAAAGCCAGGGCATTATCGTCGCCGGCGCGGTGATGCTGTCGCCCCTGCTCGAGGGCCAGTTGATGTTCAACGCCGATCAGTTCCCGCTCGGCGCAGCACTGGAGCTGCCGTCGCTCGCGGCGGCCGAACTCGACCGGCACAACGCCTTTGACGAAGGGAAGCTGCGCGAAGCGGAAACCTTCGCGCTTGGGGATTATCTGACGACGCTCGCCGGGCCGCCGCCGACGGGCGCCAATGCCGCCGCCTTCTATGGCAGGATTGCCGGGCTGACGGGCATCCCTGAGGATATCGTCACGCGCAACCGCGGCTTCCTCGGCAACTCCTTCGTCAAACATTCCGACGGGGGCAACGGCGAAGTGATGAGCCCTTACGACGCCTCTTTTGCGGCCCCCGACGCCTATCCTGAATCGGATTACGACCGCGGCGACGACGCCATTCTCGATGGCTTCGCCCGCGCCTATGGCGGCGCCTTTGCCGACTATGCCCGCAACCAACTTGGCTTCAAAACCGAGATGACCTATTCGCTGCTCGACAGCGATATCAGCCGGCGCTGGGAATGGGGCAGCGGACGCGGCGGCGGATCGCGCTTCCAGGCAAGTGCGACCGATGACATCAGGCAGCTGCTTGCCTCGAACACGGCCTTCCATCTTTTGATCGCGCATGGCTACAGCGATCTGGTGACGCCCTACGGCGTCAGCCGCTACGTGGTCGACCACTTGCCGCCATCGCTTAGCGGCGGCCGCGTCGGGCTGAAACTTTATCGCGGCGGCCATATGTTCTATACCAAGGCCGATCAACGGGCCGCCTTCACGGCGGATGCCAAGGCCTTCTACGCCACGCACCCGGCCGCGCAGCCGGCGGATTGAGGAAATGCGGATGCATATCACCGGAGGATGCCATTGCGGCGCCATCCGCTATCAGGCGGCGATCGAGCCGGAGCGGGTGTCGATCTGCCATTGCACCGATTGCCAGCGGCTGACCGGCTCTGCCTATCGCATCACCGCGCCGGCGCGGCCGGGAAGTTTCGAGCTCACCTCAGGCGAGCCGCGCGGCTATGCAAAATACGGCGACAGCGGCGGCCTCAGCCGGCAATTCTTCTGCCCGAACTGCGGATCGCCGCTCTACCGCACGGATGGCGACGGCGGCGCGATCGGCATCCGCCTCGGCGGCATCGACCAGCGGCGGGAACTCACCCCGAGGAAGCAGATATGGTGCCGCTCGGCCTTGCCCTGGGTGGAGAATATCGAGCCGCTGCCACGGTCCGACGGCGAAGACTGAGAAACATTCGGCGCGACCCCTTGCCTTGCTCTTGTCGCAACCGGACGCCGCGTCGGATCTTTGAATATCGCCGCGCCGCAGGTCCGCGTTTGACCTGGCGAAATGTCAACGCAATGTATTCATTCGCAAAAAACGGAAAAAATTCTGCTAAGGCTCAGTACAGATCCCCCATTAGCTCAAACTTGCTAAGTGCAAATTCGCCCAACTTATAGTATAAAAGAAAGCGGAGGGGAATTGCATGGCGTATTCGGTGGGGGTTTCATAGTCATAAATGTCTTTATTCCGGATTTTACAAACTCTTTCTTGCATTTTAAGAGGATGTAATATTTGGAGTTGTCGTTATGGCAACCTCTGTACATGGACTTTGGTCTTAATCCACCGACGGACTTTGGTCTTAATGCCCTCCAACTGACTGGCGCCCTCCATCGGCGAGACAATCGCGACTCGATGGAAAGCAGCAAGTTCGATGCGCGGGGGGAGACCTGCCGGGTGCATTCGGCGCCCGGGGCCTGGACCCCTGCGACTCTAACCGAGGGAGCATCTCCATGGCACTCGACATCACAACCCAGGACATCGTCATCGACGAAAGCGCCAATTTGCAGGACGACGACATCGATCCGCTGCTTGCGCCGCACAGCACCAACACAACGCTGCAATACATGTTGGGCCTCGATGGCTCGGGCGGGCTATCCTCACCTGAAGTCGCCTACCAGTCCAACTTCGTCGTCGCCTCGGCGAGCGCAGGGGAAACCATCACCTCGGTGGTTCTCACGCAGAATTCTTCCGGGACCCCGTTTTCCACCACCGTCGGCGTCAACAGCAACATCCGCACGGTCGACGGCAATTATGTCTGGCTGTTCCAGAGCGCAACGAATGCAAACGTCGTGATCGGCGTCATCGGTACCTCTGATCCGCTCGCCGAACCCGCCGAGACGGGACCGCTTGCCTTCTCGCTCGGACTGATCGGCACCGGCGCCACCCATGACCTCTATACGGTCCAATACGTGCCGCTGCTCCATCCCGACGCAACCAACCCCGACGACCGCATCGATCTGACCAATAAGGTATTTGCCTCGGTCACAGGGACCACGGTGGTCAATTTCAGCCAGCTTGACGACGCACCCTCCGGACACAACGACTGGTACATCCTCGACGCCGACACAGGCAGCACACAGAAGATTCTCGTGACGGCTCACGACGAAGGCGCGCAGGCGGAAGTCAATGTCAGCACGCAGGGCCTGGGCGTCGCCTCTCAAGATGTGCGCTTCGGCCGTGAGCTTCAAATCGACTTGATCAGCGGCGGCACCCAGAGCGCGGGCAAGGACTTTACCGATACGCCAACCGCGCCTGATTACACCGCTCACATCGAAAACGTCTCGAGCGCCGGCTTCTCGGTTTCGCAATCGACTCCGACCGGCACCGTCGCTGACATCGAGATCCACGCCTACAATAACGACGACAATGCCGAGGGCTCCGCATTCCCGGGTGACGATAACGATACCGAGATCAATATAACCGGCGTGACGTTCAAGCTGAACGGTGTGGCAACAACGGCGGCCGCACTCGGCATCACGGTCAATCTCAGCGGCAATGGACTGATTCTCGAAAATGTCGGCGAGGGCGTGACGATCGATTTCACCACTGCAGGCGGGGCCGGCGGAACCTTCGACCGCTTCACCATCAAGAACATCGACACGGAGAAAGACTTCTTCGACGTCAAGGAGGTGCACTACGGCGGCGAGGTCAGCAATGCTCACAACGAAGAGGTCGGCTCCTTCATCAATTTCGACGATGACGGACCGACGATCACGGCAACCGGCAGCCCGCCGAACCTGACGGTCGACGAGACTATCCTTGCGACCAATGCCAGCGACGACTTCTCGACCTTCTTCACCTCAAATGCCGGGGCCGATGGCGACGCCATCACCTACTCGCTTGGCATCAGCCAGGTCACCAATGTCAGCGGCCTCACCGATACGGCAACCAACCAGTCCGTGCTGCTGTTCCTCGAAAGCGGCAGTGTCGTCGGCCGCGCCGGATCCGCCGCCGGCGCAATTGTCTTCACCGTCAGCGTCAGTGCTGCCGGCGTCGTCACCCTCGACCAGCAACGGGCGATCTTCCATGCCGACGCCACCAACCCGGATGACAGCCGAACCCTGGCAGCCGACGACCTCATCACCCTGACGGCGACCATCACCGACAAGGACGGCGATCACGCCCCGGCCACCCACAATATCGGCCAGAACCTCATCTTCAAGGATGACGGGCCGGCGATCACGGCAACCGGCAGCCCGCCGAACCTGACGGTCGACGAGACTATCCTTGCGACCAACGCGCCGGGCGACTTCTCGACCTTCTTCACCTCAAATGCCGGGGCCGACGGCGACGGCATCACCTATGCGCTCGGCATCAGCCAGGTCACCAATGTCAGCGGCCTCACCGACACGGCAACCGGTCAGTCCGTGCTGCTCTTCCTCGAAGGTGGCAACGTCGTTGGTCGCGCTGGATCGGCCGCCGGCGCCATCGTCTTCACCGTCAGCGTCAGTGCTGCCGGCGTCGTCACCCTCGACCAGCAACGGGCGATCATCCACGCCGATGCCGCCAACCCAGATGACAGCCGGACCCTGGCGGCCGACGACCTCATCACCCTGACCGCGACCATCACCGACAAGGACGGCGATCAGGCAACCGCCACCCACAATATCGGCCAGAACCTCAATTTCGAGGACGACGGGCCGACGATCACCGTGCCGTTTGACGGCAACCCCGCTCTCGCAGGCACCCAGCACGAAACCCTCGCCAACGTGCTCAACGCCTCGGCGAGCGGAGCCTTCGGCTACGATATCGGCGCTGATATTCACCCAGCCGCTTTCTACACCGGCGGCGGCTCCGACTTTGTCGACCAGAATGGCGTAACGGCCGGCGTCCAGATCGGACTGACCGGCACGATCACCGGCGGCGGCGGAGGCAATCTCCTCACCTCGAATGTGACGCTGGCGTCGGAGAGCCTCACCTCAGCGACGTTCAACTTCACCTTCACCTACGACAGAGATCCGGCTGCCGGCACCCAGACAGGCACGGGAGGCGGCACCCTCGTCTTCGATAAGGTCGCCGACACCTATACCATCAACCTGACCGACCCGCTCGAAGGCTTCAGTTTCGACGTGCTCCATACGAGCGAGCTGCTGTCCAAGCAGCCGACGAGCAATGTCGGCCACCCGCCGATCGTGCTGGAAAAGCTGCAGGCAGATGACTCGAATACACCTGCCGATGAAGACTTCTATGTGCAGTTCACCGGCAACCTGGTCAACAAGGCCAACCCGTTCGGCTTGACGAGCAATGGCCAAGGCTCGTCCACTGACACCACCTTCACCATCGGCGGTCACGAGATGGTGAGCAACGGGAATGAGACGTGGGTGTCTGCAACACAGAGCACCAACGGCGTCGCCGGCGACACGATCCAAAAAGACGAACTGCTCACCTTGCGGTTCTTCAACAGCGATGTCGGTATCTCCAATGAGGCCACCACCCCGACAGCGACCGCCGGCACGATGGCGATCAAATTCGACGGCATCGGCAACAGCGAAGACCTGATGCTGATCCTCAACCTGATCGACAAGAACGGCGCCGACAACATCGCCGGCAACGGAGACGATAATACGACGATCACGCGGGCCATGTATGTGTCGAACGCCGACATCTACAAGACGGGGCAAGTGCCGGCCCCCTACAGCAGCGAGTTCACGCTCGACAACAATGACGGCCTCGTGATCGTCGAGCAGAACGACTACAACGCGACCGGCGAAGACTACGTGCTCCAGGGCGTGCAGATCATGCAGTCGGGCAACGGCATCACCGGCAACAACACAGCGATCGACCTGGTGCGGACGACCGGCGCCAACGGCGGCAGCAATGCGACCGCCGGCCTGGTAAATTTCGACGGCGCCGACAACGACGTGCTGAAGATCACCGACATCGGCTTCACCTCAACCGTCAGCCAGACACCGGATGCCAACCTCGACTTCGCCTTCCAGGTGGTCGATGCGGACGGAGACCAGACGGTGATGCAGCACATACTTGTCGACGTCGCCTGACATGTAACCAACGGGGGCAGCATTCGCTGCCCCCGTCATCCATTGCGCAAAGTGTCATCTCGAGTACAGAGCCATAAAAGATGAAAACCAAACAGCCGCCCCCGGCGCTTCAGGTTGTGATGAAAGAAGCCAGACGGGCTATCCGGCCGCTTATCTGGTTCAGCGGCGCCATCAACGTCCTGATGCTGACCGGGGCGCTTTACATGCTGCAGGTCTATCACCGCGTGCTGTCCAGCCACAGTCTCGAGACGCTGCTGATGTTATCGCTGATGGCGGCAGGCGCACTTGCGGCAATGGCGGGGCTGGAGGTGGTGCGCGGGCGCCTTCTGGCAACCCTTGGATCGTGGATGAACGCGCGGCTGGCGCCCGTTCTGCTGACGGCATCGGTGGAATATGCGGCCTCAAAGCCCGGCCAGGCCAATGCCCGCCCGCTGCGCGACCTCGACCAGGTCCGGAATTTCTTCACCAGCCCGAGCATCTTCCCGATTCTCGATGCACCTTGGGCGCCGCTGTTTTTCGCCGCCATCTTCTTCATGCATCCGTGGCTGGGCTGGCTGGCGCTGTCGGGTGGCGGGGTGCTGTTTACGCTGGCCCTGCTCAATGAATGGCTGACACGCAAGCCGTTGACCGAGGCGACGAGCGCACAGTCGCGGGCCTACACCCAAGCCGAGGCTGCGATCCGCAACGCCGAGGTCGTCCAGGCGATGGGCATGCTGAAGCCACTGCTCGAGGGCTGGAAGGTGCAGCAAGACGAGGCAAACAGGGGCCAGGTTGTTGCCGCCAACCGCGGTGGCATCATCTCGGCCATCGCGCGTTGCCACCGGCTGGCTCTGCAAATGGGGATATTGGGCCTCGGGGCCTATCTCGTCCTGCGCAATGAGGCCTCCCCGGGGATCATGGTCTCCGCCTCCATACTGATGGGCCGCGCGCTATCGCCGGTCGAGCAGGCGATCGGCACGTGGAAGGCGACGGTCGGCGCGCGCGCCGCCTACCGGCGTCTCACCGCCGTCGCCGGCGAGCACCCCGAGGCCGCACCGGTTCCAGCGATGCCGCGGCCGACAGGCCGGTTCGAGGCCGACAATATCGTGCTTGCCCGACAGGGCGGCGAACATATTCTGAAAGGGATCAATTTCCGTCTCGAGCCGGGTGAATCCCTGGCTTTGATCGGCCAGAGCGGGGCCGGCAAGACGAGCCTAGCACGCATCCTGGCCGGGGCCTGGCGCCCTTCTGGCGGGCGGGCTTTGCTTGATGGCATGGATGTCGCCCAATGGGCGGCGGAGGACCGCGGTCATCATGTCGGCTACCTGCCGCAGGACATCGAGCTTTTCGCCGGGAACGTCTGCGAAAATATCTGCCGCTTCGCCACGGTCAGTCCGGTGGTGTTCGACAAGGCGGTCAAGGCAGCGCAGTTGGCGGGCGTCCACGACCTGATCAAAGGGCTGCCGAAGGGTTACTTGACGGAGATCGGCGAATCCGGCGCGGTCCTGTCCGGCGGACAGCGCCAGCGCATTGGCCTGGCGCGGGCGCTCTACGGCGACCCGGCCCTCGTCATCTTGGATGAGCCCAATTCCAATCTCGACCGCGAAGGTGAGGAGGCCTTAATCGCGGCCCTCGGCACGATCAAGGCGACGGGCACGACCGTCATCCTGATCGCGCACCGGCCGAACATCATGGAAACGGTGGACAAGATATTGG
The DNA here is from genome assembly GCF_014194045.1 of Rhizobium sp. BK456. Lineage (NCBI taxonomy): Bacteria > Pseudomonadati > Pseudomonadota > Alphaproteobacteria > Hyphomicrobiales > Rhizobiaceae > Rhizobium > Rhizobium sp. BK456. The sequence goes on from NZ_JACIAO010000001.1 coordinate 1,088,841, forward strand.
TTCTCAACCGCGGCCAGCAGGACCTCTTCGGTCCACGCGATTACGTCTTCAATGAACTGGCCGTGCGCCTGCGCAAGGTCACCCAGATGCCGACTATCGTGGCGAAGTGAGAAGAAACGAGACAGACATGAAGGATATGAAGGTCGTTCCGTTACCGGTTTCACCGCCCACCGCTCCGGTCCCCCTGCGCCTGACCGGCGTGACGATCACCGGCTTCGCGATCATATTCCTGTTCTTCGGCATGGCCGGGGGCTGGGCGACGCTGGCGCCGCTGGACAGCGCCGCAGTGGCCCCCGGGGTCATCAAGGTTGCCGGCGACCGCAAGCTCATCCAGCACCTGGAGGGCGGCATCATCGCCGGTCTGAACGCCGCCAATGGCGATATCGTCAAGGCGGGTACTGTCCTCATCCAACTCGACGCCACACAGGCAAAGGCGAGGCTCGATCTGGTCCAGAACCGGATCGCAACGCGTGAGACGCTGGCCGCTCGTCTGCGGGCCGAGCGCGACGACAAGACCGAGATCGAATTCGACCCGGCGCTGCTCGCAAACCCCACCCGCTCGGCAAAGGACGCGGTGGCCGCCCAGCGCGATGTCTTCGCGGCGAAGCACCACAATCTGCAGGACGAGCGTGAAATTCTCAGCCAGCGCCGTCGTCAGACCCAGGAAGAGATCACGGGACTGGAGGAGCTGATCATCACCGAGGACAAGCAGATCGAGGGGTTCGAGGGTGAAACCAAGGATCTTGAAAGCCTCCTCAAACGCGGGCTGGTGCTAAGACGGCAACAACGGGAGGTCGAGGGGGAACGCGCGACCAATGTCGCGGCCATTGCCCGCGCCAAGAGCGCCATGGCCGAGATCGACATGCAAATCCTCAATCTCAGCACCTTGCGGCTAAACGAGGCTGTGGAAGAGTTGAGTAAGGTCGAAGCTGAGCTGTTCGACCTTAGACAGGAGGAGCGGTCCGCCAAGGACGTGCTTGCCCGCACCAATGTCGTCGCGCCCGTCGATGGCATCGTCATGGACCTGAAGGTCCACACAACAGGCGGCGTCATCAAACCCGGCGAGACACTGATGACGGTCGTGCCGCTCGGCCAGCAGCTCGTGGTCGAGGCCATGGTCCGGCCTGAAGATGTCGAGACGATCGCGCCCGGACAACGCGCACGCGTCAGTTTCCCGGCATTTGCCCGCTACAACCTGCCGCCGCTCGACGGCGTCGTTGAGATCGTGTCGGCCGACCGGATGGTGGAGGAGCGCAGCGGGGCGCCCTATTTCGCGGCGACCGTGCTGATCGACAAGAGCGAACTCACCAAGCTGGAAGGCCGCAAGCTTCTGCCCGGCATGTCGAGCGAAACGATGATCCGGACAGGCGCCCGCACCGTGCTTTCCTATCTGGCCGAGCCGATCACCCAGAATTTCCGCCGGGCGCTGCGGGAAAAATAGCGGCGACCGATCACGCCGCCTTGGCGGCGTGATATTCCTTGATGGCGACCATCTTGATCGCCGGATGGCGTTCGGATTCGTAGCGCAGCGAAAAACCGTCCTGGGCGAGGAAGACCGGATCGCCGTCGAGATCGCGGGCGATATCGCCGCGTTTGACGGTGAGGAATTTTTCCAGATCGGCCGGCTGATCGGCCGAGATCCAGCGGCAGACGGAGAAACGCGACATTTCGAAGGAGACCGGCAGGCCGTATTCGGCCATCAGCCGTTCCTTCAGGACGTCGAGCTGCAGGGCGCCGACGACGCCGACGATTGCCGGCGAGCCGTCTTCCGGCGAGAACAGCTGGACGACGCCTTCTTCGGCCATCTGCTGCAGCGCTTCTTTCAGCTTCTTCGCCTTCATCGCATCTTCCAGCCGCACACGGCGCAGGATCTCGGGCGAGAAGTTCGGCACGCCCTGGAAGACGAGGGCTTCGCCTTCGGTCAGCGTATCGCCGATGCGCAGCGTCCCGTGGTTGGGAATGCCGACGACATCGCCGGCATAGGCAGTGTCGGCGAGCTGGCGCTGCGAAGCGAAGAAGAATTGCGGCGCCGTCAGACCGAGCTGCTTGCCGGTGCGGGCAAGCCTTGCCTTCATGCCGCGCTCGAGCTTGCCGGAGCAGATGCGGGCAAAGGCGATGCGGTCACGATGGTTGGGGTCCATGTTGGCCTGGATCTTGAAGACGAAGGCCGTCATCTTGTCGTCGGTCGCATGCACGGTCCGGGTGTCGGCGACCTGGTCGCGCGGCGGCGGCGCAAATTCGCCGAGCGCGTTGATCAGATCGCGAACGCCGAAATTGCGCAGCGCCGAGCCGAAGAAGACCGGGGTCATATGGCCTTCCAGGAAGGATTCGCGGTCGAAGGGCCGGCAGGCCTCGATCGCCAGTTCCGTCTCCTCGACGAAAGCCCGACGCTCGTTTTCCGGCAGCCGATCGGCAACAGCCTGCGGACCGTTGACCGGCGTTCCCTCGATTTCGGTATCCGAGCCGCGCACCGTGTTGGCGGCAATATTGTAGGAGCCGCAGAAGGTTTTCGAGCGGCCGATCGGCCAGGTGATCGGCGCCGTATCCAGCGCCAGCTTCTCTTCCACCTCGTCGAGGATCTCGAAGGGATCGCGGCTTTCGCGGTCCATCTTGTTGATGAAGGTGATGATCGGGATATCGCGCATGCGGCAGACTTCGAAAAGCTTCAGGGTGCGCGGCTCGATGCCCTTGGCGGCGTCGATGACCATGACGGCGGCGTCGACGGCGGTCAGCGTGCGATAGGTGTCGTCGGCGAAATCCTCGTGACCAGGCGTGTCGAGGATGTTAAAGACATTGTCGTTATATTCGAAGGTCATCACCGAGGTGACGACGGAGATGCCGCGTTCGCGCTCGATCTTCATCCAGTCGGAGCGCGTCTGCATGCGATCCTTCTTCGCCTTGACTTCGCCGGCAAGCTGAATGGCGCCGCCGAACAGCAGCAGCTTTTCGGTGAGCGTCGTCTTGCCCGCGTCCGGGTGAGCGATAATAGCGAATGTGCGGCGGCGGGAGACCGCCTCGGCGAGACTTTCGGCCATGCTTGTGAATCCTGTGGAATTGCCGCGTATCTAGCGATTAAAGCCTGGCATTGCAATTGACCTCGGCGCTCAGGGCGCAAAGTAATGGGCCATGACCATTCATCATGATGTGAGACCGACGCTGAATCTCATCCGCCTGGCCAATGGCGAAGGCCTCGACCTGCCCGCCTATGAAAGCAAGGGCGCCGCCGGCATGGACCTGCGCGCCGCCGTCGACGAGGCAGCGCCGCTGACGCTTCAGCCTGGCAAAAGGGCGCTGGTGCCGACCGGCTTCATCTTCGAGATCCCCGAAGGTTTCGAGGGCCAGGTGCGGCCGCGCTCCGGCCTTGCCTTCAAACACGGCATCACCTGCCTGAATTCGCCCGGAACCGTCGACAGCGACTATCGCGGCGAGGTGAAGGTGCTGCTTGTCAATCTCGGCGAGGAAGCCTTCATCATCGAACGAGGTATGCGCATCGCCCAGATGGTGATTGCGCCGGTGACCCAGGTGCGGGTGGCCGAAAGTGCCGCCGCAAGCGAGACGACGCGCGGCGCCGGTGGCTTCGGTTCCACCGGCGTGTGATGACAAAGCGCCCCGACAGCGCGGGCCTATTCTTCCGGCAGGATTATTTCGGCGACCCGGCCGGCTGGGCGGCGTTGGTGCGCCTGCTCCGGGATATTTTCGGCATCGATATCGGCCCGTTGCAGCAGCTCGGCGGCCCCGACCCCACAAGCATGCCGTTCGGCTGGTTCGATGCCGAGGGCGGGCTTGCCGCCAATATCTCGGCCTTTGCGCTGCCTTTCGTTCTCAATGGCAGGGTCGTCCATGCCGCCGGGCTGCAATCGGGCGCCGTGCGGCCGGCATGGCGCCGACGCGGGCTCTATCGCGATTTGACGGTGAAGGCGCTCGACTGGTGCGACCGGCAGGGCTTTGAAGCCGTCATCCTCTATACCGACAAGCCGTCGCTCTATGAGCCCTATGGTTTCCGCGCGATACCACAGCATCGATATCAGGGAGCGGCACCAGACCCATCGATTTTTTCAGGACCTGCCCGGCAACTTGCGCCGACCGATGCGGATGATCTTGCCCTGCTGCAATCGCTGCTGAACGCGCGGAGCCCGGTTTCGACCTCGCTCTCGGTCACCGTCAATGCGGCGATGTTTCTCATCAACACGCAGCTCGATCCCGATGTCCGCGTCAGCTTCATCGAAGACCTGCAAGCGGTGATCGCCTGGAAGATGGATGCGGCGGGTCGCTTCAGCCTTCTCGATGTCGTGGCGGTCGAGATCCCGACGCTTGCAGTCATCCTCGGCGGGCTCGACATCGCCTCCGCCGCCATCGAGGTGTTTTTCCGTCCCGACAAGCTCGACTGGGCGGGTGCTCCGCAGCCGGCGAAAAGCGGCACGGTATTGATGCTGCGCGGGCTCGGCGATGAGGCCCCGCACTTTCCGGCAATGCTGTCTCCGATGGCGGACTTCTAAAAGTTCGCCGCCTTACTTTTTCCGTGACAGCGGCGGCAGGCGGCGCTTGACGGGCGAGGCTTTGATCATCGCGGTGTTGGTTTCCGCCCGTTCGGCGACCCGGTCGAGGAGACCGTCGAGCTCCGCCATCGAGCGGATGACCAGGCGGGCGATGAAACAATCCTCGCCGGTGACCTTGTCGCATTCGACGATTTCGGGAATCTCCTGAATGAGCCGTTCGACGATGTGCAACTGTCCCGGCAGCGGCCGCACACGGACGATCGCCTGCAGGGGGTAGCCAACGGCGGCAGGATCGAGATCGATGGTGAAGGCCTTGATGACGCCGCGCTCCTCCAGCCGCCGCAGGCGCTCGGCCGCACTTGGCGAGGAAAGGCCCACCTGCTGCGCCAGCTCCTTCAGCGAGATGCGGGCGTTGCCGGCCAATGCTTCGAGAATGGCCTGATCGGTTTCGTCTAGCGATTGCACATCGTTAGGCATGTCGTCAATCTTTCCTCATATTATTAGGCTATGCCGTTCACCATCCTTTTCAACCTTATATAAAATCGCGCACCGCCGCAATATCATGATGCCATCGAAAACGGAGGCGATCATGAGCGGCGACATTAGAAGAGGCACGGCGGAGATGACGGCAGCGATGCTGATCTCGGGGACGATCGGCTGGTTCGTCGTCATGTCGGGCCAGCCGGTCAGCGGCGTGGTGTTCTGGCGCTGCCTGTTCGGCGCGCTGACTCTACTCGTCATCTGCGGCGCGCTCGGGCTGCTTCGGCCTGGTATCCTGACGTTGCGCGCCTTCGGCATCGCCATCTTCGGCGGCATCGCCATCGTCTTGAACTGGCTGCTGCTGTTTGCCTCCTATTCGCATGCGACGATCTCGATCGCCACGACCGTCTACAACACCCAGCCCTTCATGCTGCTGATGCTCGGCGCCCTGTTTCTCGGCGAAAAGATAACCGCCACCAAGCTGTTCTGGCTGATGCTTTCCTTCGCCGGCATGGTGGCGATCGTCCAGGCGAAACCGGGTGGGAGCGGCAATACGGTCGACGGCTACGGCCTCGGCATCCTCATGGCGCTGGGCGCGGCCTTCTTCTACGCGCTGGCAGCACTTGCCGCGAAATGGCTGAAAGGCACGCCGCCGCATCTGATCGCGCTGATCCAGGTCGCGACCGGCATGCTGATGCTGGCGCCGATGACCGACTTTTCGCATCCGCCCGCGGATCTCGGGACATGGGCGATCCTGGTGACCGTCGGCGTCGTCCATACCGGGCTGATGTATGTGCTGCTCTATGGCGCTATCCAGAGGCTGCCGACACATCTGACGGGGGCCCTGTCCTTCCTCTATCCGATCGCGGCAATCCTCGTCGACCGGCTGGCCTTCGGCCACGCGCTGCAGCCGATGCAGATCGCGGGCGCCGCAATCATCCTCATTGCCGCCGCCGGCATGAACCTCGGCTGGAGCCCGAGATGGCTGCGGCCGAGGGCGCTGCAGAGCTGAGAGCCGGGCGCGCCGCACAGATGACGCCACGCCCGACTGCCGATATTATTTCTGCCGCCGGGTCGTTTCGAACAGGAACCAGGTGCGGCGCTCGGACTCGTCGATCCAGTTCTCGATCAGGCTGGCGGTCGCGACATCATTGTGCTCATCGCAGAGATCGTGCACCTCGCGCAGCAGCGAAACGAGTTGGCCATTGTCCTCACGCAGTTCCGACAGCATGTCCTCGGCCGTGACGAAATCCGCGTCATTGTCGGAAATTCGCTGCTGGCGGGCGATCTGGCCGATGGAGCGCAGCGTCACGCCGCCGATCTTGCGGGCGCGCTCGGCAATGTCGTCGGTCATGGCGAAGATCTGCTCGGCCTGTTCGTCGAGCAGCAGGTGGTAGTCGCGGAAATGCGGGCCGGACATGTGCCAGTGGAAGTTCTTGGTTTTCAGATAAAGCGCGAAGACATCGGCGAGCAGCGCGGTCAGCGCCGCCGAAATGTCGGTGACGGCGTTGGTCGGCAGAGTGGACGGCGTCTTCAGCGGCGAAAGTCTGCGGGTTTCGGCTGGGGTCGGGGACATTCATTCTCTCCTTGGTGATCAAAATCTCGACGCCGCCGACCTTTTCGAGCGCAGAAGACACTGACGGCGCGCGTGCAGAGAGAGAACTAGCAAGGCCCGACCGCTTTCCAAGTGGACCGAGGTTCAGCAGACCTATTCCTTATGGTTATGGACCGATCAGCACCGAAGCATTGATGAAGCCGCAACGCGCGCCTATAGAGAGATCGCGCAATCCAGTGGATATCAAAGATGAGCCTTACCGCCCTGATCGCCTATGCCGGAGCGCTGTTCATCGCCGCGGCCATTCCCGGACCCGGGATTACCGCGATCGTCGCCCGCGCGCTCGGCTCGAATTTCCGCGAGACCTTCTTCATGGGCCTCGGCCTGGTGCTCGGCGACATGACTTATCTCACCGCGGTCATTCTCGGCCTTGCCTTTGTGGCGCAGACCTTCACCGAGGTGTTCATCGTCATCAAGATCGCCGGCGCGCTCTATCTCGGCTATATCGCCTGGAAATTGTGGACGGCGGGACTGGTGCCGCAGGATATCGCGGCGAAGAAATCCAGCAATATCGGCCTGTCCTTCCTTTCCGGCCTGCTGGTGACGCTCGGCAATCCGAAGACGATGCTGTTCTATGTCGCGCTGGCGCCAACGCTGATCGATATCGGCCATATAAGCTTGCGCGACTATGCGATGCTGCTTGCGGTGACCTTCGTGGTGCTGATCGTCGTGCTCGTGCCCTATATGCTGCTGGCCTCGCGGGCCCGCACGATGCTGAAAAAGCCGCGCGCCCTGCAGGCGCTGAACCGGGTTGCTTCAGGCATCCTGGCCGGCACGGCGGCCTTCATCGCCACACGGGCGGCCTGAAATAAACATCCGGCAAGAAACGGTTTTCAAAGCTTTTTTTCTCCGACGCCCGCCCTCCCGACATGAACGCGGTCTGGTCTCTTCAGCCCTTTGACCCTATTCTCCTCCTCAATTTCAGACGTAGGATTTCAAAGGGAGGCACTCATGTCGCATAAGCCCGGCCGCGGCCGCATCTATTCCTCGATCACCGAGACCATCGGCAACACGCCGCTCGTGCGCTTCGACAAGCTGGCGCGGGAAAAGGGCGTGGTGGCCAACCTGATCGGCAAGCTCGAATTCTTCAACCCGATCGCCTCCGTCAAGGACCGCATCGGCGTGGCGATGATCGAAAGCCTGGAAGCGCAGGGCAAGATCACCCCTGGCAAGACGGTGCTGATCGAGCCGACCTCCGGCAACACCGGTATCGCGCTCGCCTTTGCCGCCGCCGCCAAGGGTTACCGGCTGATCCTCACCATGCCGGAAACTATGTCGGTCGAGCGCCGCAAGATGCTGGCGCTGCTCGGCGCCGAGCTGGTGCTGACCGAGGGACCGAAGGGCATGAAGGGCGCGATCGCCAAGGCGGAGGAGCTGGCGGCGTCGCTTCCCGACGCCATCATTCCGCAGCAGTTCGAAAACCCGGCCAATCCCGAAATCCACCGCAAGACGACCGCCGAGGAAATCTGGAACGACACCGAGGGCACGGTCGACATCCTCGTCTCCGGCATCGGCACCGGCGGCACGATCACCGGCGTCGGCCAGGTGCTGAAAAGCCACAAGCCCGAGATCCAGATCATCGCCGTCGAGCCCGCCGATTCCCCGATCCTCTCCGGCGGCAATCCCGGTCCGCACAAAATCCAAGGCATCGGCGCCGGCTTCGCCCCGAAGATCCTCGATACCGGCATCTACGACGAGGTCGTCACCGTCACCAATGACGAGGCTTTCGAACAGGCGCGCCTGGTCGCCAGGCTCGAAGGCGTGCCGGTCGGCATCTCCTCGGGTGCGGCGCTAGCCGCGGCGATCAAGGTCGGCAGCCGTCCGGAGAATGCGGGTAAAAATATCGTGGTGATCATTCCGTCCTTTGCGGAGCGTTATCTGTCCACGGCGCTGTTTGAGGGGCTCGGGAGCTGACGTAGAGCTTCAGCTCCGCTTTCCCATTCCTAATTCTCGGGAAAATATTGGGGCGCTGCGGCGCCCCTTGCTATTGCTAACGTGATCGACAGGAGCGAACTTACAATTGGAAGGGACAAGGTCAAGAGGCATGGGACTTTCCGAACTGTCCGATTGGATCATGTCCAGAAGTTCGGACGCCCGAGTGCAAACAACAACGCCTATGGACGCCGTCGGGGCCGTTGCGGCAACCGTCCGCAGGGGCATGCTCCTGCGGACGGAGAATCGGACTCAGCAATTGGCGATGACTGAGGCCGGAACTGATCCTGGGAAGCAACCACGTTGGCCTAGATGGCTTCTTCAATTTGCCTACGCTGAGCGAGACGCCCACGTATCTGACTCTCTATCTTGGCCAGCAGTTTCGTATCGGTTGCTATCTTCTGCTGTTTTGACAGGTCAACAATCTTCTTATGCTGCCGATTTGGTAGTTTGAGCTTTCCGTCTCTAACGATTACGCCGGTTATGTCGGCAGGGGAGGCCATAAGGCTCAGTTCTTTTTCGTGTTTAAGCTTAAAGCCGTTCCTAAAAATAACCTGCTTCACTTGCCAAATGAGGGAGCCCGGCACAGTTTTTCCTGAAATAGTGATGTCATCCGCATATACACTGAGGATGCACCCAGCCCCTGCAACCAAGGTCGCCACGTCGTGCCACATTTTCATGTTCGAGTAATAAGCAAGGATCGGACTGCAGGGTGATCCTTGGGGCAACCTATTCATATCGGTAGTCAACGACACCAGCACCGCCGTAACATCAGGCGCACACTTCATGATCGTTCCGAAAAACCAGGCTACTCGATCGGCGCTGCAGCTCGGAAAGTAGTCAGCAATATCGAGGAGCCAGAAGGCGCGATTGTTAACGTGTCTTCCTGCGTTATCCACATAAGAGACGCCTTTAACAGGGCTACAAAGAAAAGGGGGAGTTTCGATGCGGGAAAGCAGGTCTGCGATCCGTGCTTGCAACTTTTTCAACTGATCGACTGGAATATCGATAGGACGGTACTGGGTTGCTTGGTCAGGTGGCGGGGGTTGTGTCAGCCAAGGCGCGGTGTCGCTGTCTTTTCGCTTCCAACGTTTCTTATAGCGAACATCCAGACCCTCGACGGCCTTCAGAAGCGGTAGCGAACACATCAAAACGTTTGCGAGCTTCTTACGTGTGCTCACATTGAAAAGAGCGCTATCTTCGATCTTATGGAAACGGAATGACTTACGCGGCATTCGACGATGATTTCTGCTCGATCAACCGTAAGAAACTGATGACCTTCGACGCAACAAAAGCTTTCGCCCTCTCGCCCTTTCCGGCATTCTCGATGTTCTCGGAAAAGAACATTATCGAAGACACCGGGATTCCGAAGGTCTTTGAGTATCGCTCAATTATATCAAGTGAAGGTATCTTGCTTCCACTCTCGATCTCTGAGAGATGCGATCTGGAAATACCAAGCTTTTCCGCAAGTTCAACCTGCTTCAAGTCATGGAAAACCCTCATTAATCTCAAGGCTTCGGATAACATATTACGTTCCCTTCCTTGTAGATATTGGGTTCACGGTTTATCACGACGGTCCGAAGATATCGTGGCATACTCGCAATATGCGATATATGGTCAAAGCCAGCCTGACGACCACCTTCAACATTTGCGGATTTTTCAGCTGTTTCCAGCACCAAGAGACGAACTGCTTCCAGCGCGTCTTTGTTCCACTCCTTAACCGCTGCCGCTGGCGATCACTTTCTTCTACAGACATAGAGATTCCCTTCTGTTTGCCCTCGGGACCATCCCTAAGGGTCGTCGCCAAACAGACTCGGAACCAGCAGCATGCACCGTCTACCTAGAAGCAACCCGCTCGTCGGGGTTGCTTCTGCTTCGCCCGCCGCCGTCGTCCCCTCTCGGGTCTCCTCGGGCGTCCGGGTAAGATCAGAGGGCACGAAGGCCCTCCACGGCATTCGCTTTCGCGAATGGCCTGAAAATAACGACTTCTTCCGCTCGTGATCTGAAACGAGATGTAGACTCGCCCTGCCGCAATTACAAGAACAATATTCGCTAACAGCGAACTTTTTTCCACCGTGGACGCGTTATTCTGTCAGGGGGCAGGACCTGAATGCCGCGAAAATGATTGGCAAGGGCGATCAGGCTGTGGGGTTGGCGCGAGCATATTACCCTCGGCGCCGGCCCAGCCGGCCTCAGACTTGTTAGAAAATCCACTCTTCTTACGCCGCCGCCGTCAGCCTCTCCCCCGCGATCCGGTAAGAAATCGCTTCGGCAAGATGCAGGCGGCCGACGGTCGGTTTGCCGTCGAGATCAGCCAGGGTGCGGGCGACCTTGAGGACGCGGTGGTAGCCGCGGGCGGAGAATTTCATTTTTTCGGCGGCGTCGCGCAAGAGCTGCAGGCCGGCGGCATCCGGTTCGGCGAGTTTCTCGATCATTGATGTGGAGCAGCGGGCATTGGTGCCGATGCCCTTGGCGCCGGCGGCCTCGAAGCGCTCTTGCTGCCGTTCGCGGGCGCGGGCGACGCGGCGGGCGACGTCGGCGCTGGCCTCGGCGGCCATCGGGCGGATGAGATCGGCGGCGGAGACGGCGGGTACGTCGATGCGGATATCGATGCGGTCCATCAGCGGGCCGGAGATGCGGGCCTGGTAATCGCTCATGCAGCGCGGGCCGCGGGCGCAGGTGTGATCGGGCTCGCCCGCCATGCCGCAGCGGCAGGGGTTCATCGCCGCGATCAGCTGGAATTTGGCCGGATAGGAGACGCGGTGATTGGCGCGCGCAATGACGCATTCGCCGCCTTCGAGCGGCTGGCGCAGCGCATCGAGCGCCTGCGGCGTGAATTCGGGAAACTCGTCGAGGAAGAGTACGCCATGATGGGCAAGCGAGGCTTCGCCCGGCCGGGCGCGCAGGCCACCGCCGACGAGGGCCGCCATGGTGGCGGAATGATGCGGAGTGCGGAAGGGACGGCGATCGGAAAGCTTGCCGCCGGTAAGCTGGCCGGCGATCGAATGGACCATCGAGACTTCAAGCAGCTCGGCCGCCGAAAGCGGCGGCAGGATCGACGGCAGCCGTGCGGCCAGCATCGATTTGCCGGAGCCGGGAGGGCCGACCATCAAGAGATTATGGCCTCCAGCGGCCGCCACTTCGAGCGCGCGCTTGGCGCTTTCCTGGCCCTTGATCTCGGCGAGATCCGGCAGGTTGGCGGCGTTGGCGCGGATCGACGCTTCCGGCCGGGTGAGGACCTGGGTGCCGCGGAAATGATTGGCAAGGGCGATCAGGCTGCGCGGCGCGAGGATATTGACCTCGGCGCCGGCCCAGGCGGCCTCGGCGCCGCTTTCGGCCGGGCAGATCAGCCCCTTGCCGAGCGCATTGGCGCCGATGGCAGCCGGCAGCGCGCCTGATATCGCGGCGATGGTGCCGTCGAGGTTGAGTTCGCCGACGACGACATAATCCGACAGCGCATCGGCGGGAATGGCGCCGAGGGCGGCCATCAGGGCAAGCGCGATCGGCAGATCGAAATGCGAGCCCTCTTTCGGCAGATCGGCGGGCGCCAGATTGACGGTCACCCGCTTGCCCGGCAGCGACAGGCCGGAGGCATGAAGGGCGGCCTGCACCCGCTCGCGGCTTTCGGCCACGGCCTTGTCGGGCAGGCCGACGATCTGCATGCCGACCTTGCCGGGCGCGACCATGACCTGGACCTCGACCGGCACGCCTTCGATGCCCTGAAATGCCACCGTACTGACACGCGCGACCATAAACCCGTCCCCCTGCCCGCCAACTCTTATACCGCCTGCAACCCTTCAGGGCCAGCGGTTGCAATCTGGCATGGGAATAGGAATAAAACAAGAACAAGAAAGGAACGGAGTCAGATATGGACTGTGACCGGGGTTGTGCCCGGTCACAGCAGGCGCGGGTGGCTCGCGCGGTAGGCTCAGCCGCGCTTGCGCTCGATCGCGTCCCAGAGCAGGCTTGCGATATCGGCGCCGCCGAATTTTTTCACTTCGCGGATGCCTGTCGGAGAGGTGACGTTGATCTCGGTCATGTAATCGCCGATCACATCGATGCCGACGAGCAGGAAGCCGCGTTCCCGCAGCGCCGGACCGATGCGCTCGCAGATTTCCTGTTCGCGCGACGTCAGCTCGGTCGCCTCGGCGCGGCCGCCGACATGCATGTTGGAGCGGCTGTCGTGCTCGGCCGGCACGCGGTTGATGGCGCCGGCAAATTCGCCGTCGACCAGGATGATGCGTTTGTCGCCCTTGCGCACGTCCGGCAGATATTGCTGGGCGATGAACGGCTCGCGGAAAAGCTGGCCGAACATTTCCAGCAGCGAAGAGAGGTTGCGGTCGTCGCGCGTGGAATGGAAGACACCGGCGCCGCCATTGCCGTAGAGCGGCTTCAGGATGATATCGCCCATCTCGTCGCGGAAGCGGCGGATTTCGGCGGGATCCTTGGTGATCAGCGTCTTCGGCATCAGGTCGGCAAATTCGGTGACGAAGATCTTTTCCGGCGAATTGCGCACCCAGGCCGGATCGTTGACGACGAGCGTCTTCGGGTGGATGCGCTCGAGCAGATGCGTCGAGGTGATATAGGCCATGTCGAAGGGCGGGTCCTGGCGCAGAAGCACCACGTCCATGGTCGACAGATCGACGCGCTCGGGCGCGCCGAGCTCGAAGTGATCGCCCTTGACGTCGCGCAGCAGCATCGGCTCGACGCTGGCATAGAGCTTGCCGTCGCGGAAGCTCAGGCGTTCAGGCGTGTAATGGAACAGCCGGTAGCCGCGCGCTTGGGCTTCCAAGCTCATGGCGAAGGTGGAGTCGCCCGCAATATTGATGCCGGCGACATGGTCCATCTGGACCGCTACATTGGTGATCTTGGCCATTTCCGTCCCTCGCTGAATGCCGGACAGATGTAGGTCGGCCCGGTATCAAACGCAACGGTCAATCAAGGCTTGCGGCGCCAGCCAATTACCGGGTTTCGAGGATGCGCATCAGCCGGCCGCGATAGCTGTCGAGAATGACGGCGAGCACGATGACGGCGCCGATGACGATCGGCTTGATGTTGTCGTCGGCGCCCAAGAGCTGCAATCCGGTCGACAGCACCTGCAGAATGCAGGCCCCGACCAACGTGCCGATGATCGAGCCCTTGCCGCCCGAGAGGCTGGTGCCGCCGATGATGACCGCGGCGATGGCATTCAGTTCGTAGCCGATGCCGGCGACCGGGCTGCCGACATTGAGGCGGAGCAAATAGACCATGGCAGCAATGCCGGCCGTCAGCCCCGAGATGGTGAAGACGGCGATCTTGTATCGTTTCGGCTGGTGACCCGACAGGCGGACGGCCTCTTCATTGGTGCCGATGGCGAAGACGAAGCGGCCGAAGACGGTGTAGCGCAGCACGAACCAGCCGATGAGGACGACGACGATCGCAATCAGGAAGATCGACGGGAAGATGCCCCAGAAGATCAGGTTGCCGAAATCGACGAAAGGCTGAGGTAGGCCGGTAATCGTCGAATTGTCGCTGACGACGCGGGCCAGGCCGCTCGCGACATTCAGCATGCCAAGGGTGACGATGAAGGACGGAAGCTTCCACTTCTCGCAGATCCAGCCGTTGACGGCGCCTAGCACGGCACCGGTGCCCATCGAGGCCAGGCAGGCGAGAATGATGGCCTGCCATGGCGAAAACGCCGGATTGATCATGATCGTCGCACCGATCACCGTGCAAAGGGCAAGCAGCGAGCCGACAGAGAGATCGATGCCGCCGACCAGGATGACGAAGGTCATGCCGGCGGCCAGCACGGTGTTGATGGCGATCTGCACAAAGATCTTCAGGAAATTCTCAGGCGTGGCAAAATAGGGCGCCGTCGCCGAGAAAAACGCCAGGATCAGGACGAGGGCAATGGCGACGCCCGCCTCCTTCATCGAGATCCTGATCAGCTTGTCCCAGAAGCGCGCCTCTTTTGCCTCGGTCTGTTTTTCAATGCTGGCGGACACGGCTGTACTCCTTGTAGGCGAGCGACAGGATCCTGCTCTCGTCAAATTGTTCGCGGGCGATTTCGCCCGATATCTTGCCGTCGGAGAAAACGATGATGCGATGGCAAATGCCGATCAGCTCCGGCAGATCCGAAGACACGACCAGCACACCTTTTCCTTCGGCGGCAAACTTCCACAAAAGCTCATAGATCTCGGCCTTGGCGCCAACGTCGATGCCGCGGGTCGGCTCATCGAAGATCAGCACCTTGGGACCGCGGAACAGCCATTTGGCGATGACGACCTTCTGCTGATTGCCGCCGGAAAAGGTCCTGACGGCCTGATGGATAGAGGGGGTCTTGATCCGCAACTCGCGCACGAGGCGCTGCGAATGATCGTCCTCCGCTCTACGGTTGATCAGCCCGTTGCGGGAGATCTTGGCGAGATCGGTGATGGTGGCATTCTGGGCACAGCTCATGTCGAGCATCAGGCCCTGCATCTTGCGGTCTTCGGTCGCCAGGCACAGGCCGGCGGCAACCGCATCCTTCGGCGAGTTGATCTCGACCGGCGCGCCGTCCAGGCGGATCTCGCCAGAGGCCTTCAGGTCGGCGCCGAAGAGGGCGCGCACCGCCTCGGTGCGGCCGCTGCCGACCAGGCCGGCAATGCCGACGATTTCGCCCTTGGCAACCGAGAAGGACAGTTCCGGGCTGTTGCGCGTCACCTTCAGGCCGGAGACACCGAGCGCTTCGCCGGATATTGTGCTGTCGCCTTTGAAGATGCCGTGATCGGCAAGCTTGCGCCCGACCATCAGCTCGACGATATCGGGAATAGCAAGGCCTGCCAGCGGCCGGGTGATCACATGCTGGCCGTCGCGCAGCACCGTCACCTCGTCGCCGACTTCGAAGATTTCCTCCAGCCGGTGGGAGATATAGAGGGTGGTGACGCCGCGGCCCTTCAGCCGTTTCAGAATCTCGAACAGGCGATCGACCTCCTTGGAGGTCAGGGTCGCCGTCGGTTCGTCGAGAACGAGAAGCTTGCTTTCGTAACATAGCGCCTTGGCGATCTCGACCAGCTGCAGCTGGGCGACGCTGAGGCGGCTCGCCAACGTCGTCGGGGCGACATCGAGGCCGACCTCTTCGAGCAGTTCGGCGGCCCTGGCGTTCATCGCCTTGTAGTTCACCAGGCCGTAGCGGCGCGGCAGATGTTCGAAGAGCAGGTTTTCGGCAACCGTCAGGTTGGAGAGGGGATGCAGCTCCTGGTGAATAACCCGGATGCCGGCCCTGAACGCCTCAAGCGGCGAGGCCGGGTGATAAGGCCTGCCGTCGAACAGGATGTGACCGTCATCCGGCCTGAAGACGCCGCCGAGCAGATTGATCAGGGTCGATTTTCCGGCGCCGTTCTCGCCAAGGAGAACATGCCCCTTGCCGCGGCCGATCCGCATCGAAACATCCTTGAGCGCCACGACTCCCGGGAAGCGCTTGCCGATCCCTTCCAGCCTCAGGATGTCGTCATCTACTGCGTCTGACACGTCGACCTCATGCGCGCTTATGCGATCCTCCGCGAAGGCGCATAGGAGAGGCTCGAAAACGAGCCTCATCCGGAGCGATCAACGCGTCAATCGGTTTGTTAGCGGTTGGCGCCGGCCAGCAGCCGGCGCTCCTTTGGTTTTACAACCGGCGATCCGCTTATTTCAGATCGGCAGAGGTGACGAGCTTGACGTCGGTCTTGACCCAGCCGGTGAATTTTTCGCCGGCAAGTTCGCGCATGCCATAGTCGATGCCCATAACCGCCATCTGCGCGCCATACTGCTCGACGGTGGCGAGCATCTTGCCATCCTTGATCAGCGGCTGAACGGGCGGGATGTTGTCGAAGCCGACAACCTTGATCTTTCCGGCCTGGCCGGCGGCATCGAGAGCCTTGACGACGCCGAGAGCCATGGAGTCGTTGGCGGCCATGACGCCCTGGATATCCTTATACTTCGTCAGGAAATTCGTCATGACGGTATTGGCTTCCTCGGTCTCCCAATGGGCGGTCTTGCTGTCGAGAAGCTCGAGCTTGCCCGATTTGACCGAGGCCATGAAGCCTTCCTTGCGCTCCTTGGCGTTGTCGGCCTCGGGGTTGCCCTCGAGGATGACCACCTTGGCGCCGGCTCCGAGATCCTTGGCCAGCGCATCGCCTGCAAGCTTTGCGCCTTCCTTGTTGTCAGGTCCGAAGAAAGCCAGATCGATTCCGGCCTTCTTCTTGGCATCGGCATCGAGCGGTACGTCGATGTTGATGACCTTGACGCCGGCCTTGACCGCCTTTGCCAGCGGCGTCGCCATCGCCTTTGAATCGGCCGGTGCCACGACGATGATATCGTATTTCTGGGTGACGAAGTTCTCGACGGCGTCGACCTGCGAGGCGAAGTCACGCTCGTCCTTCATGCCGACGGCCTTGAAATCGAACTTGTCCTTGTTCTCGGCCGCATATTTGTCGGCGCCAGCTTTCATCTGCTTGAAGAACTCATTGGACAAGGATTTCATGATCAGGCCGACCTTCGGCTTCTCGGCCGCGAAGGCAGTCGACACGCTGCAGGACAGCGCCAGCACCAGGGTACCGGCGATACCGAGCTTCAAGGCCGCACGGCGCGGTGCATTGATCAAGACGGATTCACGCTTAAATTTGGACATTTTTTCCTCCGAACGGCCCAGGGCTCAGCTCCATCTGAGTTGCCCGCGGCAAATGAACCGTTTCCAACGCCAAATGGGTAACACGCCTCCAAAAATTGTCAAGCGACCAAAACGGCGCCCTGGAGCGAACTGCATCGCCACGTTCGACGCATATTGACATGAGCGCGATGAACCGTTTCCATGCTCTTAGGCAGGCGCTGCTCGCACGTTCAGACGCTGGAATCGAGACACGGCCCTTTGACTAGGGACCTGAAGACCATTAGCTGGAAGCCAGGATCAGGCGCCCTCGGGCGCCTTGCGCAGGCGAAGATGAAGGGCATCTATTTCTGTCATGTCAAAGGTCGGGATCAGGGATGTTGCCAAGCTTGCGGGTGTTTCCACCGGCACCGTTTCCAGGGTTTTGAACGATCATCCGTCCGTGACCAAGGATGTGCGGGCACGCGTCGAAGGGATCATCAAGGACCTGGGTTATCTGCCCGACCCGTCGGCAAGAAGCATGCGCAGCAAGGTCAGCCGCCTGATCGGCATCGTCATCCCGGATCTGACCAATCCCTTCTTCTCCGAACTCGTGCAATCGGCAGAACAGGCGGCGGCCAATCACGGCTATAATATCATCGTCATGACCTCGCTTGATCATGCGGCCAAGGAAGCCGATCGGATCAAGCAGCTGACGAGCCGGAAGGTCGACGGCATCATTCTCGTCCCCAGCAATGATTTTCATACGCTCAAGCTGCCGAAAGGGTTGCCGATCGTCGTCGTCGACCGTCTTATGCCCGGATATTCCGGCATCGCCGCCGATCACCGCGCGGGCGTTCGCCTCGGCGTCGAGCACCTTCTGAAGCTCGGCCATCGCCGCATCGGCTTCATCTCAGGGCCTGGACACTCGGTCCCCGCCAACGACCGCCTGAGGGGTTATCTCGACGCCATGGAGCAGACGGAGGACGGCGCGAAAACGGCGGGACCGCCGCTGATCGCCGAAGCCGCTTTCGACTATGAGAGCGGCCGCTCGGCTGGAAATTATCTTCTGGCCCGCGCCCGCAACGAACGGCCGACGGCGATCTTTGCCAGTTCGGACCAGCAGGCAATCGGCTGCATGCGGGCAGCGCATGATCTGGGAATTCCGGTTCCCGCGGCCCTTTCCATCGTCGGCTTCGACGGCATCCCGCTCGCCAGCATGACGACGCCGCGCCTGACGACGGTGAAGCAGCCGATCCAGGATGTCGCCGCCGCCGCGGTCGCCGTTCTGTTGAACAAGCAGACCGCGCCAGAGCTCGACAATCCGATCCTGTTTGCCTGCGAGGTTTTAGAGGGCGAAACCACCGCCCCGCCCCAGCCCGATTAGTCGCGCATGATGGCCGGCGGCGCTTTTCAGGCGGCGATGCCCTGATTGCCGCCGTTACGCAGCATGTTGCGCAGGCGATAGGCAATCGCCAGGGGCTTCGGGAAAGGCTTGCGCAGGAAGGCGACCTTGCGGACATAATTGTCGACCCGCCAGCTCGCCCAGGTTCCGCCGGCGAAAAAGGCGACGTCGCCGGCGCAGAGCGTGCGTTCGGTGCCGTCCTCGGCAGTGATATGGACCTCGCCTTCGAGGATCATCACTGTCTCGTCCCAGCCGAAATACCAGCGGAATTCGCCTGATGTGCAGTCCCAGATCGCCGTCAGCGAGGCCTCGTCATGACCGCGCGAATGCTCGGCGGTGCGGGCCTGCGGATTGCCGCTGATAATCCAGTCCGGATTGATCGGCGTCGATTTCAGCGGCAAGAGATCGCTTGCATGCGCGACGAAGGATTTGCCGGCCGGCTTTACCACGGCATAAGGCACCGAGCGCGCGGCCATGGCGACCGCACTTGCAAGCATCAGCTTCCAGGCCATGAAACAATCCCCAATTGTTATCCCTACCGAGATTTGGCTAACAGAGAGTCGTAAGCACCTGGTTCAAACGGGCACTAAAATTTTACCGATCCGGACAAGGATGGGTTGAAACGAGGTCAGAAGGCGTCAGGAAAGTGTCGCGGCAGCCGCCGTGGCATCACCGCGACAATATCGTAACGCTGGGAAAGCCGGGCCTGATCCGGCTGGCGGGCGAGCCAGAGATCGCTTGCCGCTCGTATGCGCTTCTGGGCGGCCGCGGAGACGGCGTCGACAGCTGCCGCCTCGCCGTGGCGGGCCTTGACTTCGACGAAGACGGCGAGGTCACCCTTGCGGGCAATAATATCGATCTCCCCGAGCCGGGTGCGGTGGCGCAGCGACAGGATGCGGTAACCCTTCAGCATCAGAAAGACGGCGGCGACATATTCCGACATCAAGCCGCGGCGTAGCGCCTTTCTTCTCAGGGCGGTGAGGTCGCTATCGCCCATCGGCGCCCTTCAGCTCCAGCAGGCGCTGGTAGAGCACCTTGCGCGGCAGACCGGTGAGACGGGCCGCCTCGGCCGCGGCCTTGGCCGTCGACATGGTCTTCGACAGATCGGCCAGCACGGCTTCGACATCGGCCTCCGGCGTTTCCACCGGCTCCGGCGGCCCGACGACGAGGACGATCTCGCCCTTGACGTTGTCCACCTCCCGGTAGTGCGCGGCAAGCTCGCCTAACGTGCCGCGGCGGAACTCCTCATAGGTCTTGGTCAGCTCGCGGCAGACGGAGGCGGGCCGGGCGCTGCCCAGCACGTCGGCGGCTGCAAGAAGCGTGGCGCCGATGCGATGCGGCGATTCAAAGAAGATCAGCGTCGCGGGGGCCGCGGCAAGTTCGCCGAGACGGTCGCGGCGGGCCTTGTCCTTGACCGGCAGGAAGCCGGCAAACAGAAAGGCGTCGTTCGGCAGGCCGGAGCCGACAAGGGCTGCAAGCGGCGCCGATGCGCCGGGAATGGGAATGACGCGGTAACCTGCCGCAATTGCCTGCTGCGCCAGCCGATAGCCGGGATCGGAGACCAGCGGCGTGCCGGCATCGGAGACCAGCGCCACCGAGCGGCCGGCCTCCAACGCCTGGAGGAGCCGCGGGCCGGCCTCGTCGGCATTGTATTCGTGATAGGCGAAGGGTCGATTCTGGATGCCGTAGCGGTCGAGCAGCACGCGGGTGACGCGCGTATCCTCGCAGGCGAGCACATCGGCGCCGGCCAGCGTTTCCAGCGCCCGCAGCGTGATATCGCCGAGATTGCCGATCGGGGTGGCGACCAGATAGAGCGCCGGCTCCAGCGGCCGCGCCGGCACCGCCATATTGTGCAGGCGGAAGCTTCGCCGGGTGGCGGCCTGCTCTGTCGTTTCCTCATTCATGCAATTTGCTTTCGTCCCGCCGTCATCGCGCCTTTATGGGCGAGCGGCACGGCTTCGGCAAGGGTTCGGATTTCTGTGAGAATTGCTCGGGAAAACCGCAAATGCAGGCGCTTGGCCCTCCATGCCTCTTGCAATCCGATGCTGAAGTCTGCCATTTTGCCCGTCCACTCCTCCGGTCTCAGGCCGGGAAAGCATTCTTCGGGTGCTCGATGCGCCCGGACAGTCACGGTCGAAAGCGGTAGCATTCCATGCGTATTACTATTGAGCGGTCAAACCTGTTGAAATCGCTGAACCACGTGCACCGCGTGGTCGAACGTCGCAACACGATCCCGATCCTGTCCAACGTATTGCTCAAGGCCGACGGCCAGAACCTCGACATGAAGGCGACCGACCTCGACCTCGAAATAACCGAGGCGACACCGGCAAGCGTCGAGCAGGCCGGCGCCACCACCGTTCCGGCCCATCTTCTCTACGATATCGTGCGCAAGCTTCCGGACGGCTCGGAAGTGCTGCTCGCCACCAGCACCGACGGCGGCTCGATGACCGTGCAGTCCGGCCGCTCGAAATTCTCGCTGCAGTGCCTGCCCGAATCCGACTTTCCCGATCTGACCGCCGGCACCTTCACGCATTCCTTCAAGCTGAAGGCGACCGATCTGAAGATGCTGATCGACCGCACGCAGTTCGCCATCTCGACGGAAGAGACGCGGTATTATCTCAACGGCATCTTCTTCCACACGATCGAGAGCAATGGCGACCTGAAGCTCAGGGCAGTCGCCACCGACGGCCACAGGCTGGCGCGCGCCGATGTCGATGCGCCCTCCGGCTCCGAAGGCATGCCCGGCATCATCATTCCGCGCAAGACGGTCGGCGAGTTGCAGAAGCTGGTCGACAACCCGGAGGTGACGGTGACCGTCGAGGTCTCCGACGCCAAGATCCGCCTGACCATCGGCTCGATCGTCATGACCTCGAAACTGATCGACGGCACCTTCCCGGATTACCAGCGGGTCATCCCGACGGGCAACGACAAGGAAATGCGCGTCGACTGCACGACCTTCGCCCAGGCCGTCGACCGTGTTTCCACCATTTCGTCCGAGCGCGGCCGCGCCGTCAAGCTGGCGCTGTCCGAAGGGCAGCTGATGCTGACGGTCAACAATCCGGATTCCGGCAGCGCGACCGAGGAAGTCGCCGTCGGTTACGACACGGATGCGATGGAAATCGGCTTCAATGCCAAATACCTGCTCGACATCACCGCGCAGCTTTCCGGCGAGCAAGCGATCTTCCTGCTGGCCGATGCCGGCTCGCCGACGCTGATCCGCGACACGGCGGGCGACGATGCGCTCTACGTGCTGATGCCGATGCGCGTCTGACGGGAACGAAGGCCGCCCGGCTCCGTTTTTCCTCCAGTTAAGCGGAGGATTGCTCCTCCTGTGAAAACGGAGGATCCGATGATGAAAAAGGCGGGAACGGTGCGCATCGGCGTATCCGGCTGGACCTATGCGCCCTGGCGCGGCCAGTTCTATCCGAAGGACCTGCCGCAGAAGCAGGAGCTTTCTTACGCCGCCCGGCGCTTCCCGTCGATCGAGATCAACGGCACCTTCTACAGCCTGCAGCGTTCGGAAAGCTTCGGCCGCTGGCGCGACGAAACACCTGGTGATTTCGTCTTCGCGGTCAAGGGGCCGCGCTTCATCACGCATATGCTGCGGCTGCGCGAGATCGAGACGGCGCTCGCCAATTTTCTCGCCTCCGGCCTGCTGCGGCTTGGCCCCAAGCTTGGGCCGATCCTCTGGCAATTCCCGCCGAACATGGCTTTCGATCCCGATCTTTTCGAAAATTTCCTGGCGCTGCTGCCGCAGGACCGCGATGCGGCTGAAACACTTGCCAAGCGGCATGACGGGCACGTCAAAGGCCGGGCCTGGCTTCGAAGCGACGGCGATCAGCCGATCCGCCACGCGCTCGAAATCCGCCACGACAGCTTCCGCTCTGCCCCCTTCATCGAGATGCTTCGGCGACATAATGTCGCCCTCGTCTGCGCCGACACGGTGGAATGGCCATTGCTGATGGATATCACCGCCGATTTCATCTATTGCCGCCTGCATGGTTCCGAACAACTCTATGTCAGCGGCTATGAGGACGAGGCACTCGACCTATGGGCCGAACGCATCCGTGCCTGGGCAACCGGCGGAGAACCGAAAAATGCGACGCGGGTGCTGGCGCCGCTCGCAGCGTCCAGCAAGGGCCGCGACGTTTATCTCTATTTCGACAATACCGACAAGAAGCTGCGCGCGCCTGTTGACGCCGATCATCTTTGCCAAAGGCTTGCCGATCTTATGCCGCGTTCCGCCCCGAAAGCCGCATGAGCTGTTGATGCCGGTATCCTTGTTGCGAAAATCCTTGTCCCGACAGCGACAAGCGGCATATTAAGACAGTCGATCAACATGCGGATGGGTGGAGAATGCGCTTAAGGGTCAAGGTCAAGGAACAGCTCGGGAAAAGATTCGATGAGGAAATCCGTTTCTTCCGGGGGATGATGCAGGGGCCGAAGACGGTCGGCTCGATCGTGCCGACCTCCTCGATCACCGCCAGGCGCATGGCAAGCGTCATCGACATGCATTCCGGGCTACCGGTGCTTGAGCTCGGGCCCGGCACCGGCGCGATCACCAAGGCGATCCTTGGCCGCGGTGTGAAGCCGGACAATCTGGTCGCGATCGAATATTCGACGGATTTCCACCAGCATCTGCTGCGCGCCTATCCCGGTGTGCACTTCATCAACGGCGATGCCTTCGATCTCAAGACCACACTTGGCACCTTCGGCGACCAGACGTTCGATTGCGTCATCTCCTGCATTCCGCTCTTGAACTTCCCGATGGCGATGCGCGTCTCGCTGCTCGAAAGCCTGCTCGACCGCCTGCCTGCCGGCCGGCCGGTGGTGCAGATCTCCTACGGCGCGATCTCGCCGATCGCCGCCAATCCCGACCGTTACCATATTCAGCATTTCGACTTCGTCATGCGCAACATCCCGCCGGCGCAGCTCTGGATTTATAAGCGCGGCTGATGTTCGGACTCTATATCACCCATCCGCAAGTCAAGATCGATGCCAACGTGCCGGTGCCGAAATGGGGGCTTTCCGATGTCGGCGCCGCGCGTGCGCGCAAAGCGGCCGAGAGTGCCTGGGCGCGGCAATTGCGGCGGATCATCTCCAGCGACGAGACCAAGGCGATCGAGACGGCCGAAATTTTGGCGGAAGCCACCGGCGTGACGATCGAGATCGTCCACGGCATGCATGAAAACGACCGTTCGGCCACCGGCTTCCTGCCGCCTGCGCAATTCGAGGAAGCGGCCAACTGGTTCTTCGCCCATCCGGAAGAGAGCTTCAAGGGCTGGGAGCGCGCCGTCGACGCGCAAGCCCGCATCGTCGAGGCGGTGAAGACCGTTCTTGCCACGCATGATGCGACAGCCCCGATCGCCTTCGTCGGCCATGGCGGCGTCGGCACGCTGCTCAAATGCCATCTGGCCGGCAAGCCGATCGGCCGCGACCGCGACCAGCCGAGCGGCGGCGGCAATCGCTATGCTTTCGGCCTTGCGGATCTGGCCCTGACATGCGACTGGACACCCATCGAAGACTGGCGGGGGTGACTTGAAATGGACGCACGCGAGCGGCTGATCGTCGGCCTGGATGTTCCAACGATCGGCGAGGCGGAAAAACTGGTTTCCACGCTCGGCGACGACATTCTCTTCTATAAGATCGGCTATCAGCTGGTCTTTGCCGGCGGGCTGGAATTCGCCCGCGATCTTGCCGCAAGCGGCAAGAAGATCTTCCTCGACATGAAACTGCTCGACATCGACAATACCGTTGCTTCAGGCGTCGAGAACATCGCCAAGATGGGCATGTCGATGCTGACGCTGCATGCCTATCCCAAGGCGATGAAGGCGGCGGTCGAGGCGGCGGCCGGCTCCGACCTCTGCCTGCTCGGCGTCACGGTGCTGACCTCGATGGATGCCGAAGACCTTGCCGACGCCGGCTACAGCCAGGATCCGCACAGCCTGGTGCTGCGCCGAGCCGGACAAGCGCGCGCCGCTGGCATGGGCGGTATCGTCTGCTCAGCGGCTGAGGCGGCGGAGGTGCGCGAGATCGTCGGACCCGACATGGCGATCGTCACCCCCGGCATTCGTCCGACGGGCAGCGACCATGGCGACCAGAAGCGGGTGATGACGCCGTTCGACGCGCTGAAGGCGGGAGCGACACACCTCGTCGTTGCCCGGCCGATCG
Organism: Rhizobium sp. BK456; assembly: GCF_014194045.1. Lineage (NCBI taxonomy): Bacteria > Pseudomonadati > Pseudomonadota > Alphaproteobacteria > Hyphomicrobiales > Rhizobiaceae > Rhizobium > Rhizobium sp. BK456. Next base: position 1,113,524 of record NZ_JACIAO010000001.1, read on the forward strand.
TCAAGGCGCCCGATCCCCGGCATGCCGCTCGCGCCGTGCTCAACGAAATGGTTGCTGCGCGCTGGCCGGCAAACCGCTGACAGACACCAAAAGGGAGAAGACCATGGCCAAGGGGTATTGGATCGCCCGCGTCGATGTTCGCGATGCAGAGCGCTATAAGGATTATGTGGCGGCGGCCAAACCCGCCTTCGAAAAATACGGCGCAAATTTCCTGGCGCGCGGCGGCGCCTTGACCGAACTGGAAGGCAAGGCGCGCGCCCGCAACGTCGTGATCGAATTCCCCTCGATGCAGCATGCCGTCGACTGCTACAATTCACCGGAATACCAGATCGCCGCCAAAATCCGCCAGGAAGTGGCGGATGCGGAAATGGTCGTCGTCGAAGGCGTCTAGAGCGCCGTGCGTCGTTTCGGACGATGCGTCAGGCGAGTTCGGATCCGCAAAAACTGACGGTGCGATGGGCCTTCCCGTCGCGCCGGGATTCGGTTAAGACGGGTGCCGATACAGCATCCTGCCCAGCCTTTCGAGGAACCTGCCATGACCCTTGCCAACCTGCCGCCGCTCGTCACCGTATTCGGAGGATCCGGCTTCGTGGGCAGGCACGTGGTTCGGGCACTCGCCAAGCGCGGCTACAATATCCGCGTCGCCGTGCGCCGTCCCGATCTCGCCGGCTTCCTGCAGCCGCTCGGCAATGTCGGCCAGATTTCCTTCGTCCAGGCGAACCTGCGCTATCGCAATTCGATCGACCGCGCCGTCGACGGTGCGGATCATGTCGTCAACTGCGTCGGCATTCTGCACGAGACCGGCCGCAACACCTTCGACGCGGTGCAGGAATTCGGCGCGCGCGCGGTCGCTGAAGCGGCGCGCGGCACAGGCGCCACGCTCGCCCATATTTCGGCGATCGGCGCCAATGCCAATTCCGAGTCCGGCTATGGCCGCACCAAGGGCCGCGCCGAAACCGCCATCTTCTCGGTCAAGCCCGATGCTGTGATCTTCCGCCCGTCGATCGTCTTCGGCCCGGAAGACAGCTTCTTCAACAAGTTTGCCGACATGGCCCGCATGTCGCCGGTCCTGCCGCTGATCGGCGGCGGCAAGACGAAATTCCAGCCCGTCTATGTCGAGGATGTCGCCGAGGCCGTCGCCCGCGCCGTCGACGGCAAGGTTGCCGGCGGCAAGGTCTATGAGCTTGGCGGGCCCGAGGTGCTGAGCTTCCGCGAATGTCTCGAGATGATGCTGAAGGTGACGAGCCGCAAGAACCCGCTGGTCTCCCTGCCCTTCGGCATTGCGTCGATGATCGGCAGCATCGCCTCGCTGATCCCCCTCATAACGCCGCCGATCACCCCGGATCAGGTTCGTATGCTGAAGCATGACAACATCGTTTCGCCGGCCGCCGAGGCGGAAGGCCGCACGCTGAAGGGCCTCGGCATTGCGCCGACCATGGCCGCATCGGTGCTCGGCTCCTATCTCGTGCATTATCGTCCGCACGGCCAGTATACCGGCACCGGCAAGGCCGCCTGAACAGTTTCGACGTTCTGGAGGACGCCGTTCGCGCACGCCGCGGACGGCGTTTTGCTTTGCCGGCTTAAGCAAAGCCGGCGCAAGTTTGAAATGTTGTTGTGCCGGCCATATCAGGCGCAGTTGCATAAAAGACGCATCGGAAATTTTGTGGAATTAACACCAAATTTAGCAGGAACGTTTATTGCTATTTGCCATTCCACTGACTACCAAACCCGCGCGTCTTCCAACGGACTCAACGCTTGGCATCGCGTGCGGCAATCACTGTGAAAGGCATTTCTCGATGGGCAAGTCAATCGCGCTCCTGTTTGCGTGTGCGGCGCTGGTTATCCTTGCAGGCTCCTTCGTTGCGTCCGGTTCGGTCGCAGCAGTGAAGGGCGGCTGCTCGCCGGCCTACGGCGTCGATCCTTGCTCGACGGCTTCGATCAGCCATTGACGAAAGGCCGGCCTCGCCGCCGGCATCTTTCATAAAGACACCTAGCGGTCGGAGCGCCTGAAGCAGGACGCTCCAAAATGAACGCCCGGTCTTGCCCGCTTCAAAACAGCAGCGAGCACCGCTTATCTTGCTATCTGAAAAATACGGCGCCCTTGGCTGGCAATCGCATGCCTGTCCATAAGCTCGACGCGGCAAATTGCATTCGCGCCGGGGAGCCGCGCGAATGCAATGCGTTGGGATGTCTCAGCCGATCAAGCCGGTTGCGGCCATGCCGAGCAGCAGGACGCCGAGAATGATGCGGTAGACGGCAAACAGCGTGAAGCGGTTGCTTCTGATATAGGCCAGCAGCCATTTGACGGCGATGAAAGCGACGATCGTGGAAACGACGAAGGCGATGCCGAGTGCCGTCCAGTCTTCGTTTGCCGCGCCGCCGTCCTTGAAGGTCTTCAGCAATTCATAGCCGCTCGCCGCATACATGGTGGGGATGCCGACGAGAAAGGCAAATTCGGTCGCTGCGGCGCGGTTGCCGGTGCCGGCCAGCATGGCGACGAAGATCGTAGCGCCGGAGCGCGAGGTTCCCGGGAAGACACCGGCGACGATCTGGGCGATGCCGACGAGGATGGCGACGAGCCAGGTGATTTCCTTATGGGGGGCTTTGCGCGCCGCGGCCCATTCGGCAAAGATCATCCAGAAACCGCCGATGATGAGCGCCCAGGCGATCGGCGTCGCGGTCTCCGGCAGTTCGAAGCCGAGCTTCTTGACGATAAGTCCGAGAATCGCAGTGATGAGAAAGGCGACGATCAGCTTGGCGGCATAGTCGCGATTCTCAGGCTCCCGCCAGCCAAGCACCAGATCCAGCAGCCGACGCCAGTAGATGATGGTGACGGCGAGGATAGCGCCGGCCTGAATGACGATATTGAACATGTCCGACCGGTGGCCGAGCCATTGCTCCGCAATGATCAGGTGGCCGGTGCTCGAGATCGGAAGAAATTCGGTGATCCCCTCGATGACACCGAGAAGCGCAGCATTGATATAATCCATACATTGTCTCCGTTTAAAGGTCGGTCGGGCCTGACCGCTTGGGTCGATCAGGCCGCCGCTTCCATTCGTTCGTTAGACCGTATCTCGCCATTGTCAGATGGCGTAAAATCCGATTCGCTTGTATTGGCGGGGCCAAGCTCCTATAGCTTCAACCAATGAGTCATGACTAGGGCGCTATAACTGAGCTGCCACACAGTCCTGTAACAGCAATCACGAAGCTCGAGTATCGATGCCCACGCTTTATCATCATCCCATGTCATCCGCATCTCGCTTCGTCCGGCTGATCCTGGCCGAATACGGCTATCAGGCGGATCTGATCGAGGAGCAGACATGGGAGAAGCGCCGGGATTTCCTGGCGCTCAACCCGGCCGGCACGCTGCCTGTTTATGTCGACGACAGCATGCGGGCGCTCTGCGGCGCGACCGTCATTTCCGAATATCTGGACGAGACGCATGGCGTGTTGAAGCGCGACCGGCGGCTGCTCGCCGAGGACCCTTTCCAGCGGGCGGAAATCCGCCGGCTGAGCGAGTGGTTCATGCAGAAGATGGAAAACGACGTGACCAAGCCGCTCGCCCGCGAGCGTGTCTACAAGTTGCAGATGACCGCCGATCAGGGCGGCGGCGCGCCGGATTCGAAGATTTTGCGCACGGCCCGCGCGAATATCCGCCAGCATATGCGCTATCTCACCTGGCTTGCCGGCTCGCGCCAATGGCTTGCGGGCGAGCGGATGAGTTATGCCGACCTTGCCGCCGCGGCCTCGATTTCGATCCTCGATTATCTCGGCGAGATCGACTGGGCTGATGCGCCCGTCGTCAAGGACTGGTACCAGCGGCTGAAATCGCGCCCCTCCTTCCGGCCGATGCTGACCGAGCGGGTGCGCGGCCTGACGCCGGTTTCGCATTATGCCGATCTGGATTTCTGACGAGGGCTCTCCATGCCCGAAGCCGATAGAGATGACAAAGAGCGCCGCCGCCGCGACAATTTGACCATGTTCGTGCGGGCGGAATCTGCCGCCAAGGGATTCGATCTCTGCCGCATCACGCGGCCCGACGCGATTCCCGAAGCCAAAGAGCGCCTCGGCCAGTTCATCGATGCCGGGCGCCATGGGACGATGGAGTGGATGGCGGAGACCCGCGACCGTCGCGGCGATCCGCGCACACTCTGGAGCGAGGTGCGGTCCGTCGTGGTCTTCGGCCTCAACTACGCCCCTAAAGAAGATCCGCGCGGCATCCTCGCCAAACCCGATAAGGCTGCGATCTCGGTCTATGCCCGCAACCGCGACTATCACGACATCATCAAGGGCCGGCTGAAGGAAATCGCCACGCGATTTGCGGCGCGGGCCGACGCCGATGTCAAAGTCTTCGTCGATACCGCCCCTGTCATGGAAAAGCCGCTGGCGGCGGCAGCCGGCCTCGGCTGGCAGGGCAAACATACCAACCTCGTCAGCCGCACGCACGGTTCCTGGCTATTTCTCGGCAGCATGTTCACCACCGCCGATCTCGCCGTCGACGCTGAAGAGACCGATCATTGCGGCTCCTGCCGCGCCTGTCTCGACGCCTGCCCGACGGCCGCCTTTCCGGGACCCTATCAGATCGATGCGCGGCGCTGCATTTCCTACCTCACCATCGAGCATAAGGGGCCGATCGATCCTGAACTGCGGTTGCCGATCGGCAATCGCATCTATGGCTGCGACGATTGTCTGGCCGCCTGTCCGTGGAACAAGTTCGCAAATGCGGCCTCCGAGATGAAGCTGAAGGCGCGGGACGATCTGCAGGAGCCATCGATCGCCTTTCTGCTGACGCTTGACGATGCCGCTTTCCGCACCTTTTTCAGCGGCTCGCCGGTGAAGCGGATCGGCCGTGACCGCTTTATCCGCAATGTGCTGATCGCCGCCGGCAATTCCGGCGAGAAGGCGCTTATCGCCCAATGTCGGCTGCTCGCCGGCGACGCCTCGCCGGTGGTGCGGGGAATGGCAGTGTGGGCGCTGTCGCGGCTGATGGCGGCTGACGAATTCTCGGCCTTTGCCGCACAAAGGGCTGGTGAGAGCGATGACGACGTATTGAACGAATGGCGGTTGGCGGGAGTGGGCTGATGCATGTGATGATTTTTGGCTGCGGTTTTTCCGGCACGGCGATCGCCAAGGCCTTTGCCGGCAACGGCGTGCGCATTTCCGGCACTACCCGCTCGGCCGACAAGATGGCGGCGTTCCGGCAATACGGCATCGAAGCCTTCCTTTTCGACGGCGAGACCGTGACCGACGACTTGCGCCGGGCGCTGGGAAGCGTCACCCACCTCGTGCAGTCGATCGCGCCCGGCAAAGGCGACCCGTTGCTTCGGTTGCTGGACGAAGACCGCGCAAGCCTGCCGTCCAGCCTCGAATGGATCGGTTATCTCTCCACCGTCGGCGTCTATGGCGATCACAAGGGCGCCTGGATCGATGAGGAAACACCCTGCGTGCCCGTATCCGGGCGCTCGAAGGAGCGGCTCGAAGCGGAAGCGGGCTGGCTGGCAATGGGTGAGGCGTGCGGTGTGCCGGCGGCGGTGCTGCGCCTTTCCGGCATTTACGGGCCGGGGCGCAATGCCTTCTGCAATTTGGACAAGGGCACGGCGCGGCGGCTGATCAAGAAGGACCAGGTGTTCAACCGTATCCGCGTCGAGGATATCGGTGCCGCGACCCGCTTCCTGTCAGAGCATGGCCTCAGCGGCATCTATAACGTCACCGACGACCGGCCCGGCCCGCCGCAGGACGTGATTGTCGAGGCGGCACGGCTGATGGGCGTCGAACCCCCGCCGGAGCAGGCGTTTGAGACCGCCGAGCTGACGCCGATGGCGCGCTCCTTCTACGGCGAGAACAAGCGGGTTTCGAATGCGAAACTCAAGGCCGCCGGCTTCGAATTCGCCTTCCCGAACTATCCGATGTCGCTTGCGCAATTGTGGCAGGACGGACGCTGGCGGGGCTAGAGCCCAAGCGTTTCATACACTCAAAATCAGCGCCCATAATGAGTAGGAAATACCTACTTTACCCATTTGTCGGGATGATTTTCGCCGTATATTATGGTTAACGGCCTTTAAATTTGCGCAAATGTGGCGGAAAATATGGCGAAGCCGGAAAAAAAATTTCGCGATTTTTGTGAGTGCCGGGATGTTAACCGCTCCACTGAAAAATTCGTTCGGATTTTAACTGATTTCACTGCGTTTTTTCCGTTTCCCCCATCACCGCCCGCTTCCGAAATTCCATCATCGCACTCACGAATATTACATATTGTAACATTCCGTGATCATGCGCGGCACTTTTTCGCCACTTTTTCACAGATTTAAGCCCCGCCGCCTGCAAGGGCGTGAGTTCAATAGTTGAGGGATACTCTGTTTTGAAGAAAATATGTCGTTCTATTATCGCTGCCGCAACTATTGCAGCCTGCTCTTTCCTGCTTCCGGCGGAGAGTTTTGCTGGAAATGGCTGCGGCGGTGCTTCATGGTACGCACTTCACTCCAAAACTGCTTCCGGAGAACGTATGAATCCCGCCGTCTTGACTGCCGCACATCGTTCGCTTGCCTTCGGCACCAAGGTCAAGGTCACCAACCGCAACAATGGCCGCACCGTCGTCGTTCGCATCAACGACCGCGGTCCGTTCATCCGCGGCCGGGTACTCGACCTGTCGCGCGCCGCGGCACAGAACATCGGCATGGTCAGCTCCGGCACGGCGAAGGTCTGCTACCAGGTGATCAGCTAAAGCTGACAGCCGGTGATCAGCCAAAGCTGATCGAGGTGGTCAGCTGGGGCCAGGCCGGCCTTGCAGCAATTGGCTGCGCCGTCACCGGCGCTTGCTCTTGCCGTCAATCGCGGTTACCACGCGGTTGAGACTTGTGAACATTCCGCCCGCGCCTGTCGTGACCATGCGGACCGATCACACGTCATGGCAATTAGGAGATTTGTGAATGCGTCTGGGCGGCCGCCTCGAAGGGGCGATTTCTGTGCTCGCGGATATCGATGCCCGCAAGCGGCCCGTTGCCGACGCGCTGAAGGACTGGGGCCTTGCGCACCGCTTCGCCGGTTCCGGCGACCGCGCCGCCATCGGCAACATCGTCTATGACGCCCTGCGCATGCGGCTTTCCCATGCCTGGCTGATGGACGACGAGAGTGCCGCCGCCATTGCCCATTCCGTCATGTTCCGCCAATGGGGTTTCACCCCCGACAGTCTCGCCGCCGAACTGGCGGACGACAAGTTCGCGCCGGCACCGCTTTCGGCCGATGCCCTCTCGGCCTTCGCAAGCCGCTCGCTCGACGATGCGCCGCCGCATATCCGCGGCGATATTCCCGAATGGGTCCAACCCTCCTTCGAACAGGCCTTCGGCGCCGGCTGGCTCTCCGAGGCGCAGGCACTCGCGACGCGCCCGACACTTGATCTGCGCGCCAACATCTTGAAGTCCTCCCGCGACAAGGCCGTCAAGGCGCTCGAACGCGCCGGTGCACATGCAGCGAAAATCGCCCGCTACGGCATCCGGATTGCCGCCGGCGAAGGCGCTTCGCGACTTCCCAACGTGACGGCCGAACTTTCGTTCCAAAAAGGCTGGTTCGAAGTTCAGGACGAGGGTTCGCAGATCGTCGCCGACCTGGTGCTCGCCCATGAGGGCGACCAGGTCCTCGACTATTGCGCCGGCGGTGGCGGCAAGACGCTCGCCATGGCCGCCGCCATGCAGAACAAGGGACAGGTTCACGCTTACGACGCCGACCGCAAGCGGCTGGCCCCGATCATCGAGCGGCTGAAGCGGGCCGGCACACGCAATGTCCAGGTGCATGACGACGCCAAGGGCCTTGCCGGGCTTGCCGGACGCTGCGACAAGGTGCTTGTCGACGCGCCCTGCACTGGCACCGGCACGTGGCGCCGCCGCCCCGATACGAAATGGCGGCTGACGGCGAAGAACCTCGACGAACGCACCGCCCAGCAGCAGGGCGCGCTGGCGCAGGCAAGCGGCTTCGTCAAGCCAGGCGGTGAGCTGATCTACGTCACCTGCTCGGTGCTGCCGCAGGAGAACGAGGAACAGGTGCGCCGCTTCACGGCCGACAATCCTGATTTCCAGATCGTCAGCGCCCTGCCCGCCTGGGATGCGCTCTTCGGCAAAGACGCCCCGCGCCCGCACTCTTCCGATGGCCTGACAGTGACGCTGACGCCGGCTTCCACAGATACGGACGGCTTCTTCTTTTGCCGCCTGCAGCGGAAGGGCTGACGCCGCGGCAAATGGCGCGGTGGTTGCCGATTTTTCCGGGCGAATGCTCCGCAAAACAAGCGCGTGTGCAGACCTCTTGCATCCTTAAATCCATTCCAAACTAGAGCATTTGACACCAGTTTGCTTTTGGGCGAAGAGACGGGGCCCGATTTAGACGGAAAACCCGTCACAGGAGAGGATAATGAAGCTCAATAAACTCCGCGCAGCCGTGCTGGCGATCGCCCCCGCAGCCCTGCTCGCCCTTCCCGCGCATGGCGAGACCGATGCCGCCGCCGTGGTGAAACACTATGCCGAAGTGGCCCATGCCAAATACGAAGACTCGCTGACAACGGCAAAGGCGCTCGATGCCGCGATCGACGCCTTCCTGAAGACGCCTGATGACGCGACGCTGAAGACCGCCCGGGACGCCTGGATCAAGGCGCGCGTTCCCTATCAGCAGACGGAAGTCTATCGCTTCGGCAATCCGATCGTCGACGACTGGGAAGGCAAGGTCAATGCGTGGCCGCTCGATGAAGGCCTGATCGACTACGTCGATCCCTCCTACGGCACCGAGAGCGACGAAAACTCTCTCTATGTCGCAAATGTCATCGCCAACAAGACGATCAAGATCGACGGCAAGGATGTCGACGCCTCCAAGCTGACGCCGGAATTCCTCTCCGGCACGCTGGCCGAGGCCGGCGGCATCGAAGCAAACGTCGCGACCGGCTACCATGCCATCGAATTCCTGCTCTGGGGCCAGGATCTGAACGGCACGGGACCCGGCGCCGGCAACCGCCCGGCGACCGATTACGACCTGAAGAATTGCACGCACGGCAATTGCGACCGCCGCGCCGAATATCTGAAATCCGCCTCCACCCTGCTGGTTTCCGACCTGCAGGAAATGACCGACAACTGGAACGCGGACGGCGCTGCGACGAAGAATGTCGAAGCTGACCCGAAGGCCGGCCTCGTCGCGATCCTGACTGGCATGGGTTCGCTTTCCTACGGCGAGCTTGCCGGCGAGCGCATGAAGCTCGGCCTGCTGCTGCACGATCCCGAGGAAGAGCATGATTGCTTCTCCGACAACACCTACAACTCGCATCTGAACGACGCGATCGGCATTGCCGCCGCCTATACCGGCAACTATACCCGCGTCGACGGCACCAAGCTCAGCGGACCGTCGCTGCATGATCTGGTGGCCGCCAAGGACAAAGCGCTCGACGCCGAGATGGAAGGCAAGCTCAACAAGACGCTCGACGCGATGAATGCCATGGCCAAGCGCGGCGAGACAGTCGAGAAGTACGACCAGATGATCGGCGAAGGCAACAAGGAAGGCAACGCCGTTGTTCAGGCCGCCATCGACGGATTGATCGACCAGACGAAATCGGTACAGCGCGTTATTGCCGCACTCGATCTCGGCACGGTTCAGCTTGAAGGTTCCGACAGCTTGGATAATCCTAACGCCGTCTTCAAATAAGCAAAGGCGGGCCGCTTCGATGACGGAGCGGCCCCGACTCTGAAATGCGATTTGTTACTTCCCTCATTCCTGTGCTCGTCACAGGAATCCAGCCACGGCGCGTCCGCGCCGTGAATGACTCGGTCAGAGGGGAGTCTTCCACGCCCAAGGACTTGGGCGCACTGGATTCCTGTGACATCCCTCGGGCAAAGCCCGAGGAAGCGAATGAGGGCGTTGCAAAGGAAGCGCGCGCCAGCACCCCGGAGCTTACCGCTCGGGCTCATCGCGTCCTCTCAAAACTCCGCCCATGCCTCCGCGTCGCAGCCTACGCCGCCCTTGCCGGAGCACCCGTGGCTTTTGCCTCCGGTTTCGATCTTCCAACCAAACGCACCGACCTTCCCGAAACCGATCTCAAACGCGTCGCCGACGTGACGCGGCCGACTAGCGATTTTTCCAAAGCTGAACAATATGAGGCGATGCAGGCGGGCGGGGCGACCTCGATCGATCCCGTCACCGAAGACAGTTTCTCGCATATTTCGGCCAACATTCCCTTCGAGGAAGAGCAGAATTTCAAGCTCGGCAATGCGCTTTTCCGTAAGCTCTGGGTTTCCTCCCCCTCCTCGACGCAGGCTTCCGATGGGCTCGGCCCTCTCTTCAACGCCCGCTCCTGCATGAGCTGTCACGTCAATGACGGCCGCGGCAAACCGCCGGAAGGGGGTCCAAGCGCCGTCTCGATGTTCCTGCGGCTTTCCCGTGCGGCCGCAACGCCGGAGGAAGAAAAGGCGATCGCAGGCGCGGATATCCTCAATTTCCCCGATCCGGTCTATGGCCATCAGCTGCAGGATCTTGCCGTTCCCGGTCTTGCCGCCGAAGGCCGGATGACGATCCGCTATGATGAGGAGACGGCAACGCTTGGCGACGGCGAAACCGTGTCTCTGCGCCGCCCGCATTATGCGGCGACCAACTTGGCCTATGGACCGCTCGATGCGGCGACGACGATCTCGGCGCGTGTCGCCCCCGCCATGATCGGCCTCGGGCTGATCGAGGCCATTCCCGAGGCAGATATCCTTGCCCATGCCGACCCCGATGATGCCGATGGCGACGGCATTTCGGGCAAGGCGGCGATCGTCCGTGATCACCGCAGCGGCGAGATCGCGCTCGGCCGCTTCGGCTGGAAGGCACAGAACGCCACGGTGCGCGACCAGAATGCCGACGCATTTGCCAATGATATCGGCATCTCGACACCCGACCACCCGGACGCGCATGGTGATTGCACCAAGGCGGAGGAGAAATGCCTCGATCTGCCGACCGGCGTGCAGAAACGGCTGGGCGCGGAAGAAGCGCCGGGCCCCATTCTCGACCTCGTGACCTTCTACTCCGAAAATCTTGCCGTTCCGGCGCGCCGCAAGGCGAGCTTTCCCGAGACGCTGAAGGGCAAACGGATTTTCTATGAAAGCGGCTGCATTTCCTGCCATGTGCCGAAATTCGTCACCCGCCGGGATTCGGCAGACAAGGCGCAGTCCTTCCAACTGATCTGGCCCTATTCCGACTTCCTTTTGCACGATATGGGCGACGGGCTTGCCGACGGGCAGCAAGTCGGTCTTGCAAGCGGACGTGAATGGCGCACGCCACCGCTATGGGGTATAGGACTGACCCGGACTGTCAGCGGACACAGCTTTTTCCTGCATGACGGCCGTGCGCGGGATCTCACCGAGGCGATCCTCTGGCACGGCGGCGAAGCAGACAAGGCCCGCAACGCTTTCTCCTCCCTGTCGAAAGACGACAGGGCGGCCCTGATTACATTCCTGGAGTCACTTTGATGCGCCTTTGGCACCCCCTGCTCTGCCTCACTCTGATCGGCCTTGCCACGTCGGCGGCTGCCCAGACCGCCGCTCCGCCGGCAGGGATGAACGAGGATGCCGTTCCCGCCGTGATGCAACGCGCGGTCGACGAGGTGATCCGCCCCGGCTATCGCAACATGCAGCAGTCCGCCGCCCGGCTGACGACGGCGATGAAGGATCTTTGCGACGGCGGCACCCAGCAGACGCTGGATAAGGCGAAGTCGGCCTTTGACGATACGATCCGCTACTGGTCGATCATCGAAATCGTCCAGACCGGACCTGTTATCCAGGACAATCTCTTCGAACACATCCTGTTCTACCCCGACCGCAAGGGCGTTGGCCTGAAGCAGGTGCAGGCGCTAATCGCCAAGGCCGACCCGAAGGATGCGACGGTCGATGCGATCGCCGGCAAGAGTGTGGCGCTGCAGGGCCTGACGGCGCTGGAATACGTGCTTTACGGCAACGGCTCGGACGATCTGATCAAGCAGAAGGGCGGCTTCCGTTGCCTTTACGGCGCCGCTGTCGCCGGCAATATCCAGCGTGAGGCCGGCGAAGTCGTCGCCGCCTGGGAAAAGCCGGACGGCGTGCAGGCGAGCTGGAAACATCCGGGTCCGCAGAGCAACGATTTCATGGACAATAAGGAAGCCGTGACAGCGCTGCTCGGCATTCTCGTCCACGGCGCCGAGAACGTCCGCGACCAGCGGCTGGAGCAATTCTACAAGGGCAAGGACACCACGCCGCGCCCGCGCATGGCGATCTACTGGCGTTCCAAGAATACCTGGAAATCAATGACCGCCAATATCGACGGCCTGCGCACGCTCTGGCAGAAGGCCGGCATGGCCGAGCTTCTGCCGCCGGACAAACAGGCAGTCGCCGCCTCGATCGACGAAGACTTCAAATCGCTGCTCGACAGCGTGCCGAAACTCAACCCCGATATAGACGCCGCCACAAGCGATGCGGAAAAGGCCAAGCTCGACACGCTTTTGGCCGAAAGCCGTGATCTGATCACTAGGATCAGCGACGAATATGGCGCCGCAATCGGCCTCTCGGCCGGCTTTTCCTTTTCAGACGGGGACTGAAGCGATGACGCGAACAACTGCTATCGACCGACGCGGTTTCGTCAAGGCCGCCGGACTCGGCTTCCTTGCGAGTTTGGCGCCGAAGTCGCTGATGGCCCTGGAGCGGGCCGATGCAGTTTATGCCTCGGGCATTCGCGCTGCCGACGGCTCCTTTGCCGTTGCCACCGTGACGGAGCGCGGCGAGATCGTCGACCAGGTCAAGCTTCCCGCCCGGGCCCACGGCATGGCGTTCAGCGCCGTCTCCGGCAGGACCGTCGCTTTCGCCCGCCGGCCCGGCACCTATGCCATGATCTTCGACCCCTGGCACAGGAGCGAGCCGATCGTCATCAGCGCCAGGGTAGACCGGCATTTCTATGGCCACGGCGCCTTTTCTCCCGACGGTCGTTTTCTCTACGCCAGCGAAAACGACTTCGACGGCAATCGCGGTATGATCGGCATCTACGACGCCGGCAACCGCTTCACCCGCATCGGCGAATACGAGACCTATGGCATCGGTCCGCACGATATGACGGTTTCCGATGACGGAGGCCTTCTGATCGTCGCCAATGGCGGCATCGAGACGCATCCGGATTTCGGCCGCACCAAACTCAATCTCGGGGAGATGCAGCCGTCGCTGGCGCTGATCGATGCGGCGACCGGGGCGCTTGTCGAAAAACATGTGCTGCCGGCGCAATGGGCGGAGCTTTCCACCCGCCACGTCGATCTCGACGACAAGGGCCGCATCTGGTTTGCCTGCCAATACGAAGGTCACCGCAAGGATTTACCGCCGCTCGTCGGCCATTTCGCCAAGGGCGAAGAGCTTTCCTTCATCGACCTGCCGGAGCAGACGACGCGCAGGCTGGCTAATTACGTTGGTGCGATTGCCGTCAACCGCAGCGAGGGCATCGTCGGCATCACCTCGCCGAAGGGCGGCGCCTCGGTGACCCTCGACGCAAGGACGGGCAAGGTCCTGGCCGAGACGATCATTCCGGACGCGGCCGGCATCGCCCCGGCCAAAAGCGGCTTTGCCGTCTCCTCCTACGACGGCGATTTCCTGTCGACCCGCAGCGACGTCGCATGGGACCAGCATATCGTGCGGATTTAGCCGCCGCGCGAATAGGCTTTCTGCTCGGCACTGACGCTTGAGGCGGCGGCCCTGGCCGCCTCATGCAGCCATTCGTTTCCCCGCGTCTTGATATCCTGGAGAATCCTCGCTGTCGCAGCCGCATCGTTGGAATGGCAATTGGCGATCTCGAAACCCATCAATTCGAGCATCGTCGGCGAAAGCAGGATGTCGGAGTGGCGGTCGATTTCGATCTTACAGCTGTTCGGCGAGAGCCGGCGCACGAGGATGCGGCCGGAAATCTGGTAATGCGGATCGACGCACCGCGCCCGCCCATTGGCGATCTCTCCCACATGGATCGCCATGTCCTGTGGTCTGTGGCGAAGCGACCAGGCGGACGGCATCAGCGCCTTGGCCTCACGCAGCACCGGCCCGCCCTGCCATTCCGCATAGGCGACGAAACGCGGCCGGCCGAGGCTGCCGGTGCCGCCGCTGCGCGGCTTCGCCACGAAAGGTCCCGAACCGGGCGGCAGTGCAGCTGCGAGCGCCTTGGCATAAGCGGATGGCGGCGGCTCGCGTCCGGGAAGCAGCATTTCATATTTCTCCCAAAACTCCCGGCGTTCGGAATTCGGCAGCATCAGCGCCTTGCGCAGCCACTTGTGATCCCGCTCGAGAATGACGGGCAGTGGATTTTCAAGGCCCCTGCGATAGCCGCTGAGGATCAACTCGCCGATCATCCGAACCGAGGGACCATCCTCGCCGCGCGCCAGGATGGCGCTTGCCGCAAGGCGAACGAGATCCAGCGCATAGGGCATCACAGCCGCATCGTCGAAATCATTGACGCCCCAGACGAGCCGGCCTTCGCCATCGCGCCAAGTGCCGAAATTCTCCAGATGCGTATCGCCGATCGCCAGCACTTCGGGCGCGCGGCCAAGCTCCGGGCAGATATCGAGGATGGTCTCGCACCAACGCCAATAGGTGGCCCGCAGGAAGACGAAGCCGCCGCTGCGCATCTTCTCGTGCTTCTCAAGAAGATCCTCCTTGACGAGATCGCCGCCGAGTTCGCCCGCCAGCCAGGTCTCGAAATTGCGGACCGATTGCGATATCGTCGTCATGCGCCGGCGCTCCGTTCTTTCGAGACATGACGCGGAGAATACGCGCTGAGCGCGAAGCTGCAATCGTCTTCGCACCGGCTTGCATCACCCGCTTGCATGGCGACGGAAAGACGAAAGGTTGCCCCGGCGACACGGCCGCAGCTTTCCATCGGCGCTGAGACCGATTTCAGCAATGTGCAGCTTGTCGAATCCGGCCCGCCATGCCACTTTCCCGGCTGCAAGAGGGGCAGACATGAGCGAGACTGACAGGGGCGATTTCCGCGCGCGAATCCGCCGCAATTTTGCGCGGCAGGCAGCGATGGAGACGATCGGCGCGGAGCTGACGCGCGTCGAGCACGGCGTCGTTGAGATCGAGCTTCCCTTCGACGTCAAACTGACACAGCAGCACGGCATCTTGCACGCAGGTATCATTTCTGCAGCGCTCGATTCAGCCTGCGGCTTTGCCGCCTACAGCGTCATCGACCCCGAAGCCTCGATCCTGACGATCGAATTCAAGGTCAATCTCATGTCGCCGGGGCGTGGCGATCGTTTCCTGTTCCGCGGGGAAATTACCAAACCCGGCTCCACCATCATCGTCGCCGACGGGCGAGGCTACGCGATCAGCGACGGGCCGGCGAAACTCATCGCCTCCATGACCGGAACGATGATGGTGATCCGCGGTAGAGAAGGGATTACGGGATGAAATTCGAGTTGAAGTCGGTCGCGGGAAAATCCATGCTGTTCGTCATGGCGGCGGAGGCCGAATACGGCCCCTTCCTGCGGTCGCGGATCGAACCCTTGATGACCGGCGTCGGCCCGGTCGAGGCGGCGGTCGCGCTGACCAAGACGCTGGCGCGGCTGGATGCCGCCGACGACCTGCCGGATCTCGTGGTTTCGCTGGGCTCGGCCGGCTCCGCCAAACTGGAGCAGACGGAAATCTATCAGGTAACCTCGGTTTCCTACCGCGACATGGACGCTTCGCCGCTCGGCTTCGAAAAGGGCCGCACGCCCTTTCTCGACCTGCCGGCAACGCTTGAGCTGCCGCTGCGCATTCCGGGCATTGCCGAAGCAAGCCTTTCGACAGGCGGCAATGTCATCTCGGGCACCGCCTATAGCGCCATCGACGCCGACATGGTCGACATGGAGACCTATGCGGTGCTGCGCGCCTGCCAGGGCTACAAGCTGCCGCTGATCGGCCTTCGCGGCATTTCCGACGGCGCGGTCGAGCTGCAGCACATCTCGGGCTGGACGGAATATCTGCACATCGTCGACCGCAAGCTCTCCTACGGCGTCGACAGCCTGTTCACGGCGCTGGAGGACGGGGTTTTCTGGTTCTGACCGCTCGAAAGCGCCGCGCGTCAGCTGCGCGGGGGACAATCGGAACAATAAAAACCCGACGCCGCCGATTTCCCGGATTGCAAGGCGAAGCGCTTTTCATTAAAGCCTCGCCATGACCCAGACAGCACATCCCGACTCCGTTCTCATCGTCGATTTCGGCAGCCAGGTGACCCAGCTCATCGCACGACGCGTGCGCGAGGCCGGCGTCTATTGCGAGATCGTTCCGTTCCAATCGGCCGAAGAGGGCTTCCAGCGCCTCCAGCCGAAAGCCGTGATCCTGTCCGGCAGCCCGGCCTCCACGGTCGACGAGGGGTCGCCGCGAGCGCCGCAGATCATCTTCGACAGCGGCCTGCCGGTCTTCGGCATCTGCTATGGCCAGCAGACGATGTGCATGCAGCTCGGCGGCAAGGTCGAGAGCGGCCATCACCGCGAATTCGGCCGCGCCTTCCTCGACGTCGACAAGGACTGCCAGCTGTTCGAGGGCCTCTGGTCCTCCGGCTCGCGCCATCAGGTGTGGATGAGCCATGGCGATCGCGTCACGGCGCTGCCTGACGGTTTCGAGGTGGTTGCCACCTCCTCCAACGCCCCCTACGCCTTCATCGCCGACGAGAAGCGCAAATATTACGGCGTGCAGTTCCACCCCGAGGTCGTGCACACACCCGACGGCGCAAAGCTGATCGGCAACTTCATTCATAACATTGCCGGCATCAAGGGCGACTGGTCGATGTCGGCCTATCGCCAGAAGGCGGTCGACGAGATCCGCAAGCAGGTGGGCGACAAGCGCGTCATCTGCGCGCTTTCGGGCGGCGTCGACAGTTCGGTCGCCGCACTCCTGATCCACGAGGCGGTCGGCGATCAGTTGACCTGCATCCTCGTCGACCACGGCCTGATGCGCAAGGACGAGGCGGCCAATGTCGTCGCCATGTTCCGCGAGCATTACAATCTGCATCTCTTGCATGTCGACGCTTCCGACCGCTTCATCGGCGAGCTCGAAGGCGTCAGCGACCCGGAAACCAAGCGCAAGATCATCGGCCGGCTGTTCATCGAAACTTTCGAGGAAGAGGCGAAGAAGCTCGGCGGCGCCGATTTCCTCGGCCAGGGTACACTCTATCCTGATGTGATCGAGAGCGTTTCCTTCACCGGCGGCCCGTCGGTGACGATCAAGTCGCACCACAATGTCGGCGGCCTGCCGGAGCGCATGAAGATGCAGCTCGTCGAGCCGCTTCGCGAACTCTTCAAGGACGAGGTGCGCGCGCTCGGCCGCGAGCTCGGCCTGCCCGACAGCTTTATCGGCCGCCACCCCTTCCCCGGCCCCGGCCTTGCCATCCGCTGCCCCGGCGGCATCAGCCGCGAGAAGCTGGAAATCCTGCGCGAAGCCGATGCGATCTATCTCGACGAAATCCGCAAGGCCGGCCTCTACGACGCCATCTGGCAAGCCTTCGCCGTGCTGCTCCCCGTCCAGACCGTCGGCGTGATGGGCGACGGACGCACCTATGAATTCGTCTGCGCACTGCGCGCTGTCACCTCCGTCGACGGCATGACCGCGGATTTCTACCACTACGACATGGAATTCCTCGGCCGCGCCGCCACGCGCATCATCAACGAGGTGCGTGGCATCAACCGCGTGGTCTATGACGTCACCTCGAAGCCGCCCGGCACGATCGAGTGGGAGTGATTTTGGCCTATCCGAACGCCGCCGATAGCGCGCCAAAACCCTTAATAACGTACTGAAAAAGCAATAAATCATCTGCCATCTATCGCCGTCTATCGCGGGGCAAGCCCCGGAATAGACGGTCGATGGCCGGCCGCCGCGCAACAAGCGTGAACTGGTGGCTCTGCTCCACAAGGCGACAGGCCTGAACGACCGTCAGAGAAGACCCTTGCCCTTGAGATCAACGGCGAAGGTGGCGAGCGGCACAAGCGTAAGCGGCTGGCTTTCCAGCGGCTGGGCCCCATAGCTGACATGCCATTGGGCTGCGCGCTCGCCCTTTGCGTCGATAATCAGCAGAACGCCGCCTGCTTCGGACGCGATCCGCAGGCAGCGAAGCGCCGCGGCGCGAGGAGCTGTCCACCTAAACTAGGCTCGGATCGCAACCGATATCTCTGTAGCGGGCCATCTGCCCCGGCGGCTCCCGGCGATCAGTGGTCGGACCGGGAGGGCTGCTCCTCGCGCCACCGCTCCCAGCGGCGACGCAAGTCGCCTTTCCTTAGGCCGTTGCTCGCCTCCAGCACTTCGATCTTAAGCATGCGATCGGTTCGGAAATGACGGAAGTCCTGCCGTAATTCGCACCACGCGACAATCAGGCACGTTGCTTCACTGTAGCCGAGGATGACCGGCCACACGATCCGCTCAGTCTCCTCCCCAGTATCGGATCGATACCGCAGGCGAAGCTTCCGATCTTCACGGATCGCATGGCGCAGTTCGTTCGTATCGACCGTGTGTGTCGGGGTGATCGTGCCAGGCTTTGCTCCAACGCTTGGCTCAGCGATGTATGGACGTAGCCTTTCGGGGATAACGGCTGCGATCTTGCTCACTACGTCCCGTGCGGCTGCGGATAACGCCTTATCGCCGCGTCCTGCGACCCATTGTACACCCAGCACGATCGCCTTGATCTCGTCGGGCGTCAGCATCAGAGGCGGCATGTCATAGGTAGGGTCGAGCAAATAACCGAAGCCGGCCTCTCCGACGATGGGGACCCCTTGGCCGATCAGGTCGGCGATATCGCGGTACACCGAGCGCCTGGACACTTCGATCTCTTCGGCGATTGCCGCGGCAGTCACCGGCCGGTTCGTCCGGCGCAGGATCTGAATGATCTGAAACAGACGATCGGCTTTTCGCATAACTGCTGACTCCTGTTGCCATAATGCTGGCAACAGGCCTGTGCGACAAGGCCTGAGCGACGTGGCGCGCGTTTGCGGTCTTCTGGAAGGAAAAGTCATGAAATTTGCCTCAACCCGGCTGATTGCCGGCAATATCAAGGCTGTGGTCGGCTTCTACGAGATGGTCACCGGACAATCGGCCGAGTGGTTGGCGCCGGTTTTCGCCGAGATCGTCACCCCTTCGGCGGCGCTCGCCATTGGCAGCATGGAAACCGTACCGCTGTTCAAAGAAGGTAGCGCCGAGGCCGGCGCCAACCGAACGGCGATCATCGAGTTCATGGTGGATGACGTCGACGCAGAATATGCACGGCTGAAGGATAGGGTCGAAGTTGTTCATGAGCCTAAACTGATGCCGTGGGGCAATCGGTCGGTGCAGTTCCGCGATCCGGAAGGCACGCTTGTCGCGTTGTTCATGCCGTTCACGGATTCGGCAAAGCAGCGCTTTGCGTCGCGATAGGCGCGGCCCTGACACTTAATATGATCGGGTAATGTCGGATCTTCCCGGTCCGGTTCGTCCTTGGGCCAAAGCCCAACGAGGAGAACGCCATGAGAGACCTGATCCTGAAAATGTCCATATCGGTCGATGGTTTCGTCAGTGATCTGGATGGCCGGAACACATGGATGTTCGGCGCCGATCAGGAGGCGAAGAATTGGAGCGTGGAATATATAGGGAAAGCCGGCCTGCACATCATGGGCAGCCGCAGCTTCCTTGCCATGGCCCCCTTCTGGCCGACGTCCACCCTGGCCTTCGCGCCACCGATGAACCAGATCCCCAAGGCCGTCTTCTCACGACAGGGGCCGGCGATCCTCGGCAAGGTGGCGGCGACGCTCGATGACATCGGCGCCAAGGCGGGAACCGGACAATCTCCAGGGCTGCAGCCCGGCGCGGAAAGCTGGGCGGAGGCACATGTGGCAGGCGGAAACCTCGCGGAAGAAATCGCGACGCTGAAAGCCGAGGAGGGCAAACCGATCATCGCCCATGGCGGCGTGAGCTTTGGCCGCAGCCTGATCGCCGAGGGACTGGTCGATCAGTTCGCCCTGCTTGTGATCCCCGTGGCGCTCGGCAAAGGCCTGCCGTTATTCTCCGAGCTCACCGCGCCGAAGCCTCTCAAGCTGATGAGCTCGAAGGCTTTTCCAGGCGGCGCGGTGGCGCAGATCTATCGGCCAGCCTGAACTGGTCGCCGGAGGTCAGCCGGCTTCAGCGGCCGTAGGTCACCTCGATGGAGGCCTTGGCGAGCGTATTTGCCCTGACATAGAAACCAACCATGGCCCCGGGCGCGGTCTCGGGAAGCGGCAGCTTGTCGACCGAGAGCGCGTAGATGGTGAACTGGTAGTGGTGCGGCGCATCGCCGGCCGGCGGGCATGCGCCGCCATATCCTGACGTAGCGAAGTCGGTGTGGCCTTCCACGGCACCCGTTGGAAGTTTTTTCTCACCGCTGGCGCCAGTGGCGATTTTCGAGACATTTGCGGGAATGTTGAAGACAGACCAGTGCCACCAGCCCGAGCCGGTCGGAGCATCCGGATCGTAAGCCATGACCGCAAAGCTCTTGGTTCCCTCGGGTGCAGCCGACCAAACGAGTTCCGGCGAGATGTTGCTGCCCGCGCAACCAAAGCTGTTGAAGACCTGCGCATCAGCCATGGACTTGCCTGAAGTCAGATCTTTCGAGGTGAGTTTCATTTCGGCCTGGGCGGCCGTGGCGCCAAAGACGGACGCGGCGAGAAGGACTGCTGTTATGAGACGCATGCTGTTTTCCTGCGGTTGATGACGCCGGAAAACTACCGTCAGCGAGTCAGTGCATCTGCCCCGCTATGCTCAACTTCTGCCCCGATCCGTTCAAAATGCTCGGAACCACTGCGCACGTGGCGCGGACTGACGCCGAACCGCTCTTTGAAACGCGCCGAAAATTGAGAGGGTGAATCGTAGCCGACCTCAAGCGCGACCTGCGCCATCGGCAGCGTCGTCGTATGAATGAGCCCCAGCGCCCGGTTCATTCTCGTATCGCTCAGGATCTCGCTGAAGCCGGTATTCTCCGCGGCCAGCCTGCGCCTCAGTGTCGCTTCGCTCATGTTGAACGAACGCGCCGCATGCGCCAATGTCCAATCAAAGGCCGGATCGCTTTCGATCATCTGCCGCAGCCGATCCTCAAGCCGAGGACTCTGGCCTTCACCCAGCACCGCACCGCAGAGCGCAAACCAGGTGACGAGTTCCATCAGCCTGGCCCTGGCAATGGCGCCAGGAAGCCTCGCCAGGTTGCCGGGCTGACAGCAATAGTCAAACAATACGGCGGCTTCTTCCGGGAAGCTCGAGGTGCTTGCCGGAAGCGGCCGCGAGGGAACGGCGATTGGCCCCATCCTCGCATAGGCATCCTCGAACAACTGTCTCGGAACGGGAAGTGCTACGGTCTGATAGTTTCGCGGCGCCTTCGGAATGTTCTCCATCGTCAATGGCTGATAGTCGGGCAGCAAGCCGTATGCGCCGGCCTCAAGGCGCAAAGGCCTGTCATCCGCCATGATGATCTTAGTTCCCGATTGCACTTGGAACAAAATGGGGCTCGTATTGACGAGACGATAAAAACAGGCTCGCCCACCCTGGCGGATCAAGGCCCTGGTCGGAACGGGAAAGACTTCGTCCAGCATAGCTTCTCCGGCAAAAGGGCGCGCGCCTCGCCCGGATCGTGATCCTTGGGTATCGCGGCCCACCTGTCTATCTTATGTTCGTCTTCCAAACGGGACCAAACCGATGGCCCGCGCTGAAAACCTCATTACCACCGTATCGACCAAAGGACAGGTCATACTTCCCAAAAGTGTGCCAACGGCGGGAATGGAAGGCGGGAACTCGTCTCATTGTCGAGAAAAACCCGGACGGTGTGCTGCAAAGGCAAGCGCCCGCCTTCGCGCTGACGCAGGCAGACGACGTGTTCAGCACGCTTCCCTTCAATGGCGAGCCGAAAACCCTGGAAGAGATGGAAGCCGGCATCCTGGCGGAAGCCCTGCGTTCCCATGATCGCGATTGATACGATCTCATCGCCCGATACCTGACAGACGATCACAGCCTTGATCGCGCCGTGCTCGGCGGGCTTTCATGCAAGCGGTTCCAGGCGCGGCGTAGCTGCCGCGCCGAGCCGAAGCCGGCGCGCATTGCGACCGCCTCCATGTCCAGCCGCGAACCGGCGAGCATCTCGCGGGCGAGCGCCACGCGCATACGATTGACGAAATCCGTGACGCTCATGCCTGTCTGTTCGTTGAACAGCCGCGAGAGGTTGCGGGGGCTGGCGCCGCTGAGGCGTGCAAGTGCTGCGACCGACCAGTCCTGAGCCGGATCGGCCACCACTGCGTCCTGCACACGATGAATGACCGGATGGATATGGTTTCGGCCTTCAAGCCAGGGTGAAAGCTGCGGGTCCGAGCCGCCGCGCCTGAGATAGACGACGAGATATCGCGCCACCGCGACAGCGCATGCGTGGCCCGCCGCTTCGGCGACGATATGCAACATGAGGTCGATGCCGGCGGTGATGCCGGCGCTCGTCAGGCGCTCTCCGTCCTCGACATAAAGCCGATTCTCCCGGACACGCGCCGTGGGCGCGAGCCTGATCAGATCTTCCATGCAGCCGTGATGAGTGGTGCAGTCGCAATCGTCGAGCATTCCCGCCTCGGCGGCGAGCAATGCGCCCGAACAGATCGAGGCCAGGCGAATTCCCGGACGAATGGCACGTCTCAGCCATTCGACGATGGCAGCATCGGCGCATTCCCGTTCGCTATGCTCGAGGCCGTTTTCCATCGGGGCGTCGGCGCTGCCGGCAATGACGACAAGCGCGCCATCCGGCAATCGCTCCGGCAGCGGAGCAACGCCGGTAACGGCAAGAGCTATCGAGCTGCCGACCGTCGACGACGGACCGATATAGGTGACGGTAAAGCGCACCCTGTTCTGTTCGAGGTTGGCCTTACGCAGCACCTCGATCGGGCCGGCCACGTCGAGCAGCAGAACGCGCGGCGGGACGACGACGAAAACCGGGATATCGAGGGGCTGCGCAGAGTCGGTCATGCGGCGAGCAGCTCCCCACGGCCTGTCAGTGCCTGTTCGACGGTCGCGATCCGCGCGAAGCGACCGGAGAGAACAAGTTCGGTTCGGTCCCGGATTTCCCTGGCGCTCCAGCTACGTCCGATAGCGTCGGTCATCGGGAATGTCAGGGTCGCTTCGCCGACATAATCGACCTGATAGCCGAGATCCGAGGCGTGACGCGTCGTGGTCTCGCAGCATTGTTCGGTGCGGATGCCGGAGACGAGGAGACGGCGGACGCCATTCTCGGTCAGCCACACGTCGAGCCCCGAACCGACGAGAGCGCTATGGCGGCTCTTCCTGAAGGTCGCCTTCGGGGCGATCCGGAGTGGGGCGAGCGTTCTGACGAGCCCGGAGCTTTCGGAGAACGGCCCGTTTCCATCGACATGAAAGATCTGAATGACAGTTATGCCGCGGGCTTCCGCGCCGTCGATCAAAGCCTGCTGGCGATCGATATAGGCGGAGGCGAGGTCTTCATCCCAATAATCACGGTGCCTGAAGGATTCCTGGGCGTCGATGACGAGAAGAACGGTATCATGATCGGACATTTTTTGCTCCTTCGAGATTGATCATGACGCCATACTCCGCGATTTGAAAGCAGAGCGAAATGCACGCCGCGGACAAAGAGCGGACAATTCACGCCAATAGCTGCTTTCAGCGGCAGGCGACTAACGCCTGGCGGACGTCCTGATATGATCGACCAAGGCCCGCAGCTTCAGCGGCTGCCGCTGGCGCCTGGGATAATAGAGATAGAAGCCCGGAAACGGCGGACAGAAATCTTCGAGCAGCGGCACGAGTTCGCCGCGTTCGACATAGGGCTGAAAGGTTTCCACCATGCCGAAGGTGATCCCGGCGCCGGCGCAGGCCATGCGGATCATCATGCCCATGTCGTTGGTCGTAACGGCGGGATCGACGGAGACCTCGAAATCGCGGCCATTTTCGGTGAATTCCCAGCGATAGGGCGCCGTATCGGGACGCGGCCGCCAGCCGATGCAGCAATGACCCTGCAGCTCGCCGGGATGGCGCGGACGGCCGCGGCGGTCGAGGTAGGCGGGGGATGCCACGGCATATTGCCTCTGCCGCTCGGAGACCGAGATTGCAATCATATCCTGCTCGATCACCTCGCCGAGCCGGACGCCCGCATCGAAGCCGGCCTCGACGATATCGAATTCGTCGTCGGTAATGGTGATATCGAGTTTGATCTCAGGGCAGGCCTCGATGAAGCCGGCCAGCAAGGTGCCAGACAGAAAACTCTCGGCGATCGACGAGACGGTGATCCTGAGCAGGCCGCTCGGGCGCGCCTGCATTTCCCGCAGCGTCTGCATCGCATCCCTGACCTGCCGCACAGACGGGCGAACTGCCTCGAAGAACACTTCGCCGGCCTCGGTCAGGCTGACGCTGCGCGTCGTGCGTTGGACGAGCGCAACGCCGAGGCGATCCTCCAGGCGCTGCAAAGCCTGGCTGACGGCGGAGCGGGTGACGCCAAGCCGCTCGGCGGCGAGGCGGAAGTTGCGCGCCTCCGCCACCGCAAGAAAGACCGAAATGCCTTCGAGATCATCGACCATTGGTTAGTATTTCTAACCATGGCATCCCGGATTGGCAACTTAATCACGTCGACCAAGGAGACTATCTTCCTCTCGAGGCCAAGCAAGGCAGTGTTCATGGACAGGCCTCTTTCGAAGAGAAGACCGATGCGAAACATTTCAGCCAGACCTGTTCTGCTTCTTTCCGCCGCAACCACCTTGACCGGCACGGCGATCGGTTGGGCAGCCGCGGATGGTCTCAACGCCGGGCAATCCGTGCGTCAACAAACAAGCGAGGACATGATGCAACAACATCCCTATGTCGGCATGTGGGTCACGGATGATGGCCGTGTGCGCCACGAACTTCTGGCTGATGGGCGCTACGACGAAGCTCGCGGCAGCCGGGAAAGCGCCTATCGAGGCCGCTACGAAGTCACCGGAAGCCACATGGAATACTGGGACGACACCGGCTTCACCGCCGACGGCGATTTTGCCGACGGCAACACACTCCATCATGGCGGCATGGTGTTTCGCCGCAAATAATACATCACTCGGGATAAGGCCGTTTCCGGCCGGAAAGGACGACAATCATGTCTTCCATCACACCCATCTGGTTCATAACGGGCGCCTCGTCCGGCCTCGGCCGGGCGCTTGCCGAAACGGTTCTCGCCCGGGGCTGGCGCGCCGCCGTTACCGCACGCAGACCCGAAGCCTTGAAAGATCTCACGGCAGCACACGGCGACCGCGCCCTTGCTCTCGCGCTCGATGTGACGGATGCCCGCTCCGTCGCCCGCGCGGTCCAGGACGCCGAAGCGCATTTCGGCGCGATCGGCGTGCTCGTCAACAATGCCGGTTACGGCTACCTCTCGGCGATCGAAGAGGGCGAAGAAACCGAAATACGCGCCCAGTTCGAGACCAATGTCTTCGGCTTGATCGCCGTTACCAAACACGTCCTGCCGGGCATGCGCTCGCGCCGTCGGGGGCATATCTTCAACGTCTCTTCGCTCGGCGGGCTCGTCGCCTTCGCCGCGACCGGCTACTACCATGCCACTAAGTTCGCGGTCGAAGCCCTGTCGGAGTCGCTTTTCCATGAGGTCAAACCGCTCGGCATCGATGTGACGATCCTCGAGCCCGGCGCCTTCCGCACGGATTGGGCCGGTCGGTCGATGGTCGAATCCAGGACTGTTATCGACGACTATGCCGAGACATCGGGCAAACGGCGCCAGGCCACCCGTTCGGTCTCCGGCAAGCAGCCAGGCGATCCGGCGCGCGCCGCAGCCGCGATCATATCGGCATTCGAGGCGGACGAGCCGCCACTGCGGCTGTTGCTCGGCGCGCCTGCCCTGAAGATCGCCCGCGAACGGCTCGATGCGCTGCGGGTAAATTTCGACGCCTGGGCAGAGACGACGCTCAGCGCCGATTTCCCCAGCTGATCGCCCAGAAAACACTCATCGAAAAATGGAGCTTGAAATGTCGAAGATCGAAGGAAAAGTCGTTGCCATCACTGGAGCCAGCAGCGGCATCGGAGAGGCTGCGGCAAGGGTGCTGGCTGCCGCAGGCGCCCATATCGTGATCGGCGCGCGCCGCACCGAGCGGTTGCAGGCGCTTGCCGGCGAAATCGAAGCCAAGGGGGGAATGGTGCGCCTGCGAAAACTTGATGTCACCGACCGTTCCGAGGTCGAGGCCTTTGCCGGTTTTGCCAGATCGGAATTCGGCCGGCTTGACGTCTTCGTCAACAATGCCGGGGTCATGCCGCTCTCGCCGTTCGACGCTCTCAAAGTCGAGGAATGGGACCGGATGGTCGACGTCAACATCAAGGGCGTTCTCTACGGCATCGCCGCAGCCCTGCCGATCATGAAGGCGCAGGGATCAGGGCAGATCGTCAACCTGTCTTCGATCGGCGGCCACAGTGTCTCGCCGACGGCCGCCGTCTATTGCGCGACGAAATTCGCAGTCCGTGCGATCTCGGACGGGCTGCGGCAGGAGACCGATCGCATCCGCGTCACCGTCATTTCTCCCGGCACGACGACCTCGGAACTGGCCGAGACGATCACCGATCCGACCGCGCGGGACGCCATGAAGGCGTTCAGAGCGGTCACGATCAGCCCGGAGGCCGTCGCCAATTCGATCCTCTACGCCATCAGCCAGCCCGATGACGTCGATGTCAGCGAGATCATCATCCGACCGACGGCGAGCCCGTATTGAGCAGCCGGCATTTCGACTAGAGGCCCAGCGACTGCTGGGCCGGCGGCGGCGGGGCAAGGCTGACGCCTTCGAGTTCCAGCATACGGGCCTTCGATGACGAACCGCCGGGAGCGGAGAAGCCGCCGATCTTGCCGCCGGCGGCCAGCACCCGGTGGCAGGGAATGATCAGCGCGACCGGGTTCTTTGCCATCGCCTGGCCGACGTCGCGGGCGGCTTCCGGCCTGGCGCCGAGCTCTTTCGCCAGCGCGCCGTAGGTGGTCGTACGACCCCAACCAACACGCCTTGCCGCTGCATAAATATCCCTGAAGAAGGCATCCTGGCCGGCCAGATCGAGTTCGACGCCTGAGAAATCCGTTTCCTCGCCCTGGAAATAGCGCTTCACCGCCGCGACCGTTTCGAGCACATTGGGCGTCGGCGCGCCGGGTTCGGCATCCGGCAGGCGGCGGCGCAGCAGGCGTTCTGTTGCTTCCGCTGACTTCGTCGGCAACTGGAAGCGGGCGATGCCGGCGTCGCGCCAGGCGATGCCGCAGAAACCGCCGGCGGTTTCGAAGATCAGATAGTGGTATGTCGTCTGGGCCATAACACAGCCTCCACGTTTTTCGATCAACACCAAAATCGTACGGGACGGCCGCTGTTTCAACCCGATTCTTGCGCCTCATGTTCTTTTTCTGTTCTTGATATCCTATCATGCCGGCGTATCTTTCATGCCGTTTGGGAACGACGAGGTGGGTCATGACGGCCGGATAGCCCATGAACAGACTTCCTTCGATTTCGACCATGGTCAGAATCGGCGCGGGCGGCCGGGTGAAAGCCGGAGTGACAGTCACGGCTTTTCTTCGCTCTCTGCCCTACCGCGATCGTCGAACGGCAAGCGGCGTCGAATTCCTGCTGATCCACAGCCTTCTCGGAAAAACCGAACATCATCGATCGCTGGCCGCTGCTCGGCTGAGGCACCGTGCCCGGTGAGACTTGCGCTTGCCGGATATCCGCGGATAAAGCTGGAAGCGCCGTTCGGATGGCAATGCGGAGCGAAGACAGCATGGACGTTTCAGAGATCATCATCCCGGGCGATACGCCTGGAACGGAGTGGCGGTTGCCGGTGCTGCGTTTTTTCGGTTGCGATCACAAGGCGCCGACGATCTATATCCAGGCGGCACTGCATGCCGGCGAGCTGCCGGGAACGGCGCTCTTGCACTTCCTCTGCGAGCGGCTGCGGCAGGCGGAAAGCGAAGGCGGAATTGCCGGCGATATCACCATCGTGCCGCAGGCCAATCCGATCGGTGCGGCGCAATCGCATTTCGGTGATTTGCAGGGCCGTTTCGATCTCGGCTCCCGCACCAATTTCAATCGGGATTTCCCGCTGATCTCCATTGCCGATCGCGCCACTCTGATTGAAGACCTCGACGATTACCCGGCTACCGACAGATTGAAGCGGCAGCTGATGCATCTGGCGCTCGGTGCCGATCTGGTCGTCGATCTGCATTGCGACGATGAATCGCTGCAATATGCCTATATCGATGAGGCCTTCTGGCCGGAAGCGGCCGATCTCGCCGCTGCGCTCGACATGGAGGCCGTGCTGCTTTCGGATGGCGAAAGCTCGGCCTTCGAGGAGGCCGTCGGCTTTGCCTGGAAATATAAGGTCCCAGGCGAGCGCCGATCCCGACTGCCGGGCCGGCTTTCGGTCACGGTCGAGCTGCGCGGTAAGCGTGATGTCGATCCGACGCTGGCGAAGAAGGACGCGGACGGGCTTTGGCGTTTCCTCGTGACGCGCGGGATCGTCAGCGGCGAGACGGCCACTACGGCATTTTCCGGTCCGGCCGTGCCGCTCGATAATGTCGAGATCCTTCGCGCGCCCGAAGGCGGCGCCGTGCTATTCCATCGCAAGATCGGCGACAGGGTTGCAGAGGGCGAGCTTCTGGCGACGATCGTCATCCGGCCGGGGCAGCCCGGCGGCAGCATCGATTTGCATGCGCCGCAGGACGGGCTGATCCTGACCCGGACGTCCGACCGGCTGGTGCGGCGGCGCGGCGATCTGATGAAGATCGTCTGCGGCAGCCCGAGCAGGGCCTCGCGCAAGGCCGGCACGCTGGAAAATTGAGCCGGCGAGTTCGGGGATAAAACGCCGCACGGCGTTTGCGCCAGCATTCGCCCATGTTATCCCGCTGCCATCACAGGGAAATGGATCGACATGACTGTTACCATCTATGGCATCAAAAATTGCGACACGATGAAGAAGGCCCGTAGCTGGCTGGAAGACCGCGGCGTCGCCTATGAATTTCACGACTACAGGGCGCTCGGCATCGACCGCGCCCATCTCGAATCCTGGATCGACCAGGCCGGCCTCGACACCGTGCTCAACCGCGCCGGCACCACTTTCCGCAAGCTGCCCGATGCCGAGCGCGGGAACCTGACCCGGGAAAAGGCGATTGCGCTGATGCTCGACCAGCCGTCGATAATCAAGCGGCCGGTGCTGGAGACGAAGGACAAATTGCTCGTCGGCTTCAAGCCGGAGATCTATGCCGACACGTTCCGGGGCTGACAGACGGCCGATGTCCAAGACCACGCGCGCGACACAGGTTCTTTCCCAGGCTGGCATCGGCTTCACCGTCCATGCCTATGACTACGATCCCGGCGCCGAGCACGTCGGGCTGCAGGCGGCCGAGGCTCTGGGTGAAGCGCCGCATCGGGTGCTGAAGACCCTGATGGCCGAGGTGGACGGCAAGCCGGTCTGCGTCGTCGTGCCGTCGGATCGCGAGGTCAGCATGAAGCGGCTCGCCAGCGCCTTTCACGGCAAGTCCGCCAATATGATGAAGCCTGCCGATGCCGAGCGGCTGACGGGCTATCATGTCGGCGGGATCAGCCCCTTCGGCCAGAAGAAGCGCGTGCCGACGGCCATCGAAGAAGCCGCTCTTGTCGAGCCGCTCGTCTACATCAATGGCGGGCAGCGCGGGCTGCAGGTGCGGCTCGATCCGAAGGATGCGTTGAAGGTCTTGAAGGCGATCGCCACGCCATTGGTCGCCTGATCTCAGAGAAAGCGGTCGAGCAGGCCGGCAAGCGTCTTGGCTTCGTTTTCGGCAAGCTTGCAGCCGATATGGGTCTCGATCGATCCTGCATAGACGGCCCACATGCACTCACGGAGCTGCCGGCCGGCCTCGGTGATGACAACCCAGCGGCCGCGGCCGTCCTCGGCGAAGACTTCGCGCCGGACGAGACCCTCTCTTTCCAGCCGGTCGACCAGGCGGGACAAGTTATACTGCGCAAGCAAAGTGCGCTCTTCGATCTCATAAGGGCGCAGCCTGCCGCCCGCGCGCGCCAGTTCCCACAAGACGTCATACCAGGCAAGCGGCGGCATGCCGGCCGCCTTCAGGTCGGCTTCGATCGCGCCGAGCAGACGCTCGCGGGCGCGCATGATGCTCGTCCAGGCACGGGTCGAGGCTTCGCTGGGTTTCGGCATCTTCTCGGACATAAATGCAATTACATCTATCTTGAATTCCGCCGCAAGCGATATTAGATGCATTTGCATAGATTGTGACCAGGAGATTTCCATGAGCAAGCTTACCCTTATCAGCCATCATCTCTGCCCCTATGTGCAGCGCGCCGCGATCGCACTTCTCGAAAAGGGCGTGCCGTTTGAGCGCATCAACATCGATCTTGCCAACAAGCCGGATTGGTTTTTGAAGATCTCGCCGCTCGGCAAGGTGCCGCTGCTGCGGATCGAGGCGGAGGACGGCAGCGAGGCCATTCTGTTCGAAAGCAGCGTCATCTGCGAATATCTGGAGGAAACGCAAGCCGGTGCTGCCCTGCATCCCGCCGATCCGCTGACCCGGGCCCGTCATCGCGGCTGGATGGAATTCGGCTCCTCGGTGCTTTCCGATCTATGGGGCTATGAAACGGCGCAGGATGAATTGCAGCTGGACGCCAAGCGCAAAGCGCTGATTGCCAAATTCGAGACGCTCGAAGGGGTGCTGGGCGACGGGCCTTATTTTGCCGACAGCAGCTTCAGCCTGGTCGATGCCGTCTTCGCGCCGGTCTTCCGCTATTTCGATCTCTTCGATACGCTCGGCGACAGCGGCATCTTCGACGGGCTCGAGCAAACACAACGCTGGCGCAAGGCACTGTCTGAACGTCCGAGCGTCCGGGCGGCTGTCGGCGCGGATTACCCGCAGCGGCTGATGGAATTCCTCGAGAAACATTCCTCGATCCTGCTCAGGCAAGCTGCCGCCGCCTGAAGCGCGCCCAAGCGGCCGGACCTCCATCCGGCCGCCGGCAATTCGGCGAGACACCGCTTCATTTTCGCCGCAAACGGGTCTAAGTCTGCCAGCCTCAAAGCATCATCGACAGAAAGCAGGGTGAGCCATGACTTTCATGCCCCAGAGCCAGAACACCATTGATCCCGTCAAGCTGGAGAAGCTTGCCGAGGTCGCCGTCAAGGTCGGGCTGCAGTTGCGCAAAGGTCAGGATCTGGTGATCACCGCGCCTGTGGTGGCGCTGCCGCTCGTTCGCCTCATCACCAAGCACGCCTATCAGGCCGGCGCGGGGCTGGTAACCGCCTTCTATTCCGACGAGGAAACGACGCTTTCGCGCTATCAATACGGCAGCGACGAGAGCTTCGACCGGGCCCCCGACTGGCTCTATGAGGGCATGGCCAAGGCCTATGCCAACGGAGCGGCGCGCCTTGCGGTCGCCGGCGACAATCCGCTGCTGCTGTCCGAGCAGGATGCCGGCAAGGTCGGCCGCGCCAATCGCGCCACATCCACCGCCTACAAGCCGGCGCTGGAAAAAATTTCGAATTTCGACATCAACTGGAACATCGTCTCCTATCCCAATCCGTCCTGGGCCAAGGTGGTCTTCCCCGACGATCCAGAGCCAATTGCGATCGCCAAGCTCGCCAAGGCGATCTTTGCCGCCTCGCGTGTCGATGTGGACGATCCGATCGCCGCCTGGGCCGAGCATAATGCCAATCTGGCCAAGCGCTCCGCCTGGCTGAACGCCGAGCGTTTCGCCTCGCTGCATTTCAGGGGACCGGGCACCGATCTGACGGTCGGCCTTGCCGACGGGCATGAATGGCATGGCGGCGCTTCCACCGCCAAGAACGGCATTACCTGCAACCCGAACATACCGACCGAGGAAGTCTTCACCACGCCGCATGCGCTACGTGTCGAAGGCCATGTTTCGAGCACCAAACCGCTGTCGCACCAGGGCACGCTGATCGACAATATCCAGGTGCGCTTCGAGGCCGGACGCATCGTCGAGGCGAAAGCGTCGCGCGGCGAGGAAGTCTTGAACAAGGTGCTCGATACAGACGAGGGCGCCCGCCGGCTCGGCGAAGTGGCGCTCGTGCCGCACTCGTCGCCGATCTCGGCCAGCGGCATCCTGTTCTACAACACGCTATTCGACGAAAATGCCTCGTGCCACATCGCGCTCGGCCAGTGCTATTCCAAGTGCTTCCTGAACGGCGCGACGCTGAGCCAGGAAGAGATCAAAGCGCAAGGCGGCAATTCCAGCCTGATCCATATCGACTGGATGATCGGGTCAAACAAGGTCGACATCGACGGTGTCAAGCCGGATGGTTCGCGGGTTCCGGTGATGCGGCAGGGCGAATGGGCCTGACCGGCATCGTGGCGCGCTGACTGAGCCAGACGCTGGCAAGCACCATGGCGAAGCCGGCGATCTGCGCCGGCGTCAGGCTCTGGCCGAGCGCCAGCCAGCCGAGCAGGGTCGCGACGACAGGGCTGAGAAAGCCGAGCGAGGCGACCGCCGAGGGCTCGATCCGGGAGAGGCCGCGAAACCAGAGCAGATAGGTGAAGGCCGCGCCGATCAGGCCGAGATAGGCGATGCCGGCAATATTTGCGATAGTCGGCGTCGGCAGCGCCGGTTCGAGGAAAAGCGCAAAAG
This sequence comes from Rhizobium sp. BK456, assembly GCF_014194045.1. Classification (NCBI taxonomy): domain Bacteria; kingdom Pseudomonadati; phylum Pseudomonadota; class Alphaproteobacteria; order Hyphomicrobiales; family Rhizobiaceae; genus Rhizobium; species Rhizobium sp. BK456. The sequence continues at coordinate 1,146,129 of NZ_JACIAO010000001.1, forward strand.
GCACCAGCAGGATGCCGCCTGCCGTCAATTGCCAGGCGGTGAAGGTGAGGTTCGACACCGGCGGTGCCCAGCGCCGTGTCAACACCGTGCCGAAGGCCATCGAGACGGCGCCGGCAAGACCGGCGGCAACGCCCACTGGATCGAGCCCCGCCTTCGGCGTCAGCACCAGCAGCCCGACACCGGCCATGCCGGCAAGACCGGCCAGCACGGCAAGCGGCCGGATCGGTTTGCCGAGGAAAAGCCGCGATAGCGCGATGACGATCAGCGGCTGCACCGCGCCGACCGTTGCGGCAACGCCGCCCGGGAGCCTGTAAGCAGAGACGAAGAGCATCGCCCAGAAGAACGAGAAGTTCAGGGCACCGAGAATGAAGGCCCTTCCCCACCAGATGCCGAAAGGCAGCTTCCTCACCAGGAGCAGAAGCAGCAGCCCGGCTGGCAAGGCCCGGAGCATCGCCACCGTCAGCGGATATCCCGCCGGCAGGAAGGAGGTCGTGACGATATAGGTGCTGCCCCAGATGGCGGGTGCGAGCGCGGTTGCCGCAAGGTCGGCGGTGGAGCGGAGATTTGTCTTCATATCAAGAATCTCTATTTCAAGATAAACGCATCTTACGCCTTTTTATCTTGACGTCAAGATAATGGCTGTTATCGGTGGATCATGAGCAAAGACAGCAGCATGGATCACGTCGACAAGATCCTGGCGCAATGGCGACAGGAACGGCCGGACCTCGACGTCGAACCGATGGGCCTGCTCGGACGGTTGAAGCGCCTCGGCACCCATCTCGGCCGCGAAGTGGAGGCGGTGCTCTTAAAACACGGGCTTTCGACGTCCGCCTTCGACGTGCTCGCCACCCTCCGCCGCGCCGGCGCCCCCCACCGGCTTTCGCCGGGCGAGCTTCTGGAGATGACCATGGTCAGCTCCGGCACGATGACGAACCGCATCGACCAGTTGGAGAAAGCGGGCTTCGTCGAGCGCGTCGTCAATCCACAGGACCGCAGAAGCGTGTTGATCGCACTGACAGAAAAGGGGCTGGCGACAGTCGAGGCCGCTGTCGATGCGCATGTCGCCAATCAGCGCCGGCTGACACGCAACCTGACAGCCGAGGACAAGGCCGAGTTCGACCGGTTGCTCAAGAAATTCCTGTCGGATTTCGAATAGTCAGACGGCGGCAAGCGCCTTGCGGACGCGATCCAAATGCCTCTTGCGCCTCGCCTCCGTCGCGCGGTCCATGTCATGCAGGCTCAGCATGCGAAAGACGATTTTTTTGAGCAGAAGCTAGCAATGCCCCGCTTCAGCAGACGCCGAACGGGATTGCCCATATAAAAATGCACCAGCCACCAAGGCGAGCCCGTCGTCGTTAGCGCATAGAGCAATCTGATATTGGTAAGTTCAGGCACAATACGACCGCCGGCGGCGTCGTGCGTGAAGGCCACACCTGGCGCGAAGATGCGATCGAAGAATCCCTTCAGAATGGCTGGGAAATTGAACCACCACTGCGGAAACACGAGAACGAGCCCGTCGGCCGACTGCAGCCGGGCAACGATGTCGGCAACGGCCGAGGTGTCGTAGGGTATATCGAAGTAACCGCTCCGCTCCGCCTGGGACAGGCGTGGATCGAAATCCTCGGCGTAGAGATCGAGCAGATCGACGACATGACCTGAGGCTTCCAATGCTTGCCGAGCCGTGTACGCCACCGAGGCTGCGAAGCTATCCGGCAGCGGATGGGCAAGCACCAGCAGGATCCGCATCATCAGAACAGGCTTCCCTGCTTCGGCGGCTCGGCCGATTTCACGCCCCGCTTCTTGGTGCCGACAGGTGGGGCGCCACCGTCCGTCGTCATCGCGCCAACGCGGCCATCGGCGAACTCGATGGAGATACCCGTGCCGGCGGAGAGCGACGCTGCCTGCGAGACCGGCCTGTCATCCTCATCGCGAATGACGGCGTAGCCGCGTTTCAGCACATTCTTATAGGATAGCGACTGCAGCACACGATCCTGCGCTGAAAGCTCGGCGCGGGCGCGAGCCAACTGGTGGCGTATCGCCGTATCGCCGTGGCGCGAAAGATTGGCGAGAGCCTCACGGCTCCGATCGGTTTGCGTCTTAAACCGGGCCGGCAGTGTGGCGAAGACTGCCTCAGCGCGATCAATGCGGGACTTCGAGCGGTCGAGCAGGCGCTCGACGGTGCGTTCGGCCCGGGCCATGCGATCGCTCAGAAGCTGGCGCCGCTCGGCGATGCGGTTGGACAGCACATCAGGGCGCAGATGCGCGGCGACGCGCTCGAAGCCGCGGCGCTTGTTGATGGTGTTGAGTGCCAGACCGCGGCCAAGGCCGGTCGCCGCCTCGTCGAAACGGCGGCGCGGCAAAGCGAGAAGCTGATCGAGCGATGGCAATGCCCGCATCAGGGCACGAACGGACTGGCGGCGCTGATCCATCTGCCGGTTCATGCAGCCTTGCAGCCGCGCAGCAAGGGCGGCGGCCTGCGCGTCAAGTTCCGCCTTGACCGGCACGGCCATTTCGGCCGCCCCGGTCGGTGTGGGCGCTCGGACATCTGCGGCATAGTCGATCAGCGTCCAGTCGGTTTCATGGCCAACCGCCGAGATCAGCGGTATCCGGCTTTCGGCCGCAGCGCGCACGACGATTTCGTCGTTAAAACTCCAAAGATCTTCCAGGCTGCCGCCGCCGCGCGCGACAATCAGCACATCCGGGCGCGGGATGACGCCGGCCGGCTCCAGGGCGTTGAAGCCGCGGATGGCGTTCGCCACCTCCTCGCCTGATCCCTCCCCTTGCACCCTCACCGGCCAGACGAGGACATGCACGGGAAAACGATCGGAGATGCGGTGAAGAATATCGCGGATCACGGCGCCGGTCGGCGAGGTGACGACGCCGATCACGCGGGGCATGAAGGGCAGCCGCTTCTTGCGGGCGGCATCGAACAGGCCCTCGGCGGAAAGCTTGCGCTTGCGCTCCTCGATCAGCGCCATCAGCGCGCCGGCGCCGGCCGGCTCCAGCGTCTCGATGACGATCTGATATTTCGAGGAGCCAGGAAAGGTGGTTACCTTGCCGGTGGCAATGACTTCCATGCCCTCTTCCGGACGGAACTTCAGCCGCGAGAAGGTGCCCTTCCAGATGACGGCGTCGATGCGGGCGCGATCGTCCTTCAGCGCGAAATAGGCATGGCCCGAAGAATGCGGCCCGCGATAGCCTGAGATTTCGCCGCGCACGCGAACCTGGTCGAAGGCTGTTTCGACGGTGCGCTTGATCGAGCCGGAAAGCTCCGAAACCGAATATTCGGCAAGATTGGTTGGCGAATCGCTGTCGAAGAGGTTGCTCATCTCTTCTTTCTATGTCGATCGGCGGGAAACTGGAAGGTCGCAGCCGCGGCACAAGCCTGTTTCCTCGGCTGCTGAGATCGCAGCGAAATCGGGTAAATCCGTTTGGTTGCGGAACGCATAGTTAGAATGCGCGTTATAGACGAAAGGGATTGCTAACCACCGCAATACAAAGGCTTTTCGGCCGGGACGGCCGGTAAATCTTTGTTAGTTGGCGCTTCCTATGCTTCCCCTCGTTATCTCTGGGAAGGTGCTGAAAATGATTATTCTCACAGCAGCCGCATTGGGCGTCAGCGCCGGGCAAACGCGCTCGGCTGCCGCGATCGCGTTGATCGCCGCGCTCATTGGAATAACCTTCGCGGCGGCGGCGATTACGTCGCCCGGCCCGGTCTCAATCCTGGCCTTCGTCTATGCCGTTCTCGGCTTTAATGGCGGCCTCATGCTCTTCGTGGCCGGGCTCTACGCGAATGCGCGCCTTCGCCGCGCGACGCGCGTTTCCCACTAAAAGAACTGCCGGCGTCAATTCGCCGGCCGATAGCGAAAGAACTGAACGCCCACATCGGCCGCCTTCGGAAGCGGCTCCAGATAGGGCGGTATATTGCCCTTGCGGAGCTCGGCATAGAGCCCATCCGGTTTCAGCTTGGCAATCTCTCGCGTCTGCAGGTCACCGGAACAGAAGCCAAGCACCGTCACATGAGCCCCCTTCAGGAAGGCTTCCGCCTCCTGCGGCTCCGCCAGCCCGATGTGCAGTTCCGTCAGCATGCCGCCCTGATTGCGGTGATAGGGCGCGGAGAGAACCCGGTTTTGCGTGAAACGAAGGATCGGCACGCCCATTTCCGAAGGTGCGGAGACCAGGCCGGCCGGAAGCCCGGCAAGCGGCGCCAGCGCCTGCCTCGATGTGCAGGAAAGCACCTTTTCCGTCGCCTGCTTCTGTGCGCCGTTGCCCATCTGCAGCGCGATAAGTCCGCCGCCGAGTGCCCAGGCGGCCGGAACGCTTGCGAGGACAGTGACGATATAAACGAAGGCGGCGGCAACATTCTCGCTGTCGCTATTGGAAATCCGCCTGATATCGATGATCAGCAAGGCAAGTGGCAGAATGGAGATCAGGTTCGAGAAAACGGAGCCGCGCACCTGGACCAGCGCAATTGCCCAGCTGGTGATCAGCAGGAAGAGCAGGACCAGATGGATCTGCATACGATCGCGCCGAACGATGCGGAAGATGCAGACCGCGATGGCGAAAAGGCCGGCCGCATAGAAACCACCGATGGAGAAGGGATCGGTGCGTAGAAGAACAAAGGCCGACTGCGCTTCCGACACATTCCTCAGCCAGAGTTCGACCAGCATCGGATCAAGACCGGCGAGCGGATCGCTCAGGCATTGCGGCGCAATCACCATCGCCGAACCGAGAACACCGGCACCGACGAGGCCAAGCGCCGCAAAGCGCAAGGGGCGACTCAGGCGGCTTGCAAAGACCGCCGAAGACAGCAGCAGCCCGCCGCCGATCGCCGCCAGGCTGTAATAACCGAGCGAGAGATTGTCGCAGGTGACCATCGAATAGAGCCGCGGCGGCACCGTTGCGACAAAGAGAATGCTGATCGCCATTGCCAGCGCCAGCCCGAATGCCTTCGCGGCGACGGCGAATTTTTCGCCTTCCCACGCCCAGAGCAAAGCGATGGTCAGACAGACGGCCGCGACAAAAGGCGTCGTCTCGGCGCCGATGGCGATGGCGACCGCTGCCGCGATGCCGGCAACCGCATAACTCCTGCCGCGCCGCTGCGGATCCAGCAGCATCGCCACCATCGTCGCGACCAGCGCCAGCTGCGCATTGTGATGATCGATGGCTCCAGGCGCGAAACGGTTGCCGGTGTATATCGCAAGACCGGTCATGCCGAGACTGATATGCATGCCGGCGACACCGCCGATGCGCCGCCCGGCAACTGCCATGGCAAGCATGGCGGGGAGGACGAGCGAAATCGGCCAAACGGCAAGCGCCAGGGCCTCAGCCGTCTCGTTGGGCGCAAACAGACCGAAGAACCAGATCAGCGAAGCGATCGGCAGATCGATCAGCCGCGACCAGTGCATCAGCGTGCCGCCACCGAGGCCGAGGCGATATTGCATCAGATCGAACCAGCCCTGCCCGGCGAGAAAATCGCGAACCTCGATGAGACGCATTCCGTCGTCATTGTCGGGACCGACATAATCGGTCGCAATGGAAAGCTTGGCGACGAGGAGGATGGTGGCGAGAATGACGCTATAGCAGATGACGGTTGGCCACAGGCGCATCATCAACCTTCCCAACCCGCCCCTTTGGGCGGGGGTCACGGATGCGGCATTGGTGATCGGCTGCACGGCGTTCATCGTGGTTAGCGCTTCGTTTCCGGATGCCGAAGCTTAACCGCAGCCGATCAAGAAAGTGTAAAGCCGATTGCGGCAGCTGCCGATTTTGCTTTCGTCATAGGGTCTTATTAACGCCGGGTGGTTTAGGCTCGGCTCGGCTTTTGTGTAACGAGTAAAGTCATGGCCCGATCGCGTACCGATAAACTGGACATTGCCGTCCTGCTTCCCTGCTATAATGAAGCCGCGACGATCGGCCCTGTGGTGCGAGGTTTCCGCGCGACGCTGCCGGATGCGGCGATCCACGTCTACGACAACAATTCCACCGATGGCACCGCCCTGCAGGCGATGCTTGCCGGGGCGCATGTCGTGCGCGAGCGGCGGCAGGGCAAGGGCCACGTCGTGCGCCGCATGTTCGCCGACATTGACGCCGACATCTACATCATCGCCGACGGCGACGGCACCTATACGCCAGCCGATGCCGAGGAACTGGTGCGCACACTGCTGACCGAGCGGGCCGACATGGTTGTGGGGACCCGCCGCGGCGTTCATGCCGATGCCGGCCGTCAGGGCCATGCGCTCGGCAACCGGCTTTTCAACCTGCTCTACCGGACGATCTTCGGCCCCGACTTCACCGATATCTTTTCCGGCTACCGCGCTTTCTCACGCCGCTTCGTCAAGAGCTTCCCGGCGGTATCAGGCGGCTTCGAGATCGAAACCGAAATGTCCGTGCACGCCTCGCGGCTGAAGCTGCCGGTCAGCGAGCTGGAACTCGATTACGGCCGCCGGCCGGAAGGCTCGCATTCCAAGCTTTCGACCTTTCGCGACGGCGGCAGGATTCTCTGGATGTTCGCGATGCTGATGAAGGAAACCCGGCCCTTCGCCTTCTTCAGCACGATCAGCGCCACCTTCATGCTGGCGAGCGTCGGCTTCATGGCGCCGGTGCTGGCGGAATATTTCCAGACGGGTCTCGTCAGCCGCATGCCGACCTGGGTGCTGTCGATGGCGCTGATGATGATTTCCTTCATGCTGTTTACCGCCGGCGTCATCCTGGATTCGGTGGCCCGCGCCCGCGCCGAACAGCTTCGTATCCATTATATGAGCCTGGAGACGCCGAGCGCGGCCAAGGCGCCGCTCGGCGAGGCAGCGCCCGCATCGCGTGGGCGTCCTGGCAAGGCGGATGCGGCATGAGAAAGCTCGTCCGCTTCGCCATTGCCGGCGGCATCGGCTTTCTCGTCGATGCCGGCGTCCTGTCGGCGCTGCTTCATCTGACGCCGCTCGGGCCTTTCTTGGCACGGCTCGTCGCGATCGCGCTGGCAATGGCGGCAACCTGGGCTTTCAACCGGAGCTTCACCTTCGATCGCTCCGGCCGATCGCTTGCCGCCGAAGGCTTTCGCTACGGTTCGGTCGGCGTGACGGCAGCCTTGGTCAATTACGGGCTTTATTCCGCACTTCTGCTGTCGCTGCCTGCCCTTCAGCCGCTGGCGGCCATGGTGATCGCCAGCCTCGCCTCGATGATCTTCAGCTTTTTCGGTTATTCGCGCTTCGTCTTCCGCGCCGAATAATCAGACTGATTCCCAGCCGTCCTTCTCGCTGGCGCGGTAGATCGCGTCGATGACCTTCTGGTTCAATTTCGAATTTTCGAGCGTGACGAGCTCTTCCTTGCCGTCCTTCACCGCCCGGGCAAAGGCTTCGACTTCCCGCTTGTACTGGCGACTGTCCTGGAAGCGGAAGATGCGCGATTCATTGTGGCTGCGGTCGGTAAGCTCGATCTCTTCAGGCCCAAAGCGGTTGGCGTTGAACGGCGACTTGACCTCGATATAGCCGTCGGTGCCGTGAAAGACCATGACCTGGCGGTTGGCCATCTGCGTCGAGATGTAGAAGCTCAACTCGAAATCACCGAAATCGGCTTTGACGCTTGAATAGATATCCGTCCCGAATTCGGGATCGCGCTCGGTAATGGCCTGGATCCGAAGCGGCTCCTTGCCGGTGGAAAAACGCGTGCCCATGACGGGATAGACGCCGATATCCGGAAGGCCGCCGCCGCCAAGCTCTGGAATGTTGCGCATGTTGGCAGCATCGCGGTTGAAATAGGTGAAGGCGCCCTGCACATGCCGCAGCTTGCCGATCGCGCCCTCATCGATCAGCGCGCGCACCTTCTGCCAGACCGGGGAATAGGTGATCATATAGGCTTCGGTGACCACCACGCGGTTGCGGTCACGGGCGGCGATCACATCGTCGATATCGCCGGCCTTCAAGGCGAGCGGTTTTTCACAGAGCACGTGCTTGCCGGCATCGGCTGCTTTGATCGACCATTCGATATGCTGCGAGGTCGGCAGCGGGATATAGACCGCGTCGATGAGATGGGAGGCCAGCATCTCCTCATAGGAGCCGAAGGCATGCGGCACCGAAAAACGGTCGGCCATCTCCCTGGCGCGCGCGAGATCACGGCTGGCGATCGCCGTGACGACGCAGTTCTCCGCGTCCTGGATTGCAGGAACGACATTGTCGCGGCCGATCTTTGCCGTTGAAATGATACCGAAGCGCAACATGGTCCAAGCCTCCCAAACAGGTTTCCGCGAACCATATTCAGGCCTTCGCTGCGGCGCAATGGCGCGGGCTGAAATCACGGAAGTTTGCCTTCCTTCATGCCCGGATCGCGCTAGGTTCTCTCAGATCGTTAGAGAATGATGTTTCGGCATCATGCTCCGGGACGGCGTTCTGCCGTACCCGCGATTTCAATTACATCACCATTTTGGAGAGCGTCATGGAAATGCGCCGGCTTGGAAAAACAGGTCTTTCGGTCGCGCCGATCGTCATCGGCGGCAATGTCTTCGGCTGGACGGCCGACGAGAAAACATCCTTCGCCATTCTCGACGCCTTCTTCGATGCGGGACTCAACACGATCGATACAGCGGATGTCTATTCCGCCTGGGTTCCCGGCAACAAGGGCGGCGATTCCGAGGAGATCATCGGGCGCTGGCTGAAGCAGGCAAGCCTCTCCCGCGACAAGGCCGTGATCGTCACCAAGGTCGGCTCGGACATGGGACAGGGAAAGACGCTCAAGGAGAGCTATATCCTGAAAGCAGCCGAGGATTCGCTCAGCCGGCTGCAGACCGATTATATCGATCTCTATCTCTCGCATTGGCCGGACGCCGATACGCCCCACGAGGAAACGCTCGGTGCCTTTGCCAAGCTGAAGCAGCAGGGCAAGATCCGCGCCATCGGCTGCTCGAATTATGACGCGACGCTGCTGCAGGCTTCCTTCGACGCTGCCGAAAAGGCTGGCCTGCCGCGTTACGATGTGGTGCAGCCGGAATATAACCTCTATGAACGCTCGAGCTTCGAGGGGCCGCTGGCCGAGCTCTGCGTCAAAGAGGATATCGGCGTCATCACCTATTTCAGCCTCGCCGCCGGCTTCCTCACCGGCAAGTACCGCAGCAAGGCGGATACGCAAGGCCGCGCCCGCGAGGGCCGGGTTTCGACCTATCTGGATGACAAGGGCCTGCGCATTCTTGCCGCACTCGACAGGGTGTCCACTGAAACCGGCGCCAAGCCTGCGGAAATTTCGCTCGCCTGGCTTTTGCGCAAGAAGGGCGTGACGGCGCCGATCGCCAGCGCCACCAGCCTTTCGCAGCTTGAAAGCCTGGCGAAATCGGCGACACTTCAACTTTCCGATGACGCGATGGCGCTGCTCGACGAAGCCGGCCGCTGATAGAGAAGAGAAGAGACGATGACCGTGACGATCCGCGATGCCCGCCCCGAAGACGAAGCGCGTTGGCGCGAACTCTGGGCTGATTATCTCGCCTTCTACGAAGTCACGGTCGATGCCGATATTACCGACCAGACATGGCGCCGGGTTTTCGATCCGGCGTCGGCGATCCTCATGCGCGTCGCCGAGGTCGGCGGCAGGATCATGGGCTTTGCGCTCTATCTCACCCATGAGGGCACGTGGATCCGCGGCCGGGACTGCTATCTCGAAGACCTGTTCGTCGATCCCGAGGCACGCGGCAAAGGCGTTGGGCGGGCGCTGATGGACGATCTCGTCGAACTCGGCAAGGCGAAGGGCTGGTCGCGGTTCTATTGGCATACGAGCGAGCAGAACAAGACGGCCCGGGCGCTCTATGACAGCTATGTCGAGAGCGACGGGCACATTCGCTACCGAATCAGTTTTTGAGGGCGGGAAAACCCTCGTACCATTCGGAATGCTGCCCCTCCCAGTTCGCCATGCCCGGTTTGGTGAGGATGCCGCGCGGGCTGATATAACTCTGGATCACCCGTTTCGGCCGTTCGTGCCACTGGATATTGAAAGCCCAGAGCTTGGGGAAGAAGCAGAGCGAGGCGTAGGGCAAATGGTCGTGGATCCACCAGGCGAGCCGTTGCCAGTCGCTTTCGTCGCTGTAGCGGTCGAGCATCCACGGCACGACGATGCAGACCGCAGCACCCATGCAGCCGTCGAAGTCCAGCATGTCCCAAATGTGATGGGCGGCAGTGGCGGCATTGGTCGAGCAGTTCAGATTGTTGGCGTTGCCGAACCTGTTGACATCGGGCGATCGATAGCCGGAGCGGATATGCAGACGACCGAAGGTCGCTTCCAGCGGCTCCAGCAATTCCTGGCAAAGCCTCCTGCCTGCCTCGATCGCCAGATCGGGGTCCTCGGGAATGTTGGGAATTCGGTGGAAATCGGCAATTTCGGAGTGCAGGAAATCGCGGAAGAAGAAGTTCTGCGACAGCCTTATCCGGCCAAGATCCTCCAGACCCTTCATCGAACCCGGCTTTCGCATGACGTTCTCTTCCTCCCACATCTATGGCAGGAAACATCGCCCGGAGCAGATTTCCAGTCCACCCGAAATCGATCGGGAACAATTTGCGCAATCCTTGCTTCTTAATGTGTCGCCGCATTCGCGGCCTTCCCCAGAACAAGGATCGAGAAAATGGCCAAGGAAAAGACGTTGGAAGATCTCTTCTACGACACGCTGAAGGATATCTATTTTGCCGAACGGCAGATCCTGCGCGCCCTGCCGAAGATGGCGCGCGCCGCCCAGTCCGCCGAATTGAAAGCGGGTTTCCAGAAGCACTTGGAGCAAACCGAAGGCCAGGTCGAGCGCCTGCAGCAGGTTTTCGAGAAGATCGGCAAACGCGCCCAGGGCAAGACCTGCGAGGCGATCCAGGGCATTATCGCCGAGGGCGAAGAAATTATGGAGGAATTCAAGGGCACGCCAGCGCTGGATGCCGGCCTGATTTCCGCGGCCCAGGCCGTCGAGCATTATGAAATCGCCCGTTACGGCACACTGAAGACCTGGGCCGCGACGCTCGGCTTCAAGGATGTCGTCAGCCTGCTCGACCAGACGCTGCAGGAGGAAACGGCGACCGACAAGACCCTCTCGCAGCTCGCCACCACAGCAGCAAACCAGAAGGCCAAGGCTGCCTGACGGATGAGAGCGGGCGGCAAGTCTCTTACCGCCGCCCGCATTCTTCTAAACATATCTGAAGAAATCGATGAAGGCCCGCAGCGCCGGGCGCATCTGCCGCCGGGTGGGATAGTAAAGAAACGGCCCGGAATAGGGCGCGCACCAATCCGCCAGTACCCGCACGAGCCTGCCGCTCGTCAGCTCGGCATCCACCCGCATATCGAAGAGATAGGCAAGGCCGGCGCCGTTAAGCGCCGCAAGCAGGGCCAGCCGGTCCTCGCTGACAATCAGCGGCCCGTCGACCGCAACAACCAATTCCTGCCCATCCTTTTCGAATTCCCAGCGATAGATGGAGCCATTGGTAAAGCGCCGCTTGATGCATCGATGATGGACGAGGTCGCGCGGGTGTTCCGGTTTTGGATGGCGCTCGAAATATTCGGGCGATGCGGCGATGACAGTGGTCAAAGGGGGTGAGAACTTCACCGCGATCATATCGGCCTCCAAGCTCTCCTCCAGCCTTATACCGGCGTCGAACCCCTCCTTGACGATATCGGTGAAGCCGTCCTCATTGGCAATCTCCAGGGTGATATCGGGATAGAGGTTGAGAAAATCGCCGAGGCGCGGGGCGAGCAGGAGATCGGAGGCGAAACGCGGCGCAGTGATGCGCAGGTTGCCGGCCGGCTTGGCGCGCGTATCGCGGACAGCCTCCAGGGCAATATCGATCTCCTCGAGCGCCGGACGCAGCCTTTCGAGAAGCAGGCGGCCCTCCTCCGTCGGCGCGACACTGCGGGTGGTGCGCGCCAGGAGCCTGACCCCCAGGCTTTCCTCGAGGCTCGAGATCGCATGGCTGATCGCTGACGGCGCGACGAGGAGTTCCTTGGCCGCGGCGCGGAAGCTGCGATGCTCAGAGACGGCGGCGAGAACGGCGAGTTGCGAGAGCTGTGTTCTGTTCATTGATCGAAAGAATAGAACAACCCGTTAGAAGCTGCATGTATTTTCTGACTGGTGCGGCAAGGATATGGTCTGCCCGTACCGCATAGAGCGGTCCCAGCTCAGAAAAGGAGCGCAACATGAAAACCCGGAAACTCGGAAACGATCTGACCGTCTCAGCCGTCGGCCTCGGCTGCATGGGCATGAGCTTTGCCTATGGCGCCAGCGACGAAGCGGAATCGGTGAGGACGCTCAATCGCGCCGTCGAACTCGGCGTCACGTTTTTCGACACCGCCGAAGTCTATGGCCCCTTTACCAACGAGGCCCTTGTCGGAAAGGTGCTGAAACCATTCCGCGACCACCTGGTGATCGCCACCAAGTTCGGCTTCAAGATCGATACCAGCCAGCAAGGTGCTGCCGCCATCGCCGGCGTCGACAGCCGCCCCGAGCATGTGCGGGCAGTCGCCGAGGCCTCATTGAAAAGGCTGGGCATCGAGACCATCGACCTCTTCTACCAGCACCGCGTCGATCCCAACGTGCCGATTGAGGAGACGGTCGGCGTTATGGCCGAGTTGGTGAGGGAAGGCAAGGTCCGCGCCCTCGGCCTCTCCGAAGCCGGCAGCGCCACCATCCGCCGCGCCCATGCGGTCCATCCGATCGCCGCGCTGCAGAGCGAATACTCGCTTTGGACGCGCGATCCGGAGGAAGACGTGCTTGCCACCTGCCGCGAACTCGGCATCGGCTTCGTGCCCTACAGCCCGCTCGGCCGCGGTTTTCTGACAGGGGCGATAAAGACCGAAGATCTTGCCGCCGATGATTTCCGCCGGCAGGTGCCGCGCTTCCAGGCGGAGAATTTCGACGCCAACGCCGCTCTGGTCGCAACGCTCGAACAGCTTGCCGCCGAAAAGGGCGTGACCGCCGCACAGCTGGCGCTCGCCTGGGTGCTGAGCCAGGGAGACGACATCGTGCCGATCCCCGGCGCCCGCAAGCTTCACCATCTCGAACAGAACGCTGCCGCCGCCGATATCGTGCTAAGCCCGGCCGAGCTCGAGCAGCTCGGCAAGGCCATCCCGGCCGGGCAGGTGGCGGGAAAACGTTATTCGGACGCGTCGCTTGCCATGACGAACCTTTAAGCGACAAAAGCCCGGCCTGATTCAACAGGCCGGGCTTGCCTTCGCGGCCGGCGAAACTATCTAACGCCATCTCGGAGAACGGGATGAAACTATGTCGGATAGGCAGGCAGTCGAACAGACGGTTCATCTCTATGTCGAAGGCATGGCCTTCGCCAATGAGGCAGCCTTGAAAAAGGCCTTTCACCCGAAAAGCTCGATCATCGGCTATTACCAGAATGCCGTCGAATGGCTGACGCGGGACGAGTTCATCGCCGCGATCCTGGCGGAGGAGCCAGCCCCGCCCGGCACGCAGCCCTTCATGGATATACAGAGCGTCGATGTCGAGGGCGATGCGGCCAGCGTCAAGGTCACCGACGATTTCGCCGGAATGCGTTTCACCGATTATCTCTCATTGCTGAAGATCGAAGGCCGATGGACGATCGTCGGCAAGCTTTACCATCTTCATAGGTGAAAAGACCGGCCACAGCGACCGGTCGACTATTCCTATTGTTAGCCGGCAAGATCAGGATCTGAGAACACCGCCGGTGAATTTTGTCACGCTGGCGACGATCTTCTGCGTCAGCGCCTCGAAATCCTCATCCGTCAACGTGCGCTCGGCCGGCTGGATCTGAACCTCGATCGCCACCGACTTCTTGCCTTCGCCGACCGACGCGCCTTCGAAAACGTCGAAGACATTGACGCCGGTGACCAGCTTGCGGTCGGCGCCGGTCGCGGCCTTGATGACGGCGCCTGCTTCCACCGTCTTGTCGACGACGAAGGCGAAGTCGCGCTTGACCGCCTGGAAAGGCGAAAGATCGAGCGCCGGCTTGGTGCGGGTCGCCTTCTTCTTCGGCTCGGCCATGGCATCGAGATAGACCTCGAAGCCGCAGAGGGCGCCGGAGACATCAAGCGCTTCCAGCGTCAGCGGATGGAATTCACCGAAATAGCCGAGCACGACTTTCGGCCCCATCTTGATCGTGCCGGAGCGGCCGGGATGATACCATTCCGGCCCGCCCTGCTCGATCTGGATGTTGCCCATCGGCAGGCCGCAGGCTTCGATGACGGCGAGCGCATCGGCCTTGGCGTCGAAGACGTCGACCGGTTTGCCGCCGCCCTTGGCGGCGTTCGACCAGGCGCGGCCGGCGCCGACAAGCGAAGCCGTGCCGCGGCGGATGCCGCCCGCAACGCGGCGCTGACCTTCCGGCCGGTCGTTCTCATAGGTGCCGGAGACCTCGAAGATGGCGACGTCGGCATAACCCTTGTCGGCATTGCGCTGGGCTGCGGTCAGCAGGCCCGGCAGCAGCGAGGGGCGCATGTCCGACATTTCGGCGGCAATCGGGTTGGCAAGCTTGAGGGCGGGCGAACCGCCGCCGAAGAGCTTGGCCTGATCTTCCGGAATGAAGGACCAGGTGACGGCTTCGAGCATGCCGCGCGACGCAAGCGCCCGCTTGGCGAGACGCGTGCGGATCTGCAGCGTCGTCAGGATCTTGCCGTTGACGACCGCATGGCTTTCGAGCGGCGCCGGTTTGATATTGTCGACGCCGTGGATGCGCATGACCTCCTCGACGAGATCGGCCTTCCCGTCGACATCGGGACGCCAGGAAGGAACGGCAACGGAGACACGCTCGCCGGAACCGGAGACCGTGAAGCCGAGGCGGGTCAGAATGCTGTTGCTTTCCTCATCCGAGACGTCGAGCCCCGTCAGACGCTTGACCTCGGAATAAGGGAAATCGACGATCTTTGCTTCGTAACCCTGATAGCCGACGACCTCGGCTCTGGCGGCCGTGCCGCCGCAAAGCTCCAGCACCAGTTCCGTCGTGCGTTCGAGACCAGGCACCATATAGTCCGGATCGACGCCGCGCTCGAAGCGGTACCGGGCATCGGTGATGATGCCGAGGCTGCGGCCGGATTTGGCGATGTTCATCGGGTCCCAGAGGGCCGATTCGATCAGCACGTCGACGGTGTTTTCGTCGCAGCCGGAATGTTCGCCGCCCATGATGCCGCCGATCGATTCGATGCCGTCTTCATCGGCGATGACGACATTGTTCGGGCCGAGCTTGTATTCGCGCTGGTCGAGCGCCAGCACGGTCTCGCCCTCCGTGGCGCGGCGGACGGTGAGGTTGCCCTTGACCTTAGCAGCGTCGAAGACGTGCATCGGCCGGCCTTGATCGAAGGTCATGTAATTTGTGATATCGACCAGCGCATTGATCGGGCGCAGGCCAATGGCGGTCAGCCGCTGCTGCATCCAGCGCGGGCTCGGGCCATTGCTGACGCCACGCACCAGACGGAGCGAAAAGCCGGGGCAGAGTTTCGGATCGTCGAGATCGAGCGTCAGCTTGACCGGCGTTTCGCCTTCGACGGCGAAGGACGGCGCAGGCCGGTGCTTCAACGTACCGAGTCCGGAGGCGGCGAGATCGCGGGCGATGCCGTGGACCGAGGTGCAGTCCGGACGGTTCGGCGTCAGGTTGATCTCAATGACCGGGTCGTCGAGATGCGCATAGGCGGCATAACTCTTTCCGACCGGCGCATCTTCCGGCAGATCGATGATGCCGTCATGGCTGTCGGAGATCTGCAACTCCTTTTCGGAGCACATCATGCCGTGGCTTTCGACGCCGCGGATATTGCCGACGGCAAGCGTCACGTCGATGCCGGGAACATAGGTCCCGGGAGCAGCAAAGGCGCCGACGAGGCCGGCGCGTGCATTCGGGGCGCCGCAGACGACCTGGACCGGCGCGCCGGCGCCCGTATCAACCATCAGCACCTTCAGGCGATCGGCCTGCGGATGTTTTTCCGCCGAGACAACTCTGGCGATGACGAAGGGCTTGAACGCCGCCTTGTCGTCGACATCCTCGACCTCCAGTCCGATCTGGGTGAGCCGCGTGCAGATTTCGTCGAGGCCGGCATCCGTTTCCAGATGCTCTTTCAGCCAGGAGAGCGTGAATTTCATCGTCCCAATTCTCCGTTCAAGCGCTGAGGCCGCCGAACAGCGTCGGCATGTCGAGCGGGCGGAAGCCGTAATGCGTCATCCAGCGGACGTCGGCGTTGAAGAAATCGCGCAGGTCGGGCATGCCGTATTTCAGCATGGCGATGCGGTCGAGGCCCATGCCCCAGGCAAAACCCTGATATTCGTCCGGATCGAGCCCGCCATAACGCAGCACGTTCGGATGGACCATGCCGCAGCCGAGGATCTCCATCCAGTCGGTGCCTTCGCCGAACTTGACGATCGGGCCGGAGCGATCGCACTGGATATCGACCTCGAAAGAGGGCTCGGTGAAAGGGAAAAACGACGGGCGGAAACGCATCGTCACGCTGTCGACCTCGAAGAAGGTCTTGCAGAATTCCTCGAGCACCCAGCGGATGTTGGCAACATTGGCTTTCTTGTCGATGACCAGGCCTTCGACCTGGTGGAACATCGGCGAATGCGTAGCGTCGCTGTCCTGGCGATAGGTCTTGCCGGGAATGATGATGCGGATCGGCGGCTTCTGCGCTTCCATGGTGCGCACCTGCACAGGCGAGGTATGGGTGCGCAGCACCTTGCGCTCGCCATTCTCGTCCGGATGGAAGAAGAACGTGTCGTGCATCTCGCGGGCCGGATGGCCTTCGGGGAAATTCAGCGCGGTGAAATTGTAATAATCCGTCTCGATATCGGGACCTTCGGCGATCGAGAAGCCCATGTCGGCGAAGATCGCGGTGATCTCATCGACGATCTGGCTGATCGGATGGATGCGGCCGCGCTCGGCCGGCGAAGAGCGCACCGGCAGGCTGACATCGACCGTTTCGGCCTTCAGCCGCGCATTGACCGCCGCCATTTTCAGCACGGACTTACGTTCGGCAATGGCGTCCGTCACTTCGTTCTTCAGGGCGTTGATCGCAGCACCCCGGGTCTGGCGCTCTTCCGGCGTCATGGCGCCGAGCGTCTTCAACAGTTCGGAAACGGAGCCCTTCTTGCCGAGCGCGGATACGCGCACGGCTTCCAGGGCCGCCTCGTCACCCGCAGCAGCAATTTCGGCAAGCAAAGAGGATTTAAGCTGGTCGATATCTGACATTGTCTTCTTTCCGTCCAGATCAGGCGGCGTTCGAACGGCAGGCTGGAGAGGCCGGCGCAGGGATATAAAGAAAGAAAAACCCGCGCTAGCCCAAACCAGCGCGGGTTTCCCAAAATCATAAATTCAAAGCTTGGGAAGCGCTGGTTACTTGACCGCGCCTTCAAACTCGTTGGCCGTACCGGCTTCCTTGAGGTACTCAAGAGCCTTCTTGGCAGCATTGACGAGCGCGCCGAATGCTTCCGGCTCGTGGATCGCCATGTCGGAGAGAACCTTGCGGTCGACTTCGATGCCGGCCTTGTGCAGGCCGTCGATGAAGCGGCCATAGGTCAGGCCGAATTCGCGGACAGCGGCGTTGATGCGCTGGATCCAGAGCGCACGGAAGTTGCGCTTGTTGACCTTGCGGTCGCGGTAAGCGTACTGCTTCGAACGATCGACAGCAGCCTTGGCGGTGCGGATGGTGTTCTTGCGGCGGCCGTAAAAGCCCTTGGCGGCCTTCAGAACCTTCTTATGCTTGGCGTGGGCGGTGACGCCTCTTTTTACACGTGCCATATCATGATCTCCTTAAATCTAGCGTTCGCGGACGAGTCTCAGAGACCGTTCGGCAGGTAATTCTTGATAACCTTGCGGCCATCCGGTTCTGCGAGAACCATGGTGCCACGTGCATCGCGAATGAACTTGTTGGTACGCTTGATCATGCCATGGCGTTTGCCGGCAGCGGCAGCCTTGACCTTGCCGGTTGCGGTGATCTTGAACCGCTTCTTGGCAGAGGACTTCGTCTTCATCTTGGGCATTTTGCTACTCCTTCTGTCCTCCCTGCGCGCTTCATCAAAAAAGCCCTTCTCGCGAAGTCCGGTTCTCCGGCCGTCGCAACAAGGTGCGGGAGCGTTTGTTGTTGATCTGCGGCTTCGGCGACGAACCGTTCCGCAAGCATTCGAAACTGCCACGGCATGCCCTGCCGGTCAGTTCGGACGCGCGCTTATAACCGCAGCGTCCTGAAAGTGCAACGGGGCTGCGGAGGAATCTTCGCACGCTCGTAAGCACCAGTGTTAGAAAGCACAAAAGCCGCCCTTGCGGACGGCCTTGGGGCGAAAAAGTGCCTGGCGCTTACTTCGGCGCCAGCACCATCATCATCTGGCGGCCTTCGAGCTTGGGCTCGGCTTCGACCTTGGCGAACTCGGTCGTATCGGCCTTGACCTGCTGCAGCAGCTTCATGCCAAGCTCCTGGTGGGCCATTTCGCGGCCGCGGAACTTCAGCGTTACCTTGACCTTGTCGCCTTCGTCGAAGAAGCGACCCATCGCCTTCATCTTCACCTCATAATCATGGGTGTCGATATTGGGGCGCATCTTGATTTCTTTGACTTCGACGATCTTCTGTTTCTTGCGCGCCTCGGCAGCCTTCTTCTGGTTGGCATATTTCAGCTTGCCCAGATCGAGGATCTTGCACACAGGCGGTTCGACATTGGGGGAAATTTCGACGAGATCGAGGCCGGCTTCCTCAGCCATTCTCAAGGCCTGGTCGGTAGGCACGACGCCCATATTCTCGCCGTCAGCCCCGATCAGCTGAACTTTGGGAATGCGGATTTCACGGTTCGAGCGCGGTCCGTCCTTCACGGGCGCGTCGGTTTTAAAAGGTCTGCGAATGGTCGTATTCTCCTCGCGTTGTTTCGGAACGTTGCAGCCTCGCGCTCCCATATCGGGGTGCACAAACGTGTCGCGTCATCGCTGCAACGGAGTCAATATCATCCTTTAGCGGAAAAATCACCCGCTGTCAGCCTGCCAAGAATCTGTTTTATAGACCAAAATAACAGGAGTTTCGCCGATGTTCGATCAGATGCCCAATGCCCAGCCGCAGTTCCTGACGGTCGGCGAGGGCGAGGCGGCGCGTGAGATCGCCATGCTGGTGCGCCGGGCGCGGGCCGGCAACAGCGCCCCGGCGCTCGTCTGGCTGTCCGGCTACCGTTCCGACATGAGCGGCACCAAGGCGGTGGAACTCGACGGGCTGGCGGCCGAACTCGGGCTTGCGTGCATCCGCCTCGACTATTCCGGCCACGGACTTTCCGGCGGCAGCTTCAGCGACGGCACGATCTCACGCTGGCTTGAGGAGGCGCTGGCCGTCATCCGTCATGTCGCCCCGGAACGGGTAATCCTCGTCGGCTCCTCGATGGGCGGCTGGATCGCGCTCCGCCTGGCGCAGGAGCTTGCGCGGCAGGGCGGCCCGAAGTTCGAAGGTCCAAAACTCGAAGGCCCAAAACTCGAGGGGATGGTGCTGATTGCGCCCGCACCCGATTTCACCTCTGAGCTGATCGAGCCGAACCTCAAGGCCAAGGAGCGCAAATCGCTTGCCGAGCGCGGCTATTTCGAAGAACGGTCGCAATATAGTCCCGAGCCGAACATCTATACCAGGGCGCTGATCGAGGACGGCCGCCAAAACCGGGTGCTCGACGGCATCATCGAAACGGGCTGCCCGGTGCATATCCTCCAGGGTATGAAAGACGCCGACGTGCCGCATGCGCATGCGATGAAGCTCGTCGAACATCTTCCCGCCGACGACGTGGTGCTGACCTTCATCCGCGACGGCGACCACCGCCTTTCCCGCCCCAGCGATATCGCGCTTCTGCTCAGCGCCGTGAAAGGCATCATCCGTTCATCGACGAGCAGGCAGATGCCCGTTTAGACGGCACCGGCCAAGAAACTCCCCCGACGCAAGTGCCCAACCCGTTGCATTTTAACCATGTCGGCGAGTCGCAAGGTGCTCCCAAGAAGTAACGATTGACTCTTCTTGGCCCTCTCCATTAACACTTTGTTAATAAATAAGGGGCGATGCGAGGAAGAGCGGGCGTGCGGATGAAGGGTATTTTTGTGGCCATGATGGCCATGTTTGCGATGGCGACGGCCGCCATACCGGCCCCCAGCAGAAATGCTTCAATGGTCACGGGCAATGCCACATCCCAGCCGATCGGACACTATGATTTCTGTCAGATTCACCGCAGCGAATGCGGGGCAAACCGCAATTCCGGCCCGGTCGAGATGACCCCGGCAAAGTGGTCGCTGGTGCGTTCGGTCAACGCCACGGTCAACCGCACGATCACACCGATGACCGACAAGGAAATATACGGCAAGGATGAAGTCTGGGCCTATCCGACCACTGCCGGCGACTGCGAGGATTTCGCGCTGCTGAAGCGCCGCATGCTGATCCAGCGCGGCTTTTCGGCCGCCGATCTGCTGATGACCGTCGTGCGCAAGCCCGACGGTGAAGGCCATGCCGTGCTGACGCTGCGCACCGCCGAGGGCGACTTCGTGCTCGACAACCTCGCTTCCGACGTTAAGCCGTGGTTTGGGACGCCCTATTCCTTCGTCAAGCGCCAGTCGAGCTACAATTCCGGCCGCTGGGTCACCATCGAGAACGGCCGCGACGTTCTGGTCGGCGCACTGCGTTAAGAGTTTTGGGGGGCGTGGGAAAAGGCCGGCGAAAGCCGGCCTTTTGCTTTTTGGGTGGACGGTGTCTTTTTCTATGCCGGAGAACTGTGGTGTTTGCCGCTACCTGCCTTTCGCTACGCTCAAGGCGTTCGTCGCTTGCGCTCCTCACCCCCTCATCTGCCCTGACGGGCATCATTCCTGCATCAAAGGTCTCAAGAGGATCGAGACGGTGCCGCGAGTCCCTTCTCCCCAGCGGGGAGAAGATGCCGGCAGGCAGATGAGGGGGGGAGCGGCAAAGCCGCGAATGCACGGAGCGCAAGCGAAGGGCAAGGATGCCGGCGGGCCCTCTCTCCAGCCCGGCGCGGGGCGCCTCACGATAAGGGCCGATTGTTGTGCCTGCGGCGGTGATATAAAATCGTCGTGGGGTTTGCGGCACTGTAAATGGGTTGCGTTTGCCGCACCGTCTCCCGGCCCTCCGAATGGCTCCGGGCGTTCGCTGCTGCAATCGATTCACGGATCGATTGCTCGGGCTGCGCCCGACCGCAGCTCACCCATTCCCAATCAGGATCCCCGCGCCGAGCACCAGGCCGCCACCGAGGACCACCTGGAAGGCGGCGCGCAGGAATGGCGTTTCCATGTAGCGGTTCTGGATGAAGGCGATGGCCCAGAGTTCGAAGAAGACAACGACGGCAGCGGTGATCGTCGCCGTCCAGAAATGCGGGATCAGATAGGGCAGTGCGTGGCCGAGACCGCCGAGCGCCGTCATGATGCCGCAGGCAAGGCCGCGCTTGACCGGCGAGCCTCTGCCGGAGATCTTGCCGTCGTCATGTGCGGCTTCGGTGAAGCCCATCGAAATGCCGGCGCCAACGGAAGCTGAAAGGCCGACGAGGAAGGTCTGCCAGGTATCCTGCGTGGCGAAGGCGGCGGCGAAAATCGGCGCCAGCGTCGAGACCGAGCCGTCCATCAGCCCGGCAAGGCCCGGCTGCACATAGGTCAGCACGAATTGCCGATGCACCGTCGCGTCCTCGTCATGCTTGACATCTTCAGGCGTGTGTTTGTCGCCCAGCATGCGGGCGATGTCCTCGTGCCCCTGCTCGGCAAGAGCGAGATCGCCGAGAAGCTCGCGCGTCGAGGCATCCGAGGTGCGTTTTGCCGCCTCGACGTAGAAACGATAAGCCTGCTCTTCCATCGCCTCGGTTTCGCGGCGCATCGCCTCCAGGGTAAGATTTGCCCTGAGCCAGTCTGGCTTGCGCTCGTAGAAGCCCTCTACATGCTCGCGCCGGATCAGCGGAATGCGCTCGCCGAAACGCTGGCGATGGATTTCGAACAGCGACTTGCGATGCGTGTCCTCGACCTCGGCCATATCTTCGAAGACTTTGGCCGAGGCCGGAAATTCGCCGCGTAGCCTGTCGGCATAGGCGAGATAGATGCGGGCATCGTCTTCCTCGGAGGCGATCGCGAGAGCGAGAATCTCCTGCTCGGACAGCGATTCGAACGATCGTTTCGAGGATCTGAAAAACCGCGCCAACATGACTTTCTCCAAATTTAGAATTATTCTAAATCTAAAGAAGGAGGGGATGAGGGTCAAGAGCGTGCGAAGGCCGGCTGACAGATTGCCGCAAGCGGGCACGAACGCCTTTGGCTCGCTGTCGTAAACACCTATATGAGTGCTGCCGCATCACGCGGCGCCGGGGTTTATGATGGACAATGAGATTCAAGGGCGCCCTGCCCATGTCGCGGCGATCCGCGAAAGGGCGGAGGCCGAGATGCTGGAAATGGGTGTCAACGAGGCCTTCATCGGCAGGCTGGTCGAGACTTTTTACGCCCGCGTGCTTGCTCATCCCGATCTCGGCCCGGTGTTCGACGCCCGGCTCTCCGGCCGCTGGCCGGCGCATATGGAGAAGATGAAAAGCTTCTGGTCGGCGGTCGCTTTCCGCAGCGGCGCCTATGGCGGCAAGCCGGTACAGGCGCATACCGGCGTCCAGAACCTGACGCCAGATCTCTTTCCGAAATGGCTGTCGCTGTTTGCCGCAACCCTCGACGATATCGCGCCAACACCGGAGGCAAAGGCCTGGTTCATGGCGACGGCCGAGCGGATCGCCAAAAGCCTGACGCTCTCGCTGTTCTACAATCCCGCCCTCGACGATCCCGCCAGAAAGATGGGCTGATCCCTTACTGCTTTGCGGAGAAGGTGGCGCCGGCGCTTGCTGCGACGACCAGCGCCGTTCCCGCCAGCTGCAGAAGGGTCATGGGCTGTGTCAGAATGGCGAAGCCCGCAAGAGCCGCAATGGCCGGCTCGAGGCTCATGAGGATGCCGAACGAAGTTGTCGGCATGCGCCGCAGGGCAATCAGCTCCAGCGTGTAGGGCAGCAGCGGCACGAGAACGGCAAGGCCCGCCATTTCGATCAGGCCATAGCTATCGAGCGCCGGCACGGCGCCTGCGAAGCCGAAGGGCGTGGCGACGACAGCGGCGACCATCAGCGACATGGAAAGCCCTTCCAGCCCCTTGAAGCTTGCGCCGATCTTCTTGGTGAGCACGATGTAGATCGCCCAACCCGTTCCCGCGCCGCAGGCAAAGAGAATGCCCTGGATATTCCCAACCCAGCCTTCACCATCATGGGCAAGAGCCAGAACGCCGAGCGCGGCAATGAACGGCCAGACGAGGCGCCGGCTGAGGCCATAGCCGATGGTCGCGACCGAAAGCGGGCCGAGAAAATCGATCGCTACGGCAAGACCGAGCGGTATGCGCTCGATCGCCGCGAAAAAACTCATCGTCATCAGCGCCGTCGTCGTGCCGAGAACCAGAGCACTTGCCCATTGCTCTCTCGTATAGCTGAATATGCGCGGACGCACGGCGACGGCTAGAATGAGAGCGGCAAAGGCAAGGCGCAGCCAGCTGGCGCCGGCAGGTCCATAGGCGGCGATGGCGGAGGAGGAAAGTGCCGCGCCGAACTGGATCGAGGACATGGACATCAGGCACATCAGCGCGCCAGCCGCCAGGCCGCCGGATGCTGCGGGCGCTTTCATTGCCAGCACGCCGGAACCGTCACTCGTTCTGTCTTCCATGTGCATCTCCGCTTCAGCGCTGTTCATACGGAGGCGACTTGAAACCGGCAAATTCAAACTTCTGATGCAGGCAGCAAAAGACCTGATGCATCAAAGGCGGCCGGAGAGGATGACCTCTTCGGCATCTTCGAAGCTCATATCGAAGACCTTCTTGCCTATCTCGAAGCTGAAGCCATTGCGGGCAAAAGCGGAGAGCTCCTTCGCCTTTCGCTTGTCGTCGAGCTCGACCCGGCGGAAGGGGCCGAAGGCGCGCTTGCGAGCGAATATCGCTGCGGCATAAAGATCGTCCGCGTCCGCAAGTGCCGCCTCGACCCTGTCGCCGGAGACGCCCTTGGCTGTCAGCTTCTGGGCAATCGCGCGTTTCGATTTGCCGCCGCGAACGGCCGAGCGCGTGCTGATCTCGGCATAGGCGCTATCGTCGAGCACCTTATTGTCATAGGCAAATTTGACGGCGAAATCGGCAACCGCCTTGAGCTGTGCGGCACTGATATCCTCGAACTTCTCCTTGGCCTTGCGGGTGATGGCGTCGAAGAGCTGCTTTTCCGTCATCATCCGCCGCTCAAGGCGATAGATGGCGGAGTTGCGCGCCCAGCTCAGCATGCGCGGTGTCGGGATATCGGATGGACCAGTCTCGTCGTTCATATCAAGCGATCAGGCTTCAAGACCCTTGAGAACATTGGCGACGTTGAGGCCGATTTCCGGCACGCCGTAGCCGCCCTCCATGCAGACGAGCACCGGCAGGCCGGCTGAAGCGATCAGCGCACCCATGCGGGTGAAATCGTCGGAGGTCAGGCTGAAGAAGGAGATCGGGTCGCGCTCGAAAGTATCGACCCCGAGCGCGACGACGATCGCCTCGGCGCCAAAGGCCCTGATGCGGGCGAGCGCGTCGGCAAGCGCCGAAGACCAGACATTCCAGGGCGTGCCCGGCGGCATCGGATAGTTGCGGTTGGCGCCGGTGCCCGCCCCCTCGCCCTCCTCGTCGGCATGGCCGAGGAAATAGGGAAAGGCCTGCATCGGATCGCCGTGCAGCGAGGCGGTGAAGACATCGCCTCTATGATAGAAGATATCCTGCGTGCCGTTGCCATGGTGGAAATCGACATCGAGCACGGCGACCTTTTTCGCGCCGCGATCGAGCAGCCGCTGCGCCGCCACAGCCGCATTGTTGATGAAGCAATAACCGCCGAAAAGATCGATGCCGGCATGATGGCCGGGCGGGCGGCAAAGCGCGAAGGCGAAACGATTGCCCTCACCCAGCCAGTCGGCGCCCGTCACCGCGCAGCGCATCGAGGCGATCGCCGCCTCGTAGGAACCCTTGGTGATCGAGGTGTCGGCGGCATTGGCGTAATGGCCGATCGCGCCGACGATATTGTCAGGCACTCGCTGGCTGGTGCGGCGCACCGGAAAGGAATTGGCAATCGCCTCGCCGGTGAAACCAGCTGCCACCCAGCGGTCCCAGACCGTGGCGAGAAAATCGAGATAGGCGGGATCATGCACCTTTTTGGCCGTTTCCAACCCTTGCGCCTCGGGCGCCACGACATCGGCAAAACCCGCCTCCTTGACCGCCGCCAGGATCCATTCGGCCCGGAACGGCGCCTCGAACGGCGTCACCAGCTGGCCGGCATAGAGTTCGGTTTTGGCATCGCGCAGCTTGTGGTCTTCGGAATAAATGACGCGCATTTCAGATCCTGCCGTTGATTGACGATCGAGATTTACACGGGGTTGCCGCGACAAAAAAGCGGCGAAGCGAGCTCTTGATCATCCAGAGCAATAGCGCCACCTTCGCTGTTTTGAGAACGAGGAAATTCTCCGCATGAAAGTGCTGATGGTCGATGTCGACGGTGTGCTCATTCATGGCCGGCCGGCTGACGGCCTGCCGCTCGGGAATTCTTCCAGACGTGCTGGGCCGACATCATCGTTGGCCGTGAGCCGTTGGAGCCCAGCCTCGCCAAAGTACTGGAAAAGATCGCGCCGCATCTCAGCGCCGCGACGATGATCGATTACTGGTTCGAGAACGATTCCCGACTTGATCTCACTCTCCTAGAGGACCTCGCTGCTCTCCGGCAAAGCGGCGTCACGCTTTTTCTGGCGACAAATCAGGAGCACAGACGGGCGCGCCACCTGATGCAGCAGTTGGGTCTTAACGCTCATTTCGATGACATCCTCTATTCCGCAGCACTCGGACACCGCAAACCGTCACCGGATTTTTTCAGGCTGGCGACCGGGCGTGCCGGCGTCCAGCCCGGCGAGATCGGCTTCATCGACGATATTGAGGAAAATATCGAAGCGGCACGGCAGTTCGGCTGGAACGCGGCGCAATGGACGGCTGGGGCCAGGCTCCACGAGACGCTTTCCGCCTTCAGCCATCCGGAATGAGCCATCTGAGATGAGCCGGCCGGCGCATTCAGGCGAGCCGCTTGTAGAACAGCGTGGTGTCGCAGAAGCCGCCTTCCGGCCACAGCGCATAATCCGGGATGACGCCGACCCGCTGCCAGCCCAGGCGCGGATAGATCGCCTCGGCATCGCTGCCAGTCGCCGTGTCGAGCACCAGCAGGGTCTTGCCCCGCCGTGCCGCCTCGCGTTCGGCGGCCTCCATCAGCAACCGGGCGAGGCCGCGCCCGCGGGCGGAGCGATGCACCAGGAGCTTCTTCAGATCGCCGCGGTGCGGCTGATTCGGCATCTGCGCGGCCCCCACCTGCACCGTGCCGACGATCCGGCCTTCCAGTTTGGCGACCAGCAACAGATTGCCGCCGGTGGCGACGGTATCGGCGACATCGCGCCAATAGGGTTCGGCATCGTCTGGCCCATAGGGCTGCATGAAGCCGACGGAGGCGCCGCCGGCGACGCAATCTGCAAGCACTTGCGCAAGCCCCGGAATGGCGGCGCGCGCCTCCTCGGCGGAAAGGATACAGATATCGGGCATGGTCTTCTCCTGAACTGAAGCTGTTAGCGGCCGCCGCGATCGAGCACGACGCAATAGCGTGCCGGCGTGTTGCCGGGATTGTGGAAGACATGGCCTTCGCCGACCGGCATGAAGAGGCAATCGCCTGGGCGCAGCCGGTAGGCCACCTCGCCCGCCGTCATCTCCAACTCGCCGTCGAACAGCCAGATATGCTGGGTCATGCCATGGGAGGCGGCATGCGGGGGGAAGCTGACGCGGGCACCAGCGGGGAATTCGACTTCGACGATATCGACGTCGGAGGCGGTGCCGGGTGCCGAGACCGACCGCCTGAGATAACCGGTCTCCGGATCGCGCCAGATCTGCTGCTCTTGCCGGCGGGCAAGCGGCGAGGCCTGCTCCCCCTCCTCCGCGAAGAAGGCAGACAATGACAGGCCGAGCGCGGCGCAAATCCTCGCCAGCAGCGAGGCGGTGGGGCTCGCCTCCGCCCGCTCGATGCGCGAAATCATCGCCCGGCTGACGCCGGAAGCCGTGGCGAGATCGTCAAGGGTCAATCCTTTGTCCAGCCGCAGCTTGCGGATACGGATGCCGATTGCCTGTTCCAGTTGCTCTTCCATATCCGATCCCTGATTCTACTATAAGAGAAATACATGATCTGATGATGGAATCAAGCCTCGCAGGGGGCAAACCAACCTTGCTTTCGCCACAGCCTCGCAGATATATGGCAGCGCAATTGAGATTGGAGATAGTGATGGACGCCAGCACGCAGAGCATGGAACTGACGGGAAGCTTCACGGCCGCCGCCTGGGACAGGATCGCGCCCGTCATGGCCGAGATCGAGGTGCTGCCGCTTCTCACGCGTCTTTCGGACGGCACGCTGCCGCCTGAGGTTTTCCGGCACTACATTCTCCAGGATGCGCTTTACCTCAAGCACTATGCACGCTGCCTGGCGATCGTCGCGGCCAAGGCGCCCGACAATGCGCAGGTGCTGCGTTTTCTCGGTTCGGCGCAGAAGGCGATCACCGTCGAGCAGGGCCTGCATGCCGGCTTCCTCACCCAGTTCGGCATCACTTCCGAAGACGTGACAGCGGCCGAACCGTCGCCTGCCTGTTTCGCCTACACGAATTTCCTGCTCGCCACCGCCTATCACAGCTCTTATGCAGTCGCACTTTCCGCCATCCTTCCCTGCTTTTGGATCTACTGGCATGTCGGCGAGGCGATCAAGAGCCGGCCGGCGATCGAGGGCAATGCATTCCAGGCCTGGATCAACACCTATGGCGATCCGCAATTTGCCGCCGGCGCCCGCGAAGTGATCGCGCTGACCGATATCGCCGCCCGCGCTGCATCGCCGGTGGAGCGCGCCGAAATGATGGATGTCTTCGTTCGCGCCTCGCAATATGAATGGATGTTCTGGGATTCGGCCTGGCGGCTGGAGACCTGGCCGGTCTGACACGCCGCCGACCGGCCCGCAAAATAGCGTAAACGGCGGGATAATTACCGCTTTGCGGCAGGGGGCGGCGCTGCTATATGGCGCGCATGAGCACCAATTCGACCACTCCGCTATCCCATATCCGCAACTTTTCGATCGTGGCCCACATCGACCACGGCAAATCGACGCTGGCCGACCGCCTGATCCAGACGACGGGCGGCCTTGCCGAGCGCGAAATGTCCGAGCAGGTGCTCGACAATATGGATATCGAGCGCGAGCGCGGCATCACCATCAAGGCCCAGACCGTGCGCCTGCATTACCAGGCAGACAATGGCGAGAAATATATTCTCAACCTGATCGACACGCCCGGTCACGTCGACTTCGCCTATGAAGTCTCGCGTTCGCTGTCGGCCTGCGAGGGCTCGCTGCTCGTCGTCGACGCCAGCCAGGGCGTGGAAGCGCAGACGCTCGCCAATGTCTATCAGGCGATCGACAACAACCACGAGATCGTCACCGTCCTCAACAAGATCGACCTGCCGGCCGCCGAACCCGACCGTATCAAGGAACAGATCGAGGAAGTGATCGGCATCGACGCTTCGGAGGCCGTGCTGATTTCGGCGAAAACCGGCCTCGGCATTCCCGATGTTCTTGAGGCGATCGTCCACAAGCTGCCGGCGCCGAAGAGCCCGGGCGGCGACAAGGCGCCGCTGAAGGCGCTGCTCGTCGACAGCTGGTACGACACCTATCTCGGCGTCATGGTTCTCGTGCGCATCATCGACGGCGTGCTGACCAAGGGTCAGACCATTCGCATGATGGGCACGGATGCGAAATATCAGGTGGAGCGCGTCGGCGTGCTGACGCCGAAGATGGTCACCGTCGACAGCCTCGGCCCCGGCGAGATCGGCTTCATCACCGCCTCGATCAAGGAAGTGGCCGATACCCGCGTCGGCGATACGATCACCGAGGACAAGCGGCCGACGGCACAAGCGCTGCCAGGCTTCAAGCCGGCGCAGCCGGTGGTGTTCTGCGGCCTGTTCCCGGTCGATGCCGCCGATTTCGAGGATCTGCGCGCCGCCATGGGCAAGCTTCGCCTCAACGACGCCTCCTTCTCCTTCGAGATGGAATCGTCTGCGGCGCTCGGTTTCGGCTTCCGCTGCGGCTTCCTCGGCTTGCTGCATCTTGAAATCATCCAGGAACGGCTGGAGCGCGAATTCGATCTCGACCTGATCGCCACCGCCCCGTCGGTGGTCTACAAGATGTTCATGACCGACGGCTCCGAGCGCGAGCTGCACAACCCGGCCGACATGCCCGACGTCGTGAAAATCTCGGAAATCCACGAGCCGTGGATCCGCGCGACGATCCTCACACCGGACGATTATCTCGGCGGCATTTTGAAACTCTGCCAGGACCGGCGCGGCATCCAGATCGAGCTCACCTATGTCGGCACGCGCGCGATGCTGACCTACGACCTGCCGCTCAACGAAGTCGTCTTCGATTTCTACGACCGGCTGAAGTCGATCTCCAAGGGCTATGCCTCCTTCGACTATACGCTGACCGATCACCGCGAGGGCAACCTCGTGAAGATGTCGATCCTCGTCAATGGCGAGCCGGTCGACGCGCTGTCGATGATGGTGCACCGCACCGCCGCCGAAAAGCGCGGCCGCGACATGTGCGAGAAGCTCAAGGAGCTGATCCCGAGGCACATGTTCAAGATCCCGATCCAGGCGGCGATCGGCGGCAACGTCATTGCCCGCGAGACGATCTCGGCGCTGCGCAAGGACGTGACGGCGAAATGTTACGGCGGCGACGCCACCCGCAAGCGCAAGCTGCTCGACAAGCAGAAGGCCGGCAAAAAGCGCATGCGCCAGTTCGGCAAGGTGGAGATTCCGCAGGAAGCCTTCATCGCAGCGCTGAAGATGGGCGACGAATAACGCTTCTCAATGGCACCTTATGCGCATATGATCTGCGCATAAGGAGATCGTTATGGCACAGCAGGCAAGGAAAGCGGCAAACCTCTCTCTCGATGAGGGACTCGTATCGCAGGCGCGTGAGCTGAAGATCAACATATCCCGGGCGGCGGAAGATGGGATCGCGAAGGCCATAAAGGCGGAACGCGAACGGCTGTGGCGTATCGAGAACGCGGAGGCGATTGCCGCCTCCAATGCCTATGTCGAAAAGCACGGCCTGCCGTTTCAGAAATATCGACAGTTCTGATGGCTCGGTTTCATGTCTACAATTTGATCCATACGAATGCGCTTGCGCTTGATCTGCAGTCAGACCTGCATGGCGACCTCACGACGCGGATCATGGCGCCAATGCTTCCGCTGGAAGCTCTTCCCAAAATCATGCGTCAGCTCAACCCGCAATTCGTGATCAACGGCGTGCCATACGTTATGGCGACCCAATTTATCGGTGCGATTTCCGTTAAAGAGATAGGCGTCGCAGCCGCCGATCTCACGGCCGACAGCGATCGTATCATCAGCGCCCTGGACTTCCTCTTCCAAGGCTTCTGAGATCAACCTCGCGCCATATACTCCTTCACCAACCCCTCATAGGCCGCCATTTCCGGCAGCGCCGCGTAGCTGTGCACCGCACCGGTCTCGGCAAAGGCCAGCTTCTCGCTCGTCCATGTCTCGATGAACGGCGTGAACCAGCTGGGGTCATCGAGCATGGTGACGCGCAGATTGACGAACCAGTCCATGCCTTCCGGGCGGGTGAACATCCAGCTCATGCAATGCGGGCAGAAATAATGTTTCGTCGTGCCGTGCAAGCCACCGATGACAGGCTCGCCCTTCGTCACTTCGAAACCTTCGCTGGGGATGGCGGCACTCAGCGAATAGGCGCTTGCTGTCATCCTCTGGCAGCCCGTGCAATGGCAAGCCATGGTCAGCAGCGGCGGCGCGCTGATCTTCAACCGCACCCGGCCGCAGCGGCAGCCGCCTTCCATGGGTAGGTTCTGTGCTGTCATGATAGTTCTCCCCTTTCGCCACCTGATCTAGCGGAGCCGGCGCCATTGTCGAGGGAGACGCGGCAGCCCGAGTTTCAGACGGCGTTTATCTGACGCGCCGGATTGCCGACCACGGTTGCGCCCGTCGGCACGTCTTTGGTCACAACGGCGCCAGCGCCGACGATCGCACGATCGCCGATCATCACTCCCCCGAGGATGATGGCGCCACCGCCGATCCAGACATCGCTGCCGATCGCAACCGGCCGGGCGATCTCGATACCAGCGCTGCGAAGGGCGGCATCCTTGTGATGTTCGGCGCAATAGATCTGCACGCCGGGGCCGAACATCGTGCGGTCGCCGACCGCCACGCGGCCGGAATCGAGGATAGTACAGCCGGCATTGAAATAGACGCGCTTGCCAAGGGTAATATTGATGCCGTAGGAGCAGTGAAACGGCGCTTCGATGAAGATATCGGGCGCCGCCCCAGCGAATAGCGCTCTGAGCGCCGGGGCGACAGCCCCGCGCTCATCCGGCGGCAGCGTGTTATGGGCGTGAACGGCACGGCGCGCCTGCTGGCGTAGGCCATCGAGTTCGTCGTCGAGGCAGCAATACCACTCACCCGCCGCCATCTTTTCATATTCGCTCGCCGGCATCGCGTCGCCTCTCAAACCGAGGCCTCGGACAATATTCCGATCTCTGCCGGTTCGATCAGGCTGACCCAGGCACGCGCGATGGCAAGGCCTGCGGCATCGGCGGCACCGCCATGTCTTGCCGCCAGTTCGGCATGGTTCTCTAGCCAGCCGGGAGCGATGCGCTCGATCGTATCGGGGAATTCCGCCTTCCATTGCTCAACGACTGCTCGGCCGGCCTCGAAATGGAACTGGGTGCCGTAGACGGCGCGACCGATGCGGAAGGCCTGGTTATCGGCGACCAGGCTCGTCGCCAGACGCACCGCACTTTCGGGAAGGGAAAACGTGTCGGCATGCCATTCGAAGATGGTGAATTCGCTGCCAAGCGCCGACAGTAGCGGATCGGCCCGGCCCTCGGCGGTGACGCCGATCTTGTGCCAGCCGAATTCGCGGGCGGTGCCGAGATGATTGTCGGCGCCATAGGCGCGGGCGAGGATCTGGCTGCCGAGGCAGATGCCGAGCACGGCCTTGCCGGCATCACCGAAGGCACGCGAAAGCCGCACGAGCTCCGGCAGGTAAGGATGCGTCTCATCATCCAGCGCGCTCTGCTCGCCGCCGAGAACGACCAGCGCGTCATGCCCGACTATATCCCGCGGCAGGATGCCGTCCTGCCACACGCGGAACCACTCGATATGAGCTCCCGCCTCGTCGAGTGCCGTGGCAAGCGCGCCAAGACCGGTATTGCGCATATTTTCGACGACTGCGACTCGCATGGGCTCTCCCCGGTGTGACCGACGACGGAAGAGACCATGCCGGCGAACGACGCGCAAGATGCTTGCGCGCCATTGCGTGAGCACGCCGCAAGGGCTTAAATCCACGCGAATGAAAGGAAACACCATGACCGAAAAAGCCCGCGTCTCGATCCTCTACTGCACCCAGTGCAACTGGCTGCTGCGCGCCGCCTGGATGGCGCAGGAGCTGCTGCACACCTTTTCCGACAGCCTTGGCGAGGTGGCGCTGATCCCTGGCACCGGCGGCAATTTCGAGATCCGCGTCAATGGCGATTTGATCTGGGAGCGCAAGCGCGACGGCGGCTTTCCCGGGCCGAAGGAGCTGAAGCAGCGGGTCCGCGACATTATCGAGCCCGGCCGCGATCTCGGCCATGTCGACCGCGCCTCGCTGGAAAGCTGACCGCAGCAGCCTCAGCGATAGGGCGAGCGGCAGACCCTGTAGACGCCTTCATAGGTGAGAAAATGATCCGTCCTCGGATTGTAGGAGCGGTATTCATTGGTGCACCAGGCGATATGCTTGTTCGGAGCGTTCGGCTGCACCCGGCGCACCGGCGGCGGGTCATAGGTCAGCTGCGGCCGCCCGGCAGCACCCGGCTGATAATAGGTCGGCCCCGTCGCGCCACGCGGCCGGTAATTCGGCTGGATATAAGCGGGGCGATGCCATTGCTGCGGCCCGAAACCGAAACAGCCGCGAAAATCGCACAGCGTCGATCCGGTGTTGAGCGGCCCGACCCCCGGCTTGCCCAGCTTCAGCGAATCAGCGCCGGCCACGGCTGGCGCGAAAACAGCAAGAAGACCGGCGAACAGAAGCGTGCGGGCAACGGGCATGAGGCATTCCTTTCGATATTTTCTCTATATAGGGCGTACCAAGTGAAGCGCTATGCCTGCCCTCCGGCCACTCCCTCGCATGTGATCAACTGTTTTTCGCCAACTGTCAGAAAAACTTCAAAAACCCGGTTGACAGTCAGGAGCCGCCCCCTTACATCGCTCTCCGTCGCCCAGATGGCGGAATTGGTAGACGCGCCAGCTTCAGGTGCTGGTACCCGAAAGGGTGTGGAGGTTCGAGTCCTCTTCTGGGCACCATTCCATTCTTGATCACTACCGGATCAAGAAGTTAAGCCTTTCCAAAATTTACGCATTTTGTGCCTGTGGAAAAGACCCGCGGCAAAGCGCTCAAGGCTTGTCTGCTCAATTTCAAGGACTTTCAAAATCCACATTGACGCGTATTCTCGGTCGCCGATAGCGGGCCGCCATTGACTGCCGGGGATCATAAAGCCGCCACGCCGTGCGGCAAAAAATCGGAAGCGTAAAGTCGCCGAAGCAACCCGCACTCCGCTCCAGCTTGATCTCGAGACCTAACCGTCCTCTCGGGACAAGTACTGGCGGCGATCGCCGGAACTCCCTATCATAATCAATATAGCACTTCGTAATCCCGAAATTGGTTGCGGGCTTGAAATCATTCGACGTTTCCCGACGGCGACACCTCGCAAAACCCGGCGCATTTCGGGATCCCGAAGGGGCGGAATTTCGGGATTCCGAAGTGCGGTTTTTGCCCTGTCCGGAACGATCGGCCGCTTTGTTCGGATCGGCGGCGAACTGGGCGAATTTCGCAGGATAGATTTCGCGCCTTGTTTTCCAACAGCTCAGGTGCAGCCCTCAGCTGAAAGGTGACGTCGGCAACCTCGTTGCAACCGTCCTGTTGCGTAAGCGGCCTTGAGTCCGATTCTCCGAAACCATCAGGCAAGCCTCATGCCGACGATGCGTCGAGGAAGAATGTCGCTGAGATGATCGACTTTTGGGCGAGATCAGTGCGGGAACGCCGTTCGGATCGGAAAAACTTCGTTGCATTGCCGTCGTCCGTTCAATATTCAGTACACCGATTTCGCAAACCCTTGATCAATTGAATTCGGCGGTCTGCTGTCAAATAAGTGCATCGCCGGTTGGGTTTCGGACTACAGGAAATAAAGGGATATCACCCATGAATTGTCGTATGTGTGGCAGCACCAAGTTGCATAAATTTCTCGACTTGGGTTTTACACCTCCGGCCGACCAATTCCGGCGCAAGGATCAATCGCGCGAGCCGGACGTTCATTATCCCTTGCAGGTGATGATGTGTGACGATTGTGGTTTGGCTCAGTTGAGTCATGTCGTATCTCCAGAAGTTTTATACCGGAACGACTATCCCTACGAATCCTCCACCACCCGCACCGGCCAGGCGCACTGGTCCGAATTCGCCGCCAGTGTGGTTGCGCGCCTGCAATTGGGGCCGAAGGACTTGGCGGTGGATATCGGCAGCAATGTGGGTGTGCTGCTGGGAGCTTTCCAAAGCCAGGGCTTGCGGGTGCAGGGAGTCGATCCTGCGGCAAACATCGTCATGATCGCGCAGGCCAATGGCATCGACACGATCTGTGATTTTTTCAATGAAGATACCGCTCGCACCATCGTTGCTGATAAAGGCCATGCATCAGTGGTGACGGCGACCAACGTATTTGCCCATGTGGATGATCTCGACAGCTTCATATCGAGTGTCAAGGAATTGCTCAGCGAACGCGGTGTGTTCATTTTCGAAGCGCCGTATTTCGTCAATCTGCTCAAGCACAATGAATACGACACTATCTATCACGAGCATCTCTCATACCTGTCGGTCAAACCGTTGCTGGCCTTTTTCCGTAAACACGGCCTGGAGATATTTCATATCGAGGAGCGCGATATCCATGGCGGCTCTTTCCGTGTGCATGTCGGCAGGATCGGCATGTGGCCTGCCTCGCCGGACGCAGAACGGATGGCGCAGGCAGAGGTGGACATGGGCATATACAGCCATGACAAACTTGCCGAGTTTGCCGCGGCCGTGCGGCGCAACAAGGACGAACTGACCTGGATGCTTCATTCGCTGAAACATGAAGGCAAACGGATCGCAGCCGTCAGCGCTCCCGCCAAGGGCATGACCTTGCTCAATTACTGCGGGCTTGACGCCGACATACTTGATTTCGTCACCGAGAAATCAAAGTTGAAGATTGGTCGCTATACCCCAGGGGCGCACATTCCGGTGGTCTCTGACGAAGAGCTGCTCAAACATCAGCCTGACTATGCTCTGCTCCTGGCTTGGAATTTCGCCGACGAAATCATCGGGAACCTGCATGAATTTCGGCGCCGGGGAGGCAAATTCATTATCCCGATCCCCTTCCCCAAAATCGTCGACTGATTACTCTTAAGGAGCACGCAATGGCGAAAATCTCGCTGGTCCCCGCATTCAAGGACGCTCGTGGCGAAATCACCGATCTTCTCGAAAACGAGAACATCAACGCG
The DNA here is from genome assembly GCF_014194045.1 of Rhizobium sp. BK456. NCBI lineage: Bacteria > Pseudomonadati > Pseudomonadota > Alphaproteobacteria > Hyphomicrobiales > Rhizobiaceae > Rhizobium > Rhizobium sp. BK456. The sequence continues at coordinate 1,181,769 of NZ_JACIAO010000001.1, forward strand.
ATTACCCGCATCACCTTTTCCAAAGGCGCCGTGCGCGGCAACCACTACCACAAGGAAACCACCCAGTGGAATTATCTGATCTCGGGCAGCATCAAGCTGGTCAGTCAGGTACCCGGCGAGCCAGTGGTCGAGACGGTGATGAATCCCGGCGATTTCACCGTTACGAAGCCGCATGTGCGTCACGCCCTCGTCGGCTTGGATGAGGCGGAGTTGCTGGTCTTTACCAGTGGACCGCGTGGCGGCAAGGAATACGAAAGCGACACGTTCCGTCTCGACGTTCCTTTGGCAGCCGGTGCTTAACCCATGTCGATAAACCCTCTACGTCAGGATTCGCCCGTGTCCACACGTCGCGTGCCCGTCTCGCAGCCATTGCTGGGGGCGGAAGAGACCCATCACGTCAACAATGCCTTGGCCCAAGGCGCTATCTCGGGTTTCTTTGGCGACTACCTGCCAATGTTCGAGCAGGAATTCGCGGCCTATTGCGATTGTGCTCATGGCGTGGCGGTTTCCAGCGGAACCACGGCACTTCACTTGGCGCTGGCGACCCTGTCCATCGGTCCCGGCGACGAGGTGCTGGTGGCCTCGCTGACCAATATGGCAACGTTTTTCGCCGTGCTGTACCAGGGCGCACATCCTGTGCCGATCGACTCCGAAGCCGATACTTTGAATCTCGATCCAACGCTGTTGCGAGCAAAGATCACATCCAAAACCAAGGCGATCCTGGTGGTGCACCTGTTTGGTCACCCGGTCGACATGGATCCTGTGATGGAAGTCGCTCGCGAGCACAATCTCTATGTCATCGAGGACTGTGCCGAGGCTCATGGCGCTCTGTATAAAGGCCGCAAGGTCGGCGGCATCGGCGACATCGGCTGCTTCAGTTTCTACGCCAATAAGGTGATCACGACCGGTGAAGGCGGAATGCTGACACTGAATAACGGCGAGTGGGCCGATCGCGCACGCAATCTCAAGGGATTGGCGTTCGGCGACAAGAACAAGTTCATGCACAAGGACATCGGATATAACTTCCGGATGACAAATCTGCAGGCGGCGATCGGGCATGCCCAGTTCGGCAAGATCGAACAGATCATCGACGCCAAACGGACCATCGCGCACGCGTATGGACAACGCCTTGGTGGGCGCGACGACCTGCAATTGCCGATGGAAAAGCCGTATGCCCGAAACGTTCACTGGATGTACATGGTGCTCGTCAGCGGACGCAACGCCGGTCGGCGCGCAGAGGTGATGCATGCGCTGGCGCAAAAAGGCGTCGAGAGCCGCGAGAATTTCCTGCCTTACAACATGCAGGAAATTTTTATCAATCGCGGTTGGGCCAGCGCCGATGAATGCCCGGTTGCGAACGACCTTGGCCTGCGCGGCTTTTACTTGCCGAGTGGCCCGGCAATCTCTGATGATGACATTGATTATGTCTGTCAGAGCCTGATCGAAGTCTTGGACCAATGAGTGCTGATGCGCCCGTGACAGGCAAAGAGCAGGAACCGATTCCGTTCGGTGAATATTCCGCGATCTATGACCTCATATACCGCGATAAGGACTATGCCGGCGAGGCTGGTTTTGTCGCGGCTCTGATAGAGCAGCATGCGCCGCGTCAAAACCATGTACCGATTCGGGTTCTGGATCTCGCCTGTGGGACCGGGCGCCACGCCATGGAACTGGCGGCCAAGGGTTATGTTGTCGAAGGCAGCGACATCTCATCGGGAATGGTGGCGGTGGCGCGCAACAGCGCGGCCGAACGTGGGCTGGATGTGCGATTTCATGAGTGCTCGTTTCAGACGGCCGACGCAATCCAGGGTACTTTCGACGTCGTGCTGGCCATGTTCGCGGCACTTGGCTACCTCACCGACTTTGCCGATTTTGAGCTGACCTTGAAGAATATCGCAAAGAAAATGGCGCCCGGCGGCATTTTCATTTTCGATGTGTGGAACGGCACGGCAGTGCTGCCGCAATATTCTCCCCACAAGGTGAGGCAGGAAGCGGACGACAAACGCAAGGTTGAGCGCGTTTCTCGTACCACCTTGGATACGGTCGCACAACAAGCCGCCGTCAATTTTGAATTCAAGGTCGAGTATGCCGACGGGGTGGTGAAGCATTTCAGTGAGAACCATCGCGTGCGGTTTTATTTTCCGCAGGAAATGGTCGATTTGCTGAAGGCGCTCGGCTTTGAGGTTCTTCTGCGGTGCCCATTTTTGCAGCCGGAAAAGGCCGTCTCCAGCGGCGACTGGAACATGACCTACGTCGTGCGGAAAATGTCGGGCGGGCCTACGGCTACTGACCAGGGCCAACAACGGAGCGCAGTTTGAAGATCGGTTTTTTCTTCAATGACCCTTCCCCGCACTCTGGCGGTGTGTTTACCTATCAGCAGGATATATTCAGGTCCTTTCTGGAACTGGCTGCAAAGTCGCATCACGAATTCCACGTGATTTGTGAGCACCACAAGCAAGAGGATTTTTCTGCTCTTCCAGGCCGGCCCGACAATGTCCATATTTCCCCTATGGATGCTCCCGAGCCGCCGCTGACGCCACGCCGCCGCGTCAAGCTTTTCGTCCGGCGCTTATTGGGAAAAGGCGAGAGAGCGATCGAAAAGGGGCCAAAAATCAGTCGGGCCGCCGCGGTATTGGTTCGCAATGAAATCGAGTTTACCTGGTCGATCGGGCACTATGAGCATGAGGCTTTCGACGTGCCCTACATTACCACCGTGTTCGACCTCCAGCACAGGCTGCAGCCCTGGTTTCCCGAAGTCAGCCTGAGCAGCCTGTGGGATATCCGCGAAGAATTCTTCAACCGTTATGTCAGACGTGCTGCCTATGTGATCACAGGCACCGAAGAGGGCCGGCGCGAAATCGAAAACTTCTACCGCGTTCCCGCAAAGCGCATCCGTGTCCTTCCCTTGCCGACGCCGAGCTTCTGCTTCAATCCACCTGCGGCCGACACCGCATCCCGGCTCCGGGCGCTGGGAATTACCAGCCGCTATCTATACTATCCAGCACAGTTTTGGGCCCACAAGAACCACGCCAATTTGTTGCACGCATTACGGTTGATCAATGACGGAGAGACCGAGCCGTTCCAGCTCGCGCTGGTCGGCTCCGATCACGGTAATCTGGACCACTTGCGCTCGCTGGCGCGCACCCTTGGTGTAGAGCAGCAGGTGCTGTTCCTCGGTTTTGTCGCTCGTGAAGACCTGACTGCGCTTTATCAGGGAGCGTTCGCGCTTACTTATCCAAGCCTGTTCGGACCGGATAATTTGCCGCCTCTGGAAGCCTTTGCCCTTGGCTGCCCGGTGATTGCATCAGACTATGACGGTGCCCGCGAACAATTGGAGAATGCGGCCTTATACGTCGACGCATTGGCGCCGGACTCAATCGCCGCTGCGGTTCGACAATTGCAGGCAAGCCCCGAACTGCGGCAACAGATGATCGAAAAGGGTCATATTCGTGCGCGCAAATGGACCGCGACGGACTATGTGCAAGAGATTTTCTCCATACTTGACGAATTCGAAGCGGTACGTCGCTGCTGGCATTAAACTGAAATAGTGCGCAGCCTCCTTAATTGCCCTGATTTCGGACCTGCCAGCCTGAGATCGCCCGAAACGGAAGGCAGTCCACTCCAGCTTGATCCAGATGCCTGGCCGTCGATCGGGCAGGGTTAACGACCTTCACGCGGCCATATGGGTCTTCCCGCTGTCGGGAATGACGGTCAGCACCCCCATGCCGGCTTCTCTGGCGGCGCTCAGAAGCAGTTCCCTGAGTTCGTCCATCCCAGCCTGCCCCATGACGGCATCGGCGCAAACCTTCACCGCCGCAACATATTCCTCTCCATCCTCAAACGGCCAGTCGGTCATCAGAACTTCAGCGGCGTCTCGGAGCGTCCGGACGATCTTGCGTTTGTGCCGGTCGCCGAGAAAGAGAACGAGAGGCGCAAAATCCGCCGATGTGTTCCATTGCATGGCACTTTCTCCCCAAGAGTTAGAATATTAGTAACAATGCAAGAAGCGTGCCGGGACGGCAGGAAGCGTTTCAACGGCCTGCCGAGCGCGCGCGGTACCTGGTCGACACCCCCGCAAGCCTCGCACAAGAACGAAATCGGATACCGGGACCAGGATGACCATACGGCCGTTCCACCTGTGAGTGCCCCCCGCATGCCGGGCGGCCTCGCCGGGCGCCGGCCGTAGACAATAATCGCTTCCAAAGACTCTGGAGTTCGCTTGGGATGAAAGTTGTAATTCTCGCCGGTGGTCTCGGATCGCGCCTTGCCGAGGAGACCAGCGTACGGCCTAAGCCTCTGGTCGAAATCGGCGGCATGCCGATCCTCTGGCATATCATGAACATCTACGCCCATCACGGCCTCGATGATTTCATTATCTGCGCCGGCTACAAGGGCTATATGATCAAGGAATATTTCGTAAACCTTGTTCTCCACCACAGCGATATCACGGTCGACCTCGGCGCCAACAGCATCAATTATCACGGCGGCAAACGGCCGAACTGGCGCGTCACCGTCGTCGATACCGGCATGCATTCGATGACCGGCGGCCGTCTCGGGCGCATTCGCGACCATCTGACACCAGGCGAACCTTTCTGCATGACGTATGGCGACGGCGTCGGCGACATCGACATTGCCGCCGAAGTCGCTTTCCATCGCGATCACGGCCTGAAGGCGACGATGTGCGCGGTGACCCCGCCCGGACGGTACGGCGCCACGAATATCGAGGGCCAGTACATCACCTCCTTCGTGGAGAAGCCGAGAGGCGACGGCCAGCGTATCAACGGCGGCTTCTTCGTGCTCGACCCTTCAGTGGTCGATCTCATCCCAAGCGACGACACGATCTGGGAAGCCGGGCCGCTGGAGTGGCTTGCCGCCAACAACCAGCTTGCCGCCTTCAAGCATGACGGCTTCTGGCAGCCGATGGATACGCTGCGCGAGCGCACCCATCTGGAAGAACTCTGGAATTCCGGAAAGGCGCCGTGGAAGCTATGGGCCTGACGGACTTCTGGAAAGGGCGGCGGGTTTTCCTAACCGGGCATACCGGCTTCAAGGGTTCCTGGCTTTCCCTGTGGCTGGAGCGGCTCGGCGCCGATGTCGCCGCTGTGTCGCTGGCACCCGAGACCGAACCGTCGCTCTACCAGAAGCTTGCTCCCTGGGATGATCGCGGCCACCATATCGTCGATATCCGCGACGCCGAGGCGCTGCTTGCGCTCTCCCGGCGGTTCGAGCCGGAGATCGTCATCCATATGGCGGCACAGGCGCTGGTGCGGCGCTCCTATGAGAACCCGGCCGAGACCTTTTCGACCAATGTCCTGGGAACGGCAAATGTTCTCGACGCGGTCAGGCACACGCCCTCCGTCAAGACCGTGCTCGTCATCACCTCGGACAAGGTCTACGCGAACAGCGGCAGCGGCATACCTTTCGTCGAGACCGATACGCTCGGCGGCAAGGACCCCTACAGCAATTCCAAAGCCTGCACCGAACTCGTCTGCCAGAGCTATCGCGACAGTTTCTTCAAGGGGCGCGATCTCAGGCTCGCCACAGTGCGGGCCGGCAATGTCATCGGTGGCGGCGACTGGTCCAGGGATCGGCTGATCCCGGATTTCATCCGCGCCTTCGAAGGCGGCGAACCGATCATGCTGCGCTATCCCGAGGCGATCCGCCCCTGGCAGCATGTGCTGGAACCGCTCGGCGGTTATCTCCGTTTCGCCCAGGTGCTGACCGAGGAGCGTGGCAGGGATCTGCCTGATGCCTTGAATTTCGGTCCGCACCCTGAGAGCTTCGCCACCGTTTGCGAACTTGCCGAGGCGCTCGGACGCGCGCACAGCGTCGGAGACGTGTGGCGGCCGGCGCCAGGCGAACATCTGCCGGAAGCGCCGGCGCTGACGCTGAGCTCGGCCTTGGCGCTCGACACAATCGGCTGGCGTCCGCGCCTCAGCCTGCAGCAGACTATCGACTGGACAGCCGCCTGGTACAAGGCCAACCGCGAGGGAGCCGACATGCGCGCCTTCTCGCTCGGCCAGATCGCGGCCTATGAGGAAACAGTATCATGACAGCGCATAATTGCCGGTTCTGCAGCGCTCCGCTGACGCACCGCTTTGTCGATCTCGGCTCGACGCCGCTCGCCAATGCCTATCTGACCGAAGAGCAGCTCAAGCAGCCGGAACCTTCCTATCCGCTGCGCGCTTTCGTCTGCTCGCAATGCTGGCTGGTGCAGGCCGACGCCTTCGTTCCGCCGGAGGATATCTTCAGCCACTACGCCTATTTCTCTTCCTATAGCGACAGCTGGGTGGAGCATGCGCGCCAGTTCACCGTCACGGCCCGCGAGCGTTTCGGCCTCGGCCCGGCATCGCAGGTCATCGAGGTGGCAAGCAATGACGGCTATCTGCTGAAGCATTTCGTCGAGGCCGGCGTGCCCGTGCTCGGCATCGAACCGGCTGAGAATGTCGCTGAGGTGGCGCGGCAAATCGGCGTTCCCACCGAAGCGCGCTTCTTCGGCAAGGAAACGGCTGCCGACCTCGTCTCGCGTGGCCTTGCCGCCGACATTGTCATCGGCAACAACGTGCTGGCGCATGTGCCCGATATCAATGACTTCGTCGGCGGGCTCGCTGCCGTTCTTAAGCCGGATGGCGTCGTCAGCGTCGAATTCCCGCACCTGCTGCGGCTGATCGAAAACATCCAGTTCGATACCGTCTACCACGAACATTTCTACTATCTGTCGCTGCTGGCCGTCGAAAAGGTGTTCGCAGCGCACGGCCTCAAGGTATTCGACGTGGAGGAACTGTCGACCCATGGCGGCAGCCTGCGCGTGCTTGCCTGCCGCGCAACATCCACGGCTCACCCAACCGGCCCCGACCTTGCCAAAGTGCGCGCCGATGAGGCCGCCGCCGGTTTCGACAGGACGAAAACCTACGAGGCCTTCCAGAGCCGTGTAGCGCCGATCAAGGACGGGCTGCTTGCCTTCCTCAACGAAGCCAAGCAGAACGGCAAGAGTGTCGCTGCCTATGGCGCCGCCGCCAAGGGCAACACGCTGCTGAACTTCTGCGGTGTCGGCACCGAACTCATCGATTATGTCGTCGATCGCAACCCGCACAAGCAGGGCCATTACCTGCCGGGCAGCAAGCTGCCGATCTACGCGCCTGAGAAAATGGACGAGACGCAGCCGGATTATGTGCTCATCCTGCCCTGGAATATCAAGAACGAAGTCGTTGCGGCCAACAGCAGGGTCGGCGCCTGGGGCGGACGGTTCGCCGTTGCGGTGCCGGAACTGACGGTGCTCGGATGAAATTTCTTCCGACCCCGGTTTCGGGCGCCTTTGTCGTGGAAGTCGACGCGCGCTCCGACGACAGGGGAATGTTCGCGCGAACTTTCGACGCGCGGACCTTTGCCGACCGCGGTCTCGTGCCGGTCTATCCGCAATGCAACGTCTCGCGGAACCATAGGCGCGGGACGCTGCGCGGCATGCACTACCAGGCCCAACCGCGGCCGGAGGTGAAGCTCGTGCGCGCCACGCGCGGCAGGGTCTTCGACGTGGCGCTCGATCTGAGGCCGGATTCGCCGAGTTATCTCCGATGGGCTTCCGTCGAGCTCGATGCTGCCAGTTGCAACGCTTTCTACATACCGGCCGGATGCGCACACGGTTTCCTGACGCTCGAGGATGAGTGCGAACTCTTCTACCAGATGTCGGAAGCTTACGTGCCGGAACTTGCCCGTGGGGTCCGCTGGGACGATCCTGCCTTTTCCATCGCCTGGCCGTTCACGCCGAGCGTCATCAGCGAGCGCGATGCCGCGCTTGAAAGCTATAGCCAGGAAGCAAGCGTTTGAGCGGCATCAAACTCAGCATCTGCATCCCGACCTACAATCGTGAAGCCTATCTCAGAAACTCGCTGACCTATTGCGAGAACGACTACAAGTTCGACTTTCCCTTCGAAGTCGTCATCTGCGACAATGCCTCCACGGACGGCACGCAGCACGTGGTCGAGGAATTCATCGGCCGCGGGCTGCCGATCCGCTACTATAAGCGTGAAGCCAACGCCGGCGCCGCGGCGAACGTCACAAGCGCTATGCGCCTCGGCAAGGGCGAATATCTCATCTACCTGGCCGACGATGATATCCTAATTGCCGAGGCGGTGGCCGACACCATCAGATATCTCGACAACAATCGGGAAGTGACCTGCGCCCATGCACCGTGGTTCCTCTACGACGAGGTCGCCAAAACCGACATCATGAAGTTCTACGATGTCGAGGAAGATCGAAAGTTTCCGCACGGCAGCTTCGGCGAAGTCTTCCAATATCTCTGCGAACGCCACATCTTTCCGGAAATCGCCATCTACCGCTCGTCAACCCTGCGGTCGGCCTGGATCCCGCGGGAATTCTGCTTCTACCCGTTCCCATTCCTTGCGCATTTTCTCGATCAGGGCGCTGTTACCTTCCTGCAGCGGCCGTTCTACCGCTCGATCACCAATTCGGTGATCACCCGCGATCGCCAGCAGGAGGGCACCAACGACGTCATGACGAGCTGGGATCGCTATCGTGGCGGGCTCGAATATTTTCTCTATACGGGCGTAAGGCGCGGGGCGCTGCCCCTTACGCCAGAGAAGCGTCTCCAATATGACGAGATGTGCAAGATCTTCACGCTCAATCGCATGGCGGTCGCCTTCCGCTTCTGGGCAGTGAGTAAGAATTACATCAAGGCGTATGAGCTCTATACCCGCATCATGTGGGGCGGGATGCTCGATCACCCGGAAATCCGCCCCTTCCGTGAAACGCTGCCCCTGATGGTCGTCATCCAGACGCTTGTGAGCGAAGTGAATTCGGCGATCGGCATCGATACGCTGCTTCTCGCCGGCTTTACGGAAATCGCGGCGCTCGAAGAGCTGATGCGCGAACTCGGCCTACGCGAAAAGGTAAGGGTGACGACAGAACTCAGCGACAGTGCGCTCGATAGCACCGCCGTCTTCGTGAACGTCGACAGAGACCGGGAATATTTCGTAGCACTCGGCTATCTGCCCAATCTGGTGTTCCACGAGCACGATCTTGCCCGGCACATCATCATGTGAGCCTCGCACCAGTTTCAAAAACTAGCGTCGTGACGGGCGCCTGCGTCTTGATTTCAATTCAACAGAAATTAGCGGCATGACAAACAGGATCTTCTACACCAAGCCTTCCATCACCCAGCTTGAAACCGATTATGCCACGGATGCGGCAGCGACCGGCTGGGGCGCACGCTGCTACGACTACATCAATCGCTTCGAACGCGACTTCAAGACCTATCTCGGCAGCGACTTTGCCATCGCGACATCGAGCTGCACCGGCGCCATGCACATGGGCCTGGCCGCGCTCGGCGTCGGCGAAGGCGACGAAGTCATCCTTGCCGACACCAATTGGGTCGCCACAGTTTCACCTGTTGTCCATCTCGGCGCCAAGCCAGTCTTCGTCGATGTACTGCCGGATTCCTGGTGCATCGATCCTCGCGAGGTCGAGCGACACATCACTCCGAAGACCAAGGCGATCATCGCGACCCATATCTATGGCAATCTTTGCGACATGGATGCGCTGCTCGACATCGGCAAGCGCACCGGCATCCCGGTGATCGAGGATGCGGCGGAAGCCATCGGCTCCGTCTGGAATGGCCGTCGTGCCGGCTCGATGGGCGCCTTCGGTACCTTCTCTTTCCACGGTACGAAGACGTTGACGACGGGCGAAGGCGGCATGTTCGTCACCAGCGACACCGCGCTTTACGAGCGGGTGCTGACGCTCAGCAACCACGGCCGGGCTCGCGGCCAGACCAAGCAATTCTGGCCCGACGCGATCGGCTTCAAGTACAAAATGTCCAACATTCAGGCGGCCATCGGCTGCGCACAGCTGGAACGCATCGAAGAACTCGTCGCCCGCAAGCGGGAGATCCTTGCAGCCTACATGGTGCGGCTTTCCGCCCTGCCCGGCATCTCGATGAACCCGGAATACAGCGGCACGATCAATGGCGCTTGGATGCCGACCGCGGTCTTTCATCCGTCGACGGGTACCACCCGCGAGATGATGCAGCAGGCCTTCGAGATCGCCAATATCGACGCGCGCGTCTTCTTCCATCCCCTGTCCAGCCTCGACATGTTCGAGGATCGGCCACAGAACGTGAACGCCTGGAGCATTCCGGGCCGCGCGATCAACCTGCCCAGCTATCACGACATGAGCGAAGCCGATATCGACCGGGTGGCGGCAACGTTGCTCGATGTGGCGGCCGGGCGGATCTACCACAACAATACAGCATTGCGGCAGTCGATCTAAGACAGCCCTACAGCGAAGGACAAAGAACAGTCATGACCACGAAGGACGATCGTCTCGAATTCGAAGCCCACAAGCGGGAAATGTCACTTGCGCTCGGCAAGGACGAGGCAAGTTTCCAGCAATCGCTGAATACGCTGATCGGGCTCGACAAATTCGACTACTTCTATCTGTGGTCATGGATGGGCGTGCCGATCATACAGCTTCCAGTCGATATCCTGGCAACCCAGGAAGTCATCTGGGCGACCAAGCCCGATGTCATCATCGAGACAGGCATCGCGCGCGGCGGCTCGCTGATCTTCATGGCGTCGATCCTCGCCGCCATGGGCAACGACGAGGCCAAAGTTGTCGGCGTCGACATCGACATCCGCGCCCATAATCGCGAGTCGATCGAATCCCATCCCATGTCGAGCCGAATCAAGATGATCCAGGGCGGTTCCGTCGACGACGACGTGCTTGCCGCCGTGAAAGCCGAGATTCCGCCGGGTGCCCGGGTGATGGTGGTGCTCGACAGCGACCATTCCTACGAGCACGTTCTGGCCGAGTGCCGCGCCTACGGTGCGCTGGTAACGGAAGGCTGCTATCTCGTCGTCGCCGATACGCTCATCGGCCATCTGACCGAAGAACAGGCTTTCACAAAACGCTCCAAGGTCTGGCTGCGCGGCAATGAGCCACTGAAGGCCGTTACCGACTATCTGACGGAAACCGACCGTTTCGAAGTCGATCCGGTTCTGAACGGCAAGCTTGTGCTGTCTTCTTCGCCGGGCGGCTACTGCGTCTGCCGCAAGGCGTAAGCGGACAATCAGGGATCGTCGTTCATGACGCAGGTCGATATCGTCAGCCTCAAGGACAATGCGGATCCGGCCGGACGGCTCCGACTCCCGATCAGGGACGATAGCGGCATGCATGTGGGCGACCTGCAATGCATCGACAGGTCGATGCTCGACGAGCGCGGCCTGGTCGACGACCTGACGACGTGGCGCAACCAGTCGATGCCGTTTTTCCTCACTCAGTTCCGTGCCACCGAAGAACGCACGCGGCGTTGGCTCGAAACCATCTCACTGCCAGCCGCCGACCGAATCCTGTTTGTCATTTGCGATCACGGCGGAAACCGGCTCGGCAACTTCGGCCTCTGCAACATCCGGCTAGGCGCCGCCGAATTCGACAACGTCATCCGCGGCAGGGCGAGCGACGTCCGCAACCTGATGTTCCATTGCGGCATGACAATGCTGGAGTGGATGTTCTCAGGACTTGGGGCCGAAACGGCCGAACTGCACGTCTTCTCCCACAATGAAAAAGCGATCGGCCTCTACAGGCGGCTGGGCTTTGCAGTGGCCGAAAGCCTGCCGCTGCGGCGCACCGAGAAAGAGGGCACAGTCAAATATTCGCTCGTCGATCGACCGGACGCCAATGCCGGCTTCGACTATCTGAGGATGGAGCTTCCGAGAGAATATTTCCGACAGGTACATCCGGCGGCTTTGCCGACCGGCTGAAGTGCCTACCGCACCGGCTGATAGCGGCCGCGCAGCGGCACCTTGTCGTCCATCGAGATGAAGCCGTCGCGTTCGCAGACATACATCAGCGTCGGCATACCGCCGGAGCGGAAGATCTCGTCGTAGCGGCGGCGGATCTGGACGGTTTCGGTGCGGCAATTATACGATTCCTCCTCCTTCTTGTCCGGCTGCGCCTTGACGCCGGGCAGGCCCTTGTAGGGGTAGAGGGGCTGAACGCCGGAATCGAGGGATTTCGTCCAGTCGACGGCAAAGGCGGACGCAGGGGCAAGGCTGGACACGGCAACGAGCGACATCAGAAGCATCATCATAGGCCGCATGGGAATTCTCCTGCCGGCAATAGGGCACTCACAGGATGTAGGGAAACCGCCGACCGTCATCAAGCGGCGGTCGCGGGTGACTTGCTGAAATAACTTCTGATGACAGGGTGGCTGAAAAGGCCGGCGAGGATCGCAAAACCGGCGCCGACGACGAAACCGGCAAGAAGACCGCCGATGATGCCGGCGACGAGCAGGATCTTCTTTCCCGGGCCGTCGGCCTTCACAGGCGGCTCGGCCGGCGAGATGACGCGAATGTTACTCTGGTTGAGGTTCTGCTCCTCGCTCGTCTGGCTGGAGCGCTTCAGCACCGTCTCGTAGATATCGCGCGCCGCCGTCGCCTTGCGCTGCAATTCGTTCAACTCCACCTGCTTGTCCGAGGTACTCGCCTGCAGCGCCTTCTGGACGGCAAGCTCCTTGGCGATGCTGTCCTCGGCGGCCTTCGCCTGCTCGTATTCGCCTCTTGCCGACGTGGCGAGCCGCTGCAATTCGCCCTTGATTTCGCCTGATATGCTCTGCAGCGAGGAGCGGGCCGCCTGCAGGCGCGGATGACGCGTGCCCATCTGGCTTTCGAGGCTGCCGACGGCGGCGGCTTGGGTGGCATATTGCTGCCGCAGGCTGACGAGCGGCGAGGTGACACCACCCTCCGCCTGGTTGCCGGCGACGATATCCTCGACGCGGAGATTGGCGACGGCATCGGCGCGGGCCTTGGCCTGGATGGTTTTTTCCTGCGCCGTCACCAGCATCGTGTTCAGCGAGACGAGCCGTTGATCGGAAATCAGATTGCCCTCGGTCGCGGCCATGTCGTTGTCGGCGCGGAAGGTTTCGACAGCCTGCTCGGCCTCCAGCACCTTCTGGCGCAAATCGTCGAGACGTCCGTCCAGCGTCGAGGAGGTGTTTTCGTAGATGCCGTTCGAAGCGCTGTTTTCTTCCTCGGTGAAGGAGGTGACGACCTGGTTGGCAAGCCTTGCCGATTTCTCTGGATCATTGGTTGTCGCGGCGAGCGAGACGACATAGGTGCTGGCCTGGCGGGTAATGACCAATGCCTTCTGCAGGGTGCCGATCACGGCGGCGCCATCGGTGCGGCCGCCGGTGAATTCCGGATCCTGGTCGAGCTTCATGGTCTCGACGACGCGGCGCAGCACATTGCCGGATGTCAGGATCTGCACTTGGCTGTCGATCAACGTCGAGATCATTTCCGGCGAAGGCCCCGAAGATTGCCCGCCCGCATCGGCAAGGCCGATCTGGCGCGGATCGAAATAAAGGCTGCTGACGGCGGTGAATTTCTGCCCAATGGTGGGCGCCACCACCCCGCCGGCAACGGCGCCGAGAAGGGCAAGACCAAGCACGACCAACCGACGGCTCCAGATCGCGGCGACGCTGGAGTGGAGGTCGAGAAGCGGTGCGGCAGCCGCGGGCGCCGCGTTCGACGCCGCGTCCACGACCGGCTGTTTCATAGGCGCCGTCGGGGGCGGCGCCGGGGGTGTGGCCGGGGACGGAGGCGCCGGGCGCTCGGATTGGCGCGTTTGCGCAACACTTGCCGGCGGCGGCACAAAGGCAGGAGGGGCGGGTTCTGGCGCCGGCGGAACAAAATCGTCCGGACGGACCACGGGACTGCGCATGCGCACGCCTTCCGGCGCAGTCTGAGACGACTCATAACTGCGCCAGCCAGGGAGCCGGCTTACCCTGTTCCTGTCATACTGGTTCATACGCGCACTCGTGTCCTGCCCAGCGTGAAAGACTGAAGCCGAGGTGCTCAGACTTTAGAAATTCTTAGCTAACGGACCGTTAAAATAATCTCAGCGACGCCGATGTTGCGATTTGCCTGGATTACGAGGACAGCCATGAGGACGAGACGACATCTGACGGCGCTGCTGCTTGCGGTTGCTCTCGTCCCCTCGCCGACCCTCGCGGCCGACCTACCCTGCTATCGCGGCGTCAATCTTTCCGGCGGCGAATATGGCGACCGCGACGGCGTCTACGGCACGAACTATACCTATCCCAGCGAAGACACGATCGGCTATTTCGCCGAAAAGGGCATCTCGATCATCCGGCTGCCCTTTCGCTGGGAGCGGCTGCAGCCGGCGCTCGGCGGACGGCTCGACGAGGACGAACTCAAGCGGATCAAAGATACGGTCGGCCTGATCCGCAAGCACGGCATGGCCGTGCTGCTCGACCCGCATAATTTCGGCTATTACGACAAGACGCAGGTCGGCACGGCGCCGGCGACCGACGCGGCCTTCGCCGACTTCTGGGCAAGGCTCGCGGTCGAATTCGCCAATCGGGATGGCGTGCTCTTCGGCCTGATGAACGAGCCGCACGATATCAAGGCGACGGACTGGCTCGATGCCGCCAATGCGGCGATTCGTAGCATCCGCGCCGTCGGCGCCCGCAACCTCATCCTGGTGCCGGGTACGGCCTGGAGCGGCGCTCACAGCTGGGAGAAGGATGTGATCGGCGGCGCCAATGGCACGGTGATGCTTGGCGTGCGCGATCCGCTCGACTTCTACGCCTATGAGGTTCACCAGTATCTCGACGTCGATTCCTCCGGAACCCATCCGACCTGCGAGGGTGCCACCGCCGCTGTCGAAGCGATCGCCGGCGTCACCGCCTGGCTGAAGACGAACCACAAGCGCGGCTTTCTCGGCGAGTTCGGCGCCGCCGCCGACAAGGACTGCATGAGCGGGCTGACCGAGATCTATTCCACCATGTCCGATAATGGCGACGCCTGGCTTGGCTGGTCTTATTGGGCCGCGGGCGAATGGTGGCCGGCCGACGAGCCGTTCAACGTCCAGCCGCGAAAGGGCACCGAGCGGCCGCAGATGCGGCTTCTCTCCAATTCGGCAAAAGCGAAAGCCGGCGCCTGCGCCAGCGTCAAGCCAGCGGGGAATTGATGGTGGCGGTCCTCGACCAGAAGGCAGCTTTCTCTATGGCCGGCAGTGCAGCCAGCGAAGCGGCGCGGACCGATTATCTCGTGCTCTGGCTCGGACTGCTGTCGGTGCTCTACAACGGCATTCTCGCCTTCATCAACCACAACATCATGCCGCTCTCGTTGACGCATGTCGCCGCCAGCGAAGGCCTGATCATGGCGAGCGCCATCCTCTACATCCTGCACAAGGGTATCTACGAGACCGATCTGCCGGCTTTCCTGTTCCTGCTGTTCACGCTTGTCGTGACGATCTATGTCAGCGTGCTCAACCGCATGCTGTTCGTCGATCATTTCCGCAACGTTCTGATCATCTTCTGCTTTTCCGGCCTTGGTGGCTGGAGCAACGAGAAGACGATGAAGCTTGCCTTTCGCTGGGCAAGCCTTGCCGTCATGATCTTCCTGATCTTCGAGATCGTCAGCGTGCCGTTCTATGTCAGCATCGTGCATCCGTCCGATTATTTCGCCAATACCCGCGGGCTGCTGCCGCTGAGCTACAACACGACGGGCCTGTTCCAGAACGCGCTCGGTTTTCCCGAGCGTTTCTCCTTCGGCATCATCGACCACCGCTCGTCGTCGATCTTCCTCGAACAGGTGTCGCTCGCCAATTTCTGCGGCGTGATCGCGATCTATCTGATTTCCATGTGGGAAAGAATAGGCCGCTGGGACCGGCTGCTGTTCGTCAGCACCGCGGTGCTGATCCTGGTGACGAACGACACCCGCACGATGCTGATCTTCTGTTTTGCCTGCATCGTTGGCTATTTCGTCTTTCCGAAGATCCCGAGGAATTTCAATCTGGCGCTGATGCCGCTGATCGTCGCCGCCGGTTTCCTCGTCTACACCTTAAAACCCAATGCGACCGGCGACAATTTCACCGGCCGTATCAACCTGACGATGAAGAAGATCATGGAGCTCGATCCGCTCGCCATCCTCGGGCTTTCGGTCGACCGGGTCGCCGAATTCGCCGACAGCGGCTATGTCTACCTGATCTACGCGGCGACGATCTTCGGCGTTATCGCCCTATGGCTGTTCGTCTGCCTCTTTCCCGCCGGGCGCACGGCGGCGCAGCGGCGTTGCGCCCATTCACTTTCTCTTTTCATTTTTCTGAATATGATGATCGGGGGAACCGCCGTTTTCTCGATGAAGATCGCCGGGCTCCTGTGGTTCGTCGTCGGATATATGCGTTTCCACGACAGCCCGCGCATCCGTCAGGATGGTGCGGCGGATGTAGAGAGTTGACCGCAGCGGCACGGCGCCCGCGCGAGCCCTAGAACAGGATGATTTAAGGCCGGATCGGCCTAAAATCTGAATCCTGTTCTAAATCAAAGAAATAGAGCATGATGTCGTCCGAAAACCGCCCACACTTTTCGGCATCATGCTCTGGGGAGCAAGATGCTCGATGCTTGTCCAGCTTCAATATCTTCGCGCCGTAGCGGCGCTGATGGTCGTCTATTTCCACGCGATCTTGCAGCT
Organism: Rhizobium sp. BK456; assembly: GCF_014194045.1. Classification (NCBI taxonomy): domain Bacteria; kingdom Pseudomonadati; phylum Pseudomonadota; class Alphaproteobacteria; order Hyphomicrobiales; family Rhizobiaceae; genus Rhizobium; species Rhizobium sp. BK456. The sequence goes on from NZ_JACIAO010000001.1 coordinate 1,198,277, forward strand.
TGCCAAGGTCAATCCTGCGCTCGACGCCACTGCCTTCCTCTATGGTGAGACCGGCGTCGACATCTTCTTCGTGCTCAGCGGTTTTGTGATGTGGCTGACGACAAGCGAACGGGCGATGAGCCCCATCGATTTCGCCCGTCGGCGAATCAAACGCATCGTCCCGCTCTATTGGCTGGCAACGCTGTTTTCGGCTGTCGTGGCGCTGGTGGCCCCATCATTGCTGAAATCGACAGTGTTCGACCTGCCGCATCTGATCGCCTCGCTGTTTTTTCTGCCATGGGCCAATGCCGCCGATCCGAGCACGATCACCCCCGTCGTCGTGCCGGGCTGGACGCTGAATTACGAGATGTTCTTCTATCTCATCTTCGCGCTGCTGCTGCCGCTCTCGGAAATCCGCCGCATCCCGGCAATGTTTGCCGTCTTCGCCGTCATCCTGATCGCCTGCCGGCTGCTGCCGGAAACGACGGCCACCCGCTTCTACGGCGAGCCGATCATCCTGGAGTTTCTCGCCGGCACCGTGCTCGGCTGGCTCTACCGGCAGAAGGTGCTTCTGCCGAACCGCTGGGCATGGGCGGCGCTGGCCATCGGCTTTGCGTTCCTCTTTATTAACGAGGCGCTGATGCGGCCAGAAAGCCGGTTCTACGCCTGGGGAATCCCGGCGATCTTCATCGTCTACGGGGCGGTCTCGATCGACTTTTCCAGGCTGCCTTTTATCGGCTGGCTGAACTATCTCGGCGACTGCTCCTACAGCATCTATATCACCCACGCCTTCACGCTGGCGTTTCTGAGGGTCGCTGCCGACCGGCTGCCGATCGGCATCCTGCAGCAGCCGGTGCTCTTCGTGATCCTGTCGCTGGTGCTCTCGTCGATCGGTGGCGCCATCATCCACGAAATCACCACACCCCGGCGGAAAGTGGCGCTGGCGAGCCGCCCGCCGGCCTAACTTCGCCCATCGAAGGCGAGAATACGCATGCCCACGGCGCTGGCGGCACAGTTTTTTGCGTAACTTCTCCTAAGCTAAGGCCTGTCGCGCAAAACTGTGCAGCGGTTTTGCGATAACGACATGCGAGACATAAAGACCCGGAAGCGAGAGTACTTGCACAAACATGATGGGTCATCTTGCAATTTGTCGCATGAATGAAAGCGCACCGGCCTGTTCGCGGCCCAGGCTTTGATCTAAGCACGGCCGCGGCCTTGAAGAGGGAAGAGGGAGAGACATGAAAAGCTATGTATTGACGGTATCCTGCAAGTCGACGCGCGGCATCGTTGCGGCGATTTCGAGCTATCTGGCGGAGAAGGGCTGCAACATCATCGACAGCTCGCAGTTCGACGATCTCGATACCGGCAAGTTCTTCATGCGCGTCTCCTTCATCTCCGAAGAAGGTCTTTCCGGCTCAGAGATCGGCGCCGATTTTGCCGCCGTCGCCGCGCCCTTTTCGATGGAATACGAATTCCACGACAGCGAAAGCCGCATGAAGGTGCTGTTGATGGTGTCGCGCTTCGGCCATTGTCTCAATGACCTGCTCTACCGCTGGAAGATCGGCGCGCTGCCGATCGACATCGTCGGCGTCGTCTCCAACCATTTCGACTACCAGAAGGTCGTGGTCAACCACGACATCCCCTTCCACCATATTCCGGT